>JBGAIF010000007.1:0-199013 GCA_044225795.1 Flavipsychrobacter sp.
GATGGGCCAGTAAGCGTAGCGATAGTATCATCACAGATACGCGAATCAATAGCAAAGTAACCACATGTAGCATCAAAATATCCGTAACCCCAGTGACCACCAAGTGTGCAATCCTGAGAGATAACTTCAATTGCTACTGTTTTTCCACCCATACCGGAAAGATTGATACTGGCAGCTGACCATGGCTTATAATATACAGTGCCTGCAGTTGTATTAGATGATTTCAGGAACCCGGGAATGGCACCTGCAACATAATTATATAAAGCACATGGTACTTGCTTACCCGTCGCGGAATCAGTAACGCTTACTACGAACCTTGGCTGTTCTGACGTCGAGTGGCCAGGGTCCTGGAATACTACGGCGTACTGATATATAATACTATAGTTCACAGAGCCCACAGGAATATTTACATAAAAACGAGCTCTTTCGCACTGAGCACCATTAATGTTGTTTCCCAACATATAAGAATAAGCACCTCCTCCAGGCGCAACTACAGGAAAACCGCCGAACGCATCCAAAGCTGTGCCGCTTTCCAAAGTAAAGCGATTGAAAACCGGAGGTGAAGCCGTCCATGTGTATACCGGACCAGTGGCAACAGTTCCTGTCCAGAACAACCAATTAGATAAATTGCCAAACTCCATATCAATATTAGGAGGGCAAGTCAGCTGAGCATTTGTCTGATAGGATCCCAGAAAAAGAATCGAGATAATGAGTAATATTCTTTTCATATGGTAATAAATTAATTTAACAACTATATTAGCCTACTAAGGTAGCAATTAATCTCGAAAAAGAAATATATTAAAACAATTTTATTTACAAGCTTAATCCATCCTTAATAGATATATAGACAGCGAACTTTATAACAATGGTTGGCGATAAAATATATTTATTTTTTTATTTAGTGCTAAACATTGGGAGATTAAAACATTCACTACTATAAAGTCCTTACTTTGCAGCTTCAATGAGGTTATTATCAACCATTTTCCTATTTCTGGCACCGGTTGCTGTGTTAGCTCAGGCACCACTTACCGACTCGGTCCACGAGCTTAGTGAATATGTTGTCAGTGGGTTTCAATCTATTGCATCAAAAAGAACTTCTATAAATATAGAACCATACTCCCTGAAACAACTTAATGAGAAAAACCCGTTCAATCTATCGGACGCACTTGCTAAGTTGCCCGGGATATCGCAAATGACAACGGGTAATTCCATATCGAAACCTGTAATCAGGGGGTTATATGGAAACCGTATACTAGTGTTGTTTTCGGGACTCCGGTTTGACAATCAGCAATGGCAGGATGAACACGGACTGGGCTTGTCGCAAATTGGAATAGACCGCGTGGAGGTGATCAAGGGGCCAGCATCACTACTTTATGGATCGGATGCTATGGGTGGAGTGATCAACATCATTGAGCGCAAACCGATCACAGAAGGGAAAAAGCTGGATGCAGGAACACAGCTATTTTCTAATACACGCGGCACATTGACCGATATCGGATACAGTAACAGAAACGGCGATAACTGGTGGCGATTAAGATTGGGTGCAGAATCACATGCCGATTATACGGATGGAGATGGCTCCCGTGTACTCAACTCAAGGAATAACGGGTATTATCTGAAAGCAGGATTGGGGTTTGACAAAAAGAACTGGAAACAGGAGAACAGCTACAATTTTTCTTATAACCAGTATGGCTTTATTATGGAAGACCTGCTGACAACTTTTACTCCAGATGACAGATGGAGCCGAGCGATGGCCGGGCCACACCATATCGTGATCCTGAATCTGCTGAATTCACAAAATACATTTCTTCTTGAGCATTCGTTATTAAAATTAAATGTCGGTGCGCAATCTAATGTCCGGATGGAGGATGAAGGCGGTGGACAAATCAGCCTTAACATGCACCTGTTCTCCGGGCTACAGAACCTGAAATGGGAAAAGCAACTCAATGACCACATCACATTTGTTGCGAACCAACAACTTACCTATGAGAACAACACAAACTATGGTGGCCGCATTATCATACCGGATGCCACCTTTGTGGAAAATAACGTGTCCGGTTACTGGCGTTTTAACCTTCACAAATTTATAATTGAGGCCGGTGCAGGTGGAAATGATAAGTATGTGAAAACAATTGAAACACGTAGCCTGAATACACCGGGGGAACCTATACAGCCTTTTACCAAAAATGATCTAGCTGGTAATGGGATGGCAGGTGTAGCATTTAATCCGGCTGAGTGGCTGACCATAAAGACAAATTCTTCAACCGGAACAAGGACTCCTAACCTTGCAGAGCTTTCTTCAAACGGATTGCACGAGGGTGTATATCGTTACGAAATAGGAGACCCAAACCTGAAACACGAGGAGAACATTAACACAGACCTAACGATAGAAGCAAGTAACGATCATGTTTTTTTCTCAGCATCATTATTTTACAACAGGTTTCTGAATTATGTTTACCTGGCTCCTACAACGCAATCATTTTTTGGCTTTCCGGTGTTCAGATATAAACAGAATGATGCCTCTATATCGGGTGGCGAATTATTTTGTTCTGTTGCTCCTACAACATTAAAAGGACTGCAGTTAAAAGAAGGATTTTCCGCAACCAATGGCATGCTCGATATAGGAGGTTACCTCCCATTCATACAAGCCTATAAATCTGCCACATCTGTAAGATATGAAAAAAATATAGGCAGAAAGATCAGGTACATATTTGTTGAACCAGAGGTTGTATATGTTTTCAAACAAGATCGTGCGGCACAATTTGAAACCCCGACAGGTAGTTATACACTAATAAATGCAACTTGCGGGTTAACGATCACCGGGGATAAAGGAGACTGGCTAATAAATCTATCCGGTACAAATCTCGGTAACAAGGCTTACATGGATCATCTTTCCCGTCTTAAGTATTATGGATTATACAACCAGGGAATTAACTTTGTGCTATCGGCAAGAAAAGAGCTGAAATGGTAGGCGTATTAAGAAAATATATTACAATAGTTTTTGCGGCAATAGTATCTATCCAGATCGTCCTGCCAGCACTTTTGTCATTGGCCATTTACGCGGTAAAGATATATCAGCACGAATGCGTCGCCAGGCACGACAATAATCAACATTTTGTAGAATTAAGCATAAATGAAGAAGATCGTTCGCTCCAATTTATCGGAGAAGATGAGATATGCTATAAAGGATATCTATATGATGTGGCAGGAGTTACAAAAACAAATGGCACCTATAAGATCAAAGCCATTGCGGATGGTGAAGAGACCAGCCTTCAGCACCTTAATAAACAGCAACAGGACCAGGTTCAGAAACCCGGCACAAACTGTTCTCTGCCTTTTGTATTTGTGTACTTTGAATCACCAAGCCTATTTACTTTCATAACGGCCAGGTATCAGCACTGCAAGCACAGAAGTATTAACGATAAAGCCCCTGCTCTTCACCATCCCAAAGTGAATATCCCTCCTCCAAAGCTGGTCTAAGCAGATAACATATCTCTTCCGGCAAGTACGGAACTACTTTATTATTATTCACTTAAAATCATTTTTCAATGAAAAAGATATTTTCATTTGCTATAGCTTTTACAGCACTTTCCATTATTTCTTCCTGCAGCAAAGACGAAGGCAAACTTCCCAATATATCATTCAAAACAGGTGGCACATATGTGTCTTCTGACATGACCGTAAAGAAGGATACAACAATTGTCGTGGGTATATCCGCGTCAAAGGCAGAAGACAAAGATGTACTAAAAACATTTGACGTTTCTCAAAGCCTGGACGGTGGTGCATCTGCCAGTATTGAGAGTAAGTCTCTTTCCGGATCAAGCGGAGATTCCTACACAGAAGATGTATCTATACATGTACGCAACCAGGCCGGAACTGAAAAATACACTTTCACGGTGGTTAACAGGGATGGTTTGAAAAACAGCGTATCTCTGACACTTACAGTAAACTAAAAACATATGACATAGAAAGCCACGACTAAAGTAGTCGTGGCTTTTTTTATTAGTACAATAGGTGAAAAAAGGCGACCTTTATAAACTGATAAGCAAGAAAAGTGTTGACAGACAATCATGGCAGGGCCATTAATTACTTACGGCTGGCCGTAACCGACAAATGTAACCTGCGCTGTTTTTATTGCATGCCGGCCGAAGGCATTGACTTCCTTCCCAAAAAGGAGGTAATGTCTTATGAAGAGATGCTCAGAATATGTAGCCTCCTTACAGAAAACGGGATTGAAAAGATCCGGATCACGGGAGGAGAGCCGTTTGTGAGAAAGGACATCATGCCTTTTCTGCATCAGCTATCCTCACTTCCCAAACTCAGGCAACTAACGATCACCACTAATGGCGTGCTTACGGCACCTTTGGTACACGACCTCAAGAAAATGGGTATTCGCTCAATAAACCTAAGCCTTGATACACTGGATAGAAACCGGTTCTTTACAATTACAAGAAGAGACGAACTTCCAGCGGTAATGGAAACACTTGACCAACTATTACATTACGGAATAGATGTAAAAATAAACGCTGTGGTGATGGATGGTAAGAATACGGAAGATATAATACCGCTTGTGCGTCTCACAAAAGATCTTCCGGTAAGTGTACGGTTCATAGAAGAAATGCCATTCAATGGAGGAGATACTTATTATCCGCGCCTGGAATGGGATCATGTGAAGATCCTGGAAATCATAAAAACACATTTCCCATCTATCAAAAAATTGCAAGACCCTCCATTCTCAACATCATACAATTACCAGATAGAAGGACACAAAGGATCCATAGGTATCATAGCCGCATATTCACGTTCCTTTTGCGGCACCTGCAACAGGATACGCATAACGGCAAACGGCATGTTGAAAACTTGTCTTTATGACAACGGTGTGATCAATATCAAATCTCTGATGCGCAACGGATATAGCGATAATGACCTTTTGACACATGTAAAGGGTGCCATTGATCGCCGTGCACGTAATGGATTTGAGGCTGAACAAACCAGGCTACACGAATCAATGTCAAGCATAGGAGGTTGATATGAATATGATCACCGTACAACAGGCAGAGGACATCATCCTGAAGATCAATAGACCGGTGATCACCGAGGATATCCCGTTTGAGATCTCTGAAGGGCGTGTGTTGGCAGAAGATATTGTAGCCGACAGGGATATGCCCCCATATGACCGTGTAACCATGGACGGGATCGCCATCAGGTTTTTGGCATTTGAGCAGGGATCGCGGTCTTTCAAAGTAATAAGTACCATAGCCGCAGGAGACATGCCTACGACGATAGGGAGCGACGACGAATGTGTAGAAATAATGACCGGTGCTGCATTGCCGGCAAACGTGGACACCATCATACGTTATGAAGATGTTGTTATTGCTGAAAGTATTGCTACGCTGAAAGTGAGTACAATAAAGAAAGGACAAAATATACACAGGAAAGGCTCTGACAGGCAACGGGGAGATATCGTTGTGAGAAAAGGGACCATTGTTGATAGTTCCGTAATAAGTATATTGGCCTCTGTCGGAAAATCTACAGTGAGCGTAAAACGCAGCCCGAAGATAATCGTAATCACAACAGGTGATGAATTGGTTGCTGTGGATGAACAACCAAATCCTTACCAGGTAAGGACATCAAACAGCCACACTATTTCGTCCGTGCTGAAACAATATGGGCTGCACGGTGATATACTGCACCTTGCTGACAATGAGCAGATCATATTTTCAGCTATTTCAAGATGCATGAGTGAATACGACATTATACTGCTCAGCGGAGGCGTATCCATGGGTAAATTCGATATTTTGCCGTGTGTCCTCGAAAAACTTTCAGTACAAAAGCTATTTCACAAGGTGAAACAACGCCCGGGTAAACCGTTCTGGTTTGGCGCTACAGAAACTGTACTTGTATTTGCATTTCCCGGCAACCCTGTATCCACGTATCTGTGCCTGCACCGATATTTCCTGCCCTGGATCAATCAGGCACTGGATGCTCCGTTATACAAAACCTCATTTGCCGTACTTGATGATGATGTGACCTTTGAGCCACAGCTTCAATATTTCATCCAGGTAGCCGTATCTGCGTCAGATGAGGGTTTATTGCACGCCAAACCTATTGCAGGCAATGGTTCCGGCGATTTTGCCAACTTGCTGGACACCAATGCCTTTATGGAATTACCATTGGAACAAAGTAAATTTACAAAGGGGTCTGTTTATAAAATATGGCCTTTCAAACACATTGTATAGTATGAGCAACTTCACACACCTTGACGACAAAGGGAACCCGGCGATGGTAGATGTCAGTGAGAAAGCCATCACTCATCGTACTGCTACTGCCAGAAGTATAGTAGTGATGCCTGAAGAAGTAATGAATAAGCTGGAGAACGGCGATATACAGACCAAAAAAGGTTCCGTCTTCCAGACAGCTATACTTGCCGGCATTATGGCATCGAAAAAGACAGGGGAACTGATACCACTCTGCCACCCCCTTGGACTGGATAACTGCAAAGTGAACATTCATGTTAATGATGCAAGGGAAGTTGTTATTGATTGCACCACCAGCATCACCGCAAAAACGGGGATAGAACTGGAAGCATTGGTTGGCGCCAGCATAGCCGCCCTAACGGTATATGATATGTGTAAAGCCATGAGCCATGATATAGTGATCAAGGAAACAAAGCTTATGGAAAAGAAAGGGGGGAAACGTGATTTCAAGCGACAGTAGCTCGGTTCCTTTATCCGGTTTAGTTCTTGCCGGCGGCAAGAGTGTGCGCATGGGGCAAGACAAAGGTGCTATACAATGGCATGGGAGAGAACAGAAATATTATGTAGCAGACCTGCTACGGCCGTTTTGCAACGACGTATTCATCTCTTGCCGGAAAGAGCAGTCAAACTTTATAAACGATGACTATAAAGTTCTTGCAGACGACCATCCGGGGTCTGGACCAATAGTAGCAATTCTTACCGCTTTGAAAATATCGGCCGATACCGCATGGCTGGTTGTTGCCTGCGATCTGCCTTTGTTAGATACCTCTACTCTGAAATATCTTGTGGAACAAAGAGATCCTGAAAAGATAGCGACAACATTTGAGAGCCCTTTTGATACACTGCCGGAACCGCTTATCACTATTTGGGAACCTCACAGCCTGCCTGTATTGCTGGCCCATGTGAATGAAGGATTTACCTGCCCGAGGAAAGCCTTGATAAAAAACCGCAACGATGTAAAGATCATTACGCCGCCGGACCCTGACGCTATCATGAACACCAACACACCTGAGGACGCCGAAAAAGTTCGTGTGCTACTCGGCACGAGAAAATAATCACGGGTGGGCCGCTACCCATACCTCGCCATCTTCAAAGATCTCTTTCTTCCAGATCGGCACTGTTTGCTTCAGGGTATCTATCGCGTACCTGCATGCTTCGAATGCTGCAGATCTGTGAGCAGCAGATACGGCTATTACCACCGGTACCTCCCCTACCAGCAAAACACCCACACGATGATGGATCAGGACATTATTCACAGGCCAGCGAGCAATAACATCTTCCGCGATCTTTCTCATCTCCCGGACAGCCATACTTTCGTAAGCTTCAAATTCGAGACGAAGCACCCTCTTGCCTGACGTCTGCTCCCTTACCGTACCAATAAACACATCAATGCCTCCTGAGCCAGTGGTCATCACGGCGTTTATACAGGCTGTAATTTCTATATTGTCCGGATAAACCTTAATGTCAATCATAAAATATTCTATCCACCGCTTACAGGCGGTATTATGGCAACCTCGTCTGTTTCATTCAGCACAAGTTCCTTTGAAGCATAGTCTCCATTTACCGCTATTGAAAACGACGCCAGTTCATTCATTACAGGGTAAACTTTTTTCACCTCGGCTACTAACCCCGCGACACTAATCCCATCGGACAAAACAACCTCCAAAAGCCCGGACCCGACTTTCTCTCTTGCAGCACCGAAAACAAGGATCTTTACTAACATAACTTATACAAACAGCTAAGTTAATCGAAAGTCTGCCCTTTTTTACATTAACGTTATCATATCTCTTATTTACTTAAATTGCATTAATAAAAACATACACTATCATGAGAAATTTGCTTTTCGCCGCTTTGATTGTTCTTCCACTGACGCTCCCTGCTCAAACAATCACTACCGTGGCCGGCACCGGAGTACAAGGTGATAGTGGCGACGGAGGCCCCGCAACAGCAGCCTTACTGCACTTGCCCGAAGGAATTGCTTACAGATCAGGTATCGTTTATTTCGATAACCATGACCATACCAATCACCGGATAAGAATGATAGACGCAACAGGCGTATATAGAATATATGCGGGAACAGGCACCGGTGGATTCAGTGGAGATGGCGGCCCTGCATCTGCTGCAGAGCTAAATGATCCAAAAGGCTTGTGTATAGACAAGAACGGCAACCTTTACATTGCGGAAGAACTGAACAATATTGTACGCAAGATAACTCCGGCAGGTATTATCAGTACGGTTGCCGGTACAGCAGGGGTAGCGGGATATTCCGGCGACGGAGGCCCTGCAACTGCAGCCAAATTAAGCTCACCTGAAAGCGTCGCTGTTGATACTGCAGGCAATGTTTATGTAACTGATTATGGTAACTATGTAGTAAGAAAGATCAGCAAAACGGGTACTATCACAACCTTTGCAGGAAATGGCACAGGTGGATATTCCGGCGATGGGGGGCCGGCAACAGCAGCACAAATGGAGCGCCCCTCCGGTGTTGCAATAGACACTGCCGGTAATGTTTACATATCTGAAGATGCCAATCACATGATCAGGGTGGTTCGTACCAATGATACAATATATACATACTCCGGTCTGCTTTTCGGTGGATTCGCAGGAGATGGCGGTCCTGCTACTGCGGCGAGATATTGGTCGCCATGGGGGCTCCAATTCGACAGTTCCGGCAACCTCTATGTTTCCGACACCAAGAACAACCGAATTCGAAAGATAACACCCGCAGGCATAGTATCAACCTTTGCCGGAGATGGCACTAACTCCATGGCCGGATCTCCTCCGTGGGGCGCATATGGCGGTGATGGTGGTGCAGCTACGGCAGCTCAGCTTTATTGGCCGGCCCATATCGGCATCGGGAAATCCGGAGACATATATATAACCGACCAAAGCAATAACACAATAAGAAAAGTGGATACCGTTAACCTAATAAAGTTGACAACAGCTTCAGCACTTCAGCGTACCGATGCTATAACCATAGTTCCAAACCCCAGCAACGGTAACTTTACATTCGCAATCAACCTTGGAGCACAACACGATACAAAGCTCCACTACGACGTCCTGACTATATCCGGACAGATAGTACAATCGGGTACTATCATTTCTTCGAACGGGAGAGCAAATGAAAGAATATCACTCAGCAATTCACTACCCTCAGGCAACTATATGCTGAGGATAAGTTCCGGAATGGATATAGGCATAAAGGGATTCAACGTGGTAAGGTGATCACCTGAACCAGGGCAAGTGCTTGAATAACACCTCAGCTCCGGCAAAAAATACAAGTACCGCCGTGAGTCTCTTTATTAAAGGCTGCCTAAACCGTACAGAACTCAACCTTGATCCCGCCTGACCGCCAATAAGTACTGCTATAGCGAGTACTAAAATACTTGTGTAGTTAACACTTACAGGCACACGGCTCAGTTGGCCTATGATACCGGAAACAGAATTAACCAGAATAAAGAAACTTGCAGTTGCGGCTATTTTTTTAGGATCATCCCATCCTATGAGGTTCAGAAGTGGCGACAGGAAGATGCCCCCTCCAATTCCTACCATGCCCGACAAAAAGCCGACAGCGCCTCCAAGTATTACGTCCCTGAGAATATTGGTCTTAGCCTGCTCCGGCGTACGTTCATACGCTTGCTTTGTGGTTACCCATAACAGTACGGCGGCTACCAGCAAACTGCAACCAAGAATAATGAAGAATGTATCCTGACTCAGCTTCATACGGGCGCCTATAAATGCCATTGGCACACTCATCAATGACAACGGAAGTATTTTCCGCCAGACAATATGCCCGTTCCGAAAAAAAATAATTGTACCGCCTGTAACCACTATAATGTTGCAAATAAGAGCTGTCATTTTTATTTCGGCAACTGGCAATACATACAATGCAAGTATGGCCAAATAACTTGATCCGCCACCAAAGCCAACCGACGCATAAACGAACGATATAACCATGAAAAATATGACCAACTCCCAATGTTGCATAAAAAAAGAACTACCTGTAGGTAGTTCTCAAATATACTCAATGACAGGAACATTTATTCTTTCACAAACCGCGCACTCATACCGGCATACCTGACAAAATACATACCTGGAAACAGATCGTGTATTTCCATATTATACACTGCACCAACTGGTTTTACTGTTCTTACACATTTGCCATCTATACCATACACCTCGATAGAGACTTCGCTCCTGCCTGAAGGAAGTATTATTGTCAATATATCTCTTGCCGGATTCGGGAATAACCTCAACGTGCCGGTAGCGATAGTAGTATTTACTACCGTAGTACTGTAATTGCTCACTTTCATCCCATTACCAAAACTGGACACCCACATCTCTGAAGTATTGAAAGGATTAAAGTACACCCGCTCCGGCTGACGGAAATTATATGCATTCACCAAAGACCAGGTAGGTGATACAAGATTCATATCGCTGCTGTGAAATAATCCTTGTGTCTCAGTGGTCAGATACGCCTGCTTATTGTCCGAAGGATCGAATGTAATAGAGGTCACCCTGTCATAAGTAGTACCTGTAAGCTTCGTCCAGAATGCACCTCTGTTAGTGGTTTTATAAAGCCCCCCTTGTCCGCTGGCCGTTCCACCCCAATGCGTGAACACGCAGGCATACCATGTATTTTGTGCAGGATCTGATGGGTCAAGTACAACATCCTTGGTCCAGTATTGCATATTGGCATCGCTTACATCGCTCCATGAAGTAGTGGCAGGGTTGTAAAGGAATACTCCGGAACTTGCGGTAAATGTTCCGCTCGGATTGATGCGGCCGGAATAGGTGCACAAAAGTTTGCCGTCGTTCAAAACCTTCAGGCAGGCTGGATGGCCTTCTGTACGCGGCGGGTTTGACAAGTGTGTCCATGAGCTACCGGCCAGCGAATTCAGATTGCTCGTTTTCCATACTCCGCCTGCTGATCCTGAACCGGCGTTATTAATAACACTCGCGTACATGGTGTTGCTGTCTGTCGGATCGATAGCCAGCCAGAATACGGGATGCCCGAAAGAATGCAGTACGGTCCATGTCGAACCACCATCAGTGGAGTAATAAATATTTCCGCTGGCATCTGAAGCGTCCAGTTGCGCATCTTTGAGGCGTGTGCTCTGGTACATGTCGTGTATCCCAGAAGTACCTGCAAACATTGTACCTCCCGGGGTTTCTGTTATCCTGTAAACCGAATTGACACTCATCCCGGAAGCAGTAAAACCCCACGAACTGCCACCATCTCCACTCCGTATACCACCTATATCGCTGAAAGCAGCCATCATATTTGCAGCAGAATGCCAGTGTACCTGCCAGCATGTCGTGTTCTCCAAACCTATGGAATGGTAACTCTGGCCCTTGGGTGTAGCTGCATTGGCAGGGTGTTGGTCTGAGGTATTTACATAAGCTTGCTTCCAGGTAGTGCCGCCATCACTCGTCAGGTGCACATCACTGAAACTACCGAACATGGCTTTTGCTGAATTGTTCGGGGCTACAGACATGCCGAATACTGTCTCTCCCCAACTCCATGCCTTATCTCCGCCTGAACCTTCCCAGCCTGTAATAATATTTTTGTTGGTAGTAGTGTTGAATACTTTCGTCCAGGTAGTACCGCCATCAGCCGACTTATAAACCAGCGGCCCTCCCAATGCATTGTCTTTTCCTCCGAGGTATATGACACTTACATCATTCTCGGCCATGCCCACATACATTACGTAATCGCTTGAGGTATTTATAGTGCCTGTTTTATTTACCCAGGTACCGCCGGCATTATCCATGGTATATACACCTGCCACTATTCCGCTGTAATCCCACGGCATTAGCCCGTTATAGATACTTGCGGAGTTGCCGATAATGCAGGTAAAGCGGATAGTGCTGCCATTGCGTGCCCCTGCAAACTGCCAGATAACCTGCCCTGAAGAGATCCCGGCGGTTGACATCAGGGAGAACGTGCTACCTGAATTTGCCGAAAAGTATAAACCCTGGTTGGTTCCTATATATATGGAATCACCCGTAAAGAAAGCACCTCCCATTATAATACCAACACCCATACTGGCCGCGGTAGCCACCGTGCTGAATGTAGTACCACCATCATTGGAGAAAACTATCTTTCCATAATAATCCATCAGCAACTGATTAGGTTTATTATAGTTCGCCTTCATTGAATATACCTGGCCAGCGGATGCATCGAACCCCGGCAACTTTGTCCACGTCATGCCACCATCCGTTGTTTTCACCGGGTATCCGTTATTACCATCATTAAAATTGCTGTAGGCAATAGAAGCATTGTTTGTGAACTCATATGTCGAAACATTAAGTGATTGCAACCGCGTAAACGGGATCTGTGAATAGGTATTCCCATAATCTGAAGAATGAAACATCTCGCTCATATCACATGCTACATAGAACTCATTATCATTTCCCGGATTGATACGGGGAAAAAATAAAGCGCCGCCACCACCAACGCCCCGGGGAAGGAAACTCGGAGGTTGTGCATAAGACACCCCACAACAAAAAAACATAACAACAAGAAGAATAGCGAAACTCTTTACCATAGGGAGATAATTTAGTTGTTAATAATATTGTTTAATTTTAGGTGTAATAAGATACCCCTAGTGAGGCGGGTAATTCATATAGAGCAATATTATAAATGTACAATTTTTTTATGAAAGAAAGAATCTTACTCTTTATTTCCATGATGTGCCTATGTACCATTAAGGTATTGGGAGGTGGGTATTTGTCTTGCAGCTATGGTAATGCACACAACCCGGGTGCGGGTAAAACAACCCTGTTGAGTCCACTCGAGGACCAGTACGATATCAAGCATATCGGATTTCGCCTTTCGATAACTGATACAGCTACCTATATCGCAGGAGATGTAACAACAACTGCCCAGGTGGTAGCCGGAGGAGGTATGATCCAATATGCGTTTGAGTTGGATACCCTGTTAACTGTTGATTCAGCAAAGATAAACGGCATCCTGCACCCGATTACGCACACCGGAAATGTAAGGATCATAACGTTGCCTTCTCCTATTGCTGCCGGCGCCATGTTCTCCGCCGAAATATTCTATCATGGTACACCGCGCTCCGGCAGCGGCTTTTTCAATGGCATTACACACGCCATCTCACCTGGTGGTACACACATGGTATTTACGGTAAGTGACCCTTGGGTGGCATTGGCATGGTGGCCTGCCAAACAATCTATCCTCGACAAGGTCGATTCTGTGGATATGTATGTTTCTGTGCCTTCGGGAGTAGCTGATGGCAGTAATGGTGTTTTGATGAATATAGACAAGACATCAACGCCAGGATATTGGGAATATCATTGGCAAACACACTACCCTATTGCCTATTACCTCATATCCATATCTGTGGCACGCTATTCGGAGTATAGGTCTTACTGGCATTTCACAGGCAGCACAGATTCTGTACTGATACAGAATTTCTTTATGGACACTGCCAGCTTCAACCCAGCGAACAAACCGAATTTTGACAGCATTGGCCAGATCATGGATTATTTCTCTACCCTAATTGGCAGATATCCATTCTGGAAAGAAAAATATGGCGTATGCTACTCTACCCTTGGTGGCGGAATGGAGCACCAAACCATGACGACCATTGGTGTTCCCAACACTTATATCATAGCGCACGAACTGATGCACCAATGGTTTGGAGACAATGTCACATATAAAACATGGCCGGAAACATGGCTTAGTGAAGGTTTTGCCACTTATTCCGAACAACTTTTCCTGGAACGTTTCTGGGGGGCAGATGCAGCAAAAGCTCACCGGTTAGCCGATCTGAATGCAGCATTTGCTTTGAAATGCGGAATGATCTATGTGAATGATACGAGCACTTCCGATTCTCTGTTCGAACAAAAGACTGTATACAGAAAAGCGCAGGGAATTGTTTCCATGCTCAGACACATGGCGCCTGCAGACAGTTTGTTCTTCAAAGCTCTGCGTATATACCAGGGAACATATGCTTTGGGAAATGCGGGAACCCGCGAACTGAATGACGTTTTCAACTCGGTGTATAAAACTAATCTAGACAATTTCTTCCAACAGTGGATATATGGAAGAGGCTATCCACAATACAATGTAACCTGGAACCAGGATGGGTCTACAATACTTGTAAATCTCGTACAGAGCACCTCCTGTTCCTACACAAGCCACTTTGACATTCCGATAGAAATTCAGTTGCACGCTACTACAGGTGATACATCAGTATGGTTATATAATACCCAGGATACTGAATTGTTCACCATAAACTGGAAAAAAACTGTCTCATCTGTGCTGTTCAATCCGAATGGATATAGCATTTGCAGGCAACTTGGTGTTGTAAAACAAGATTCCACCTTGGGCATCACTTTGCCCGGCATGCTTAATTACAGGATATTCCCGAATCCATCAGGCAACCACTGGAAGATAGAACAGTTGCCCGAAGACACCGGGTTAACCCTCACGGATATGAATGGCCGTATCTTGTGGCAAGGCCGCAGCGGAAAAGGAATCACTATAATACCCGGCGACAACCTGCCTGCAGGATGTTATTTCCTGCAACTGAACGGCGCAACATTGAACGAACATATCAAATTAGCACACTGGTGATCAAACAACTTATATACATAACATCCCTTGTCATTTTCAGCATATCTGCCAATGCTGAGAGATATGTTTTTTACCTGCACGGCAAAATAGTTGAAGACCAGGGTGCTAATGCTGTAGAAACTGTGCAGGGATTCGGAGCATATGAGTATAGTAACATCCTTGAAACTTTTCGTAAAGAGGGATTTGTGGTCATCAGCGAAGTGAGAGCAAGAAATACCGACCCGGCAACATATGCACACAAAGTAGCCAGGCAAGTTGACAGCCTCATAAAAAAAGGCGTCAGGCCAAATGAGATAACGGTGATAGGTGCATCCAAAGGGTCAGTCATTGCAATGCTCACCTCTTCTACGCTAAAGAACAAAGATGTCAACTTTGTCTTTATGGCTGGCTGTTTTGGCGGAGACCATGATATCCGCTTTTGCGGCAATATCCTTTCCATTTATGAACAAAGCGATGGTGTAGGATCCTGCCAGGTTTTAAAAAGCAGCTCATCATTGCCGATTCCTCATTATAAGGAGATAACGCTCCATACAGGGCTCAGGCACGGGTTCCTTTACAAGCCCTTGAAAGAATGGGTGATCCCTGCGGTTAAATGGGCGAACGGGAACTACAACTGATCAGACAACTTTAGCTACCTGCTCTGCATATAGCATCTTTATCAGACCATCAGCCAGTCCGATCTTGGGGACATATATCTCATCGGCCTGCGCCCAGCGCATTATAGCTATATAAACGTCCAGGGCAGGAACTATAACATCTGCGCGGTCTTCCCTGAACTGGTATAGATGCTTACGTTCTTCAAGCGGTGTATAACTTAACTCTTTATGGTAGTCCTTAAGCATCTCCAGCGAAAGCGGCTTTCCCTCTTTTCTCTTTGAAATAGAAAATATCTTATTGATATTGCCACCGGTACCAATCGCCTCTATTGGCTGATACTCACGTACATGGGTCTTTACGTACCATTTCAGATGCTCCCACTGCTCATCTCCCACTTTTCCATGCAGCAAACGAATAGTACCGATGTTAAATGACTCTTTGAATATGGTGTGGTTCTTGGAGAAAAGCGTCACCTCAGTACTACCGCCACCAACATCTATATAGAGATATGATTTATTATCACTAAGATTTTCGGCAATGTGCGTTTCATAAATAATATTTGCTTCCTCCTGTCCTGTTATTATCTTAATATTCAGTCCTGTTTCAGCAAAGATATCTTCAAGTATCTTCTCTCCATTCGAAGCATCTCTCATCGCCGATGTGGCACATGCCTTATATGCCGTCACCTCATAGATGCTCATCAACAGTTTATAAGCCTTTAGTGTTTCTATCAGCTTCCTTTTCTTCTGTTCAGATACAAAACCTTTATCAAACACATCGAAACCTAACCGCAAAGGAATTCGCAATAAGGTAAGCTTGGTAAAATCTACAGACCCATCCTTGTAAACTGATGCTTCGGATATTAACAAACGTGCGGCATTGGATCCGATATCAATTGCTGCTAATATCAAAGTGTATACAGTTTATTGCGTAAATACTTGTAAATGGCCTCTTGCGCACGAACAACCGGTTTGTTTTTGTCTCTCTGCACGTAATTATTGCTTTGATCGTTATCTAAGATACGACCTTTCACATTCTCTGCAAGCTGGATATTTAAAATATCAATCAATTCCTGTTTTATTTGTTTGTTATATATCGGGCAGGCAACCTCTATACGATGGTCAAGGTTGCGTACCATCCAGTCTGCTGACGATATGAATACCTGGGCCTCTGCGTCATCGGCACCAAATACAAAAACCCGGGCATGCTCCAGGTATTCATCTATGATGCTAATTGCCTGCAGGTGGCTTTTGAACGATTTTTGTTCTGTATACGCACAGCATATTCCCCTGATGACCATCTTAATATCTACTCCTGCCCGGGCCGCCACATAAAGTTTTTCGATCAACACACTATCAACAAGGCTATTCAGTTTTATCAGTGCGCGAGCGGGCTTCTTCTTTTTGGCAACACGTATCTCCTTATTAATAATGGTCAACATCACCTTCCTCATATTAACAGGAGATATCGGTAACGTCTTGCAATTTCTAAGGTTTGCGACCTTCTTCACCGGACTCTCGAGGAAATCAAATAGCCTGTTAATATCGGCTACAATATTCTTGTTTGTTGTCAGCAGGCAATGATCGCCGTAATACCTGCCGGTGTTCTCATTAAGGTTGCCGGTAGACACAAAACCGTATTGTTTTATTCTATTGAATTCCCTCTTCCTGATCACACAAATTTTTGCATGTACCTTCATGTCATGTAACCCAAGTACTACTTTCACTCCTTCTTCCTCTAGTTGGGCTTTCCACCTGAGGTTGGCTTCTTCATCAAACCTTGCCCTGAGTTCCAATACGACAGTCACTTGTTTGCCGTTTCTTACCGCATTGATCAGGGCATTAATGATCTTCGAGTTTTTGGCCACCCTGTAACAAGTGATCTTAATGCTTTGCACGAAAGGATCTATTGCCGCTTCTCTCAACAAATCAATAATGGAATCAAAAGAATGATAAGGGAGATGCAACATCACATCCGTCTTTTCAATAACATCCATGATCCTGCATGGTTGTTTCAGCAACGGATGAACAAATGGCTCATTCCTCACATTCAGGTCTGTAAAGATCGACTGCGGGAAGTCTATAAAATCTTTAAAGTTATGTATGCGCCCTCCTGCTATAAGATTGTCCTTCCTGGTGAGGCCAAGCCTTTTAGTAAGATAGTTCAAAAGTGAGGGGTCAATGTTTCTGTCATACACAAACCGGGTAGCTCTTCCATGTTTCCTGTTTTTCAGGCCTTTTTCAAGCTGAGCAAGGATATTTGTATTGACGTCGTTGTCTATCTCCAGCTCCGCATCGCGGGTCACCTTGATGATATATCCCAGAAAACGGTCGAAACCAAAAGGAGCAAACAGGTTGGGCAAATTATACCTGATGATATCCTCAAGCAGAATTATGTTTGTCTGCCCTTCGGCGGATGGCAGTATCACAAAACGGGGCAGCACCTTGGTAGGGATCTCTATCATCGCATAGCGCTGCACCATAGCCTCTTTACTATTGCCAAGTACACAAGCGAGGTATATCGACTTGTCTCTGAGCAAAGGAACCTGGGGAATGGTCTCGATCATTAACGGGATAAGCTGGGTGCGAACCTTCTCGTCAAAGAACTTTGATACAAATTCCTTCTGGTGCCTGGACAACTGTCGTTCATTCTTAATGAATATCTTATTCTTTTCCAATTCTTTAATAATATCGGAAAAGGTCATGTCGAACTCTGTCTGTTGAGTGATAACAGTTTGCTGTATCTTTCTCAATATCTTGTCCGGATTCGCCTCCAGGTGCATCTTTGCTGCTTTGCCCAAAGTGATCATCCGATTCAATGCAGCTACTCTGACACGAAAAAACTCATCAAGATTGTTGGAAAAGATACCCAGGAACCTGAGCCTGTCATGAATGTGATTAGATGGGTCATTAGCCTCTTGCAGAACCCGTGCATTAAATGCCAGCCAACTCAGGTCACGCACTATCGTTTGTTTCGCCGCCTTCATCTCAAATATCTATGGTTGCCTAAAAATAAGCCAATCCACCCCTTATAAAAGTAGTTCATAATTTCTTAACATAGCCCTGATCAATATCATTACCACATTCTGATTTTATTTATTTGACAACTATTTACGTAAAACATATAAAATTTATATGTTTATATTCATTCCAGATCATAACACAATTAATTCTCACAATTTATTTTTATCTTTATAGCATACCTGATACCAACTTATGAAAGCCTTTAGCCGCTTTACCCTGATCGCACTTTTGTTTTTATTTAAAACGTTTGGTGCATATGCCGTTACTGCTGGTTTCACAGCAGATGTTACTTCAGGATGTGCTCCTCTTGTCGTTCATTTTACGAATACCTCAACGGGCGCAACCAGTTATTTCTGGGATTTCGGCAATACGGTTACATCAGTTCTAAAAGACCCATCTACTTCATACCTCACCCCTGGTACTTACACCGTTAAGCTAACAGCCACATCGGGTAGCACATCGGTTACAACTACCATGACCATTACTGTATATCCCCCACCTACCGTATCTTTTGTAGCCAGTGATACATCTGTGTGCCCCGGCGCATCTGTCACCTTCACAAGCACTTCTTCCGGAGGTGTTTCCGGACCAATGACGTATGTATGGGACTTTGGTGACGGTACACTTGACTTTTCGGCATCTCCCACACATTCTTATTCGAAAGACGGATTCTACGCTGTTACACTATCTGTCACAAATTCTATGGGCTGTGTGAGCACCAAGAAGGTGGTCAATTACATGCACATTTTTAAGCCGGCAGCTCCTAACTTCTCTGTATCATCTGCACATTTCTGCAAAGCTCCGGCTTTGGCAGTGTTTACTAATCTCACGTCTGGTACGCCACCGATCAGCTATGTATGGAACTTTGGTGATGGTTCGCCCTTGTCTACCCTGGTGAGTCCGAGCCATACTTATACAGCAGCAGGCTCTTATCCGATATCCCTCACCACAAAGGACGGCAACGGGTGTATGGACAGTGTAACGATTCCCGGCTCTGTAATTATCAGTAATCTTAAAGCCAGTTTTACATTCCCTGCTTCAGCTTGTGTGAATGACGGTGTTCTTTTTTCCAATACCAGCAGTACATCACGTATTTCCAGTAGCTGGGATTTTGGCGATGGCGGCACATCATCTGCTGATTCTGCAGTACACGCTTATACGTCCCCGGGAACATATAGTGTTCGCCTCGTAATTTCAGATGGATTTTGTACCGATACTGCGATACATACGATTAAAATAAACGGGGGACCTGTAGCTACCATACTGCAATCACCCAAGGACCCGTGTCCGCCACCCGTCGGCGTTACATTTACTTCCACAGCACCTCCCGGAACCATTACAAAATGGCTTTTCGGCGACGGTTCAACGGGAACGGGAACACCTGCAACACACACGTATTGGCGTAGAGGTGTAGATACCATCAGGCTCATAGTTACCGATCCTGCAACCGGATGTACTGACACTGTGAAAAAAATAGACACACTATATGATGCTATTTTCACAATCATTGACACCCCTACATCGGGATGCAGACCACTCAAAGTTGGATTTGACTGCTCACTGATAACATTCGAACCGGACACTACCATTCCGCCCTCCAATTATCCCTTCCCTATCGTTTCTTACTCCTGGGATTTCGGGGATGGTTCTCCGACAACTACAACATCTAAACCGTTTCATACATACGGTGCCGTTGGTGTTTATACCGTATCACTTACCATAACTACCTCCAATGGCTGTACATTCACAGATACAACTGTGATCGAAGTGGGAGATCCTCCTACCATTACAGCCTCCATTGCTCCAAAACATATTTGTATCAGAGACCACATTGATATTCCGATCACGGTGATTACAGGACCTGCCGACGACTTTCTTTGGGACTTCGGGGCTATCGGCAGTGTAGAATCACATTCTCCGCTGCTGCACATGACGTTTCCAATGCCGGGCGTATTCACTGTAACTGTGTATGCTTCCTATCATGGTTGCAAAAGTGCTCCGCTGGTACTTACAGACACAATGCTTGTAGACTCACCAAAGGCGCGGATAGTCGAAACATTTATTTGCAATCCGCGAAACCAGGTACAGTTCTACGACAGCTCATGGGGCGACGATACCCACCTTTGGATATTTGGCGACGGTACTACCTCTACGCTCGACAATCCATTGCATACCTATCCTGCCTTGACGACCTATACAGTAACACTAACCACCTACAATGCCAGAAGTGGTTGCAGAGATACAACTTACCTGCCTATTGATCTCAAACCACCCGTCTTTGATTTTACCGCAGACCGAACGGCTATCTGCCGGGATGAGATCGTGCACATCACCCCGATAGTCACATCCGGAAAGGTCTACAAGTATTTCTGGATGGTAGATGGTGTCCCCATAAACGACAAATACCACGTAAATCAATCAACATTTGTACTTACCGATACATTTTATGTGACGGGACTGCACAATGTCACTCTTGTCGTCTCCGACCAGATGGGGTGTACAGATACCGTCGCTAAACCCGGCTATATAACCGTGGCTAAGCCGGTCGCTGGTTTTACGGTTACCCCGCCAAGTGGTTGCCGATCTTTGCTTGTAACGTTCAAAGACAAGAGTACCGATGTTCCCGGAGTATCACTCACCACTTTCGATTGGACATTCGGCGATGGTGGTACTGCCTTGTTGTACGGACCTACCGCCACACACACCTATACAGCCAATGGTTCGTATTCTATAAAGGAAATTGTGACGGATGCGTTAGGATGTAAGGATACCGCGGTATACAGCCCGGTTGTGGTAAACCATCCCGATGCTTCATTCTTTGCGAGTAATCTTTTTCCCTGCTCTTTCGAGAACGATTATTTCACAAACACGAGCGTGGGCGCAATAAGCTCTATGTGGTACTTTGGCGATGGATCAACAAGCACAATTACGTCTCCGTGGCATGCGTATTCCGGGCCGGGTAAGTATACAGTGAAGCTTGTGGTCACCGATGTATTTGGCTGTACCGATACCGCTGAGTATAAGGATTACATCACCATCACCAAACCCAAGGCATCATTCTCTATGACAGATTCATTCTCTATATGCCCGCCGCTTACTGTATCATTCTACAACACAAGCAGTGGTGGCATGGCCTTCTTCTGGGATTTTGGCAATAGCAGTACCTCTACCGCTGTATATCCAAGCACCTTGTATACCAAGACAGGGATTGATACAGTGATGCTGGTAGTGATGGATTATAACAGCTGTACCGACACTGCTTACAATTATGTAAAGATATGGGGCTACGCAGGCGCCTTCAAATACACGCCGCTTACCGGATGCTCTCCGCTTAAAGTGCATTTCACATCCAATCTTACCAATATCCCCAAGATCATATGGGACTTCTCCGATGGTGTCACGAGCCCGCCAACTACAATAGACAGTATAGACCATATTTATACACTTCCGGGTTGGTATGTACCGAAACTGATACTCAGTGACAATACGGGTTGCGAGGCTTCCAGCCAGGGTTTAGACACTATTAAAGTGGATGCCGTGAGATCAAGATTTACTACAGAGCCATACCCGGTATGCCAGGGCGATACCATGCACTTTAAAGACACGGCATTCAGCTATTTCTCTTATATCACTAAATGGAGCTGGACATTTACCAATGGTGACACAAGCACACTGCAAAGCCCTGCCGGATATTTCGGTACTGCCGGATATTATGACATTGCTCTTCGTGTGTGGGATGCCTGGGGCTGTACAGATTCTACTTTACAGAGCGTCTATGTCAATCCTCCGCCCATCATCAAGGCCGATGTTGACACTATTATTTGTGTGGGAGATGCCGCCGCATTGCATGGCTACGGCGGTATCAGCTATACCTGGGCCGCAGGGCCTACCCTCAGTTGCGTGGCTTGCAATCCTGCTTATGCATCGCCAAAGGTCGTCACTACCTATACGGTGACAGGAACTGATGCAAACGGTTGTCACAATACTGATGATGTGACAGTATACCTTAAAACAAAGACGGTGAGCAGTAGCCATGGTGACACAACCGTATGCCAGGGAGCTATAGTGCCCGTGTTCGATTCTGGTGCCACCCAGTTCAGCTGGCTACCTCCTGCCGGACTATCTGACCCGCATGCTGCTAATCCGCTTGCCTCGCCCGATACGACAACCACCTATATGATCATCGCGCAATTGGCGAGTTGTATACCCGACACTAATTTCCTGACCATAACCATTCACCCTGTACCAACTGTAGATGCCGGGGCCGACCAGACAGTTGTTGAGGGTTCACAGGTTCAGTTGAGGGCTACAGGTGCCAATATTTTTGGAATTACATGGTCCGCAGATGGCGATACCTCATTCAGTTGCAAGAACTGCCTGAACCCTAAAGTGATTCCGATAAAGAACACTACCTATAACATTCATGTCACCTCTTCATTTGGTTGCCCTAATGAGGATTCCGTGCACATATTTGTCTATTGCGATAAGAGCCAGGTATTCATTCCCAATACGTTCACGCCAAATGGCGATGGGCAAAACGATGTGTTTTACCCGAGAGGCCGGGGCATAAGTACCGTGAAATCGTTCAGGATATTTAACCGTTGGGGCGAATTACTGTTCGAGCGTAAGAATATAGACCTGAATGATGCATCAAACGCATGGGATGGCACATTCCAGGGTGGCGACCCACGTCCTGATGTGTACGTTTATTTCCTGGAGGCTATTTGCGACGCAGGTGATCCGATCTTCATAAAAGGAGATGTTACCCTGATCAGATGATCAAAGATTCCTGATCTTCTGAATGATAGCTGTGGTGGAATAACCTTCCACAAAAGGTATGATCTCTACTTTGCCGCCATTGTTCATTACCATGTCAGCACCAACTATCTTGTCGATGGTGTAGTCTCCGCCTTTTACCAGCACATCAGGTTTCACCGCAATGATGAGCTCCAGCGGTGTATCCTCATCAAACAGGCAGACCGCATCTACACATAAGAGTGCTGCTACCTGGAATGCCCGGTCCTGTTCATTGGTCACGGGGCGCTCATTTCCTTTCAATCTACGCACAGATGCATCCGTGTTCAGGCCCAGCACCAACACATTCCCCAGGTCTGCCGCCTTTGCCAGCAAGTCCAGGTGACCTCTGTGCAATATATCAAAGCAGCCATTTGTGAATACGATCTTTCTGCCGGATGCACGCCAAACATTACACTCGCGCACCAGTGCTTCACGGGCATATATCTTATTTTGGATCCAGTCCTGCTTGTGCATCTCTCTTTTTGTTGTATGGGTGAATCAATATGAGGGCTAGAACTCCCAAAACAATAATGATAACCGTCTGAACGGCCCATGCTATCCAGCCAAAAGCCTGCGCAGGCACCTCAGGTACATTGTACGATGCGAGAATCTCAGCAACAAGCAGCGTATACATACCAATGCCACCTGGTGTAATGATGAGGCCCACGCTGCCATATACCAATACTACGAGCGATGCCAACGGGTGAATGTTGTGGGTAGCAGGCAGGCATCTCAGCCCTACATATACCTGGCTTACATACATGCACCACATCAGCACGGTGATACCAATGAACTGCCACCTCTTCTTCATGTGAATGATGGACATGATACCATGACTCATCTCTTTCATTATTGTACCGATACGGGTATGCTTATGCCTCCTGTATACAATTACCAGGGCTATGATAACAGCAGCAAGCACAACCAGCATACCTACAAGCACAATACTATTCTGATGTATCTTCTGAATAAGGATGTGCATTTTGGCTGATACATACTCATTGATTATATTCATCTGAAGCAAAAAGGTTGCTACAGATATGATAAAAAGACACAAAACATCAAAAGCCCGTTCAGCTACAATGGTGCCCAGCATCTTATGCGCCGGCATGCGCTCATATTTCGCCAGTACAGTACACTTAGCCACTTCCCCTGCCCTGGGCAATGCGAGGTTGGCGATGTAGCCTATCATTACTGCAAAAAAAGTATTAGTGACCGACGGATGCATATCGAGGGTCTCCAATAGGTACCTCCAGCGTATGGCACGCACAAGGTGAGATAAAAAACCGACGAAGAAAATAGGTACCAGGAACCAGGCATTCACACTCTTTATTGCGTCCACCAGTTCTGTGGTCTGCTGCGGAGAGAGCTGGTGCAGCATATGATACACAACCCATATACCTAACCCGAGGAAGATCACATACTGCAATATCGTCAGGAAGGCTTTCTTCATGAGTTAAAGATACTAATCATACCGAGAAATATCTTGTTAAAACATAAAGGTAAGGCAGCAGAAAAGCGCTACAGGGAGTTGTCGTCCTTCGGGAAAATGATGGTAGGCTTATGCTGTTTGGCCAATTCAAAATCCATTTGTGCATAAGACACGATGATCACCGTATCTCCAACCGATATCTTTCGGGCTGCCGGGCCATTCATGCAGATCATGCCGGAACCACGGGTACCTTTGATCACATAGGTTTCGAGACGGGATCCGTTATCAATGCTCAATACATGCACCTTCTCGTTCTCAATAAGATTGGCAGCATCCATCAGATCTTCGTCTATGGTGATGCTGCCTATGTAATTCAGATTGGCCTCAGTAATCTTAACCCTATGTATCTTAGATTTTAATACTTCTATCAGCATAGCGGCGCAAAGTTAGGGCTTTAAATTGGATGTAAAGCCACTAAATGGTAGATAAAAAAGATACCTGCATAACAATATATTATCCCGGTCGGTTATTTCTCAATAACCACATGGAATACTTTATTGCCGGCTGCACACCTTGCGCTGAGCAGATATACGCCGTTAGATACGGTATTATCAATATTTATCTGCGCATATACAACACCTGCATTTGACGTTGCATGGCTTGTGAATACAACTTGCCCCAGCATATTGGTCATCTCCAGTGTTATGTCCTCATCCGTATTGATACCCAATATACCCTGCAATACAAATACACCATCGTTGGGGTTCGGATATAATGACAATTCTCCATCAAATGCCACTTGCTTAACGCCAACAGTAGAGTAAATGTTCATAATTATCGGATCTGCCGTTGTTGTTTTGCTGCACATGCCTCCGCTGCTCACCTTACAAGCTATCTTATCTCCGTTGGCCAGTGACGCTGTAGTATATGTAGTACCGGTAGCGCCTGTGATGTTTGAAGTATTCTTTGTCCACTGATAGGTAGTGGTAGGCGTAACATTGCTTACCACAGCGGTAAATGTCACAGTTTCCAGCTTACCTGCACTTGCGCCAGGGTCTGCCGTGATCGTCACATCGGGGATCACCGGAGTCACTACATCCATCACAACCGCACCAACCGCATATGGAGTAGATGTGCATGTGGCATTGCTGGTCAGCTCAATGACTACAACATCTCCGTTAACAGGGGTGAATACATAGCTCGGACTCGTACTTACATTCGCTCCATTCACTTTCCACTGATATACAGGCAATGACCCACCGTAAGCAGGGATGGCAATGTACGTAACACTGGTGCCAGCACATACGGTGTCGTTTGGCGCAACACCAATATTCACTGCGGGTGTTACAATAGGATCTATTGTGACAACAGCGGTGCCCGACATTGTATTAACACAGGTGGTAGTAAGGTTGCGGCCTTCCACCGTGTATGTACCCGCGGCTGTCTGTAATCCGAAATCGAGTAATGATCCGTTGCCATTTGCGCTGTCTACAACTGTACTTCCCATCATCAGGTAATATCTCGTACCGAGGTCAGAATTGCTGAGCATGATGTGCACACCGGTATCCATTACGCAATAGCTGCCGCCGCCCTTCATACTATACACGGTCGGTAACGCTATCACGTTAACCACCGCAGTGTCTGTACAACCGGCACCTGTCATATAGGTAACAATAGCGGCACCCGACAATAAACCGGTAATATCGCTAACACCACTAAGCATAGCAATACCTCCCGAAGACATACTCCACGACCCACCGGCAGTAGTATCTGTAAGCGTGGTTGTAGAACCGACACAAACATTAAAATTGCCGAAAATAGGAGATGGTGCCGGATAGACATTTAAGGTGTCGTACTTCGAGCAGCCGGTAAGCAATGAATAAGTAATAATAGCTGTCCCCGGTGAAATACCTGTAATGTTGCCCGTATACGGGTCTACCGAAACGGTAGGATCGAGAGAACTGTAAGAACCATAAAGAGTGGTGTCTGTAAGTGTGATCATAGCATTGGTACATACACTCTTAGAGCCCATGATGTCTCCGGGAAGCGGGTTCACAATAAAGGACGATGCAGTATAACAACCGCTACCAGGGAATGTATACGTAATGGTAGCCACACCATCTGTATGCGAGGTAATGACACCACCCGATGAGACCGTAACCAACGTACTGGTCCATGAACCACCTGCATCTGCATCAGATACAGTCATGGTGTTCATACCGGCACACATGGCATGCACGCCTATTATCGGAGATGGCGTAGGATCGATAGTGAACGGCGTAGATGATGAACATCCGTCAGAACTGGTATAACTGATGGCTACCGTACCTCCTGTGCTTCCGGACACACCCGACGCGACACCTGAATAGGCATCTATGACCGCCACGGTAGTATTGCTGCTGCTCCAGGTACCTCCTGGGGTAGCATCGCTGAAGGTAGCCGTATAATACCCCCCGCCGCAAATATTTGTAGCACTCGCCACCGGAACAACCGGCAGCGGGTATATCGTTACTGTTTGCAATGCCATACATCCGGAAGATGCTGTATAAGTTATCAATGTAGTGCCTGCGGATATACCATTCAGTATCCCCGACCCCATACCTATCGTAGCATTTGACGGTGTGCCGCTCAGCCACGTACCTCCCGGATCATCACTGATAACGGCTACACCCCCTACACACACTGACGGTGTACCGGATATAGGTGTAGGAGCAGCCATAACAGTAATAGCCCTGATGGCAATACCTCCACCACAAGGGCTGATAACAGAATAACTAACATTAACCACGCCTGTGCTTAACCCCGTCACCACACCGGTACTGCTTACAGTAGCACGGGTGTTGCTTGTGCTCCATACACCACCTGGAGACGCATCAGTAAGCTGAATGCTGAAACCCTGGCAAACACTTGTAGGCCCAGCTATAGAACCACCGGACATTGAGTTGGTCACATTGAACACAAGGGTCGTATACCCATTCAAACCGGAACAATCTGTAACCTGCACTTTCACCGAATCAGTGCCTATGAAACCGGGAGTTGGTGTATAGGAAAGACCGGTTGGTAACAATGATGAGCCTGTAGATGTTGTAGAATAGGCAACACTGGCTGTGCCATTGAATGGACCGGCAACCACACTCCAGTTGATAGACTGGCCCATGTTGGGATCTGCAACTGTAAGCTGGGTATTGATAGGGTTGGCGGTAGTGCTCATACAAACAGTAACTGTTTGCCTGGTGCCGTTTGCGAAGTAGGGAACAACGTTGTTGACAAATATCTTACGTACGGCATTATTGAACCAATCTGAAACATACAGGTTTCCGAAAGGATCACAAGACATTGCAGCCGGAGAAACAAACGTACATGCGGTAGCCGGACCACCATCGCCCGTATAGCCCGATGCACCCGTACCTGCAACGGTGGAGATAACACCTGTGGTCATATCTATCTTACGTATCACCAGGTCTGTGAAATCAGAGAAGTAGAGGTTGCCGGAATTATCCATTGCCAGGCCATATGACCGAATCTGTGCTGTGCTGGCAGGGCCTCCGTCTCCGGTATATCCTGCAACACCTGTTCCGGCCACTGTACTCAGCACACCTGAAGTGTTTATTTTCTTGATCTTAAAATTGCCCTGGTCAGAGAAATAGAAGTTGCCGGCAGCATCAACTACCATGCCTAATGTTGAGTTCATTTTTGCACTTGTAGCCAAGATGCCATCGGGTGCAGTCCCCGAAACACCCGTGCCTACTATTGTTGTAATGATACCCGATGTGTTCACCTTACGTATGCGGCTATGACCATTATCAGCAATGTAGATATTACCTGCTGCATCAACAGTGAGCTGCTGAGGCCCTGTCAACTGGGCATTCGTAGCCGGACCACCATCACCCAGTGTACCACCACCACCTGCGAAAGTGTTGATGGTGCCTGAGGTATTTACAATACGCACCCTGTTATTAGCGTAGTCGCCTATGTACACGTTTCCTGCAGCATCGGCACATACCGGATATGGCGAACGTAGGGTGTATGGCGCTGTAGCAGGGCCACCATCGGCACCGGTACCTGCCAATGAGTTTCCGGCTATGGTATTGATATTACCGGAAGGATCTACCACACGTATACGATTGTTGCCAAAGTCGCTGATGTAAACATTCCCGGTTGCATCGGCCCATACGCCCCATGGCTGGGTCATGTTGGCATTGGTAGCAGCACCACCGTCACCACTGAAGCCCGGAGTTCCATTGCCGGCAATTGTATTGATGTCGGGGGCACAAGATTGTGCATATGTATAAGCTGTTGCTCCTAATGCTAAAACAGATGATAATAATGCCTTTCGCAAAACGTCCAGACGTATCGGTAAGTTCATACAGAAAATTTCCACTAAGTTAATTTATTAGGAAGTAATTGTAAAGATTTTCGTCGCAAATTTTCGCTGAAACCTTCATTTTATAAGAAATATGCAATATGTCCCTGTTTTCCGCAGTACTATTGTCTTAATTCAGATTTGTGTCCTCTTAGTGTTCCATGTTCCAATGCACAATAATTGGAAGAGTGGAACACCTGGTTTAGTAAAAAGGCTAACCCATTACGAAATTAACCTAACATAAAGCAATGTTAAATAAGGTTAAAATGCCTAATATGTAAGAGACGGCAGCATATATTTGTATACAATGGCAGCAAACAGAAAAACAGATCTGAAGTGGATAAAAGGGCTGATGCTCTGCTGCTATATGCTGATATTGCTATTTACGGTGCAGTGGTTGTCGAGCCAATACCACGAACAGCAGGCGCAACTACGAAAAAACCTTACAAGGATATTTACAGATGTGCAATATAAAGTTGCCGACTCGTTAAAGCTCCACTATATACTCGATAGCAACACTACAACCCTAAGCACAGTTACTGCACAAGATACCACACACCGTGTCATTGCCCTGTCTCCGCAGATCATGTCACGCATCATCAACGGTGCCAACATATCGCCGGAAGAAGAAAGCAGGTTGTTTCATATAGATACCATGCTCTTCAATGAGCGCTTTGCCAGCCAGATGAAACAGAATGGCTGGAACTTTCATTCAGAATGGGTGAACAGCAGCGACAGCGACAGTCGTGGTGAGAAAGCAATATTCATACAAAGTTCATTCTTTACCACTACAAACGGCGTGCTGGTAGATGGGTATGACTGGTACCTGCTCCGCAGAATGTGGCCACAGCTCTTCTTCTCCCTGGTGCTGGTAGTGCTTACCGGCGCTGCATTCTATATTACCTACCGCAGCCTCAGGGCACAGATAAAACTGAGTGTGATGAAGGACGACTTTATCAGCAACATGTCTCACGAACTGAAGACCCCGATAGCTACCGTAAAAGTGGCACTGGAAGCGCTGAACAATTTTAATGTGATAGACAATCCGGCAAGAGGCCGTGAATATCTCAGTATGGCAGCCTCTGAGATGGACAGGCTGGAACTGCTGGCCACACGCGTGTTGAACACATCGCTGCTGGAAACCGGCAAGCTGTATATACAACGCGAAAGCTACGACCTGAAAATGCTGGTAGAAGAAGTGATCATGGCAATGCGGCTCAGGCTCATGCAACATGGCGCCGACATCACCTTCGAACATACCGGCAGCAGCTTTACTGTGATGATAGATAAACTGCATGCACAAGGTGTGCTGGTTAATCTTATTGACAACAGCCTGAAATATGCAGGCGAAAATGTACATGTACATATCAGTCTTACAGAAAGGAACGGGGCCGTGCAACTGAAGGTAACAGACAATGGACCCGGAATACCGGAAGAGTACAGGGAAAAAGTATTTGAGAAATTCTTCCGTATACCTACAGGCGCAAGGCATAACACCAAGGGCTATGGTCTGGGCCTTAGCTATGCCGCGCAGGTGATGCGACAGCACAACGGAAGCATTAGTGTAAATAATGTTGCAGAAGGAGGCTGCATGTTTACGCTCACATTTTAGATAAATAATTAGACAACCATACTCTTAACAACCACACTACCGGCTCACTGCCTGTTATTATCTCAAAATGAAAAAGAAAGTACTCTACATCGAAGATGAACCCTATCTCGCCAAGATCGTGAAAGACACACTGGAGCTAAAAGGCTACGACGTGCTGCACAAGAAAGACGGTACACGGCTGATGGAATCTGTCAGCAGTTTCTCTCCTGACATCTGCCTGCTAGATGTCATGCTGCCACATGTGGACGGATTCTCTGTGGCCAGTCACATCCGCAATATCAATGCAGACGTGCCGATCATATTTCTCACCGCACGCACACAAACAGACGACCTGGTAAAAGGATTCTCGTCCGGCGGTACAGATTATCTGAAAAAGCCATTCAGCATGGAGGAACTCATTGTTCGCATCGAGAACCAGTTGAAGATAATGGGGCGCGACACGGTTACAACTGCACAGCTTCCCGACGAGATCATATTAAGGCAGTTCCGGTTCTATCCCGGCAAATTCGAACTACACACACCTACCAAGGTTATAAAACTATCTAACCGCGAATCGCAGATACTGGCCATATTGTGTACACATATGAACAAACAGGTGCTGCGCAAGACGCTCCTCAATGATGTGTGGGGAGATGATTCTTTCTTCAACTCCCGAAACCTGGATGTGTATATTCGTAAGCTGCGTAGCTACTTTTCCGAAGGCCCGGGAATAGAGATTGTAACCCTCAAGGGCAAGGGTTATCACTTCGTTGTATCCTAAGGAAGAGCATACAAGCATTTAATATATATCAATACTACTCTGCCGTTAGTAACTAATTTGTATAACAGTTCGTAATTGATTGAGATTTATTTGGATACTTGGCGGCTTTAATTAAATTTGTGACATATTGATCACATTAAACTAAAGAATTGTGGCGTACGAAAACAAAAACTTTGGAGAAAACCGTGAAGGCCGCGGCGACAGCCGTAACGAGAGTTTGTACAGTAAACGAATAAAGGCAGGCAAAAGAAGGACCTACTTTTTCGATGTTCGCTCTACCCGTGGTAATGATTATTTCATCACTATCACAGAAAGCAAGAAGCGTTTTGACGACAATGGCTACGACCGCCACAAAATGTTCCTGTATAAAGAAGATTTCAATAAATTTCTAGCAGGTCTTACTGAAACGATCAACTATGTGAAGACTGACCTGATGCCTGATTTTGATTTCGACGCATTCAATCACGATAATGATAATGAGGAAGGAGAAATGGCACCTGCTGAGCCTTTAGAAAGGGTTGAAGTTGTGGCCGAAGTTGCTGCAAGCACGTCTGCATCCGAAGTAAGCGGCCTCAACGACAATTCAAGCGTTGACGACTGGAAGATGTAATCCGACTTTATAGATATCAGGCCTCCGCAGATGATGCGGGGGCTTTTTTATTTAGTACGGGTTACCTTCCAATACCTGGCTCCTGCAATTAGTTTCGAATAAATTTTCTCAGAGACAGGCAATGATATTTTCGGGGGCTGTTCTTTACATTCCGGGATAATCTTCATAGCATCAAGGTAACGACCGAGACACACATCCATGCTAAATTCAGCCTCAGCCATTCTTCGTGCCGCCTGTTGCCTTACATTTCGTGGCTTTGCGGCCAGCTCTATGATCTTGCTTACCGCAGCATCTATATCACCAACATCAAATACACGGAAACAATCTGCCGCCAGCGGATGCAGCTCATAATCTTCAATGCCGCTTACACGTGTACCCACCATACCACATCCTGCTGCCAGGGCCTCCATCATAGCGATGGGTGTGCCTTCAAAGTCAGAGGTCATCAGCAACACATCTGATTCAGACAAGTACTTTGCTACGTCTTCCCGACTCAGCCAGCCACAAAATGTGATCATATCCCGCACACCAGCCAATTCTGCTTCGCGCTCTAATTGTGGCCGCAGGGTCTCATTCTCTCCGATGATATTGAACTCAAATCCGGTACCTGTGCGCCACAATGCACCGGCTACTTTTATAAGATCACCTACCCTCTTCTGGTATTGCGTGAGCCGGCCGGCATATACCAGTTGTAGTTTATCTCCCGCAGGCATGCCAGTGGTCACTGCAGGCAGGTGAATACCACATGGTATTGTAAACACCTTTTCAGCGTCGGCAGCCGGCAAAAGTTCTTTTACCTTTCTTGTAACCCGTTCAGAGACACAGGCCAGCACATCAGCGCTATCAGCATATTTTTTTACCAGGTCGTAGTAGTGAGGCTCGTCAGCATGGGCAACTCCTACAAGCGGGTATGTACCATGAAACGCCGCTGCTGCCGCCCATACGTCTTTATCATCTGAAACTATGATCGGTGTACCAACGGGCAGATCTGCTATCAGCTTTTTGTAAATAAAAGTTCTGTATCTCGGTGTCCCAAACTCAAACTCGTATCCCGCACTGGCAACCAATACTTTTACATTGTGCCGTTGCTTGTTGATCAACTGAAGCAGGGTTTCTCTTCCTTTTGCCGAAATAAATTCTTTAACCGGATCGACCGTGATGAAATAGATCTGATACCCCTTTACTGATAGCGCCACCGCGGCATCAGCCATCCATCTTGTCACTCCCCCTCTGTGATATGGGTGACAGAGAAACGCTATATTCTTCAAATGCTCCAATCTTCTTAAATGACGGACATAAAATTATAATAAAATAAGTAAGCAGAATTAGATAAGCGCTTATTAAAAAAACTACCGCATATTTGCATTAGTGCGTACCTTGTAGCTATCAATAAATAATTGATCATAATGGAAAAATCTGTGGAGCTGACGCTCGATACTGTTGTTGTGCGAAACGATAAAAAGTTTATTACCAGCCCGATCGGAGAAGAGATAGTGATGATGAGCATTGAAAGCGGCAACTACGTTGGCATGAATCATGTAGCTACAGATATCTGGAATAAGCTGGAAAAACCAAGTTCAGTCAGGGACCTCGTCACCTATCTTCTTGAGATCTATGATATAAGCAGAGATACCTGTGAGTCTGCTACCTTCCGGCACCTGGCTAATATGTTGTCTCACGAGATGTTACAGATTCAATAACAAAATAGTAAGTTATCTGTTTTCTTACAGTCTGTAATCCCCCAAAAAAAATGGTTAACACAGGGTTAACCATAAAGAAATTTATTTAATCAGAGAAGCACTCAACGTATAGAAAACTAGCTTACATAGTCGTTGATACCGCTATCACTACCGGGATTTGCACCACCAAGCGTATCATCTTTAATTGAAAGAACAGTTATTACGGGTTCAGACCATGACTTTTTTACTGCAGGTATTGTTGTCGTTTCTGAATGCTTCATGGATATGCTTGTTTAATTAAACCTTTTATAGTCTATTATGTTACAAAAGTATATGGATTTCCCTAAAAAAAAAAATAATGACAAATTTTTTTATTTTGCATAATACACAATTCTAAATACTTTGGTCGAATATATGAAATAATTTAAAACTTGAATTGGTTAATCGTTAACCATTTTAAAAAAACGCAAAATATAACTGTTTGTGATATTCTGATACCCGATACATCCCAAGGCCTCGTCATTCCTGCCGATGACTCCATTTTTTCAATATCCGGAAATTTAGCTTTATCGAAATACTGCCAGACGAAATTATAACTTTCTGACGTAGTTACAGAATTAATAAATTGTTTATTCTTTTTAATACGATCAATATAATCGGGCGAATAGGAAATCTTGTCTCTTCTCCATTGTATCTCCGGAGGCAAAACACCCTCCATAGCCCTTCGTATCAGGCTTCGTTTCACACCACCGACTATGAACTGTTCCATGGGAACGTCAAGCATGAACTCGGTTACATGTCGATCAAACATCGGCACAGCCGGGCGCATATGAAATTTTGCGTCCCTGTTGGCAAATCGGCCCATACTTCTGCCAAGATTGCCTGTAGCAATATATTCCACCATAAATGCAGCCGGGTCTTTTACAGGCTCAAAATCCAACCTTGCAGCATATTTATTCAGCAAATTGTCTGAAAGCGGTGTATACTCCTGCCAGTTGATCCGCCCTTTATGCCTGACCCGACTCCAATCCCGGTAAAGCTCGGTGCGTGCTATGAGTTCCCTTTTTATTACCTGGTAATAACTCCTTCCTTCGTTGCTGTGAAACTCACGAAGCAAGTTCAGCACTTCGGTAATTCGCATTTTCTTAAGTAAACCGATAAGGGCGTAATTGCCACCGGATGATACCAGGAAGTCTCCACCATATCCCGACAGATAGGTACCGATCCCGTTTTGCTGTGCGGCCTCGTTCAACGCCCTATCCATATAAAAGAATGGATTGGGCGCAGTTTCTTCTATTGCAAATGCTTCCTCAAGATCACTGAAAGGCCCCTTGCCAGTTGCTTCTACAAATACCTGCTGCACATTGCCGAGATGCTTTCCTATTGCACTTATATACGGCCTTTCGTCACATTCCACCCCGGTATGGCCCGGCGGCAGCACAGATGAAAACGCAAATAACTGCTTGTTCTTCCTGGCCAGTATCTGTCCGGCAATGCAGGCGATTGAAGATGAGTCGAGCCCCCCGCTCAACCCTATACCAACCGGAAGATCCGTATGCAACCTGTTGTCTACCGCCTGCCACAGCAACTCACGAAGACAATCTGCCCAATCGCTATCTTTTTTGAAGTTATACTTTCCCTGTATCCGTGGCAGCCAGTATTTGTCTACTGCCATATGGCCATTCTTCAGTATTAACCTGCTACCACCACACAGCGCCTGAATGCCTTTGGTATATGTTTGTGTATAATCCGCCTGCCGGAAAAAATAATCAATGATTGCTTCCTCATTAAAATAATTGTCAGTCTCCTTTACCGCCAATATTCCCTTCATCTCACTTGAGAATAGGAACATCCCTGGAGTATCGTGATAGTATACCGGCCTGAAACCCATGTGATCCGCTGCGAGAAATAGCGTATGCTCCTTCTTATTCCATATGGCAAATACAAATTCGCCATCAAGATGAACAACACAATCCTTACCCCACCTCCTATATGCAGACAGTATGAGGGCCTCATCGCTCACAGGTTTCGACTGCCCTGCCGGAATCTCAAGCAGCGAACATAAATACTGTCTGTTATACAGCACAGCGTCGGCAAAGATAACCAGCCCGTCTTCCTCAAAAAGCGGTAACTGTATCGGACGTACTGTAGAAACATAATGAGCATGCTGACCCAGAAACACACTATCATCCGACCAAAAGTGCTTGCCGTCTACCGCACGGTGTAAGAGCGCTTGTTGCATTGTCTGAATGCAGGATTCAGATACTGGTTTTCCATCCTTATATATGACACCGAATATTGCACTCATTACTTCAAATATAATGCTCAACTGCCAAACCAGCTGATTATAGTGATATGATCTGTTGATGGGCCTCCGGTAACAATAACATCATTTATCTTCACCCAGGCATGAGCCCGCATCTCATCCGATGCGTCACGAAATACGCCAAAGTATACCGTACTATATATATGCCTTCTTCTAAGCATGATCTTTGCTGCGATAGCTTGCTCAAAGCACTTTGTTCTCCACGGTGAAAAACGTGCAGCTCTTAGTATAGCCAGAGTGATCTGCTTCTGCAACGCAAGCTGCCGGATCGTGTTCGAAGGTGCCTCCTGCATGGCTTTACCCAACAAGGGGGCTATCTTTCTGAACGGACGAACCAGTAAGAGAGCACGTGCAAAGGCAAGCAGCAACCATGCTTCACCAAATAAGACATACTCCCTGATTGATACAATTTTCATTAGCTGTAAAGATACTACGCTATTGTCCTCGAATCATTATTTCAGAATAACCGCTCAAGGATGTCAGTTACCTGCTGCACGTTGCCAACCCTTGGCCTGGTCACTTCGTATATTGTGCAATGTTCTGCAAGAATGGACATTTTTTTAAAATGCAGTATTCTGAGCTCTTTATTTACAATAAGGTGCTGCCGGTATGCCTGCCGCTCAAGTTGCTGAAATGCGTCTAATCCGCTTAATCTGCGACATACTACTTCATCAGTATCTCCTACTTTCATTATAAATATCTGACGTATAGGGAAGGCGACCGTGCTGAACGAGTCGAAAAAGAACTGCCCGAACTTATCCATATCCTTCCTTACCCTGAAAGTTCTTTCACCAAAGGCCTCATTGTCGAGGTTCTCAATAGCATCATCCCACAACTTGACCATAGGATATGAAGCCACACCCATCAATACCGGATTATCCCCTGTGCTCAATTGCAGCACACATACATCATCCGTAAATATCTTATAGCCTTTTGAAACAAGATGGGCCAACGTAGTAGACTTTCCGGCTCCGGAATCTCCGGCAAAAAGAATAAGCCCACCCTCTTTTATTATGCCGGAGGCATGAAAAGGGATCATTCCCTTTTGCTGCAATATAAATGCCATTACAGTAGCCAGGAGGTAAATACGCACACTACGGCCATCTATGCCAGTATAGGGCTCCACGATAACGTTATTCATATCAGGTACATAGTATTTGCTGACATTTCTGATATCAAGGAAATATGTTGTGTCTGAAATAGCGTAGGTATGATCTTTCTTTTCCACCCTGCCGCCTTGTATGTCTGCAGGTATTTTTCCTAATTTTATTACCAGGTCCGGCACAGAAAGCGATGCTGGCAATAGTTCCGGAAACTCTATCTCTGAAGCAATATTTAACCCAAAACCCCAGTAATAATACACTGATCAGTTGTTTTCAGTCACAATGATATAAAATATTGATGTAGATTGTACATTTTTAAGACCAGCGGGCATTTTTGAATTGATGAAAAAAGGACTGAATCTTGGAAACTTCCGAAAAGACCTGTTCCGGGCCTCATCACTGATATGGTACGCACAGCGTTCAATGGCAACAGGAAATTTTATCCTTCAGCTGCTGCAGGCTGTCCTTCCGGTTGCTTCCCTCTATCTGATAAAACTGCTTGTAGAAGCACTATCCGGCAAGCCGGGTACAGAATTCGGCGCTATAGTGTACATCATTATAGCTATATGTGCAGTGCAGCTATTTACAGCAGTTGCCAGTCAGTTATCGACTCACCTAAGTACTTTGCAGCAACAGAAAATAAATGACCACGTAGCAGCGCTTGTGTTACAAAAGGCTACAAATGTGGAATACACTTACTACGAGAACCCCGAATATCACGATAGCCTTCATATGGCGCAAATGCAGTCTCAGTTCAGAATACCACAGCTGGTGGCACACATGAACTCACTGCTGCAAAACGGATTCTCACTTATTTTTCTCGCCGGGTTCCTGTTCTCGGTTCAATGGTGGTACGCGCTCTTATTCGTGTCATTATCTGTACCACTAGCCGGCATACGCTGGTATTTCGGGCATGAGTTATACCGCAAAGAAAAAAGTTACATCACCTTGGAGCGGGAAGCAGGATATTATCATCATATGCTAACCGCTGTCAGCTATGCCAAGGAGGTACGAGCATTCGGTTTTGCCGCTGAGTTCATAGATAAGTTCCGACAGATACGGGAACTCGTTTACCATGGAAAGAAAACTATCCATAACCGCCTTACATTCTACAGCATCCTGATTCAGCTTGCCGAGATTGTGGTAATGATCTATATATTCACCATGTTGGCAAAAGACACCTGGTCCGGAATGCTGACATTGGGTTCATTTGTTATTTATCTGCAAGGGTTTCAGAGATTACAGGCTGGTTCAAGAAACTTCCTCCAATCCCTTGTTCAGGTATTTCAGCAAAGGTTGTTCCTTAGCGATCTTTTCACCTTTCTTGATATAGAGCATCCGAGCGATACGTCAGGAGCAAAATTTCCTGACATCAATTCCGGCCTATATGTAAAAAATGTATCCTTCACCTACCCCGGCACAACCAGGGCGGTTTTAAAGAATGTTTCCATAGAATGCCCCGCCGGCAAGATCGTGGCGATCGTGGGTGAAAATGGCTCAGGTAAATCTACCCTGGTGAAACTTATTGCTAACATGTATACCCTTCAGTCAGGGCAAATATTGATAGGCAATGTACCTCTGAGAGACATATCGCATTCGTCCTTCCGCTCCGGCAGCTATTTTTTATTCCAGGATTTTGAAAAATATTATCTCTCCATATCTGAGAACATCACACTTGCAGACAGTAAAAACAACGATAAGAATAGGGTCATACAGGCAGCAGCATTAGCCGAAGCTGAAGAATTTATCTCACAGCTCTCTAACGGTTATGATACAAGGCTTGGCCGTGCATTTGAAAACAGCGAACAACTAAGCGGCGGCCAATGGCAGAAGTTAGGAATAGCCCGCATGTTCTATAAGAATGCGCCACTCGTTGTATTAGATGAGCCGACAGGGTCGATAGATGCGATAGCCGAGCACAAGATATTCCGTAACCTGAACGCTTTTGCGGCAGGTAAGATCGTCATACTCATATCTCATACTTTATACAATCTGAAAGAGGCGGACCATATTTATGTAATGAAAGATGGGGCTATTGAAGAAGAGGGTGACTTTGATACGCTTATCAGCAGGAACGGCACTTTCAGAAAAATGTTTGATAACCAGCGGCTATGATCGGTATTGATGAACTCAAGCGCGAGTATGGCACAGAAGTATCTGTAATCATTCTTACCTGCAGGGTGTATACCGGAACGGCTGCAGATGAGGAACTAAGCATATATATATCTGAACAGAATGTAGACTGGCATTTGCTGTACAGATATGTTGCAATGCACCAGCTAAGGCCGGTTGTATTCAAAGTGCTGCATAAGCACAACGTACCGCCCGAAATAAAGGAAAAGTTACAGGCAGACTGCAGAAATATTACTTTCAGAAACCTGGAACACGTAAAAGAGATGGTACGTATACATGATCTGCTCAGTAAATCGGGGGTTTCTCTTATACCATGGAAAGGATCTGTATTCAGTATAGATAACTATAAGGATATAGGTATGAGGGAATCGTCGGATATAGACTTCCTCATAAACGCAGATGTAGCGACAATTAAAAAGATACAGGCAGCCTTCTCAAATACGGAGTATACTGACGGCACCGATATCCCCGGCGACTTCATGAATACCTATGTCAGGAATGCGCGCGAGTATTATTTCGACCTGTTTAATGGCGATACCCGGAAATTCCATGTAGAGTTTCACTGGTGCGTAGCCAGCCAGGTATTCGACTTTCCGAGGCCAATACCAAATTCGTTGTTCTTTACTCACACCCGGAACACAGAGCTAATGGGTAAACAAATAAATACCCTTACGCCTACTTACCACACCATTGCCATGGTCGCTCACCATGGCCTCAACCAGCGATGGGAGTTACTGAAGTATGTTATGGACCTGTCTATGTCAATAAATAACAGCGATGAAACAAACTGGCATGAAATAAAAACAGTAAGCAAAACATATGGATTCAACAAAGCATTGAACTTAGGGCTGTATATAGCCGACACACTGCTGGGTATTAAGCCCCCTCTTGAATACCAGAAACCGAAAAACGCAGAAGCGTATATGCATAAGATGCTTGCTGCTATCCGCAAAGAAAGACTCAAAACTGCCGATACACTACTTGAAAACCTGAAGATAAAAGACAACGCTGCAGATAAGCTGACAATGATGATGAAGTATCTGCGCTATGCTGCATCACCATCAATACTGGATCGCAGGTTCGTGAAACTCCCAAAAGGCTTGTACTTACTTTACGCGTTGGTAAAACCCATAAGAATGTTAGCCGGCAGAGAAAAGAAAGATCAGTGACCCTGCAGCCACTTGTTAAAGCAGATAATGCGCCACGGCGTGAAATCAAATGACGTTGTTCCTTCCATCATCTCTGCAAGGTATCGACACACCTTATCGGGCAGTACATACTGCTGAAGCTGTTCTGCGGCCGTATTTATCTCATCTGTAAACCATTTACGTCCCTCACCCTTCATCCACAACTCTTCAGGAGTTACAAAACCCATCTTGTCCTTTCTATCTTGTATTGCTTGCGGTAGTACCCCCTTCATAGCATCCCGTAATATCCTCTTGCGCACGCCACCTTTATATACAAATGTTTCCGGCAAGCCGAGATTGAACTCGAGCAAACGGTAATCCATAAATGGTGTCCGGGACTCAACGCTCCAAGCCATAGAATTATGATCCTCATACCTGAGCAGGGCCGGCAAAGGATCCATGTATAATTGCCGCATCAGGTTCTCCTGCAAGGAGCTTGCCGGCTTGTTCGGTCTCACATGTTGCCCCCGCATCCACTCAATGCCCGGCATAGTATCAGAAATCCTTAGCTTCCCCGGCAGTAAAGCAGATGCTCTTCCATTTGTACTTAACTGCAATGCCGCCAATAAGTAACCTTTAGGCCAACTTCCGTTCTCCTTTTTGTATTGTTTTGCTTCTTCCAGCAACAATGAGAATTTTGCATTCTTCAGCAATCCGGTGTATAAAGCAATATCGTTTCCTCCATAGCCGGCCAATTGTTCGTCTGCACCCTGCCCATCTATCATTACCTTAAGGCCGGCAGCATGCGTACCCTTGAATACCGCCCACTGACTGAATATTGACGTACTGCCTACAGGTTCATCCTGGTGCCACATAAAACGGTCATATTCATCCATCAATTGCTGAAACGACGGAAAGACACGGTGCGCGTGGGCCTCCGTCTTTCTGATAACCTCCTGTGCAAATTTCCATTCGTCATACTTAGCCGACTCAAAACAGGCTGTTACCGTTTCCTGTCCTGCAAAATCACCTTTTGTTTTCAGCAGTTCTGCTACTATACAAACAATACTGGAAGAATCGAGCCCTCCCGACAAACATGAACCCACTTTTACATCTGAACGAAGCCGCAGCCTTACAGCATCTGTAAGCAATTCTTTCAATCGCCCTGCAGCATCTTCATAACTGCCACTCCATTTTTTAGGGGTCAGTTCATACCACTTATCTATCACCAGTCCATAGCTTTCTCCTGACAGGTCAACATACATATAATGTCCCGCACGAAGTTGGTGTATATCCGCATAAAACGTTTGTCCGTCATACTCACATTGGCCATTGGCAAGAAAGTCTGCTGCAACACCATCATTAATATGAAATTGAAAACCCGGTGCGGTCTTTATCTGTTTTATTTCTGACGCAAGGTATATGACACCGTTCTTATTATAATAATACAACGGTTTCACACCAAACCTGTCTCTTACAGCGTATAGCTTTCGTTTTATATGATCGAGAATCACGAATGCAAACATACCGTTGAACTTATCAAGGCATTTTACACCCCACTCATCCCATGCATGAAGAATGACCTCTGTGTCGGATGTTGTATGAAAACGATGGCCTTTTTGTTCGAGTTCTGCTTTGATCTCCAGGTAGTTATATACTTCGCCATTGAAAGTAATGGCCAGCCCGGCCTTCTGATAAAGCATAGGCTGATGGCCTGATGGCGACAGATCGAGTATAGAAAGGCGTCTGTGTCCGAATCCAACAGAAAATTTCATGTCGCCTCCTAACCTGCTATAGCTCCAATGCTTTATTGTTGAATCTGCAGTGTCACTTCCCGCCCAAACCCTGGGCTCATCTCCGGGCATCCAGGTAAGAAACCCTTCGTCATCCGGGCCTCTGTGCCTGATCACGGAAGATGCTGATGTCAGCTTTTCAGAAGACAGGATACGCTTTTGGTCAAGTATCGCCAATATACCACACATTAACTCTGCCGATTGATGGTTAAGCCACGAAAATACGCATTAAAAACAGATGGGGGCATCAATGTTTTACAAACCATTGACGGCTTTCGGGGCCGCAATTGAACAACAGGTCTATAGCAGACATATAAGGAACAAATTCTCCGAACAACTGCGCATACTGGGGGTGTACAAAATCAGTGTAAGTAAGCCTGATACTATTGGAGGTGAATATCTCTTCCTCCTGGTAGTTAGCGCCACCGCCGCCGGACAGGTACGAATCTGCGCCAAGACCGCGGCATATGGATACCAGACGTTCTGTGCCTGTACCTGTCACCCCGCTCATCTCTGATGACACCTTCCAAGTTGTACCTATTCCAAACTGTTCAAACAGCCATAGTATCACCCGCTGATTGTAAACAGCAACACTGTCAGCATCGTTATCCAGTACGTGACACAATTCATCAAAATACTCTTTAAAAAAGGGCGATTTGGCATAACTCATCTCTACAGACCTTTTTACTTTCTTTACATTATTTAGTCGGTCGAAGTACAAAGTATCTTTTATAGACTGACTTAGTTTACCCCCCTGAACAGGTAGTGTGAGCCACACCGGACCGGAAGCGGTCTTTATCTTATTACGATTAATGAAACTATTCTTGGTGTATTGCACATCATCAAGAAATACAAACACATCGCTCTGCGACACCTTATAGAAATAGCCTATCCACGGAATGAAATTGGGTTGATGAATAGATATGATCATGCATTGACTTTTAATTCCATCAGCAATAGGCCTCCCTGACTACCTGTGCGTACAAAATTCAGTTTATCATAGAAGGATAATGCACCTGTATTCGATTCCGCAACTTTTAGGGTAAGTGCCTGCTTACCATATCTGCGCACATCCTTAATCGCCTTTTCTATGAGCAATTTCCCTATACCATATTGTTTCATGTCTTTTGCAACAACTATCCTATTCACATGCAGCGACTGCTCCTTTTCCGATACGATAATGAAGCCGCAAAGCTGCCCGCCGAGATAAACAACGGAGCTTAATTCCCATTTCTTATTCAGATCAGCTAGGTAATGTTCCAGTGTCCAATAGTCGTCCGGCAGCTGGGCAGACATAGCAATCAGCTCATTTATATGGTCCTGAACCAACTGCCGGGTCAGGGGTTGAAGTACTATCCGGTCTCTGATCTCTGTCACTATTTGTACTTTACAGGTAAAAGCGAACAATTTCAAATGCTTCCGCAAACAGGTTACCGGATTGCACACCCCTTACTTTCGCCAACCCCCTCAGAAACTCAGGATCAGAATACGACCTATGAGCCTGTGATTCATACATGGAAATTGCATTGACTTTCATAGCTACATGCTTCTCCTCCAGTGAAACAAAGCAAGCTGTGTTGAAGTTCGTATTGTTCCAAAGTAGCTCATAGCAAAGTATCGTTGAAGACTTGAATGCACGTTTACCTTCCGCATTAATGGTCGCATGGTCCTGATGCACATCATCAGTGGATGGTATGAACACGAGGTCGGGATTTACACGCTTCTTTATTTTCAACAGGTCGTCCAGGATATCCTGCCGGCGGAAGTTGAACATACGCACATCATAGTCCAATATGAACAAGTTTCCCGGTTTTATACCCAGCACCGCTGTTGCTGCTTTCACCTCTTTTTCAAGAATATCTTCGGGAAATTGTTTTGGCACAGACTGTCTGCAGGTAGAGAATGCTACATAATACACCTCACACCCTTCCTCTACAAGGCGGTTGATAGTTCCTCCGCAGCCAAATTCCCCGTCATCTGTATGCGGGGCCAGAACCAATGCTCTCTTAAATTGTTTTATCATAAGTACTTAAAAGTTATGCTGATAGCTCCGCAGCAACTGGATCAAACTATTATCGGTTGCGTAAAAATAGCTATCTTGGCTCACAGTAGCACTATTCAATGAGGGTTTTAGCACTGACACATGCTCATTTGCATAAAGAAGGCCTTTCCCCGGTATCCTGTGAACGGGCAGACTCCATTACGGGCAACTGGGTGGAACAATTGGGGTGGGTAGTAGATGTAGTCTACACAAAAGATACAAAGTGGCGTGGCATATGGCCGGAGGGAAAAGGATTACGCCTGAATATCATTGAGGTAAATGCCCCCGATGGCCTGATGATGGGTACACCAGAACTTTTTTCGGTAACTGCAAGGAAATCTATTTCGTCAGGAAAATTTAGCAAATTAGGTAGGCTTGTCACAGCTCGCGTTACAAAGCGCATCAGGCATGTGATGGCTGCCGAAGGGTTCACTTTTCCGCACGAATTAGCCGTAGCAAAGAAATGGGGAAAGCTTCTGGCCTCAAATACCGGTATCTCTAAAAACAAATATGACTTCATATTTGCCTGTGTTGGGTATGGTGACGAATACCTGTTACAGACTGCGCAGATATTGTCTCACAAGCTACACATACCAATGGTTGTTGATTTCCGGGATCTCTGGAGCGACCACCATGACGAATACCGGCTTACCGAAAAACAACGCAGGATCATCCGGAAGCAAGAACTACTGCTTCTTACTGACACTATCCTAATTAGTGTCCCGCAACAGCCAATGGCCGACGCTCTTTTGAAATACCTTGACATACCTGTGTGCATTACATCTCACGGAGCTCATATCGACAGAGCATGGGGGGACGGAGCACCGGTGAGCGATGAATTCAGGTTATTGTATTCAGGAAAGATCTATGCAGGCAATCCCGGGCTTACCATGTTACTGCAATTGCTGCAGAAAATGAATGGTGTGGAAACAGGAAAACCACTTAAATGCCACTTTTTTGTGGATGATACGGCTACACTGCGAAGAATGGCGGCAGATATGGGTATTTCGAATAGCGTTGTGATACATAACTGGGTAACGCCGGAGGAAATATGGAAACAAATGCGCAGCGCTCATGTGTTACTCATATTTGACGGCGGTTTTTACAATAATATGCCACTTATTATGACAAAGACCTTTCAGTACGCTCAAACCGGAAGACAAATACTCGTCCTTTCAAAGAACGGCAACAGCACGTACGAAACACTCTTTGACGCCTACAACGCCGGCTCTGTTTTCACCAACCTTGACGCCGCCTGCAAGTGGTTGAAAGACAAGAGCCATGACCCAGCCTTATATAACCGGATGCCTCCGCTAAAGCCTATGCCATCCCGGGCAGATATAGCGATCCGGCTGGGACAACAAATAGAACAACTATTGAACAGGAAGTGACGACATACTACCCTTTTTCCTTTTTTGACCTTACTTTTGATGCAAATTTGGGCTAAGGATGAAAAAATTTGCCATGATCGGTGCGGCGGGATACATTGCCCCAAGACACCTGACTGCGATAAAAGACTCTGGTAATGAACTACTTGCAGCGCTTGACAGGTTCGACAGCGTAGGTATACTGGACAGCTATTTCCCCCAGGCTCACTTTTTTACAGAGTTCGAACGCTTTGACCGGCATATAGACAAACTCAGAAGAAAGGGAACAAAGATCGACTATGTCAGTATCTGCACCCCAAATTATCTGCACGATGCCCATATCAGGTTTTCGCTACGTAATACCGCAGATGCTATATGCGAGAAACCTCTCGTTCTCAACCCATGGAACCTGCTCTCACTGGAGGAAATAGAAAAAGAAACAGGAAGCCGGGTTTATAATATTCTTCAGCTACGCCTGCACCCGAGTATTGTTGCCCTGAAAAAGGAAATAGAACAGGGGCCTTCTGATAAAATATATGACATAGACCTTACCTACCTTACTGCTCGCGGCAACTGGTATTTTAATAGCTGGAAGGGAGACTTGGGTAAATCAGGTGGCATTGCTACAAATATCGGCATTCACTTCTTCGATATGCTTACCTGGATATTCGGAGCAGTAAAGGAAACCACAGTGCACATCTCTGAAGATGACCGTGCCGCTGGCCTATTACAACTAGCTAAAGCGAGGGTGCGCTGGTTCCTTAGTGTGAACTACGATCACATACCTGCCGATATTAAAGCACAGGGAAAACGCACCTACCGACTCATCACCGTTAATGGGAAAGAGATCGAATTCAGCGAAGGGTTCGGAGACCTGCATACACGCAGCTACGAAGAGATCATAAAAGGCAATGGGTTTGGCTTGCGTGAGGCGCTCCCCAGCATACAACTGGCACATGATATACGCGTAGCAACTGCAATAGGAGCCAAAGGAGACTACCATCCGTTTGTGACCGGAAGTACTTTATAATTCTTCTGCCACATTCAGGTCTTTCATCTTAAACGACTTTTCATCAATATTCAGTATTGGACGAAAATCGTTTTTCTTAAGCGCATAATAGTCCAGTGCCTTTGGCAAGCCAAAGTAGTAAGAGATCACCTGTCCTTTATGCGATACCCGATACTTTCCCCGCTCCAGTATATCAACACCTTTCAGCAGTACCTCCCTACCCATAAGGTAGTTAGCAGTCTGGATATCGGTGAATGAACCATTAGCATGATCTAAAGCCTGCTTGCTGATAACAGCACCGGTATCAATATGCTTATCTATAAAATGGCAGGTAACGCCAATCTTATCTGTTATCCCGTAGAGCATACACCACAATGTAGATTCTATGCCCCGGATATCAGGCGCCAAACCGTGATGCACATTAATTGTGGTAGCTCTACTAAAGATATTTTCCTTGAGTATGCCTGCACCGGATTGAATGATCAAATCAGGCTTCATACTATCTATGAACCGCCCACTCATTTCGTCGTTCACGGCATCAACATCGACACATTGAAATTTATCCCAGCTTATCGGCCTGACATAACGCCCCAGGTCTTCCCTGAATTTTGCCTGGTCACGCTGCAATTCAAAACGTCCGTCCCTGAACTTCAACTCTGCGTAAACCTGGCGTGCCCTATCTTTCAGAGAAAAAGACTTCTGTACAGTTGACCTGACACGAACAAATGAATAATTATGATGCGGCCGCTCATGAATAAGATGCCCCATATTCAATAGGTTAGTCACAGACGGATCAGTTGTGGTATAAAAACAAATGTTCATATCAGTTTATTATCCGGTGCAGCAACTGGTGGGTATTACCCATGTATGGGTATAATCCCAGCCGATCATACACATACCCCCTGGCACCTTTGTCAGCATAGTGATGATCGACCAAGAACTGTACTGTAAAGCCCTCCTGTAGTAGTGTATCATTCAGATCGGTGGTGTATGAACCGTCCGGGAAACCGATAGTTGATACTTCTTTCTGAATAATTCCCTCCAGGTATTTCTTAGACCTCAGCACTTCCTGCACAGCGTCAGTATTTGATAACGAACCCAGATTATTATGATAGAATCCATGTGAACCAATGGTAACGCACTTACTTCCTGACATCATTTTTATTTGCTCGTCATTCATCAATTGCCAGTAATCATTTAGTTCTTTTTCTTTACGGAAGTCATACAAGGACAATAACTGGTTCACAATATGCTCTTTCTCCGCATAGCCGGCAACGTTACTCTGTTTGACAAACGTCTTGACATTCTGCAGGGTGTCTTTGTTTACAAATTCAACGCCGTCGAGCTCAAATTGTATACCTTTTAGCTCCAGAGTGCTACCCTGTTGCGCATACTTACTAACAATATCTATAGCATCGGCCCAAAGGATATCTGGGCTCAATGAACCAACACCGGTAATAAAGAAGTAGGCATGTGCATCATATTTTTCCAGCACGGGCACTGCATAAGTAAGATTATTGAGATACCCGTCGTCAAAAGTGATCACCACATTCAGCTTGCTGTCAGACAAATTATTATCCATCAAGTCCTGATGAGATAAAATATGGAAATGCTTCCGGAAGGCGCTGATCTGCTGCTCAAAGTTGCCTTTACTGAAAAATCTCTGATTGAAGCGGGTCTCTTCTTTCAGGTCTATGCCATGATACATCACAATAACGAGACGCTTCCCGCTCTTCTTTGTAAAATAGCCCTTTCTTACTTTATGGTGAGAAATAAGCTTATTTACGGTATCCAGTTTGGATCTGATCTTGCGTACCGGCATATTGTTGACTGTTGTAAAAATAGCTAAAAAGCAGAACCTGCAGGAGCACACCCCATTATTTCTGCCTTTTTCTTAATTTGGCTCCATGAATTATTACGTTCATCCCTCTGCTGTAGTTGATGAAGGTTGCGAGATCGGCGACCATGTCAAAATATGGCACTTCTCGCATATCATGCCCGGTTGTAAGATCGGCGATAGTTGCAACATCGGACAGAACTGTGTTATCTTTCCGGAGGTAGTACTGGGCCGGAATGTGAAGATCCAGAACAACGTTTCTGTCTATACCGGTGTTACCTGTGGCGACGATGTATTTCTCGGGCCTTCCTGCGTTTTTACCAATGTGATCAATCCGCGTAGCGCAGTAAACCGTCGCGGCCAATACAGCCGTACTCATGTAGGTAAAGGAGCTACCATCGGGGCCAATGCTACTATCGTTTGCGGTCACGATATAGGCCCATATGCATTCATAGGAGCCGGCGCTGTAGTAACAAGGGATGTGCCGGCATATGCACTTGTCATCGGCAATCCCGCCCGGCAAACGGGATGGATGAGCGAACATGGGCATAAGTTATCTTTCAAAGATGGTCGTGCAAAATGTCCTGAAGGTGGCGAATACTATGAATTGTCCGATGGCATCGTACACAAAGTTTCTCAGGACAAATAAGAGAGCAGCTTTTTAGCATTATCGAGATAGTCTCCCAATCGTTGCATCGATGCAACTGCATGTTTACCGATCTCATCTTTTCTATCATTAAAATGGGAAGAAAGATAGCGCAGGCTTTCTCGTACAGCCTTTTTTGATCTTGGTGGCAGCAAGAACCCGCTCATATTATTCTCGATGATCTCGGGGTGCCCCCCCACTGCAGTAGTGATCACCCATAGTCCAGATGCCATGGCTTCCATCACTGCATTCGAAATACCTTCATTGTAAGAGGCCAAAATAAACGCATCAGACAACTGGTAAAGTTTCTTAACCTCATCTGCCGACTGGTAACCCTGTATGCTTACTATGTCATCCAATCCAAGTTCACGCACTTTTTCATCTACACTCATAGCGCATTTACCCTGATAATTATCCCTTACGGCTATAAGCACCCAGTCTTTCATCTGCTCCCGCTCCTCTGCCATGGCTTCAAGCAGTTCATTCCACCCTTTCAGATATTCCGATCTGCCTATACACAGCAATATCTTTTTGCCTTGCTTCACGCCATATCTCAACCGGAGCTTCTGTTTTTCATCCGTATCAAGCTCCCTGTTTTGAAATTCTTTATAGTTGATACCATTATACGCGATCTTGAAATCAGGCCTCTTTTTATCTGCAAACAATAACGCATCCCTCGCCAATCCCTTGTTATTGGCAAGCATCAGATCCGCTTTCTCAAATACATACCTGATATTAGCGATCAGTGATGGGTCCTGTTCCGGCCATGCATGCACATCATCTCCACGCGCAATTACGGCAAGTTTCATGCCCAGTGCGTCTTTCGCTTTTGCCCCTATATATCCGTTATTAGTGACGAAATGCGCATATAGCCAGTCTGCATCCTGCAACTGCTTATTTAGCTTTACATATCGCACTACGGCCTGTGCTGCTCTATCCGAATAATTGTCCCTGAACAACCTTGACGGCATTCGTACAAATACCGGTACTGCATGTATCATCACCCCCTCATATTCCCGGTACATTTCCTTCTGCGTTGCATACCCCGCCTGCCAGTAAGGGTGTAAATTATGTAACCCCATTCCGGGAAACCAATTGTGCAACAGCAACACATGACACTCCACCCCAAGTTGTTGTAAGGCTTTCACTTGCTGATGAATGAAGATGCCATTGTTCCCGGCATTCTTCATCGGGTAGTTATTTGTCAGAACCAGTATCTTCATGCTGCATAAAATGACTGAAACATACTAAGGCATAAACCAATACATCGGGTACCCGGTTACCTGTATGACCGTAGCTCATCATTGTATTTTTATCAAATAGCGCCATCTGCGATGCGGCGGCAAATTGCCTCTCAACATACTCCCTGGTCTTTAGGTCTGTGTCCAGCCACTGGAGCAACGGAGAATTGAAACCGGTCTTCTTACGGTATGCCAGCTCATTTCCCAGCTTTTCTGCAACCAGTTTTCGCAAGATCAGTTTACCTATTCCGTTCATGCGTTTATACTCACCGGGAATACTAAATGCCAGCTCTACCAACCTGTGATCCAGGAACGGGACACGGCCTTCTATCCCATTCATCATGGTCATTCTGTCGCATTTGGTCATCATCTCATCCACAAGCGCGGTCTTCATCTCGGCATACAATATCCGGTTCAGTTCATCACGATCTTCTCGGCCATCAAAACAACGGTTCAGGTAACCGGAAAATCGTTCGGTATCAATTTGTTTTTTTATTTCAGGAGCAAATAAGCTCAGCACATCCTCTTTGTCTGTAACCGCTACTTTGCTCAAAAAAGTATCACCTGCCGGCAAGGCAAGATTTTGTCTTAGCGCCTCCAGACTTTTCCTGCCGGTCACCTTCGCACCTATCTTCAATACATCCTGTTGCAGCACCCTTGGTATCCGTTTCAGAAAATCAGGCCGTTGTGGCGGATCATGCCTGTAATACCCGCCAAATAACTCATCGGCACCATCTCCGCTCAGCACTACCTTAACATCCCTTCTTGCCATCTTTGAGATCCTGCCGAGTGATAAAGCGCTGTTTGGTGCAAATGGTTGGTCAATGTCCTGAAGTTGCTCATCAAAGTCAGTAAAAAAGTCCCCCTTAAGTTCGTATGAATGGTGCGTTGTTCCCAATCGTCTTGCAGTTTCTGCAGCTACCTTTCCCTCATCTTCGGGCTCCCCGGGAAATGAGGCGGTGAAGCTATGAATACCGGGATGATGCTTTACCGCATAAGCGGCAATGAGCGAAGAATCGATTCCGGCTGAAAGGAATGTACCCACAGGAACATCTGCGATAAGGTGATCTTTTACAACTTCTGACAGTAGGCTATCCACAGCTTCCTGAACCTCGCCATCACTTTTCCATCTATGCGCTCCGCAGGGTATATCCCAATAACCGGAGATATTCATGCGGCCATTTTCAACAGTCATGTAATGACCGGCAGGAAGCACTTTTACCGCTCTATATAGTGTATTTGGAGCGGGTACACTGCTTGTCAGAAAGTATTCATAGACAGAGGTCAGATCATATGCTTTATTCACCAGGCCGGTCCGCACTATCGGCCTCACTTCCGATGCAAATACAAGCTTCCCGTCCGAAAAGCTATAATACAACGGTTTTATGCCTATACGGTCACGTGCTACCAGCAGGCGCCTCCTTTTTGTATCCCACAATGCAAAGGCAAACATACCGGTAAGAGCATTGATGATCTTGGCGGGGTCGTCCGGATTTTCCTCATATAAGTGTAGTATGATCTCGCAATCTGAGTGAGACATGAAACGATGCCCCCTGGCCATAAGCTCTTTTGTAAGTTGCTGGTAGTTATATATCTCGCCATTACATACCAGAACCAGGCTACGATCCTCATTGAACAAAGGCTGGTTACCGTTTTCTGTAAGATCTATTATAGACAACCTGGTATGAAGAAGCGTAATATCCGCTTCATTGTATATTCCACACCCGTCAGGTCCGCGGTGAGCCAGTTGCTCTAACAACGCACCTGCCGCTTGCTCTCTTTCCTCAGTTTTAAAACTTCCGTATAAACCGGCTATACCGCACATAAAGCACGCTATTTATCACTTTTATGGTAAATGTAGGGCATAAAAAAGGCGAAAAGAAATTTTCGCCTTTTTAAACTATTGTGTTGTTTGCTACTACTGTAACTTGAATACGATAGGCAGCGTAAAGTAAACCTTAACCGGCTTACCATTTTGCTTACCTGGTTTCCAGGGGGGCATCGCCATTACCACACGCTTGGCCTCCTCATCACAACCGCCTCCGATACCACGTACAATGTTCACATCTGTCACCTTACCATCTTCATTAACAACGAATTTCACAATAACGCGACCTTCAATGTTATTTTCGCGGGCAGCATCTGGATAACGTATGCTCTTTGCCATATACTCGTTGATGTCATAATCCGTTTTAGGCATCTGCTCCACATAGCTGAAGATAGCAGGCGGTGGTGGCGCTTCTACCACACCTGTACCCGTGCTTGGTGGCGCCACAATACCCGGATCTATACCATTAGGATCACCTTTTTCCGTCTTGGGGCCGGAAGCGGTCACCTCCTTCTGCGGTGGTGGCACTTCTTCTTCCTTTACTTCTTCATCCTTCTTGATCACCGGCGGCGTGAACTTCACTGTTGGTTTCACCGGTGGTGGCGGTGGCGGTGGCGGTGGCGGTGGTGGCTTCTTAGGATCTATCGGTGGTGGTTCTGCCAGCGTCACCTGCTTCATCATAACAACAGGCTTTTTCTCGGCCTTGATGTTCATGCTGATGATGGCATATGCCGCAATACCAACTCCAATAGCCAAAAGCAACAGCATCGACCGTCCGACGCGCTTGGGGTAGTTTTTGCGCAACTCGTAGCCTCCGTATTTTTTGTTACGGCCCTCGAAGATGATATCGATGTAGTCGCTACTAAGTATTTTATTAATGTCCATTTTCTGTTTTTCTTTTTTCGCTGATAAAATAGCTGCTTATCAACTCTACAACTTATTTGGCGCCGTTCGCCTCTTCAGTTGCTTTAATGAATCCCTGCTCGATATCGGTGATATCAATGATCGCATACACCTTCACGTCGTTGATGTTCATTTCATCAAGCATGTTCACCACATCACTGTATGTGCAGGTAGTATCCGGTTTTATCAATATGGTCGCTTCGTCCTTTACGCCGAGTGTACCATTCTGCTTCAGGGAAGCTACCATTTTCTTTTTCTCTATGATGGCATCCCTGATACCCTTTTGAGGGGCAAAATGTGTCACTTTAAGCTCCGGCGGATGATTCGGATCATCACCGATACCTTCATAATAATAGATGCGGTGGTTCTTGCTGAGCAATACGGTCATTGCAGCACTTGCCTTCAGCTTGTTCTTCTCCTCATCCTTGAGGTTCGGATCTTTGTAAGGCATGTTTATCTCCATGGTCTTTGGCTTGGCCAAAGTAGTAGTGAACATGAAGAATGTGATCAGCAGGAACCCGAGATCCACCATTGGGGTAAGATCGATACGGGTACTTAATTTTTTACCTTTTTTGACGCCGGGGCCCTTTTTATGCCCCCCGCTACTCGAGGTATCCATTTCTGCCATAAAACAAAAATTTTCTTCTTTTTATTAATAATGATTTACGTCAACGTCAACAACCCGAACTACTTGGCATCGCCACCCTTGGCAGCCATCTCAGCGGCAGCAGTGCCCGGAGGAATGGCTTTAAGGTTTGTGATCAGGTTAAATTTAAAGAGGTGCCATCCTTCCAGCGTCTTGATGATCTTCTGCACGTGTGGATAAGAAGCATCTCCGTCAGCCTTGATACAGATACGCAACTGCGGGTTTGTATTCCTTGCACTCTTTATCCATGCGGCTAACTCATTGTTCGGAGACAACACAGATGTGTCAACCGGTATGCCGGGCGCGTTTGTCTGTGTTGAGCTTTGCTGCTCAGGTGTCAGGTCAAGGAATGATTTCAACTGGGAAAAAGGAATACCGAGTGATGACCCGAGGGAGAAAGAATTTTTCTCCGCATCGGTCAGGTTCAGTGTCTTTTCACTATTTATGTCGTCAATAAGCGCTTTACGCATCAGCTTATTGTCAATAGCAAAGAATATCCTTCCCTTAGTATCTACCGTCAGCAGCATGATATCCTTATCAGGCAGCGGTATCTCCGAGATAGACGACGGTGTCTTTACCACCACCGGCTCCTCGGGCTTGAATTTGGTAGCCAACATGAAAAATGTCAGCAGCAGGAATGCCACGTCACACATCGCCGTCATGTCGATGTTCGTGCTCTTCCTGGGGAGTTTTGCGTGAGGCATTTTCGTATTCTTCTATCTGTTAAACTAATAAGACACGGAACCGGTAAGATTCCACATGTCTCTTTCACATATTTTTATCCAACCTGTTATTTATAGGTTGCAGCGAAGCTTTGTGTCAGTGTAAAGCCGCTCTCGTCGATACCGTAAGTGATACCGTCGATGATAGTTGTGAAAAAGTTATAAGAAACGATAGCGAAGAATGAAGTACTGATACCAAGAGCCGTGTTGATCAGGGCCTCAGAGATACCTGCAGCAAGAGCAGCAGCATCAGGAGCACCTGCCTGCGCCATCGCGGCAAATGAACGGATCATACCCATTACCGTACCGAACAGACCGAGGAGCGTGGCACACGATGCGATAGTAGAAAGGAACACCAGGTTCTTTTCCAGCATCGGCAGTTCCAGCGCGGTTGCCTCTTCTATTTCTTTCTGTATGCTGAGTATCTTCTGGTCTGTATCCAGTTCATGGTTATTCACCATGTCACGGTATTTCTCCAGGCCTGAACGCATTACGTTACCCACAGAACCGGCTTGCTTGTCGCATTCTGCGATAGCCGCTTCGATGTTCTTGTTGGCAAGGTGATACTGCACTTTACGTACGAACTCTCCGGAGTCCATCTTACCTTTCGCTTTAATGATAGTGAGCGCACGCTCCACGATGAAGCACAACAGCGTTAGCAATGTTGCCAACAGGATAGGTACTACAAAACCACCCTGATACATTGTACCGAGGCTGTTTGCCGCCTTTTCCCTGGTTGCACCGTCGCGGAAGTTGCTTTCGCTACCCAAAACGAACTTCCAGGTAACATACCCTACTGCGATACAAGCAACAACTACCATCAGGTTAGTTAAGAAATTGCTTGAATTCTTTGGTTTGCCGGCACTACCTGTTTTAGCTGTGGCCGTTTTTACATCTGCCATAATCTCTGATTTTTTGTTTGTTGATTTCTGAATATTTATTTTAAAAGAGCATTTTCGTGCGTTTGCAAAGATATATTTACCACCCAAAAAAACAATTTCAGTTGATAAAATTATTTTTCAGATATGGCGCTCAATATAAGGGTTTAAAAACCTTCCATACATAGCTGTTTGTTATGTTTTTATTTCCTTTTTTACGTTTAACGAACATAAACGGATTTTATTGCAGTTAATTCGTTTTTTTGTTATCCGGCATTTGTCCGGCAAACAATCGTAAATATTGTTTATGCTCACCTGTCATTGACGTGTTTCTGACCCTTTTCCTTTGTAGTTTTGCCATCTATTTTTCAACAAGAGTCAATAAAATGAATTTTAACCCATGGCACGCCGTCAGCTACGGCGACAATGTACCGAATACTGTGAACGCGATCATAGAGATACCGCGCAACTCACGGGCAAAATACGAATTGGATAAAGAGACAGGGATGTTAAAACTTGACCGTGTACTTTATTCATCTGTGTACTACCCTGCTAATTACGGATTTGTACCACAAACATACTGTGACGACCATGACCCGCTTGACATACTCGTATTGTCACAAATAGACATGCAACCCCTTTGCCTTGTCGAAGCGAAGATCATTGGTGTAATGCGGATGTTCGACCAGGGTGAGGCTGACGACAAACTGATAGCCGTGTGTGCCAACGATATGAGTGTAGCCCACTACAATGATATCAGTGAATTATCGCCACACTTTATCGGGGAACTGCGCCATTTCTTTGAAGAATATAAGACCCTCGAGAATAAAGAGGTAAAAGTGGAGGAATTTCAGAGTGCACGACTGGCGAAAAAGATATTGCAACACAGCATTAACGATTATAAAGCTAAATTTGGAGCGGAAAAATCATAATATCATCTGTTTGAATTAAACTATTTCGCTTATGAACATCACAATGATACTGGGTTTACTGATTATAGGGCTGGTAGCCGGTGTAATGAGTAGTATGGTGGGTATAGGTGGAGGAGTCGTGATTGTGCCGGCGCTTATGATCTTTTTCGCAATGAGCCAGAAGATGGCGCAGGGCACATCACTCACCATGCTCTTACCACCAATCGGTGTATTGGCGGTGTTAAATTATTACAAACAGGGATATGTTGACCTGAAAATAGCCGGGATCCTGTGCATTGCCTTTGTGATAGGCACCTACTATGGCAGTAAACTGGCTCTGAATTTGGACGAAACCATTTTAAAAAGGATTTTTGGGGGCTTTTTAATGCTCATGGCTGTCAAATATTTATTTTTCAGCAAATAATAGAACAAGATATAATCAATCATAACCGATGCGAACCAAGATCAAAGACATCTTAGCGAGTGAAAGAACCGATTATAAAGTAAATGTAAAAGGATGGGTCCGCTCATTCCGCAACAACCAGTTCATTGCCCTCAATGATGGCTCATGTATGAATAATATACAAGTGGTTATCAGCCTGGAGACAAATGAAGCTGTTGTGAAAAAAATAAATAATGGTGCTTCGATCAGCGTAGATGGTACAGTCATCGCGTCGCAAGGCCGTGGACAGAAAGTGGAAGTAGCTGCTGATTCAATAACCGTGCTCGGGGAATGCGATCCGGATCAGTTCCCCCTGCAGTTAAAGAACCGTCCCAGCCTGGAATACCTGCGTGAGATCGCTCACCTGCGCTTCCGTACCAATACGTTCGGAGCTGTTTTCCGCCTCCGCCACTCATTGGCTTATGCAGTGCATAAATTCTATAATGACCGTGGGTTTGTTTATCTGCATACGCCTATCATTACCGCATCAGATGCGGAAGGTGCCGGTGAGATGTTCAATGTCACGACACTACCAATCAATAAGGCGCCGCTGAATGATGATGGCTCCATCAACTTTAAAGAAGACTTCTTCGGCCGAGCTACTAACCTTACCGTGAGTGGCCAGCTTGAAGCGGAGCTTGGCGCTATGGCTCTGAGCGAGGTATATACTTTTGGCCCAACCTTCCGTGCAGAGAATTCTAATACAGCACGCCACCTGGCCGAGTTCTGGATGATAGAACCGGAAGTTGCGTTCAATGATATCCATGACAATATGGATCTCGCAGAAGACTTCATCAGGTATGTGATCACCTATGCCCTGGAGCACAACAGGGAGGATCTTGAATTCCTCGCTTCCAGGCTGGCTGAAGAAGAGAAGCAAAAGCCTATGAATGAGCGTAGCGAGATGGGCCTCATAGAGAAACTCGAATTCGTTGTGAACAACAAATTTGAGCGTATCACCTATACCGACGCCATTAATGTACTGCTCGATTCGCCAGCGTATAAGAAGAAAAAGTTCCAGTACGATGTGAAATGGGGTATCGATATGCAAAGTGAACACGAGCGCTACCTTGTGGAGAAACATTACAAAAAACCGGTTATAGTTACCGGCTACCCCAAGGATATTAAGGCATTTTATATGCGTATGAATGAGGATGGCAAGACTGTTGCTGCCATGGATATCCTCGTTCCGGGTATAGGCGAGCTCGTTGGCGGGTCTCAAAGAGAGGAACGCCTTGATAAGCTTACTGAAAGAATGAAAGACATGCATATACCTACCGAAGAAATGTACTGGTATCTCGATACCCGCCGTTTCGGGACTGTACCTCACGCCGGTTTCGGACTTGGCTTTGAGCGCCTGGTGCTTTTCGTTACAGGAATGACCAATATCCGCGACGTCATACCGTTCCCTAGAACGCCAAAGAATGCGGAGTTCTAAAATGGATATTGAATAGAATTTACCCCCTGTACAGGAATACTGATACAGGGGGTTCTTATTTTCAGTAATCGCTATTACTTTTATAGCGATTGCGGCCTTGTTAACAAAAATGAAACATATATGGTTGTTCTTACTGGTTTTATGCCGGCTGAATGTCTATGCACAGAATTTGCTACGATATCAGCACATCAATGTGGAGGATGGGCTGTCCCAAAGCACCGTAAACTGGATATGCCAGGACCGGAATGGATTCATCTGGTTGGCAACCGGCGACGGACTGAACAGATATGATGGTAAAGATTTCATCAGTTATAAAAGCCGCCGTGATGATTCTGTGGCTAATATGAAGGACAGAAACATAAATTCCAGGATATTCGAGGACAAATACAACAGAATATGGTTCAGTACGGACGCCGGAATTTCATATCTCGATGTGAGAAAGCATAAGACCAAGATCATCCTTGATAAATATTCGGCGGCGTGCTCAGCCACCATTCTGGGTTTTGACAGTTCTGCCCTTTGGGCGGCAGTGCCTACAAAAGGGCTGTTTCACGTTGATCTCGCTACATTAAAAACAATGCTGATCCCATTCACCGATACACTTCAGCGGTCAAGGGAATACGGAGTGATCAACAACGGCGTGGTTGGCAGCCGGGGCATCTGGATATGCGACAGGGCGGGATTGCTCTTCTTTGACGCAAATAGCAACAAAGACAGGCGTATATTAGAAAAAGAAGTTTTCAACTCTGTCACGCCACTCAGCCATAACAGGGTACTATTAACATCAACAGGTTCGCTCTACTTATTTTATACGGAAAAAGATAGCCTTGTTCAGATACCGATAAACACCGGTTCAGTAAAAAAAAGTGAATGGAAGAGCGCTGTTGAAGACTGGGCTACAGGCAATGTCTATGTGGGTGAATTGCAAAGCGGCAACGTTTGCGTATTTGATCCTGCTTCATTGGCCTACAAGTTCATAAAAGTGCAGGGAAACCAGGTAAATGCATTGTTCATAGATTCCTCGCGGAACCTGTGGGTAGGAACAGATGGAAACGGGGCATTCAGGATTGATATCAAGAAGCCAAAATTTCAATGCCTGGCGACAAAGGACCTTGATGATGGTGTCGGAGAAAATGGCTTTATGGTGAAAAGCATCTTCCGCGACACGCTGGGTAAAATTTGGTTAGGAGTAGTAAACCATGGGCTCATCATCTATGATCCACGCACCGGGAAAAAAGAAAGGCTGCCCATTACCGGAAAGGACGACAACCAACTCATCAGCACTATACATAAAGATTCTTCGGGTACAGTACTTGTCACGGTAGGCAACACCATATACTGGATACACGAACTGACGCATAAGGTCATTAACAGCACCGTAGTCTCTTACCCGCCACATCTTTCGCCGCTTACTCCGGTCATATATTCAGTTTTCGAATGGAAGGAAGGTCACTACCTTGTTGGCACTAATGTGGCATTAACAACAATGTATCCCAACGGGAAAGAACGTTTCCATCAGCATATTGTCAAAGACACCATTCTCTCTCACTGGTATTACAACATAACAAGCTTTAGTAACAGCAACAATATATACTTAGGCCTGAGAGATGGATTTGCACACCTGCATCTGCTGACAGACACTACCTATACAATAACAGACTTCGGATTCCGGGATGTGCCTATCCGACACTTTTATAAGAACAGATCATCTCATTTCTTGTGGATGGCAGCAGAGCAAGGACTTATCGCCTACAACGAGCAGACACATAAATACAAGATATTTGATGAGCGGACCGGAATGGCCAACAGCTTTGTATATGCTATGCTCGATGAGAATGACAGCACATTCTGGATCAGTAGCAACAATGGTATATCGAGAGTCAATGTGGCCTATAACGGTGAGGCTATACCTACTGTCCGATTCACAAACTATACAGTACGGGATGGGCTACAGTCAAACGAATTCAATACAGGCGCTTACCTTAAGGAAAAAGATGGCACTATGTATTTCGGAGGCATAGCCGGAATAAACTGGTTTCACCCTTCAGAGATACAGATCAATCCATATAAAGCGACACCTGCCATCTCTGCCATTTACGTCAATGATAGCCTTTTTGCGGAAGATACTGCCGTCTATATACATGAGCTGACTCTGCCCTTCTCCCGCAATACCATAAGCCTTGTCGTCAGCGCTCTTGAATATACAAATCCGGCACAGAATAGGTTTACTTATCAACTGGAAGGCCTGGACCGGGATTGGGTATATACCTCCAACGATAAGATCCGATATTCCGGCCTGGCGGCAGGTACTTATACTTTCCGCCTAAAGGTCAGCAACAACGACGGCTTATGGAACGATGACCCATTTGTGCTTACAATAACCATATTACCGCCCTACTGGCAAACGTGGTGGTTCCGCGCACTGATCATAGCCATTGCACTCCTTGCCGGCTATCTTGTGGCACGCTACTATATAAGACAAAAGATCAGGGCAAGGACCATTGAGCTGGAAAAGCAACAAGCGCTTTACCTGGAGCGGATGCGCATATCCAAAGATGTACATGACGACCTTGGCTCAGGGCTTTCCAAAATATCATTGATGGCCGCTATCGCTGAAAAGAAAGCGGAACCTTCATCTACATTAGGAACTGACATAAAAAACATCTCAACAGTTTCCAAAGAACTGGTTGACAATATGCGCGACCTTGTATGGGTACTCAACCCGGATAATATGACCCTGGAGCAACTGATCTCCCGGCTCAGGGAATATTGCTCTGATTACCTGGAGAACATTCCTATAGAGGTTTCTCTGCAATTCCCGGATAGTGTACCGGCAATGCGCATATCCGGTGAAGCACAGCGAAACATTTTCCTGACTGTAAAAGAAGCCATCAATAACTGCATCAAGCACGCCGACGCTACCCGCATAAGTATAAGCATAACTATTACCGATTATGTACTGCATATCATCATCTCCGATAACGGGCGTGGGTTTGATATGGACAAAGGACGAAGTGGCAACGGACTCCGTAATATGAAACAAAGGATAGCATCCATACATGGCTCCCTGTCTGTTTCTTCGTCACCGGATAACAGTACAAGTATTACAATTTCTGTGGCGCTGAATAAGCTGGACGGAAAAATACCACTTTAGTGTAATTGCAGGGGCAGCTTCTGTCAGTACATTTGTTATACCTGACCATGGATATTACCGTAGCCATCATAGAAGATCAGAAAGATACCCGCAAGATGCTGTCGATACTCATCAATGGCAGCGACGGGTATGAGTGTGTGGCTACCTTTGAGACCGCCGAAGATGCACTGGAACGCATACCCGGACTAAAGCCATCTGTAGTGCTTGTGGACATTCACCTTCCCGGCATATCTGGCATTGAGTGCGTAAGAAGATTAAAAGAGCGTTGCACCGATATGCAGTTCATCATGTGCACATCGCTGGAAGATGCTGACAATATATTCAATGCACTACAGGCCGGCGCCACCGGTTACATCATCAAATCAGCGCCTCCCGGCAAGATCCTGGAGGCTATTACCGACGCTCATAACGGCGGATCGCCGATGAGCAGCCAGATAGCGCGTAAGGTCATCTCATACTTTCAGCAAAAACCACAACCTACCAACCCCGAACTGGAGAAACTCTCTGCACGTGAGTTGGAGATCCTTCAATATCTCGCCAAAGGATACCGCTACAAGGAAATGGCATCGATGCTCTTCATCAGCATTGAAACAGTCCGAAAACACATTCATAACATTTACGAGAAACTCCAGGTAAACTCGAGGACGGAAGCATTGAACAAAGCCTATCCCAAGAACTAGCATAAATACCACTAAAGTGGTATGGTGTAAACCGGATGCTGCCTGTATCATTGTACCAGCCTTCTTAAACCTTTACATATACCCCCACAAACCAAGAGGACTTGGCCTTCCGGCTGAGTCCTTGTCTTTAGGATACGTTAAAAACAACCGGCTGTAACCTAAAGCAGGCAAATGCGTCGTACCTTTGCAGCATGAACTGGATAGAGCTGACGAACGAGCAACAATTGGACGACATCAGGCAACAAAGTAAGGATACTTCAATAGTCATTTTCAAGCACAGTACCCGCTGCTCCATCAGCCACATGGCGAAAAGCAGGCTGGAACGGGAGGCAGCCGCTGACAACATATCCATATATCACCTCGACCTGATAAGGCATAGAACATTATCCAACAAAATTGCAGCAGATTTCGCCGTGCATCATGAATCACCCCAGGTGCTTATCATCAGAAATGGTGAGTGTACCTATGAAGATAGCCACAACGGCATCAACATGCAGGACATACGCGAACAGGTCAATTAGCTGAGTTCTTACAGGTTTCGGATAATATCTTTCCTGATCTCACCTGCCTATCATATATTCTTGCCTTTCCACTTACCTGAGCCAAGGTAAACTGCAGAGATCACCAGCAGCGATATCCAATATACAAATTCCGATCCCCAGCATAGATAGAGCTCGCTGTGGCTGCGGTAAATGACGAAGTAACAATACACCAGGTACGAGCCGACACAGAAGACCTCCATAGCCAGATTCACCATTGTATTACCTGTACCTACCACTCCGTTGAACACTACAGTGGACAAAGACATGATCAGCGTGGACACCATAATGACCCTAAGGCTGGGTACCGCAAATGAAATAAGCGCCGTATCATCCGTATATATCGCGAGGAACTCATGAGAGAATGTAAGCAGTAACAACGATAACAAAACGGCATAGCCAAGGCTCAGCTTGCCTATCTTCATAATGACCGGTATCACTTCCCGCTGCCTGCCCTGCCCTATGAGATTGCTGACCATAGTATTGCACGCTGTGGCCAGCGCCCACGTGCCCACGCTCACTATACCAAAGATATTGCGCAATACCTGCGACGCCGCCAGCGACTGCGCGCCAAGATGCTCTATAAAAATAAAGAACACCAGCCACCCGCCTATACTGAACAAGAACTGCACGATGAGCGGAGAGGCTACCCTGAGCGTACGCTCAGAGAGCGACAAATCGAAATGCAGGTACCTGCGTATAGGATATTCTCTTTGCATTCCCTTGTAAAAGAATATGCCGACCGTAGTAGCAGCATAAGTTATCTCTGCTATGACGGAAGCCAAAGCAGCACCATTGAAGCCCATTGCCGGGCAACCACCTTTACCGAAAATGAACAGGTAGTCGAACAGGATGTTGACAAGGGTGGTGACAATTGACCCGTGTATCAGTACCCGCGAATTATTGACGGAGATAAAAAATGAATTGAGCAACTGTGCCAGCATCAGGAAAGGCAATCCCCACACCCTTATATATACAAAATTGACGCTCAGCGCAAAGTTATTGCTATCGTGCAGGCTGAAGCTGAACATTAGCGGAACGATCCACAGACTCAGCAACATAAGCCCAAGGGAGAACATGACCGACAACATGGCCCCGTTCGTGAATATACGTGTCAGCTCATTCTTATCACCTTCCCCCGCACGACGCGCCATCTGGATCTGCATCCCGCTATTCATACCATAGCCGATCATAGAAAGTATGAGATAAAACACACCGGTGATGCCATTGACGCCAAGCTCCCGCTCTCCCAGCCTGCCCAGGAATACGGTATTGGTGAAAAAATTAAGCTGGGGGATCAGCAACGCTAATGAAATAGGAGCCGCTAACTGAATGATCTGCTTATTGGTGGCGGAAACTCCTAATTGATTCATAGATACTTAGCGCCCAAACGGGTACGCGAAAATACTGCAAACTTTACCAATTTGCCATAAATACAACTATATCCATTGATTCAACGAAAAAGCTTATCATATAATAACAAAAAAGGCGGCCGAAGAATCGGCCACCCTGTTTGGTAATTGTAGTTTGTATGTGGTTAACTTGAGAAGGCGCCGCCATCGTCATTTATGCCGGCGGCACCCAGCGTTACTTCATTAATTGCTAATATGATGATCTGTGGATCTACCCACTTTTTCTTCCCGGGGACAGCCGCAGGTTGCTGAGGTACACCACCTTGTTCTGCTATTGGTTCTCTCTGATTCATCTGTAATTGCTTTTAAATGTTCGACAATAGTGGCTACATCACTTCTTCATGATCTTTTCCACCGATGATCCGTTAGCTGTGCGCACCCGTATAAAGTATATACCTGGTGCTGAGTTGCCAACCGGCAACTGAATAGCAGAGCCATCGTTGTCCGATATGATACGTGTGTCCAATACCCGGCCAGCAATATCAGTAAGCTGGATCACCGCATCTTTCTCCGAAACCGGGATCTCGATATTGACAACATCATCTGCTGGGTTTGGATATACTTTGACAGACGCTACCTCATTTACCTGCTCGCTGCTAACAGGAGCAGAGGACCTATGACCGTGACATCGATCGAGTGAGTATCCCATAGACAGGTACATAGCCACATCTGACGAATCAACCATCACTGTATGTCCGTTGTGGCACATGTAGATACATTTGTGAGGCGTATCGTGATCCTTACCCTTGCCATCTCCGTTACAGCGTATCTCTTCTACATTTATGGTTTGTGTCACCTTACCTTTGCAACCGTTAGCATCGGTTATGGTCACTGTATAAGTAGTAGTGACCGTAGGTGAAACAACTGCAGTGGGAGATGAACCAAGCCCTGATGACCAGCTATAGGTATATGAAGGGGTGCCACTTGTGGGTGTTGCTGTCAGTGTTTCGGACTGAACACCGTAAACAAGATATATAGTATATGGCGCTCCGCCGGTAACAGGATATACCGGGCTAACAGAAACGGTGCCTGTAACCGGGCCGGGCTGAGTGACCGTATAAGAAACTGTTTTAGAACAACCATTGGCATCCCAAACAGTAAGTACATAACTCCCTGCACATAGCCCGGTCGGATCTGCACGACGGGAACCATTGCTCCACAGGTAATTGTATGGCGGCGTGCCACCTGTAACTGTTGTATTGATATTGCCATCACATGAGTTATAACAGCTGGCATTTGTAACAACCGCAGATACAGATATTGCCGGAGGCTCTGTAATAGTGAATGTACTTGTGATGGTACACCCTTTAGCATCAGTGACCGAAACGGTATATGTACCGGCAGGCACGAAGAACAGGTCATCTCCCAATGCGATACCTTTTCCGCCTGTCTTCCATGAATAGAAATACGGCCATGATCCTCCATCCACATCTGCATCTATATGCCCGTTACTGCCCCCGTTGCAGGAAACGTTATCTATTTCCGCATCAAATACAAAAGGCTCTGACGGCTGTGTAATGGTGTAGGCACCATTGCGCACGCATCCGTTAGCGTCTGTCACCGTAACTGAATACGTGCCAGCAACCGCTGTGATATTGGCTGTGGTGGCGCCATTGCTCCACAAATAGGAGTATGGAGCTACTCCACCTGATACAACAGTTGTTATAGTACCAGTGCCACCGTAGCAATTCGCGTTTGTCTTTGTGGCCGTTAAGGTCAATGCTGTTGATGGCTGCGTTATGGAATATGTGCTATTTATCCGGCAACTATGCGCGTCGGTCACGGTAACCGAATAAGTGCCGGGGGTAAGGCCCGTTAAATTTGCTGTAGTAGCGCCAGTGCTCCATGTATAACTGTAACCGGGAGTGCCACCGGCTACATTTGTCACAATGCTGCCATCAGCCGCGCCGAAACATTTGATGTTTGTAGCTACACCCCCCGCAAGGCTAAGTGCAGAAGGCTGCGTAATGGTATAAATACCCCCGGCGCCGCAATCATGCGCATCATTCACTGTTACCGTATAGGTTCCGGGCACAAGGCCCGATACGGAAGGCGTTGTGGCACCATTACTCCATACATATGAGTACGGAGATGTGCCACCGGTGATACTTGTGGAGATACTGCCATCTGCCGCTCCGTTACAGGTAACATTATTTACGGTAGCGCTCAGAGATATGCTACCTGTTATTGTTACACGTTGTGTGGCTGTGGCTGCATTGCCATGAATATCGGTGACGGTCCAGGTAACTATAGTTGTCCCAACCGGGAAAAGAGCAGGCGCATCGTTTGATACCAGTGCCACGCCACAATTGTCGTGAGTGACAGGCGTACCCAGGCTCACAGATACCGGGCTGCAATAGCCGGAAATTTCCTTATCTGCGGGAGCAGTAATTACCGGCGCTTCATTATCTGTTACCGTAACCGTTTGTGTAGCTGTAGAGGATAGCCCATTGACATCGGTAACCGTCCACACCACAGTTGAAGTGCCCACTACGAACGGAGGCAAAGCATTATTTGTGATAGTTGCTATGCCGCAATTATCTCCGGCTAATGGTGTACCAAGTGATACTGACGCTGCGGAACATGCACCTGCATCGTTGTTTACGGCCACAGGCGCGGGCGCCGTGATCGTTGGCACCTGGTTGTCAGTTACTGTTACACTTTGCGAAGCTGTGGTCACATTGCCATGTATATCAGTTACCGTCCAGGTAACTATAGTGGTGCCGACAGCAAATGGTGGAGCAGCATTGTTCGATACAGATGCTATGCCGCAGTTGTCGCCGACCACAGGCATACCTAATGCCACCGATAATGCGCTGCATTGACCTGCATCTGCGTTAACAGTTACCGTTCCCGGTGCAGTAACAGACGGCGCTTCGTTATCAATCACATTGACGTAAAAACTACAAGTGTGTGTGCCGCATCCGTTGTTTGCCGTAGCAATGACCATAGTAGTACCCACCGGGAACGAAGTGCCGGACGCCTGTGAATAGGTGACAGATGGTGCAGTTCCCGTTGCTGTTGCCGGTGCATAGGTAACTATTGCGCCACATGCCGACGGATCTGAATTTACGGTCACGTCTCCCGCGCAGGTCACTACGGGTGGAACACAGTCTGCAGCAAAAGTGGCATGGATAGAATGGGCCGCATTTACCGCTGTAAATATATACGTGGTTACTGACCCTGCACTACCGCCATCTACAAGCACATCATCTACATGATAACCGGCATCCGGAGTGATCGTATAGACCTGGTTATTTCCCAGGCAAACATTTGACGTGCCGGACGGAGATATATTTCCATTGGCGCCGGCAGACGCGATGACCGCGTAAACCGGATCAACGCTTATCACTGTTGATGCCGCGTTGATACAACCCTGCGCATTAGTAACAGTATATGATATGGCAGAGGTACCTGCCGCAACACCCGTATAATCGCCGGTAGAAAAATCTATTGTTGCCACCGACGGATCACTGCTACTCCATAAGCCACCGGAAGTAGTGTTAGCCAGCGTAGTGGTAGTACCCATGCATACCGATGTAGCACCTGAGATAGAGGAAACAGCGGGTAGCCCGTTCACCGTAACATTAGTTGTGGCTGTGCAACCTGTACCAACTGAATAAGTAATATTTGCCGTGCCGGCAGCTATACCTGTAACCACACCTGTAGTAGCATCTATTGCAGCATTTGTATTGCTGCTGCTCCAAGTGCCGCCCATCACACCATTACTTACCGTGATCTGCGAGCCGACACAAACTTCAGCTAAACCGCTGATGTTGTTTGCGGTAACAACAATATTGAATGTCTGCTCAATCGGGCTGTAGTTGTGATGATATAGATCTTCTGCCCCAAGCGTGATACTATACGTTCCCGCGTCAGCACTTGTAGGAGTGCCTGATAATACCGCAGTACCGTTGCCGGTAAGCGTGAGTGTGAGCCAGGAAGGTAATGTTGATTCGGCAGTTATCTCTACGGTATCTCCGTACGGGATATTAGCATCATTAGCCACCACGCTATAAGAGTACACTGCGCATGCCTGTACAGTTGTATCGGGTACTGATGCAAAGACCGGCAGGTCATCCACGATCAGATCATAATGAAGGGTAGAAAAGATGGTAGGATAAGCTGAAATGATAGATTCGAAACTTAAATGATGCACACCAAACGCAGAGGATGGCGGTATCCAGTTGAATATGGTTTGTCCGGGGTTCGAGCCGGTTGTGGGCACGGAAGGTGTAGTAGTACCTCCGGACGGAACAGACGCATAGGCTACCGATACATTTGAACCGATAGAACTCATTGCCGTGATAGTATCATTCACCGGAACTCCCGCCAGCACAGAACGGATAGATCCGTCTGCGGGTGTTGATGCGGTATATAAAGGGGCCGGCTCCGCCACTACATTCACCTGCACAGACGATGATGTCTGAATACCAAGGTTGTTCGTGGCAATGAAGTTGAGAATAACGGTGCTGCCCAGTTGTGGCGCAGCCGGGGTCCAGTTGAAGTTTGTCCTGGAAGGATTGCCCGTAGCCGGAAACGCTGGTGTGAAGTTGGATGTGGTGATGTAAGATGGTAAACCCGAAACGGACAGATCTACAGTCGTGCCACTTCCCGGATTGGTAGCTTGTATCGGGAATGCGATATTTTGTCCCACCAGTATGTTGTATATCGTACCATTCGGTGGTGTGACCGCATAATCGAACTGCGGTGGAGCTGACGGGCTGACTATGTTGATAAGAAAATCAAGCAGGATCATATTACCATCATTATCTGTTACCGTTATCAGGGCATTGTATTGCTGACCTATTGTAGCGGAGGTAGTATTGAAAGTGATCTGGCCATTGCTGCTATTGATGGCAAATCCTGTAGGCTCCCCTTCTGCTGCGAGTGCCCCGGTAAAAGGAGGTGTACCAAATGTAAGTGTAGAACCCGGATCGGGGTCAGAAGCCGGCACATTGTAGGTAGCGGCGGCCTGCCCAACCGGCATATTGATGATAGCCGGCAATGTGGATACCGGTGTACTGCCTGGGGCCCCTGTATTGATCAGGGTATATACATCCCAGTTGGTATTGGCATTATTGGCAATGGTGGTGAGTTTATTGAACCCGGTGAACTCTATACGGGTCAAAGTGGTGGTCTTGTTAAAAGTCACCACCAGCGAGCCCGTACTATTGTCGTATATGCCGGAAGGGTCGGTAACCGTGGTCATAGGCACGGAAACAGAACCTGAGTTGCCGCCGGAGATGGTGAACGGAATGGCTGACGGTGCCGTACCCAGCCTCCATGACAAGCTGACATTAAGGCGATAAGTAGCTGTTGTCAGTGTTTCAGATAACCGTGTGGCTGTAATGGACCCGAAACGAAAATGAGTTGCCCCCGCCATTAATGGGACAAAAGACATTAAAAAAATACATAAACAGACCCTAGTAAAGAACTTCAGCAAAGGCGCAGGCTGCACTCCCCGGAGGGAAACAGCTTCAGAGTGTGTGATTTTCTGTTGCATCGTTTTGTTTTTAAGTGAAAAATATCTGTACCTCGTTTTTCATGGTGGAGGCTTATTTTCCCTTAAAAAGAATTTTAAACGATAGGTAAGTAATTCATTATCAGCAGCAGGGAGCAGTGCGAAGTTGTAGATGTCTTTTAACATTTCATAAAGAAAACAATCTTTTTAATATATATTTGTTTCTACATTACGTAATATGATAATAAATTAATGACTTGTGAATACAATTATAAATGAATTGTTAACGACAAATTTTGACTTTTGATGAATTTTCATATATAATAAAGAAAAAATGAATGTATAAACATGCATGTATGGACAATAATGTATTTGGACATGCACACAGGCCACGAATATCCTTTAAACAGAGGCAAAATATCTGCACATTTATACGGGAATTACCTCTGCAAAAACTGAATTCGCAGATCCAGACATCATGAATTTCGGCGACCGGTGACACAATTCCGAACACGGCAATACTTTACTATATTTACCGCCTGCAAAATGCCCGCTTTCGTTCAGGGCAACAGTTTTAAAGCGCAATGGCAGCAAATAACAGCAATACATTTGAACAGGTCTTTAACGTACAGGAAGATGACAACCTCACGTCGAGAGTGGCAATAGTGGTATGTGCGCTGGTACAGCGGGGCATCTTCGTGGCGGGGTTCAGCATCAATAAAGAACTACTTACCATTCATTATACCGGGTATAACCGCAATAAACCCGTGTGGGACCTTGATTTCTTTGAATACCTGCTCACACAGGACCCCTTGTTGTCGGTTAGGGAGAAGATAAAAGGGCTTTTTATCTGCAACGAAAAATACCTTGTAGTGCCCGAAGCACTTTATGATGAGAAAGAATCGAGAAGCTGGCTGAGACAGATGCATTACATAGAGGCCAAAGAAGCTATTGAAGTAACGCAACTTGAGGAAGATAAAGCAAAATACATGCATGCCCTTCCACTTAGTATAACAGAACTGCTCAAGATCAACTTCCGGAAAGCGCCGGTGCAGCCTTTGGCAGCTTACCAGTTCAAACATAACCGCCAGCAAAGCCTTATCCTGCAATGTTGCCTGTCGGGCGACCAGGTCTGTGCTACACTGCATAACTATAGTCAGTTACTTTGGCACAGAGTATTCAATTACACATCTGCTGAAGATATTGCGTATGAGATCAAGCACTTGTGCATGGAAGCTAACATATCACCATCGAAGCTGACCTTGCTTTGCAACGCGCTGAGTGCTGCTGAATTTCATGCAATAAACGAGCTCTCACAATATTTCCCGGGTATGAAGTCGGGGAACGGACGTACTATGAGCGGCCAGTGGGACGCTCCAATATCCCTGGCACATCAATTACTGGAATGCGTATAGTAGGAGGTACATTCGGAGGCAGAAGGTTCAGTCCTCCTTCCAGGATCCCGGCGAGGCCTACAACTGAAGTAGCCAAGGAGGGTCTTTTCAATAGCCTGGGCAATATGATCGATTTTGAAGGTATCAAAACCCTCGACCTGTTTGGCGGCACAGGCAGCATCAGCTATGAGCTGGCATCACGCGGAGCAGAGGACCTGACCTTGATAGAACGAGACCCGACAACGATAGATTTTATCAAGAAGACCGTAAAAGAGCTGAATATTGCGGATAAGTTGACCATTATCCGTGGAGATGTCTTCAAGTTCATGAAACAGTGCACCGATCAGTACAACTTCATATTTGCAGGACCACCCTACGCGTTACTGAATATCGACGACATACCGTTGCTGGTATTTGAGAGGAATATGTTACTGCCCGATGGTATCTTTGTACTGGAGCATACACCCCGAAACGATTACCAGAAGCACCCCAACTTTCAGCGAATGAAAAACTACGGTACCACTGTATTTACATTCTTCACACAACCAGCGAACTGATGGAACGAATCTGCTTATTCCCCGGAACATTTGACCCGGTGACCCGCGGTCACGTGGACGTAATAGCCCGCGCGGTATCGCTATTTGACAAGCTGATCATTGGTGTGGGTATCAACGCGTCAAAACAGCCAATGTTCTCTGTTGAACAACGCACAGGCTGGATAAATGAAATATTCAGAAATGACCCCAGGATAGAAGTGACAGGATATGAAGGTCTTACGGTGGATTTCTGCAGAAAGGTAAATGCGCATTTTATACTTAGGGGGATACGCTATATCAGCGACTTTGAATATGAGAAAGCCATTGCAGATATGAACCGTATGCTGGCTCCGGATATTGAGACAATATTTCTCACCTGCTCCCCGGAATATTCTACTATATCATCTACACTGGTAAGGGATGTGATACGCAATGGCGGAAACGCAGCAATGTTCCTCCCCGAACAGGTAAAGATCCGATGATCAGTTATTCTTCCGCTCCATAGCCTTGTGACGAATATAACGCTGTGTTTCCTTCGATAATTGCCTTAGTGCAAGGTACAGAACTATCGCGTCGTCTATCCAGCCTGCAACAGGAATACGGTCAGGAATAAGATCGAAAGGAAATACAACATAAACAATCGCAAGAACTAATGTTACTGCAGTAAACAAGGACATACGATAACCACCGCTCAGCACATCACGGATCATCTGCCACATTATTCTTCTGCACCTGAACACATACCAACCATTGAGTAAGTCATGCACAGGCCGTGCTGATCCAAACTTTGACATCGTGTATTTTTCTGTAAAATTAGTCACGCTTGTGTTGCAGACGTGTTAACACTTTGAAGCAGAAAAGTTAATTATCCTTTCACCATCTCAACCCCGAAAGGTGGAGCACCTCGCGGATAGCCTCATATGTGCGTGACATCAAAGGACCAAGCTCATCTTCGTGCACCCATCGGGCCTCCATAATATTTTCCTCTTCCTGTGGAGCCAACGTATCAGTTGATGAGCCCTGCATCTTATACCAGGCTGTCCGCTTCAATATGCGTTCATTCTTAAGGGTATAAATGTGGTAGGTATCGCATATCTTTTCTCGGAGTGTCAGCTGCTGCAGACCCGTTTCTTCACTCACTTCACGAAGCGCGCAGGATGCTATATCCTCGCCTTCATCCAGCTTCCCTTTGGGCAGGTCCCAACGCCCTCTGCGATATATCATCAGGATAGCTCCCTCTTCATTATATGTAACCCCGCCACCGGCATCTATAGAATGGTACATCCTGTGCAGACAATCAACCAGTGCAGATGATGAAGCATCCTCGATCACGACTCCGGGAATGTCAATACACTCAAGAAACTCAACAGCTGACGTAAAGTTTTTTTCATCAGCGCCAAGTAACACAGAAAATGCACCTGACCCAGGGTAACCTTTAATAACCTCCTCACGCGATGTGGTAAGTATTAGCGGTTTGTCATTAAAATATATTTTCTGTGAGTAATTCATGCGGCGTATTTTTTGAAGGTTTGGCTATTTGGCGTAGGTTTGGGCTTTATGAGCACTCCAAAACATTTTGCCGAGAAACTATTGCAAATTAAAGCATTACAGATCAACCCGCAAAACCCGTACACATGGGCATCGGGATGGCACTCACCTGTTTATTGCGATAACCGTAAGGTACTGTCATTCCCTTATGTGCGCGACTTTGTAAAAAGTGAGCTGGCGAACATGATATTGGAAAAATTTCCCGATGCCGAGGTAGTAGCAGGTGTGGCTACGGCGGGTATAGCTCATGGTGTGATGGCGGCCGACCTATTGAAGCTTCCATTTATCTATGTTCGTTCGAAGCCTAAAGAACATGGCATGGGCAACCAGATAGAAGGCGTGCTGGAAAAAGGCCAGAAAGTGGTAGTGGTGGAAGACCTGGTGAGCACAGGAAAGAGCAGCTTGCAGGTGGTGGACGTGCTGCGTGAGCAAGGTGCTGAAGTGCTGGGTATGTGCGCCTTGTTTACCTATGGGTTTCCTGTTGCAGATGAAGCTTTTGCCAAAGCTGGTTTGCCGCTATATACTATCAGCAACTACCAGGCGCTGATGGATGTGTGTGAAGACCAGAAACTCATAGCACCGGAGCAAAAATCTACGCTGGAACAGTGGCGCATAGATCCGGCAAACTGGGGCAAGTGATCAAACAATAACCATATACGATGGCCTGGCTGCGGCTGATAAGATGGAAGAATCTCCTGATCATTTTTCTTACGCAGTTACTAGCGTGGTGGTGTATCATTTTGCCGCAAGGACCCATGATACTCAACCCGTTCAATTTTTTATGCATCAGCCTGTCAACCATATTGATAGCTGCGGCAGGATATATTATCAATGACTATTTCGACATTAAGATAGACTCCATCAATAAACCCGACAAGGTAGTACTGGAGCGTACAATACCCCGCAAGCAAGCCATCATCTCCCACTCTATCCTGAATTTCATTGCGTTGCTGTTGGCGGCATATGTGGCCCGGCAGGCGCATCATTATGAGTGGCTGCTGATGCAGCTCGCGTGCACACTTCTGCTGTGGTTTTACTCTACTCATTTCAAAAGGCAATACATGACCGGAAATATAGTAGTGGGTCTGCTGACAGCACTAACGATCGCAGTGCTGTTTCTCTACGAGCCAGTCATAGAATATGAGATCAGCCTGCCGTCAACAGGCACTCCGTCATCAATGCCTGTATGGGTTTTGGCTGTTTTCACTTACTTCGCATTTATGTTGACGTGGATGCGTGAAATTGTGAAGGACATGGAGGATCTGAAGGGTGATGAAGCTGAAGGCTGTGTGACAATGCCCATAAAAAAAGGGCTCAGCTATGCCACACTATTTACGGTTGTGCTGTCGGCGCTGGTGATACTACCACTGGCTGTTGCTGCAGTAGCGCTCTTCCTTAAAGGTTTCCTGTTGCTATCGGCATATGTGGGGATATTCCTTGTGCTGCCGCTTATCGCATGGTCTGTTTACCTGTTCAGAGGGGCCGATGAAGCACACTACAACAATGCCAGCCACCTGTTGAAACTCATCATGATACTGGGCGTATGTTCGCTACTTATTTATCACTCATAAATCATAAAAAGTGCCGCAAAAGATCATATTAGCATCGCAGTCACCACGCCGCAAACAATTGATGGAGATGGCAGAGTTCGAGTTTGACGTGCTGATCGCAGATGTTGACGAGACCAATCCGCTGGGTATGCCCGGTGAAGAAGTACCCGAATTCCTGGCCAGGAAAAAAGCTGATGCTGTGCGCCACCTTGTGAACGAAGCTATCGTCATTGCAGCCGATACGGTAGTGCTGCTCGACCATCATATACTCGGAAAGCCGAAAGATGCCACCCACGCTATATCCATACTCAGGCAACTATCCGGTAGGATGCACAAGGTAGTGACCGGTGTGTGCATCCGCCGCGGCGATCTGGAGAAGAGCTTCTCCGTGACCACAGAAGTATATTTCCGGCAGCTAAGCGATGAGCAGATAGCCCACTATGTCAGCCGGTATAAACCATTTGATAAAGCAGGTGCTTATGCCATCCAGGAATGGATAGGAGTTACCGGCATTGAGAAAATAAACGGAGATTACTACAATGTGATGGGGCTACCTATAGGAGATGTGATCGTAGCGCTTAAGGACATTATCTGACGGCATCCGCTATCATTGTGGCAACGCGCCTGCCTACTTCACTGCCCAAAGCCACGCCCATGCCACCCATGCGGAATGCTCCGAATACCCTGGCGGAATATGCCCTGACGATCGGATATTTAGTCGCCCCGAATGCCATGATACCCGACCACCGCTGTGCCACCAGAAACTCAGTACCTGGCAGTATGATATCAGCAAGTTTTTGTTCCAGGTCTGTCTGTATCGGCAATGATAGCGACATATCTGTAGTGCGCTCCCCATCAAAATCAAGATTTCTACCGCCACCAAACAACACCCGGCCATCTATCTCCCTGAAATAATAATAACCATGATCAAAGTGAAAGATGCCTTTGAACTTAAGCCCGGGTATCGGTTGTGTGATCAGCACTTGCCCGCGCCCGGGCACCACATCCACATCCGGCAGCAACTGTTTTGTAAATGCGTTGGTACATATACATAAGGATTCGCAGCGCAGTTGCCACAATTCATTACGGAAGGGATCCTTTACCTCCACAAACACACTTCGTTCATGCTCGTTAAAGTTCACCACTTCAGCTCCTGTCTTTATTTCTATCCCACTTTCAATAGTCTTGTCCGTAAGCGCCCGCATCATCATGCCGCTGTTTAGCTCACCCTCGCAGTTATGTGCGACGAGTGCCTTTGAATAGCTGCCACCGAATCCAAACTCACCGATACGTTCACTGGCCAATTCAAAAGCCGGCCTTCCGGTCACGGGCATCAGCAGGCGGTTAAGGCGATCGAGCTTATCCAAAATGTACATTTCCTGCTCGCTTACCAGTTCATGTCCGCCGTTTGCCTTATACCCTATCTTATCATCTCCAAGGTTGCTGCGTAGCAATTCCAGGCCTTTCTTGCGCGCTTCAAACAAGCTGACCACTTCATCTTCATTCGTATGCTTCAGGTCATCCAGCAGCTCAGACGCGCTACCCATACAGGCAAAACCTGCATTGCGGGTACTGGCACCCGTAGGCAACAACCCACGCTCCAGTACAAGTACTCTCGCTTTTGGGAAACTGCATTTTATTTCAATGGCAGCGCTGAGACCCACTATACCCGCGCCGATCACTATATGGTCGTAAAAAGAAAAACTCTGCTGCTCCCAATAGCTGAACATACCATCTGAATTTTGCCTCACAAGATAGCCAATGTAATGTTAACGGCTGCCGCATCGTTTTGCGGGTTCTGACTATAAATCGTATTTTTGTTATGTAAATGGAATACCCTTACAAGATCTCCGCGGTGATCTGCTCATACAACAGGGCAAGGTTTATCATCGACGCGGTAGAAAGCATCTTCAGCCAGGACTACGACAAGAAACTATATGAGGTGATCGTTGTGGACAACAACAGCACCGATAATACCGTTGCGCTGCTGGAACAATATAAAGCAAACCATCCCGGCTATAACTTCAGGTATTACGTCGAAAAGAACCAAGGCGTTTCTTATACACGTACACGCTGTGCCAGTGAGGCAACGGGAGAGATAGTTGCCTATTTAGATGATGACTCAAGGGCGCAGCCGGGCTGGCTATCGTCTATTGCTTCATTCTTCGATGAGCATCCGGATACATGGTCAACCGGTGGAAAGATAACACCGGTATTCCTGACAGGCATCCCGGACTGGTATTCGAAATATTTCTTCGGGCTTGTGGGAAATTTTGACCAGGGACCTAAAATAAAACAACTGACCGGCGCGCGCTATCCGTGCGGCGCCAATATGGCGTTCAGAAAACGTGTGTTTGAAGAGATAGGATACTTCAACACCGAACTGGGCAGGAAGGGGAAAGGGCTGCTGGCCAATGAAGAAAAGGACATCTACCTGCGCATACTGGCACACGGACACAAGGTGTATTACCTGCCGCATGTAGCGGTGCTGCATAATGTAGAATCCAACAAGTTTGACAAGAACTATGTGAAGAGGCATAGCATGGGCATAGGAGGAGGCGAACGTCTTCGCCTGAAAGGAAACACATTGGGCCTCATTATGAAGCTGCTGGAGTACAAGGCCAAATGGGCATATGCTGTGCTCTATGGTATTGGTTTCCTGTTCAAAGGACAGTGGAGCAAATTTGTGATGCTGGAGCGATTCAGATGGTGGGTGATCATGGGCTTCCTGAACCCCCGGGGTGCTAATTAATACACATTCTTCTCCAGGTACTCCAGCAATTCTTTACTGGCCGGGGTGAACTTTCGGGCAAATATCTTATGCTCATCCGCGAGGCCTTTTACATATTTCATGGTCAGTTCATGCGGGTGGCTTGTAGCACCGATAAAGTCTATGAACCTGAGATTATTGCTCACCACATGATCCTTAAATGGACTGTTCATGATTACCGTCTGGAAGTAGAACTCATCCGGTATCTGTGAATAGTATATGCGGTCATAAAACTCCGGGTGCTGCTCGGTGTACTCCACTATATACTTGCAGGCACCATACGTTAGGCTCCACCATTGTGAGCCTGCATAAAGCACAGGAAGCTTCGATGAATATCGCCTGTAAATACCTATTGGTTTCAGCAACCGCTGCAATACCCTGAACCCGGTATTCACATTGCGCCATAATACGTCCTTTAGCTTCTTTGACTTAAAATCGAAAAAATTATAAAGGTGATATTTATCTATACGCCGGTAGCTCAGGCTATGTTCTTTCGAATTTACCGGCATGGTAAACTGATCAATAAATTCCTTGCCTTTATTCTTTTCAAAATAGTAGTGAATGTATTTAACTGATTTTACATGCAGGCATTCTCCGCTAAGTAAGTGCATATACCCTATGTCGTTCTTTGGAAGTGCGCTCCTTATCAGCTCCAGTGTGGCATTGAGCATGGTTACAGACCCCCAGCGCACACTTACCCTTTTACTGAGTATAGTAACATTGGGTTCTGCTGCAAGCTGTTTATAAAATACATCCTCCGTATCTACCAGTAGCTTCTTATCGAAATGAATAAAAAAATAATGTCCGGCATCCTGCAGCCGTTGCACCTGCTTCAGCGTATGTTCAGGAGAAAAGTGAGTAAGTATCAGGAACGCATGCTTCATATTGCCGGTGCAATTTACTTCTCTTTCTTTATACCCTGTTCGTCCCGCCCGTGCTGGTGCAATATGATCTTATTTATGGCGCCATTCTCGTCTTTCACGAATTCAATTTTTGTGTCAAGCCCTGCTTTATAGAAAAGCGGCTTACTATCTGCTGACAGGTGATAGGATTCTTGCCCGTTGATCTGTCCGTACAACTCATTACCCCGCTTAGTGATATTGATCAGAAAATCGGTAGAGAAAACATAATCCCCTATGAAGGGTGCAGCTACGTCCGGCTTATCCTCTGCGGTTCTTTCCTTTTCTCTATCCCTTTCTTTGTCTTTTTTGGAAGCAACTACCCTTTCCTCGTGATCGGGTTCTTTCTCCCATACTCTTGCCCTTTGCGCCAGTTGCTCGCGGTCCACGAGCATATTATCTGAGACCGGCACTTTATAATCTTTATCATAAAGGCACTTCACAATATTGGTCGCTATCACCTTGTTCACCTCGGTCTGTTTACCTTTGTTCTGTAACAACACTACTACCACATCATCATTTTCCTGGCGCATGATGCAGGCGCTGAATCCACCGATTGTAGCTGAGTGTGAAACAAATTTTCGTTGAAACAAATTTTCCACTTCCCAACCGAGCGCATAATGATTCTTATTGGGAGAATAAACTATCTCCTGCCAGTCCTTGGGAAGCATCACATGGTTCAATAAAGATCTGTGCCATTTGTATAGGTCTGTAACGGTGCTATACAGGTCAAAACCTCCATAAGTAAGACTGGAATCAACATTAAAAGCCTCGACACCGGTTTCTTTTTCAATACTCTTATACCCTGTAGCCTTGTCGGGATCTGTAAGATTCACAAAATCAAAACCGGAGTGATACATACCGCATGTATTGAGCACTTTGTATTTCAGTTGGTCGTTGTAGTTCCACCTGGTCATTTTTTCAATGAAAAGCGCCAACACAGCATAATTCGAGTTTGTGAATTGGAATCTCTCTCCCGGCGTGAATGCAAGAGGTTTGTCTTTGAACAGAGCGAACAGGTCTTCCTGTTTCAATTGCTTCCCGGGTTCGTTCATCAGTGTGGTATCGCTCATATAATCGTACAAGCCTGATGTATGGGTGAGCAATTCTTTCAAAGTGATCTTGTCTGCGTTTGGAAAGTCGGGCAAAAAACGTGATATTTTATCATCAAGGCTCAACTTACCCTGGCTGTCGAGCAATAAGATCAGCTCGGCAGTCATCTGCATGGTAATAGAGCCTATCTGGAAGATAGTACGTTCTGAGTTCTTTATTTTTTTCGACACATCCTGGTAACCATACCCTTTTGACAAAATGATAGTACCCTTTCGTGCCACCAATACAGTACCATTGAAGTTATCGCTGGTTGCGTATAATTCCATCAGGCGCTCCAGTTTGTCTTTTTCTGCCGCAACAGAAACATAGGAGGTAAGAATGAGGACACAAAAAAATGCAGATAGCTTCTGAATGAATGGTGTGGTCATATCCCGATGCCGTGTGTGTGCAGCGAAGATAAAAATTACGGGGAGGATTGCAAGAGTTACTTATACACTTATACTGAATAACCCATTATGGCGTAGCCGGGTTAGTAGTAAATATGTATTGCACCAGGTTAGCGCCCATTTGCAGGGCAGCGAGATGCTTCTCCGGTGTATCATGATGAACGTCAAGGTCTTCCCAGCCATCACCTAGGTCTGTTTCATAACTGTAAAAGCACACCAGCCTGCCTTTGTAAATAAGACCATAACCCTTGGGCGGCTTGTTATCATGCTCATGTATCTTCGGCAGGCCATTGCTAAAATTGAACCTGCTATGATAAATGGGGTATGAGAAAGGTAATTCAACCAATTCCAGTTCGGGGAATACCTTCTTTAATGCAGGACGTACATAGGGATCAAGCCCGTAATTATCATCGATATGCAGAAAGCCACCTGCCTCCAGGTACTTTCTGAGGTTCTGTGCCTCGGCGTCATTCAGTGCCCAGCGGCCATGACCGGTCATGTGAATGAACGGGTAGTTGAATATTTCCGGGCTACCAACTTCCACATGCGCCTCCACAGGGTCAAGGTTTGTATGTAGTTGCTCGTTGCAAAAGTTTGCGAGATTCTTCAGCGCCGTCGGGTTAGCATACCAATCCCCTCCACCATTATAAACCAACAGGGCAAGCTTCATATTCTGTGCGGAAACATCACAGCACAAAAAAACAAGAATAACAAAAAAATGAGAGAACCTATTTCTTAACATCACACATCACATTATAGTATGCTGCAGCCGCAATAGCAGCAGTTTCGGTACGCAACCTCTGACCACCCAATGAAATAGATTTGAAGCCACTGTCCAAACACAACTTTACTTCATCACTTGTAAAATCCCCCTCTGGCCCTATGAGCAGAATTGTAGCCCCTGCCGGTTTCAGTTCTTCGTGGAGCGGATGCCTCGTGATACCATCAATGCAATGAGCTACCAGCTTATGTTGTGCCTGGCTGTATTTTTTTATCACAGCATGAAGCGGCATCACTTCCGTTAGCTCAGGAAGATATGATTGTTGCGACTGAAGAATTGCCGACTGAAGAATCTTACTCCAGCGATCTATACGAACATGAGTTTTCTCAGATCGGCTCGCGGTTATTGGAATGATCGAAGCAACACCAAGTTCTGTTGCCTTCTCCAGCAGCCATTCATTTCGGCTATTGTTCTTGGTAAATCCTACGGCAAGATGTAACAGTGCCCCTTGCCTTGGCTGATGTGTCATTTTATCGATCACTACATCACATCTGTGACGCTCGGCAGTTGCAATAATACCCTCAGCTATTATGCCTTTGCCATCTGTGAGCATCAGCACGTCCTCGGCCTGCATGCGCAGTACCTGCCAGATATGTTTGGCGGTATCGGCATCCAACGACACCTTACCACCTTGTTTCATAGGGCTGTTACAGAAGAATCGGGGTAATCCGGACATGTAGCAAAAATAATTAAATCCTCGAAAATCAGCGCAAAACAAGCTGCTTTTCAGATATCATACGTCTGAGGTTGATAAGACCATACCTCATACGGCCCAGCGCAGTGTTGATACTGACACCCGTAAGGTCTGATATCTCCTTAAAACTCAGGTCGGCATATATGCGCAGAACTATTACCTCACGCTGTTCTTCCGGCAGGTCTTCCACCAACTTTCTTACACTGTCATGCACCTGGCGTTTTTCAATACTATCGGAAGCCATATCGCCTGCTCCAAACAAAACCGAAATATCCTGCCCGTCCGGCAGGGTCACCGGTATTTGTGTACGTGTGCGTCGGAAATGGTCCATACAAAGATTATGTGCAACACGAACAGCCCACGGCAGGAACTTACCCTGCTCGGCATAACGGCCTTCTTTTATTGTTTTGATCATTTTCAGAAAGGCATCTTGAAAAATATCTTCTGCAAGGTACTTGTCTTTTACCAGCATATACACCGAAGTATATACTTTGTCTTTATACCTGTTGATAAGGATCTCCAAAGCGGACTCATGTCCATGAATGTATTTCTGGATCAGTTCGGCATCCGAAAGTTGGGTGAGCTGCATAGCTTCTACTTGGTTTTAACGTTACGTAAAGTTTCACGCCATACGTTAGAATATTTTGATCAAGTAGATGTTTCTGCTATAGAGATGATATTTAATTAGATAATACTCGCAAAAAAGTTAAAAAAACTGACTTCACCAAGAAAATACCGGATTATTTTACCAATTCATTAACCCTTTGTTTATAATAAGACGATGAAAACAGGAAAACCGTTGGTGATCAATTCATATATTTTTTATCGAAACGCGAATTGTTTAGTATTTTCTGTTTATAGCGTAGTTTACCAACTCCTCCATTGCCTTCCTGGCGGTAGTATCAGGGTAGTTGTGCAATATAGCCAGTGCATCGCTGATATACTCTTTCATTTTCTGCTCGGCATAGGCAATCCCGCCCGAACGCTGCACTTCACGAATCACTTCGTCCACTTTAGTCCTATCCGTGCTATTATTCTTTACGGTATAGATGATCCTACGACGTGTTTCTTTATCTACATTCTGCAAGGTATAGATTAGCGGCAGCGTCATCTTCTTCTCCTTAATATCTATACCTGTTGGCTTTCCTATGTTATCCTGTCCGTAGTCAAACAGGTCGTCCTTTATCTGGAATGCAATGCCCACCTTCTCACCGAATAAGCGGAACTGCTCTGTGACAGCGGGGTCCTGCCTCGCAGAATACGCGCCTGCAGAACATGCTGCCGACAAGAGAGATGCAGTTTTAGCACGTATGATATCAAAATAGACCTGTTCATTGATATCCAGCTTTCTCGCCTTTTCCATCTGCATCAGCTCCCCTTCACTCATCTCCTTTACAGCCCGCGATGTGATCTCCAATATCTTGTAATCCCCGTTCTCGATAGACAACAACAACCCCCTGGAAAGCAGGTAATCACCAACAAGTACGGCTATTTTATTCTTCCAGAGCGCGTTCAGAGAAAAGAAATCTCTTCGCTTGGCAGAATTATCAACAACGTCATCATGAACAAGTGTGGCTGTATGCAATAGCTCTATCAACGATGCGGCCCGGTGTGATACTTCATTGATGCCCCCTGCGATCTTTGCAGAAAGAAATACGAACATCGGGCGCATCTGCTTCCCTTTTCGCCTGATAATGAATTGCATGATGTGATCAAGTAACCGATGAGTCGTCTTTACTCTGTCAGCAAACTTCTTCTCAAACAATAACAGCTCCTGTCCTATTTCTTTTTGTACGAGCTCCATCAGGGAAATCGGTCGTATTTGGTGTAAAAGTCGAAATAAGAATTTGATTCGCAATAAATATTTTTATTGGCACAATGATTGCTCATAATAAAATGCACAAATAGCAGTTAATTTTATCGGGCAGTTTGTTTTTTGTTGTGATGAGGTATACCTTTACTACACATTTACAGCTGTTAAAAAGTCAAATATAAATTTCCGGATTATGCTTAGAATGAAGTACTTCTTACTAACCACTTTATTAGTTACTTCCCTCTCACAGCTTTTTGCCCAGGAAAGCGCTCCGCAGGCAGGCCAGAATGGTACTGCCGCACCTCAATGGTCGAACAGAGATATGACATACAGGGGAAAGAACTATGATGTACTTGACTCTTCATATTATCCTAAAGGCAAAGCCAGCAAGCAGTTCCATAAATACATAGACCACCAGGAAATATTTCCGCCCAAACCCCGGAATAAATGGGAAGTGGGCTTGGGTGGCGGTCTGTATAATATCATAGGAAATGTGCCAACGGTTATGCTGTGGAATGGAGGTGGCTGGGGCCTGAATGCCAATGTACGGAAGTCGATCGGCTACATTTTCTCTATGCGCATGCAATTCATTTATGGTGTTGCCAAGAACCTCGATCTTCAGCCAACTGCCAATTATGACGCACCGTATACAACGTTTGGGTATACACCTCGCCAGAACTCAACTGCGGGAGTTCCTGCTAACCCGATCTACAGGTCTACACGCATGGAAGCAACTACCGCCTCTCTCGACCTCATGTTCAATGCCTACAATATCAACTTCCATAATGCACGTAATAAGGTTGCTTTCTTCGGATACTTCGGCATAGGTGCCCTTGGATACAAGACTTGGGTGAATGCTCTTGACCCGAATTTTCAACCGTATAATTTTGGAAGTATAGTTACCAATCCATCAGAGAAGAATCCTAAGATCCGCAAGGCTCTGCGTAAGAAAATGGACAAAACTTACGAAAGCGCCGCCGATAACGATGGTGGTGCCATGTTCATGAAGAAACGGCTTGACTTTGCACCAAGCATTGGTGCTGGTGTACAGTATAAACTGAACAAAAAGATCAATATCCAGTTGGAAGAGAGGTATATGCTACCCTCCGACGGATACCTTGATGGAACTGTATATGGCAGGTCTCTGGGAAATAGTCCCGCAACAGGCCGTGTCACTGATAGGGTAAATTATTTCTCCTTTAGCCTTAACTACAACATCAACACTAAAAAGAAATCCGTGGAGCCCCTTTACTGGATCAATCCTTTGGATCACGGATACAGCGAGTTGTCTTACCCTCGTCATATGATACTCCCGAACCCCGTACTGCCTGACGAAGACAATGACGGAATCACAGACCAGTTCGATAAATGTCCTAAAACACCTAAAGGAGTTGCTGTCGATGCTCACGGTTGCCCGCTGGATACTGATGGCGATGGTGTACCTGATTATAAGGACAAACAACTGATTACACCTACCGAGTGCCAGCCCGTAGACGCTGATGGTGTAGGTAAGTGTCCTTGTCCCGACGGCTGTAAGGATATCATGGGCACCGGAGGCAAAAATGGTGCATGCGGTAATATTGGAGCAGGCACTGTGCTGTTCACAGCCGGCTCTAACCATATCAGTACGGGTACAGAAGCGCAATTGGCAGTACTGGCATCTCAGATGCAGGCTAGCCCTCTGTGCAAAGTGGTGATAGTTGGTGGTGGCAATGGCAGCAAAGTGAAAGAACAACATTCATGGGAGCATGTGAATGCTATCATTGAACACATGAGCGAAAAGAACAACATTAGCCGCGATCGATTCATATTCAAATATGGAGAGGCGGGCGATGAGAACATTGTTACATACAGGGTTGCCAATGCTGACGAACAAGGCACATCCAATGTTCCTCCTCCACACCCCGACCTGAAATAAAGATATGACAGAACTAAAATAAAGAAGCCGCTCTGTGAGCAGCTTCTTTATTTTAGTTTATTACAAGATCAAGGCATTGCTACATTGAACGAGCCATTCACATTATAAATGTCTGCAGAGAAGTAAAAATCGCCTATCAGCGAATAATTGGCATTGCTGGTGATATTTACGTCGCCGTAAGTGGCATAAAACCTGGTTGTACCCTTGTAGTAGGTTGCAGTAACATACGGTGGATTGATGATATACTTCTGCGGCCCCGTATAGTTGTAAATGTTGAACACAATTGTGCTGGGATCTCCGTTGCCTTTGCTGATCGCTGTGATCATCAGGTTCACTTTCCCGGAATCATTACCTGAATTTTTTACACGATATCCAAAAACCGAGTCTGCTTTCCAGTCAGTTCCGTTAATTGCAGCGGTCATAAAAACGAGAGAGTCCAGATTATTGTTAGGCTGAACACTATTACCATTGGCCGGTCCTGATGGCTTTTTACAGGCACCATAACCAACAGCAAGCATGACTGAAGAAAGGATCAATAGCTTTTTCATAGCCTGATTAAGCTGTAATAAAGATAACGCTAAAACGATGATTTTCGTATCTGCTAAGGCTTGCCTACACTAAAGGCACCATTCTTCACAACGATCCCATCGGTAGTTGTGAACGAGAAATACCCCTCAAGATGGTCTGAATAAATATGTGTAATAGATACTACACCCGCGGCAGCTACGCTTTTCACATTTGAATGCAGATAATAAGCTCCAGCCTCACTCCTTACAACAGAATACGTACCTGTGACATTTTTGTACTTATTCACATACAGCACTATCTTATCATTGTGTGCTGTCTGATCTGAAGTTTTGGCTATGATCAGCAAGCCTGTGATACTATCATGTGCCTGAGAATCAAGAGTAGCCGGATATACGGTCTCAGCAGTAAATTTATAGGAGCCGATGTCGGCGGTAAGGGACGGATCAATAGTCGTATGGTAAGGTTGATTCTTAATACAACCAGATATTACAGCAAAACAACATACCAATACTAATGCCAGGAAACGCCCTTTTTTCATAAACCGAAGTTTGCGCTAAGATAACTCAAAATAATTTTAAAAATCAACACTTGACATTTTTTATTAGCTTTACATGATTAAAATAAACAACATGAACTGGAAGCTGATATTAGGGTTATCATTATGGGGGCTTTTAATGGGGCTTGCAACAACTTATATCATATCAGCCAAATATGAACCCGTTTGCTGGCTCGTAATTTTCCTTATATCTGCTCACCGTATTGCTGAATATGCTATCGAAAGATATTTTCTGCATGGATTCTTCACCGGTCTTTTCGATAGTATCTGGATGGGAATAGTACATTCAGCTTTTTCGGCTGACTATTACACAAAAAATGTTGATGCAGCTCACAATTTTGCCCGTATGGTAGATCAATGGCACGTGTCTAATACTGTAGCTATGCTCATCATGAGCCTTATCATTGGCGCTGCATCCGGCCTTGTACTGGGTTTATTCTCGTACATAGCATCCAAGATATTCTGATGAGTAGTTATTCCTATGACTGTCAATTGTTAAACTATCGAGAAATAACTATACCGGAATCTATAAGCTTGACTGCTAACGCCCTGTTTTAGCCCATGTTTGTTATTTTTGCACAAAAGGGCCTGAATTGAGGATATACACACAAGGACTTGTAAAACAATACGGTAAACGCACGGTAGTAAACAATGTGTCGTTTGACGTGAACCAAGGTGAGATAGTTGGATTGCTGGGGCCTAATGGCGCAGGTAAGACCACGTCTTTCTACATGGTGGTAGGGCTTGTGAAACCCGACCAGGGTGAAGTATTCCTTGACGATCTGAACATTACCAAACTGCCCATGTACAAAAGGGCACAAATGGGTATTGGTTATCTTCCCCAGGAAGCTTCTATCTTCCGTAAGCTGTCGGTGGAAGATAACATTGCAGCCGTATTGGAAATGACGAAAATGACCAAAGGCGAACAAAAGGCCAAATTACAGGAGCTACTGGATGAGTTTCACCTGAATCACGTAAGAAAAAGCAACGGAGATGTATTGAGCGGAGGTGAGCGCAGAAGAACTGAAATAGCGCGGGCACTTGCAGTTAACCCTAAATTCATATTGTTGGATGAGCCATTTGCAGGTATAGACCCTATAGCCGTTGAGGATATTCAAAGTATTGTCGCCACGCTTAAATACAAGAATATTGGCATTCTTATCACAGACCACAATGTACAGGAGACGCTCTCCATCACAGACAGAGCATACCTCCTTTTTGAAGGCAAAATATTAAAAGCCGGCACAGCGGAGGACCTTGCTGCAGATGAACAGGTGCGAAGGGTTTATCTCGGTCAAAACTTTGAATTGAAACGAAAAACACCAAAGCCGATCGGCCAATAACACCTGTTGCCCACATAATTACAGATAATGAGTATAATTAGTCCCGCATTCAAAGGTTTGATCAAATTGCGCCAAAGCGCAATTGATAACTTCATGCACAATCCCATAGATACACAACAGCAGGTATTCAACCACCTGATAGGATCGGCGCAATTCACAGAGTACGGGAAAAGATACAATTTTGAACATATCAACAGTATTGCTGAGTTTCAAAAGAACGTACCCATCAACGATTACGAAACGCTAAAACCATATATACATCGCATATTAGAGGGCAACCAGAATATTCTTTGGCCGTCCCCGATCACATGGTTTGCTAAATCGAGCGGTACTACCAGCGATAAAAGCAAATTCATCCCGGTCAGTAAAGAATCAATGGACGATACCCATTTCAGAAGTGGTAAAGATGTCCTTGCCTTGTATATGCGCGACAACCCACAGTCCAACGTTACTTCCGGCAAGTGCCTTGTATTAGGTGGCAGCCACCAGATAAATCAGCTGAATGGAGCCTCATTTTTCGGAGACCTGTCTGCTGTAATGCTACAGAACATGCCCCTGGCCGGTCAGCTCTTCAGGCTTCCGGAGCTCTCCATCGCGCTAATGAACGAATGGGAAGAAAAGATAGAGCGCATGGCACACAGCACTATACAGGAGAATGTAACATATATAGCCGGCGTACCTACATGGACAACTGTACTTATAAAAAGGATATTTGAGATAACTGGCACCAACAACTTGCTCGATATATGGCCAAACCTTGAGCTGTATATTCATGGCGGTGTTAACTTTACGCCATATCGCAGGCAATTCGAGCAGTTCATCCCGTCTCCGAATATGCACTACAGGGAAACTTATAATGCATCCGAAGGCTTTTTTGCAGCGCAAGACAGAGAAGATGAGGAAGGTATGTTGCTGTTTTTGAATCATGGCATATTCTATGAGTTCATGCCAATGGAGGAGTATGGAAAAGAACAGCCACGCACACTGACATTGAAAGAAGTGCAGCTATATAAGAATTATGCAATTGTTATCAGTACCAATGGCGGGCTGTGGCGTTACATAGTTGGAGATACGATCCAGTTCACTTCGCTGGATCCGTTCCGCATCAAGGTTTCAGGCCGCCTGAAGCACTTTATCAACGCCTTTGGAGAAGAACTGATTGTAGACAATGCAGATAATGCTATTGCGATAGCCTGTGCCGAAACGGGAGCCATTGTTTCAGACTACTCTGCTGCTCCTGTATACATGACGGACAGTAGCAATGGTGCCCATGAATGGATCATAGAGTTTGAATACCTGCCCGTTCCGCTGGATACTTTTACCACATTGCTCGACAAATCGCTGCAAGCCATTAACTCAGACTACGAAGCAAAGCGACATAAAGATATTGCATTACGCAAGCCAATAGTTCACCAAATGCCATTAGATGGCTTCAAACGCTGGCTGAAAGACAAAGGCAAGTTGGGTGGACAGCATAAGGTCCCGCGTCTAAGCAATGAACGCAAGCATATTGAAGAAATGCTGCAATACTTGAATAAGTAATTATTTCTTTTTACTCTTCTTCCCCACCGCCGAGGTTGTAGATGCAGCAGGTGATTGTGCCACAGGCTTCGGCCTTTGTCGCTCAGCAGCTACAGGTGCTGCCAGACCGGGCACTTCCCATTTTCTTATCGCATCTGATATCCTGGAAATAAAGCCACTGTTAATAAGATACATAAGAATGATTGGCACAGCCTTGAACAATCCCCTCTTGGTGGTATTACTAAGGTCTGCAAGGGGTAACAGATATCCGATAAAACCCAAACCAAAATAAATAACCCCAACACCATATAAAGCCATACGGGCCTCCTTACTGAATCTTCTGAAAAAAATCAGATCAGTGACCAAAATGGCAAGAAAAATGTGGAAATAAAGACCGTAATACGTCTGACCTGCATCTGAGAAAATGAGCACAGAAACAATATCTCGTAACCTGTCCGTCAACCCCGAAATATCTGAAAGATTCGTGTTGATCTCCTTACCCAGATTCAGCTTAATTGGCACAAAATTTCTTACAAATCCGTTTATACATAAATTATAGAACAAAAATGGCACTATGCCGAAAACTGCCAGTTGCAATAGTATCTTCTTGATAGGGACTTTGTCCTTATACTGGTTATACACAAGCATTGGTGCAAGCATAGCAATGAGAATAAGCGATTCTGTTCTGATAAACGTGGCTAATCCAAAAAGGAATGCTGAGAAAGCAAAGTCGCTGGTACGCTTATCAAGAATGTATCTCGTCAGGAACCAGAATCCACTAAAGAAAAACACCATATTGCTGTAGTCATATAAGATCACGAATGTGTAAGCAAACAATTCTGGAACAGCAAAATAGAGCAACATCAGGATTCCCGCGATCCACGGGTGCTGACGCTGACGTACAAGGGAAAACAACCATGTAGTAAATGATACAAAAAGCACACTCAACCATAAAGCGCCGAAAGGAAATACTAATAATTTGTAGGCAACCTGAAGGGCTGTGATATAGAATGATTTGAAGTAGTTGTTGCTCGTTGATAGATCGATCTTAAAGACCGAATTAATGAATGTCTTTTCCCTGACAGCATACTCTGCAACCAACTCAGGGCCTGACAACATGTCCCTGGAATAAGGAGGCATATAGAAGCATCTCCATAAGCTAATGATTACCAAAGCCAGCAGTATCAGTAAGAAAGGCCATTCATACAACTTTGGTAGAGAGAATTTAGGCAACGTAATAAGCCTGGGCTTTGAATAAATAATGGCGGGTACATAACATAAAACAGCGAAAACACCTATTCCTGTAGCCACATTCATCTTGGCAAGCGGAATATGCATCAGTTGCAAAAAACACGGCACAAACGACATCAAAGGCACACCGATCATAAATGATAGACAAACGTTTGCCAGATCACTTTGCTGTACTTTGAAATACCTGAGTATTCCGTTGCCAATTAAGTAGTGAGTAAGTATCAGGTATAATAAGCCGGCGAAACTCATATCTTCTTCTTGTATTTAATAAATTTTTCCATCACATAGTCATAATCCTTCCTGCTATGAAATTTCGATAACATGATCTGCCCGGGAGCACCTGCAACTATTGCCCAAGTCGCCTGTTCAATATTCGGGCTTAGCATACCGACCGAATTCAAACCGGTAAAATAATAAAATAGAGACGGTTCTATCTCATCAAAATCGTTAATTTTATTTGCCCGCAAGTAGTCCTGCGGAGGAATCAGCACTACCACATTTTGTTCTGCCGACAGCTTGATCTGCATATCCTTTAAGACAGAATAAGTGTACCCATAACGTGAAACCCTTCGCTCTTCAATATCGATATGCTCTAACTGATCCGGAATATTTGCTACCGGAATGATCTTCCGCTCCATCCACGAATTATACATAGGAAGGTTGTAGATAAGCGCAATAACGAATATGGAAGCTAGAAATAGTATAAGGCTTTTAAAATTCATACGTGATACAAAGTAAAAAAAATCGTCTGAAATTATGACACGGCCTTATAAAAATAAAAAAGACGCTGTGAAATACAGCGTCTTTTAATATCTATCCACCCTCTCTATTTATACTCCATCGCCGGGCTACCGGCCATTTTCCTGAGAATAGATAACTGGCCTATATGATAGGCCTCATGTGATATGAGAAATGATAGCGTACCCTTTAACGTATCATCACTCACAGGGGCGGCAAATGGCGCAGCGCCGGCCAACGCATCTACTGACATATGTCCAAGACGCTCACTGATCTCACCCGATCTTTGCTTCCATTGGCTTACCAACTCATCCAGGGCAGGATAGGTTGCCTTCGGATCATACCCGTTTCCACGACCAAACTGGTCTGTGTACCCCGTAAATGGCTCACCTCCTACCATACGGCTGATAGAGGCTACCCTTGTATTCAGTAAATGACCCGCAATCCATTTCATATTGTTGATAGCTTCATGTTTTCTTTCGTCAGCATCCATGTTAGTGATACCTTCCAGAACATTGGCATACAACCTTGTATGAAGGTCAAATTGGGTTTTCAGCGGAATTATTGACTCTGTCATAAATATTGCTTTCGGTTAAAATAAAAAATTAGTTGCCGGAATGCATCGCCACGTTATTTCCTTCAGAATCAACGAAAAAAGCCATATAACCGATCTCCGGAGATATGGCAGTCTTAGGCATTGTTACCTTACCACCTGCCGCTTCTACCCTGCCTAGCGCAACCGAGAGGTCCGGGTTGCCATTGAAATAGATCTTTGCACCGTCAGCACTAGGCTTATGCATAGGACCTTGTACCAGTCCGCCCGATACCTTTCCGTTCATGTTTTCAGCAGGAAAAAAGGCCATTTTCATGCCCATCATTTCCGTTTCTTCCATTTTAACGTCGAATACTGCCTCGTAGAATTTCTTTGCCCTGGCCATATCATTTACGGATATTTCAAACCAGTTGAGAATGTTTACTGTACCGTCCATAAAGTTTGTTTTTAGTTTGTCAGATAATGTTTTGAAAGATTATGACACAAAATTATTGTCATAAACAATACATGGCGGCGTGTAAATACGACAATCTGAAGGGTTGATTGCGACAATCGAAGACCATAACTTTGCAAAAAATATCAGGATATGAAACACGTATCTATTATAGTGCCGCAAGGCGAGTGCATACTCAGCAGCATCATTGGCCCTTTCAAGGCGCTACGCACTGCAAATGACTATTTCCTAAAAACCGGCCGGCAACCTTTGTTCGATATTCATCTTGTGGGACTGGGGACAGATACCATCCTGTATCACGGGCTTTTTTCTGTTCACCCCAATAAAACGATAGCCGATATCACCAAGACAGACCTTATCATTATTCCGGCCTTGCAACCGAGAGCACTTACATTGAATGTGGAATTCATTCCATGGCTCAGCAACCATTATAAAAAGGGTGCGGAAGTGGCCAGCTTATGCGTTGGCGCATTCCTGCTCGCCTCTACCGGTTTACTCGATGGCAGAAAATGCACTACACACTGGATGGCGGCAGATGCTTTCCGGCAGATGTTTCCCGATGTGGAACTGGTCACAGAAAAGATCATTACCAGCGACCGGGGAATCTATTCCAGCGGTGGCGCCTATTCATTTATCAACCTCATTGTTTACCTCGTGGAGAAGTATTGCGGGCGAGAAACCGCCATCTATATATCTAAGGTACTGGAAGTTGATTACGACAGGGCAAACCAGTCACAATTCACTATATTCAACGGGCAGAAGGTGCATGAGGATGAGCCGATAAAGAAGGCACAGGAGTACATTGAAAATAATGTAAGCAAAAAAATATCTGTCGATCAGCTCGCCGACCTCTTCCTTATCAGCAGGCGCAACTTCGAACGGAGGTTCAAAAAAGCGACATCAAACACTCCTGTAGAATACCTGCAGAGAGTGAAGATAGAGGCTGCTAAGAAAAGCCTGGAATCGGGCAGAGAAAATATCAATGAGATCATGTATGCTGTAGGGTATTCTGACAGCAAGGCTTTCCGAACTGTTTTTAAAAAGATAACAGGACTTTCTCCACTCGACTACCGGAAGAAATATTATCGCGACCTTGCTTTCTGATCTAACGAAGAACTAAAAAAAGACCGGCAATAAATTATTGCCGGTCTTTTTTGGTATATACCCGAAACATTTTTGCAGGAACTCTTATTGACATAGAAGAATACGTCCTCACTATTGGGATTACCTATAATATCATCAGGAAAATAAATTTACGTGATACTTATTTTGTTTAACTTTATTGTACTTTTGTTAAACATAATGTTATTTCAAAAATCGGTATTAATAAACAAAATAGGTTATAAAGGTGTTTTATCGTTTATTTTTTTATCGACAATTATAAACATAAATGAGTAAAATATCAGTTATCGGTTCCGGGTTTTCTGGCCTTTCAGCAGCCAGCTTCGCTGCTAAACACGGGCATGAAGTAACTGTATTTGAAAAGAATACTACGACCGGCGGTCGGGCGCGCGCATTCAGCGAGGATGGTTTCATGTTCGATATGGGGCCTAGTTGGTATTGGATGCCCGATACATTCGAACGATATTTTAATGCATTTGGCAGAAGCACCGAAGACTACTATAAGTTGGTACAGTTAGACCCCGGCTTTCAGATGATATTCGGAGCGGACAATATTGTTCAGATACCGGCTAAAATGAACGACATATACGATGTATTTGAGTCAATAGAAAAAGGGAGTGCTGCGAAGCTCAGAAAATTCCTGGCGGGTGGCAGATACAAATATGACATCGGCATGCGGCACCTGGTCTATCAGCCATCCTTCTCATGGCTGGAATTCGCAAAATATGATGTCCTCAAAGGTGTTACGCAGCTCGATGTCCTCCGCTCTGTAAGTACTCACGTGCGGAGCTACTTCAAAGATGAGCGGCTTGTAGCATTGATGGAATTCCCTGTACTGTTCCTTGGCGCCATGCCCCGGCAGATACCGGCTTTATATAGCCTCATGAATTATGCTGCCCTGGAACTGGGCACCTGGTACCCGATGGGAGGAATGACTGAGATCATTAAGGGCATGGAGCAGCTTGCAATAAAACTCGGAGTCTCCATTGAAACGGCAAATTCTGTAAGAAAGATCAACACATCAGGCGACACCGCAATATCCCTGACAACTGATAAGACCACATTTACCACAAATGGCATAATCGCTACCGGCGACTATCATCATATAGAGCAGGACCTGCTTTCTGACGACTGCAGAAATTACGATGAAGCTTATTGGGATAAAAGAACAATGGCACCGTCTTCACTGATATTCTATGTAGGCGTGAATAAGAAGATCAGCAAACTGATACACCACAACTTGTTCTTTGACAGCTCTCTTGATGCTCATGCCCGTGAGATATATGAACAGCCACAATGGCCTGCCGACCCATTGTTCTATGTGTGTTGCCCTTCAAAGACAGACCCTTCTGTCGCTCCTCCGGGCAGCGAGAACCTTTTCATACTTATACCTATTGCACCCGGACTTGCAGATACAAACGAGATAAGAGAAAAGTACTTCAGTATGGTCATATCACGTATGGAGAAACTGTGCGGAGAAGAAATAGAATCTCACATTGTTTACTGTAAAAGCTATTGCATCAATGATTTTACACAAGACTACAATGCTTATAAAGGCAATGCATATGGGCTGGCAAATACCTTGAGGCAAACAGCAGTACTGAAACCATCAATGCGGAACAAGAAGATAAAGAACTTGTTCTACGCCGGACAACTGACAGTACCGGGCCCCGGTGTCCCGCCTGCACTTATTTCCGGGCAGGTAGCCGCAGAGCAATTAACCAAACAATTAAAATCTACAAGATCATGAAGCAATTATTTGACAAGGTATCTACCATATGCAGCAAGGTCACAACACGCGCGTATAGTACCAGCTTCTCTTTAGGCATCCGCTTCCTCGACAAAAAGTTACATACTCCTATATACTCCATATATGGCTTTGTACGTTTTGCAGATGAGATAGTAGATTCTTTTCACGACTATGACAAGGAAACACTCCTTACCGAATTTGAAACCGAGACCTGGAAAGCAATACAGCGGAAGATAAGCCTTAATCCGGTGCTGAACAGCTTTCAGCATGTGGTACATGAGTATCAGATTGACCACAAACTGATTGAATGCTTTCTTAAAAGCATGAGGATGGACCTGAGGCAGACCGAACACACCGGCGACTCCTATAACGATTACATTCTTGGCTCTGCGGAAGTAGTAGGTCTTATGTGCCTGCATGTGTTCACTGATGGAGACAGGGAATTGTACAATAAGCTAAAGCCATTCGCGATGAAGCTGGGGGCCGCATTCCAAAAGGTCAACTTCCTCCGTGATATCAGGGCCGACTATGAAGTGCTCGGCAGGACATATTTCCCGGATGTTGACTTCAAACGATTCTCCCATACGGAGAAGGAAATGATCCAGCAGGATATTCAAAAAGACTTTGACTACGCCCTGACCGGCATTCGGATGCTGCCACTTTCATCACGGCGAGGTGTTTACCTGGCTTATTTCTACTACACCCGTTTGTTTATGCTCATCAAAAAAACACCGGCCGAACGCATCTTATCGGCCCGGATACGCATACCCGACCACCGGAAGCTAACCCTCATGTTTCAATCTGTAGTTCGCCACCAACTCAATATGCTATGAGATATATCGTTCTTTTTGCACTCTTCTGGTCGTCTGTGTCCTTTGCCGCACCTACTATTCCAGAACTGAGAGCACTTTACTATCGTGCAGCAGAAGATAAGCCTGCGGCAAAACAACTGTATGAGCACCTGAAAGATATTACACCTGTAAGCCCGCCCTTACTGGTATGCTACAAAGGCGTTTCCATTATGATGCTGGCAAATCATACGATCAATCCTTACCGGAAATACAATTATTTCAAAAAGGGAAAAGAATTGGTAGAATCATCCCTGGCATCGGAACCAGGAAACCTCGAAGCACGTTTTATCCGGTATTGTATTCAGACAAATATACCGTCATTCCTCGGGTACAGCAACGAGGTGAAAGGCGACAAGGAATACCTGCTGAATAACTGGAACAAAACACCCGATAACGATCTGAAAGAAAAAATAAAGCAATACCTTAGAATAAAATAATCATTGATGAGCGAACTGGTGATACTTGTAGATGAAGCCGATAACGAGATAGGAATAATGCCTAAGCTGGAAGCGCATGAAAAAGGGCTGCTGCACCGTGCAGTTTCTGTATTCCTATTCAATTCAAAGGGTGAAATGTTATTGCAGAAACGTGCCGGGAATAAATACCATTCCGGCGGCTTGTGGTCAAATACCTGCTGCAGTCACCCACGCATTGCAGAGAGCACAAAAACTGCTGCTATGCGCAGGCTATATGAAGAAATGGGGATCATCTCCGACCTGGAAGATAGATTTTCTTTTGTGTACAAGGCAAGTCTGGACAACGGCCTGACCGAATATGAGTTCGACCATGTATTTACCGGCATCTGCGATACTACTCCTGCCCCCGACAGTAATGAGGTCAGTGACTGGAAGTATATGGATGTTAGTTCATTGCTGGCCGATGTAAGTACAAACCCGCAGCACTATACAGAGTGGTTCAGGATCTGCATCAGGGATAAACAAAAACAATTGTTTGACAGCAAATGAAGATATACTCTTTACACCGTGAGCAATTACTACCGGTAAGCATCAGTGACGCGTGGGATTTCTTCAGCTCCGCGGGCAACCTGCCAAAGATAACTCCGCGAGATATGGATTTCAGGATTGTATCTGCACCGGATGACACCCCTATCCGGAATGGCATGCTTATATCTTACACATTGAGGCCACTTTTCAGCATACCTGTAAAGTGGACAACTGAAATAAAAGATGTGCAGGCACCGGATATGTTCATAGACACACAGCTCCATGGCCCTTATAAGCTTTGGGAACATAAACATACATTCACTGCTGTAGAGAACGGAGTCTTGATGACTGATGATGTGCGGTACGCTCTTCCACTGGGCATCATCGGGCAGGTGGCGCACTCACTTTTTGTAAAAAAGAAACTGCAACAGATATTCGACTTCAGGGCAACGACACTCGGGGAATTATTCAAACGTAAAAAGGCGGCATAATATGTGGCAGATGAATCTATTGATCCTTATGGCAACATTCTTCGGAATGGAGGGTGTTGCCTGGCTTACACACAAATATGTGATGCATGGCATGCTATGGCGGCTGCATGAAGACCACCACAGGAAGAACCCGTCCTCTTTCTTTGAGAAGAACGATTATTTCTTCCTCATCTTCGCGGTCCCGGGTATCATCTTCCTGGCACTCGGGGTTTATGCAGGCATTTCACCACTATTATATGCCGGACTGGGTATCACCATCTATGGCGCCGCATACTTCCTGGTTCATGATATATTCATCCACCAGCGTTTCAAGCTATTCAGAAATGCCGACAACTTTTATTTCAAGGCGATCAGGCGCGCGCACAAAATGCACCACAAACACCTGAGCAAAGAAGACGGCGAATGTTTTGGCATGCTGTGGGTACCAATGAGCTACTTCAGGGATGCCCTGAAGAAACCCCAATTGAAATAAAGTGAACCTGCCCGATAGATATACCTACTTGCTGGTGGACTCGTGCTGCATTTTGTTTCCTTTCATTTGCTCTTTCCACCCGCGGATAAAATTCCACCATCAATGGCGGTACTTTGCGCTACCCTGCCTTATCACAGCTTCTTTCTTCATAGCCTGGGATATCATTTTTACAAAGATGGGCATCTGGAGCTTCAACACCAGGTATGTGCTTGGCTTATTCTGGTTTCACCTACCCCTTGAAGAGTATCTTTTCTTTTTATGCATACCCTATGCCTGCACGTTCACCTATTATTGCTTTAACGCCTTCTTTCAATTCGAACGGTTTCATACATCGTCACAATGGCTTTCATACATGCTCATAGTTGGCCTTGCTGCTATCGCGCTGTTTCACCTGGGTGCCCTCTACACATCGGTCACCTTCTTGTTACTCTCTCTTTTGCTATCCATACTCAGCTTCAGGAACTACAGATTCATGCCGGCCTTTTATGCATCCTTCTTTGTCATTCTTATTCCTTTTTTCATTTCCAACGGCATCCTTACCGGCACCGGGCCGGATGAACCGGTTGTGATATACAACAATAACTACAACCTCGGGATCCGCATGGCTACCATCCCCGTAGAAGACACTTTTTATGGCATGCTTTTACTGCTGATGAACGTCTTCGGGTTTGAGATGTTACGTAAACGGCAACTGAAAGCGTAGATTGTCAAATGCTTACAATTACAGATTTATAATAGGGGTGTGAGTTAAACCTTATCTTTACATTAGTGTCTAATAACACTATAAAACACGCAATGATCTTACGGCCGCTCGTCCTCTTGTACCTTGTTTGCGCTCCCTTGCTATCACTATCCCAGACCTATAGTATATCCGGCCGCACAGTTGACGCCGGCGATATGTCCGCCCTGATAGGAGTTGCCGTTACCTGCACTAAGACCACCGACACCACGATCAGGACCGGAATGGTAACGGATGTTTTTGGCAATTTCGAATTCGGGGAAATATCTGCCGGCCGGTACTTGCTCGTGTTCAATTATATGGGGTATAGGTCCGTATCGCAGACCATCACCATTGCCGACAAAAATGTGGTGTTGAACCTCGTGAAAATGAAGTCGAATGATACCAAGCTGAAAGAGGTCACCGTCACCGGAAAGCAGATACGGGCAGAACAAAAAGGAGATACCTCACAGTTCAATGCCGATGCCTACAAAACCAATCCTGACGCCACAGCCGAAGATCTCGTAACAAAAATGCCCGGGGTAACGTCGGACAACTCAGGGGTAAAGGTGAATGGCGAAGCAGTGCAGCAGGTCTATGTGGATGGCAAACCCTTTTTTGGCACTGACCCTACCCTGGCGCTGAAGAACCTCCCGTCCGAGATCATTGATAAGATACAGGTATTCGATAAGCTAAGCGACCAGGCCCAGTTCACCGGCTTCGACGATGGCAATACCCAAAAGACGATCAATATCATCACCAAAAGAAACATGAGTGCGGGCACTTTTGGCAAGATCTATGCCGGCTATGGCACCGATGACCGGTATATCGCCGGCGGCAATCTGAACTCTTTCAAAGGCGACACCAGGCTGTCTGTCATAGGACTGTCCAATAACATCAACCAGCAAAATTTCAGTGCAGACGATATCCTGGGCATTACAGGCGGTGGTGGCGGCAGAAACCGTGGCGGCGGCGGCAGGGGTGGCAACAGCGGCGGCCCCGGCTATGGTGGCGGCAATAACTTTTCTGTTGGGCAGCAAAACGGCATTACGACAACCAATTCCTTTGGATTCAACTATACCGATAATATCACCAAAAAACTGAAGTTCACAGGCAGCTACTTTTATAATGGCACAAACAACTCCACTAACTCCGATATTACCCGCAACTACTTCTCCACGTCCGATACAGACAATGTATATAATGAAGATGATAACACAACTTCCCGCAACCTGAACCATAGGGCGAACATGAAGTTTGAATATACGATCGACTCATTCAACTCGATCACCTTTACCCCTGGATTTAGTTACCAGGACAACCGCTCAACGAACGGCACTTCCGCGGTTGACAGCCTCGGCGAATTTATCTCCAGCCGGACTAATAATAACAACACAGCCAACAATAAAGGATATAACTCAACAAACAACCTGCTGATACAACATAGGTTCAGCAAGCCTCGCCGTACTATATCACTCAATATCTCCGCAAATGCCAATGAAAAGACAGGAGACGGATCATACTACTCACTCAATAACTTTTACAATCCCGACACAGCCAACCTTCGCGACCAGCATTACGGCCTTTACAGTAATGGCTACAGCGTATCTCCTAATGTGACCTATACGGAACCCATTGGCCGCCGCGGGCAGATCATGGCCAATTACAATCCGTCCGTGGCACGAAGCAGTTCTGACAAGCAGACATTCGATACGGCTGCTGGTACACATGAATATTCTGTGCTCGATCCTTTCTACTCTAACACCTACAATACCACATACACTGCACACAAAGGCGGACTGAGCTACCGCATCGGTGAACACAAGGCCAACTTTACCATTGGCGCCAATGTGCAATATGCCAACCTGCAGGGAAACGAAATATTCCCGCATAGCTTTTCTATTCAGAGAAACTTTACCGACATACTCCCCACCGCTACTTTCAACTACCGCTATTCTGATGGCCGGAACCTGCGTGTCATGTATCGTACAAATACATCAGCGCCTACCGTATCCCAGTTACAGAATGTGCTGGATGTCAGCAATCCGCTGCTGCTGAAGACAGGCAATGCCAACCTCAACCAGACCTACGAACAAACTGTCATAGTCCGCTATGGCAACACCCGCGCCACAACTGGAAAGAACCTTTTCCTGAACCTCTACGTGAATTACGTCAACAATTATATCGCCAATTCATCCATCATCCCCAATGCTCCTTATCACTATACCGATGACTTTACCAAAGATACAGTGCTCATCAACCGGGGCAGCCAGCTCACCAGGCCTGTGAATATGGATGGATTCTGGAATACACGGTCCTTCATCACCTATGGCCTGCCCCTGGGCTTCATCAAATCAAACCTGAACATAAACGGTGGGTTTAACTTCACACGCACACCCGGGCAGGTCAATTTCATTACTAATTACTCCAGCAATTACACGCCTTCTTTTGGTATCGTATTAAGCAGCAACGTTAGTAAGGAGCTCGACTTTACACTTTCATACACCGGCAATTACAATTTTGTCAGCAATACTACCCAACCCCAGGCCAATAATGACTATTACAACCATACAGCTTCATTTAAGATCAACTGGCTTTTCCTCGATCATTTCGTATTTAATACTAGCATTGCAGACAACTACTACACGGCATTCAGCGGCACCGGTGATCAGAATTTCATTCTGTGGAATGCCTACCTTGGCTACAAGATGCTGAAGAACAAAGCGCTTGAGGCCCGTATCTCCGCATACGACATCCTCAATCAGAATAAAAGTATCAGCAGAACAGTTACTGAGACCTATGTGGAGAATAACATAACGCAGGTCCTGCAACAATACTTCATGCTGCAACTTACTTATACGCTGCGTCCGCCAAAGGGTACTACGCCGCCACCTCCATCCGACGATGGTGGCAGGCCTTCCTGGCGCGACCATATGCACTAAAAAGAACAGCCCCGCACCGCGGGGCTGTTCTTTTATGATCGTTTTAAAATTAAGCTATGGTCACTGCGCTGTCCAGGTACACATCTTGTATCGTATTCAACAGCTCCACACCCTCATTCATAGGCTTCTGGAATGCTTTACGTCCGCTGATGAGGCCCATACCGCCTGCGCGTTTGTTCACCACCGCGGTCATTACTGCTTCCGCCATATCAGTTGCGCCCTTAGACTCACCGCCTGAGTTGATAAGTCCAACGCGGCCCATGTAACAGTTAGCTACCTGGTAGCGGCAAAGATCGATCGGGTGATCAGTTGTCAGCTTCTCATAGACCAGCTTGCTGGTCTTACCGAAGTTGATGGCGTTATAACCTCCATTGTTTGTTGGGAGCTTTTGTTTGATGATGTCCGCCTGGATGGTCACACCGAGATGGTTGGCCTGGCCGGTAAGATCAGCAGCAGTATGGTAATCAACACCATCCTTCTTAAAGCCGCTGTTACGCAGATAGCACCACAGTACAGTTGCCATACCCAGTTCGTGAGCATATTCAAATGCCTTAGCCACTTCTACTATCTGGCGTGCGCTCTCGTCTGAACCGAAGTAGATGGTTGCGCCTACTGCTACTGCACCCATGTTCCATGCATCCTTAATAGTGCCGAACATGATCTGGTCGAACTTGTTAGGGTAGGAAATGAATTCGTTATGGTTCACCTTTACAATGAAAGGTATCTTATGAGCATATTTGCGGGCTACAGCGCCAAGCACGCCATAGGTAGAAGCAACCGCGTTGCAACCACCTTCCATCGCCAGCTTCACAATATTCTCCGGATCAAAATAGATCGGGTTGGGAGCGAAAGAAGCGCCGCCGCTATGCTCTATACCCTGGTCAACAGGAAGAATGGACACATAACCGGAATTACCAAGACGGCCATTGCTCATGATCGTGTTCAGGCTACGCAGTGTCTGTACATTACGGTTTGATTCTGTCCATACTGTATCAAGGTGCGAAGGAGAAGGGATATGAATCGCAGATTTATCAATTGTTTTGCTGGTATGACCTAAGTAATACTCGGCTTTGTCGCCTAATAGCTGTTGGATCTTTGAAGACATAGTAAATTATTTTTAAATTCGGCTGCAAAGGTATCTCAAAAAAGGGAAAGTAAAAAGGAGAATTATATATGATTATACACCCCTCTGACCTGAAAAAACCGCTGAAAAGTAACCACTAATAAATATTTATAACAATATAACGTGTTGAGGAAAAAGTCAGGCTTGCATTTAGTCATTCACCTGGTACACACGCAGTCCCGGAATGGCGCCATTGGTTAATTCAGGAAATACATTGCCTTGCTCATCCCTGTTCACCACAATACCCGAACCGTTTTTAGCGCCATATGGCCGGTGGTCGAAATAATAGTTCACATGATACCTGCGCATGTCTTTCAGTATCTCATGCTCCGGTGCCTGTTTCGGAATACTGTATAACTGGATACCGGAGAAATAAGAGATTCGCTCCAACCGCTGCGCCTCATGGGCCGGGTAGGCAACTGCTGTAAATGACCCTTTTATATTCAGTTGCTTCAGTTGTTGCGCAATAATAAGATCAGCCTTCCCTTCATCATACATCTTCCGCAATCCCCACAGCGGCTCTATCACTATGGATAACGATAGCAGGATAGCTGCCGCGTTGCGTACCCTTTCATTCTTTACAACCTGGATGAATAATGCCGCGATAACAATAAGGAGTATGAATACATACCAGATATATCTCGGTTCAAAATTCACCAAAAAATATCCCGTCGGGAACAGCAATGCCGACAATACGACGATAAAGGCGGACCTTGGAAATCCCGCATCCTTATCTTCCTGTCCGGCAAGCAGCCTCACAAAATACCGGACCGCATAGAGCGCAAATAATGGCAGAACAAATGACAAGCGGAACATGCAGACGATCAGCTTCGCCATATTATAGCCTATCCTCAGTAGTTGCCTGCCGAACAGGTAGAACGAACTCCAGAAGTGTGGCGTATTGCCATTAGCTACATAAGGGTCTTCCCAATAGTTGGGGCTACCCTTATAGGCAGGTGGCAACAACACATCTATCCCACCCTTCCAGTAAGGATGGCCCACCAGGTACCACGATGTATTGAGCTTACCGGCAGTGGAGGTGGTCCATATCCCATACTTGTCGTGCAATGCCCATAACCATGGAAATGCGCAGCAAAAAAAAGTAACGGCTACGATACCCAGGAACCGCAACCACTTTCCGTCACTGGACACGACAAACCATGTACAGCAGACTGTATTCAGAAAGAAGAATGGCAAGGCATATGATTTGGCGAAGTAGGCGCAGGCACCCAGCACTCCGTACAGCACCTGGTAAGAGACCCGTTTGCTGAATTGCTCACTAAGCATCAACCGCATAGCGGCCAGCAAAAAGAAACACTCCCACAGATCATCAAATGATTGCCAGAACACAGCATAACAAAGAAAGATGGCCACGCTCACATGAAGCAGCCGTTGTTGTTCCTTCCCTATTTCAAAGAATAATAAGAATGAATGGAATATGTATGACACACACAGCGCGCCAAGCGTATTCACCATTACAGACGCAGGTATAGCCGCAATGCCGGCCTTTATGACCAAAGCAGTAAGCCAGCAGCTCCATGGGCTCCAGTAGCCATTCACCGCCGTCGCCATATCACCATCTGCGTACCTCTGAGATATCGTCAGGTAAGCTGTGCCGTCAGGGTCAATATAATATTGGTAATGGGGATAGATAATATACAATGCCACCATCATCAGCACTGCTGATATCATGAAGGGTGTATATCTCTGAAGTCCCATTTATATTGCTTGTCTCCTGCTGCCCAAGATACTCATATATCCCGTTACAGAGCACGCAATAGCTATGAGAGATACAGGAAGGAAGTAGCGGGTATTGGCTATGGGTCCTGCTGCCACGGCAAAATACCCGATAAATATAAGCAGGAACAGACGGATACCGCGAGGTATATTCCTTCGTGTGAAGAATACTACTAAACCAATGAACCTGATGCAGTTGAATAGAAATACGACCAGCACCACCGGCAACGATCCGTTATGCCGCATATAATCGCTCAACCCGGCCATACCCCTATCCCTCCATGATGCATAGAACCCTTGCTTGTTGCCTTTGTCATAAAGCCCGCCATAGGTCAACTTACCCGTGAACAGGTCTATCTCTGCCTTGCCGGGCTCTACAAATATCCTCGCGCTGTTCTCCAAGTGATAGGCCATATACGGCACAAAGTTCTGCCGCAAAAGATCCATTCCTCTCTCGTTGGCATAGTCATATCTTGTCCCGTAATCAGGGATCGCGTTCATAAGTGCCCGCTCGTCGCTAAGAAACTTCACGGCATAGTCCTGCCCCTTGGCATGGCCAAAGAACTCGTAATAATAGTACACGGCATTGAAGGCCTTATTGCTTGTAAAATGAAATTTACCTGTACGCAGATAGTTGGAATAACTGTACAGCATCATGGCGCATAACGGCGCAATGGCCGCCAGCACCGGTCGCTGCATATTCACTTTCAGGTAGCGTGCTGTGGCGATCACCATTACGATATGCGCATACACAAACGGATACAGTACCGGCTTCACCAGCATGCCGGCAATGAGGCACAGGCTCATATAGGCCGCGTAAGCCAGGCGGCGCTCCTGCCACCAGCGCACAAAATTGCCCGCATAAAGCAACGCAAATGTTTGCAGCAATATGTCCGGAGCTATTGTATTGGCATTGATGAACTGTGAAGGGTACCCGATGACCAGCAACAGCAACAGCCAATCGTACTTGGCATCATAGCCAAGCCTGGTCAGCATCTTCCTGCAATACATGATATTGAACACTGAAAGCATGTTCTGCAACACGATCACTACCCAGTTATTGACAGAGAACAAATAAACGCCCAGCAGGAACAGCGGGTACAATGGTTGCCGTTGCGTCATGTACTCAGGCTGTATAGGAAGTGCCGGGTTGCCGCTGTAAAAGAAAAAATGTTGCTTGATGTTGAGCGCCTCGTAAATATACTCGAACGAATCACCCATATATATCCGTTTAAAACTGAGTGCCATTGCAAAGAACACAACATGTACCAGCAGCACTATGCTGATAAATATTTTGTCCTTGTAGTTCAGTTTCAACATCATCAATACTACATTACTCTTTTAACTAATTACCTTATTAACGAAGCCTTGAGCATTCGTAAGTTACCATGTATGTCCTTTCTGATCTCAGCGCTATACCCCATCTCTTCGAATAATGCCTTTGTTTCCTCCGCATGTCCGGCATCCAGTTCGCAATAGATAGTGCCCCCCTGTTTCAGATGCTCCGGCCCAGCCTCGGCTATGGCGCGGTAAAACACCAATGCATCATTGTCAGGCACAAAGAGTGCCACATGTGGCTCGTAGGCGGTCACATTGGCATGCATCTTCTTTTCCTCACTTTTCGGGATATATGGAGGATTGGATACAATGATATCATAACGCTGCAATGCCTCATTTCTTACATGCTCATCCAGAAAATCCATACAAAGCACTTTTATCCTGTCCCGCTCGCCTTCCGGCAATACCCACGGTATGTTTGTCTGAAGTATTTCAAGCGCCGCTCCGCTTATATCCACACAGGTCAGTACAGACTGTTTCAGCTTTTTCCGCAGCGACAACCCTATACAACCGCTCCCGGAGCCAATATCCAGTATCTTTAATTTATCGCTCTTTGCCTCATCCAGTATCCACTGCACCAGTTCTTCCGTCTCCGGCCTGGGAATAAGCACATGCTCGTTAACAATGAACTCCTGACCCATGAACCAGGCACTTCCCGTTATATATTGCAGCGGGCGCCCCTTTATCAGTTCAGGCATAGCCTTGTTATAAGCCCGCTCCTGCTTGTCGCTGAGCGCCTCATCCTTCCGGGCAAGGCGGTCCAGCTTACTGAGCCCCGTTACGTGCTCCAGGAACAGATGCGCAATAGAAGTAGCCTCTCCTTCGTCATAAAGTGGCTGCAGTTTGTCCTTCAGGCTGTAAAATGCCTTACTGTAGGTAAGCATGGGGTAAAGATATAATCTTTACCGTTTGCGATTATCTTTACATAACAGTGGATCACAGCGCATATATGTCCAGGTGCCTGGTACTGGCACAAAAGGCCAAAGGCCATACGGCCCCAAACCCCATGGTTGGGGCTGTACTGGTGCATGGAGACCGCGTGATCGGCGAAGGATGGCACCACTTTTACGGTGCAGACCATGCAGAGATCAATTGCCTGAAGAATGTACAGGAGGCCGACAAGCACCTCATTCCCGAAAGCACTATGTACGTCAACCTGGAGCCCTGCGCGCACTATGGCATCACACCACCCTGCGCCAACCGGTTGGTGGCAGAACAGGTAAAGAAAGTGGTGATCGCCAATACCGATCCTTTTGAAAAGGTAAGCGGCCGTGGCATACAGATATTACACGACGCCGGCATTACCACAGAAACAGGCATTATGGATGCTGCCGGAAAATGGATGAACAGGCGCTTCTTTTGTTTTCATAGCCTCAGGCGCCCCTATATCATCCTTAAATGGGCACAGGCCTCCGACGGCTTTATCGCTCCTGCAGATAAAAGCAGGCTGCAGATGACCGGGGAGCAAAGCCGTGAGTTGTTGCACAGGTGGCGCACAGAGGAAAGTGCCATCATGGTGGGTGCTACAACTGCCCGGAATGACAACCCCGAGCTTACAGCCCGCCTGTATAAAGGCAGGCAGCCCCTGCGCATTGTTATAGACAGGCACCTGCATCTGCCGCATACACATCACGTTTTTGATGAAGCCGCCGCCACTTGGGTCATCAATGAACAACGGGAAGCATTGGAAGGTAATGTGCACCTTGTCCGCCTCGCATTTGATGAACACATCCTGAACAACTTGCTTCAGAAGCTATATGACCAGCGCATCTTATCGCTTATAATAGAAGGAGGTGCCGTATTGCTTTCCAACTTCATTAGCGCAGGCCTCTGGGACGAGGCCCGCGTCTTCACCGCCCCGTTATCACTAAGTGATGGCATTGCCGCCCCCGTGCTGAAAGATCAGGATAAAGCATTCACCAACTATGTCGGGCACGATACCCTTGATGTTTTTGTCAATAAAAACAGTGCATATCCCTATGTGCCTGGAATGGACTTGTAGCCTATGTTCTACCTCACCATCACCATCCTCCTCAATGTTGTTATCTCAGCTATTTTCAAGCTATTCCCAAAGTTCCGGGTAGATGCGTTGCAGGCGCTGGTGGTCAATTATTGTGTATGCGTTATCACAGGTATTCTGTTTATTGGCCACAGTCCTTTTATAGCCACACACTTCCACAGCCATTGGCTACCCTGGGCTTTGCTTATGGGCACTGGCTTCATAACTGTCTTCAACCTCACTGCCTACACCATTAAGGTAGATGGTATTACCACAGCCATTATCGCCAACAAATTATCTCTTGTCATTCCGGCTGTCGTATCACTGGTCCTGTACCACGAGCAGGCAGGCATCGGCAAGATCGCCGGTATCGTGCTGGCATTTCCTGCTGTATATCTCACCACTCGTGTCAGAACGGAAGAGAACCACTCGCAAAGCCTTTTATTACCATCCTTGCTCTTCATAGGTGGCGGTATTCTCGATTCGCTCGTCAAATATGTCCAGGTCACCTTTCTGCCCGACGATGAGGTACAGGCTGTCTATTCTATCTTCTGCTTTGCCACTGCTGCTACCCTGGGCATCATCGTGTTGACGGTTCTCATCCTGCTGAAGAAACAGAGGTTGCACTGGCGCAGCATCATTGCCGGTATTTGTCTTGGCATTCCCAACTACTTTTCCATATACTATCTCATCCGCCTGCTGAATGGCAACTTCCTGCAAAGCTCAGCAGCCATACCCGTGCTCAATATTTCCATACTTGTTGCATCTGCACTGGTGGCCATGATACTATTCCGGGAGCGGGCTAATACACCCCGCATCATCGGATTGCTGTTGTCGGTAGTTGCTATACTGCTCATTGCATTTGGTGATAAATAAGATAAAGCAGACCTTCGCCCCCCCGTTCATGAGCGATATCAACAAATACACAACCATTACCGCTCCCTCCACAGGCGATTTCCGCGACCGTGGCAGTAAATTCCTGTCCTATGCCTATCCGGTTACTACTCCCGAAGATGTAAAGAAACACCTGCTGATCCTCAAAAAGGAACATCCCAAGGCTGTACATCATTGTTATGCCTACCGCATAGGCACCGATGGCACACAATACCGCGCCAATGATGACGGCGAACCATCAGGCAGTGCCGGGAAACCTATACTGGGACAGATAGACAGCCTGGGGCTTACCAATGTACTGGTAGTGGTTGTACGCTACTTTGGCGGAACACTGCTGGGCGTACCCGGCCTCATCAATGCTTACAAAACAGCCACACAACTCGCGCTGGAACAGGCGCCCACCACACAAAAGTGGATAGAACAGCAATACGGGATATCCTTCGATTACCCGGTGATGGGCGAGGTTCTTTATCTGATCAAACAAGCCGAGGCCACTATATACAAGCAAGATCTTCAGCTATTCTGTGTCATTCAGGTCGGTATCCCTAAACACCATTGTGAACAGTATGTGCAGAAACTTTCGGAAATTCGTGGAGTAACGGTAAAACCTATTTAACAAAGGGCATTGTCAGTTATTGAACGAAATACGCAACTCATAAAGGCAGAGGCCGCCCGCCTCGGTTTTATGTCGTGTGGTATCGCCAGGGCAGAGTATCTTGAGGACGATGCTGCCCGGCTGGAGCAATGGCTGAACAAGGGATATCACGGAGGCATGGGATACATGGAGAACCACTTCGATCTCCGTGTAGATCCTCGTAAACTGGTGCCGGGTGCGCGGTCCGTCATTACGCTGCTGATCAATTACTTCCCCTCTGCCATACAACATCCTGATGCTCCTAAAGTGGCTAAATATGCTTACGGTACAGATTATCACTTTGTGATAAGAGATAAACTCAACACACTGCTGCAATACATAAATGACAATATCGGACAGGTATCCGGACGTGGCTTTGTGGATAGTGCGCCGGTACTGGAGCGTAGCTGGGCAGTACGCAGCGGATTGGGATGGGTGGGTAAGAATGGTAACTTGTTGTCAAAGAATGCAGGTTCATTCTTCTTCATCGCCACCCTCATCACTGATCTCGATCTCGTTACAGATGCTCCGTTCACAACAGACCATTGCGGCACGTGCACCCGTTGTATTGATGCCTGCCCCACACAAGCCATTGTTTCGCCAACACAAATAGACGGAAGTAAATGTATCTCTTATCTCACCATTGAACTGAAAGACGCGCTGATCGCACCTGAGTTTCACGACAAGATGCAGGGATGGCTCTTTGGCTGCGACATCTGCCAGGATGTATGCCCGTGGAACAGGTTCTCCAAACCTAACAGCGAATCAAACTTCATCCCGATTCCTGAGATCCTTAACCTTTCGCTCAACCAGTGGGAAGCTATGTCTGAAGACACCTTCAACAGCACTTTTAAGAATTCACCGTTAAGGCGTACCAAATGGAAAGGAATTCAGCGTAATATCATCGCCATAAAGGCTTAAATTCCTTCCCCACATTTATCACATTAGTCACATTCACCACATTATCATATTACCAGATTGTCACATCGGGGGAGTATCTTTGCAACATGCCGGTAATATCACATCGTGGCGCGCAAATGCCGCCTTCCCCGATACGCAAACTAGTTCCCTACGCTGACGGAGCTAAGAAAAGAGGTACTAAGGTTTATCACCTCAACATAGGTCAACCAGACATTGAGACCCCGCAGTCTATACTGGATGCTGTACGCCACACCAATATGAAGGTGCTCGAATACAGCCCCAGCCCGGGATTCGAGTCATATCGTAAGAAGCTGGTAGAATACTACAAGCGCAATGACGTTCATGTTACTGCCGGCCAGATCATTGTTACCTGTGGTGGTTCCGAGGCTATCCTCTTTGCCATTATGAGTTGCCTCGACCCGGGCGATGAGATCATTATCCCCGAGCCGTTCTATGCTAACTACAATGGCTTCTCTACCAGTTCCGGGGTGAAAGTAGTACCGATCCCTTCTCATATTGAGGATGGGTTTGCCCTGCCTTCGATCGAAAGCTTTGAGAAAGCGGTAACGCCACACACCAAGGCCATTATGATCTGCAACCCAAACAACCCTACAGGCTACCTGTACAGTGCGGAGGAGTTGAACACACTTAAAGAAATTTGCCTCAAGCACGACCTGTTCCTCTTCAGTGACGAAGCATACAGGGAATTCTGCTACGATGGCCGCAAACATATCTCCGCATTATCCCTCGAAGGCCTTGAGGACCATGCCATACTGCTTGATACGATCTCCAAGCGCTACAGCGCTTGCGGTGGCCGTATAGGCGCCTTCGTTACCCGCAACCAGGAAGTACTGGACGCTGCTATGAAATTCGCGCAGGCGCGTCTTAGCCCGCCGTCATTCGCGCAGATACTCGGCGAGGCCGCAGTAGATCTGCCGGCGGACTACTTCGATGAAGTACATGCAGAATACAATGCCCGCCGCGACCTGCTGGTAAAACGCCTTAAGGCAATACCGGGCGTACAATGCCCGTTGCCGGGCGGCGCTTTCTATGCTATGGCACAACTGCCCGTTGCCGACAGCGAGAAATTCTGCCAGTGGCTGCTTGAAGACTTCTCGCATAATGGCGCTACCGTGATGATGGCTCCTGCTGCAGGCTTCTACGCTACTCCCGGCAAGGGCAAGAATGAAGTTCGTCTTGCCTATGTGCTGAATACAGAAGACATCAACGCCGCTATGGACTGCCTTGAGGCAGCACTGAAGGTTTATAAGAACTAAGTTGTACAACAACCCGCTTACGCCTCATGCTGCAGAAGTTAGTCATAAAGAACTACGCGATCATCGACAACCTGGTGATAGAGCCCGACGCGCAACTGAATACCGTGACGGGTGAAACAGGCGCGGGTAAGAGCATCATACTGGGTGCGTTGTCGCTGATATTGGGAGAACGTGCCGACACCTCCGTACTCATCAACAAAGATGATAAGTCGGTGGTGGAGGGCTACTTTGATGTGAGCACCAATGAACTCTTCAAAAAAACCCTCGCCGATGCCGAGCTCGACTATGAGCCGCAATGTATCATCCGCAGGGAAATAGCCACCAGCGGCAAGTCGCGGGCATTTGTGAATGATACGCCGGTGACACTCGGCGTGCTCAACAAGCTTACTTCCCTGCTCGTTGACCTTCACCAGCAATTCGACCACCTGGCGCTTGAAGATGATAACTTCCAGATGGGCGCGCTCGATGCAGTAGGTAATACCATAGCAATAGCTGAGGACTACAGGCAACTATACTTCAAACATAAGAAGGTCAGCCAGCAACTGAACGGCCACCGCGAACGACGTGCTCAGTGGCAGAAGGAGGCCGATTACAAACAATTCCTGCTGGACGAGCTGACACAGGCCGCTTTCAAGGACAATGAAATAGAACATGCCGAGCAACAGCTTAAAGCCATGAGCCATGCCGGGCATATTATAAGTGTGCTGCAGGCAGGCAGGCAACTGCTTGAAGAAGGCGACCAGCCGCTACTGAATGAGCTACGCAGGTATGCTCACCAGTTGCAAGGCATAGCCGAACTGATGCCCGAACTAAAGCCGGTTACCGAGCGCCTTAATTCTGCATGGGCAGAGCTGAAGGACATAGCTTCAGAATTATCTGCCGAGGAGGATAAGGTATCCCTGGACCCTTCGGTGATGGAAGAGCTGCAGCAGCGTGTGGACCTGGGCTACAAACTGCTCAAGAAGCACGCCATGAAGACCACTGCCGAACTGTTGCAATGGCAGCAGAGGCTCAATGACGAACTAAAGGCCACCCATGACCTCAACGACACTATAGAACGCCTGGCCGAAGAAGAGGGAGCGCTATACAAAGAGCTCATTGCTAAGGCAGAAGCACTGTCCGCAGAGCGTAAGAAGGTAGTGGCCCCATTCACGGATAAGATCAACGAACTGCTGACACTTGTGGGCATGCCCAATGCACGCTTCAAAGTGCAGATGGATAAAACCCAGCCCACCATCCACGGCACAGACCAGGTACACTTTATGCTGGATGCCAACAAGAGCGGACAGTTCCAGTTGCTGCAGAAGGCCGCATCGGGTGGTGAGATGAGCCGTATCATGCTGTGCATCAAGTCGCTTACTGCCAAGGCGCTGCACCTGCCGACACTCATCTTTGATGAGGTGGACACCGGTATATCCGGCGAGGCGGCGAGGCAGGTAGCTATCCTGCTCAGAGACCTGTCGCAATACCACCAGGTGCTGTGCATCACGCACCAACCGCAGATAGCCGCCAAAGGATCCCGACACTTCTATGTATATAAAGAGGCGGATAAAAATGAACGCCTGTCCACAAGAGTGCGTCTACTGCAACAGGAAGAACGAGTACTGGCCATAGCCCGAATGATAGGCGGCGAGCAACCCAGCGAGGCCGCGATCAATAATGCAAAGGAGCTTGTTGCTTAGCGCAACAGCTTATCCAGCTTGGTGCCTATTTTCTTTACAGGGTAAGACATCCAGTCACTGCCATCGGTCTTGTAGAACAAAGTATTCTTAACTTCAGGTGTGAGGCTGGCAGGTTGAGGAAATTTGCCACTGATCATCGGCGTCACCATCAGGGTATCGCCTTTGTGTATCTGCTCGCATGGCACGTCCTCTACATTATAGTCATTCTGCTTACTGATAAGAATGTGTGCTTTATCAATACTACAGGCTTTCCAGTCGCCATCACCGCGCCAGAAGAAAACAGACGGACACTTATCGCCGAGCCATTTGATCACAAAATGAGTATCGGTGGTGATAGTGGCATTGGGAATTCCCGGAATGATACGCTGCGTGTAGGCTTCCTGCAACTCGAACATTGCTTTCTGCTTCTTAGCATGTTTTTTCGCTTCGCCGGTCAACGGGGCCGCGATCAATAATGTGACAAGTAATCCCAGATAAAGTTTCATATGGTCTGTATTATGTCGGTACTTGTTATAAAAAAATCACTCCAGTTTCAATACTGCAAGGAATGCTTCCTGCGGCACATCCACGCTGCCTATCTGGCGCATGCGCTTCTTACCTTCCTTCTGCTTCTCCAGCAGCTTACGCTTACGACTGATGTCTCCACCATAACACTTGGCGGTCACATCCTTACGCATGGCGGAGATGGTCTCACGGGCAATGATCTTGGCGCCGATAGCAGCCTGTATAGCTATCACGAACTGTTGCTTTGGCAACAGGTCCTTCAGCTTGGCGCATAGTTTACGGCCAAAGTCTTCCGCACGGCTGCGGTGTATCAACGCACTCAGCGCATCCACCTGGTCGCCATTGAGGAGAATGTCCATCTTCACGATATCACTGTCGCGATAGTCGAGCGGGTGGTAGTCAAACGATGCATAACCACGTGTACATGACTTCAGCTTGTCGTAGAAGTCGAATACGATCTCGGCCAGCGGCATTTCAAATATCAGTTCCACACGCGTAGGTGTGAGGTAATGCTGGTTGATGAGCAGACCACGCTTACCGAGGCACAGGCTCATGATGTTGCCGATATAATCAGGCAGGGTAATGATCTGCGCACGGATGAATGGCTCTTCGATACGGTCTATAAAGTTTGGCGCCGGCATTTCGCTCGGGTTATTCACCGTCAGCAACTTTGTCTTCTCACGGGTAGTATATGCGCGGAAACCCACGTTCGGCACCGTAGTGATCACCGTCTGGTTGAACTCGCGCTCCAGGCGCTCCTGGATGATCTCCATGTGCAGCATACCCAGGAAGCCGCAACGGAAACCAAAGCCCAGCGCCTGCGATGTCTCCGGCTCGAAGGTAAGCGAAGCATCATTGAGCTGCAGTTTTTCCATACAGTCGCGCAGGTCCTCAAAGTCATCAGTACTTACGGGGTAGATACCCGCAAATACCATCGGCTTCACTTCCTGGAACCCCTTTATGCTTTCCTGCGTCGGATTGGCAAGGGTGGTGATCGTATCGCCCACCTTCACCTCCTTCGCATTCTTAATACCGGTGATGATGTAACCCACATCTCCGGCGGCAACTTCCTGCTTAGGCGTGAGCGTAAGTTTCATGATGCCTACTTCATCGGCAGTATATTCTGTATCGGTATGTATGAACCGTATCTTATCATTCTTCTTCAGCGTACCATTGACCACACGGAAATACGCGATGATACCCCGGAAAGAGTTGAACACACTGTCGAATATCACCGCCTGCAGCGGAGCCGCAGGGTCGCCCTTGGGCGCCGGGATACGGGCTATTACAGCGGCGAGTATCTCTTCAATACCTATACCGCTCTTGCCGCTGGCCAGCACAATATCTTCGGGTTTGCAGCCTATCAGGTCCACGATCTGGTCGGTGACCTCGGGGATCATGGCGCCGTCCATGTCTATCTTGTTGATGACCGGGATGATCTCGAGATCATTCTCCAGCGCCAGGTACAGGTTGCTGATGGTCTGCGCCTGTATGCCCTGGCTGGCATCTACCAGCAGCAGCGCACCCTCGCATGCCGCCAGCGCGCGGCTCACTTCGTAACTGAAATCTACGTGGCCGGGGGTATCAATGAGGTTCAGTATATATTTCTTCCCCATGTACTCATAGTCCATCTGTATAGCATGGCTCTTGATGGTGATACCCTTCTCACGCTCCAGGTCCATATCATCGAGCACCTGTGCCTGCATATCCCTGTGAGATATGGTCTTGGTAAACTCCAGCAGGCGGTCGGCCAGCGTGCTCTTGCCGTGGTCGATGTGGGCAATGATACAGAAATTACGAATGTTTTGCATATATATTAAAGAGGGGCAAAGGTACGCATTTAATGTGCAAATGCGGCAATATCGTTATGTGAAAATTGGGGGTGTTCCGGCTTTATGGAGCCCGTCACAAGTGTGTTCTGTTCGGCGATGTTACCATAGCAAGCGAGCGGAGTGCCTAATGATCGGGGCAGGTGCATAAAAAATGAAAATTGCCGGCAGACAACAGCCTGTAATTGCCGAACATATTATTGTCCATCATCACTGCCGAGCAGGAACCCGTGACCTCGTATATCCTTACCGGCACATCGTTCACAGTATCTGACCGTATGTAGGTGATATCGGCAATGTTGACATAATATGCCTTGTTGGCTGTGTCTATAGAAGCCCAGGAATCAGTGGCAGAAACATTATCTTCATAAGATACCTGCATCCTGATACCGGTATCGTTAAAATAAATGGTCCTGCCGATCAATGCCATAACATGGGAATCCCTGATGGTGTCCACATGCTTCCAGTGAAACAAAAGCCCTACATAGGGATAATCGTCGAGGGCGGCGGCACCCTGCAGCCCGCCAAACTCATTGGTATATTGATAGACATACTGGGGCAGGTTGGAATTGAAATTGTATTGGGTGGCATTAAAAGCAAACTTAAAGTAATAGGGGTGCACATCGGTACCAGGCTTGGGGGTTTCCTTCTTCTTTTTGCAAGCTACCGTAGCCAATACAGCCAACAGGCATAGTGATATTATTCTTTTCATAGGACTAACATGCTCCGGATATATAACGCACCCGGCCTATCTGTACGTATGTGCTCCCGACAGCTATCGGGATTATTTTCACAACTCAAGTGTGCAATTTCGCACTTAATTGGCTGATAATCAATAAAACAGTGTGCAAAAATAATTGCACACTGCGCAAAGTGCGCAATTAGTGTGACAAACGGCCAGCCCGGCTATTATGTGCCGCAATTAGTGTGCCACATTTGCCGTATCCCATTGCTATTAATGGTCGGCGCGGGATACAATAAAATGAAAATCTCCGCTGGTCAGTTCCTTGAATGTGCTATGGGAATTATCGTCTGTCATGAGCGCAGAGCAAGTACCTGTGAGCTCATAGGTGCGAACCAGCGTAGTAAGTGCTGTATCTATCTTCAGATATTTTACTGTAGCTATTTTCACATAATAGGACGTCTTAGAAGTATCGACAGATGTCCATGAGTCTGAAAGTGAAGAATTGGCATCATAAGTGATCTCCGGACGAATGGTGGTGTCATTGAAATAGATGGTCTTGCCGGTGAGTGCCATTACATCTGATTCTTTAAGGGTGTCTATACCCAGCCAGGTAAGACGGAGACCAACAGAAGGAAACAGATTCATATCGGTTGAGCCCTGGTAACCTCCAAACTCGTTGTTATAGAGATAGACAAACTGTGGCTGGTTGGAATTGAAATTATACGCTGTGCCATTGAGATTGAATTTGAAGTAGTACGGATGCGCTACCGGGGTGGGTGTAGGTGTAGTGGTCTTATCTTTCTTAGTGCAGGCGGCAAGCAGGAACAAGATGCTGCCGAGAAATAGTAGTGTACTTTTCATATAGTGTGTGTTTTTGTAGCGACAAGATAAAAAAACAGGCTCATTATCAGTTTTCCAGAAATAATTTTATAGAAATCATTCTAAAGAAGAATCAATTTTGCGCAGGTACGATACTGAATAAAATCATTACTTTGATCAGAGTTTCCCCATAAAAAAAGCCCCTCGCTATGGAGGGGCTATACTGAAGAAATATGAGTACGTCAGATACGCTTTACATTGATCGCGTTCAGACCTTTTTTACCATTTTCAACCTCGAAAGATACCCTGTCCTTGTCCCTGATCTCATCGCTGAGGCCGGTTACGTGTACAAAAATATCCTCACCGCCATTTTGCGGCGCAATAAAACCAAATCCTTTGGTGCTATTGAAAAACTTTACTGTTCCTTCTTGCATTGTTATGCTATTTAAGTTATAAAAAGCAAAGGTACGATTTTATTTTAATAAAAAGTTTTATATTTTTTTGAAATAAATTATTTGATGAGCCCAATTAATAGGGCTATCTTTATAGTATCCAGTCATTTCATCACGCGTCATTCCGCTATAATATTCCATGATCACTACTGAGTTGCGAAGCCGGTTCGATTCCCAATTTCATAAGCTGATGGCCGGTGTTCCGAAACCCTTGCAGGATAAGTGGGATGGCATCATAGAGTGGCACGACGCCAGGCTGTACCCCACCATTCAGCCTGCCATCATACAGGAACTGCCTGATGCCGCAAGGGCCATGTATGTGTCGCTGCTCAATAAACTGAGCCGTGGCAACATATAATAAAACAAACGTAAATATGTCGACAGAAAATATAGTTTTCAGGAAAATAAAAGAAATAAGCGCCCGCGAAATGCGCCCGCGCCCACATATCAATACCCAGGAGCTTGCGCGCGAGCTATCGCTGACGCGTGAAAAGATAATGCCGTCCCTGAAACAACTAAAGGACCTGAAGCTGGTGAATTTCAGCGATGTCAATGGATCTGCCATTTCACTTACATTGCTGGGGTGCACGGTAAGAAGGGATAATTAAGGGGCATTGAAACCGGCATCAATAATAATTTGATGTTGCGCATACCCGGTGCCGGGCATGACCACATTGATTTATTGCGTTACTTTTGTTCATCACCCGATGAAACAGATCCTATTTATCGTGATGCTCTTATGTTACAACCTGCCCGTAATGGCACAGGCAGAGACCGATGTTGCCGGGGAAGGGCTGCGTGGACGGGTGAAGATGGTAACACAGACGGAATACACCGACAAGGCGATGAAGAACGCCTTTATGAAGACCGTGGACAAGTATGACCGCAAGGGTAATCTCACAGAGACCATAAACGACAGCTACCTGCTGAAACTGCACAGCCGTAAATATATGCGCTATGATACCAACGCAAGCGGGCTAACAACTACACGCCACGAGTATGATGATAAGAATGCGGAGGTGCGCCGTGTGAACTATACCTATGACGGCAACCACCTTACGGCCGAGGACGACCACCGCTACTATGACGGCAAGGATGTGGTGTACCGCAGCGAACATATGTATGACAGCACGGGAACGGAAATGCAACTGCTTACCTACACCAATGGCATACTGAACGAGCGCACCACATACACCTATGATAAAAAGGGCCGCCTGGCCACCGCGAAGGTGTGTGACAGCAGCGGCAAGCAGCTACGTGAGCTGGACTATTCTTACTACGCGGGGCCGGACTGGGTGGGACTGGAAAAGCATGAACAGGATGTGCGCACACATATGTTCAGAATAATAGACACGGCAGGACTGATAGTAGAGAAGACCACCTATGTAGCTGACTACAGCCACCAGACGGATGAGACCAGCCTGACCTTTGACAAGCAGGGCAACTGGCTGACGAAGACAGTGAAAGGCACCATCACGGATAACCTGTATATGGTGCGCAGCATAGAATACTATGCAGAAATAATGCCACAGCAAACAGCGCCAATAAAGAAAAGACCTGCTGCAAACAAAGTAAACGCAAAGAAGAAACGTCAATAAGATCAATCCTTTAACTATATCCCGGCGAGCCGCGACTGGATATCAAAACGGGTATCTTCTCCCATCACAAGATTTACTGAAAGCCCTTCCGTGATCGTGCCCTTTTTCATATCGAAGTAGTATTTGCCGTCTTTGTTAGCAATACCAACAATCACATACTGCATACCAACAGGTACAAGGTTATCGTCATTTCCCAAGATAAAGGTGTGTGTATCCGAATTATATTCCTGCCTCGTGTCTCCCATAGTAGCTGAATTCGTTTCCGGAAGTATGATATATATCTGAGTATTTGAAGGAACGAAACTGCCATCCGGCATAACTATAGATACGGTGGTATTTTTCGTTGCCGGATTATACATCCTGTCACAGTTCACAAATTTAAACTGTGTACAACCTTCAAATAGAAAAAAATATCCTCCCATAAAACTAAACCCTGTTGCAGTGCCTTTTGTCCAGGGTGTGCATGTGTCACATTTTGTACCCTTGGCTACAGTTCCGGCTATCTTAGTATCGCTGCTCACCCAGGTAGTCACGGAATCCTGATTATTGTTGTCGCCGTAAAATAAGGACATCTCATCGTTTGAACTTATGCTGCTATGGAAGCCAATAGCATACTTGTTTGCAAATACCTCTTTACCATTCATCGTAGCTTTGATAGACACCTGTCCGCCACTCTTCAACAACTTCCCATTTGCTGAAGTTACCGTACGGTTCATCACCATGTCGCCTGTCTTGTACATTTCTACAAGCTCTATGTTAACTGTTCCGGAAGTAATGATATTGCCGCTGGCATCTTTAAATGAGTTGGGATAGAAATGAAGCATGGTAGTGTCCTTACCATAAACAGTGGTATCCCTACCGGCCTGAACGGCTATTCCCTGAGGCTTGGTCTTCAGATCAGCAAAGAGTTCATCCTTGTGAGTGAGGTCGTAGGAATCTTCCATCTTTTTCTTTTTACAGGAATTAGCAATAGAGATAGTGATCATAAAAATGATGAGGATGATAACCAGACGTTTCATAGGCATAAATGTATTTTAGTAAAAATAGACAATTGCAAATTAATATGTATTCCCTCCGGTAGTGCAACAAGATCGTTAAGTGTGGCTGAAATACCTACCGCTAACAAGTACATGATAACAACAAACCGACCACAATCTGATAATTTACGCACACTTGTGCTAAATTATCAGATTGTGAACATGTAAAATAAGAATAAATTTTATTATCTTAGCACTAATACCTCTAAAACATATTTTTATGAGTGACCAGAACGAAGAAATAATGGAAGAAGAGGATGATGAGGTCTCCAACATCCTCAGTTACAAAACTGCCAAGTATTTAGTGCTTTTCCTGCTGGTTGTATTGATCGTTGGTTTTATCATATCATTTGTTGACTTTAAAAAACATGCAGATAAGGGCGATCACGCCAAATACTTCTGGGTGGAACTGAACATTCCGAAAGACCACCCGGATACGGTGTACCAGGAGAAGATCATCTACATAGACTCTGCCGCCATGCGCCTGCGTGACTCCATGAACGCACATGACGCTATGATGAACAGCGGCGCTACTGCCACACCTGCGGCACCGGTACAGGCGGCAGCTCCACCGCCACCTCCTACACCGGCACCAACACCAGTGGCTACGGCTCCCGCCCCGGCGCGCAAAGAGCGACCAGCAAGCACGGCAGCACCGGCGCCACCGTCAGAACCACCGAGCCCTCCGCGCCACGCCACAGATGATGAGAAAAGTGCCATAGCAACGCAGATAGAGAACATAGAAAAGGTGAACAACATGAAGGCGGAAGTGATAGAGATAGGCCATGTGTACCATTCTAACGGGAACCTGTTCATGCAGGATATGGACGAGTTCCTGAAAGGGAAGGGCTATAAGACAGATGGCGGCAATGGCTCCAGGATGCTCTTCGGGGATGAGAAGCGCAAGGGCTACTGGGTATATCTGAAGCCGGGCACCAAGCATATAGTAGTGGGTGTAGGGCAGCTATAAGAATCCTGTCACCGGCATTATTGCGGAATTTATTTGGAAGGAAACCGCATAATACTGGTATATTTATCCGATTTTTTTATCCACGCCAACATACCAAGAGCATTTTAAATGCCATGAGATTAGAAGACGCCATCAAATCGACACGATTTGTCAATGAAAAACAAAAAGCCGCGATCAATGTACTGTACACAGGCTATTGGCTGCGCAGCGGTTACAGCACCACACTTAAAAACGAAGACCTTACCATAGAACAATACAATGTGCTGCGCATACTGAAGGGCAAACACCCGGAGCAGATGTGCGTGAAAGACATAGCCAGCCGCACGATAGAGAAAAGCTCGAACGTGCCGCGCATACTGGACCGCCTGGTGACCAAGAAGCTGGCCCGCCGCAGCCCGTCGAAAGAAGACAAACGCGAAACACTGGTATCGCTTACCGAAAAGGGCATAGCCACGCTGGAGCGCGCCAATGAACTGACATGGGCCGTGACCAGCAAGATAACAGGCCTGACAGAAGACGAAGCGACAACGCTTAGCGAGCTGCTGGACAAGATGCGGGCGGCTGAGGATAACTCAACCAGTTGACCGCTTTGTGACCGGTTGATATCCCGTTGATATTCTGCGCCTGTTCAATAACCCTCCCGAAATTGAATAATAGTTCGTACCTTTGCCATGCATAGGTTCCGGTGGTGTATTGCCACGGATGAAAAGGGAACCGGGTGTGAATCCCGGACATTACCCGATGCTGTGAGCTCCACAAAAGCTCTTTTGCACCCTCTGCCACTGATCGCACCAGCGAACGGGAAGGCCGCAAAAGACGGAGCAAGTCAGAAGACCTGCCTTTGCATATTACTTATCGCTGCTTTCGGGAATTAAAAGCACAGGTAGGATAAAAGGCACTGTTCGTTTATCTTATTTTTTTACCCGCAACGGCATATTTGAAATTGTTCTTAAAAACCAATTTTATATGCGCACATGTACCTTACTCCTCGCGGCACTGCTCTCCGGCACCGCAGCAATGGCCCAGACCGTGGCCACCTTTGACACCATGCACCTGTCTAAGGCAGACACATTTTACGTGAACTACACCTCATCGGGAAATGATGTGGGCTTTGACGACGGGCATGCCCACTTCCCGTGTATCTATAACAGCTCATTCGGCGGTTACTGGGAAACAGGCTTTGCTTATTCCAATATGACCGACAGTGTGACCAGTGGTTTTATGAACCAGTATTCCGCAAAAGCAGGATCGGGATATGGCGGCTCATCCACCTACCTGGTGGGCTACTGCAGCGACCCTGTGACCTATGAGAACAAAATGAGGATCATACTCAACGGCACCGCTGTGGGCAAGCCTGTAAAGGGCTTCTATGCCACCAACAGCACCTACACCTACAACAGCATGCGCGACGGCGATGGCTTTGCCAAAAAATTCGGCAATGGCGACTGGTTCCTGCTGACGGTGCAGGGCTACTCCGGCGGCATGCTGCAACCCACAAAGGTGGGCGTGTATCTTGCCGACTTCCTGTTCCCCGACCCCACACAGAACTATATACTGAACAAATGGCAATGGGTGGACCTGCTGCCGCTGGGCAATGTGGACAGCCTGCAACTATCGCTGTCGTCGAGCGATAACGGTATGTATGGCATGAATACTCCGGCTTACTTCTGCATAGACAACTTTACCACGTATGAGCCGCTGCCCGCGCCGTCTCTGTCTGTAAACAATATTACAACCGCTGTGGCGCGCGTATATCCCAATCCGGCAAAAGACATGCTGTATATAGAGCCGGCAGACAAAACCATAAAGGAGATATCCATCTGTGATCTGAGCGGCTCTGTAGTTTATAAAACAAAGGATATAACAATGCCAACTGAGATCAATACATCGCAGTTGGCCGCAGGCATGTACCTGCTTAAATTTGCAGGCGATAAGGGCATCGCCACTTCCAGATTTATAAAGAACTGATGAGATACCTGTTACTGCTTATTATAGTTATCTGCTCCGGCACAGTCTCTACGGCACAATACGCGCCGCAGGCGAATGTGCCGGGCAGTACGGCTATCAGCGCGTCGAGCAGCCTGTTCGCAGGATGGGCTTCGGGATGCACAGTAAACAGGGGACTGATGAACATAGACACACCGGCCTATGGGTATGTAACGGCGGGCATAGATAGCTATGCTACAGGCAGCGCAGATCACTACATCGTGAGCCTGGGCGACAGCGGCGTGGCCACACTGACCTTTCCGTCCACACTATATAACGGACCGGGCGCAGACTTCGCGGTCTTTGAAAATGGTTTTGCCAATCCCGCAAACGATTCGCAGGCGTTCCTTGAACTGGCGTTTGTAGAGGTGAGCTCTGACGGCAGCAGGTTTGTGAGATTCCCGGCGGCATCGCTCACTTCTGTAAACACGCAGATACCGGTAGCGGGCGTGTATATGTATGCCAATCTCATCAATAACCTGGCCGGAAAGTATATTTCCAATTACGGCACCCCATTCGACCTGGAGGAGCTGGCGGACTCGCCGGGGCTGGATGTGAACCACATCTCTCATGTGCGGATTGTAGATGTTATAGGTTCTGTGGGGGCGCATGCGTGCACTGATATTACAGGGCATATCATCAACGACCCCTACCCGACCACACTACCCACCGGAGGCTTCGACCTGGACGCTGTGGGCGCAATACACATGAATACCAATGCAGGTATAGCCCGGCTAACGGGAGATGCACAGATAAGCATATACCCCAACCCGACAACAGACCACCTATCTATCAGCGTCAATGCCATTGCCACTCCGCTCACGGCTACACTCACTACTATCACAGGGCAGACTCTGCTCCGGGCATCACTCAGCCGGAACACAACCGATATACCCGTATCAGTATTACCGGCGGGTATGTATTATCTTGTACTGCGTGATGCAAACGGAGGCCAATGGGTAGAAAAAGTCATCAGGCAATAATCCTGTTCTTATGCTGCTGGCTGCAGGCGTGTGTCAAAGATAAACCACAGCCCGCAGCAGGTGATCCGCCGCATGGCAGCAACAAGGTATTTGTAGTGTGCGAAGGCAGCCTGGGCAACGGCGATGGTACACTATACCTATACGACCGCGACAGAAAAACGGTATCGGGGGACCTTTATAAGGCGGCCAATGGCCTGCCGCTGGGAGATGTGTTCCAGAGCATGACGAGGATAGGTGATAAGCTGTTTCTCTGCGTCAATAATTCGGATAAGATAGCTGTCACCGATACGGTGAATTATAAGGTAGTTGCCACAATACACATACCCAAGCCGAGATATGCACTGCAGGTAAGCGCCTCAAGGGCCTTTGTCTCTACCCTGTACAGCAACAAGGTGTATGTTATTGATGTGGTGAACTATGCTGTGGTGGACAGCATTACGATGCCTGCACAAAACCCGGAGGGTATGTGCCTGGTGAATGGCGAAGCCTGGATATGCACCTGGGACACAGCGTGTAACAGTGTATATAGGATCAACACCGCAACTAATAAGATAACGCAGACCATAAAGATAAACGGATATGCCCCGCAGGAAGCCATTGCCGATAAGGCAGGTATGGTATGGGTGCTGGCGGGCAATAAAACGAAGGGCAAAACAGCGACACTAACACGCATAGACCCGCTGACGGGAGAGCTGCTGCATACTTATACATTCCCGGGGGAAGCTGATGTGCTGAAACCGGCAATGAATAAGACAAAGGACTCACTATACTTCATTGAGGTGAACTACTACGGCAGCACTGCCAATAACGGGATATACAGAATGGGCATACTGGATGCCGATCTGCCATCACAGCCATTTATAGCGGGAACGGCTTATCAATATTTCTGGGGCCTGGGCATTGACCCTGTCACGAACAACATATTCGTGGGTGACCCGAAGGGATTTACACAAAAAGGAACGATACAGATATACAGACCCGATGGCTCCACCGTTGACAGCTTTTCTGTTGGGCTGGGGCCGGGACATTTTTATTTTGAATGAGCACTAGTAAAAGGATATACAGAACGCGAATTGTATCACTTACCATAATGGTGATGCTATCGGGGTATGCTGCCTATGCTCAAAAAAAAGACACGCTTGGGGAAGTAGAAGTGCGTGCAGGACACAAAGTGTCGGAAGATGAGAAGCTCAACGAATTCGCCACAGGACAGAAAGTGACTGTAATAGACAATGCCACACTGCAACAATACAAATTGCAGAACCTGGCTACGCTGCTCACACAGCAACTACCGGTCTTTGTAAAATCGTATGGGTTGAACGGTATAGCGACGCTGAACTTCAGGGGGTCGTCGGCAGCACAGAACCAGGTGCTATGGAACGGCGTGCCTATACAGAATGCAGCACTGGGTGTGGCAGACATTTCCACATTGCCTGTTATGCTGATGAATAAGGTGAATGTGGTGTATGGTGGCAGTTCCGCGCTCTGGGGCAGCGGCAATGTAGGCGGTGCACTGATGCTGGAGGATGAGCGCTCTGACTTTGCACCCGGAAAAAGAAAAGTTGCATTAACGGCAGGCGCAGGCAGTTATGGCCAGTATATGGGCGGTGTGCAAACAAGCAGATCTTGGAGGAAATGGTACTTAGCTGCAACCATTTTCGGGCAAACAGCGACGAACGATTTCGGATATTCTGACCTAACAGGAAAGCGGACACGAATGACCAATGATAAGCTACAGAGCGCATCTGTATTGGTACAGACAGCGTACAAGATCAACGACGAGCAAACCATAAACCTCTCCGTCTGGCACCAGCAGTATAACCGGGAAATACCACCTGCGCTCTTTGAAACAGTTTCCGACAAAGAACAAAAGGACGCATCTCTGCGCATGGTGGCCGACTGGAGCAAACAAAAAGGGAATGATAACCTTTACGCAAAAGCTGCATTCATAATGGACGACATCAGCTATGGAGACAGGTCGCTGCTGCTGAACACAAAGACAAGCGTATATCAATATTACCAGGAAGCAGGATGGAAGAAACAGATCAGCAATAGCAGCCGCCTGCTGGTATTCGTGCCGGTGCAGATATCGTGGTTGCCTGTCAATGATACCCAGCGACAGACGAAAGTAGCGGCTGCCGGGGCGTATAACATCTCTATGCTACGTGGCAAACTTGATATAACCGCAACGGCGAGGGGCGAGCGCATCAATGACCGAAATATATTACTACCGGGAGTGGGGGCAAAATATGCGATAACCGGCTGGCTGGCTGCACAGGCCAATATACAGCGATCTTACCGGGCACCCACACTGAATGAGCTATACCTTTTCCCGGGAGGCAATGCCGCACTGAGGCCTGAACATGGCTGGAGTGAAGATGCCGGATATATAACAAGGCTACGAAAGAACCGTGTAGAACTTCATCACGACCTGAGTGTCTTCAACCGTGACATACACGACTGGATCATCTGGTTAGGAGGCAGCATATGGACACCTCATAACATCGCCGAGGTGCATAGCCGCGGAGTGGAGACCGAGAATCAACTTTTGTATGCCACACCAGACTGGCGGGTGCAACTGAGTGTCAACACGTCTTACGTGCTGGCTACCACACTCAGCAGCTACGTGCAGAACGATGGCAGCACAGGCAAACAGATTCCTTATACCCCACGATATAATGCACGTGCCGCTGTCAATGTGACCTACAGAAAATTAACGGTCGGCTACAACCATAGTTACACCGGGTATCGTTTTATCACATCCGACGAATCTGAATACCTGCTCCCCTACCAGGCAGGCAATGTTCAGATGATGTACACTATGCCATGGCACAAACATCATCTGCAACTGACCGGGCAATGCAATAACATATGGAACGTACGATACGAGGTGGTATCCATGAGGCCGATGCCCGGCACAAACTGGCTGGCGGGGATACGGTACGAGCTGCTGTAAGCCATACCGTTATGCTGTTATTCATTAGATTTGTATTGTGAAGACTTATATACTGCTTGCAGCACTACTCTTACTCTATTGCTCCTCCCGGGGACAGATGACTAATATCACGATAGACAGTATCGGATTTCCCAATGAACCGAGCATAGCCATAGACCCCAACAACCCGGACCATATGGTAGCCGGTGCTAACCTAAACTACATATACATATCTGTGGACAGGGGCTACCACTGGAGTAAGGATACGATACACTCTTCTTATGGTGTGTGGGGAGACCCGGTGATACTGGCGGATAACAACAATGCTTTCTATTACTTTCACCTTGCCAATAACTCATCTATTCATACCTGGCCCGTGTGGTGCGACCGTATCGTGATGCAACGTATGGATGATATCAGCACCGGCATACTTTCCGATGGTAGCTACACCGGTCATGTTTCCATGCCGGCCGTAGCAGACAAACCCGGGATAGGCATAGACCGCAACACAAATACACTTTATGCTGCATGGACGAAATTTGACAATTACGGAAGCACAGTATCTACAGACAGTTCTTATATCTACTTCTCCAGATCAACAGACCGTGGCATGTCCTGGAGTGTTCCCACCCGGGTCAATAATCGCTCCGGCGGATGTGTAGATGATGACAAGACTGTAGAGGGCGCTATTCCGGTAGCCGGGCCTGAAGGCCAGATATACCTGGTATGGGCCGGGGAAGATGAGCTTCTGTTCGACCGGTCCTATAATGGCGGCAATACATGGCTTCCCTCAAATATTCATGTGGCCGATGTACCCGGAGGCTGGGACTACAGCATACCGGGGCTGCGACGTTGCAACGGTATGCCATATACAGCCTGCGACCTTAGCAATAGCCCTTACAACGGAAACATCTATGTGAACTGGACAGATCAGCGGAACGGAACAGATAATACGGACGTGTGGCTCTGCCGCTCAAGCGACCATGGCGATACCTGGAGCGCTCCTATACGCGTGAATGATGATCCGGGAACAGCACACCAGTTCCTTAGCTCTATGACCGTAGATCCCTCCAGCGGATATATTTATGTCATGTTCTACGACCGCAGAAATTACGCACCGGATGATTCTACGACCGACGTTTACCTTGCCGTGTCAAAAGATGGCGCCGCTACCTTTCAGAACTACCTCATCAGCACGACTCCGTTCACCCCTAACCCGGGCTGTTTCATAGGAGACTATACTTACATATCCGCATTTCATGGAGTGGTACGACCGATATGGGTAGCCACTTATCCGGCAAGTTCCTTTACACATTCTATGGTGAAGACCGCTATTATCAATGATACCATTACAGGGGCTATTAAAGTTCCGGGCATAAACTATGATAACAAAATATGGATATACCCTAATCCGTGTAAAGACCGGGCCACACTGTCCCTTGACCTTCCTGCAGGAGATAAGGTGACCGCAAACATTTCTGATATTACAGGCCGTATCATCTTGACAATAGCAAGTGACCTTGCTGTTATTAGCGGGAAAACTTCTTTTGAACTCGATACCAGGGAACTCAGTGATGGATTGTACCTTGTGAATATCATAGCAAACGGGCGGAACTCTGTGCAGAAACTGGTGGTTGCCCGATAACACGATATAACTGACCATTTGTAAATAAAGCTGCTTTTATGAAACCGTATGACTGGAGTGCCTTTACGCAGAAGATATACATTGATACCGACATGCAGCGTATCTACGATGCATGGACAACACGCACAGGAATAGAGCATTGGTTCCTTCGCAAAGGGGAGTTCAGAAAACCAGACGGATCGGAACGCGCCTATGCAAGCCCGGTGGAACAGGGGGACACCTATGAATGGTTCTGGCATGGGCATCCTGACACAACCGTTGAACATGGTAAAATACTCGAGGCGAATGGACAGGACCTGTTCAAATTCAGTTTCGGGGCATTGGGCAATGTCACCATCAGCCTGAAACAAACAGGACAGGAGACGGAAATGATACTCACACAAGACGAGCTACCTACTGACGAACGAGGAAAGGTGTATTGTCACCTCGGGTGTGCTACCGGATGGACATTCTATCTGGCCAACCTCAAGTCGTTAATGGAAGGTGGCATAGACCTGCGCAACAAGAATATGGAACATACAGGGGTGATCAACTCATAACCAATGCAGCAAAGGAACGCCGCCATTCTTGTCACATTATTGGGAGCAATGTTATTGCTCATACCTGCGTTTTACAATGGCTACCCTTTGATGAACCCAGATACAGGCACCTATCTTGCTTCGGGATTTAAACCGGAAACACCATTTGACCGTCCCATCACCTATGGCCTGCTGATTCGCCTGCTGAGCCTGAACGGCACGTCTCTCTGGTTGTTTGTATATGCCCAGGCCGCCTTTACGGCATGGTTGCTGATGAAAGTAGTACAGCGCACAACAGGTGATACATTGCATGTACAGCTTACACTTTTTGTCATAGCCTTCTTATCAGTTTGCACCAGCCTGTCGTGGCTGGTAAGCCAGGTGGAGCCGGACCTGTACACCGCCATGGCCTGCCTGTGCGCTACCCTGATCCTTCTCAATAAAGAAAACAAGCGCATGACAATAGTGCTTTATGTCTTCTTTTTCATCTGTGTGGCCATTCATCTCTCACATCCGCTTATCTTTTGCCTGTTGCTGGTATTGCTGTTCCTGCTTAAACCCGTTTATGCCCCAAAAGAAACCTACAAACGAATAAATACGCAATTGGGCGTACTGCTATTACTGACGCTGTCATCCATTGCCATTATGGGTTCCGCGTATTCCAAATCGAAGCATATTTTCTTTGCTGCAACACTGGTACACAAAAAACTATTCAAAGCCTATCTTGATGAACAATGCCCAGTAAAGAATTTCAGTATCTGCCGGTATAAAGACGAAATACCTGAAAACCCTGATGAATTTATGTGGAATGAAAACGGGCCTCTTTCCAAAGCCGGAGGATGGGGCGCCGTAAAGGCTGACTTTAACGAGATAGCGCACGATATGCTCACAAAGCCTCAGTACCTTAGCAAGTTTGCCAATGCAGCTATCAGGCAATCCGCATTACAGGCTATGACCTTCAATATCGGGGATGGCAATTTCCGTTTCGCACCAGGTTCCAATGTTAACAACCGCGTCAGGGAATATTTCCCTCAGGAAGCCGGCCGGTTTGACCGATCAAAACAAAATGAACAGCTATTGTCCACCCCGTTCAGAACAGCGAATATCCTCTTTACATTCATTATCATCTTTAGTATCGTCACCATCATCATGCTACTGGTGCGCAGCAAACCAACTTATGTAGTACGATCACTACTTATCCTGTGCCTATCTGCCATTATCATCAACATAGTTGATTGCGGCTCCTTCGGCGTCACTAATGGGCGCTACGGCGCTAAGATGATCTGGCTTATACCTTTTTGCGCCGCTGTGATGGCGCTGTCACAAAAAAATCAGGGCAGCCTCCGCTACCCTGACCATAACTGATGTTCTATATATCTTAATGCTCCAACGATGCCATCTCATCGGCGCTAGGCCCGTACATGCCGGGTATAGGTATATCCAGCAGGCGCAGATATACACTCAACTGGCCACGATGGTGGAAGTGATGGCTATAGGCGAACGTACGCAGTACCACCTTCTTAGGTAAGGTGAAGAAAATGTTTGGCCCTGCACGCATAGACCACATCTGGTCAAAATCTTCGTCCTTACAGTTTTCCAGTACAGCGAGAGAATCAGCGACATTCTTATCAAACTCGGCTACCAACGCGTCTGTGGTAGCCACATCCGGTGTGAGGTACTCGCCCTTGGCAAAGTCCAGTTCAGTGGTCTTCATGATCATAGACATCCAGCCTGCCAGCTCCGCGACATGCGCAGCAAGGCGGCCCAGTTTCATTGATCTCTGGTGTGGCTTCCAGTCATATTGTCCGTCGGGGACACATTGCAGTATCTTGCGGGTGGAAGCAGCTTCCATTTTCAGTTCTGCTATCAAAGCGTCTTTGTATGCCATAAGTGTTCTTACATTTACAACAAAAATAGGTTTTACCCGCATTTATCAAACCGAATGACAAGAATCATTTCTTTATTTCTTTCGTTGTCGCTGGTGCTTTTCTGTATCACCGGATGCGCGCAAAAAAAAGGTGGCAAGTATATTACTGTTGCCTTTTACAATTGCGAGAACTTTTTCGACCCCGGCAATGACCCTGCTAAAGACGATGACGACTTTACACCAGGGGGGAAATATCATTACACGCAAAAGATATACGAGCAGAAGCTGCATAACATCGCATCTGTGATCAGGCATATGAATGATGATAATGGCCCCGCTGTGCTCGGGATGGCCGAGGTGGAAAACAATATTGTACTTAACGACCTGGTGCATGAATCAGCCATTGCCGGCAAGGGATATAAGTATGAATGGTTTGAAGGGCCGGATCCCCGTGGCATCAACGTTGCGCTACTGTATGATCCGGCAGTCTTTAAAGTACTTCACTCAGAGCCTTTGCCCGTCAACCTTTCCGCTATTGATAGCAGATCGAAGACCCGGGACATACTCTATGTGCGGGGGGTGCTGGCAGGCGACACTGTGCACCTGCTGGTAAACCACTGGCCATCACGCAGAGGCGGAGCAGATGACAGCGAACCCAAACGGGCCATTGCCGCGCAAACAAATAAGCTGTTCATTGCAGGTATTGAACATAAATATCCGGGAAGCAAGATCATTGTCATGGGCGATCTTAATGACAACCCCGATAATAACAGCATAACCAATGTGTTGGGTGTGCAAGGTGACAAAACCGGAGCAAGTGACAATGGATTCTATGATCCCTGGTTGGGGCTCTATAAGCGAGGAGAAGGCACAGAGGCGTTTCAACATAGCTGGAACCTGTTTGACCAGATCATCCTATCCGGGAACTTCCTGAAAAAGAACGGTCATAAACTTACCTATGACCGGGCGGAGATCTTCAAACCCGACTTCATCATAGACAAGTATAAGGGGCATGAAGGCGAACCCCACCGCTCATTTGCCGGCACCCACTGGATAAACGGGTTTAGTGACCATTTCCCGGTGATCACTTATTTTACTAACTAGTTAATTTTCATTAATACACAATAATTTTTACTCATATCCAGTTTATATATTTAGGCATTTCCACTACCTTTGCCGCTAATTTTACTCTTTGCTCAGGACAGTAAGACATATCATTGTAGGGACCATTGATTTTTTTCACAAACCCTTTGCCCGTTTCATACCTACGCAAACTTTCCGCTACCTCGCCTGCGGCGGAACAAATACTGTTCTGAACATTTTTATACAATTCCTGGCAATAAACTATGTGCTGCATAGGAAGCCGGTGCACATATACGGCAACTTTAATATTACACCCGAGGTTGGCGCCTACGCAATTGCGTTCTGCTTTAGTTTCCCTCCGGGTTTTATTTTGTCTCGTTATATTGTTTTTCCTGAATCCAACCTGCACGGCCGGGTTCAGTTATTCCGCTACCTGCTCACCACGGTCACATTCATAGCCTTCACCTACCTGCTCGTCAGATTCTTTGCCTACGTGAACCCCGAACATCCAACCATATCCTACGCTATCGTGTGTGTGATGACCGCCATCATGAGCTATATCTCCCAACGAACATTCACCTTTAAGGTAAAGGCCGAGGAAGAAGAGATAGTTAGCTGAAGATTATCTTTCGTCATCTACCGGCGCTATTCGCTCCAATTTATTATGTTTACATTCATCAATCTGATGTTATGAAGAAGGTTATCTATGGCCTGGTGGCTGCTCTCATATTATTCACAGGTATCACATCTGCGTGGGCGTGGGGCGTTTGGGGGCACAACCACATCAATAAAGGCGCTGTGCTGGCACTACCCACAGAGATGGGCATGTTCTTTTACAACCACTCCGATTTCCTGACAGAAGAATCAACTGTGCCCGACCTGAGAAAATATACGATCAACGACAAGGCGGAATTTTGCAGGCACTATGTAAATCTCGAAAAATACAAGTACACCTCACGTAACATGATGCCTCATTCAATAAAAGAACTGAATGAAAAGTACGGCAAAGATTCTACTGATAAATTCGGTATCCTGCCCTGGTATATACAGCAGATGATGACGCAGCTTACCGAGGCGTTCAGAAAGAAACAAAAGACGGAAATATTGTTCCTTGCCGGCGACCTGGGCCACTATATAGCAGATGCGCATATGCCACTGCATACAACCGTGAACCACGATGGCCAACTCTCAGGGCAAAATGGCATTCACTCATTCTGGGAGTCACAATTGCCTGAACTGTTTGGCAAGAACTATAATCTCTTTACAGGTGAAGCACACTACATCAAAAATATAGAACAAGCTACATGGGATATCATAGACAGCAGCTACGGCCTTAAAGAAGAGCTGCTGCAGGAAGAGCGCAAAATGAAGCGTGATAATCCGGAGGAGAAACAGTATGAGATAGGCGCAGATGGCAAACCAAAGAAGAACGACTTCGGGCAAAAGGTGCACACCTATGAATATGCCCATGTGTATCATGAACTGCTGAACGGCATGGTAGAGAAGCAAATGAAGGCCGCCATACAACATACCGCCGACTTCTGGTACACAGCATGGGTAAATGCAGGCAAGCCCGACCTCAGTGACCTTGACCCGGACTATGTAACAGAGCGCAACAAGCCATTCTATAAGCAGGATATGAAGGCCTGGCAAAAGGGGAAAGTTCGCGGATGCAAATCAAATAAGGAATACAACCTCAAATAATATCTGCAATACAAAACAAACCGTATGATATACAGATCGCTTTCTTCCGTCGTTTTTGTGATTATGGTATTTGCCGCATCATTTTGTTGTGCACAGCAGGGTGCTAACTACAAGAAAATGGAAGCAGAAGTGCTGAAGCTTGTCAACGAGCACCGCACAGGAATGGGGCTGAAACCGCTTCGCGCAAATGGTATGATAACAGCCGCCGCCGAACGCCACACAAAGAACATGGCGACGAAGCAGATCCCTTTTGGCCACGACAGGTTCAACGAGCGAATGGCCGACCTTAATAAACAACTGAAGCCTGTGTATTCCTTTGCAGAGAATGTAGCCTATGGCGCACAAAACGCAAAAGAAGTAGTAGATCAGTGGCTGAATAGCGCCGAGCATAAAAAGAACATGGAGGGGAAGGATTACAACATCACCGGAATAGGTATTCAGAAAGGCACCGATGGCGTACTGTACTTCACCGAAATATTCCTCTACAGGGTAAGTCAGTAGCCGTACTTTTCTTTCCAGCAATTGCGGAGGTATTCACGTATGCGTGCTTCAGAAGCATTGTTAGCCGGATCGTACAACTTCGTACCAACTATCTTTTCCGGCAGAAATTCCTGGTCAACAAAATTGCCGGGAAAGTCGTGCGCATACTTGTAGCCCTTACCATAGTCCAGTTTCTTCATCAGCCCGGTGGGCGCATTCCTGATGGGCAGTGGCACAGGCAGGTCTCCTGTCTTCTCTACCAGTGCCTGCGCCTGGTTGATAGCCATGTATGCGGCATTACTCTTGGGTGATGACGCGAGATATGTAGCAGTCTGCGATAGTATGATGCGGCACTCAGGATAACCGATCATCTCTACTGCCTGGAAGCAACCGGTGGCCAGCAATAGCGCATTAGGATTGGCATTGCCTATATCTTCACTGGCCAGTATCACCATTCGTCTTGCTATGAACTTTGGATCTTCACCACCGGCTATCATACGGGCCAGCCAGTAAACGGCGCCATTCGGGTCGCTGCCACGCATTGATTTGATAAAGGCAGAAATGATGTCATAATGTTGCTCTCCCGTTTTATCATAGAGCGCCATCTTCTTCTGAACTATGTCCTGCACTATATCGTTGGTCACAGACTTATCATTATCGGGCAGCGAGGAAGCGATCAGTTCCACCAGGTTCAGCAGGCGACGGGCATCGCCGCCGCTCAGTTGCATCAATGCCCCCCACTCCTTTATCTCCAGGTGTTGCGCGGCCAGCCACTCATCTTTTTCGATGGCCTGGTGCACAAGTGCCTGCATATGCTCCTCGGTCAGCGCCTTCAATACATAGACCTGGCAACGGCTGAGCAATGCACCGATCACCTCAAAAGAAGGGTTTTCAGTAGTTGCCCCTATCAGTGTGATGACCCCCTTTTCTACGGCGCCCAACAAGCTGTCCTGCTGCGCTTTGTTGAACCGGTGTATCTCATCAATGAACAGCACAGCATGACCACTCCTGCGCGCCATATCTATAACATTGCGCACTTCCTTCACCCCACTGTCTATAGCACTCAGTGTGAAGAACGGAACATTGAGAGATCGTGCGATTATCTGCGCAAGGGTAGTTTTGCCTACACCCGGAGGGCCCCAGAAAATAACCGAATGCGCCTTGCCACTGTGTATCATCTGCTCCAATACCTTGCCGGGCGCCACAAGGTGTTCCTGCCCGATAAAATCCTGCAGTGATTCCGGGCGAACACGCTCGGCGAGTGGAATATGCGAGCCGGTCATTTTTTTATGCTTCTGTTTTCAACTTAATACCTAAATTAGCCCGTATGTTACGACTATTATCCACACTCTTCTGCATGATACTTGCCTGCAACGGGATGGCGCAAGTGAACAAAAATACGGAAATAGACTATAAGCAAACGGGGGCACCGATGCCTTCATTCCTGCTTGTATCTGTTTATGACTCCAATTACTATAAGAGCAGCGGGAAAAAGAATGACGATGCAAAAATGAGCACGCCCGCGCCCACTCCGAAATACTTTACAGACAAAGACGTAAACAACGGCGCCAACCTGTTTGTGATGATGTTCAATCCTACCTGCTCTCACTGCGAAGGGGTGGCCAAAATGCTGGAGAAGAACCTGTCTTTATTTAAGCAGACCAAGATCGTATTTATGGCTAAGAGCATCATGCAGCCGTACCTGCCCGATTTCATACATTCTTACCACATAGACAGGCACCCCAACGAAATGTATATCGGCACAGACAGTACCGGGTTCATAGACAAGACATTCCTATATACTGCACTGCCGCAAATAAACATCTATAACGGGGAAAGAAAACTGCTTAAGATCTACACCGGCGAGCTGGAGCTGGATAGTCTTAAGCAGTATATTCAGTGAGTAATGTCTCCCCTAAAGGATCATCAACCCTTCATGTAATCAATTAGTTACAGGTATCCCGGTGCCAATGGTGCGGATCAGGCCATTGCAGGGGTATTGCCGGTAGCAGCTACGCCTTCGGCCTTGTTCTTGACGTAAGCGCGCACCTTACGAACGTAGTCAAAATAACCCATCTGCATACGGATCGTAAATACCGTGAAGATGAGCAGCCCTATACCAAGCATGGTATAGATGATCTGAACTTCGTTTGGCGCGGCAAACCAAAGAACCACTGAAGCTCCGAAAAGGAAGCTACAGAAAATGACGATAAGCAGCGGACCACCGAGATCCAGCTTACGCATTTTTGAAGTGATCACGACTTTTGTCTTACCACCCTCTTCCTTCATATCAACTTCTGTGATCGGAAGAGTTTTGATAGCATTAACCTGCTCCGCATGCGGAATAATGCTCAATGTGTGGTCTTTCTCAAGGACCTCAAAATCTAAGTCGTGGATCTTTACATGCTTTCCAACAAGCCTGTTTTTAAGGTCTTCTTTGGAAATCGAGAACTGATAACGGTGTGTGCTTGTAAACAACATAGGCTCCGTTTTTTATTGTGAGAGAACTGATACCATGAAGATAAGAATATTTTGTTTGAATATCAAAATCTTCAATAGTAATATAAATCAAATACAATAATCGTGCCAGATTGCAATTTTGGTAACAGAAACTTAATATATTATTTATTACCAATTATCCGGAAGTAGCTTTCTACCATATCCCTGTAGTATGGCCTGAGCTGCGGGGGAACCGTTCTGTACAGCTCCAGGAGCTGTTTTTGGTCGGTCATGTATTTCTGCAATTCCGGGGGTACCGGGCGGCTGATATCCTCAGCCGACTTTGACGACCGTTTATCATCCTGCTCCTGGTCCCGGATTGCCTTATCTACCTCCAGCATACGCGTCATAATATCCCTCTGGCGTTTCACCAGGTCGCTGTTTATTTTTCTGTTCACAAGGTCGGTCTCGTTCTTGTCCATGTTCTGCTCTATTTCACGCAGCTCTCTGGCAGCCCCGTTCACCCCTTTACTATTCAGTTGGCTTGATAGCTCCTGTATCTTACGGCGCAGTGCCGCCTGCCGCTGTGCCAGCCTTGCCAGCTCTTCTGAGCTTCCATATTCACCATCGCTATTGCCTGTACCATTCTGGCCTCCGCCACCGGGGTTATTCCCCTGGTTACCGGTTTTGCCTTGCCCCGGTTTATCACCGGGTTTGTCGCCCGGCTTGTCTCCGGGTTTATCTCCCGGCTTATCCCCCGGTTTATCGCCGGGCTTCTGGCCCTGCCTGCGCGCCATCTGCTGCATGGCATTACCTATCTGTTCCTGCCCCGTGATAATATCAGACAATTGCTTGCCCGGACCCGGGCCATCATTCTTACCCGATTTTTTACCATTGTTCATAGGCCCGGGCTTTGATCCGGGTTTAGAGCAAGAACCCTCTCCTGCACCGTCTTTCTTACCTTCCTCTTCCTTTTGTATGAGCTTCGAAAGCAGATCGTTGAGCATAAGCGCCAGCTCATTGATCTTGGTCATCGAGTATTGTTCATTGCTGGCAGCCAGACCAATGTTGCGGGCCTCAATGGCATCAAGCGACAACTGCATATGATGTTCCAGGTCTGCTGTGGTCTTGTTGACAGTGGCGGCAAGATCAGGCACTTTCTTGCTTAATGAGAACATACTGTCACGCACCATCATCGAGTTTCTGTGCAGCCTGTTCTGTTCCTCCTGGTTCACGAGATATTGCTGACTGGCGGGCGATGTTGCCTTCACCTTCCCCATCAGGTCTTCCTGGTCAAATGAAAGACGGATAAGGTTGCTGAGTATCTGGCGCGTCATGCGGATATCTATCTCTATCTCCTCCATGCTCTTCTCGCCGGCCTTTTTGCGCAGCGACTTAGCCATATCCTCAAGGTTCTTAGCCGCCTTACTCTGTGCCTTACTTGCTTTACTTTTCTGGCCGCTGCCAAGGTCTTCCTCGCTTTCCTGCATATCATCGCCTGCCTGCTTACCCATGTTCTCCTCATTCTCCAGCCTGTCGCTCTGTTTCGATTCCTTTGCCAGCTTCTGGGTTTCCTTCATATCCTCTTTCATGGCCTTCTCCAACTGATCCCGGAGGTTCTTTTGCTCTTTTGCCAGTGCCGCAGCATCCTTATCCATGGGCTTTTGCTCTCCACTCTTTGCGTCTGCGCCTTGCTTATTTTCCGGCTTCGCGTCTTTCTTCTCGCCGGCTACATCCTTGCCCTCTTTGGCCTCTTTCCCGTCTTTAGCATCCTTCTTATCCGCAGTGTCTTTGCCATCCTTGTCTTTACCATCGGCTTTATCTTTCAGATCCTTGCTACCTTTGTTATCTTTCCCGTCCTTCGATTCCTTGTTGTCCTTATTGTCCTTCTGCCCACTGTTATCGCCCTTATCCTTATCACCCTCCTTGCTCTTCATGGCATCTGTTTTTGCCTGCAGATCCCTTTCTTTCTTTGCCAGGTCATCCAGCTTATTGGCCATATCCTCCATACGCATCTGCATCTCCATCTTCTTCACAAGATCCTGCATGCGCTCCATGTCCATCTTGAACAGCTTATTGTCCTGCTCCATTTGCTTCATTGCTTCCAGCAGGTTCTCCTTGTTCAGTTTATTCATCAGCTCCTGCAGCTTCTTCATCTCTTCGTTCAGCTCTTTGTTCAGCAGGTTATCCAGTTGCTTGTCCAGCTCTTTCTGTTTTTCGCGCAGGTCATCGCTATACTTCTTCTGTTCTGTCTGTTGTTTCTGTTCATCAAAGCGCTGCCTGATGTTCTCCATGGCCGTCTTGAGGTCCATCTGGCGCTTCATCATTTCCTGCAGCGACTGTTGTTGTTCCCAATCAAGATTATTGCTTTGCAGCATTTTGCTCTGCATGCTCTTATAATCTGTCTGCAACTGCTGTGTCTTCTCAGCGCTGTTGCTCAGCCCCGAATTGATCTGCGCAGAATTATCGTTGATCACCGAATCAAGCTGCTTCTCATTATACATGAGGTAGGTCATCACATCGCTTCGCGAAGACTTGCTGCCATGCACACCGTCATTGTCCCATGCCTCTATGTAGTACGATACTTTCTGCCCGGTTTGCAGGTTCAGGGTCTGCAGATCGAAATATTGCTGGAAAGCAGACATTGCACCCGGAGTTATCTTCACCGGTATGCTCTTGCTGGTCACTACTTTATTCTTATCACTGATCTCGTAATTGAAAGAGACGCGTGTGATGCTGTAATCATCGCCCGCGCTGCCGGCGAGCAGTATCTGCTTACCCGATACCGAGTCTTTCAACTGCTGCAACTGGATCACAGGATACTGGTCGGGGATCACCTGCACATTGTATCGGTAACTATCTGCCACACCTGCGCTCTTGTTGTACAGCGTGATGGTGTATGCCGTATCATTCATGAAGCGATACTGATGCGTGTATTGAACGCCATCCTTAGCCAACGCTACTGCCGCACCACTGCCAAAATGAATTGTAGCCGCATCTGTATGATCGGTGACCAACGACCAACTGATGGTAGTGCCGGCGGGCACGGTCATATCGCTGAGGCTGGTACGTGCTTCGTTCTTACGGCCGGTATAAGCCGGATAGTTCACCTGTACTTTGAACGACCTGAGCACCGGGCGTTGCACCACCTTCAATACATTGGGGCCTGAATAGAATCCCGCGGCATAAAAACGGAAGTTCACTGTTTCGGTAAGGTTCCGGAAAGTATATTGAAACGTATGATGTTCTCCTGGCTGCATCGGCACCCGCTCGCCACCTATCTCTATCCAGGCATCCTGCGGCAGCGCATTACCCGTCACTTCCACGTTCAGTGTATAGTCTGCATTGCGCAGCGCTATCAGCGAATTGTTCTTAATGATAAAATGAAAAGGCGATGGTTTCTCAAATGCCTTTGTCGGCTGCAGCAACCTCGTTGATGCCTCTGAAAAAATATTGGGTGCTACTACCAGTATCACCACAGCTACCAGCAGTAATGGCAACAGGTAGGGCAGGTATTTCCTGTTCTTTGAAAAGTCCACTGCCTTATTGATGGGCACTACCGATATCTGGCCTATCTTCTGGTTGATGCTGGCCTCTGCCAACTCGCGGCTGGCTATCCCGTCATGTTGCTTTTTCAGTTGCAGTATGTTCAGCAGCCGGTCGCTGACCTCCGGAAAATGTGTACCGATGATCTGCGCGGCCTGCTCGTGTGAGATGACATTGCCCAGCCTCGCCATCCTGGCCAGTGGTATGGCCACCCATGCCACCAGCGCCAGCAAGCCCAGCACCACGAACGCGGACACAATGGCTACGCGCGCCCATACCGGCAGGTACAGGTAGTACTCGCCGACACTGACACTCAGAACGTAAAACAGTATGCAGCTCAGGAAAACGAGTACACCTCTTATTACTTTGTTCGCGTAGTATCTGCGTATGAAATCATCCAGCTTCGAGATCAGCCACTCGTAATTGTTCATAGTTATCGCGCTCCCCGCAATTTACTGGATTTTTTGGTGTAAAAAAGGTTAAAATAAACCCCTGTCTGCATAGTCCGACAGGTATTCGTATCGGGGTGTGAGCCGGCCATCTGCACAGATGGTAGCGCGGCGCAATATGTCGCTATCGTCCTTCAGCACCTCTGGCAGTATGTACTTCTCAAAGTGCAACCCGAAGTATTCCGACGCATCTCTTGGCAACTCGTTCGGCAGATTGTCCACCGCCATTACATCTATGATGTCCCTGGTGTTCTGGTAGGGCGCTACGCGCTGTAGTGTGCTGCGCTCCACACCATACACCGGGTCGGCGATGGTGGAGGAACCCATGTTGATGGGCACAGAGCCATCTATATCGCAGGTGATATCTGAGATCACCTTCAGCCGCCAGTCATTGCGCTTGATGTCTTCTTTATTGAACAACCGGGCTATGCGCTGCTCCCAGTAAATGCCGTTCATCAATATATCTGCCTGGTTCACATAAGAGGAGAACAAGCATTTGTAGGCCTCAGGGTGCGCGTGAAAATCATCGCGGTGAAAGAGGTCATTGTCCTTCCTGGCATAGAGGCCCGCACCCTTCAGGTGTGTGAATACCGGGTATTCATATTCATGCGTCAGGAAGTCCGACGGCTCCACACCTTCTATATCCAGCTTGGTGAAGATATCGAGCACACCGGCAGTTACCTTTCCCGAACCCGTGACAACGATCTTCACATTGGGCAGCTTCAGTTGCTCATAAGCCGCTATCATGTCGCGATAGTTCTTGACGGAATGTGCGGGTGGCAGATCATACAACCCGAACTTGCGGCCGTACGTGAGTAGCCCGTTATGCGCCCCCACAATACCCGCAAACAGCCCGAAACCAAGTATGCGCTGCTCATCGTTATACGTGATACACTCATAGTCTATCATGCGTATGCGCTTTTCTATAAGCGCGTGCATCAGGTCCTGGTTGTGCGGTTGTTTCTTCTTGGTATGCGAAAAGAAAAAGTAGGTCTTGCCGGCTATAAGATGCGCTCCCGGCACCTCTTTTATGCCCAGCAGTATATCACAGTTGCCCAGGTCGTCAGTAAGCTCTACGCCCTGGTCTTCGTACTCCTCGTTGCTGTAGCAGCGGCTGTCTGACGGTTCTACGAGCACCTTTATCCCCGGATAGTGGTGATGAATATGCGCACATTGCTTCGGGGTGAGCGCCACACGCTCATCCGGATGTTTTTTCCGTTCCTTTATCAGCCCTATGCGGATCATCTTTACTAATTTAGCAGCAAATATAACGTACCAACCACTAATACATGTTAAGTTACTTCGAACTATATGGCCTGCCTGTCTCTTTCCATCCAGATGCCACCATTGTAAAGAACAGGTTTTATGAACTGAGCCGCAAGTACCACCCCGACAGAGCCACACAGGGCGATGCAGCAGCACAGGCAGAAGCGCTGCGGATGGCCGCGCTGAACAATGATGCCTACAAGACGCTCAAAGACCCGTATGCCACTATGGCCTATATACTGCGCCTGAACGGGCTGCTGGAGGATGAGGAGAAGTATGTGCTGCCCCCGGCCTTCCTGATGGAGATGATGGAGATAAACGAAGCGCTGAGCGACTACGAGGCCGACAATACCAACGAAGATGCCCGGCAAATGGTGACCACCGCCCTGGACGAACAACTGGAACTATGGCAGGATGCCACACAACTTCTGGTGAACAGATATGATAAAGGGGAACATACGAAAGAGCTTTTGCTACAGGTGAAGGACCAGTATTTCCGCAAAAAATATCTATTGCGGGTTAAGGAAAGAATTGATACATTTGCAGCCCGCCGGTAAGGGGTCGAAAGTCGAAGGTAGAAAGACTTATACGGCAAAGATCCCTAACAAATAATTGCCCAGATGGCGGAACTGGTAGACGCGCTAGACTCAAAATCTGGTTATCGCAAGGTAGTGCAGGTTCGATTCCTGTTCTGGGCACAAAAATGAGAAAGGGAGCGGTGAGCGAGAGCGAACTCTCCCTTTCTCATTTTTCCCTCGCTCCCGCTCCCTTTCCCGCTCTAAAGAGAATTGGATTCAGCTTTTTACAGCAATACCCCCTTTTTCATCGTGCTATCCCTTTTTCATACTAGCTGTATAATCCGTATATTTGTAAGTAAAGTAAGCTATGAATACACTGATCATAGACAATAAATCTTATGTTGTTTTGCCCGTAAAAAGCTATGAGGCATTACAAAAAAAGGCCGCTTTAAAAGCACGGCCAGAAAAGGTGCTATCTATTGAAGAGGCCAGGGCGCACAGTAAAAAACTGATCAGGAAGTGGGCAGCAGAAAAGTAACTGTTAAAGAAACGGTTGCAAATAGTATCGCTGAAATAGCCTGGTACATTGAATCTAAGGGCTTAATTGCCACTGCCGAAAAATTCACCGATCATGTTTATGATTTCCTCATCAGGTTGTCAGACTCACGTAGAACACATGCAATTTGCCACGACCCGGAAAGAGCTATTCTTGGATACAAGTGTATTTCATACAAAAAGAAATATACGATCGTCTTCCTGGAAACTGAAGACGAACTGATGATCTGCGAATTTCTCCCCTCAAAAAATATTCACTGGTAATGGCACTTTGGAAAATCCGCACTTTTCGGGGAGAGGCACGATTTCCGGATGTCTATCGGAACATATAGGAAAACGTGAGAATGGTTGATCTCCACTTTCATTTTTCCCTCGCTCCCGCTCCCTTTCCCGTTCTAAAAATTTTGCTTTGTAAAGCATGAATATCGTCAGAGACGGGGTTTTATTAGCGATTCGAGATGGGCGTCACTAACAGTAAACTCACATGGCAGCTATTACTTCACAGCATTAAAAACTCCACTCGTCACCACGTCGCCGGCCTTAGTGGTAAACGAAAAAGTGCCGGTCACGGCAGATGCTGAAGCAGTCGTAATGGTAATAGTGCCTGAATCGGCCCAATGCCCCCCATTGACTGAATCCAGGTCTGCTGTCACAGATAGATCGGGGTAAGGCGTGATGGTGTAGGTGCCCGTTGCACCGGTGGTATAACTGGCAACGCCGAAATTAATATTGCGACCTGTGCGGCCCTTACCCTCATATCCAATAACATTTAAACCGCTCCGGCTGGATGACACGATGATACAGTCATTAGAGGTAAACGATCTGCCATTAGCAATGGCAGTCATGGAACCTGTCGGGCCCTTGCTTTTACTACAACTTACAAAGGCGCAGATCATTGCTACAGCCACAGGGATCATCACGTGTTTCATAGGTTACTTTGGGTGAAGATATAATTTTTTCGGTCAACGTGGTCCTCCTTGTTCAAGTACTCGCCCCTGGCAAAGGCCTTGGCTACAGGCCACAAGCGGCGACATTATCCACCGGTCTCGATGTTATTTTTTGGCGTTATTGTTGAAGAAACGACCTGCTCTTATTACTTTTTATACTTTTACAAAAAAACTGTATGAAAAAATACGTTATTCTTCTTCCGCTGCTGGCACTGCTTAACACTGCCGGCGCCCAGACCGGCCAGCCCGACCAGGAGGCCATGATGAAAAAATGGATGGACTATATGACTCCCGGCGATATGCACAAGATGCTGGAATCTTTCAATGGGAAATGGGAAGGTGAGATATCTATGTGGATGGCACCCGATGCGCCCCCTACAAAAACAAAGGGCATCTGCACCAACACCATGATACTGGGTGGCCGCTACCAGGAATCGACCTACGCCGCTGAATTCAACGGGATGCCCTTTGAAGGCAAAAGCCTGATGGCCTACGACAAGATCAAGAATGTCTTCATCAACACCTGGATCGATAACATGGGTACTGGCCTCATGCACATCATGGGCACATACGACGCTAAAACAAAGACCATTACCATGCGCGGCAAGATGGTGGACCCTATGTCCGGTCTTGATAACGACATTCGCCAGACCCTGAAGATCATTGACGATAAGCACCAGCTTATGGAGATGTACAATACACCACCCAATGGTAAAGAAATGAAGTCAATGGAGATCAGGTACACAAAGATGTAAAAGATACATTTCTGAACATTTCACGGGAGCGGCATGCCGCTCCTTTTTTATGCCAGCCGCTAGATAGCCGCATCAGTATTTACGCTAACTTTGGTGTGTCAACTACCTGATATGCGTGCAAGAAAACCAACCAACGGAAAAGTAAAAGGTGTAAAATTCACCATCAATAGCGATGATAAAGCCAGTGACCTGAAAGCCGCCAAAGCCCAGGCGCTGAAACAACTGGAAGAGCAAGAGAAGAACAGCCGCGACTGGTACGATAAGGAGCTCGATAAGAACATGGGCAAGAACTGACCTACGTTGTTTTGCCTATATCAGCCTGCTGCCATTGGGCACAGCCCGCTCTACCGCCGTTATAACTATATCTCCGTTCTCATCAGCAAGCCCGGTAAGCAAAAACTCAGACAGGAAAGGCCCTATCTTCTTAGCCGGAAAATTGATCACGCCCAGTATCTGCCTGCCTGTTAGCTCCTCCTTTGTATAGTGCCTGGTGATCTGCGCGCTGGTCCACTTCACACCCAGCGGCCCAAAATCTACTTTTACTTTGTAAGCCGGTTTCCTGGCTTCGGGAAAATCCAGCACCTCCATTATGGTACCCACACGTAGTTCTACCCTTTCAAAATCGGCCCAGCTTATTGTTTCCATACCCGTAAAGTTACCTTTTAAGGCCCGTTTTTTGAAGACCCTGAACCAATCATTACATTTATAGAATAAATCCAGCTTATGCTCAAAGCCATGTCCCGTTTACTGTTCTTCATTTGCCTGTTGGTCACGGCCACACCGGCTACGGTCACCCGTGCGCAGGATACAGCTCCCGACACTGTATATACAGGGGTCTATATCACCAGCATACACAATATAGATTTCAAGGAAAAAGAATACACCATAAGCCTGTGGCTGTGGCTGCGGTATAAGAACAGAAAGTTTGATTTTCTTGACAACCTCGAGATACCCCAGTCTAAGAACGTGACACGTTCCTTCGCAACCGTTGATAGCTCCGGCGGGCAGGTATATATGCTCATGAAGCTACAATGCGTGATGAAGGATGAGTGGCGCATCAACAACTTCCCGTTCGATAAGCAGAACCTTCGTTTCTCCATAGAGAACTCGCAGTATGACGCTAAGTCACTGATATTTGTTGCAGACACCGCGGGCAAGGATTTTGACGAAAAATTCACGCTGAGAAAATGGAAGATAGACAGCATAAAGATCAACACCGGCGTGCGTGTATATGAGACCGCCTTCGGTGACCCAAAGGCATTGAGGCCACACAGCGAATACAGCACTTACAAGGTGAAACTTACCATCAAGCGCGATGCCATGGGCCTTTTCTGGAAAATGTTTCTCGGCATGTACATTTCTTTTCTCATTGCCTTCATGTGTTTCTTCATACACATAGATGGTATTGATTCCCGCTTCAGTCTCAGTGTAGGAGCATTGTTCGCGGTAGTGGGCAATAAGTACATTGTTGACTCCGCGCTTCCCGAATCAACAACCTTCACACTTGTAGATACACTACATGGCATCACACTCTTTTTTATCGTGCTCATCATGGTGGCCAATGCACATGTGCTCAGGCTTTCTAAAAAGAATAAGGTATTGGAGATCAAACGGTTTGATAATGTTTCTGCCATTGTATTATTCCTGATCTACCTGCTGGTCAATGGCTACTTCATTTTTATGGCCAGCCGTTGATCCCGGTTGTTTCCGCTTTCAGCACGGTATGCTCACCATTCAGCATATAGTCCGTCACATCTTTCGGGGTAAGAGTTGCAACAATATAAAAACAGCTTATATTTGTACTATACTTAAACTACATTTTATGAGCAAGAATCTACTTTTATCCGTTTTCGCGGTGGCGGCACTGGGCTTGTCCCTCACATCGTGCAATCCGAGTGACAAGAATTCAACCTCTGTCACTCCCGGCAAAGACATTACATGGTCCGGTGTCGATGTAACGATCACCATTCCACCGGTAACTGACCTGAACCAACATGACGTTATCGGTACCGGTACGTTTACTTACAATCTCGACAGCTTCCTGCGCAAGAAAACAGGAGACCTCTTTGGCATGAAAAACATTGACAAGTTTACCTTCTCTTCCTGCAAGCTGACCATCACTAACCCTGATGCTGCTAACAATTTCCAGAACTTTGAGAATGCTAAAGCCAGCTTTTTCACTTCTGTAAATACTACGGTAGCCAATATGTGCGAGATAGCTAACAACCCGAACACTTACGCTGCGGAGCTGAACCTGCCTATTTCCAACACAGACAATATAAGGACTTACCTTCCTGATTCAGGCCCTGTTACGGTTACTTATAATCTCGGTGGCAAGATGCGCGCAGTTACTAACACTACGCTTACTGTGACCGCGCATATAGAATATAACATCCACGTACAATAAGCATTACACTATTCTGAAATAAAAAAGGAGCCATCCGGCTCCTTTTTTATTTGGTCTACGCTAACATTTTACCTACTAACCTTACCTTTACCGCTTCAAAGACAAATACATATGCTCACGAATATCAGTTCCATATTTTCCCGTAAATACGACAGCACCAACTTTTTCCTCATGGCAGGGCCCTGCGTAGTGGAAAGTGAAGAACTGATCATGAGCACTGCAGAAAAAGTTGTGGCCATATGTGACCATCTGCAGGTTCCGCTCGTATTTAAATCGTCTTACAGAAAAGCCAACCGTAGCCGCCTTGATAGCTTCTCCGGCATTGGTGATGAAAAGGCATTGAAGATATTAGCGAAGGTGCGCAGCGCATTTGATGTGCCGGTAGTAACAGATATACACGCTGCCGACGAAGCAGAAATGGCTGCCGGATATGTGGATGTACTTCAGATACCCGCTTTTCTTTGCAGGCAGACGGATATACTGGTGGCTGCGGCAAAGACCGGCAAGGTGGTGAATGTTAAGAAGGGGCAGTTCCTGTCACCTGAGTCTATGAGGTTTGCCGTTGATAAGATACAGCAGAGCGGCAACGATAAGATCATACTCACCGATCGTGGCACCATGTTCGGTTATCACGACCTGATAGTTGACTACAGGGCCATACCGGCTATGCAGGCGCTCCGGGTACCGGTAGTGCTCGATTGCACCCATGCGCTCCAACAGCCCAATACTACCAGCGGTGTCACCGGTGGAAATCCGCAAATGATCGAGACCATTGCCCGTGCGGGTATTGCTGTAGGCGCCGATGGTTTGTTCATAGAGACTCACCCCGATCCGCTTCATGCCAAATCAGACGGAGCAAACATGCTGAACCTGGTATTACTGCAACCACTTATGGAGAAGCTGGTAGCTCTCAGGCAGGTGATCAACAAATTTTAAATGACCTGTGTGATCAGGAATTTCAGGTATTGTGTAGAAGGTACGTTACGCAATATCGGGTGATCTGATGCCTGGGTGCGCCATTCTACCTGCCTCAGTGTCCTCCTTGCGTCCTTCGCGGCCATATCTATGATCTCAAGAAACATATCGGGCGGCACCAGGTTGGTACACGACGCCGTCACCAGGAAACCTCCCGGCTTTACCAGCTTCATACCCCGGAGATTGATCTCTTTATAACCGGTTATCGCTTTCTGTATGTTCTCCCGGCTCTTCGTGAATGCAGGTGGGTCCAGCATCACCACATCATACCGCTTGCCATCCTTCACCCACTGCTTCAGCACATCAAAGGCGTTCACGGCTTCAAACTTACAGATATCGCTGTAGCCGTTCAGCTCCGCGTTTCTTGTTGCCACCCCCACTGCATTTTCAGAGATATCAAGTCCCAGCACGCTCCTGGCGCCGTATTGTGCCGCATGCAGTGAGAAAGTACCTGTGTAGCAGAATGCCTCCAGTACATCTGCCCCACGCACTATATTCTGTATCGCGCGTCGGTTATCCTGCTGGTCAAGAAAATAACCCGTTTTCTGCCCGTTCTCTATATCCACATGAAATTTGAGGCCGTTTTCATTCAATATGATGTTTGTATCAAAAGGCTCTGACAGAAAGCCTTTCCGCTGGTCCAGTCCTTCCAGTGATCTTACCGGCACATCATTGCGCTCGTATATCCCCTTGGGGTTGAATATCTTCTTCAGCGCGTTTACTATAGCGTCCTTCCACTTGTCCATACCCAGCGCCAGCGTCTGCAACACAAAGTGATCGTTGAACTTATCAATGATCAGCGCAGGGAGCATATCTGCCTCCCCGAATATCAACCGGCAGTTCTCCACATACCCTATCTGCTTACGATATTCCCATGCTTCATTTATTCTTTTGTAGAAAAACTCCTCGTTGACAACCTCTGCCTTATCTCTTGTCAGCAATCGTATGCGTATCTGAGATGCCGGGTTAAAATAACCCTTGCCCACAAACGAACCGTTATACGAATACACCTCCACTATATCTCCCGGATCAGCAGTCCCCTCGCTATCGCCAAGTTCATTGCCAAATATCCATGGATGCCCGTTTACTACCCTGTCCCCTATTTTTTTCCTCAGAAAGAATTTAGTCATGCCGCAAAGATACACGAATTAAAAAAGCCCGTTCCACTTAGCAGAACGGGCTTTCTATATGATTATACTTTTTACTGTTTTACCACAACCAGCTTCTGCGTTTGCACCTTACCATTCTGGGCAAAGTTTACAAAATACATACCTACAGACAGCCTGGCAATGTCCACCGGTATGGTCTGCATACCTTTCTGCAGAGCCAGTGTACCGTTACTCATTATCCTGCCTGTGATATCAGATACACTCATTTCAGCACTTCCGGCCACATCACTGCTGATCACAGCATTGCACGTCAAGCTTGCCGGATTGGGATAGATACGGAAGGTTGTATTCGCTGCCTGGGCAACACTCTTCACCTTATCTATAGGCAGGCTGCCTATGGTATTCAGCGTCTGGTTTGTTCCCGATGGTGCATAGTGGTCAAAATAAACAGAAGCCCTGTTCTTGATCTGTGTGCCTACGGCAAGACCGGTGCTGGCTTTAATACCAAATACCACCAGTCCGTTACTCTTCACCGGCTCACTGCCGGCAGAAGGCAGGTTAATATAGTCAAACCTGAAACGAGCTACCTTCCTCAGTCCAATCTGCTCTACAGTCACAATGCAATGAGATGATGCGTATATCGGTGTGAGGGTGGTCCAGTCAAGATGATCATCCAGCGTATCTACAACTTCTACATGCTCTGCTGTATAATCACGCATGTTCTGGAAGTGGATCATATATTCCATATCAGTCTGGTCAGCCGCGATCACTCCTGCAATACCGCTACCCTGTGGGTATACCTGTATGAAATTAGGAGCGCTTTTTGCGGCTACAGTTGTCGTGTATCCGCTTACATTATCACCGGGTGCATTATCAATGTTCCAATTAGCGATCGGAGCTACAAGGGCCACTGTATCGCTGAATTTAAGACTTGCTCCTGAAGCAAGGTTCTGTGGCACACTATAATTCACCAAAAAACGGTAAGCATTACCCTGGTCCAGTACCGGGAAGCTGTCTACGGTCTCGTATACATTAGATCCTCCCTTGAAGTAAACATTAGGGATGAATACCGGCTGAAATACCTGGCCATCAGTTGTATGCTTTGCCAGTATGCTTGCCTCATGTGCTGTACCGTGATTGCCTACTATCGTTATCTGGCTATACTCACCACCGGCTACAGGCTGGTTGAAATCCCAGGTCCGTACATACAGATCATGAACAGTATCAACTGTGTTAGCAAAATCAGCGTTGATGACACAGGCCGTTGCCGGTACCGAAGTAATTGCAATGTTGTTGGACTGGCACGGAGACAGGTGCAAATAGGAAGGTAACGTTTCTGCTACTGTATACGACCCTCCGGTTACCCTGTAAGAATAATGTCCGAAACTATCTGTATATGTATAGCCATTGCCGATGTGTATCTGTACGTTCTGAATACCAGCCTCATCAGGATCCATGATACAGTTGCCGTTAGCATCGTTATATACAGTACCTGTCACAACACAAAAGCAGGCACTTGAAGTATCGAAATCAAGCGTTGCCGAGTCAGTTACAGAGCATCCGTTCGCATCAGTCACTTTTACCCAGTACGGTATGCGCGGAGGCAGATTGATGATTGAGCTGGTTGAGCCGCCACCTGTCCATGCATAATGATATGGAGGAGTACCCCCAAATGCAGCGGCAGTAAATGTACCATCATTCACAAAAAGACATGATGCAGATGTCGAATACAAACCGACACCTATTCCCGAATTATCGGTCATTGCCTGTGAGAACTTAGCGGTACAACCCATAACATCAGTGATAGTTACCGTATACATGCCGTTTCCTACACCTGTCAACTTAGAAGTAGTTGCGCCCGTACTCCACGAAAATTTGTAAGGTGCAACACCGCCAACCGGGTATACGGTCATTGATCCCGTAGCGCCCGAGCAGGATGAAGGAACCGACATAAAGCTGGCGCTGATCACATCCGTAGGATTCACCGAAGCGATTCCGTTGTAGTGACAACCTGCCGCATCTGTTACTGCATATTCATAATCTCCTTGTTTTAGGTTTATGGCAGAATTACCTGTTTGCGCAGGAGAAGTGTACCACATAGCCGCATAAGGCGGTGTACCTCCCGATATTTTCAATGTAGCAGACCCGGTGGCGCTGGTACACAAAGTTGGTGTGGTGGTGTAGCTCACAACTATCGGAGCAGGGCCACCTACAAATCCGTTGTCCATACCGATACAGCCATTAACGTCCGTAGTAGTAACCGTATAGAAACCGGGGGCGATACCGTTCTGACTCTGAGTCAGGCCTCCGTTGCTCCACTTGTAGCTGTATGGAGCAGTACCTCCCGCTCCCACTGCTGATACAGAACCATCATTGCCCAGGCAGGTAGCTCCTGTAGTCGTTACGGGCGTAGTTATCGTGATCGCCTGTGGTACATAATTACCGGTTGAGGTCACCGTACACCCCAGGGCATCCACTACCGTTACATCATAAAATCCTGTTTGCAATCCTATGATCATAGGCGTTGTACCACCATTTGACCAGGCGTAGGTAACCGGGAACACTGCACCCGTTGTCAAAGCCGCAGTTGCTGTACCGTCTGTACAGTTCGCCGTCGTAGTTGTCATCACAACAGAATAAGTTGGGATAGAACTCAGAACCGCGAAATTGTTGTCGACCATAGAGTCGTATACACAACCAGCCGCGTCTGTTACGGTAAGTCCGTATGTACCCGGCTGCATAGCGATCATTGTGTCGGTACTCACTACACCAAGGGTGTTCACGTTGAACCATTCGTAAGTATAAGGTGCCGTTCCGCCCGAAACCGTTACCATTGCGGTATCCGGTGTGGGGCATATTGCCGGAAATGTATTAAAACTGATATTTATCGGAGCCGCACCCGGATAGAAGTTGGTGGTCATTCCACCAAAATTATCAGACACTGATACCAGCACCGGGCCTCCCGAATAGTTGGTAAATGCATCTGCTAATCCGGCCACACCGGTATGCACTATGGTCGTGCTGGTTGTGCCATAGGTGGTATATGATACTTTCAGCGGAGGCGTAACTCCCGTAAAAACCGACGTCAGTAATCCGTTGTTGTTACAAGCGGGTGTGGTCAGTGTGAACGAAATGGTCTGCGCAAAAGTGGCTGCAGGCACACATAGGAAACAGAGTACAGACAGCAGCTTCTTCATAACGGTAAAATTTGTCATTATAAACACTTTATTTTAAGCAATGGGCATTATTGCCGGCAGTACCGGCAGAACACACGCTACTCCCTGCGGGCGTAGACGCGCATCTTCATTTATGCGTAAATATAGACAAAAAATGGTAGGGTTGTTAGTTTTTTGACCGTTTACTATGTGGGCTCTCCGGCTTGGGCAAAGTACACCGGAGTAGCCACCTTAATTACATCGCTGTTTGAGACCCAGTAATTAAGCTACTACCGGTCTAAAAACTTCATATCTCATTCATTTATTATAATAAATATATTTAACAATATAAAACACTGATTATTTTTACAATGTTAATAATAAATCTATTATATTAATATAGTATTCTTTAATGATTATTATACAGTAACTTAGTAATTATTAAATTACATAAAGCATTATGCTGAATAACTTATGTGTTTTATTAAGGTATATTTTTTCACATTTTCTTTTCATAAAAATACTGGAAGCTCCCTATCTTTACACGCATGAATAATACAGGAGATACGGATCAAATATCAGCAATCAAACCAAAGAGCATCGAAATAATCAAAGATTCAGCGGCAAGGGCAGAAAAAGACGGCAAGTTTACAAAAGCTCAGTTCACGACTATCAATGATAATAACTGGTTCAAACTTTTCACACCAACAACCAATGGCGGCAGCCAGTTATCAGCACCGGAGGCAATACAGATCATAGAGGCCATTGCAAAAGCGGATGGCAGTACAGGATGGGCTACGGCAAAGTGTACACTGGCCGGCTGGGGCATTGGCTACCTGCCAGGTGAGATCGCAGCCGAGATTGCGGGAGGTAAGGCTCTGGTCACAGGTAGTGCAGATGCCGGGGGATATGCCGAAAAAACAAAGACAGGTTATACGGTAACAGGCAAATGGCTGCAGGTAAGCAATGCCGCAGACGCGACGGCATTTGTAGTACGGTGCGTTGTTGCAAAAGGTACAGAACCGGTACGTGATGCCGACAATCGCCTGCAATACGTATCAGTGGTTCTTGGTAAAGAAGAGGTAACGATACTGAATGCTGCTTCGGCCATGGGCCTTCAGGCCACAGGGGCTCACGATATAGAAGCTAAGAATATTAAGATCCCTGCAGCGAAGGCTTTCACCATTGCTCCGGACACAGCGAAAGCAAAGGCACGCATTTACGACTTTCCGTATATACAATTGGTAGAAGCTTTACTGGCTGCAGCGGTAGCAGGGATGACTGCCAGGTTCCTTGAGTTGTATAAAGAATCGGTGAACGGCCTGAAGACACCATCAGGTGCACTGATCGCGCAGGAAAACATGGTGCAGGATGTACTGGAAAAACATACAGGCAAGATCGAAGATGCGCGCACAAAGCTTTTCTACGCAGTAGAGATGGCATGGGATGCATGCAATAATCGCCGCCCGATAAAAGATACTATACTATACAAGGTCAGCTCAGGTGCACAAGACCTTACCTGGAAGGCGCGTGAATGTACAGACGCACTGTTCCCGTTCTGCGGCCTGGCAGCTACTGATAAGAACAGCGAACTGAATAGGGTTTGGCGCGATATTCATACTGCAGCGCAGGAGAGCTTGCTGGTTTTTGGCGGAATGTAACAGAAATGTTTATTTCCTGTTGATAGCTGCAAACTTATAATTTCTGGCACTGCATTTGTTGTACTAATTTTAGGAATAAAGAAGTACAACCTATGACGTTGAGCGAAACATGGTTCATGGAAGGTTACATCGACTTTGAACTGCAGAAATACCGCCTTTTGGCGTATCTTAATGAGGTAAAAAGATCATTTAAGGAAACTAAACTGTATCCGCAGCTTGCGGATATTGTTTTTCATTATAACAACCTGGTATCATTCCGAACCAACAAGAAGCTACTCAACGATCAGTTCCCGAAAAAGATGGAGCGCATTAACCTCAGTAAAATGGAGGTGGTCTACGAACACATTCTTGCCGATAGCGAACTGATGCAGGAACTGGAACACATAACTCAGTTTGCAGTAGATGAAATGAAGTTGGCAATCTCTGAAGGAGCCGGGATATACGATTTTGTTGAAAAGAAGCTGGAGATCGATCCCGTAGGAATTGTCCCTCTGTACAAGAACGAAGGCTACGTATTTCTCAGGTATGGAAACTTGCAGGAGGTGCGGATCTATGTGTACACAGTAACATTCTTTGAACATAAGGACGCAAAATACAAGGGCATTAAGATGGAGTATATTGACTCCCGGGTTAAGAACCTCGCCAATACTTATGAACAGATCAAGATCGACATCATTCGTTCGTTCAGGTCGCTGCCCAACCCGGCCGTTTACAAGGTAGAGTTCCCGCTGTCAGTCCCGTTCCATGAAACACTGTTGCCGGTAACGAAAAGGGTACTGATGCGCCACATTGGCGAAGCCTGATACTATTTGACCTTGACGAAGAAGTAGGAAAATCCGTCAACAACATCTTCTGATATGACCATCGTATCAGAATAATGGGTCAGAACACTTTCTATACTTACGTTGTCTATGGTCAGAATATCGGACAGTGCACCCGAGTTGGCAGATGTTTTCTTATCCACTCTGTATGTGGTATTCGTCACATTCGAATTGTCGGTGATGACCAGCTTCTTATCATCAATAAAATTATAGTTCAGGTGCCGGCCCGTGGAGGCAGGGGTTTCCGTGAGTCCGGCTATACCGCCTCTTGACATTACCCAGCTCCAGTTTCCTGACCAATAGTTCGCGGAAGAACCGGTGTTGTCTTTCTTCTTGCAAGATGCGGCAGGCAGCGTCAGCACCAGTAAAAACAGTATTATGGGTCTCATACAGGAGTTTTTTGAGGTTAAGGCATTCTTTTTCCCGAAAAAAAAGATTTATATTTGACGAGTACTTATTTTTAATACATAATTAAAAAAACTCGTATGAGCAAAGCTACACTAACTGGAATAAGTAAACAAAACTTAATGTCGTTCTTTTCCCCGAAGGTATTAGCCGTATGCACTTTACTTGGCTTGTGTGAGCATTCGTTTGCTCAGAAAGGCTTTGACGCTGGCGGAACCACAGGGTTCCAGACATCCATGCTGATGAATAAGGAAGACAAGGCAGCGGGAGCGCAACTCAAGTCGGCTATGCGCCCGGAAGTTCCTGTAGGTGCTGAGGTTGGCTATACTTTTAGTGAGCATATCGGCGTAGGGGTTGGTTTCTCCTACTCTCGCCAGGGGCAAAGCTATACGGGTTCTTCAGTTACCACACCCGACACCAATGCTTTAAGTACCCTTTTTGCAGGCCTCGCCAAGATCAACCAGATAGATATGAGCGGCAACTATACCGCCGATATCGCATTGGGAACTTTTAAAGTACCTGTGATGTTCCGCTATACAGGCGACAGGTCTAAAAAGGTATACTTTACAGCCTACATCGGTCCACAACTCAACTGGCTGAACTTTGTGACCTACCACGTCAACAAATTTGAGGCCCCGGTTAAGAAACTTATCGGTTCATCTACCCAGTTCTACAACACCATGACGGTAGATGGAGTGTTAGGCATTGGTGCGGGCTTCAATATCGGCCCCAACGTGATATTAACAACCACAGCCCGCGCCGATTATGGCTTCCAGGATGTTGAGAAGAAAGATGTCATGTTTGCTTTTGAAGGCGGAGGCGCTAACAGGCTTTACTCTATGGGCCGCAGCAAGACCAACAATATGACTGCCGGCGTGCAGGTAGGTATCAGTTATATTTTCAAATGCAAAGAAAAAGAAGAACTGAAAACAACCGCAAAAAAGAAGTAAGAAAATATTTTTGCTGAATAAGCCGGAGCCATGCTCCGGCTTATTTTTTTGCTGGCAGCCGTGTAAATCAATACTTTTGTCCGAACCTTTCAAAAGCTTTTGGATCTATGTTTCTCGACTTCAGGAATGAGGGTAACAGTACAGATATGATCGGTAAGAAACATGCACTGGTCAACGAATTGACATCTCCGTTGCAGCGCATCATGTGGATCTATAATGCCGACGACCCCGACAAACGCACTTTTGAGAATAACATTTGTGCCTTTCACATTGGCAAAGGGTATTTCCTTACCGTAGCCCACAACCTCAGGCTCCAGGCCGGCTACTACAAATCCATATCGCAGGACATTTACAGGAAAGAGTTGCACCCAATCCTCGATGGCTCTCAGACCCGTTTTCTCGATCAACACTACTTCACCGATGACTATACAGGCCGGAAGCACCTCAATACATCCGACCCATCTATTCTGCAACAGATATCAGCCATACTGAAACAAAAACGCTTTGATACACGATGGGTAACACTTGCCGGGAAAAAGATCTGCCGTCCGCATTTACTGCTCCAGTTTCGTAACAACAGTTTTTTCAACGACCCTTCTCTTACACATCATTTTGCCTCACATAACCTGATGTACGAAAAGGCTATTCAGAAATATAATTTCCTGGTTGAAGTGGAACTGGTAAAAGCATTCTATAGTGCAGATATTGCACTTTACAGGATCGTGAACACAGCACCGGAACTTGTAGAAAAGATACCGGCAGCCGACCTTAATTTTGACTTTCTCGACGATTCCACAGAAAAACTATATTGCTTGCAAAGCGCCCCGAGTGGCCCAAGTGGCCGGTTGCTGAACACAGCGACCATTGAAGGCATTCTCGATCATTTTAACCTGTTCAATGATGATATTGGCGGCAACTATACATTTGAGGGTTACCGTTATCTCGTAAAAGGTTATTTCCGTTTTGGCTCATCGGGCGCGCCATATTTCCTTTATGACAACGATAAGCAGAAATTTGTTGTAAATGCTGTACAAAGCGAGGCAAGCGGCATTCAGTTGTCAATAGGAAATAGTATGGACGGAAACTTTCAATACGTGAACGCCATCGTTTCTCCGTTGTCTATCATCAGGAACGAGTTGCAACAGATCATCGGTTCCTGATAAGGAGATACTTATCACCTTACCCGCTGCACAACGATATTTTTCCCGTTGAATGTGAATGAATCTCCGGCCTTTAATCCCGACAGCTTCATTCCAATAGGAGACAATGCCGATATAAGGAAGTAGCGTTCGCCTCTTATCTCTGTAGTACCAGCGCTGACAGCTATGTAATAATTGCCCTGGTCTGTCTGCACAACAGATCCCGGCAATATCGTATCCTGCATACCTTCATGGGGAATTCTTTCCATAGTTTCCGACATTTTCAACAGTTCTGCCATCCGCGCCATATTCATATCTATATCCTGCTGCATCATCTCGCGCGCGGTCTCATATTTATCGCCGGCACTGCTCTTGGTCTCCCCTTCGGCGGCTTCCCGTATCTCTGCTATTTGCCGTTTTATTGTTGCTGTTTTCGTCGCAATATAACTTGCACAATAATGATATAGATCACTTTTAATGTCCATGCTCTAAAATACCACTATTTAATGAGACCGTCCGTGGCACGGTTTTTCTGGGTCATAACAAAACTTTGGTTATGACAACACAACAGCATTTACATCGGTCTTTCCTGCTTGCCGCAGCAATATTGTTCGCCGCAGCACTCAGTGCACAGGAAAATAACAGCCCCTATAGAAATGATGAATATGGTCATACACTCAATATCGGCGTAGGACTCACATATTTCCCCTACCTGTATGGCGCGGTTCCATTCATAACAGCTAATTATGAGTTCAACGTTGCCCGCAGTTTTACATTAGCTCCGTTTGCAGGATTAGCCTCCTACCGCAGCAATCGTTTCTACGATTATCTCGGCACCCACTACTACTATCATGAGACCATCCTACCCATTGGTGTTAAAGGCACCTATTACTTCGACCGGTTGCTTCATGCCGGTAAAGACTGGGATTTCTACCTGGCAGCATCCGCAGGCTTCGTGTACGACCGGGTGGTTTGGGACCATGGTTATGCCGGCGGTGTCACCATGGGGCGTGGCGCCAGCCCTTTGTATATTGATGGCCATATCGGTGCGGAATATCACATAGGACGAAGGACAGGGCTATTCCTCGACCTGTCAACAGGCGTATCAACATTGGGTATTGCCCTGCATCGTCTTTGACAAGATTATGTAATATATCCATATCCTACTTTAGCTCTTTAAGTGCTGGCAACCTGTCTGTCAGCACTTTTTGATTAGTTTTGCAGCCATGCGAATACTAATGGTCTGCCTCGGCAACATTTGCCGCTCACCGATAGCGGAAGGTGTCATGAGACATAAGATAAAACAGCATGGCCTCAACTGGACGGTCGAATCTGCCGGCACAGAATCTTATCACATAGGCGAGCAGCCATACCATTTCTCGCAAAAGATATGCCAGGCACACGGTATCGATATTTCATCTCAGCGGGCCAAGAAATTTACCGCAGATGCTTTTGAAGAATATGACAAGATATATGCTATGGCAGGTGATGTGTATAACGCAATAGAGCGCATTGGTGGCGGAAAGGCCGATATGCACAAGGTTGACTATTTCCTGAACGAGCTGCTTACTGATTCCGTACATGGCAAGGGCCTGAAACCCGGTAGTTCAGTACCCGACCCCTACTATGGAAATGAAGATGGTTATACCATCGTTTATGAAATGATAGATAAAACATGCGATGCCATTGTGGCACGCTATAAGAAATAAAGTATGTCTAAACCATCAATACCCCAAGGCACACGCGACTTCTCCCCGGAGGAGGTTCGCAAACGCCAGTATATATTCAACACGCTCCGCAATATCTTCGAGCTCTATGGCTTTCAACCCCTGGAGACGCCTGCCATGGAAAACCTCGTAACGCTTACGGGGAAGTATGGCGAAGAAGGAGACCGCCTGATATTCAAGATACTGAATAACGGACTGCACGAAAAGAAGGACGCTGAAAAAGAGAAGTTGAATGTGGAATGGAACAACGTGATCAGCCGCCCCTACTCCACTCCTGTGGTCACCGAGCGTGCGCTCAGGTACGACCTTACCATACCTTTTGCCCGATATGTGGTGATGCACCAGAACGATCTTGCCTTGCCTTTCCGCCGTTACCAGATGCAGCCCGTTTGGCGTGCCGACCGCCCGCAAAAGGGCCGCTACCGCGAATTCTGGCAATGCGATGCCGATGTGGTAGGCAGCACTTCACTCATCAATGAGGCTGAGCTGTTGTGTATCTACCAATCTGCATTCCATCAGCTACAGATACCGGTCTCTATAAAGATCAATAGCCGCAAGCTCTTGGCAGCACTTGCGGAGCTATGTGGTATGCCGGAAAAAATGACCGACATCACCGTGGCCATGGATAAACTGGATAAGATAGGCTGGGTTGGTGTTGCCAACGAACTGAAGGAAAGAGGTATCAGCGACGATGGTGTATGGCAGATAGAGCGTATGATCAATGTCTCCGGCAATAATGACGGGAAACTGGCCGCTTTCGCGGAGATCATGCAGCACAGTGCTGTTGGCATGGATGGCATCAACGAACTGAGCAAGACCCTGGCTTACAACAAAAGCCTCGACAATAATGCAACAGGCAATATACAGGTAGATATCAGCCTTGCCCGCGGGCTCAACTACTATACAGGGGTCATTGTAGAAGTGGTCTGCGCGCACCCCGGTGTGAAAATGGGCAGTATTGGTGGCGGTGGCCGCTACGACGATCTTACCGGCCTGTTTGGCCTTAAAGGCTTATCCGGCGTGGGTGTGTCTTTTGGCATTGACCGCATATATGACGTGATCGAAGAATTGAACCTCTTCCCGGCTCAACTGGCCACCGGATCGGCTGTAATGATCGTCAACTTTGGTGGCGACAACGAAACTTACGCATTACAGGTATTGCAGCAACTACGTGCTGCAGGCATAGCCACAGAGATCTATCCCGATGCCGCTAAGTTTGATAAACAGATGAAGTATGCCAACAAGCGCGGCTTCAGTTATGTCCTGCTTCCCGGTGATGAAGAGCGACAGAAAGGTATGGTCAGCCTCAAGAATTTTTCCACAGGCGAACAGAAAATGTGCTCCGTGGGTGATTGTATCGTCTCCATTCAGAATAAGTAACTAAAGAGCCCCGGATACCCCGGGGCTCTTTATATCATCAAAGATACTGCTGCTATTTTGTTAGCACTATCCTTTTCGTTTCAGTGAATTCTCCGGCCTTCAAAGAACAATAATACACCCCTGCCGGCAACTGGTCGCCTGAGAACACGTATCTGTGCGTACCTACTGGGGCCTGCTCATCAGCGACTTGTTTTACAACACGCCCCAACTGGTCATACACGTGCAGATTCACATGCGCGGGCCTGTCAAGTTCAAACTGCAATGTTGTTTGCTGAACAAACGGGTTCGGATATGTCGTAAATTTCAGATCAGGTTTACCCGCCACCACATCCTCCACCCGTGTAATATCTCCGACACTGCTTATGTGCGTAGAATAGATACCATTGGAATGAGTCGCAATAACTACAAGGCCGTCCGTAGAGCGGTAGTCTATCATGTCTACTACAGCACTTCCGATAGTGTTTGCACCCTGCTGCACCCATACTGTTGAAGTATCATTGAGCTGTGTGGTAGCAAACAGCCCCACACTTGTTCCCACAAGATATACCGTGCCCCCCTCTACCGGAATAATACTTGCCCACCTGCAGGACGGGCCATCTCCCGCACCTGTCTTTTTATTCACTTCCAGGTTACCCGCGCACTTCGACCAGGTAGCACCACCATCTGCGGAATAGAAAAGGCTGTATACATTGTAGTTGGAATACACAACCATGATATGGTCTCCGTTATTCGGATCTACCGCAATACAGCTCACATTAGCCTGCGAATTGCCTCCGGAGGTAGGAAATGCTGCGGCCCCGGATGTTGAGGTAATATCTTTAAATGCGGGCGTCCCTGCATTGGCACTGTCGATCCGGAATACCTTACGTGTACTTGTACCAAAGTAAACCCTGTTTGCCGGTTTCCGGCATGCAGTGATGGTGGAAATAGCACCCGATGTGAAATTCGAATCAGGGAAACGCACCCAGTTGGTAGATATCGAATCCCAGTTTCCGGCATAAGGGATCCCTGACAGGTCGTTATTTCGCCACAAAGATTTGCCGCCTGCCAGGTACATGATGTTATTGTTATTGGGGTCTAGCGTGAATGGATTGATAAAAAGATACCCATGGCCACCACGTGGATCGATACGCGCAAAGCTGTCTACGTTGCCGGAATAATCCAGCACGGCGCGCATCATCTTACCGTTTTGTATACTGAAGTAATACGCCTGTGTGGCATCTGCAATCGCACAATAAGACCCATCACCGCCCCTCGGCGTCACCCATGGTGCATGGCCATCAGCCGTACTCGTGAACCAGCTTCCGTTGTCCTGTGCGCCACCAATGATGATATCGTTATTCCCTGCATGGTCTATGGCACAGGTATAGAACATTGATGTGATATAGCCATTGTTAAGAGATGACCAGATTACATTTGCTGCCGTGTTGTCATTGCAATAAAAGATACCGCCATCATTCGTCGAGATCATTTTATTCGGGTCTCCGGGCAGGAACACCAGTTCATGCTGGTCGGGATGATGATTGAGGTACATATCCACAACAGGCAGCGTAGCGTGTTCCTTATAGCCCCCTATAAATGTGGTATGTGCATCATCCGAGAATCCTGTGGTTGAACGATAAACATTTGTGCCACCAATGAATACAATATTGGTATCGTTGGGTTTCACGCGCACCACGAGGTCATAGGCACCCTGTGAAGTGAACTTATCAAATAATCCACCTGTTGTTGGCAGGTTTCCGGACAGGTCTTTCCATACAGCGCCGGTACCGCTCCCATCACCGGATACATACCTGAACTTCCACAGGCTGTTCCATTCCACATCACCAATATAGTTGGTATCAGGTTGTCCATAGTTGGGGGTACATCCCAGAAAGAAGACCTGGTTCTCATCCATCGGGCTGATGCCTATCTTCATACGTTTATAGTTCGCGGGGAAAGAAGCAGGCGTGATATCGGTGAAGGTCACGCCATCCGCGGAGCGGTATATGCCCTTTACTCCTCCATCGCTGCTAAGGGTAGCATAGACAACTCCTGTCTTAGACACAGCAACATCAGTATAGTAAGAGCTTCCGAACGAACCCAGCACGGGTGTCCACGAAGTACCGCCATCTTTCGTTTTGTACACCGTACCATAACCTGCCGCATATACCACATCCTGTGTCATATTCGATGGGTCGGCAGCAATGTTCCAGGTCATATCTGCCCAGCCATCCAGCGATACAGCGCTGGTACTAAGGGTTGAGGTAAGTGGTTTCCATGTTTGCCCGTTGTCTGTAGATTTGTATATACCGTTGCCCAGGTAAAAAGAACCGCCTCCGGATGCAGATGTTCCGTAGGCCTCACCTGTGCCGTAATACCACACATTCGTATGCCCCGGGCGCGTATCCTGGGTCAGGCAGGACACACTTTTCAATTGATCTGGAGTAGATGTCATTGTCCACGACCTACCCATATCAACAGAGCGCCACATGCCACCTGAAGTAGAGCCGGCAATCAGAATGTTCTGGTTGGCAACATCAATGCCGAATGCGCGCGTTCTGCCGCCAACATTCCATGGCCCGCGCTGTTTCCAGCCTTCTGTTGCAGCCGTTCTCATTCCTGTCAGGTATCTGTCGCTGGGTAGTGTTGCGGCAAATGCCAGCTCTCTTTCTCTTATATGTGCCGGTATCTTGCCCGTTTCCGGGTCACAGAGCCGCATGAGCTCATAATTATAACGGGCATTGTCATCATCATCCGAGCCAAGGGCATCTGCATCCCCCAGGTACTCATGCGCTTCCTTATGCTGATGTTGCGTAAAGCAGGAGTATCCTGCACTTACGGCCAGAATGGCCAATACACCTATATATAGCTTTTTCAAGATTAGTTAGTTTGTGTGTCGTGAAAGTTACGACTTTCAGCGCACAATTCAATACTAACACCTGCTATTTCAAGGCATAGTCATAGACCAGGTATTCGGTCTTGTCCATGGGCTTTATATGGCTTTCCATATTTGCTGTAAATACGGCACCAAGACGCAGCCCCGGATAACCGGGCTTCAGGTCTGGCAATATACGCTCGGTCTTCAGTATCGTATTGGCAAAACGTACTTCTATAGTATCCCCAACCAGCGGCATGGAAATAGCGGACGATCCGCAATCAGCCACTTTCAGTACCCTCACCTTTACAGTGCAGGGATACCTGGCACAGATGCTGTTCTTATCCGGATCGTACGCTGGTAATATCTTCACTACTATCGCTTCTGTTTTACACACCAGCGGACCCGCAGGAACTGTTGCGGCTTTGGGTTGTTGCTTCCCGGCAGCAGGTTTTTCCGCCCCACGGTTCTTCGTCGCCTTGCACGACAAACTTGCTGAAACAATAAGAAAAATTGCAAAACGCTTCATAAACAATGGTATTCATTTTATAGTTTGCTACAACACCAACAAGCCGCACTTGTACAGCGTATTGACGGGTTTGTTGTCCCAGAACAATTCAAAGTCTTCCAGTCCCGATGCCTCAAAATCCTGCTTCACCTCCTGCAGTGTATACACCTTCATGTGCCGCACAGATAACTTATCAAGCATCCCTGCCAGCCACAGACCCGGCTCCTTATCTGTCTTGATGTTCACAGTATCCTGCTTGTTCTGAAAGGTCAGTGATGCCTGCTCCCATTGGTTGCCTTTCTTCGACTTCACTACGATCTCGGTTACCGGCATATTACCCAGCCACACCACTTTTGCCGTAGGCCTGACCGCGGAATATTCTTCTTCATTCAGTATGTCTGAAATATAGGTTGGTACCACTGTTGTTTTGGGGACCTTGAGATCAAACCACTTGTGCAACGGGTGATCAAGACAAGCGCCATGCATGTAGTTAAGTAGCGACTTCTTTAGCCCCTGCGAGAAAGAATCATGATCTGCCCCTGTGGGGTCAATATGAACAATATCATTGTTGGCAAAGGTACCCGTTGCCTCCGTTTCTTTCTTTACCCCATACATTTCCGGGTTTAGCCCTACGGGGCTGTGTGCGGTCATGGCAAACTGGTGCCAGAATGCCGATTGTAGTATCCCTGTCGCGAACATCTGCCGCACCATTTCCAGCGAGTCTATGGTCTCCTGCGCCGTTTGCGTCGGGAATCCGTACATAAGGTACGCATGTACCATAATGCCTGCTTCAGTAAAATGCTTATTGACCTTCGCTACTTGTGCCACCGTGATACCCTTCTGTATAAGCCCCAGCAACCGGTCCGATGCCACCTCAAGCCCGCCCGAAACGGCTATGCATCCCGATGCTTTCAGCAGGAAGCAAAGGTCTCTTGTAAAGCTCTTTTCAAACCGGATATTGGTCCACCAGCTTATGTTGATCTTCCTCCTGGTGAGCTCCAGCGCCAGCGCGCGCATCAATGCCGGTGGCGCTGCCTCATCCACAAAGTGAAAACCTGTTTGTCCTGTCTGTTTCACTATGGCCTCTATCCGGTCACACAACAGCGACGCGGCTATGGGCTCATACACTTTTATGTAATCAAGCGATATGTCACAGAAGGTACACTTGCCCCAGTAGCATCCGTGTGCCATGGTTAGTTTATTCCACCTGCCGTCACTCCACAAGCTGTGCATCGGGTTCACTACCTCTATCGCCGATATGTACTCAGTCAGCAGCAGATCACTATAGTCCGGTGTTCCTGTTGCGCTCTGCGGGTAATCACTGCACGATGAATTGTTCACATACTGCACTGCCCCATCCTTCAGCATAAAGGTCCTCTTCAGTTCACCCGCTGGCCGCTTACCGGCAATATGATCTGTCAGCAGCTCTATCGGTGCTTCACCATCGTCTAAAGTGATGAAGTCATAAAACTCAAATACTCTCGCGTCAGACAGGGAACGCAGTTCCGTATTGGGAAATCCGCCCCCCATTACCACCTTCACATCAGGGTAGTTTGCTTTTATCCATTGCGCACAGCGGAAAGAAGCATACAGGTTTCCCGGGAAGGGTACTGACAAAGCTGCCATTCGGGGTTGCACTGCCGCCATTCTCGCAGCCAGCAATTCTATCAGTAAGGTATCTATATAGGTGTGTTCCTGCTGCAATGCAGTGTACAACTCATCAAAGCTGTTGGCGCTTCTCCCAAGCCGCTCCGCATACCTGCTGAACCCGAAATGTTCATCCACACACTCTTTTATGAGGTCAGCAAGGTCTTCAAGGTACATCGTGGCAATGTGTTTGGCCTTGTCCTGCATACCCATGTTCCCGAATGCCCAGGCAAGGTCGTCTGTCTGAGAGAACCTCGATGCTTCAGGCAAATAATTCCTTTTACTGATAAGGTGTGCCAGCGTCGGGTCCTTGCCCTGCAGAAACCGGATAACACCATCTATGGTCTGAATGTATTCATCTTGCAGCGCCACTATCCTTGCAGCATTCTCCGACAGATCACACCCTTTGTCTGCAACAACACCAAACAGCTTCCGCAAGCCCGTCTGCGAGAACAATGCAAGAGTTACCTCTATACCAAGATCGGCCTGGAAAGAAGAAATATTACGGGTGTTGAGAAAGCCTTTAAGGTAAGCCGTAGCAGGGTATGGTGTATTCAGTTGTGTGAACGGGGGCGTTATCAGTAATACTGTGGCGCTCAAAAGTTTGTATTTGTTATCAAAATTATAGTAAATAACTGAGATCAGTTGGCGAACGGTGCGTATCAGTTATGCCGCCAGTGCGTCTTATCCTTGTCCTCACCCCCCCTGAACACATTGATCACCAGCATGACAGCCATGGAGCAGATAGTGGCGATAATGAAGTAGTTGAGCACCCGTATATCGGTAAGATAACGATGGTAGTGCCTCAGGTACTTATTACCAAGCACACACGCTATAGAACCTATAGTGATGGTAGCTATCATCCCAAACCCTCTGCCGGGCAATATCATCTGTGCTACAAGCCCGGCCGCTGTTCCGATGAACAGTGTCACGAGTATGTTCTGGTATTGTATTACAAATCCGTGAACATAATACCAAAGTGTGTTGAGCAGCAGGTCGTGCATAATAGCATAAAAATAGATAAAATTTATTGCTTGTGTATTTTTTATAACTTTTATAATTCCTGCCCTTGTATGATCAATGCCGATCTTACAGACGCTTCCTTCAGATGCAGATATTGTTTCCTTCCTTCATCTGCCTTAAATGCTTCAAAGTCAGCCTGTGACAGGAAGCAGACCAGGTGCAGCTCATATGGCGCTTTGCCCTCCGTGTGGATGATTGTATTATGGTCAGGCCTGATGCGCAACAAGAGCTTCCCTCCGTACTTGCGAATAACAGGTATGGCCATGTCCTCAAATTCCTGAAATACAGCTTCCTGTCCGTCAACGATATAGATCAATTGAGTGATGTAGATCATGGTATGTAGTTAAGGGTGCAAAAGTAACGGTATTCGCGGTATGCTCTTTACAGGAGCAATATTTGAAGTACCTTTGCGTCACATGACCTTCGACGATCTTAACCTCGGAAATTCATTGCAAAAGGCTATAAATGACCTTGGCTACACCACACCCACCACCATACAGGGTAAGGCATTCTCCGTGCTCATGTTCTGCAAGGACGTATGTGGGATCGCGCAAATAAAATTCAGATACCTCGTAGAGGCTACCCGTTTGTAGCAAGAACAACAGGGACACCTTTTTGCCCCATCGGGGCTACCCGGCCTTTCCGTGTTCATTTAACCTAAACCGCATACCTTTGCGTCACATGACCTTCGACGATCTTAACCTCGGAAATTCATTGCAAAAGGCTATAAATGACCTTGGCTACACCACACCCACCACCATACAGGGTAAGGCATTCTCCGTGCTCATGTCCGGCAGGGATGTATGTGGGATCGCGCAAACAGGCACCGGAAAAACATTTGCCTACCTGCTGCCATGCCTCCGGCAATGGAACTTTGCAAAAGACCGCTTCCCGCAGATACTGGTCATCGTACCTACCCGCGAACTGGTAGTGCAGGTAGTGGAAGCAGTGAAGCAACTTACAACCTATATGACGGTAGAGGTGGTAGGTGTATATGGCGGATCGCCGATGAAACCGCAAAGAGATGCCGTGGAAAATGGCTGCGACATAGTGGTGGCAACGCCGGGCCGCCTTATGGACCTGGTATATGAGGGAGCGCTGCGGCTGAAAAATATCAAAAAGCTGGTGATAGATGAGGTCGATGAGATGTTCAACCTCGGGTTCCGTACACAGCTCAATAATGTGATCAACCTGCTGCCACCCCGCAGGCAGAATATTCTTTTCTCAGCAACCATTACCGACGAAGTAGATGCCCTCATGCACGACTATTTCAATAACCCGGTAAGGATAGAGGCCGCACCGGTAGGTACACCACTGGAGAATATAGACCAGTGCGCCTATTATGTGCCCAACTTCAACACGAAGATAAACCTGCTGTCGCTCTTGCTTCAAGGCGACCCATCTATGTCTAAAGTGCTTGTATTTGTTGCCACAAAACGCATGGCCGACGATGTGTTTGAACAGATGGAGCCCCTGTTCCCGGGCAAGGTGGGTGTCATACACAGCAACAAGGAACAGAACTACCGCTTCAATACGGTCAATCAGTTCCAGTCAGGTAACTTCCGCTTCATCATTGCTACAGACATCATCGCCCGCGGCCTCGACATATCAGAAGTAACGCACGTCATCAACTTCGACACTCCTGATGTACCGGAGAACTACATCCATCGCATAGGCCGTACGGGCCGTGCAGACAGGAAAGGCATCTCCATAACATTCATTACTGAAAAAGAAAAAGAATACCAGGAGAAGATAGAAGCATTGATGAACTACCAGGTACCTATTCTGCCATTGCCCGGTGACCTTATCATATCTGACGTACTCACCGAAGATGAGATACCTAAAGTGCGCATGAAGGAAGTGCTGATAAAACTACCCGACATCCGCGACTCCCGTGGCGCATTCCATGAAAAGCTGGAAAAGAATAAGAAAGTGAACATCAAAATATCTCACAAAGACAAGATGCGCGCTAAATATGGCAAACCCAAAACAAGAGGAGCAAAAAAGAAGTAGTATATTTATTCAATGACACCTAAGAGAATACTCACTGCATTATTACTGATACTGGCCACTGCCTCTACCTTTGGTCAGACATTAAAGAAATACCCGGTTGGCTCCAGCGGTTGCTCCGCATACTTCTTTTGCGTGCCCGATTCCGTAGATCACTCAAAGAGCCCCGACTCTTCAGATGTATATACCACCGAATGTATTTCAAAAGACCACACTTACGGTATCATCTGTGTAAAACTCAAGGATGCGATACCGAACATCAATGACGCAGATGAAGTGCTGCTGGCATACCTTGATTATTTGAAGACCTCATTAAAGATAAAAAGTGCTGCAGGATACGGAAAAGGCCACAGGCTTAAGAATAATGAGAATATCCATGGCGTCATTGACTACTGGTTTGACGAAGAAAAGAACAACTGGAAGATAAAAGGATGGACGGATGGCAAGTATATGTGCGCCATGTACGCCTATTCAAAGAACCTGCTCGACGACAATCGCGTAGATATCTTCCTGAACAGCCTGGTATTACCCGGCATGTGATCAGTCAGCTCTCTTATACAGAGGCAGGTTCATTTCATGGGCTACGCGCGCGGCCAGCACATCACCGCCCTCGCTGAATGGCCATACATACAATGCTTTTATCTCAAAGTCTTTCTGCATTTCCCTGATCGCATCCATGGTCAGTTTTTTTGCTATCCCCTTGCCCCTGTACTCCGGCAATGTAGATGCCGAACAGAGGTAAACAGCTTCATACGCCCCTCCATTCAGCGTCTGTCCATAGAGCTGCCGCTCCGATATCTCCCGGCCAATGAACATATTCATCACTTCTGTTGTAGTTGGTATCAGCAGTATCCAGCAGGCAGGCCCCTTGCCTTCATCATACTCCGAGAGCGTGGCAGGGTGCAGTTCTTGCAGCCGTTCTATGATCTCGCGGTCCACATCCAGTTGTTCAGGGTCATTCTTGGTATCAAATACCTCTGTCACCAGTTCCATCATCCTTTCAAAGTGGCTCTTTTCCATGTCATAAAAATAGCGCAAAAAACCACTCGTAATATTTGTTTAATTTTGTAAAAAACGGCCCATGAAAAAGGTATCATTGCTGCTTGCCTTTGTTATTTGTTCCTTAGCGCTGGTCGCGCAGGAAAAGAAGGCGTCTGTAAAAAATGACCTGCCCGATATAATGAAGAGCATACGCATGGTCACAGACGACCTGCCTCTTTTTAAACAGAACTTTGCGGATCATTCAAAGGAAACAGATGTCAATTCCATCATCAATGACATTGAGAAATACCTGGACTCTTCCGCAAAAGCTAAAAAGTATGCCGACCAGTTACTTATCAGGAACTTCAACCCGCTCCGGCATTACTACCTTACTACTACCAATAAAACAAGCCTTGCTACCAGCTTTCTGTTCAGCAGCGCCCCATACCGCTTCTGCAATTACAGCGACTCCGGCATTGTACTCCACATCTTTGCGCTGAAGACCGGCGAAACTTACAACCTGGCAAAAGTGACAGAGCGGAAAGCGCTCCGGCTTGCAGCAGAGAATTGTCTCCTGCCTGCCTTAAAAGCCACCGACGAATTCAAGCAGGGCGATATACGATACATCGCGCTTAGTATATACTATGGATGTAAAGACACCCGCGATGGCGCACCGGCTGTGCCCGTAGTGCCCTACTGCCTCACAATGATCTCCTCTATTACCGACCTGCAACAATTCGCTACCGGCATGATCACCCCCAAAGGGTTGCTGGCATCTTCAGAACTATACCTTACCAGCGAAGAAGAGCCTGAACCACGAAACATCCGGATAAGTATAGACTAACATCATGGCCACAGACAATAAGATCAGCTCATTCATATCCGCTGTAGAGCAGGCGCTAAGTGACAACACCTTTGTATCCATATCCATGGGCAATTACAAAGGTGACGAGCCCGGCCTGAAACAATTACTGGTAAAACAGGCGCTGATAAAACAGGAACGAAAGCTCAGCATTACCTTTCGGTATAAGACCCGGGACATTGTCAGGAACTTTGTCATACCCGAAGGAATTGACGCTATTGCACAGCAACTGAATTCAGGTTTCCGTGTTGCCACACTCTTTACTACCTCATCAGACCTCATCTACGAATACTTTAACGAAAAGAAGACCACGCTGCGGCAGACGGAGGCAACAAAAAAAGATGCTCCTGATCTTTCGCACGACAAAGCCAAACAGCGCCTTATCACTGCTCAAAACAAGTCATACCTGTTTGAACTGGGCATCACTGACAAAGACGGCAACGTATATAAGAACGCGCAGGACAAATACCGCCAGATAAATCACTACATCGATCTGTTGAATCCCCTTATCAAAGAAATACCTGAAGCACATCTTCTGAAAGTAGCTGATATGGGAAGCGGCAAGGGGTATCTGACTTTCGCGCTATACGATTACCTGGTGAATGTGCTCAAGCTCTCACCCGAGGTAACAGGTGTGGAGTACCGCGCTGATATGGTGAAGCTATGCAATGAAGTGGCTAAGAAGAGCAACTTCGGAAAGCTGAACTTTGTTGAAGGAACAATACAAGACTTCGACAGCACCGGCACCAACATACTCATAGCGCTCCATGCCTGCGATACGGCAACAGATGATGCCATAGCGAAGGGGATTGCAGCCGGCTCAGACCTCATCGTTGTTGCACCATGCTGCCATAAACAGATACGGCGTGAGATAGAGAAGCACAAGGCTCATAACGACCTCAGCTTCCTTACGCGCCACGGTATATTCATGGAGCGTGAGGCAGAAATGGTCACAGACAGCATACGGGCGCTAATACTGGAATACTATGGGTACAAAACGAAAGTTTTTGAATTCATCTCCGATGCACACACTCCAAAGAATGTAATGATAGCCGCCACAAAACAGGATCGCCCTGCAGATAAAGCAACCATCTTAAAGAAGATAAACGACGCGAAAGCCTACTTCGGTATCAGCTACCACCACCTGGAGCGTACATTAGGTCTCAGTTGATCCGCCACGGAGGGTTCTTACGATTGTTACCCGCCTTGTAAAGAATAATGGTATTGCCATCCGGGTCTCTGAGACGCGCCTCACGCCAGAGCCAATCTTTGTCTGCCGGCAGCTCGTCAAAAGCGATTCCCTGCGCTTGCAGCCTTGCCACATCAGCATCAAGTTCGCTGCATTCAAAATATACGACGACACCCTCCCCTATTGGCGTTCTGTCTGTATGATGAATAGAAAATGTAGCCTCCCCTTCCGGACACTCAAAGCGTGCGTAGCGGGGCAAGGCATCTACAATAAGCCTGAGCCCAAGCACTCTATAGAATGGCACAGATACTTTCAGATCTCTTGATGGTATGGTAACCTGGTTGAGGTTCATTCATCAAAAATATATCGCTACCATCAAGCCGGTGAAATGCCCCCATCAATTTTAATTATCTTTGCGCCCTTATGAAACGCCTGATACTGTTTACTGTCTTCACACTAACTTCTATGATTTCCCATAGCCAGGTACCCAATAGCGGATTCGAGTACTGGGATTCATCGGCAGGCTATAAAGTTCCTGTGGATTGGGTGAACAACAATACGATGACAGCGCCCTCTTCAATGTTCACATGCGAGAGGGGCGCTCCCGGCTATTCAGGTGCCTATTATTTGTCGCTTACGGCCCGCAGCATTACCGGTATGGGCACTGTTGCCGGTCTGGCACGCTCAAGATTCCCTTTTAGTAGCCGCCCACAGATACTGGCTGGTTACTGGATGTACATGGCATTTGGCACCGATCAGGGTTTTATGTCCGTGATACTTACCAGGTGGAACAGCATCAACAATAAAAATGATACAATTGCCAATACCTTTTATGCACTGCAGGATATGGTGATGCAATGGGAGACTTTTGGTCTACCCATCAACTATGTCAGCTCAGCAACACCAGATTCTGCAACCATCATACTATCAACAAGTGGCGCAACACTGGCACCGGCATATAACAACAGTTTTCTTTGGATAGATAACCTGATGCTTACTGACTCAGTTACACTCGGCCTGCTATCAACGCCCTTACCCTACACGGCTCACATATACCCCAACCCGGCACATTCCATTGTTCATATCAGCTACAGTAGCCCGTTGCCTGATCAATTAACGATCACTCTTACGGACATGAATGGAAAGACAACACAGATGAAAAGTAGCTATCTGCCGTATAGCAACGATGACCTGGTACTCGAATTGCAGAACCTGAGTCCCGGAATTTACACAGTAAATATTTGCAGTCGCCAGGGCAACGAGAGAAGGAAATTATTGATACAATAACGACATCAGCACTCGCTGAGGCTTATCGGTAGTTGAACAGCAAGTCCCCCTTCGGCTGTTTCCTTATACTTATGGTTCATATCAAGGGCGGTATTCCACATGGTATTGACCACCGTATCCAGTGATATGAGCGCATGTTCGTGGTTGCTCTGCAATGCCAGTTGGCAGGCCGTTATGGCCTTGATAGCGCCCATAGTATTGCGCTCTATGCAGGGCACCTGCACCAGCCCGCCTACAGGATCGCATGTGAGGCCGAGGTGATGCTCCATCGCTATCTCTGCAGCCATAAGACACTGTTCCACAGTACCGCCCAGCGCCTCTGCCAGCGCGGCCGCCGCCATCGACGATGATACACCTATCTCTGCCTGGCAGCCACCCATGGCAGCAGACAGTGTCGCCCCTTTCTTAAATATGCTGCCGATCTCTGATGCGGTCAGCAGAAAATCAATGATCTTCTGATCTTCATGGCCATCGCAGAAAACAATATAGTATAAAAGCACTGCGGGCACCACTCCGGCTGCTCCGTTGGTAGGCGCTGTCACCACGCGTCCGAAAGCAGCGTTCTCTTCATTCACTGCCAGTGCAAAACAGCTCACCCAATCCAATGTGTATTTGAATGACTGGCCGCCACTGCGTATCACCTGCACCCATTCGTCAAAGTTGTTATAGGGCTTGCCTTCTGTGAGCTTCTTATTGAGCTCCGGCGCCCTGCGCGATACCTGCAGCCCGCCCGGCAACTCGCCGCCTATATGCACACCACGATATATACAATCGCGCATGGTGTACCATATATTCAATACTCCCTTGTTGGTATCAGCTATGCTGCGCCATGTCTTCTCATTCTCCATCACCACCCCCGATATGCTGAGCCCTGTCTTTTCGCAGGCCGCCTGCAGCCACTCGGCCTTTTCTATAGGATAGGGCAGATGTACAAAATTGCCGCTGCTGCCCTCTTCTCCTTCCTTCACCACAAAGCCGCCGCCCACGGAATAATAGGTCTCCGCTATCTCGTCGCCACCGGCAAATGAGCACAGGAATGTGACCGCATTGGGATGGAACGGGAGGCTCTCATCAAACAGGAACACCAGGTCTGCAGCCGGATCGAAAGGTATCTCCCGGCAACCGCCTATGTTTATCTTCTTATGCTCTGATATGAACTCCACGCGTGGCGTCACCTGGTTCACATCAAATGTTACCGGGTCTTCACCGCAAAGACCCAGCAGAACGGCCACATCTGTTCCGTGTCCCTTACCGGTCTTGGCGAGTGAGCCATATAATAATACACGAACGGACAGGAGCTTATCTGCTCCCCTGCTCTTGATCGTATCTACAAAACGAAGTGCCGCACGCCAGGGGCCAAGGGTATGTGAACTGCTGGGGCCTATTCCAATCTTAAAAATGTCAAATACCGAAATACTTTCTCTGCTCAAGGTCTCTAAATTAAAAAGGGGGTAGTTGTAAAACCCCGCAAATATACCTTGTATTACTGTAATAAAGTGTCAAAAAAACGGGCGGAAGATACAGGCCGCCACACCTTGCGGCAGCCCGTATCTCAGCTAACTACCTTATGGCATCAACACTTTGTCTATTACATGTATCACGCCGTTCTTCTGGTACACGTCCTTAATGGTCACCTGTGCCTTGCCGCCCTTGCTGTCCATCACCCACAGGGCCTTGCCCTTCTGCATCAGTGTCAGCTCTTCGCCCTGCACGGTCTTGAGCATGGCCTTGCCCATACCCATCTTCAGCTTGTCCATGAGCGCCTTTGAATCGAGGTTGCCGGGTACTACGTGGTAAGTGAGCACCGCCGTAAGAGTTCCCTTGTTCTCCGGTTTCAGGAGGTTATCTACTGTACCCGCGGGCAGCTTGCTGAATGCTTCATTCACCGGTGCAAATACGGTGAACGGGCCTGCGCCGGACAACGTTTCTACAAGGCCGGCCGCTTTTACCGCCGCTACCAGCGTAGTGTGGTCTTTAGAGTTCATAGCGTTCTCTACAATGTTCTTCGTAGGGTACATGGCGGCGCCACCTACCATTACGGTCTTCTGCGCATAAGCTGTGGTAAAGTTGCCACTGATGAATGCTGCTGCGAATACGGGGATCAAAAGAATGCGTTTCATACTTCTTGCTTTTAGTTGGTTTTGAAAATCGTTTTACAGATACATCTACGTGAGGTTCTCTGAAACGGTTTTCGCGGAGCAAAAAAAAAATGAAACGGCCACCCGGCCATGCCCTGAAATAAATAGTCCCCGCATGCGCGGGGAACTACTTGTTGCCTGGTTTACGAGCAATATGTTGTTGAAAGGGAAATGATCGTATTGACGGTGCAATATACCTATGACGGGGGCCATAATGTTCAAAATGTTTACTATCGGTCGAAAAAGTTTATTATCGGCAAAACGGGTATTGCTCACTCTGCTATTGACAACCAGCCACTTATTTGCTTTGAGCAACTTCAGGTTAATAAATTCATGCATATAATTTGTATCTTTAGCGTAACATACCATCCATGAACAGAGACCTCATCTCCTATTACCGCGACAGGGCCGGGGAATATGATAAGCTATATGAAAAGCCTGAACGCCAGGCCGACCTGGCCACCATCACCACAAAGCTGCAAGACCTGTTTGCCGGACAGAACATCATGGAGATAGCCTGCGGCACCGGGTACTGGACAGAACGCATTGCCAAAACAGCCGCATCGGTATTTGCCACAGACATCAACGATACCATGCTGGCCATTGCGCAGGCCCGGCAACTGAGCAATGTGAGCTTCCGCAATGCCGACCTCTTTCACCTGCACTCGCTGAAAAAGTATGCAGGCATCTTCGGTGGTTTCATTCTCAGCCATATCACACGGCAGGATATGTCGCGGTTTCTGCAGGTGGTGAACAGCCAGGTGCAGCCGGGGGGCATTGTGGTGCTGATAGACAATGTCTTCAACGAGAAGAGCAGTACGCCTATAGCGGAAACGGACATCAGCGGGAACACTTACCAGAAGCGTGTGCTGGACAATGGCGCTGAATACCTCATTCTCAAGAACTTTCATGCGCCGGCTTACCTGCAGCAGCACCTGATGGGTGTGGCTACGCAGGTGCGCATTACGACGCTGGAGTATTACTTCATCTTGTCTTATAAGACGGCGTAGTTGTCTTATGATCTGTCGTTCTGAGCCGTGCGAAGAATCTTGTGATCGCGATGGAAAAGCTGAATAGCTATATGGCTATCCAAGCTGTAGCGGATCAATAAAATCCCTCATAGCATTAATTCTTTTTGTATATTGTAACATATTGATGCAAAGTGCTCGACTAATTACGCAACTAGACCTAAATAACTGGGCAAAAACCTTTGACTCAAAAGGGCATCTCCCTCATTTAGTAAGCAGATTAGTATCAGCAACAACGCCCACTTCTACATTATATGAATTTCCTAGCGATAGCTCTGTTTTTATGGAAGGGTGGGATGGGATTGTGAAATGTAAAAGTGATTCAGGTATAGTGCCTATGGGCATCTCGCTTTGGGAATTTGGAACAGAAGACAACCCTAAAGGTAAGGCCGATCGCGACTACGGGAAAAGAACTAAGAACGCGCTGGGATATAATCCAAATGAATGTACATTCATTTTTTTAACGCTCCGAAGTTGGAAATTCAAAGAAAAATGGAGGCAATCAAAATTACAAGAAGGATTTTGGCATGACGTTCGAGTTTACGATGCTACAAATATTGCAGATTGGCTAGATTTGGCCCCTGCTGTTTCTCGATGGCTCTCCATTTTTATTAGGAGCTACCCTTCCGATGGACTACTGTCTGTTGATAGATTTTGGAAAGAGTGGTCAAATGGTCCAAACATGATTCTAAGCCCAGGTGTTATCACCAGTGGAAGAGAGTTTCAAACACAGCAATTGCAAGAATTTCTATCCAACGAACCTGCTATCAAAGCGGTGAGAGCTTTTTCAAAAGACGAGGCAATTGCTTTCATTATTGCCAGCGCGATGCAGTTTGACAGTAAATTGCATTTAAACTTCTTTTCCAGAAGTTTGATTGTAGACACTGCCCCGAGTTTTAGAAGTATTAGCATAAACAAAAATGGGCTTATTCTCATATCAAGAGTGGAGGAAACTAATATACTATATGCTGGGGTATCAGATGGGCATCATATCCTTGTACCACTTGGACCTGATGACAATTTCAATCAAGACACAATTGACTTGCCACAAATTGAACGTGAAGGACAAATAAAATCTTTAATTGATTCCGGAATGTCAGAGGATGATGCAACAAGATACTCCAAGGAGTCGGCAAGGAACGTTACAGTATTAAAACGACTTCTCAAATTCTCTCAAGATAAAATAGAATCAATTTCTTCTGAGGAAATAAAACAAATTATACCTGCCATCTTAATTGGAAGATGGGACGAAAATAAAGTTGGAGACAGAAATTTAATAGAAAAGTTGTCGGGGCAACCATATAACGATTACATTTCTTCACTCGTAGCATTCAAAGACTTTGAACTTTCTCCAATAATACAAATTGGTAGTACTTGGCGGTTGGTATCACCAATGGATGCATGGACAAATTTGGCTGCCTATATTCCAAAAAAAAATCTAGAATTACTTAAAGAAGTTTTTTTAGAAGCATTCGAAAATGGCAACCCAATCATCGAGCCGCCTAAAGATGCTCCAATATTTGCCTTTTTAAACAAGGAAACCAAATATTCTAATTGGGCAAGAGAAGGACTAGTTCAGTCTTTAATTCTTATAAGCATATTTGGAGAAAGCTTCAAAATGCAAAATATTGGATCTCCACAAATCTGGGTAGACACCGTAATAGCATCACTGCTTAATAAGGTGGATAGTAGACTATGGATATCATTGAATAATGAATTACCATTAATTGCAGAGGCTTCCCCCACTAGTTTCTTTGATGCATGTACTCGTTCTCTTGCTTTAGCTGAAAAGCCAATTATGGCCATGTTTGTAGAGAAGCAAGGTTTTTTAACAACAATTAGCAATCATTCGGGATTGTTGTGGGCATTAGAAGGCTTGGCCTGGGAGCCTGAGTATTTACTTAACTCTAGTTTAATACTGAGTCAACTTGCGTCGCAAGATCCGGGTGGTAAAATCGGGAATAGACCTATAAATAGCTTGTTAGAAATATTTAAGCCCTGGCACTACCAAACGTTTGCCAATTTAGAAGAAAGATTGGCGGCATTGAAATACATCTCAAAAGAAGAAAAAGATGTTGCGTGGGATTTACTTTTGAAAATGTTACCACATGGTAATGAAGTAGCATTTGGAACGCACAAGATGCGATGGAGAATGTTCAACAAAAACTTTACTAAACAATATACTGTCCGCGAAATATTACACACACACACTGCAATTATTGAAATACTAGTTTCATCATTTGACTATTCAGAAGATAAATTTTCGCAAATACTAAGAAAATCCGTTCACTTACGTCCGCAAGACCGTCGAAAAGTGCTCGATTTTGCGGAAACGGAGTATCACAAGGTTGTTCAAGTAAAATACACTGCTTGGCACACATTAAGAGATATCATTTCATTCCAGAGATCATTTCCAAATTCAGAAATAAGTTTGCTTGATGAAGAATTGACTCGATATGCAATCCTATATAATGACCTAACACCGACAAATGAAATCGACAAATACATTTGGTTATTTAATGAGTCATACCCACGACTACCGGAGGGTTACGTAGAAGATAAAAATCTAAATTTCGAGCAAAAACAGAACGCTAGAAATAGGATTCTTGAAGAGCAAAGAACCTTGGGACTAAAGAAAATCCTGAACCTCAGTAACTTAAAAGAACTAGTAGAGCTTGCAGAAATCGTGAAAGTACCAAGTACCATCGGTAGTACATTAGCGCACTTGGTCTGCGATGCAAATGATCTTTTTTTTTTAATGGAATTGCTGAAATCTAAAGGAAACAAACTGATTGTTGTTCAATCATTTATTACATCAAAGTTCTTCATTAAAGGTTTAGAGTGGATTTTATCCCTTTATGAACAAATAGTTGCCAGTAATTTTCATAACGAAGCGCTAAGCAATTTCCTTACTTCACTTCCGTTAACGGAGGAATTGTTTGTTTTTATTGAGAAAAAAAATAAAGAAATCATAAAAGAGTATTGGGAGCGTGTGAATCCAAATTTTTTTGGATTGAAGAGTGAACTAAAGATTATGGGCATCAAACATCTCATTGATTGCAAAAGATTCTTTAGTGCAATTGAAATGGTATCCCTTTGGCGTGACGAAATCCCAACAAGTTTAATTGTTGAGCTGCTTACACTAACTGCGACTCAAGGCGCTAGTGAACCAATAAATTTTGACAATTATACCATCGGCAACCTCTTCGAAACAATTGACGATAGGAATGATGTCGAACATGATAAGCTAATTCAATTAGAATGGCTTTTTCTACCAATTCTGGCCTCTTACGGATCAATGCGAAATCCTAAGGTTTTGCACGATGAGTTAGCAAATAACCCCATATTTTTTGTTGATGTTTTAAAATTTTTATACCTCCCCAAAAACAGGAAGTTGCTCGAAAAAGAACGAATGGGGCTATCCAGTGAAATAATTAAAAACAGAAGTGAACAAGCCTTCCATTTGCTCAATACATGGAAGACCATTCCAGGAATGAATGAAGGGGGCTCAATTGATTATGAAAAATTATCCTCTTGGATAACGGATGTTCGAAACTTAGCAAGTGAATCAGACAGATTGGACCCCGCAGATATTCAAATCGGCAAAATGCTTGCTCACTATCCAGAAAAGGAGGAAGTTTGGCCATCAGATGAAATAGCAACCATTATTGAATCAATAAACACTGATAGCTTGAAGCAAAACTATAGGTCGGAATTATTTAACAAGAGAGGTTCTTCTACAAGAGCAATGGACGCAGGTGGCACTATAGAAAGAGAACACGCTAAGTACTTCGAAAAACTAGCTTCAGCACACAAATACACCCACCCAATTATCTCAAATATTTTCAAAACCTTAGCCAAAGGTTATATGTCAGATGCGAAACGACAAGATGAAGACGCAGCACGTAACCGATTGGAATATTAGAAGCTGTCTTTTTGAGATAAAATGAAACTCTTCAAATTTGGCATACTTCTTGCTGCATCATAAGTGCCCCTAAACTGTTGTCAGTTTAGGCAGATGACATGAAAAATGTTACATTTTACGTAACATTTAGCGAGCAGCAGAAATCAGGCAACTTTAGGCAGAAATTGAGCAATTTCACACACCATTTCTGCACACATTGAGGTTGATTATCAATGGGTTTTACTCAAAATCGTACACTTTCCTGTGAAAAAGAAAATTGTACACTTTTAAGCAGGTGATATGCAAAAGGGCTGAACGCGCAGAAACTGGCAATAATGGGCAGAAATTGAGCAATTTCGTACACCATTTCTGCACACATTGATGTTGATTATCAATGAATTTTGCTCAAAATCGTACACTTTCCAGTGAAAAAAAAGAAATTGTACAGTTTCTCCCGTTTAGGGGTGAGGGCATTACCTTTGCGGCTCTTATGCATTATGTATCGGCAGAACGGATCAGTAAGAGCTACGGCATCAAGCCGCTGTTCACAAATATCACTTTTCACATCAGCGAGGGCGATAAGATAGCCCTGATAGCGCGCAATGGCAGCGGTAAGAGTACGCTACTAAAGATACTGGCGGGCAGGGACACGGTAGATGAAGGTACCATATGGATACATAAGGATGTAACGGTGGCGCTGTTTGAACAGGAGCCGCAGTTTGCCGAGGACCTGAGCATATTAGATAATATCTTCCATTACCGCCACCCGGTGGCAGAGGCCCTGCGCAACTATGAGCGGGTGATCAGCAGCGAGCATAAAGACCCCGATGCACTGGCGACGGCACTGGCACGGCTGGACGAGCTGGGGGCCTGGGACTTTGAAGCGAAGGTGCACCAGATACTGAACAAGCTGAACATACGCAACCTGCAACAGCAGGTGAAGACCCTAAGCGGGGGGCAGCGCAAGCGTGTGGCGCTGGCACAGGTGCTGATAGACATAGGTTTTGAGCATAAGCATGTGCTGCTGATCATGGACGAACCGACGAACCACCTGGATGTGGCAATGGTGGAATGGCTGGAGAATTACCTGAACCAGCAGAATGTGACGCTGCTGATGGTGACGCACGACAGGTACTTCCTGGAGGATGTGTGTGACGAGATATGGGAGCTGGACAATGAGCAGCTCTATACCTACAAGGGCGACTACCAGGACTACTTAGAGAAAAAGGCGGCACGTATAGAGAATACGCTGGCCAATATAGACAAGGCGCGCAACCTGTACCGCAAGGAACTGGAGTGGATGCGCAAGCAGCCACGGGCGCGCACAGTGAAGAGCAAGAGCCGGCAGGATAATTTTTACGACATACAGACAAAGGCGAAGCAGAAGGTGGAGGACCTGCAGGTGGAGCTGCAAATGAAGATGAACCGCCTGGGGGGCAAGATAGCGGAACTAAAAAAGGTGTATAAGAGCTATGGCGACAAGGTGATACTGAAGGGGTTTGACTATACATTCAAAAAGGGGGAAAGGATAGGCATAGTGGGACAAAACGGCGCGGGCAAGAGTACCTTCCTGAATATGCTGCAGGGCATAGAGCCTGCAGACAGCGGCAAGATAAACATAGGCGAGACGGTGGTGTTCGGCAACTTTTCGCAGCAGGGACTGGAGATAAAGGAGGACATGCGCATCATAGAGTATGTGAAGAACATAGCGGAGAACTTTCCGCTGGCGGATGGGGGCAGCATATCGGCATCGCAGTTCCTGACGCTGTTCCTTTTTCCGCCGGAGCAGCAGTACACCTACCTCTCCAAGCTGAGCGGTGGTGAGAAGAAAAGGCTGCAATTGCTCACGGTGCTGTTCAGGAACCCGAACTTCCTGATACTGGACGAACCGACGAATGACCTGGACCTGCCGACGCTGGCAGTGCTGGAGAATTTCCTGAGCGAGTACAGGGGCTGCCTGCTGATCGTATCGCACGACAGGTATTTTATGGACAGGCTGGTGGACCACTTGTTCGTATTTGAAGGGAATGGTGTGGTGAGGGATTTCCCGGGCAACTACAGCACGTACCGCGTAGAAGAGCGGGCACGGGAGAAGATGAAGGATGCTACGCCAAAGGCAGAAGAGGCGGCTACGGCCACTGAAGCAAAGCCACAGGATAAGAAGAAGGTATCGTTCAAGGACAAGCGGGAGTATGAGCAACTGGAAAAAGATATAGCGGCACTGGAGGCGGAGAAGACGACGGTAACGGAAAAGATGATGGACCAGAACATCAACTATGACGATATGCAGCGGCTGAGCAACCGTATGGTGCAGATAACCGAGCTGCTGGAACAGAAGGAAATGAGGTGGCTGGAGCTGAGCGAGGTAATAACCCCGGGCTCCTAAAGGGGAATGATGCCTGATACTCGATGGTTAGATACCGGATGAGGGAGGATAATGGCCCGGGGGTCTGTATATCTGCGGGCTCGCAATGGGGGGTAAGAATTAGCGAAATATCCATATTTTAAGGGCTATTTAGCTTATATTTGCGATTCAATATCCACACAAAAACTATAAAAATGAGAGCAATAAAGTATGCATTTACGGGGCTGCTGCTGGCAGCGGGCATGACAAGCGCTATGGCGCAGAATGGTGATGAGATCATCAGCAAGCACATAGACGCGATAGGCGGTGAGGCCAACTGGGCAAAAATAACGTCCATGAAGATGGTGGGTACTATGAAGGTTCAGGGCATGGAACTGGGCATGACACAGACGACAGTACACAATAAGGCCATGCGCACCGACATCAGCGTAATGGGCAGTGAAGGCTACATGATAGCCACTACCACAGAGGGCTGGATGTATATGCCTATGCAGGGTGTGAGCAAGGCTACCCCGATACCTGCCGAACAACTGAAGATGATGAAGGACAAGCTGAGCGTACGCGCCAATATGCTGGCGGATAAGTCGACAATAGCAAAGGCAGAACTGCTGGGCAAGGATACAGTGAACAAGGTGCCTTGCTACAAAGTGAAGGTAACGGACAAGGATGGAAATATGCAGACAGCTTACTTTGACGCGTCTACATACTACATGGTGCGTGTAGAGGCCAAGGCAAGTCCGGATGCAGGCGACCAGGAGGTGAACATAGATTTCAGCAATTTCCAGAAAACACCGGAAGGCGTGGTACTGGCCATGACGATGGGCTCTCCGCAGGGTGATATCACCTTCAAGACCGTGGAGCTGAACAAACCGATAGACGAAAAGATCTTCAAGCCTACGCAGGAAGAAATGGAAGGAAAGAAATAAGCTCAACAGCATTTACGTTATAATGGCTGCCCCCGGGCAGCCATTGTTATCTAAACACTATCTTAGCGTAATAACTCCTGCTTACGACAGACCAAAACTTTCTTACGGCATTGCGGTCGGGCGACCGTGAGGCATTCCGCCAACTGGTGACAGACTACCGGCAGCGGGTGTTCAACACTGCTATTGGTATGGTACAGGACCATGGCAACGCCGAAGACATTACACAGGAGGTGTTCATCACCGTGTTCCGGTCGGTACTGTCGTTCAATGGAAAGTCGGCGCTCTCTACGTGGATATACCGCATCACTGTTAACAAATGCCTGGACCACCTGCGGGCGCAAGGGCGGCAAAAGCGGCACGGTGTGTTCAGCATATTCTTCCAGGGGGAGCCCGCGTATGAAAAGCCGGTATTTGACCATCCCGGGGTGAAACTGGAGCATAAGGAGAACGCGAAATACCTGTTCGCGGCGATAGATACCCTGCCGGATAACCAGCGGACGGTGTTTGTGCTGGTGCATGTGGAAGACCTGCCGCAGAAGGAGGTGGCGGAGATCATGAATGTGTCGGTAAAGGCGGTGGAGTCGCTGCTGCAGCGTGCCAAGGCCAACCTGCGCAGGAAACTGGGGGATATTTATGAGTCGAACCGAAGGAAAAGTAATTAAAGGACGTCTAAAATAATGTTATGGAAAATAATATAGGTAGAGAGGAGTGGATAGAGCGGGTGATGGGCAGCACGCAGGGCATACGCCGTGCGGAACCCGCATCAGACCTGTATGACCGTGTGACTGACCGAATGAACCGGGGTAGTGCAGTAAAGACCATGCCGTTCCCGGTAGCCCGGTGGGTGGCCGCGGCCATATTGCTGCTGGCGCTCAACATAGGGTCAATACTACACTATACCAATATCTCCGGGCAAGCTGCCCCCTCAGGCACCCCGGCACAGGACCCCTTGGCTAATTACATACAAACAGAATCTACTTACAACTATTAGGCATGGGCAATAACGGAAAAATATGGAAGCTGTTGGTGGTGCTGCTGCTGATCTGCAATGCGGGCATCATCGCATTCATGTGGCTGCGCCCGTGCCGGCCACCTGTACCACCGCCCCCACCGGCAGGAGGACAGGGCGAACAGGCCCGGAACTTTGTGATACGCACACTGAATTTTACGGACGAGCAGGTAAGGCAGTATGATGTGCTGATAGGCGACCACCGCAGGGCTATGGATAGCCTGCGTAAGGTGCAATCGGACGCGCGGCAGCAATTGTTTGGGGGACTGAAGAATGGAACCGATCCTAATGTGGCGGCGCAGACGATCGCGGCCTGCCAGAAAGAGATAGAGACGGTGACCTTCCACCACTTTGAAAAGGTAAGAGTATTATGCACAGACGCACAAAAACCGGAGTTTGACAATATCATTGGTGAGGTGATCAAAAAAATGAACGGGGGCAACCGCAGGCCTCCGCATCCCGGCGGCCCCGGTGACGGACCACCACCTCCGCCGCAGGGAGCAGGCGGACCTATGCCGCCTCCGCCACCTCCGGGTAATTAAATTTGTAATTTAGATGCATGAAGCGGTTGCTATTCATTTTATGTATTGCCTGCCACATGGCTGCATTTGCAGGTGGCGGTAGGGTGACGATAATGATAATACCTGTATTCAACGGACAGCAGCTTACACTATCAGACCAATACTATATTGATGAGCATGGCGACACGCTCTACATTGACCTGTTCAGGTTCTATATCACTAACATGACACTAAATGGCAACGGTGAGGCAAAGGATGCGAACAGCCACCTGGTAGATGCGGAGCAGAAAAGTACGAACAGCTTTACGATAGATAACGTACCATTGGGAAATTACACGTCCATCAGCTTCACGATAGGGGTGGATAGCAGCACAAACGTATCGGGGGCCAATAGCGGCGACCTGGACCCTGTAAAGGGCATGTACTGGGCATGGAACAGTGGCTACATCATGGCCAAGCTGGAAGGGCACGCCAGGGTATGCAAGACGCTGCATCACGCATTTGAGTTTCACATAGGCGGCTATATGCCACCCTACAATGCAGCAAGGACAGTGACCCTGCCACTCAGCCGTAATGCGATCATAGAAAAGGATGGTAATACCGTTATCACTATCAAGGCTGATGCCGCAGCATGGCTTTCGGGGAAGCTGGACCTGGGTAAGGAAAACAGCATAGTGATTCCCGGCAGGGAGGCGTGCGGAATGGCAGACCGGTATATGAAGATGTTCTCAATAGCTGACTGATGAATAGCCGCGTGCTGAAATATGTGCTGCCTGTATTTGTATTCGGTATCATTCTTATCACATCAGGATTCAGGAAGAAGAATAACGTGCAATTTGTACAGCCGAAGGGTTGGCCGAAGCCGGTGTATGACTTTTCGCAGAACGAGATTACTGATGCGGGGTTCAGCCTGGGAAAGAAGTTGTTCTATGATCCCATATTGTCAGTAGATAATTCTATATCGTGCGCCAGTTGTCATGCCCAGTGGAGCGCGTTCACACACACAGATCACGCACTGAGCCACGGCGTGCAGGGGCTGAAGGGGAAAAGAAATTCTCTTACTTTATTCAACCTGGCCTGGAATAAGGCCTTTATGTGGGATGGCGGTGTGAATCACCTGGAGGTGCAGCCCCTGGCACCGCTTACCAACACGTCAGAAATGGGTACAACACTGGAAGCGGTAGTAAGGAAACTGGACACTGCGAAAGGATACAAGAGCCGGTTCTATGCCACATTCGGCGATAGTGCCATCACCGGGCAAAGAGTGCTGAAGGCAATAGCACAGTTTACAGGAATGTTTGAATCATTCAACTCCAGGTACGACAAATATATGCGGCACGAACCCGGAGGAGCATTATCAGAACAGGAGCTGAATGGATTGAAAATATTCAGGAAGAATTGTGCGTCGTGTCACGAGGAGCCACTGTTCACAAACTATAGCTACCAGAACACCGGATTGCCCGTTGACCCGGAGCTAAATGATTATGGCCGGATGAATATTACAAGAGATGCACAAGATTCACTGAAGTTCAGGGTACCCTCGCTAAGGAATGTGGTACTCTCCTACCCTTACCTGCATGACGGCAGGTTCCGTTCCATCAGGCAAGTGCTGGACCATTATACGGATGGTGTGGTGCAGGGGGCTACCCTTGCGGAACAACTTAGAAAACCAATGGTATTGAGTGACGCGGACAAGGAGGATATACTGGCATTTCTGAAGACGCTGACGGATGTGGAATTCTTATCGGATAAGCGGTTTGCACCCGACACTTCCCGGTAATGAGCCAACCTGAACTCTTTGTCAGCAGTAAATTGTATTTTAGCATACAACAGTATGAAGAAGAACTTATTTATAGCACTGGAAGGAATTGATGGCAGCGGAAAGAGCACGCAGATAAAATTACTTGCAGAAAGGCTAACACGGGCAGGCCATAAAGTCTATGTAACCTGCGAACCAACGCCCGGCCCTATAGGTAGCCTGGCCAGGAGCATACTCAAAGGGACGGTAAAGGCGGACAACCGTACCATTGCCGGGCTTTTTATGGCCGACAGGCTCGACCATCTGACGAACGAAGAGAACGGACTGGTGAAGAAAATGGTGGAAGGATATACCGTTATCTCTGACAGATACTACCTCTCATCGTATGCGTATCATGGCACACACATGGATATGAAGTGGGTAATAGAGATCAACCGAATGGCAGCAGAGATTCTGAAGCCGGATATCAATGTATTTATTGACGTAACCCCTGAGGTGGCTATGGAGCGTATCAACGCGAACCGGGAAACCAGGGAACTCTATGAAACCCTCGACAACTTAAGGAATGTGCGGCAGAAGTATATGGAGGCATTTGAATTGTTAAAGGACAAGGAAAATATTTTTATTGTTGACGGAAACCGTACATTTGAAGCCATTTCAGACGACATTTCGCAATATATAGTAACAACGAACAACTAAAAAGAGAGGCGCCATATGGCGCCTCTCTTTATTTACTTCGCTTCCGCATTACCGTTTCACTACCACATGAAATACTCTAAACTCGTCACCATAAGATACTTTGACGAGATACATAGCATTGGCTAATGTTTTATTAAGTATCACATGCTCCCCGAACAAACCTCCATTCATAGTCACCTTCTTCTTCATAACAACCTGCCCCAACATATCTGTGATGACAATGTTCACATGGTCGTCTGTAAGGTCCTTCAGTTTACCGCTGATGTCAAACTCACCATCATTCGGATTAGGAGAAACCCACACATTGTTGTCCGGGTCAATGACAGAAGCACTACCGTTCGGCACATGCATCTTCAGCTTGTTACCCGATCCTGTTTTCGGGAACGCACAAGGGTCGCTGCTGGTAACAGCGCAAGTAACAACATCACCATCAACAAAAACATTTGTCACGTAGGTGGCGTTAGTGGCGCCCGGTATGGCAACACCATTGATGTACCACTGATAACCCGGTGCAGCTCCGCCATGCAGCGCAATGGCTACAAATGTGTCGAGTACACCATTTGCGACTTTCGGCGTTGTGAGATAAATAGAATCTGTATTGGCCGATACCGGCGACACATACATAGTAATTGGAGAACTTACCGCCACAGGCCCCGTGAGGCATGTATAGTTACTTGTCATAGAGCATACAATGATGTCCCCATTAACAGGAATATATGAATAAGCAACACCCGTTGAAACATTCACACCATTCCTGTTCCACACATAGACCGGGGCCGTACCGCCAAATAATGGGGAGGCCGTAAGCTTAGTATACGTGCCGGCACACACAGAATCAGACGGATCAGGTATAATACTGACAGACGGAGTCATCAGTGGTGTTATAAAAGTATGTGTAACAGAAATAGCTGTGTCGGGGAATGCACAACCATCACTGCTGAGCATCTTCACGCGAACAGCATCGCCACTTGCCGGGCTATACGTGTACGACGGGGAAGTGCTCACTGCTGTGCCATTTACATACCATTCATAAGACGGAGTGAACCCTCCATTGACAGGGAATGGAGTGAAAGTGACAGAAGACGTTGTGACGCACAATACCGAATCGGGTGTAGCCCCGATAGATACACCCGGGACCACAACAGGCAACGGATTTACCGTTACAACAACAGGCGAAGATACCGACCTGCATATTCCTATGCCGGTGATCACTACTGTGAAGTTTCCGCTGTAATTAACCAAGTACCCGGAAGATGTAGCCCCCGGAATGTCTATACCGCCATTCTGCCACTGATACAAGAATCCGGAACCGGTTGTCGCATTGAGCATCACATAGCCGCCGGTACAGAATGTAGTAGATGATGCCGGAGTAATAGTAACCGGCAACGGAGGGTTAACAGTAAATACAGCCGCCACACCCGCCACGCAACCAAAACCGGTAGTGACGGTATAGCTGGTAGTAGCTGTACCGGCAGCAACACCCATTGCAACACCCGATGAGCTGACCGTGGCAACAGATGTGTTGCTACTGCTCCACACACCGGACGGTGTAGCATCGCTCAAAACAGCGCTGACAGAGATGCAGGTATGCAGTGTTCCTGTGATTGCCGCCACTACAGGAAGCGGATTGACCGTAACGGGGTGCACAGCAGATGTGGTACCACAAACATTAGTAGCCGAATAAGATATATTGGCCACTCCTGCAAGAACCCCATTTACAACTCCCAAAGAGCTAACTGTAGCAGTGACAGTACTGCCGCTGCTCCATACGCCGCCAGACAATGCATCGGACAAAGTGATGAGTGAAGATTCACAAACAGCACCCGCACCTGTAATGGCCGGCACAACCGGCAATCCTATAACAGTAACCGTAGCCAATGCCGTACAACCCGCAGGCAGTGTATACGTAATAACTGAAGTGCCTGCCGAAACACCAGTAACAATACCAGAGCCCGGCCCGACCGTGGCCACGGCAGTGTTGCCGCTTGTCCATGAGCCTCCACCGGCATCTGTTAGCGCAGTTGTAGACGTAGGGCAGACCGTGAACACCCCTGTAACAGCGCCGGGAAGAGCATCTACAGTAAATACGGAGGTCATGTAACAACCTGTAGGCAGCGTATATGATATGGTACTTGTGCCTGCGACTATACCGGAGACCATGCCGGATACATCAATAGTGGCAATAGAGGTATTACTACTGCTCCAGGTACCCGTGCCTGTAGCATCGCTTAAAGTTGTTGTGAATGTCTCACATACATGTGTGAGCCCGGTAATAGCGGCCGGTAGCGGATCGACAGTGACCATAGTCGTGGCTATACAGCCGGTAGATAATGTGTAGGTGACTGAAACTGTGCCTGCGGCAACGCCACTAAGTACTCCTGACCCGGGACTGATAGTAGCCACAGCAGTATTACCACTACTCCACGAACCCCCTCCCGCGTCGCTCAAAGTAATTGATGACAAAGCACACACCTCTGTTGCGCCGGATATAGCTGCCGGCAAAGAATTGACTGTAAGCACAGATACAGTAATGCAACCTGTAGGTAAAGTATATGTAATGGCAGCAGTTCCCGCTAACACACCAGTAGCCAAACCAGAACCGGAAACGATTGTTGCAACCGATGTATTGCCGCTACTCCATGTACCTCCCCCGGCATCGCTGAGCGAGGTCGTGAGCCCTTCACAAACTGAAAGCGTACCTGATATAACCCCAGGCAACGGATCTACAGTAACAGAAGCAACCGCAATACAACCTGTAGGCAATGTATATGTAATAGCCGACGTACCGGAGGCAACACCTGTTACCACGCCCAAGCCGGACACCGTTGCCACAGAAGTATTACTACTGCTCCAGGCGCCACCACCGGCATCTGTAAGTGCCGTTGTCAGTCCCGCGCAAACTTCCATAGTTCCCGTTATAGCGGAAGGCAACGGATTCACGGTTGCGGTAACTACAGTGATACACCCGGTTGATAAAGTATAAGTGATCGTACTTGTTCCGGCTGCAACACCGGTCATGAAACCCGAGCCGGAAACAATAGTGGCCACCGAAGTGTTGCTGCTGCTCCATGTGCCGCCGCCGGCATCACTAAGTGTAGTTGATAATCCCTTACAAACAACGGGAGCACCTGAAATGGCCGCGGGCAATGCATTGACCGTTGTGACTGCCGTAGCAATACACCCGGTGGGGAGCGCATAAGTGATCACAGCCGTGCCTGCGGCAACGCCGGAAACAAGACCAACGCCTGATACCGTAGCCACAGAAGTATTACCACTAGCCCACGTACCGCCACCGGCATCACTCAATGCGGTGGTAAGCCCCGCGCAAACGGTAAGCGTGCCACTGATAGCAGATGGCAGAGGATTAACTGTAACTGTTGCAGTAGCCGTGCAACCGCCACCTAAAGCATATGTAGCCGTAGCTGTACCGGCAGCTACGCCGGTAAGCAAACCTGACACCGAATTTATTGTTGCTACCGATGTATTGCTTATACTCCATGCACCTCCTGTATTGGCATCACTAAGACTTGCATTACCCCCGGCACAAACGCTGAATGTACCGGTAATAGCAGATGGTACGAGATTGACGGACATTGTCATGCTGGTGAAACAAGTGGTAGGCAATGAATACGTTATGACCGTAGTGCCTACTGACATGCCGGAAACCAGTCCCGAAGAAGAACCAATGGTAGCCACAGATGTATTGCTGCTGCTCCATGTGCCGCCGCCGGCATCGCTAAGGGTAGTGGTAAATCCATTACAAACAGACGATGCACCTGATATAGCAGAAGGCAACGGGTTTACGGTAAAGACAGTTGTAGCAACACAACCAGTTGAGATCGTATATGTAATAGTAGTTGTACCCGCAAGAAGGCCCGACACGAACCCGGAAGAAGAACCTATGGTAGCTACACCTGTATTGCTGCTGCTCCATGTTCCACCACCCGCGTCACTGAGTGTAGTAGTAAGCCCGGCACACACACCGCCAGAACCGCTTATGGCAGACGGCAAAGGATTCACGGTGACAACAGTTGTGACTGTACAACCGGCACCTGCCGTGTAAGTGACAGTAGATGTACCTGCTGCTACGCCGGTCACGATACCGGTACCCAAGCCAATTGTGGCTACGGATGTACTACCGCTGGTCCATGTGCCGCCGCCGGTATTGCTTAAAGTAGTAGTAAGGCCGGCGCAGACCGTTTTGACACCTGTAATGGCAGATGGCAACGCATTGACCGTAACAGCCGTTGTTGTGAGACAACCAGTAGCTAATGTATATGTAACCGTAGCGGTGCCCGCTACCACACCATTCACAAGGCCTGTGCCGCTACCTACTGTGGCTATAGAAGTGTTACTGCTGGCCCATGTACCGCCACCGGCATCACTGAGTGTGGTATTAAGACCAACACAAACGCTTGTAGTACCGGATATCGCTGATGGTAACGGATTAACCGTAGCCAGTACAGTAGCAACGCAGCCCGTAGGCAATGTATAAGTAATAGTAGTAGTTCCTGCAACCACACCCGTCATTAAACCACTTCCGGAGACGATAGTAGCAATGCTTGTGTTGTTACTGCTCCATGTGCCGCCTCCGGCATCGCTTAATGTTGCGGACAGGCCAGCACACACGACAGGCGTACCGGAAATAGCTGAAGGCAAAGGATTGACGGTAACGACCGCAAAAGCCTGACAGCCTGTACCAAGCGTATATGTCATTGTTGCGGTACCGGGCGCCACACCACTAACCACGCCCGTGCCCGGCACTACCGTTGCTACTGAAGTACTGCCGCTGGACCAGGTGCCACCTCCGGCATCGCTAAGAGTTGTAGTACCACTAACGCATACAGAGAGCGTACCTCCAATAGCCGACGGCAAGGGATTGACAGTAACAGGTGTTGTAATAAAGCACCCCGTAGACAAAGTATAAGTAATAGTAGTAGTACCTGATACTAAACCTGACACTAAACCTCCACCCGATATAGTTGCCACTGTAGTATTGCTACTGGCCCAGGTGCCACCTCCGGCATCTGTAAGCGCCGTTGTAGCTCCTACACAGACATTTGGTGTACCGGAAATAGCCGACGGTAAAGGATTGACCGTAACCGGTGTAGTAGCCGTGCACCCAACTCCCAATGTATAAGTAATAGTAGCCGTTCCTGAAGCCACACCCGAAACAACGCCTGTTCCTGAAACGACCGTGGCTATAGAGGTACTGCTGCTGCTCCATGTTCCGCCACCCGCATCTGTCAGCGCTGTTGTTGCTCCTACACATACATTTGATGTACCTGTAATTGATCCGGGAAGGGCATTTACCGTCATTACCGAAGTAATAAGACAACCTGTAGATAAGGTGTACGTTATTGTAGCAGTACCCGACGCTACGCCGTTCACAACTCCGGAACCAAGTATCACAGTAGCCACCGAGGTGTTGCTGCTGGTCCACGTACCCCCTCCCGCATCGCTAAGTGTAGTAGATGACCCCACACAAACACTTGTAGCACCGGAAATAGCTGATGGCAGCGGGTTAACCGTTGCCACCGTAGTTGTTGCACAACCCGTGGAGAGCGTATATGTAATTGTTGTTGTTCCCCCTGCAACACCTGCCAGCAGACCTGTACCCAAGACCACAGTCGCTATACTGGTGTTGTTACTGGTCCAGGTACCCCCTCCTGCATCGCTGAGTGTAGTGGACAAGCCGACACACACAATGGGAGTTCCGGAAATTGCCGAAGGAAGCGGATTGACGGTGACTACCGTTGTGGCGGTACAACCTGTGCCCAATGTGTAGGTGATCGTGGTCGTACCACTACCGGCTCCTGACACTACGCCCGTGCCCAATACAACAGTTGCAATAGATGTAGATCCACTCGTCCACGTACCGCCTCCCGCATCTGTAAGTGAAGTACTGGAACCAACACAAACCGTTCCGGTACCGGTAATTGTTCCGGGCAGCGGATTGACTGTCACTACCGCAGTAATGTTACACCCTGTGCTCAAGGTATAGGTGATCGTAGAAGTGCCCTGTGCCACACCTGATACAAGTCCGCCACCTGATATAGTTGCGATACCTGTATTGCTGCTGAGCCATGTACCACCTCCTGTGCCATCGCTGAGGCCGGTAGTAGCGCCAACACATACGCTCTTTGTACCTGAAATAGCTGCAGGAAGAGCATTTACTGTTACCACTGCCGTATTGTAGCATCCGCCGCTAACTGAGTATGTGATCGTAGCGGTGCCGGCCGCGACACCGGATACAGACCCCGATGACGAACCAACGGTTGCAATTGAAGTATTACTACTTGTCCATGTGCCGCCGGTAGTGGCATCGCTGAGTGTAGTGCTGCTGCTGACACATACTGATGCAGTACCTGTAATAGATGGCGGTGTCTGGCAAACGGTGACATGCGCCCAATATGTATCCCATATATTGGCTGTGCTTGATGCCGCCTCCTGAATGGTCCAGAAGTCCTGCTGATTGATCGGATCAAGTACCGCCGAAGAGTAGTCGCCCCAGCGATTCTTTGTACCGCTATAAGTTTTATAATAACTGTTCAATCCATGTCTGTACACCACCGGTGTACGCATAGAGTCTGCGGCATCGGTGCTGAGCCTTAGTGCATAAGCTGCGCTCGGATATGTTGATGACGAGAAAGTGGAAAAGCCCACCAATGCATCATTGTTAGTATTTACAGCTACCGACGGGAATGCATAAAATGTAGACCCTGAAGCATCATCAATAAGTCCCACCTGGTTAGGATTGCCCAGTGTGTCTATCTGCCACCATTGAATTGAAGCACGTGTTGGGTTCGCAGAAGAACTGTAAGGCAGAAATACCGTCTGTGCGAACCACAGGTAGTTATTCATAAAAACAACCTGGTCCACGCGGTCATCATTGGTCTGCACCTTGTTGGACGTACTTGCCTGTGGCGCAAAGTCGGCACCGGTAGTCCCTGAAAACGCGTGTGACGAGTACCACCACTTGTTACCCGATATGGGGAACCCGACGGCACTCATTGATTCCGACCCGACAGCACCGGTTATCTTCCATAAGTGAACCGCACCTACCGTACCATTCCAACTCTCAACGGCGAACATACTTCCCAACGACGAACTATAGGTCATCGCGGGGCAAATCGTGAACGAACTTGACTGGGTAAACGCCGTATATGTTGCGCCGGTACCGGCCATCAAGGCCGACTTATCGAACACAAAGACCTTGGCCCCTCCATAGCCTGTTCCGGGAGAATTCTGGAATAAGTTGCCCGTTATCGTGACCCACTTACCATTAAAACCCACATCGGGAAAGTCAAGCCAATATGTAGCAGCGGTAAAGGCACGTACGCGATACATCCACCAAGAGCCTGTAGGGTTACTCGTTTTAGAGACCGCAATAAGAATAGAAGTAGTATCTGATGAGTTATTAGCACCGGAAACAGCTACAATGAACCACTTATTTGCATAGGGGTCATAATGTGCACGGGGATCGAACACACCATTGGCAGGGTTCACTGAACTGAAAAACGAATTCAACGAAACCGATGAAACAGCACCGCCTGCGCGCGTCTGGATCTTTACAGTACTGTTGATGGTTGTGACGCAGTAGTTAGAGTCGACCGCTCCGTGTGTATCAGGCGGTATCACCGTACTGTTATCCAAGGTTGACTCAAAGGTATCCGTAGGGCTTGGTGACACCGGCATATAGGGTGTCGGAGGGCCACTCTTCTTTGGTATGTAGAAACGCATCTTTGTGCTGTCGTAGATGCCCGGAGCCGGAGGCCTCATGTCTACCTCATCTTCCTCCTCGATACTTACTTTCTTCAGCTTTTCGGGATGCAGTATGTGATATTTCACTAATTCCTTGTAGTCCAGCTCACCTTTTTTAGACTCGTGGCCATGCTCAACCGTCTGAGCCAGAGAAGCACTGCTCAGCCCTAAAAATCCAATCACAAACAGATAAAATATAGATCTTTTCATCAACCGTTTGATTTATTCATCAAAAATATAATTAAATACCCTTAAACGCAAAAGATAAAATGAACAGTGAATTAAAAATAATATAGACGTAATTACCGCCTGTATACCTTCGGTACAGATCACAAAAAAAGGTGCCCGTTGGACACCTCTTTGTATATATTTAAAAATTCAGTTATTTATCTAACACCAAATGGAACACCACATGCTCTTCAGCAGATGTGACATTAACAAGGTAGGTGCCATTTGCCAAAGACGCAGGGAGTGCAATTTCTATATTGACAGCACTGTTCTTTGGAGTAGCCGACTGCTTATGCACTACCTGTCCGAGCATATTGGTGACAGTAACGTTCATATCGCTGTTTCCAGAGTTTATTGCACCCGATATAACAAACGTGCCCTTGCTCGGGTTAGGAGTCAATGTAAGACCATTAAGCCCGCTAATACCTTCCCTGACGATAGACCCCACGTGCATGGTGAGGGAATTACTCTTACCAGTTGCCGGATATGCACAAGGATCACTGCTGGTAACAGTACACATAACCACATCACCGTCTGACAAAGCAGATGTAACAAACATGGCCGATGTCTCGCCGGGTACTGCCACGCTGTTCACATACCATTGGTATGCAGGTGCAGAGCCGCCATGCGGCGCAATAACGACAAATGTATCGAGCTCTCCGGCACCGACAACGCGCCTTGTGGCGTAGATAGAATCTTTATTGAGTGATAAAGGTTGAATATTCATGATCAACGGATCGCTGGTTGCGGAAGGAGCGGAAAGACATGGATAGCTACTGCTCATGGTGACACTAACAGCATCTCCGTTAACAGGGATATAGGTATAACTTGGGAATGCACCCAGGTAGCTGCCATTCTTAAACCATTGGTAGGATGGAGACGTACCACCAAATGAAGGTATCGGGGTGAAAGTTGTTTTTGTACCTGCGCAAACCGTAGAGCCGGGACTGGCTGTAACCGTAACCGAAGGAGTGGCCAGCACACCAATGCTCATTGTCAGGTTTGCCCATGCAGTATCTGGCGAGGCGCAAGCCGCACTGCTGGTCAGCTTCACTTTTACAATGTCTCCGTTTGCCGGAGTATAAGCATAGCCGGGAGCGGAGCTGACAAGCGTGCCATTCACATACCAGTCATAAGCAGGAGTAAGACCACCATTCACCGGAACAGGTGTGTAAGATACTGTAGTACCAGTAGCGCAAACAACTGTTCCCGGTGTGGCATTGATACTAACTGACGGCACCACAACAATGGTACCAACTGTAACGGTAACGGGAGCCGAAGTCTGTGAGCAGCCGGATGCATTTGTGATCAGGACGGTGTAGCTGCCCGCCGCCGAAGCTGTATATGATGAAGTGGTGGCACCGGAAATATCCACACCACCAATCTTCCATTGGTAGGTAAGCCCGGCGCCTGAGCTCGCACTCATCGTCACAGACCCTCCGGAGCAGATAGTAGTAGAGCCAAGCGGAGTGATCACAGCCGCAGGAAGCGCGTTAACAGAAACAGCAGCTACTGCACTGGATACGCAGCCGAACGCGTTTGTAACACTGTAGCTAATGGACACCACGCCGGTGGTCACCGAATTGACGAGACCCGAGCCACCCACAGTAGCTATAGAAGTATTACCGCTGCGCCATACACCAGCCGGTGTAACATCAGAAAGCGCGGTTGATGATCCCTGGCATACACCAAGCGCACCGGTAATGGGCGCGACCGCAATAGGATTGCTGACCGTAACGGTAGTAGTGGTAGTAGCGGTGCCGCAAACGTTGGTGGCTGAATAAGATATTTCGGCAGTGCCCGCACTCACACCAGATACAGCCCCCGTAGAACCTACAGTAGCCACAGCAGTGTTACCGCTGGCCCAAGTACCACCTGTAACCGCGTTGCTCAGTGTGAGCGTCTGGCCGGTACAAACACTTGTGGGACCCGTGATAGTACCCGCATTGGTGGTGAGTAGTGTGACAGTGGTTCCGGATGAAATATCTGTACATGCACCGGAATACTCCGTAACTGTATAATTACCTGCCAATGAAGCTACATAGCTAGATGTAGTAGCGCCGGAAATATCAACGCCTCCGAGCTGCCACTGGTAAACAAACCCGGCACCTGTATTCGCGTTGAACGTTACGGTACCGCCTGTACAGAATGTAGTAGGACCTGCAGGGGTAATTACCGGCACAGGCTTGTCACAAATAGGCCCATCGGTAAGGAAATACCTGCCGAAGCCTGTGAACGTTCCTTTGAAACCTACATAGTTTGCTCCTGTGATCAGCGTTGGCGTGACAACAGTGGAGTTAGATGTATTGACTGTAGCATCTGTAGGTGCGGATGTTTTTACAAGATATAATGTACCGGGAGGAACAGCATTGAGCTCAGCCGTGGTCATATACATCGTAAAGTCGTAGGTGCTGCCTGTATTTGTAGTAGGGGTGACCGTGATCTCTTTAAGCGACCTGTTAATGGGCGAGAATGACGCGGGGCTGAATCCGATACCCTGTTTAGAAACAGTGGCATTAGTGCAACCAAGATCCGCACTGGGGTTCTTTACACCGGCTATTATATTGCCGTTAGATGTGTTGTAATAATAAACCTCCTGGCCTGTACGTGTGTCCCATACGTGGTTACTGCCGATAGCCACTTCAATTGCAGTGGGCGGCACATATTGTTTAAAGCGCATCACCGGGCGGGCAGTACTCATATCAGAAGAACTACTGCTAAACGGTAGCCCGCAACCTGTGCCAGAACCACCGGTTGTGCCGTTGTGGTCGCATACAATACCTGAGTGGTCTATACCGAGCATCTGATCGTTTCCGGGTGCTGAGGCATTCTTACCATAGCATATGTCAACGATCACGTTGCTGGTGCCATCCCACGTGAATGTGCCCATATTAAAGTCGAGGGAATCGACACCCACTATAGTACTGTGATTACTGTTATATACCGTTGTCAGGCCTGTAGCAAAGATGGAACTCATATCTGAGAATGTAGAGTTGCCCATGCTTACCGTATAGCCAACAAACGGAGCGGTAGTATTCTTATTCACGATGGTAAACGCTATCTGCGAAATAGCAATGTTCGGTTTTACGCCGGCTGTGACCAGCTCGCTGGCATACAACAAATACTGGGTATGCTCACGGCTATTGGCACCGGGGAATGCAGACGTAAGGTTGGAGGTCACTGAAGTACCCCAGTCGAGTGTGTGATACTCATTGTGACCTACATCGGGGATGCTGTCGTCATTATATATAGTGACATACATGGAGTCATTGGTAGTGGACCTTGTAGCATCACTTCCCATTGGATTGAGTGTATAAGTAAGCACCATGTTCTTATCATCGCGAACAGCACCATTGTCAAACACTGTAAGTGTGACGTTCTGAGCCGCAGTGCTACCTACTGGGAATGTGAGGCTGGTGGGGCTTAATGTATAATCGACACCCGAAACGGCGTTGCCATGAGCAGAGAAGATGTTCACTACCGGATTACCACCTGTAAACGCCGGGCCATATGGCTTGAGGCTGATGGTATATGTCTTACTTGCAGGACATGCAGTAGTTGCTGCATTCTCGCTCACCTTAAGTGATGTTGTTGTAAAGCCGATATTCGGTACACAAGGTACAAATGCTGTACCCACTCCTACCGCGTACCACGCATTAGTAACCTGCTGTACTTCATTAGAACAAGGACCATAAAGTGTCATAGCCACGTTGATCGAAGCGGTACGGGCATCCGCATAATTTGCGGTACTGGCCAACGTAAGTTCGGTCTGGTAGAGGATATCCTGCGATTTTGTAAATCCAAGTCCGGTAACCACATATGAATTACTCAGGTCGTTGGTGTGCGGAAGGCCATCTCCTGCAGTGACCAGGTAATACCATTTATTCAACACCCCGCTATTTGTATGAACGCCACACTGGTCGTTGCCACTGGAAGGGATACAACTAACCACACTCACCCAGTTGGTGCCACCATAAGTATCCGGATCACCTTTCAATTTAGGATTGTCCATTCTCCTGAGCGGGTTGCCGCAATCAACTTCTTCACCTATTGCCCAAACGCTCTTCGCTACCGCATCTACTTCATGCGGATTGGCCCAGTTCTCAATACTTGCGCCCCAGCAGTCACTGAAACCTTCATTCATGGCTCCAGACTCACTGGCATACACAAGATTGGCAGTTCCCTGGCAGACACCATGTCCTATCTCGTGACCTGTAACGTCGAGGCTCACTAAAGGATCGAACCCGGCAGAGCATCCGGTTCCATCTCCATACGTCATTTCTGCACCATCCCAGAAGGCGTTGTTGTAGCCTACATCATAATGTACAAATGAGTATAAAGGCCCGTCAGCATTGTCCCAACTGAGTCGGCCCATTTGCGTATCCCAAAA
>JBGAIF010000008.1:0-195333 GCA_044225795.1 Flavipsychrobacter sp.
CCCTTACGCTCATAACTGCGCACATGCTCTCTAAAGAACTACTGTTAAAGGCTTACCGGTTGATGATGACGGCTAAAGCCATGGCCGATATCTATGATGCCAACCGGCAAATATGCAAATATGTTCATAGCACTTCACGCGGGCATGAGGCCATTCAACTGGCAACAGGATTCCTTTTAAAACCCTGCGATTTTGTGAGCCCCTACTACCGTGATGAGAGCATCATGCTGGGTATGGGATACCGCCCTTACGAACTGATGCTTCAGCTCCTCGCAAAAGGCGGTGACCCGTTCACAGGAGGGCGTGCTTATTACAATCACCCTAACATCAGAAGAGAAGGGTTTCCGGGCATCATACACCAGAGCAGTGCTACCGGCATGCAGGTGATCCCAACCACGGGGGTTGCACAGGGTATCAAGTACAGGGAGAAACAACGATTGTCTGATTACTCCATACCTCCCGTTACCGTATGTTCACTTGGAGATGGCAGTGTAACAGAAGGAGAAGTAAGTGAAGCATTGCAGTTTGCCGTTTTACACCAGTTACCTATCATCTATCTGGTACAGGATAATGATTGGGGAATATCCGTAAGTAGTGACGAGGCGCGCACTATGGACGCCTATGAGTTTGCGGCTGGTTTTAAGGGATTGGAAAGGGTACGAGTGAATGGCAGTGACTTTACAGACTCGTACAACACAATGCAGTACACCATAGATTGGGTACGTGAGTACCGTAAACCAATACTCGTACATGCTAAGGTTCCCCTGCTGGGCCACCACACTTCCGGTGTGCGTAAAGAGTGGTATCGCACAGCCGAAGACCTGGCAAAACACTATACCGATGATCCGGGGCCTAAGCTCAGGAAACTATTGTTACAGAACAAAGAAGTGACGGAAGCGGAACTGGACCAGATAGAAGAAGAACAAAGGATATATGCGCAAAGTGAATTTGACGCGGCTGTAGCCGCTCCTGAACCGGATCCGGCAAACGTGGCGGACCATGTATATATCCCATCGCCGGTAACTGAAGAGAAAGGAGACAGGACGCCTGCCGGGCGTGACAAAGTGGTGATGGTAGATGCCGCACTACATGCTGTGGAAGAGATACTACAGGACCACCCTGAAGCCCTGTTCTACGGACAGGACGTTGGAAAACGCCTCGGCGGTGTGTTCCGCGAAGCAGCGACACTTGCCGACAAGTTCGGCGACAACAGAGTATTTAATACTGCCATACAGGAGGCATATATCGTTGGTTCTACGATAGGTATGAATGCCGTAGGCCTGAAACCAATTGTAGAAGTTCAGTTTGCAGATTATATCTATCCGGGACTGAACCAGTTAGTCACCGAGATCAGCAAGTCGTGCTACCTGAGCTGCGGCAAATTCCCCGTTTCCATGATACTGCGAGTGCCCATAGGTGCATATGGAGGGGGCGGCCCTTACCACAGTGGCAGTGTGGAGAGTACGCTGGCAACCATAAAGGGTATCAAGATCGCCTACCCTAGCAATGCCGCTGATATTAAGGGGCTCATCAAAGCCGCCTATTATGATGGCAATCCTGTGGTGATGCTGGAACATAAAGGCCTGTACTGGAGTAAAGTACCAGGTACTGAGGAAGCTAAGACCATAGAGCCCGACCGTGACTATGTCCTGCCATTTGGCAAGGGTGCAGTAGTTCTGGAAGCCTCACAGGAATGTATTGACAATGGTGAATCTATGTGCGTCATCACTTATGGCATGGGGGTATATTGGGCTAAGAACGCTGCAAAGCAATTCCCCGGTAATGTAGAGATCATTGATATACGTACCATATACCCGCTTGATGAAGAACTGATCTACAGAACGGTTCGTAAGCATGGCAAGTGCCTGGTGCTTACAGAAGAGCAGCTACGTAATTCATTCTGCGAAGCAGTTGCAGGACGTATAGCACAGAACTGCTTCAAGAGCCTTGATGCACCGGTGCAAACCATGGGGGCCCTGGACCTGCCGGCAGTGCCCATGAATATGGGACTGGAGGCAGCAATGCTGCCAAGCGCTGAAAAAGTGGCCGCTAAGATCACAGAGATACTCAGTTGGTAATGCGGGATGCAAACCCCATAAAATTACCATCTAATCAATACTTTTATTAACTTGGCTGCTTAAAGCGCCTTAAATCAGGCATTAAACATTAATATTGCTTATATGCGTATGAATTCTATAAAGATAGCTGCATTGCTGCTTATGGGCGTTTCTGCTGAAAGGTCACTTGCACAGCAACCTGTAGTGCACAACCAATATCCATGTGCCGAATGCGCTGTTTTTGATAATAATGGCAATGACCTTAAAGGATTCATTACCACTAACAAAAAAGAAGTGCTGACGCGCGGCGGGAAGATCAACGAATATTCAAACAATTCCTGGGGCTACCTGAATATCAGGAGTATAAAGGTACCTTCTATGGATAAGAAAGGTAACCTGAACTATTGGGAAACGATAGATGTGACCCTGGCGCTCTATAAAACGGCAGACGGAGCGCAAGCTACGTGGATGGCCCGCGAGTGCAACTCGCAGCAAGGACCGTTGGTTTACCTGAAAGTGGATGACCAGGGCAAGCTGGACATGGAGAATGTAAAGTACACTGCTGTTACCCATGACCTGGAGACGAAGAAATTTGCGATAGTGGAATACTATGACAGCTCGTACAATGACCGCGACTACGATAACCTGCTGAAGAACTACATACTCATCAAGAGCGGCGTTATCAATGATGTAACGGCATTTAAACCAATCATTGAATTTCATGACAACTTCCTCAGCAAGTTCACTTATGTGAGCGACCCGGTTCTGGAGACAAAATCATTTGTTACCTTCTTCACGGCAAATGGTGTTCGTTATATCGGCTACTTCAATGTGATCAATAACAAGCTGGCCGGCAAGCTGGATGCTTACAAGGTAGAATATGAGCGAGACAGGGCTCCGCTGGTTGCAGACATCTTTGGAAAGCTGAAAGGAAAAAATGTTTACCTGTATGGCGACGATACATTTGGCATGGAGCCTGAAATAACAAAATATGCCCGTGAGAACGGTTTTAAGATCAAGCATAAAAAGACCACTTCGGTGAAGAAATTCAACGAGGACAAATAGAACACTACAACTTTTATAAATGCCTGCTACAGTATCTGTGGCAGGCATTTATACTTTCAGGGAAAAAAGTTATACAGGGTGTGGATAAGTTTTCAAAAATCCAATGGTTCAATCTTTATAATTTCACTACAAAACACAAGTAACGCAATGAAAGTAATGATCATCATGGGGTCTAAGACCGATGAAAATGTAATGCAGGAATGCAGCAACTGGCTCAACTGGTTTGGCATCGAAAACAACATGATCGTGGCATCTGCCCACCGCAATCCCGATAAAGTAAGGGACCTGATGGTAAACGCGCAAAAGAATGGCTACGGCGCAGTAGTGGCTGCAGCAGGTATGGCCGCAGCGCTTCCCGGCGTATGCAGCGCATATACGTCTCTTCCGGTATTGGGCGTACCGTTGGATGGTGGCTTACCCGGTGGCATAGACGCATTATATAGCATTGTGCAGATGCCGGCAGGCCTGCCGGTGGGCACACTGGCAGTAGGTAAAGCAGGCGCAAGAAACGCAGCGGCACTGGCTGCACGTATCTTCGCGCTCAGCGACGCCAGGGTAGCAGCCAAACTGGAAGAGTTCAAGGCGAACGACTATAAGATATAGTCTCAGCGCTGTTTTGGCAACGGGCATAATGACAGGGTAAATGTTAACGTTAGTATAATAAAAGAGTTTGGCAGGCTATTTGTACATTTATTTTTATCACTAAAACTTACAACCTTGACAGAAGCAATCATTAACCTGGAAACAGTAAATCCGATAGAGTTCTTCGGCGTCAACAACAGCAAATTCGAAATACTGAGACGAAAGTTCCCCTTACTGAAATTATTATCGCGCGGCACACAAATAAAGATATCAGGACAACCGGACGAGGTGCGTAATGCACAGGCCAAGATAGGCCAGATCATCCAGTACCTGGAGCGAAACGGCCACTTGTCTGAGAACTACTTCTCCAAGATACTGGGAGACGAAGAACAGGATGAGACAGCCGCAGAAGATCCGGCCAATAATGATATACTGGTGTTTGGCCCGAACGGACGAGTAGTTCGTGCACGTACACAGAACCAGAAACTGATGGCGCAGGCCTGCGAAAAGAATGATATTCTCTTCGCACTCGGCCCGGCAGGTACGGGTAAAACCTATACGGCTGTTGCACTGGCAGTAAGAGCGCTGAAGAACAAGGCTGTTCGTAAGATCATCCTTACCCGTCCGGCGGTGGAAGCAGGTGAAAGCCTTGGCTTCCTGCCTGGCGACCTGAAGGAGAAGATCGACCCGTATCTGCGCCCGCTTTATGATGCACTGGACGATATGATACCGAGCGACAAGCTGAGCTACTATATGGCCAACCGTATCATCGAGATCGCTCCCCTCGCCTATATGCGCGGCCGAACGTTGGATAATGCCTTTATCATATTGGATGAGGCCCAGAACTCCACCGACCTGCAGCTTAAGATGTTCCTGACACGTATCGGTACGTCGGCGAAAGCGATCATCACAGGCGACCTGACACAGGTGGACCTACCTAAGAACCAGAAGTCAGGCCTGATAAAGGCCACGCGTATACTCCAGAACATTGATGGTATTGCACTGATCAAGCTGGACGAGGCAGATGTAGTTCGTCACCGCCTGGTGAAGCAGATCATCCGTGCTTACGACACTGATCATGCCCGTGAAGAGGAGCAGGAAGAGAAGAGGATCACACGGAGACACGAACAACACTAACTGATCAACAGATAACAGAAAAGGGAGCATTAATGCTCCCTTTTCTGTTTATAATTTCTTCGACATATAGCTTACCTGCTATTATTCTCCACAGCCAGCACCGTGCGTAGATTCAGATCATGAGCAGCACGCATCACGGCCACTATATTATCAGCATTGGCCATCTTGTCGGCATTGATCACAACGGTCGGTTCTGCATCCTGCGATTTGGCAATGGCAGTTGAAATAAACGGCCCGAGCGAATCTACAGGAACAGGTGTAGTGCCTACAAAGAACTCCTGTTTATCATTGATGGACACAACAACAGTTTGCTTCGCCTTGGTATCACTCTTTGCCTTGGGGATACTCAGTTTCACCACATTGGGATTAGCCAATGTAGAGATGATGAGAAAGAACAGCAACAGGATGAACAATATATCATTCAACGCTGATGAATGTCCCTGAGGATCGTGCTGCGAACGTCTTCTTATATTCATCTTGCGGTTTTATGCCTGGTTAACATCCTGGATTATATCTAAGAACTCTACAGCGGCGGTCTCTATCCGGTTCACATTCTTATTGATCTGGGCATTGAGGTAGGCATAACCCATGTATGCCAGCAAGCCAATGATGAGGCCGGTAGCAGACGTCACCATCTTGGTATAAATACCACCGGCAATTGTTTCTAATGAAAAGCCCTGATGCTGCACATTAAAGAATAGGATGATCATACCTGCTATGGTACCCAAAAACCCGAATATGGGAGCGATGCCGGCAATGGTGGAAAGCACAGACACATTCTTTTCGAGCTGATATACTTCCAGTTTACCCGCGTTCTCCATTGACTTCTCAATATAATCAAGCGGCTTGCCCATGCGGCTGATACCCTTCTCAATGACACGGGAAACAGGTGTATTATATTTCTTACATGTTGCGATCGCGCCCGAAGTATTTCCTCCCTGCATCTGCTCACGTATTCTATCCATAAAAGATATGTCTGTAACAGAAGCTTTTCGTATGGCCTGCCACCGCTCAAAGAACACATAACACATAATGAGCGAACATAATAAAAGAGGGATCATCAACGCTCCCCCCTCCTGCAACAAATGGAAAAGAGATATCTTCTCTGGTTGAGGCGCTGCAACTGCAGCTACTGCTTTAATGGCGGTATCGGCCTGGAGCAGCAAAATGGATAGTAACGTCATGCGTGAGATTTGTTCTAAGACAAATGTAACGAATAGGAACCTTAAAATTGGGTTAAAATATCATGGACAAAATGTAACAAAAGATGAATTGATAATCAACAGGCAACAGGTGAATAAACTGTGCGAAAAGTAAACGGGCATCTCTTTTTTGTTAGGATTTAATGAATAGCGGCTTATCTTTGCAGCGCAGAAATTGACACAAAAATTACACTACAATAAATTCAGCAGTCTCTTATGAACTGGAAACAATCTTTCAGCACATCCATAGGTAAAAAATTACAGATGTCCCTGACCGGGCTTTTTTTGATCCTGTTCCTCATTGTGCATTGTTACATCAACGCGCAGGTGTTCTATAATGATGGCGGCGTGCGCTTTAATGAAGCGGCTCATTTCATGGGTACCAACTTTGTAATACGTACAGTGGAGCTGGGGCTCTTCTTTTTCCTGTTCCTCCATATCATACAGGGGCTCCTTTTGTGGTCAAAGAACAGGTCTAAGAGGAGTGTAAAATATGCCGTGAGTGCTGGCAACACTACAAGCAAATGGTATAGCCGTTCTATGGCATTGCTGGGTACGCTTATCCTGATGTTCCTTGTAGTTCACCTTGCTAAGTTCTGGGGGCCTAACCGTTTCTCACAAACTACAGGCGGTGGCGAATTACCGCTTTACAAGATGATGTATGAAGAGTTCCAGATCACATGGGTGCTAATTGTTTACCTGTTTGGCGTTATCGCCCTGGCATGGCACCTCGTTCATGGATTCTATAGTGCCTTCCAGACATTAGGTCTTGGCACACACAGGTATAAAGGAATCATCAAGAGCATTGGCGTTGCATTCTCAGTTATTGTTCCCATGATCTTTGCGCTCATGCCAATTGCATTTTACCTGCACTGGCTGGCTGCACCCGTTGTTGAGAACGCTATTAAATAATCACAAAAGCATTCATTAATATAATTCCGGTTTCTGAATATGGCACTTAATTCCAAAATACCTTCCGGTCCGTTAGAATCGAAATGGAAAACGTACAAATCCACTTGTAAGCTGGTAAACCCGGCCAACAAGCGCCAGTTGGAGATCATTGTTGTAGGCACAGGCCTTGCCGGTGCTTCTGCAGCGGCTTCGCTTGGTGAGATGGGCTATAAGGTAAAAGCATTCTGTTTCCAGGACAGTCCACGCCGTGCGCACTCTATTGCTGCCCAGGGTGGTATCAATGCTGCGAAAAATTACCAGAACGACGGCGACAGTACTTATCGCCTGTTCTATGACACTATCAAAGGTGGCGACTACCGCGCCCGCGAAGGCAACGTTTACCGCCTTGCGGAAGTGAGTGCCAATATCATAGACCAGTGTGTGGCACAGGGTGTTCCTTTCGCGCGTGAATATGGCGGCTTGCTGAGCAACCGTTCATTCGGAGGCACACAGGTACAACGTACATTCTACGCCGCCGGACAGACAGGACAGCAGTTGCTGATAGGCGCCTACCAGGCATTGGAACGCCAGGTGTCTCTCGGTACTGTAGAAATGTTCTCGCGCCATGAGATGCTTGAGGTCGTTAAGATAGACGGTAAAGCACGTGGCATCATTGCCCGCAACCTCGTAACAGGTGAGCTGGAGCGTCACTTCGGACATGCCGTATTGCTGTGCACAGGTGGCTATGGCAACGTATTCTATTTGTCAACAAACGCCATGGGCAGTAATGTTACTGCTGCATGGAAGGCGCACAAACAGGGTGCATTCTTTGGTAACCCTTGCTTCACTCAGATACACCCAACATGTATCCCCGTAAGCGGTGACCACCAGTCGAAACTTACGTTGATGTCGGAATCACTCCGTAACGACGGCCGCATATGGGTGCCTAAAAAGCAAGGCGACAACCGCAAGCCAACAGATATACCTGAGGAAGAAAGAGACTACTACCTGGAGAGAAGATACCCCGCATTTGGTAACCTCGTTCCGCGTGACGTGGCCAGCCGTGCCGCCAAGGAGCGTTGCGATGCCGGTTATGGTGTAGGTTCTTCAAAGATGGCAGTTTACCTCGACTTCTCTTCGGCTATTGAACGCTATGGTAAAACTGAAGCCGGTAAACAGGGTAACCACCATGCTGACAAGGCTACCATGATAAAGCTGGGTAAAGAAGTTGTGAAGGAAAAATATGGCAACCTGTTCGACATGTATGCAAAGATCACAGGCGAGAACCCTTACGAAGTGCCTATGCGTATCTACCCGGCGGTACACTATACCATGGGTGGCTTGTGGGTTGACTATGAGTTGATGACCAACGTACCAAATCTTTATGCATTAGGCGAAGCTAACTTCAGCGACCACGGTGCTAACCGTCTCGGCGCTTCTGCACTGATGCAGGGCCTTGCTGATGGTTATTTCGTAATACCCTATACATTGGGCAACAACCTTGCCGACGACATCCGTACCAAGGCAATACCAACTGACCACCCTGCATTCATAGCTGCTGAGAAAGAAGTGAATGACCGCATCAACAAGCTCATGAGCATTAAGGGAACAGAAAGTGTAGAGAGCTTCCATAAGCGCCTCGGCAAGATCATGTGGGACAAATGCGGTATGGGACGTAATGCTAAGGGATTAGCTGAAGCTATTGAGGAGATCAAGGCGCTGCGCAAAGAGTTCTGGAGCAATGTGCGCATACCGGGCGACATCAAGGAATACAACCCTGAGCTGGACAAGGCAGGCCGTGTGGCCGACTTCCTGGAACTGGGAGAACTGATGTGCATAGATGCCCTGCAACGCAACGAAAGCTGTGGCGGCCATTTCCGTGAGGAGTCTCAAACTGAAGATGGTGAAGCACTGCGTGACGATGATAAATATATGTATGTGGCAGCGTGGGAATATAAAGGTGACAGCCAGTTTGAGCTGCATAAAGAGTCTCTTGACTATGAAGTAGTTCACCCATCAGCACGTAGTTATAAATAATTAGAAGCAATTAAAATAGTTCTATGGAACATTACAATATGAACCTCACCCTCAAGGTGTGGAAGCAAAAGAACAACAAGGCGCAAGGTGGTTTTGAAACATACCAGGTGAAAGGTATCTCTTCGGAAATGTCTTTCCTCGAAATGTTCGATGTATTGAATGAGCAGCTCGTTGCTGAAGGCAAGGAGCCGATAGCATTCGACCACGACTGCCGCGAGGGTATCTGCGGTATGTGCAGCATGCACATTGATGGCCGTGCACATGGCCCATGGCACGAGACAACAACCTGCCAGCTACACATGCGTCAATACAAAGATGGCGATACCATTACGGTGGAGCCATGGCGCGCTGATGCTTTCCCGGTGATCAAAGACCTCGTTGTGGACCGTACCGCATTTGACCGCATCATTGCTGCCGGTGGTTATATCTCTGTGAATACCGGCAACGCACAGGATGCCAATTCGCTGCCGATCGATAAGGCTAAGGCCGATGAATCATTCGCCGCGGCTACCTGTATCGGTTGCGGAGCCTGTGTTGCGGCCTGCCCTAATGCCTCGGCCATGCTGTTTGTTTCCGCTAAAGTATCTCACCTCGCACTTTTACCACAAGGTGATCCGGAGCGTAAGACACGCGCCCTGAACATGGTGAACCAGATGGATGCCGAAGGATTCGGAAGCTGTACCAATATCGGCGCTTGCGAAGCTGAATGCCCTAAGGGTATCTCTCTCGAGAATATTGCCCGCCTGAACAGAGAGTATCTTGGCGCAATGTTCACCGGTGGCAAACAAGGATAATAATGGTTAACAATATTTTATTTGCAAAAGGCTGTCTGAAAAGATAGCCTTTTGTTATTTTGTGCTATGGTCCGGAAGACATTTTTGCTCGTCCTCTTGTTGTGCTCTTTTGTGTTGCCCGCATTTTGCCAGCAGGACAGCACGCCTCATTTGCGTATAAGCCTGCTTACCTGCGGGCCGGGTGACGAAGAAGTATATGAGGTATTCGGCCATACCGGTGTACGGGTTATAGACAGTGTACACCATACAGACCTGGTATATGGCTATGGCACCTTCTCTTATGGCCCCGACTTTGAGCTGCAATTCATGAAAGGTAAGCTGCTGTACTATATATCGGCCATGCCGTTCCAGTCTTTCATGGAAGAATATATAGAAGCAAAAAGAAGCGTGGAAGAGCAGGAACTGATAGTGGACTGGAAGGCAAAAGAGCAGATCGCCTACTTCCTGGAATGGAACATGGAACCCGAGAACAAGTATTACAAGTATGACTTTTTCTTTGACAATTGCGCTACACGCATACGCGACATATTTACCAGTGCACAAGTCTTTGGCAGAAAGCTTCATTACGGGCGGGTGATACCTGAAGATAAAAAGATATCGTACCGTGATATCATGAACCGCTACTTCTACCGCGACCACTGGACACGGATGGGTGTGAACCTGCTGCTGGGCAGCAAGATAGACAAGGCGATGAGCAATGAGCAGATCATGTTCCTGCCGGACTATCTCAGAGATGGCCTTGCCGGCGCAACCGTGGATGGCAAGAAGATAGCCGCGCCTCCTGCATTGATATTGCCGACAGCCGCCGGTAAAACGGCCGGTTTCAATGAGGCACTGCTGGTGTCAGTGGTTGTTCTGTTATTGACCATCGCAGGGTTTGCCATAAATAGTCTGCGCCTGCTGGGCAAGATCATGTCTGTGACCCTGCTTATCGTCTCCGGCCTGCTGGGTATATTAGTGCTGGTCATGTGGTTCGGTACAGACCACCAGGGATGCAGTTATAACCTGAATATACTATGGCTGTTACCAACTAACCTCGTCATTGCATTCTTTAAGCCAAAAGGGAAAACAAAGTACGCACTGATAGGAATGATGCTCATCTTGTTGTCCTTTGTGCTGCATATAGCCGGCATACAGAAGCTTGTGCTGGAATTTGTACCGATACAATTGTCGCTGCTCTATGTGATGGGGATGATCTACAGGAAAGGAAACAACCAAAAAACTGCCAATGCCGGAAACTAAGAGCGGACTCTTTTACCGGGTGTACGGGAGCGGACCGGCCATTGTACTGATACATGGCTTTCCTGCCGACGGAAACTTATGGCGCAATATATGGGAACCATTATCCGTTTGCTATACCATACTTGTACCCGATCTGCCTGGAACAGGTGATTCTCCCTTGACCGGGCATACAGGACTTAGCGAGATGGCTGATGCAGTGAATGAAATATTGGAACAGGAAAACCAGCCTGCTGCTGTGATAGCCGGGCATTCTATGGGCGGCTATATCGCGCTGGCCTTTGCCCGCAAATATCCCGGCAAAACAAAGGGCATATCCCTGGTGCACTCTACTCCGCTGGCCGATGATGATGAAAAGAAGGCTACCCGCGGAAAAGCAATAGAACTTATCGCTAAAGGTGGTTTGAAGCCATTTATTGCCCAAATGGTTCCCAACCTGTTTTCTGTAACTACAAAATTACATAAACAACTGATTGTCAATGTACAAACTGAAGAATCACAGAAAATTCTTGCAGCATCTTTGGTCAATTTTTACAGGGCAATGATGGAAAGGCCTGACAATACACCTGTACTTGAAAATGCTCTTTTTCCACTACAGTGGATATGCGGCCAAGACGACAATATCATCCCTATTAAAAAAACAATGCAACTTTGTTTCATATCTGGCATTAACTTTGTATCGCTATATAAAGACTGCGGGCATATGAGCATGCTTGAGAACCCGCAACAACTTACTGATGACCTTAACGCCTTTGGCCGATATTGTTACAGCAGGCAGGAATAGTGAATATGAACCGCATAACTATCATATTACTCACAATACTATCACTTATCGTAAACGAAACGAGAGCCTCGCATATAGTAGGTGGCGAAATTACCTACCGGTATCTCGGTGATACTCTGGTCAACTCCTTTGTTGCTCATAAATACGAGATCACCCTAAGCATTTATGAAGATTGCCAGAACGGCCTGCTCGGAGCCATAGATGAGGACGACCCTGCTTTCCTGGGCATCTACGATGGCGATCGCACCAAGATCTATATAGACACAACGATACCCACATCCAGCCAGATTCATGTGCCAGCAAACTTTTCAAATGCCTGTGTATCAAATGTTCCACCCCTTTGTCTCTACAAAAGAACCTTTATCCGCAGCTACTATTTTATAGATAATGAGTCGGGGTACATAGTATCCTATCAAAGATGCTGCCGGAATGCCGCCATCAACGACATCATTGACCCCGGCAAGAACGGATCTACTTATTACTGCATCATACCACCACATCCATATAAAAATAATAGCGCCGTCTTCAAAAATTATCCTCCGCAGATCATCTGCATGAACATACCACTATATTATGATAATGGCGCCACGGATGCTGACGGAGACTCCCTGTCTTATGAATTTTGTTATGCACTGAGCGGGGGCGATCCCGACGACGCCAAGCCCTACCCGGCTGCACCGCCCTACGACAGCGTAGTATACCTCTCTCCATATACCTACAAGAATCCGTTCAGCGGGTTCCCGCCGATCACCATTGACAGCAGAACCGGGTTGGTGACCGGCACCCCAAACAGGCTTGGCCGCTATCTTGTAACCGTATGTTGCAATGAATGGAGAAATGGTATTCTCATCAATACCGTAAAAAGGGAATTCCAGTTTGTAGTGACTAGTTGCTCGAAGAATGTTGTCGCCGATGTACCGATACACTCTACAGACCCTAATACATACATTGTAAGCTGCACCGACCTGAAAGTAGCTTTCGAGAACAACAGCACGGGCGGATTTGCTTATCATTGGGACTTTGGGGTAAAGAATAGTACAAGCGATACTTCGAACGAATCGGTACCATCTTTTACCTATCCCGACACCGGTACTTATGTTGTGAAACTGGTAGTGAACCCTCGCAGCACCTGCCCTGACAGTATAACACGTTTTGTAAAGGTTTATCCAAAATTTCATTCTGCTTTTACAGATAGCGGCAATCACTGTATCAGAGAACCATTACAGTTCATAGACCAATCGAGCGCAAGTATCAAGCCAGTAACAGACTGGCTGTGGTATTTCGGAGACGGTGATAGCTCTCTCGAACAAAATCCTGCCCATACCTATGGGCTCGGAGGCACCTATACAGCCGTACTTATCTCCCGGAACATAAAGAATTGTGTGGACACCTCTTTCAAGAAGGTCGTAATACAGAATTTTTCCCCCATTGCCGGCAAAGACACTATAATAGTGAAAGGGGAAAGTATTCACTTCAATGCCAGGGGCGGCACACAATATACCTGGACTCCTTCTACCAACCTAAGCGACACATCTATATATAACCCCGTAGGCTATTATCCCGATACCGGATTTTTTGCCTATGCAGTCAATGTATTGAGCAACTATGGCTGCGCGGGAACGGATACGATAAGGGTGACTGTCATTAACCAGGCAGACTTCTTTGTTCCATCAGCATTCACGCCCAACGGAGACGGAAGAAACGATATTTTCAGGCCTGTGGCAGTAGGATATAGTGGCATGAATTACTTCCGTGTCTTTAACCGATGGGGACAGGAGGTATATTATGGCACTACTCTGGAAACAGGATGGAACGGTTTTTATAAGGGTGTACCTGCTGAAATGGGAACCTATTATTGGGAGATGAGCTTCAAAGACCGCCGCGGTAAAGATGCCTTCCTGAAGGGTGATGTAACCTTGATACGATGACCGCGTTAAGGCGTTGTATAGATCCTGCGGTCATATTGCCCCCACCAGGTGCTGCCATACCCGCTGCCCGATGAACGGAATACAATACTGTTATGCACATAATCGTACTGCACCTGCAAATGGTCTGTCCATGCTCCGCTGGTATGAGTCCCTTCAAAATACCTGATATGCGCTACTGTATCTGAATAGCGGTAGAACAGGGTTTCCACGTACGTTGATGACCTGGACCTGCTGATCGTAGTGTCATCCATTTCTTTGAGCTCGAAGGTATCATTAAAATACACTACCGTATCTCTGCCCATATACGGAACATGCAGATTAGCAGAATCGATACATGACCAGTATCGCACGCCACCTATGCCTTTAGTGTAATTGACAGAAACGGTTGGCGTAGGTGTGGTAGTTGGTGTTACCACGGGAGTTATTGAGTAGGTGCGCACAGACGAAGGTGCCGGTGCTTTATGCGCCGTTTTTGTACACGACACCTGCACAGCTAACAATAGCAGAAAGAAGCACATTGCCCTCAATTCGTATGCGCAACTCTTATACATCAGAAATCTAAATTAATAAAAACAATCTTCATTTTAGCTTGATTATAAATAAATATCCGGTTTCAGTCAGTAAAAAGATCGAAAAATGGTGCAGGATTATGATATGGGCAATAAAAAAGCTGCAACTTTTGTTGCAGCTTTTTGCTCCCCCTCCCCGACTTGAACGGGGGACCCCATGATTAACAGTCATGTGCTCTAACCAACTGAGCTAAGGAGGATTCCCTTTGTTTGGGGATGCAAAAATAATCAGTTTCTGATTATCTCAAAATTTTTCTTTTACATTTAGTCTTTTGCAATAACTCTACTCTGCACGGGCGAATTTCGTGGTCTTGAGCAGTAGGTCTTTCTCATCATACACCTGCAGCAGATACAAGCCCGCTGCGAGGTCGGCAACATCAATTTCGTTAGTGCTTTTGCCAACCTTTAATAGTTTACCATCCACGCTCAGCACACGCACATTTACTTTGACAGGTGCATCAATATGTAATATTGAGGTTGCGGGATTAGGATAAACATGTATCTCCTCATTTGTTATCAACCCGGCCACGGCCGTATTGAAGCCATACCTGTAAACCGCGGAAGTATCAATGCACAGGTTATCATCCAGCACCACCACTGTATAATTACCGGGCTTGGTTGCAATAATGGAAGCGGTGGTAGCTCCGGGAATGAATGATCCGTTGAGATACCACTCATACGTCTTGAACACACCGGTCAGCAATGTATTGGGCGCACTGAATGAAATGACAGGAACGGCCTTCGCCAGTACTGTGGTACCGGGAAATACCTGTGTGCATACAGCATCGCTGATACGAACAGAATAGCTGCCGGCACTATGTGCTACATAGCTAACCGATGTAGCTCCGGGAACGTTCACACCATTCACCAGCCACTGGTAGCTCACGGACGAAGATGCAACCACATATACAGTAACAGATCCGCTGCATAAGGCAGCCAAACCAGCGGGAAGTACTACTACAGAAGGAAACACATCGCTAATCGTGATCGTTTTCGTAGCAAAACTTGAACAACCACCTGTTGAAGTGACAGCATAGGTAAACGTCACCGACCCAAGTGTTTTACCGGTAACCAACCCGCCTGAAGTAATCCGGGCTATCATTGTGTCAGAACTGCTCCAAACCCCTCCGCTAACCGAATTGCTCAACTGCAGCGTTGTTCCTGCACATAAGTTGACAGATGAAGCGGAAATGACACCAACAATAGGAGCGGCTGACACAGTCACTGTTTTTACGGCAACAGAAGCACCGCAAACGTTGGAAACAGTGTAAGAAACAATGGACGTTCCGGCAACAAGCCCTGTAACGATTCCCCCGGTAACGAATACATTAGTGTTGCTTGCACCCCAGGTACCACCGGTTACAGCATTACTGAGCACCACAGAAGATCCGATGCATACTGAACCAGACCCCGTGATCGTTCCCGCACCCGGTATCGCATTTATCGTCACCGTCTTTGATGTTGATGCACTACCACATGCTGTGGTCACAGTATAGTAAACAGTATCAATTCCCGCAGACATTCCCGTGAGGGTTCCCCCGGATGTAATATTTGCTTTTGAATTGCTCACCGTCCATACTCCGCCGGGAACTGTTCCCGACAGAAGGATAGATGTGCTAACACATACAGAAGAAGCTCCAGTGATCGTTCCCGGTGAAGGAGACGAAACAACAGTCACTGTCCTGGTCGCCGACAAGCTGCCACAGGAATTGGTGACCGTATATGATACCGTATCAACTCCGGCCACCAGGCCTATCACCAACCCTCCGCTTGTCACAAAAGCAGATGTGTTGCTCACGCCCCAGGCGCCACCTGATACAGATTCGGTATATAAAGTTGATGAACCTACACACACGGTTCCGGAACCCGAAATAACACCGGGATTAGGCAATGGATTGACTGTGATGACATAGCGGGAAGCGGCTGTACCACATGCGTTAGTAATCGTATAGCTGATCGTATCAACGCCTGCTACCAGTGGCAAAACAACGCCGCCTGAGGTGACAGAAGCTGTAGTATTACTGCTGCTCCAAACGCCGCCACCAACAGAATTGCTGAGTGTGATGAACGAACCTATACATACGGCAGCAGGTCCGGTGATAGGCCCGGGAGCGGGTGTCGCCACCACAGTAACCACCTTGGTGGCCGATGCTGATCCGCATGCCGCAGTTATGGTATAGGCGATCGTATCTGATCCGGGATTGATACCAATCAGCAAGCCTCCGGAAGTGACCACGGCATTACTGTTCGTTGCGCCCCATACACCACCGGGTGTTGCATCAGACAAAGGGATCGAAGAGCCTACACATACAGAAGATGCCCCGGTAACCGGGGAAACAGTAACTGCCGCCCCAACCGTCATTACCTGAACTGCAGTGGAAGTGCCACAGACGTTGGAAATAGTATAAGACACAGTAACTGATCCGGGTACTAACCCTGAAACAATTCCGGTAGATGTAACAGAAGCATTGGTGTTGCTGGTGCTCCATACACCTCCCGGGGCGGCATCCGACAATGCCACAGGCGTTCCGATACAAACCGTCACAGGACCCATGACAGGTGATGCAAACGGCGTGATGTTTACCGTAACTGCGTGTGAAGCAACTGCTGTGCCACAACTGCCGCTAACGGTATAGAGAACGGTATCCACGCCCCCACTCACGCCAAACACTAATCCGCCTGCCACAAAAGCATGAGCGTTGGTCACGCTCCATGCCCCGCCGGGCACAGAATTGGATAGTGTAACAGAAGATCCGACACAAACCGCTGATGGCCCGGTAAGGACTCCTGCGGACAATGTACCCACTGTGACCGTCTTCAATGCTGATGCGGTACCACAAGAATTGGTGACCGTATAACTTATCGTTGCAGTGCCGTTGGCCAAAGGGGAAACTGTACCGAGGGTCACGGTTGCCACGGAGGTATTACTACTACTCCATACGCCTCCGGGAGCAGCGTCGCTCAGCAATGCCGGGCTACCAACACACATATTCCCGGGACCGGTTATCGTTCCGGCCACAGGTACCGGTGCTACGGTAACTGTGCGCATAGCAAAATTAGCGCCAAGCGTATAGGTTATGTTGGCCGTTCCCGCCGCTGCTCCGAAAACCAGCCCTGTTGTCAGGCCTACTGTGGCAATAGTGGTATTACTGCTGCTCCAGGTTCCGCCGCCTGACGCATCACTTAGCGAGGTGGTGCCACCAACACATAATGTTGCTGTTCCTGTTATAGGAGGCAGCGTATTGATCTTACGAATGCGGTCGTTGAACTGGTCAGATATATAGACATTCCCTGTACCATCAATTGCAACTCCGGATGGTTGATTAAGTGTTGCCAATACGGCCGCGCCACCGTCTCCGCTGAAAGATGCAGTACCTGTTCCGGCAATGGTGGATATGATACCGGCAGGAGTAACTTTACGGATGCGGTTATTGGTGTATTCAGCTATATACAGATTGCCGCTCGCATCAAGGGCTAATCCACTCGGATCAAAAAGCTGCGCTGTTGTTGCAGCAGCACCATCACCCGAAAAACCGGGGGCACCTGTACCGGCATAGGTAGAGATAAAGCCAGATGTGTTCACCTTCCTTATACGTTGATTGTTCTCATCTGCGATAAATACATTTCCGGCACCATCTACGGCAACGGCCGATGGAAAGAATAATTTTGCAAATGTGGCGAGCCCCAGGTCGCCTCCGAAACCGAAAGTTCCGTCACCGGCTATGGTAGAGATGATGCCGGCAGGTGTTACCTTACGGATCCTGTTGTTGCCATAGTCGGCTATATATAAATTACCGGAAGCATCCACAGCCAATCCTTTGGGGTGGTTGAGCTGGGCTGCGGTTGCCGCAACTCCGTCAAAATTGTAACCACCCGTACCATTTCCTGCATAGGTAGATATGACACCGAGCGGGGTAACTTTACGGATACGGTTGTTTGTATAATCCGCTATATACATATTACCACCGCCATCTATAGCTATACCGCTTGGATCATAGATCTGGGCACTTATGGCCGGGCCACCATCTCCGCTGAAACCGAAAGCACCTGTGCCAACTACCGTCGTCATGATGCCTGCTGTGCTTATTTTCCTGATACGCTGATCATTTCTGTCGGCAACATATATGTTGCCCGATGCATCGAGTGCCACGGCCCAGGGCCTGTCCAACCCCAATGAGGTTGCGGCTATGCCATCACCCGTATAACCCGTAATGCCACTTCCCGCTACTGTGGAAATGATCTGCCCCGACGCATGCACAGCTATTCCGCATACGAACAGCAATAAATTCAGATACCTCATTTTCATAAACAACTATTCAGAATTTATTTGCGGGAAGCCCGGTTATGCGGTACACGCATGCAACCATATAGTATGCCACGTAAAACAGTTTTTACAAAAGCATAACTCACGGAAAGTGCTTACCGTTCATTGCCCACAATCTGGATATAAACTTACTATAAGTTATAGACGAAAAAATATCAATAACACACCGATAACAGAATTTAATCTATTGAACACATTGCCAACTTATTATCATTATTCCTATTACTATCATTGCCTTGATAATATAATGGTTACTATGATGCTGCTAAGGAAATTTTGTATATCTTAGCACTTTCGCAGATGTTTATATCATGTGGAAAACAACTAACCAATTAGATTTTATTGACCCGTAAATAGTTCAAAGACTGTTCCCGGAAGTGAAGCCATAAGGTAACCTTCTTGAAACAAATTTTACAACTATATGGTAAACAGCAACTTAAGATACATTACCTGCAGTGCATTTGCTAAGATGGTCTTCCTTTCCATCGCATTACTTAGCGTTAATTCAGCTTCCGCCAGGAACAAAGATAAAGCTCCGGCAAAAAGCGATACTTTCTCCATCGCCAAAAAGTTGATCGCAAATAAGAAATTTGGCAAAGCCGGAAAAGTCCTTAAAAGATACAGTGCTTCACATCCCAAAGACGTCAATGCTACATGGCTGTTGGCACAGGTGAATCTATATGCCGGCAATTACAAAAGATCCGATGCTTACTATCAGTCTGCCATCAAGGCGCAACCGGCTAATGACTACCTGAAACTTAATTATATACACTCACTTGCCGATATGGGCAAAAGTGACCGGGCGGAGACCATGCTCTTTGCCCTGGAAAACAACAATGTTGATTATTCCGACATCTCCATGCTCCACGCCCGCCTGAATTATTATGGCGGCGACAACAAACGTGCTGCAGCCTACATGAAGAAGGTAATGCAGTACACAGATAAGAAGGATGAAGCCTATGAGTTGAATGATCTTATTGAAAATGCCCGTGCAGCAAAAATATCATTAAATGAATCTTATCTTTCAGATAATCAGCCAGTTAATATTCTTACTTCAACAATAAGATTAGAAAAGAATTTCAATAGGTCACTTGGGTTATTTGTTGAATGTAACGACTATCACTTCATGCAAACAACAACGACCGACGCTCCCTGGCTGAAGATAGGAGATCGGCTGTTTATGCCAAAAGCAGGCCTTCATTTTAATATCGGGGGAGGTATTTTGCAGTTCCCATATAACAAAACTATTGCATGGACAGTAGAGCTAGGACTTAATAAAACCATATCTCCACAGTTTGATGTGGACATAAATATTGACCGCTCCCCATACTTTGGTACCAGAGCAAGTATTGATACAACCATCATGACCACCAGGTTTGCCGGTATGCTGAACTGGCATAAGAACAACTGGCTGGGGCAGGCAGCCTTCCTCAATAATTCTTTTGAGGGAAGCAATAACGTATATTCAGCATATGCTTATGTGTTGGTTCCGGTTGTGGCATTTTCAAACGGCAAATTACAGGCAGGCATCAGCACCAGCTACAGCAACTCAACAGAATCTCGCTATCGTGCAGTTAACTCACTGGCAGACATTATCACAAACTACAATCCGTCAGTGCCGATCGCAGGAGTTTATGCTCCTTACTTTACACCCGACAATATGATGATCAATTCGGCGCTGTTATCCTTTACGATATCACCTTCAAAGAAAACAGATATCTATCTGAACGGAGATGCCGGAAGCGGAAGCATACAAAATCCATACGTTTATCTTGATAAGAACAGTTCTGGAACAGTTTTCCTGAACAGGGGCTTCTCAACCGAACACTTTACTCCTTACAGCGCTTCTGCCGGCATCAGCTATCATATTAACAGGTCATGGCAGATATCGGGAAAATATACCTACCGCAGCACTTATTTCTTTACCAGCAATTTCGTGACTGTCCGGATCGAAAAAAGCTTTTTACACCACGACAAACAAAGAAAGGACGACAAGGGCTCCGCCTTCTCAAAAAAGATCAAAGAAATAGAAAACGAGATACAGGGGCTTTATAAAAGTAAGAACCCATCTGAACTGAAGCACGATGTTGCGGGGATCAGGTCAAAACTGGTCGCGATGCGCGATGAACAGCAGCGACAAAAGAGTATGACAGAGGTGACGCCCGGCAGTGATAAAGCACAGCAATTGCAGGAGCGTTTCAACAGCCTCAATGAAATGATCGCAGACCTGGATTCGGTGGCCCTGAATGACAATGAACAGGCAGTAAGCAAAAGGGAATGGATGGTGGACAAGCAATATGAACTGACCGCTGTGCGCTACAATGGCTCCCTTGATGACGAATAACAAGCCTTTATGCCGTACCAGTCATACAATAAGGGCCAGGATGAGCTATGGCAGTTCAAGGAGGCTAAGCGTGTAACAGCTTTAGACCGTTTCCTGTTATTGATATTGGTGATCACAGGTATCATATCTATCCTCCGTATGGCCGATTGGTGGTTCAGGAGAGACCACATCGGAGATCCGGTCCTCTACATGATACTTACCCTGGCTTTCTGGTATTCCATCTTCCGGCTGATACTCATCTGGATCAACTACCTCAGGATCAGGAAAGCCCCCCACAGGGCGGCACCGCAGGGATTGAGCGTTGCTATTTTCACCACAAGTTCTCCTGGTGAGCCACTGGCCATGTTTGAAAAGACACTTGAAGCATGCGCCAAAATAACCTACCCGCATACTACCTACCTGCTGGATGACACCAGGGATCCCGCATTTAAAGCCGTGGCGGAGAAACATGGAGCAGTTTGGCTGGAACTCGTGGGCATTCCGGGTGCAAAAGCAGGAAAGATCAATAAGGCATTGGAACTGACGACGGAAGATTTTATCCTTGTCTTAGACCCCGACCATATACCCTTCCCTGAATTCCTTGACCATACACTCGGTTATTTCGAAGATGAAAAGATCGGATTTGTGCAGGTCTCACAGGCCTACTATAATCAATACAGGTCTTTTACTGCAACAGGGGCTGCAGAACAGACCTATAATTTCTATGGACCAACACAAATGTCCCTTTATGGCTATGGCTGTAGTGTGGCCATCGGTGCCAATTGTACTTTTCGCAGGAAAGCATTAGACAGCGTTGGCGGCCATGGTATAGGCCTTGCAGAAGACCTGATCACAGCGATCCGTATTCACAGTGCAGGCTGGAAGTCCGTGTACAACCCGGTAGTGGTAAGTCGGGGATTGGTGCCGGAGGACTTCGGTTCTTTCTGCAAACAGCAGTTAAAATGGTCCCGCGGCGTGTTTGAGGTATTGTTCATGGAGCTACCACGCCTCTACAGAAAGCTGACCGGCTGGCAAAGAATTTCCTACTTCACCATCGGCACCTACTACCTTGTAGGGCTTACTCAATTAATATTCACTATCATCCCCTTCCTGTATTTCTTCACAGGTGTGTTGCCTGCACGTATGGAGTTTGCCGACTTCATCATTTATGGGACCCCGGTTGCTATATGCGCAATCACTATATACCTGTATATGCAACGCTGGGTATGCGATACGGCTACAGAGCGTGGCCTGCACTGGCGGGGTATGGTACTGAAATTTGCCTGCTGGCCTGTGTTCCTAATTGGTTTCCTGCTGGCCCTGGTCAATGCTGAGATACCCTACATACCTACCGCCAAAAAAGCTGCTGTGGGTTATATCACTCCCTATATACGGCCTATGATCATACACTCGGTCACCTTTGTCCTCGCAGTGGGAGGGGTGGTCATTTACCGCAGGTTTTTCATGCCGGAAAGCCAACTGGCACTCTCTGCTGAGCGCACCTGGGGAATGATCGGATTTGCTTTCCTGGCATTTATTATGGCAATAGGTGGTATTTTTGCAGCGCTGGAGGCATGGAAGCTGAAAGAAGAGGACCCCTGGGATTCGGTAAACATAAGTAGCCCGAAATGATGAATGTGAAGGACATATCGTTCAGGATCATCACTACGCTTGCGGCGATAGGGATCTCATCACTATTGGTGTATGCGCTTTCTCATGCCGGAAGTTCAACGAAAGGCCCTATTGAGAATGTCATGGAATATACCGGCGATATAATCAAGAACGTAGAGCAGAAACTGATCGTTGAGAACCGCGAAGAGAAAAGGTCGGACAAGCTGAAATGGCTGCAACCCTATACAAAGAATAAAAAGTTACTGACGCACCCGAACAAGATCCTTATGGGAGCTTTCGATAACGAGGCTATGGATAGCTACGATCCTGTTGTGGCTGTTGAAGACTCACTGACCACTACCTTTCCGCTGATACACATCTATACCGCCTGGGGCAGCAAGCATAACGAGCGTTTCCCGACCGATCAGGTCAATAGTATTGCCGACCTGGGTTCTATCCCGGTGATCACCTGGGAACCCTGGCTCTCCGACTTCAGCCAGGAGGAATTTCCCTCTGCAAAAGAAGACCGCAACAAAGGCGGAATGAAGGATGTGGCCGATGGGGCCTATGACACCTACATCCGGAAATGGGCACAAGCTGCTAAAAAAGCGAACAAACCCTTTTTCCTTCGGCTGGGCCACGAAATGAACGATGGATACAGGTATCCATGGGGTCCACACAACAACACGCCCCAGGATTTCATAGCAGCATGGCGGCATACGCACGATATTTTTACCAGTGCCGGGGCAAAGAATGTGATATGGGTTTGGAGCCCCCACCCTGCTTATGAATTCAGGGAGTTTTACCCGGGGAATGATTATGTAGATTATATTGGTTGCGGAACGCTCAACTATGGTACAGTAGCCGCATGGAGCAAATGGTGGTCATTCAAAGATATCTTTGGTAAGTTCTATGACAGCGTGGCCGAATACAGGAAACCAATAATGATCACCGAGTTTGGCTCACTGGCAGTGGGCGGTAACCGCGCTAAGTGGTATGCCGCAGCTTTAGACAGTATGCCGCAGAGATACCCGCTCGTTAAGTCCATCATCTTCTTCCACTTCTCCAAAGACAATACGACTACCCAGCAGACCCTTAACTGGTACTTTAAAGACGAAAAAAACGTAACTTCGGCTATCACCAGGGCAGTAAACAAATGGCACCAGTAAGATTTATTTTCAAAGATACCCCTGAGGCTACTGCCTTCAAAAGACTCCTGAAATGGTGGTTTTATGCTGATGTATTTATCTTACTGGTAGCATTAGGTGTTTTTCGCTGCAATTTGAACAAGCCGGCAAGGACATGATATTCCTTTTGTTGATGGGCTTACTTTGGTGGCCATATGCCCTTTTAGACGGAAGAAAACATGTGATCAAATTAAATAACTATACGTTTAAGTATAATAAACCGGAAAATAATTCTTGTTTTCCCCGGTTCAGCATTTAAACAACTCATTTCTATTTATTCCCGTACATTTGTTGAAACTTTAGGGGTGCCGATAATTACAGGCTGAGATCATACCCTTTGTACCTGCACAGGATAATGCCTGCGGAGGAAAAAGAGCATAAGACAATCGTACTATCTCTCCTTAGAGTTATTGCCATCATTACCAACTAGGTTATATGAACATCTATATCAACAATACACTTCATGATATGCCGGCAGAGTCCGGTCTAAACGATGCAATTACCTCACTGAGCCTGAACTCACAAAAAGGCATCGCTGTCGCTATAAATAACGAGGTGATACCTAAAGCGGACTGGGAAGGTTATAAACTGTCTGAAGGAGATAAGATAATGCTCATACAAGCCACGCAGGGAGGGTGATACTGGCAATCTGTTAATAAGCTAAATCGATTTTGAACATATTTTAAAAATAAATCAGGCCATATGAAAAAAGATACGGCACCAAAGAAAGGAGCTATTCACGGAAACAGCTACCCCAACTCTAAAAAGATATTTGTACAGGGCAAACTGCACGACATAAAAGTAGCCATGAGGGAGGTATCTGTCGGTCCTACCAAAACGCATACGTTCGGACTGGAAGAGATAACACCCAATCCGTCTGTGACCATATACGACACAAGTGGCGCCTATACAGACCCGTCTGCTACCATAGACATCACACAAGGTCTCCCTCGCCTTCGCGAGGAGTGGATAAAGAACCGCGGTGATGTGGACCGGTTAGATGCCTTTACATCTGACTATTGCAACCAGCGAATGCAGGACGGCAAGCTCGACCATCTCCGTTTTGACCACATACGCCTGCCCTACCGCGCAAAGAAAGGCAGCAATGTATCACAGATGCACTATGCAAAGAAAGGCATCATCACACCGGAGATGGAATACATCGCTATACGCGAGAACCTGAGGATCGACGAACTGAAGAATAACAGTGAACTATGGAACCAACACGCAGGCGAAAGCTATGGCGCGAATATTCAGCCAAAGTACATCACCCCTGAATTTGTAAGAGATGAGGTGGCCCGTGGCCGCGCTATCATCCCATCTAACATTAACCACCCGGAATGCGAGCCCATGATCATAGGACGCAACTTCCTGGTGAAGATCAATACCAATATCGGCAACTCTGCTGTTACCTCTTCTATAGAAGAGGAAGTTGAAAAAGCTGTGTGGAGCTGCACACTCGGCGGCGATACGCTGATGGACCTCTCTACCGGAAAGAACATACACGAAACACGTGAGTGGATCATACGTAATTGTCCCGTTCCCGTAGGCACAGTCCCCATCTACCAGGCATTGGAAAAAGTGAACGGCAAGGCTGAAGACCTGACATGGGAGATATTCCGCGATACACTCATCGAACAAGCTGAACAGGGTGTGGACTACTTCACTATCCATGCCGGTGTATTACTCCGATATATACCGCTGACTGCGAAACGTGTTACAGGTATCGTATCACGCGGTGGCAGTATCATGGCCAAATGGTGCCTCGCCCACCACAAAGAGAATTTCCTCTATACACATTTTGAAGATATCTGCGAGATCATGAAGGCGTACGACGTCAGCTTCTCACTTGGTGATGGTCTTCGCCCCGGCTCAATCGCCGACGCCAACGACGCAGCCCAGTTCGGCGAACTCGAGACACTTGGTGAACTGACCAAAATTGCCTGGAAGCATGACGTGCAGGTAATGATAGAGGGTCCGGGGCACGTGCCCATGCATTTGATAAAGGAAAATATGGATAAGCAACTGGCTTGCTGTGACGAAGCTCCTTTCTATACACTCGGCCCCTTGACAACAGATATTGCTCCGGGGTACGACCATATTACATCGGCCATTGGTGCCGCAATGATCGGATGGTTTGGCACTGCCATGTTGTGCTATGTGACACCGAAGGAACACCTCGGCCTCCCGGACAAACAAGATGTAAAAGAAGGTGTTATTGCCTATAAGATAGCTGCTCATGCCGCAGATCTTGCCAAGGGGCATCCCGGAGCGCAGTATAGAGATAACGCTTTGAGCAAGGCACGATTCGAATTCCGCTGGGAAGACCAGTTCAACTTGTCCCTCGACCCGGAGACTGCACGCTCCTATCACGACGAAACATTACCGGCTGAAGGTGCCAAGATCGCGCACTTCTGCTCTATGTGCGGTCCGCACTTCTGCTCTATGAAGATAACACAGGACATCCGCGACCATGCCAAGAAGGAAGAGGAAATGCTGAAAGGCATGGAAGAAAAATCGAAGGAATTTGCAGAGGCCGGAGGGGAAATATATAGTTAGCCGATCATGAGAAAATACGCACTTTCCATCGCTGGTTTCGACCCGTCTGCCGGAGCAGGAGTTCTGGCAGATGTGAAGACCTTTGAAAGTCATGAAGTTTATGGCATGGGAGTGGTATCTGCGCTTACCTGGCAGAATGATATTACTTTCGGGAAAGTAGAATGGATCCCCGTTCAGAATATAAAAGAACAGATAGCCTTATTACTTCAGCGCTTCGATATCAGGCATATCAAAATAGGTTTGATCGAAAGCATGGAAGTACTAAATGAGTTAGTGAAATTTCTCCACAGCAACATTCAGGACCCTATAATTGTTTGGGATCCGATACTTAGAGCAAGTGCAGGGTTCTCTTTTCACAAAGTAATAGGATCACAACCAGGGGAGTTAACAAGAGGTATTTACTGCATTACGCCAAACATACCCGAGGCGGAACAGTTAATAGGTACTGAGCAAATGCAGGAAAAACTGGAAGCACTGAGCGAAACAGTGAATATATATCTCAAAGGCGGCCATGCTGATGGAGACACATCATTGGACATGCTGTTTACCAGTGACCATACTTATGTATTCTCTAATGAACGACTGGAGAATGGCGCAAAGCACGGCAGCGGATGTGTACTATCATCTGCATTGACAGCCCAACTGGCTCTTGGCAATGATCTGCCAGCAGCAGCCGAGCATGCCAATGCTTATACACACAGGTTTCTTTCCAGTAATGAGACTTTATTAGGCTATCATCAACCTTTCACCGCATGACAACGATCAGTAAACTCCAATTTATTACCACCAATGCGGCACTAGCCGAGAAGGCCTGCATCGGAGGTGTGGACTGGATACAACTGCGACTGAAGAATGTCTCTTATGCCGACCACTATGCCATTGCACAGGAGGTCAAAGCTGTATGCCGTGAGTTTGGTGCCACCTTCATTATCAATGACAATGTCGCGCTGGCCATTGATGCCGGGGCTGATGGTGTGCACCTGGGACAAAAGGATATGGCTCCCGATACAGCCCGAAGCCTTGCCGGACAGCGGTTCATTATTGGCAGTACTGCAAACACCTTTGAAGATGTAGCCCGCCTGAGCCACATGCCCATTAATTACATTGGCCTCGGCCCGTTCCGGTACACTGCCACTAAGGAGAATCTCAGCCCCGTTCTTGGCATCAATGGCTACAGGTCAATATTCGAACAATTGCACAAAGAGGATATAAAATACCCACCTGTAATAGGTATAGGTGGTATAACATTGAATGATGTGACGGCACTGATGCAAACGGGGCTGTATGGCATTGCGGTATCGGGAGCTATATCCGCAGCGGCGGATGTAACCGGAGCGGCTATTGCATTTAAAAGACTATTGGGTTATGAATGATACAAAGAATGATCTTCTGAAGATCGCAGACAGAACATTTTCATCGAGGTTGTTTACCGGTACCGGCAAATTCGGCAATCATCAATTGATGGAAGATGCTCTATTGGCTTCCGGTTCTGAGTTAGTGACTGTAGCGCTGAAACGTGTAAGTATGGATGGTGAAAGTGATGATATACTACCTCACCTGCACCATGCGCACATCAACCTGCTCCCTAATACTTCGGGGGTACGTAATGCTGATGAAGCTGTTTTTGCTGCTCAGTTAGCCATGGAGGCTTTACAGACCAATTGGTTGAAACTAGAGATACATCCGGACCCTAAATACCTGATGCCTGACCCTATAGAAACATTGAAAGCGGCTGAAAAACTGGTAAAGATGGGGTTTGTTGTACTACCGTACATTCATGCCGACCCTGTGCTCTGCAAGCGACTGGAAGAAGTAGGTGTTGCCGCAGTAATGCCGCTTGGGTCACCCATTGGCAGCAATATGGGACTGAAAACGCTGGAGTTCTTGCAGATAATCGTAGAGCAAAGCAATGTCCCTGTGGTAATAGATGCAGGTATAGGAGCACCAAGCCACGCCGCTGCTGCCATGGAGACAGGCGCCGATGCTGTACTTGTAAATACAGCCATTGCTGTAGCCGGAGACCCTGTAAAAGTAGCTACCGCATTCAAAATGGCGGTAGAAGCAGGCAGAATGGCTTATAATGCGAGGTTAGGATCAGTAAAAACTTATGCGGAAAGCAGCAGCCCTCTGACAGATTTTCTAAACTAATACTATGTTCAGCGAAGTATTTGAAACATATAACTGGGACGATGTACTGGTTAGTATATATGCCAAGACAGCCGGTGACGTTGAGCGTGCGCTTGGTAAGAATCGCCGCGACCTGGAAGATTTCAAAGCGCTGATATCTCCTGCCGCTGCACCCTATCTCGAGCAAATGGCGCAAATAAGTCACCGTATAACCCAGAAACGATTTGGCAAGACCATTCAGCTATATGCGCCCATGTACCTGTCCAATGAATGCCAGAACATATGCACCTACTGTGGTTTCAGCTACGACAATAAACTACGCAGGCGTACATTGACAGGAGCTGAGATGTTGCAGGAAGCAGATTACCTGAGGCAACAGGGATTTGAACATGTATTGCTGGTGACAGGCGAGGCGACAAAGACTGTTGGGGTAGATTATCTCAAAAACGCCATTAAGCTGCTGCGGCCTCATTTCGCTAATATTTCTATCGAGGTACAACCGCTTGACCAGGATGAGTACGAACAGTTAGTAGCCGAAGGGCTATATGCGGTACTTGTGTACCAGGAAACATACCACAAAGACAATTACAAAACTTACCATCCCAAAGGCAAGAAGTCCAATTTCGACTATCGGCTGGCCACTCCGGACCGTCTTGGGAATACCGGTATTCATAAAATAGGGCTTGGCGTTCTTATCGGGTTAGAAGACTGGCGTACAGATAACTTCTTCACTGCATTGCACGTCAACTACCTGGAAAGACAATATTGGCAAACCAAATACAGCATAAGTTTCCCTCGTCTCCGCCCCGCTTCCGGTTTAATAGAACCTAAGAGCATCATCTCTGATAAAGAGCTCGTTCAGCTTATCTGTGCCTGGCGCATCTTCAACGAGGAATTGGAGCTTTCTGTCTCAACCCGTGAAAGTGATCATTTTCGCGATCACATTATTAAGCTTGGCGCCACTACCATTAGTGCCGGATCTAAGACCAATCCGGGAGGATACTCCGTTGAGCCGGAATCACTGGAGCAGTTCGAAATAGATGATAGTCGCTCTGTAAGCGAGGTAAAGCAGATGATAGAACGACAGGGCTACAAACCTGTATGGAAAGACTGGGGAAAATTCACCTCCACCCAAAAGATGACCATATAATGTTATCACCACAAGAGCAGTCACGATACAGCAAGCAGATCATCCTGCCTGAGATAAAACTGGAAGGGCAGGAAAAACTCGCCTCGGCTAAAGTGCTGGTCATTGGTGCCGGTGGATTGGGATGTCCGATCCTTCAGTACCTCACTGCTGCCGGCATCGGCACCTTGGGTATTGTGGATGGAGATACCGTCAGTATATCCAACCTGCAACGGCAGGTATTGTATTCAGAACAAGAGGTCGGCATGAAAAAAGCCGAGGTGGCACAAAAGAAGCTGAACGCGTTGAATCCGCATGTTACATTCAATATTTATCCTGTTTTCCTGAACAGCTCAAACGCTTGTGACATCATGCAGGATTATGATATCATTGTAGATGGATCTGACAACTTTCCTACCCGCTACCTCATCAACGATGCCTGTGTCATAATGGACAAACCATTGGTATCCGGTGCCATTTATAAATTTGAGGGCCAGGTATCAGTACTTAACTTCAAAGGCGGCCCTACCTATCGTTGCCTCTTCCCCGAGCCTCCCGGCGATGGCGAATCTCCAAACTGCGCGGATATTGGTGTTATTGCCACATTGCCCGGAATCATAGGCAGTATCCAGGCAAATGAAGTGATCAAGATGGTCACCGGCACCGGGGACGTGCTGAGCGGAAAACTATTGGTCATAGATACGCTCACCATGAATACACATAGGTTCAGTTTCAAACTGAACAGCGCTAATAAGCAAATAAACACTCTTCATGACCTTCCTCTGCAATGTGAAGTAACTCCCAGTTTGATATCATACGATGACCTGCAAAAATTACTAAAGGAAAAAGATATTCAACTGGTTGATGTAAGAGAAATTGAAGAACATGATATCTCGAATATCGGCGGCATCAATATTCCACTCTCAGATTTTGATACCGGATCAGATATCCTGAACCCCGGCAACACCATTGTATTGTACTGTGCATCAGGTGTAAGAAGCAATCATGCGGCAAAAAGATTGATTCAGAGAGGATTCCGGAAAGTCTTTAGCCTGCAGCATGGCATCAATCCGCTGTAGATCCAGATACAGCAACCAGTGCATCCCTGACAACGCTTAGAGGATCGTCAGACAACCATACAGCTCCCAACATCGCAGCACCATCAAAACCTGCTTTAAAAAGAACAGGTAACTCCTTTACACCTACCCCACCCAATGCAATAATCCGCGAACAAGTGCTACCGGTAACAGCGATCTCCTCTTTCAACACCTTCAGGTCATTTATATTTATTACCCCTTCATAACCTTTCTTGGATATACTGTCAAAGACCGGGCTGATAAATACGTAGCGAAACGCTGTCTTATTATTTCTTATCTCCTGCCATGAATGGAAAGACGTGGACACCACCGGAATATCTGACATCAGCCTTTGCAGGTCAGTACTTTCCCGCATCACAGAATTCAAGTGAATACCTCCAAGATGAAACTCACGTAATAATTCAAATGCTCCGTGCAACACCAATCTTGAGTGATACCGGCTTTCGATGCCATAGAGATATTCCCTATACTCTCCGGCAGATAAGTTAGGTTTTCGGATATGCAACCGCGTCAGGCCGGCTTCAAGCATGCCGTTCACAAGTTCAGTCTCACCAGTCACGTTCTGCTCAGGTGTTATGACGATCAGCTCCATCACAGCAAAAGTACTAAAAGCACTACATTTGTTTTATGTCGCAGTCAGCAACAACTAAAACATGTCCGGAATGTGGCGCCTCTTTTACCTGCTCGCCCGCTAACTGTTGGTGCAGTGAACTACCCCCGATCATGCCCATGATAGAACATGCGGAATGTTATTGTCCTTCATGCCTGAAACAAATAATAGACTTCAGGCTGGATAATAAAAACAATAAGCTGTAGCATCTTTTTTTACAGCGACATTCAGAAAACTGTTATTTTTCTGCGTTAAAATGCAAAATACTGTAGCTTATCTCCGTTTCATTTACAACTGAGATATATTTGCACTAACCAACTCATATGAAAGGATTCATAACGATCGCGTTTCTCGTGATATCTAACACGTTCATGACACTGGCATGGTACGGGCATCTGAAATTCAAGGATCTTTCCTGGGGAAAGAATCTTGGTTTGATATCGATAATCCTCATCAGTTGGGGAATGGCATTCTTCGAGTACCTCTTCCAGGTACCTGCAAACCGTGTCGGCTTCAAAGAAAACGGAGGGCCTTTTTCACTGGTTGAATTAAAAACAATTCAGGAAGCAATAACACTTGTTGTATTCATGGCATTCTCTGTCATTGCTTTCAGGCAAAAACTGGAATGGAACCACATAGTCGGCTTCTGCCTGATAGTGATGGCAGTTTTCGTGATCTTTAAGAAATGGTAACTACACCGACTTCTTTATAAGGTCCATCAGCTTATCTACTTCTTCCATCGAATTGTAGATATGTGTGGAAACACGTAGGCTGTTGATACCGTTCTCCGGCACAGCGCGTATCCTTATCTTGTTCTCGGCACAGAGATCATAGAACTTGTGGTAATCGACACCCTTTATTCTGAATCCGTTCACAGCACAACGCGATCTCTCTTCCGTAGGTGTCAGCAATTCAATTTTATGGCCGAATGAAAGTAAACGGTGTTGTGTGTATCCTCCCAGGTATTTAATTCTTCTGTAAATATTTTCCTGTCCTATCGTGTTAATAAAGTCTATGGCTGCATTTACACCTGTATAAAGAGCATTGGCCTGCGTGCCGCCAAAATAACGGTGAGCGCTGGGTGCGTACCCCCCTTCAGTCACCGGATTGGTCATCAGGTCCCACTTACCATTATCCGAACCACCACCGCCGAACCTTGCCACTATCTTATCCTGCATCTCCTTTCTCACGTAGAGAAACCCTGTACCCTTAGGCCCAAGCATCCATTTATGGCTACAACTGGCATAAGTATCACATCCTATGTCATGAAGGTTTATCGGCATCATACCCGGTCCGTGAGCGCCGTCTATAAGTGTATATATGCCTTTTTCCTTAGCCAGCCTGCATATCCTTTTGATCGGGATCACTTGCCCTTGTGTACAAGGTATGTGCGGAGTGGCGATCACTCTCGTCTTCTTTGTTATTAGTGCTGCTATTCTGTTCAGTGTTTCTTCTGCTGTAGATGCTGGGGTATATTTTTTGATAACAATTCCCTCAAGCCGCTGGCGGGTGATCCATGGCAGGGCATTTCCCACATGTTCGTGCGTGGTAAGTATCACCTCATCCCCTTTTTGCATCGGTACTCCCCAGCAGGCAATATTGATGCCTTCTGTGACATTGTGCGTCAGTGCTATCTCATCATCGTTAGCACCCAGAAACTTAGCCAGTTTTCCGGGTGTAGAGTCATATCCGCCATAATTGCCGTCCCTGTCCTGGTCCATCATGCCGTTATGTACTGCCTGTATCACGGGGTATGGAGAAGGGCCGAAAGTTCCGTTGTTCAGGTAGGTCCAGTCCTTACTCAGCGGAAACATCTGGCGCACATTCGACCAGTAGGTTTCGTCATCACTATCTATTTCCCTGTCACCTGCACTTATCTGTTGCCGGGCAGCTAATGCGTCTATCTCACTCAATGTCATGGCCGCTAACACAGACGCCGAACGGATGAAATTTCTACGATTGAAGTGCATTTCTATCTTTTTGGGTACATACTAAAAGTACTAAAAAAGATATTGCCAGTTAGTTGAGCGGTCAGAAATCTTCAACTTAGTACAATGCAGACACAATAAAAATAAATAATATATATCTGTATTTATAGCTTAAACTCCCTGAAATATTGCTGAGATATTGCTTCATATCTTTTGGCCTCTGCCATATTTCCTAAGCCTTTGTACGACAATGCTATGTATGGTATCTCATTTACAGCTTTCGGGTTTAGCGACAGCAATTTGGTGACAGTTTCTATCGTTGCCTGGTATTGTTTTGTCTCAAAATAACAATGTGCAAGGTTTGAATAAGCATTCACATAATTCGGGTTAATACTGATGGCCTTTTGTAATAGCTGTATCGCCTCACTATATCGCTGCATTTTCTGATAAATAGCGCCAAGAGTATTCAATGCATCCACATTATTAGGATCAGCGGATAGCGCCTTCTTTATATACTGTTCTGCCTCTGCAGGCTTATTCATATAGTAATAGGCTACTCCCATCTGCATGTAGGCGGCCAGGTAGTTCGGGTCTAGCGACAAAGCTTTGTTGAGGTTAGACACAGCAGAGTCAAGTTGCTGTACCTGGATATAACAACACCCTATGTTGAAAAAAGCTGCCGGGAAGCCGGGGTTTATACTCAGTGCCAGTTTATAAGCATCTATGGCCTCAAGGTATTTACCCATACGCATATAAGTGGTGCCCAGGTTATTGGCCGCAATGGACTGGTATGGGCTTTGTGAGATAGCAATCTTGAAGTTGTAAATGGCCGAATCGTATTCATTGAGCATCAAGTGTGCCTTACCCAGTTCCGTATATACATCTGTATATTGCGGGTATATTTGTATTGCTTTATTCATAAGAGCAATACCGTCCTTAAGTATTTGTTTCTGCTTCTCAGGGTCTTTCTCTTCATTATACATGTTCTCTACCATTTCATCACCGAGGTAGAAATACAATCGGCAATCGTTGGGTGATTTCGGCTGATCTGTTTTATACAGCTCGTAATTCGACTTCCAGTCATTATTTCTCGCAAAGGTCAGTCCGGAATAAATAAGTGCAACGGGTAGTAAGATGCCTATAGCCAGTTTGTTCTTATTCAGCGCCTCCATTGACGAGTCCGATTTCAATATCCACTTCTCAATGGCAAGAGCAATGGCAAGACAGAAACCCACTGACGCGAAATACAGGAAGCGCTCTCCCATTTGCGACCCTGTCAGGAATATCAGGTTCGACAACAGGGAGATTGTAGCCATGAAGAATAGTATCGCAAATGCCCAAGGGTCTTTCCTGCCCTTTACCAGCCTGTAAAGTGCGAAAACGCCAAGTGCCAAATAGATCAGTGTGGTAACGATCACACGAATATCACCAAAGCCCACAAATGGAATGGTATCATAGGCATAATCACAATTGAGGGGGTATGGCAATACAAGCAGCTTCAGATACCAACCCATGACAAGCATAGCAGTGCCTAAACGCACCATCATGTTCGGGGCCTTGGCAAGCGAATTATCAATGAATTCAATAGCCGTGGTACTGGTATCATATTCACTAAGCACCCTGTTCCTGATGATCAGGTAAACTGCGGCAGCAACGCCCGCTCCCACCAGGATAAAGATTGCCTTCTTCTTATCGTCATTTCGGTAGAGAAAGAAAACAAGTGGCACGATGAACAGGAAGGTGATAACAGTTTCTTTTGAAAGGAACGACAGGAACATTAAAAGAACACCAGCAAGTAACTGCCACATTTTGCCCTTTTCCATATAGTTCATATAGAGGTTTATGGAGGCAAAAGCAAAAAAGAAACAACATATCTCATCCCGGCTCTTGATATTGGCCACAACCTCCGTATGTATGGGGTGTAACGCAAACAAAAGCGCCGTTATGAACGCGACGGCCATCTTCTTTCGCTCAAAGAGTTTATCTATGAACAGGAATAGCAGAACAACACTACCCGCGAAAAAGAGAATATTGAAAAAGTGGCCCGCAGCCGGATTAGGCCCGAATATCTCATACTCTGCTGCAAACATGGATAACGTAAGCGGCCGGTAGTTATCGTTTTTAAAGTACCCCACCCCCTTCATACGCGGTGTGACCATAAGCTCGGGAATACCTTTGAAACCCTGGGTTACGATAGAGTTCTTAATGGTTACCACAGCATCATCCAGCACATATCCATTGCGCAGGGTATTACCATACACCAGCAAACTCACAACTGCAAGTAATAGGCAAAGCTTTGCCCTTAGCGACATACTCTTGCCGGGTGTTGTTACTTTCTTTTCTTCAGCCCGGTTTACAACCGGTACAGGAGCAGTCTTAGCAGCAGGTTTATTATTATTCTTCTTAGCCATTTCAGCTAAAATAAATAAATAATTCAAAATCAGGATCAAAATGGTCCATACGGATATGTATGGTATATATGGCAGTGCCCGTTATCAGGTAATGCTCCTGAAAACGGTGTATCTGAGCAGCATCTCCAGTGCCAGGCAGGCAACAGCTATCATGGCAAAAGGAAAGAACAATTCAGCATAATGTTTATATGAGGTCAGCTCTATCTTGGTCTTCTCCATCTTGTCAATATCGGCATATACGTCCTGCAACCCTTTGTTTCCATAAGCCCGGAAATATTTACCCCCGGTCTCCTGGGCGATTTGCTTCAGCAATGCCTCGTCAATTTCCACCTTCATAGGCACCCTTTGGGTACCCATAGGAGTGGGCATGGGTATCATTACTTCGGGCGCATTGGTTCCAATCCCTATGGTATAAACCTTGATCTTGAGTGCCTTGGTGATCTCTAACGCGGTAAGCGGGCTGAACGGATTATTGAAGTTATTGACGCCATCGGTAAGCAAAACAACCACCTTGCTTTTACCTTTGGAGTGGCGCAAATGATCTACAGCGGTAGCAAGACCCATACCTATTGCTGTACCGTCGGCAAGCATACCCAGCTTCAGTTGAGATATCTGTTCCTTCAGCACATTATGGTCAATCGTAATAGGGCACATCATAAAGCTTTCCCGGGAGAAGATCACCAGCCCTATTCTGTCTCCTGGACGATCATCAACAAATTTTATAGCAGCAGCTTTTGCCGCCTCAAGGCGATTGGGTTTAAAGTCTTCCGCCAGCATACTTCCCGACACATCCATTGCCAGCATTATGTCGATACCATTGGTATCCATATTCTCGGTTGTATTGCTCGATTGCGGCCTTGCAAGGGCGATGACGAGGGCAACAAGGGTAATGATGCGCAATATGAACAGCACCGGCCTATACCGGGCCTTTCCTCCCGCATTTGCCGGGTTGATGCCATTCAGTGTCGTCAGTCTTAGTACCGGGTGGTCGTTCTTCTTCCTGCGCAGGTGCCACCATATTATAAATGGTATCAGCAGCAGCAACCCGAAAAAATAAGGATGGGCAAACGTAATATGTTTCCAGTCTAACAATGTGCTCATATCGTCTTATCGGTTGGGGTTTCTGTTATCACAACAGGTTTAGTGGTTGCAATAAATTGACGTGCCTTATCCATTGCCGTTACATGTTCCTCAGGCAGTGGCTGTGCTTTCGCGAACTTGGCAAGGTCAGCAGTCTGCAATATATCAGCCAGGGAGCTGTAGTAAGGCATCAGTTCCCTGTGATACTGAGCTTTCTGTAATAGTTCATCAGTTGTCAGCTCCAGCGCTTTTGTGTTAAAACGCTTCTCAATGTACTCCCTTACAATATCCGTAAGCTCCACATAGTATTGTTTCACCTGGTTCTTTTGCCACAATTGTTTTGCTTCCAGTTCCGCCAGCAACCTCAGTCCCTGCTCCTGCAGCGATTCTTGTGGTCCGACTGGTACTGGTTTTTCTTTTTTACCCCTGCGAACAAAATAAATGGTGAGTAAGATAGCAGCAATAAGCAGAACTACACCACCAACAATATACCAGATGTAATCGAGCCATGTCGGCTTTACATAAACGATACCCTTGATGCCCTTAAATGCCTGGGTAGTGTCAACAGCTACGGTCTGTACGAGCAGGTTAAAGGAGTCTGTTTGTATAGGATATGGCGTACCGCTATTGGGGATAACAGTAAACACGAACGGTGGTATCTTAAATATCCCCGAATCAAAACCGGTGATCAGCAGTCGCTGTTTATAGATTACAGTCTCCCCTTGCTTTAACGTATCTATCTTGCCTTTTTCAACGATCTCAAGGTGATTGAACGTGTCCGGCATCACGGCCCATTGTAGTTTACCACCTGTGGTATTGTGCTGTACCTCAATGAACATCCTTGCCTGGTCCCCTACCATGATCTGGCTGGCATCTACCCTTGCTGTTGCTTTGCTATCTACCTGCGCAAATGCGTCCATGGAAAACAACGACAGCGCCAGGGCCACCAAAGACCCGGCAATATGCGACATATATCTTTTCTTTATTTTTCGTTCAACAACCATTTCGGCATTGAATTTTATCTGTTCCTGTTAATCTTTTTTTACCTGCCTTTGAAGTAGGTCTGCAATATTTTTACGTAGTCCTGGTCGGTACGCACCTGCAGCAGCGAGGCTCCGCTCCTTCTGAAAGCCTGCGCACAATACTTGTTCTTCTCCTCAAATGCGCCGGTGTATTGTGTCCTTATTGTCTTATTATCCGTATCCAGCCAAAACATATTCCCCGTCTCAGAATCCATGACTTGTACTAATCCCGCCGACGGCAACTCCTTATCATGCTTGTCAAAAACATGAATACCTACCACATCATGCTTTCTGGCCGCAAGTTGCAAAGCCTGGTCGTAAGGCTGGCTGACAAAGTCGCTCAGCACAAAAGTTATGGTCCTTTTCTTCAGTACGTTGTTCAGGAACTCCAGGGCCACACTTACATTCGTAGCTCCGGTATGTTTCGGCTCCAGCGCCACCAACTCCCGGATTATGCGCAAAATGTGGCTCTTTCCTTTCTTTGGCGGTATGTATTTCTCTACTTTGTCCGTAAAGAAGACCACGCCTACTTTGTCATTATTGGTGGTTGCAGAGAAAGACAACACTGCACCCAATTCAGTGATAAGATCCCGCTTCAATTGCTTTTGGGTACCAAATAACGAACTGCTGCTGATATCTACCAGCAACATCACGATCAGCTCGCGCTCCTCTTCAAACACCTTAACGAACGGATGCGAAAAGCGGGCGGTCACATTCCAGTCTATGAATTTCACATCATCTCCCGGTGTGTATTCCCTCACCTCACTGAACGACATACCCCGGCCTTTGAAAGTAGAATGATATTCACCGGCAAAAATATGATTGCTCAGCCCCTTTGTTTTGATCTCTATTCTCCTGACTTTTTTGAGTATCTCGGCGGTCGTCATTGCTCTATTGCAGAAAATCTGTTTGAACCAATTAACTAATTAACCATTTGCCCTGCTACTACTTTTCTCAGCACATCTGCCATTTTGTTGGCACGCTCCTGTGCCTGTTCTTCCGTCCACGACAGGCTGATAAGAGAAGATATGTTTCTGCTGATGATAGCATCACTGGCAGCAAAAGCCTGGTTAGCATAGTGCATCACCTGCTTCTTCTGTTCGTCATAGAGGCGGTGCATCCAGCTTCCATTCTGCAGGTGGTGCCACTTGCGTATATAATGCCAGTTATTGTCGTAATAGTAGAAATTCCCGCCCAGCCCGGCAGCCTCAAACCCCTTTATCGCTTCACGTGCCATATCCTCAGTTGGCAGCAGGAAGGAAAGGAAAGATCCGGTATCTCCCGCCGGGTCGGGTATCCGCCGGAATGTAAGGCCATCTATAGTTTCCAGTGTACGTTTCAAGATACTATGATTGCGCAACTGCAGTCCCAGGAACTCGCCAAGCCTGCGCAATTGAGCCAGCCCCACAGCCGCATGAAGCTCAGAGATGCGGTAGTTGTAACCTAGGTATGGGTGCAGGTCTGCGCCGCGGTCCTTACCCATATGATCGTGCCCATGGTCGCTGTATTGGTCGCACTTTGCATACACGTCTTTATTATTGGTGATCACAGCTCCGCCTTCTGCACAGGTTATGATCTTCACAAAATCGAAAGAGAATGTTCCGGCATCCCCAATGGAACCTACCGCCTTGCCCTTATAGCTTGCTCCTATTGCCTGGCAGGCGTCTTCAAGAAGTATCAGCTTATGGCTATCACAAATAGCTTTCAGTTCATCCATCTGAGCCATGCTGCCGCACATATGCACAGGCATCACTGCCTTTGTCCTCGGCGTGATGGCCGCCTCTACCGCTTTGGGGTCCAGGGTCAGCGTATCGTCGATATCTGTAAGCACGGGAATAGCCCCCACAGAAAGAACTGCCTCAAAGCTGGCAACGAACGTAAAAGATGGCATGATCACCTCATCTCCTGCGCCTATGCCCAGTGCCGCCATGGCAGTGGTAAGGGCTGCGGTGCCGCTGCTCACCAATTGTGCATGAGCTACGTTGAAGGTCTTGCATAACTCTGCCTCCATTTCTTTAGCTTTCCAGATTCCCTTGCGGACGCCATCAAAACCATAACGCATAAGGATGCCTGTTTCCAGCACATCGTTTACCTCCTTGCGCTCCTGGGCGCCAAATAGCTCAAATCCGGGCATATTTATCTGTTTAGGCAACAAAAATAACCGATACATCGGGTACCTGTCAACACATAATACTTAAAATTTTCTGAAAATATCGGATAACGCATCCTACCCGGAACAGACCTTCTCAGGCACAGTGTCCTCCCATTGATAAGGGATAACATAATGATCCCGTCCACGGCGCTAACATTCATATAGATAAAAACCATCATTATGAAGCCGATAACATTTGATATTCTGTTACATTTGCATTAACCCAAACCACACGAATGACCACACCTGATACTGCTCAAGAACAAAACCGGCTCGAAGCGCTTAAAATTTACGATATACTGGATACGCCTCCCGAACAAGAAATGGACGACATTGCCCGACTGGCGTCGGAGATATGCCAGACCCCTATTGCGCTTATCAGTTTTGTGGACGATAAAAGGCAATGGTTCAAATCGAGGATAGGGCTTGATGTACCGGAGACAGACAGGAAATATTCATTTTGCAGCTATGCCATAGAGGGTGATTCGGTCTTTGAAGTATGCAACCCGCTCGATGATGCCCGTTTCAGGGATAACCCACTTGTGACAGGACACCCCAATATCAGGTATTATGCCGGTGCCCCCCTCATCACCCCTACCGGCCTCAGGCTGGGCACCCTATGTGTCATTGATTCATCAGCACATACACTATCTGATAATCAGAAAAACTCCATTCAGATACTCGCCCGTTCTGTGATCTCTATCCTCGAACTCAGGCGACAGAAAAAAGACGCCGACTTCTTTCGCAAGGCGCTCGATGAGGTTGCCGCTGTTACAGTAACTGATGCCGCATTTAATTACGAGTATGTTAATGAACGGTTCTGTGAACTGATGGAGATGCGTCCCGAAGAACTTATCGGTAAAAGTGGTAATCAGATCAGGTTGGCTGATATTACAGATACCGAAAGGAACACCATCCTTGACGCGATACAGAACAGAGAAGTATTTCGCGGCCGCGTGAAGAACCTGAACAAGAAGGGAGATGTATCATGGAGCCGGGTCGCGGTGATACCTTATACAAACCGCAACAATGAGCTCATAAAGATATTCGGTATCCGCATAGACATTACTGCCAAGATACAAATGCTCGACCGCTTCGAGCAGGCGGAAAAGCTTTCATCTATCGGATCCTGGGAGTATAACCTGCTCAATGGCGAAAGATACTGGTCGAAAGGCCTGTACCGGATACTTGGCTTCTCGGAAGACGAGATTCCGGCCAGCACACCATCGCTGGTTGATTATATCATTCCCGAAGACCAGGCTTCTGTGATGCGGTCACAGGCTGCAGTGATCGATGGTTCTATGAGCGCGGGCACAGAAGAGATAAGAGTGAGAAGAAAGGATGGTGTAATAAGAATACTGGCCAGTTCCCGCAGAGTGGAACGCAACACCAAGGGCGAACTGGTGATACTTGCCGGCACCCTTCAGGACATAACCGAACGAAAAGAGGCGGAACGTCAATTGAAGGAGAGCCTGGCACATGCTCAAGATCTGTTCGACAATGCTCCTTGCGGCTATCACGTATTTGATGCCAATGCCACTATCATAGATATGAACAAAACGGAACTGGAATGGCTGGGCTATACAAGAGAAGACATTATTGGGAAACCGGGTCAGATCATTGTAACTCAGGAAAAAATAGCGGACTTCATTTCAGATTTCGAGACATTGAAGAGAACTGGCGTAATGAAGGACAGGCCAAGAAGGCTAAAATGTAAGAATGGCAATACCATAGATACATTGGCTACAGGCAAGCCCGAATATGATGAGCACGGCAACTTCATCAGTGCCCGTGTCACTGTATATGATGTGCGAGACCTGAAGAAAATACAGGACAGGCTGGAGGAAAGCGAGAGTAAATACCGCGCGCTTGTGGAGGAGACTTCACAGATGTCTTATACAACCGATGTAGAGGGCCGTTACAACTACGCCAATGCCCGCCTGAAAAAAGTTATTGGCTATGATGACGATGAGATCATCGGAAAGCAGTTTGCATTTATCTACGATGAGGACTGGCGCAAGAAGACCATCCAGTTCTATATCAAGCAACTGAGCGACGGTGTACCTGAGACCATCTACACTTTCCCTATAAAAACAAAGGACGGGAAAAAGATATGGCTGGAACAAGTGGCAACTCTCATTCGTGAAGGTGATGACATTAAGGGCTTCCGGTGCATACTGCATGATATCACCGAACGTGTGAATACCGAAGAGACCATGCGCGAAGCCGCACGGATGGCTACTGAGGCCAGGGAGATGCAGCAGAACTTCCTGAGCAGGATGAGCCACGAGATACGCACCCCTATGAATGGCGTGCTCGGTATGGTGAACCTGCTGAAGAACACACCACTCGACGACCGTCAGCGCACTTATGTTGAGGCCATCAGGGAGTCTGGCGGGAATATGTTGCGCATCATCAATGATATCCTCGATATTTCTAAAATAGAAGCCGGCAAGGTGATCTTTGAAGAGACGCCATTCGATCTCGATAAACTGGTAAATAATGTCATCTTCACCATCAAGCCCGCTGCAGATGATAAAAAACTACTTATCGCCGCCCATATAGACAGGGATATCCCTGCCAAGATCATTGCAGATCCCGTTCGGCTCAACCAGGTATTACTGAACCTGGCCGGCAACGCGGTAAAATTCACTGAAAAAGGCAACATCATTATCAGCGCGTCCCTGCTCAACCGTTCAAAGGACGACCTTACGCTGGAGTTCAGGATATCAGATACCGGTATCGGTATTGCTAAAGAAAAACTGGGAAGTGTATTCGAAAGTTTTACACAGGCAGAGAATAATACCACCCGGAAATATGGCGGCACCGGCCTTGGGCTCACCATAGCCCGCCAGCTCATAGAGCAGCAGAAGGGCACGATAACCGTAGAGAGTGAACAAGGACGAGGCACCACATTTATCTTCACCTATCACTGCAAGGTTGATAACAGCGCTGCATCCGGCTCTGCCGCCGACAACAAACAGGCGTCCGACATCAAAGGCATCAATGTGTTGCTGGTAGAAGACAATACCATCAACCAGATGGTTGCCCGGTTCACACTGGAGCTGGCCGGCGCGTCCGTTACCATTGCCGACCGTGGCGCTCCTGCCATAGACCTCCTCAGGTCACAAAAGTTCGACGTAGTGCTTATGGACCTTCAAATGCCCGAAATGAGCGGCATAGAGGCAACACGCATCATACGCTCAGAGTTAAGGGATGACACCCCCATCATTGCCATGACAGCCTCTGCCATGAAGGGTGAAATGGAGAATTGCATAGCCGCAGGTATGAACGACTACTTCTCCAAGCCCTTCGAACCCGAAGACCTGTACGCCATTATCCTGAAGAATATAAAGCGAAAGGCTATAGAGCCTGCCGGGACGCTGATCAATATGCCCAACCTGATGCGTATCGTAGCCAACGACCTCAATACGGCCCGCACCATTATGTCATCATTCGTGGCAGATACACCGGCCATGCAGAAACGGCTGTTGCAGCACACACAAGAGGGCAACCTCACCGGGCTGCTCAGTGACATACATACCTTGAAGAATGGCATCGGCATACTCGGCAAGGCAGAGCTCAAAGAACTCCTCTTTGATATAGAGATGGATGTGAACAATAAGACCTTTACAGAAGATACACGTGCAAACCTGGATCTGCTAAGGCAGAAGCTGATTTTGTTATCTGCTGAGGTCGAACAGGAACTGGCGAAGTGATCAACATGACCATGGGCTACAACAACAATACCGGCCCCTTACAGGACAGTAACCCCGGCAACAACTGGGTGGTCTATACATTTGCTGCACTTGTACTCATGCTGCTTGTCGTTAGTATCATCGTAGATATCGGGTCGTTAAAAGATCTTTACCACAGCCGGTGGGATGCCATGCACCCAAACCTCTCTGCCCGCAAAGCTACCATACTCAGTGCCGCGGAACTCTCCGCTTCCGTCTCGCTCGTTACGGTCATTGTGTACTATATCCTGAAGCGGAACAAAACTATGGCGGTCCTCGTATCGGCAATAGCCATTGCCGTGATGTGCCTGGCTCAGGTAGTAACTTACTTCATGGAAATACCTGCCTGACTACCTTCCGACAAAAGAAAAGAATCCCTTCTTGGTTATTTCCGTAGCTATGTCTTTGTGAAACTGTGGACTGTCATTACCCACCTGCAATATCGAGAACTCTCCCGTAGGGAAATGATGAAGGAACAAGGGACTGTCAGACCGGAAGGTCCAGCTATTGCGGGCACCTTCTACCACTCCGACAAAAAAATCCCCGTCTATATCCACGGTGATCACCTTAGGGTTTCCTATTACAAACATTTGATAATCAGCTTGTAGCTATCCAAATGTAAGATGTTCCCAAATATGTTCCAAAAAACACTTATCCACATATGTTAATGGCTGCTGCCACTCACTGCTTCAGCCACCGTTCTATCACTTCCCTCTTCAGTTCCGGGTAGGTAGTATTGGCCTCCACCCAGCCATTATTCACCCATATGATCTGCGGATACTCGCCACCCGTATAGCGGTCAAATGGCTCATCGGCCAGTTGGGTATGCGGAATGCCCTCGGCATGGGTGGCGCCCCAGAAATCCTCCAGTCCCGATGCCGTATCACCAATGATGAGGTAAAAAGGCAGTTGCGGGTCCTGCTCACGCATTTCCCGCATGATGTTGGCGGCATGGCGGCAGTGTGAGCAAGACCTGCTTACAAACGCGATAATGTGTTTACCCTTCGTCAGGTCTGTTCCTGGCGCAAATTGTTTGTCGGCATAGATATCGCGCGTATCCAGCTTGTAATGAGTGAACACCGGGAACACCAGGTACGTAAGCGCGAACGTACAGGCAAGGTGCACGGCAGGCACCACATTTGGCCAGGCAAACTTCAACCCTTCGTGGTAACGTATCAGCAGCCACAGCGCCAGCAGGAACACAGCGTTCTTAGCCAGCGAGGTAGAAGGCCGCATCCAGATACTATCGCCAAAACAACCGCAATTGATGTTGTTGCCCCGCTTGGCCCACAGCCATACCAGGTACACGCTGAATACCGCCACCAATAGAAAAGCCCCCTTCAGCACCCAGTTCCTCTTCCCGAAATAGTGGATTACGATGAGCGACCCCAGGCCCGCCTCCAGCGCTATGAAGAACCTCGACGCCACAGCCGCCGTCATATAGTTCAGTTCCATTTGTCCCGCCAGGTTATACTCAAAGGCCTGTATCGTGGGAAACAGCTTCGTATAGGCCGAATACAAAAAAGCACCGCCCGTGGTCACTGCCAGCAGTATTAGTAACGATCTTTTGATTCCTGTCCTCATTCAGTGTAGTTGATACATTGATTTACTGGTCTGTCACTTCAGCTATCTTCCACGCGCCACCCTCCTGCACCAGCCTTACCCATACCGCATGTGCCGGGTTGCCGTCATCGTCCGCCGGCCAAAGAAACACCTTATACCTGTTGCTAACAGTGCTATCTGCCCGCACATGTAGCCCCTGTCGCCATCCGTCCATATAATCCTGCGCATGCACAAACGGGTCTTCGTCCAGCTCGCTGTCATTGTCTATACGCGCCAGAAAGTCCCTGGCCACATACTTTACCAGCGAGTCATTCAGTTGGGCCCGGTCAGCGTCGTGCTCAAACGCCGCGTTAAGATAATACCTATAGAACCCCTCCAGCATAGCTGCTCCTGGGTCAGCATATTTAGATCCGCCTGTATGCTCTTCTGGTGCATGCCCGCAAGAAGCAATAAATAAGACAAAAGCTAAAACGGAGCACTTTCTCATATACATGGCTAAGCACAAATTTAAAAGTTCAGCACACAACTCCAAAACCGCCCTATATACCCCAGCCTCCCCGATAATTTTGAATTTCTCTGTATCAGAAAATATAAGAATGTGCTATTTTTATTGTTAATAGTCAAATCGCTCACGCTATGAAATGGCTGCTGTCCGTCTTTTCACTTATTGCAAGCCTTGAATGCGCGCATGCTCAGATCATAACAACTATTGCAGGCAATGGCACTGTCGGCATATCGGCCGATGGAGAACTTGCCACAGCAGCTTCACTTGAAATGTTAGGTGCATTGACCATAGATGGCGCACACAACATTTTTTTTGCAGAAAGTGGCAGGGTGCGAAAAATTGACGCCGCCACCGGTATCTTGACCACCATTGCCGGCAATGGCGTTGGCGATTACAGTGGTGATGGCGGACCCGCAACAGATGCCTCACTCGGAGAGATCAGCGCACTTGCTTTCAACGATAATGGCGATCTGTTCATAGCCCATGGAGACTACCAGGGAGAATACCCGCATACATACCTGAGGAAAGTTAGCCTCAGCGGAACGATCTCCACCGTAGGTGGCGGTATAAGCGATTATAGCGGCAACGGAGGTCCTGCGTCGGCGGCTCAATTTAACTACATTGCCGCTATTGCATGCGATGCTGCCGGGAACATTTTCATTGCAGACAAGTTCAACAACGTGATCAGAAAGATCAACAGTGCCGGCATCATTACTACGGTCATAGGCGATCCTGCAGGTGGTCATGGCTACTCAGGGGATGGCGGGCCGGCCTCTGCCGCAAAACTCTATAAACCTAACGCCATACAATTCAATAGTACAGGCGAACTGTATATTTCAGACCTCGGCAACCTTGCCGTTAGAAAAACGGACGCATCAGGCAACATTGCCACCGTTGCGGCAATAGCCGGCGACTATATTGCCGTTGACAGCAAAGAGAATATATACCTGTCATTCGCGCTTGCTGATGTGATCAGGAGGATCAACCCTGCCGGGGTCGTAACAACCTATGCCGGCTCCGGTAGCGAAGATTATAATGGCGATGGTATTGCGGCCACCTCAGCCGGTTTGCATGGCCCTTCAATACTTGCCATCGACGATACCGGCAATTTGTATATCACAGATGTCTATCATTACCGCATCCGTAAAGTCTCTGCCAACCCGCTGGCATTGCCGGCCATTGCTTCCGGCCATACCCTGCAGGCCTACCCTAACCCCGCCACCGGGATGGTGACTTTTAAACAACATAGTGCCGTACACACCCCGGCAATTATTACTATAATCGATATTTTGGGCCGGCCGGTCGAAACCATGACCACAGGCAATAACGGTACCATCTTATGGAACACATCATCGGTACAGGCAGGCGTGTATTTTTACTCCGCTATTACAGGCACAGCATCTGCTACCGGTATTCTCATCATTGAACACTGATGTTGAGTATAGTATTTCCATCTGGTTGATGTCCCGCAACAAAATATCTTATACCCCAATCTCCACCCATCTCAACGCCACCAAAAATATCATTCACTACCCTCCTCATTATTCACTATCCCCACATCCCCACATCCCCACATTACCACATTACCACATTACCGCATTACCGCATTACCGCACTACCGCATTGTCACATTTCCAAATTGTCGAATTAACCCTAAACATCTGGCACACCATTTGTGGTATCAATATCCCGTCCCCGTTGTCACATGGCCACGCCGGCAACTGCACACTTTTTGCACACTTTGCAACATCAAATTGCGCACACATCTATTGAATATCAATAAATTATGTCCATCATTGCTCACCTCGCCTATGAAAAAGAAAATTGCACACCCATTAACCACATTACCTGATTACCGCACTGTTCACCATTCACTGTTCCCTGTTCACTGTTCGTTGTTCACTATTAACCCGCATTGTCAAATTGCAGAATTGCCCAACTACGAACAATTCAGGCTAAATAGGTAATTTTGACAGAAACAAAGAAGATATGAACAGATCAGCGATACTTATATTGGCAGCCGGCGCAGCATTGCTTGCATCCTGCGGCGGCTCCGGCAATGACACAAAGAACCAAACCTCGCAGGATACCGCCAAAGCGCAACCCATGCCGCCCGTTTCGCTCGATACCGCGTCGGCCTCTCCGGAGTTTGCTAATGCCACCCTCGGTGTCAGTGCCAAAGCCGAAAAGGCCGGCAACGACTCTGCCAGGGTCACCTTTACCTTTGATGTAAAGAACTACGACCTGAAAGCCCAGACCGCCGACAATACAGCTAAGTCCTGTGCCAACTCCAAAGACGGCCAGCACATTCACTTTATATTAGATAACAAACCCTATAAAGCCCTTTACGAGCCTAAGAACGAGATCACGCTCGCCAATGGCACCGAGCACTACCTTATGGCATTCCTGTCACGCTCCTATCACGAATCTGTGAAAAGCAAGGGTGCCGCAGTGCTGTACCATTTTTCTATAGACAAGAACGGCGTGCTCAAGACGCTCCCCGATCCAAAGACACCAATGCTGTTCTATAGTCGTCCTAAGGGCGATTACATTGGCGCCGACACCACCAATCTCCTCCTCGATTTCTATGTGTGGAACTGCAATCTGTCTGCGGCTGATTATAAGGTAAAAGCCGAGATCAATAATATAGATAGGCCATCACAGCAGCTCACCACCACTGTAGACAAGTGGGCACCGCACATCATTCACAACCTTGGTACAGGCAAATCTAAGGTCACCCTCACCCTTATTGATAAAGACGGTAAGCCTTTGGAGGGCAATATGGGTAGCATCACACGTGAGTTCAATCTCGCTGCACAGGAACCAATGAAAAAATAGCGATCATGAAGCAATTAGAAAAGAAGTCCATACTGTTGTTCGTAGGTGCGGCGTTGTGTCTTATAGGTGCGGTGCTTGCCGTTATCTTCTGGCTTATATAATTGCGTGTATTGCGCAATATCGTAAAACACTTTAGTTTTACCCCGATAAATCTGTAAATGAAGTACGTAAAGGGGTTCGATACCATAAGGGCGTTGGCTGTGGCATTTGTTGTGGTGGAGCATTGGGGCCCGTATTTCAAAGAGCACACCCTGCCGGCCTTCCTCATGCAGACATTTTTCCAGGGCGGTTGGTTTGGTGTCAACCTGTTCTTTGTGCTTAGCGGCTTCCTTATCTCATCCATATTGCTGAATGAGAAGCAGAAAAGTGAGCAGGGCGCAAACAAACTGCATATCATCAGGAATTTTTTCGTGCGTCGCAGCCTCCGGATATTTCCCATTTACTATTTATCCGTAGCGCTATGCCTCCTGTTCAATTTCGAATTTGTCAGGTCGCATGCCGTTTACTTCCTTACCTACACCTCCAATCTGCTCCCCTACTGGACCAATGAGGCTAATGAGTTCTCACACACCTGGTCTCTGGCCGTTGAAGAGCAGTTTTACCTTATATGGCCCTGGCTTATCATATTCGTCAACCGCAAATACCTGAAGTATGTCTTCCTGGCAGCCATAGTCACCGGCATAGCCACCCGTTATTACGCCATATATGTCACCCATCATGTATATCCTTCGCTCGTCTTCCACCGCCTCGATTCATTCGGCATCGGTGCCTTATATGCATACGTCAGGCTCGACAAAACGCTCAATGAGAAGTTCGAGCGTTCGTTCAGGATCGTGTTCCCTTTCCTGCTTTATATCATGTGGCGCATGGGACAGTACTCCGGTTTACCGGTCTGTGTCATGTATGCCCGTTTCCTGGATAGCCTCATTGCCATAGCAATGATCATGTATGCCATCAACAACCGCAATGAGTTCATGCGCAAATATGTGCTTGAGAATCCTGTTTTGAACTATATAGGCAAGATAAGCTATGGCATATACTTGTATCACTTTACGCTTAGCCCCAGTTATGACGCGCACATGGCATCATTCGTACAGGCCCATCCGGGCATGCCGGCATTTGTAACAGGCTACGTTTTCACCTATTGTATGAAGCTGGCGTTGCTGATGCTGGTATGCTGGTTATCGTACACGATCATTGAGCAACCATTGCTGCGCCTCAAAAAGCGGTTCGAATACAGCTGATCACCTGGCCATTGCCGTCTTGAACTCCGAAGTAAAGTGGAATTCTATCGAAGGATTGTTCTGCCTCTCTGTATTCAGGAACCATTCGCTCTGCGCCAGGTACACCAGGTTACCATCCTTGTCCTCCATGATGTTGGCCTGTTTAAAACGGGCAAAGTCATCAACGGCTTTCTTGTCGCCGGTTATCCAGCAGGCTTTATAGAATGCCAGCGGAGTGAACGAACAGGAAGCGCCATACTCCTGCAACAACCTGTACTGGATCACCTCAAACTGGAGCTCACCCACACAACCGATTATCTTACGGTTACCGCCATGCTGGGTAAAGAGCTGTGCCACCCCTTCATCAGTAAGCTGCTGCACACCTTTTTCCAGTTGCTTGGTCTTCATTGGGTCTTTGTTCACAAGCTCTTTGAATATCTCCGGGGAGAATGTAGGAATACCGGTAAACTTCATCATTTCGCCCTCAGTAAGCGTATCTCCGATCTTGAAGTTGCCGGTATCGAACAGGCCCACAACATCGCCGGGATATGCCTCTTCGATCACGTCCTTTTCACGTGCCAGGAATGAGTATGGGTTACTGAACCGCACATCCTTCTCCAGGCGGGTATGTTTATAATAAGTATTGCGGGCAAACCTGCCCGAGCAAACCCGTAGGAAGGCTATGCGGTCGCGGTGACGAGGGTCAAGGTTAGCATGTATCTTAAATATGAACCCGGTGAACTTATCCTCTCCGGGGATTACGTGACGCTTGTCAGTATCGCGGCCCTGCGGCGTGGGCGCTATACGAATGAATGTATCTAACAACTCTTTCACGCCGAAGTTATTTACCGCGCTGCCAAAGAACACGGGGCATACCTTTGCTTTCAAATAGCTTTCCACATCCAGCTCTCCATAGACACCTTGTAGCAGTTCTACATCTTCCCTAAGCTGGCTCGCATCACGCGCTCCCACCTTATCATCCAGCAGCTTGTCGCCCAGGTCATTGATAGGTACAGTATTCTCTTCTGTAGATTTCTGGTTTGGGGTAAATAGGTTCAGGCTACTATCATAAAGGTTATAGACCCCCTTGAATTCCTTACCCATATTTATAGGCCAGGACAGTGGGTGCAACGACAGCTTCAGCTCCTTCTCTATTTCATCTATCAGGTCGAACGGATACTTACCATCACGGTCCAATTTGTTGACAAATACAATGATTGGAGTATCGCGCATACGGCATACCTCTACCAATTTGCGGGTCTGGTCTTCCACGCCATTCACGCCGTCTATCACCAGTATTACGCTATCCACAGCGGTAAGCGTGCGGTAGGTGTCTTCGGCAAAGTCTTTGTGGCCCGGCGTATCCAGCAGGTTAATGAGTGTATCATTATACTCAAAGCTCATTACAGATGTAGCTACAGAGATACCCCTCTGGCGCTCTATTTCCATGAAGTCGCTGGTAGCGTGCTTCTTGATCTTATTGCTTTTTACAGCACCCGCCACTTGTATGGCGCCACCAAAAAGCAGCAATTTTTCAGTCAACGTGGTCTTACCGGCATCCGGGTGAGATATGATGGCAAACGTTCGACGCTTGGCTATTTCCTTTTCGTATTTCATTATTGAGGGTGCGAAGTTCCGAAAAAACGACCGAGTAACCCATAGTTTACCCACAAAATGTGGGAAACTTGAATCGCACATATATGAGGATGTGTCTTATGACTGCATTATTTTTGCAACAAATTCGTGTTAGGAAATGTCATTGACCACACTGAAGGATGATCTGCTAAAGGAGTTTAGAGAAGAGAGAGTGATGATCAACGAACAGATCGAACTGTTACAACCGCTCGCCACCTCTCTCAGGAAACCTGCCGCCCAACGGCTGCTCAGCAGCAGCACACTGATACTCACAGAGTTTAGTTGTTATATCATTAGCCTTGGTGGCATCGCGTTTATTTCACTGATGCATAAGATATACCCGTTCAAATTTCTGAGCCAGATATTTTATAATGCAGCCTACCGCAATAGCGTCGGCAGCACCAACATTTTCATCTTCATCATAGGCCGCATGGCAAGAGAGATAAGGCTGAAAAATGACATTCTGAACATCGCCGGAAAAGATATTAAGACCATTGTTGGCCAACACCTGGAGCGTAAGGCTGCACTTGATACTATAGAACAGCGCCACCTGCTGGGCATGTCGGGCGTCAGCCAGCAAATGAATCCTGTACAGAACATCAGCCAGACCCACTCTGTTAATGTGAATGAGGTCATGAACCCCGGATTCGGTAAGTAGATATTACTACCTTCGACACTTAAAACCAACTTACCGCGCATGGAATTGTACGATAAGATACAACTTACCGCTGACCTCATCAGCAAGGAAATAAGTAACGTACCGTCTGTCGGTATCATACTGGGCAGTGGCCTGGGCGGCCTTACAGACATCATAGAAAAGGAAGCTGAGATCGATTATGCCAATATACCTTCATTCCCCGTATCTACAGTAAAAGGGCATGGAGGAAAACTGGTATTTGGCAAGATTGGCGGTAAGCAGGTGGTATTAATGGCCGGTCGTTTTCACTATTACGAAGGCTATACCATGCAGGAGGTCACGTTTCCTGTACGTGTTTTGAAAGCCCTGGGCGTTACAACGCTCATAGTTTCTAATGCGGCAGGAGGAACAAATGCCGGCTATGATGTCGGCGACCTGATGATCATTATAGATCATATCAACCTTTTCCCCGAACATCCGTTAAGGGGCTTTAACGACGAAAAGCTTGGCACCCGCTTCCCGGACATGAGCGAAGCATATGACCACCAATTAATATCACTTGCTAATTCGATAGCTAAAGAAAATGGTATTCGGGTGCATAACGGAGTATATATTGGTTTGCAAGGCCCCACTTACGAAACACCAGCAGAATACCGCATGCTGCACCGACTGGGAGGAGATGCAGTGGGCATGAGCACTGTTCCCGAGGTTATTGTAGCCCGCCACAGTGGTTTGCGGGTCTTTGCCATGAGTGTCATTACAGACCTCGGTATAACAGATATGCCTGTAACGATAACTCATGACGAGGTGCTTGAGGCAGCCCGTACAGCAGCTCCGTTAATGGCCACCCTTGTGTCAGAGATCGTAAAACAACTCTAATGCCATTTAACACCAAGCATAACCAAGCTTTTGTTACTTTTGGCGACTAATAACACCAACACATTAATAATAAACAGATTGAATAGGGCCTGCCGCGGGATACTAGTATTAATATTACTGCATACATGCGGCGGCAGTGTATTCGCGCAACTCTCGGGCTCTAACCAGCAATTGGGCAGCTATAACAAACCACAAAAGGATACCAGCAAGACCAATACGAACCAGTGGAAGGATGAATCGGTGAATATCACCTACAAGCGCCTTTCTTCTGAAAGATCATTTATTCCTGACACAGGGGTTCATGCGTTTCACCGAGTACCTTTTACCCAGCCCTGGAACAGGGACCTCGGGAACACAGGAAGCCCCACAAAAAGTATGTTGTTTGGTACTGACAGCAGGCCAGGCCCTTCACTCGGATACCATATTTTTGATGCATACAGGTTTGACATTGATAGCGCAAAATATTACACGACCTCCCGCCCCTACTCATCGTTTGGCTACCAGCTCGGTTCAAAACTGGAGCAGATAGCCAGCATCATGCATACACAGAACGTAAAACCAAACTGGAATGTTGCTGCTGAATACCGTAAGATCAATTCACAGGGGTTTTACAATATACAACGTGCCAATCACGACAATCTTTGCTTATCAACCAACTACAAAAGCCTGGATAAACACTATACACTCCATGCCGCATTAGTTTATAATAAGGAGCAGCAAGACGAGAATGGAGGTATACTTAATGACAGCTTTCTGGCCAACCAGGGCTATAGCGACAGAAAAACCATACAGGTCGCTTACCAGAACAGCTACAGCAGCAAGCGCTCATCGGTCACAAATACCTTGCGCGACTGTGTTGTTCAACTACAACACGGATATACATGGGGGCCTACTGACACAACGTACGGAGAGGATACAGGATCTTACAATTATAGCATCAAGCCGGTATTCAGTATTACTCATAAGCTAGAAGCGGGCACCATGAAACATACTTACAATGACCTTACCGCAGACTCACTGAGATACCTGACCTTGTTCAACCAGAGTTTTTTGAATAACGGCACCGGCAGTTATACCGCAGGCGAAGATTCGGTATTGGTAAAACAGAAATGGGCATGGATCGATAACAATATCATGCTGAACGGCTTCACAGGCAAAGAAGGAAAACAGCTCAAATTCTCTGTGGGTATCGGCAACAGACTTGATCAATTCATTTCGCAACCAACGGCGAACCTCAACAGGGACAGCCTGCCAAAACTGGTATACAATGTGGGCTACGAGCGAAATACGCTTATGAGCAACTACATAAATGGCGAAATAAAAAAAGAAGCATTACAGGACAGCGGGTGGGAATATGGCGCCAGTGCTAAATTGTATTTTACAGGCCCATGCGCCGGGAATTTTCTTTTCAATGCCCTTATCGGAAAAGAAATACATCCTATCAATGGCCTTTTTACCGCCGGCATACAGCAACAACTGAGTAATGCTCCCTATGCCTATACTTACTACTCAAATGCCTATATAAAGCGCTCTTTCCCGATGGACAAAGAAAGCGTCACAAATCTTTATGCCACAATTGAGAGCAGGAAAATTAAGCTGGCTGCTGGTATACGTAACTATGTCATCAGCAATTACATCTATATAGATCAAAACGAGGTACCCAACCAGTACAAAGTGCCCTTTGACCTGATGCAGCTATGGCTGAGAAAAGTCTTCAGGTTGAAACATTTTGTGCTTGACAACGAACTCGTATACCAACAGATACCCAATGCTGCTCCAGTAAATATTCCATCACTGCTTGGGCGTCACCAACTCGCTTTTGAGAACGGGGTATTTCATGGAAAACTGATACTCGCCACAGGTATCGAGGTCCGTTATACATCTGCTTACAACATTGCCGGATATGATGCCCTGCTCAATAGATTCTATTATCAGGACACTATAAAGAAAAGCAACGTTCCGGAGGCTTCTGTTTTTGTGAATTTCCGAATCAAACGATTCAGGGCATTTGTTTCAGGCGACTTTCTGCAACAACTAATATTGAAGCAGAATACCATCCTCGCCATAGGCACTCCAATGGAGCAAATGGGAGGTAATATACCAATGTATCCAGGCCAGGACTTTACATTCCGATTTGGTTTTTTATGGCCGCTCGTTAACTAAAAAGGAATAGCCCCTTTGGGGCTATTCCTTTTAAAAAGTTCACTTTTCTTATTGAATAATGCAGCTAACTGTGTGATTTGCAAGAATCATATCAGTTCCACTTCTGTAAAAAGTATCAGTATAAGTATGCCTGAACACATAGTCAGATTTCTGAGTCTCATTCCAGTCACATATCGTTACTGTACTGTGATAATATTTGGGATTTACCATTGATGCCGGCGTACCTGTATGTGCCTCATTCAGTTCGCAGACATAGCAGTTTGTATCATTTTGCTTCTTTTTACAAGAACCGAACAATAATACGGAGGTAGCGAGTAGTAGTATATACTTCATAAGTTGCGTTTTTATCTTTTCGATGCTTAAATATTATGAACAATGAGTTTCAATCGGGTCTAAACCACGAGTAAATATAACAAAAATAACGCACTACAATAATTTTTTCTTAGTTTTTAATAAGTTAACAAAAACGCCTGTAGTAACTGCCTTTATTGATACTGGATATACACAGGCGCCGGGTAAAGTTTCAGCACATCTTCCGGTTTCATAATAGTGGTCCACGGTGGTGTTTTGATATCATTCTTGTAGAACAGCTTAAAGCCGGTGAACTGAACAGGATCGTTTACTTCCGCCAGCTTATACGAATTCACCTTTTTTGCCGGGAACCCCCATCCGTCCATATCCATTACTATCTGAACTTCCTTGCTCAGCCTGATATCTTTATAGTTGGTGACCATACCTTTTGTAAACCTATGGACTACTAATATTTTAGGCGGCAGGTTGTTCTTCTTAACCAGCTCTGCCAGGTAACCAGATGCATAGTTAATATCTGCAGCATCAAAAGTTCCGATAATAGTTCCCGGAATATGATGGCCATCCTTCATAGAAAACTCAGGATCTACAGCAAGGTGAACCTGGGGCATGGACAAATATTTTTCCAGTTCAGGTATCTCCTGTTGCAACGTACTCCACCCCACCTGAACGTCCAGAAAAACAATACCATTTATCTTCTTTGCCAGTTCAAGTGCCTTATCCACCTGGGTGAAAGGCATCCGGAGACGGTATTTCCCTCCCTTACCCGGCTTCGATTGTGCCGAAGTAACAATATAGTGTATGGCAGGGATCACCTTCATGTGCGTATCTGCCTGCTGCCATTTTTTTACTTCCCCCATCAACTTCTTCAACATGTCATCGGGTGGAAGCTCGCCCAGGATACCCATATGTGTGGAGTAAAAGTTTCCGTAATACGCCACGATCCGGCTGAATGGCAACAAAGCTCCGGGTAGCGGGTAAGGCCCCTTTACCGGCCACCGGGCTGAGGCAGAATCATGAACCAGGTGTAAGGTAAGTTTATCGTACGCCACCGTATCCAATAGGGGAGGTGGGGCCGGTTTCAAAGCTGCCGTATCGGTTTTCACCATCTTTTTGCCCGATGTATCGGAGCTGCTTGTCTTTGCAGACCCTTTTGCGCCTTTGGAATTGCCGCATCCGAAAATGGACAGACACATCAGCATATTCCCTAGTGCGATCTTTGACAAACGGAACGCCCGATCTCCACTATTAAGCATAGATACGTTTCTCATACGTAATCAACTTGAAGTAAATATTAATTATGATGCCTTACCAACAAAGAAAACAAATGTAAACAACAGGTGACTGTAAGGTTTCTAACATATTAACATTGCATTATTTATCACTCTAAAGGCTAATTAGGCCAGGTGAAAAAATAGACATGTAATCAATTTCTTTTATTAACTTGTCTGCTCTTAGTTTGCGCCAGAACTATCACCTAACAGAATTATTTTATATAATGGAACAGCAAAAAGAAAATTTGCCATATACCTATGTTTCCCCGGATTATTTGTCCGGGAAAAAGAAGAAGCTATACCAGGACCATGTGGTCATTTTTTCCATGAAAATGGTAGGCCATAATTTTATAGAAGATCTCCAGAACAATAAACATAAAGTGCTGCTTGCTGAGAATACTGAGCACAACCTGCACCTTGAAAATATAGAAAAGACCGGGGCCATCATCTTTCGGCCTACGTTGCTCAGTCCAAGCCTCTTTGACGCAATGCAGATAACAAGCGCTAAAGCTTGCATAGTAGCTTATGATGATGATGCGCTGAACATTCAGCTGTCTGTTAAGATCATAAAGTACCTCCAGGAACAGGGAAACGACAAGGACGTAAGGACAATATGCCACGTAGGTGATAAAGATAATTACGAAGCTATCAGTGATTACATCGACCTCTATAACTCTTATGACAAATTCGACCTTGAGGTATTTAATATTTACAGCGCTGCTGCACAGCGAACATATGACCTGTTCCCACCGCATGACAACTTTAACTTCAATGATGACAGCGATGAAAATGCTATTGCCATTATAGGATATAACCTGACAGCAGAGTATTTTATAACTGAGAACCTCATACTAAGCCACTACCGCGGCTGCAAGAACATCAAGATATATGTTGCCGATAAAGAAGCAGATACGCACGTTTATAACTTCATGTATAAACACCCGTACTGCAGAGAATTCATTGATGTGATACCGGTAAAGATGCTGAACAATAAGTTCTTTGCCAATTTCAACTGGTCGAAAGAACTAATAGAAAAGCTAAGTAAGGTAAAGGCTGTATATTTCTTTGGAGACCGTGGTGCGGAACTAATGAACCTCGCCGCACGTTTTCGCCAGTTCCTTGCCGTACAATCGGAAAGCCATACTCAGACACCCTTGATCATTTGCCAGCCGGAAGACATAGACATCAACAGCCTGGTAGATAACAAAAGAGGCAATACTGAAGCGCTAAGCAACGTTTTCAAAAATTACCTGAACACCCGTTTTGTGAGTTTACGATCTGACACCTGTACAGCAACCCGCATACTGGATGAAAATGATCACTCTGATAAACTGGCGAGAATTATCAACTATTACTACTCTATAAAATATGAATTTGAAAGTGTACTTGACCAGAAATTTCAATGCACCAATTCACCCGGGTTAGTTTCTCTGCTGGAAAAGAGACTGCACGAACTGGCCGCGAATAACAATGCACTGACAGAGAATGAAGTGGAGACGCACACTATAGAGAAAATATGTGAAGTTACAGGACACCTTCAGCCGGAAGTGCTTAAATACTTCAGTATAAAGACATGGTGGGACTATATCTCAGAACAAAAGAAAAGCGCCAACCGATATGCTGCCCGGCATTTGAATGTAAAGGTCAGTATTATGAAAGGCATTAACTGCTACCCGCTTACTACTGAAAACATCATGAAGGCATTTCCGGTAATAGCGCCGATAGAACACAAAAGATGGAGCGCAGAAAAAATGGCTTTGAATTATCGCTTCGGGGCATTGCCGGCTGATAAGAAAGAGAAAACTATTGCAAAGGACGTACTGAAGATACACGACCAATTGATACCATACGATAAACTGGATGATGAAAACAAAGAGAAGGACCTGAACATTTTTCTTCTGATGCCTTTACTCAATTCATTAAAAGTTGAAACTAACTAATAGAAATGCAGTTTGACAAGGATATATTTATCAGTTACGCCCACATTGACGACGAGTCGCTGATAGCCGACAAGAAGGGATGGATAACCGAGTTTCACAGGGCACTTGAGATACGGCTGGGACAGCTCATGGGCAGCAAGCCGGTCATCTGGCGCGACCCTGAGTTGCACGGTAATCACATATTTGACAAGGAGATAGTAGATCAATTCTCAAAAGTAGCCATCATGATCTCCATACTTACCCCCCGATATGTGAAGTCTGAATGGTGCATGAAGGAAGTAACTGAATTTCATGATATATGCCAGCAAAACATCGGATTTATTGTTGGCAATAAGGCGCGTGTTTTTAAAGTGATAAAAACACCGGTAGCACAGGACATGCACCCTGATTGTATCCGCAACATACTCGGCTACGAATTTTATGGAACGGACCCTGATACAAACCGAATAAAAGAATACTCCCCGGTATTCAGTCATACTGAAAAGGGTTACTGGGAAAAGCTGGATGACCTGGCAAATGACATTTGTGTATTTCTCGAAGATCTGAAATCATCCAATTCACCGTCTTCATCTATTGCCCAATCCAAGAGCAATAAGAATGTAAAGAACATCTTTCTCTCAGAATGCAGTTCTGATACAAAGGAACTGCGGGATAATCTTAAAAGAGAACTGCAAGACCACGGCTATAACATACTGCCATATGGGCAACTCTCACTTGAGGCAAGAATGTTGCAGGAAAATGTGAACAAGTTCTTGGACGACTCCCAGTTAGCAATTCACCTGATCGGTAATAATTATGGCATAGTTCCTGAAGGAACAGAAAAATCGATCATTGAACTGCAAAATGAGATCGGTGCCACCAAGAGCATCACTGAAAATCTATCACGGCTCATATGGGTACCGGAAAACATTGACCCCGGGGATGAGCGCCAGAAAAAATTTCTGCAAAAGCTAAACTCGGGAAACAGAGAGTCTATAGCAGGAGCAGATCTGATAAAAGGCTCCATCGAGGATTTCAAGAGTGTGGTACATGATAAGCTAAAATCCATGGAGGTGAAAGAAGAAGCGCCGCAAAAAGAAGCAAGTGCTGATCCTTCCAGGAAAATGGTGTATCTCATTTGCGATATACAGGACCTGGACGCCATTGTACCATTGGAGGATTTCCTTTTCGCAAATGGCATTGAGGTGGTATTGCCGATATTCGAAGGTGATGAAACACAGATAAGAGAAGACCACATTGAAAACCTGAAAAATTGCTCAGCCGCCATCATCTTTTACGGTAGTGGCAGCGAAATATGGCTACGCACGAAAATGCGCGATTTCATGAAGGTGAACGGATATGGCCGAACAAAGCCTTTGAGCTATAAAGGCGTGTACCTTGCCGGTCCGCCAAGCCCGACAAAGCAAAGATTCAGAACACTGGAAGCGGAAGTGCTCAACGGGACTGAGAAGTTGCCCGAAACAGAACTCAAAAACTTACTGTCGAAATTATAACCGGATCGTATGTCTAACGAACAAGTACAATTAATGAATCCCTTTCCCGGGCTGAGGGCATTTGAAGAAGAAGAAGATATCCTGTTCTTCGGCAGGGAAAAGCAGATAGACGAGTTGCTGAGGAAACTCCGTACGTCCAGGTTTCTTGCCATCATCGGCTCGTCAGGCAGTGGTAAGTCTTCGCTGGTAAAATCGGGGCTGCTGCCTTCGCTGCACAGCGGGCTTATGTCCGGTGCCGGATCTCAATGGCGCATTGCGCTCTTCAGACCTGGCAACGACCCGATAGGCAATATGACCGATGCACTCTCAAAGAATGGTGTATTGAGAGATGACGATACAACTGAAGAACAGGAAACAAACAGGGCAATAAATGAAGCAGTGTTAAGAAGGAGCAGCCTGGGCCTTATAGAATGCTATAAGCAGTCTGGTCTCGACAAAAAATGTAACCTGCTTGTATTAGTTGACCAATTTGAAGAGTTATTCCGCTTCAGCAAATATGAAAAAGACGCCGCGGAAGGCAAACGTGATTCCATTGCATTTATCAATTTGTTGCTGAAAGCAGCGGAACAGAAAGAGTACCCGATCTATGTGGTTTTCACCATGCGCTCCGACTTTCTCGGTGACTGTACGGAATTCCGGGGACTTCCTGAGGCCATCAATGATGGCCAGTACCTCATTCCTCGTATGACGAGGGATGAAAGGCGTGAAGCCATCTCCGGACCAATTGCCGTGGGTGGTGCCACTATCTCCCCTGCCCTACTGAACAGGCTCTTAAATGACGTAGGTGATAATCCGGACCAATTACCGCTACTGCAGCATGCACTCATGCGTACCTGGGATGCATGGACCACCCATCACGACCTGAACAGGCCAATAGATATTGAAGATTACGAAAGGATAGGAACAATATCAGAAGCCATATCGCAACATGCTGACGAGGCCTATGCCGAGCTGACCACTGACAAGGAACGGCAGACCTGCGAACGGATATTCAAGGAACTGACGGATAAGGGGGGAATGCTTAATGGTATTCGCAGGCCCAGATTGCTATCAGAATTAAGTGCTGCCGCCGGAGTGACAGATGCTGAGGCCATTAAGATCGTAGAGATATTCCGTAAACCGGGAAGAGGCTTCCTGATGCCTGCGGCACCTGCACCTCTGACCCCGGACTCCATTATCGATATCTCACATGAAAGCCTGATGCGTGTATGGAAACGGCTGATAACCTGGCTGGAGGAAGAACAGGAATCAGCTCAGATATACATGCACCTGTGTGAGGAAGTAAACCTGTTTGAAGACAAGAAGGGCGGCCTGATGAGGGACCCGGAACTTCAGCTTACACTGAAGTGGAAGGAAGGACAGAATATTAACGCAGCATGGGCATCGAGATATAATAACTACTTTGACAAGGCTATGTTCTTCCTGGAGCATAGCAAACAAAAACGCGACCTTGAAATAAAACACAAAGAGGAACTCCAGAAACAAAGACTGAAGGCCACAAGACGCATTGCCGTTGCCCTTTCAATTTTTGCGCTCCTGGCTGTGATCGCGGGTATATTCATGTTCAAGCTGAAGGTTGACGCAACAAAGTCTAAGGACGATGCGGAGATGCAGGCAACAAAGGCAAGGGCAGAAGAAATAAAGGCGAAGAACAACAAACGGGCTGCCGACCTTGCCAGGGATGCAGCAAGGGAAGCCGAAATAGCCGCGAAGGAAAGCGCAGACACAGCAATAGCCGCAAAGAAAAAGGCGGAATACCTGCAGGGCGTAGCCTTCGCCAAGAGCGAAATAGCGAGAAGGGCAGAATTAGCGGCAAAGGATAGCAGGGATAGCGCCGTCAGCAGCAAGATACTATCTGACACAATGGCTGCACGCGCGGAGAGAAGCAAACGACAGGCCGATGAGTCTGCATTAAAGGAATTCAATGCACGTACAAAAGCAGAAGAACTAAAGCGGCTCGCCGAATCGAGGAATGATGCGCACAGGGCCATCATGTATATGAACGACAGCGACTATGCCAACTGCCTGAAGCTGTCAATGACAGCTTACAATTCGTACAATAACAACAAACCATCGGACGACGAGCACTTCCAGGACGATGATATATACAGTGCCCTGTACCTTAGCTGGCGCAATTCTTTCCGCGAAAACAAATACTATAAGGCACAAGGCGCAATAAAATGTATCACATTGGATGAAAGAACCGGGTACTATTACGCCGGAGATGATGACGGATATATAACAACCCTGGAAAATAACAGAGGTGCGATCTCTAAGGTGGCAGAAATAAATGTGCATGGTGAACTGAGAGGGCTCTCAGTAGATGCTGGCGGCACACACCTGCTCGCCGTGATGTTCAAACAAGCTATTCTATACAAGATCAACGGAAAAACTCTTCAGAAGGTAGCAACGGTGACATTTACAGGAAATGGAAAGCATGGTGTGTTCTTAGGCGACCGTTACTTTGTTGTTCAAAGTAATACCGGCGTCACCAGGTTTGACATCAACAACAAGTGCGCAAAAGTAGATTCGGCCAATATCTTCAACTGTTCATCCATAGCAGTAGCCCGCAATGGGAGTATCTATATCTCCGCAGTAAAGGCCATCAAAGAATACTCCGGCTGGGACGCGCTGAAGTCAGACAAAACATCAGACCAGTTCAACCTTAACAGCTATGTAACGGCTATCTCTCTTGAAAAAAGTGGTGCATACCTTGCTGCCGGCACGTACGGCGGTGGCGTATGGATAACGAGCCTGCGTGGCACCAGGGATCACAGTTCACAACCCCGCCCGCTCCACCGCTCCGCAGTGAATGATGTGACATTTGCAAAAGTATTGGGAGACAAGCTGCAATTGGCCTCTGCCAGCAGCGACAAAGTAGTAAAGCTTACGGAGATATACAATGGGAAACTCTACACAGATAACATCATAAGTATTACAGACCACAGTAACTGGGTGTATGCATTGCAATACTCTGAGAACGGGGAATTTCTTCTTTCCGGCAGTGAAGATAATCTTGTAGTGTGCAGGCCATCTACAATGAAATATATACATAACAGATTAACCACCAACAAATGAAAAGAGCTTTACGAGTATCGCTATTGTTGCTATTAGTGACGGGAGTCTCTAACCATACATATGCCCAAAAGGCTAACAAAGACAACTCGAGCTGCCACGACAAGCTCTCTGAGAATGAGAGCAGGTATAACATTGGCAGATTTTTCGAGTGTATAGACGGGCTTAGAGATTGCATTGCCAGCAATGCTTATTCCAAAGTAGAGGATAAGGTGCAGGCATACCAGTTGATGGCGCTCAGCTACCTGGCCATAGATTCTATGGATGAGGCAGATAATTATATTGAACGCATATTGAGTCTTAACGACAACTATTCACCCGATGGACGTTCCCTGCGATTTAGAAATGAGGTGGACAGGATACGCCTGAAAATTAGGGCCAGCCAGATAGCCTCGGTATCAAAGAAGAATGAGAACATTGACCTGGCACCGGCAACCATACAGATCATTACTGAAAAAGATATCAGGGAGCGTGGCTATAAAGACGTGGAAGAGATATTCAGCGATCTGCCCGGATTTGATGTATCCAGGACCAGGGGAGTTGTGTATTCGGTACTTTACCAGCGTGGCTACCGCACTTCAGCCAATACAGACAGGACCATGATACTTATAGACGGGGTAGAAGACAACGATATGTGGTCGAACGCGGCATATCTTGGCAAGCAGTTCCCCATCTCCAATATCAAACGAATTGAGGTCATTTATGGTCCTGCATCCACTATTTACGGCGCCAACGCATATGCCGGTGTCATCAATATTGTGACCAAGGGAGAAGAGGACCTGTTCTCAAAGAACAGCAATAAAGTTACCGCTACAGCACAAATGGGCGGCGGTACATTCAACACGGGCTATGCCAATGCGACAGTAGCTACAAGATCATCCAAGGCTTTCTTCTCGGTGACCGGCGGTTACTATCATTCTGACGAGGAAGATCTGTCAAAATATCCGGGATGGGACGGAGAATACAACTATGCAGATAGTGATTACAAAAAAGCCATGACAATGGCTTCATCAGTACAAAACGACTCTGCGCTAGCAGCTATGGATCCAAACAACATCTATTACACAAAATCAGGCAAATCTATCGTTCCGACCGCCGCCGCCATAGCGAAGGCAAAATCGTATGACCAGACTTACTACAGGCAGCCCTTCAGGAACGTTGATCCCGGAAAGTTCAGCAACACCAAGAACGATTACTACGTCTCTTCCAAGCTGAATATCGGCGATCTGAAACTTCAGTTTGAGTATTTTAACAGAGACGAAGGACTGACCCCCGACTTCACGCAAAAGTATTATGCGTTGAACAACACATTGCAGAACTGGCAGGTAAGGCAAGGTTTCTTTGCCGCGCGATACGATAAACGCCTGACCAACAAATTCAAATTCTCCAGTTCTTCTTTCTATCGTGTCAGTGACAGGGGTAAGAATGCGGTACAAACTACTTACTCAAGTTATCTGAATGGTGGATTTAAAGCGCCTATAGATAGCCTGATAACCGGAGCCAAACCATTTTTCACACCTACGTATAAATCTACGCAGTCCACCCAGTTCAGAACGGAGGCCAGGGGCATTTATACTTTGACTGACAAGATAGATGTGACCGGAGGAGTAGAGTTACGGCACGGATTGCTCCAGGGCGATTACGTCAATTCGTCGCTTTATGACCCTCTGAAAAACGGGTATATGCATGACTCCGCCTCTTATTATGCTGTTGTGGACCTTGGCATCTTTGCCCTAGCCAGCTATAACAACGAAAAGAACAGGATAAAGGTAGATCTCGGCGGCCGCGTAGATAATAACGTCATTAACAACGACTACGGTTATGGCAGCGTTTTCAACCCAAGGCTGGCTTTCATATACTACCCTAAGAGTTATATCTTCAAGGCAATATATTCTGAAGCGTTCCTCGACGCATCACCTTTCAACAAATTAGCCACAACCTCTCAAAGGCTTCTGAACAACCCAACGCTCCAACCGGAGAAAGTGAAAAACATTGAAGCATCGGCTAAATATCTAGTAAACAGGAATACCCATAGAAGGCTGAAAGGATCTGTGGAGCTCGCATATTATCACTCATGGTATAGCAACTCTCTCGTAGCTGCCACGGTAAATTATAATGGTTCTACAACAACCCAGTTCCAGGCGGTAGGTAAGGCACTCATACAGGGCCTGCAACTTTCTGCCGATGCCTCATTCTACAACTTTACTTTATATGCCAACGCCACATATACTGATCCTTTTGCAGTGTACACTTCCATAACCGGAACAGACTCCAGTGTTCGTATGGGTGATATAGCACAATACTCTACAAACATTGGCGTCAATTACCGGTTTCTACGCAGTTTTGATGTGAACGTAAGGGCAAACATTGTGGGCGATAAGAAGACGGGCATCGGTACTACTACCAATACAAATCCATATAGCTCTACCCCCGGATACGCAATATTGAATGGCACGTTCGGATATTCTATCCGCAAAGTGGGCATAGTACAGTTTCGAGTAGATAACATATTTGACCAACTGTATTATTCACCGGGAACGAGAGAGGCATCGGGAAAGATCAATTCGCGCATACCACAGCCCGGACGTATATTTTATGGCCAGTTTATATTAAACCTGAACAACTAGAATGAATATCTTCAAGAGAATATCGGGGCTGTTTTCGGTGATGGAGGATGAAGTTCAGTCGTTCCGGCTGCTTTTCCTCCAGTCATTGTTCATCGGCTTTGCGTGTTCCTATTACTATATTGTCAGCAGCTCATTCTTACTCAGCAACGTAAAGATAAAGGACCTGCCAACTGCTTATATCATTACCGGATCGGCCGGCTTCATGCTAATAAAACTGTATAAACTATTACAAAAGAAGTGGGGCATAACCGGCAGCCTGAAAGCAAGCTTATTTATCTTTTTTGCAGTCTGTGTGGTCAACTTCTTTGCCATGAAGCTATTCAGCGGCAATAAAGCGTTTGCCGTATTTCTTGCCTACTTCACAGTGCTTTTTGCGGCTCCTTTCGTCACAATATTTTCGCTTGGCCTGTTTGCGCAGTGCGCGAGATTGTTCAATATGGAGCAGAGTAAGCGCCTCTTAGCACTCGTACTCTCAGGCGATATCATTGCGTCTATAGTTGCCTATATGAGTATTCCATTCCTGAAACCACTGATAAACGGAAAGACCTATGTCCTGCTAATTGTTGCAGCCATATTCATACTACTTGTGTACATCCCGCTCAATAAGCTGATCGCGACTCATAAAGGGAAGATAAATGCAGCCGTTTCCTCCAAACCAGTTCAGAAGATAGGGTTCAGTTTTTTTGCCCGAAACAACTTCTTCCTGCTTATAGCAGTCACTACCCTATTCTCGGTATTTGCCATATACCTGATAGATTATGCTTACCTGATATCTGTCCGTTACATGGTAGAGATCACCGACCATACATTTGAGATAGCGGAGATCGTATCGGTATTTTTCTTTATGGTGAAGATAGGAGAACTGCTCTTCAGTGTATTGTCAGGAAAGATATTGAGTAATCGCGGGGTTCTGTTTTCATTGCTGCTGCTCCCTGCAGTACTTCTCATCTTCTCAGGTTTTGCGTTCATCAGCGGGTTCGCTTTTGAAGAAAAGATATTCCTGCTTTGCTTCCTTTTCCTGGGCAAGCTGATGGAACGTGCGGTTAGAAAATCAGTTACCACCCCCTCCGTAAAAGTAATGTACCAGGTGGCTGAGCCCCATGAAAGGCTGGAGATAGAAGCCAATATAGATGGTTTGCTGAACCAGATAGCTACCATCATTTCGGGTATCCTTCTGCTGGCCATCTCGTTATCATTCTTCCACGATGAAGCACACCTGACCGAAAAAGAACACTCAGCAAAGACATTTCAACTGTTGGTATTGTTCTCATTTATTTGCATTATCGCATTTGGTCTTTGGAGCTTCTTCAGCCTCAGGATGTACAATAGTTACCGGGTCAAGATAAAGGACTTCCTTTCTTCGCTTAAAATGAAAAGAGCAACAGAACCTGATAATGAAGTGCCTGAAGTCAGCACTACCGATAAAGCTATTAACCACATTGTAGAAACACTGACACATATCAACAAACAAGAACTTATCAACCTGATCAAGATCTATAATCCTAAACAATCACTCGACTCAGCTAACGAAAAGGAAGAAACCATCATTAAAAAACTGGTACACATCTATTATGTGAACAATTTTTGTTTTAGCCGGCTGCTGATCATCAGGTACCTCCAATTTTGCCCGGCCAATCATGCCTTCTCATTTTTCAAAGATCTTTGGGAAGTGTCAGACCTGACAGGGAAAATGGAACTCATACTCACATTTAATGAGCGGCCACACGGGCAAACAGACGCTGCCTATTTTGAAAGATTGTGCGAAGACTGTGTTAAGGAGATCATTTGGGCCGAAGCTTGTATCAATGATACAGCTTCCTTAAAAGATGAAGAACTGGTAAAAGCTTTGAATGAGCACCGCTCACTAATGATCTACCAGCTATTCGAGTTACTCAAAGCCATTTATGAGCCATCTGTCATCCAGGTGATCTATGACATTATCAGCAAAAAGGAATCAGACCTGGAAAATCAGCTATTTGCGCTCGAATTGCTAAATACAACATTGCAACCCGGACTGAAGGAAATGATCAGGCACACACTGGAGCCCACCGATTTTGATAACAAACGGCAATACCTTGGTAAGCTGTTCCATATCTACAAGCTGACGCCAAGAGAGCGGCTGATAGACATCCTGATGAAAGATTACAACCTTGTTGATCTCGGGCTAAAAGAAACAGCCTTGATACTTTACAACAAGATAAGTGACGAGCGAAACGTATTATCAGCGTTCAGAACAAACAGCGTAGAAAGCCTGAAATATAAGGCAGATGAGATGTTCTCAGGCTCATCTGACCCGGCCTACCAGGCAAAAAGCGATATTCTGAACCAATTAAAACATAATTTTCTGGCAGCGAAACGCTACTCTCCATATATGCTCAACTATGGAACATTTGTCAGTCGCACAGGAAAAGGTGGATCTCATGCCGCCCGTGACAGGTATGACGAACAGTATATTGTGGAAATGAACGCGGCGAACACAAGAGTAAAAGTGGATTCACTTGCGCTAGGAATATTAGTGACCTTGAAACAGAAGAGGCCGGAGATATCGGGCGGTGCCGCATTGGCTGCTACTGCTGACGTTGCGGTCTAATCATATTCACCCAACACTACCCAGCGGCGGCTTATCATATACTCCCAATCTGATGGCGCAAATACCGCGGCAAGATAGCCATTGGAGAGATCACTGAGATTTTCCTTCAGAAAATCATTGTTTAGCTTCGTAAGTTCAGGAATGTCTGAGAGAGTTGCAAAACGAAAATGAATAACTGCACCATCCTTTGCAACCACATATTCATCATCCTTAGTAAGCGGCGTATGCTCCAGGCTGATGAGGAAATAGGTACGCAAGTCTGATGAATACACCTCCTTGTACCCGCGATTGATCACATATTTCAGCGAACTTGTGTTAACCTTGGCAATGGATGCCATGTAGTATTTATAGTTAAGACAAAGCTCGTTGTACAGCACCTTGTCCATCCTTTCCATGATCCCGCTTTTCTGAAACTTTGCCAGCAGGCACTTCTGCCCTATCAGCACCTCATCCTCGTTTTCAATGATCCCCATTTCCTTCAGCCTGGTACGCAAGGCTAGCGAATCCCGGAAAACGGGAGCAAACACCTGGTTATGCGCTAAGGAGTAGCCTGCTATCATTATCTAATTGTTTTCTGTTCTGAGCGCAGTATAAGTTCATCAAAGTGCTGATGAGAAATATTTTTCCCGGTCACCACAGCAATTTTTACCCTGTCATCTGCCGGCATATCGAGCGCGGCGGCCAATGTAATGGCCCCGCTCGGCTCTGTTATATGTCCGAAGGTATCATAAATAAGGCGGGTTGCATCAATGATCCCTTCTTCATCTATAGCTATTATGCCATCTACATACTGCAGCAGCTCCAGGTTGCTATGTGGTATCCTGTCTATGGATAAGCTATCTGCTATGCTCCGGGAAGGCGTCTCATGCTGCACGGTATCGCCAAGCCTTTGAAAAAGATGGGGTTCCACGCCATATACCCGGTGTAGCGTATCTGCATCCTTAATGACACGGCTGTTGGCCAACAGTAGTGAGCCACTGCCAATCGGGAAAAAAACCGAAAAATCGCCATCAAAATCTTTCAGTATCTCCCTTGAGATACCGCTATATCCTTCCAGCAGATCATCATTGTCATAAAGGGGTACGAAAGTATATCCCTTGCTGTCAGCCAGTTCTTTAGCGAAAGCAGTCGCCTTATCTACATTGTATGTACTTGTAAGTATCACCTCAGCACCATACCCCTCTACAATGTTTTTTTTATATTCAGAAAGCTTATCAGAGCTAACTATAATTGCTGGCACGCCAATTTTTTCTGCAATTGCAGCCAGGGCTATACCGTGGTTTCCGGTAGTATAGGTGACCAGCCCGGTAACATGTGGCAGATCCTTTAAAAAACCGGTGATACCTCTGCTCTTGAACGAATTACCAAACTGATCGCACTCGAGTTTTAAAAAAACATCCGGACGACCAATTGACGATAAATTGACATATGGAGTGTGTATAATGATATCCATATTGAGGCGTAAAAGAAGGTGGCATAAAAATAGCTATAAAATCATGAAATATCATAGCTTTTAAACAGATGTATTATCTTAACGCAAGTTTTAAGGCAGATAAGGAAAAATGAAAGAACTTCCATGAAAAACATAATCATTGGAATTACAGGCCACAGGCTATTGTCGGCAAAGCAAAAGGAGCGAATAAGGCCGGCAATAAGAAAAGCCCTGGAGAACATCATGTTCTTTGAATCTGAGCGTGGCGATGATGTTACTTTTACAGCGCTCACACCGCTGGCGGAAGGGGCAGACACCGTATTTGCACGTGCAGCAATTGATATTGGAATACCGATAAGTGTCGTATTACCCTACGAAAAAGACAAATACCTTGCAGCGTTTACTACCGATTCAGACAGGCAGGAGTTCAGGGAGCTATATGACCAGGTACCTGTAATGAGAAAGAAAGAGCTGGGTAGCCTTGCCTGGACCAAAGAACCAAGTCAGTTATTTATGGAATTGGGCTATCACATGGTAGAAAAGACAGACTACCTTATAGCTGTATGGGATGAAAAGAAAGGAAAAGGACGTGGAGGCACCCATGACACGGTACAGTATGCCATGGAACAGAAAAAAAATCTGTTGCTGATAAATCCTGACGAAGAACATCCGACCATTAACTATCTGCATTATGACCACAGAGAGGTCTATAAAGCCGAGGGTATAGTTTATCCTCCCGATACCCACCATCTGACCGATTTCATTCTCCGAAAACAGCATGTATTTGAAAAAGAAGCGGGTAAATACAATAAGAGATACAAGAGGCTGTGGAAAATAGTACTTGCTGCCGGTATCATTGAAGGGTTCTCTTTCACACTAAATAATACAGCAGAGCTACCACAGCCGGCCAAATTTATATTTGCTACCATTGAGTTTCTGAGCCTTGTATTTATCGTGGCAATGATCTTGTTTGGCAGAACAAAGGAACTTCACAGAAAGTATGTTCATAACCGCATAATCGCGGAACGACTGAGAATAAAACGATTCTTTTGTGAATTAGGGTATAGGCTCTATGACACCGTAGTCTCCCCTATCTATTTTTCATTTAAAGAACATCCCGAGTTCGCCATACTGGATAGTACTGTAAAGCTTATTAACCTCAGCGCCTATTCTTACTGGCCATTTGAAAAGAAAAAACAACATCTGGAGACCCACCTGATACTGGACCAGCAACATTACCATGAGAGAAAAATGGAAAAATTTGAGAAAAAGAACAAACAGCATAAAGCTGTGCGGTCTTTCTTCTTTTACATTCTTGCATGCACGGTTGCTACAAGCTATTTCATTGAACTGGCCGAATATCTCCTGCATCACAACATTCATATACCCGATGCCATTCACCATATTCTTGAAGATCACCACACTGTTGAAGTAATAAAACATGTGTTGTTGTTCATTTTCTTGTTCTTTCCTGTGGTTATCGCCGCACTCGAAGCCCTAAAGTACCTGTACGAATGGGAAAAGATCATTAATCTGTCTTCTTCCATGTCTCAATATTTCGAAAAAAGAGCGGAACAACTGGAGCATATAAAGACAGATAAAGATCTGGAGGAATATCTCAATGCCATTAACAGGGACATGCTGATCGAGAACCTGGATTGGGAGAAATATATGCATGACAAAAATGAGGTGCCGGCCTAACGGATCAGACACCACTATGTGAGTAAGATCAATAGGCCATATGACGGCGGTCATGCCATCATGCTCAATAAGTGGTAATTTTACAGATAATTCATTGTATGAAGCTGCCACCCTCTATTAAGCAATACTTTGAAGAAGCAGGCGCCACCTCCCGGTTTGCGTACTGGTTCTTTCATGAATTGTTCCGGCCTCGTTACGAACTACGGCAGTTCATTCGCCAGTGCTTCCTGATCGGGTACAATTCGCTGCCGCTTATAGGCATTACCGGGTTCATAATGGGGTTGGTGCTCACCATACAGTTACGCCCCTCCCTTATTGCGTATGGCGTTGAATTTCAACTGCCGGTAATGGTCAGCCTGGCCATAGTCAGAGAGATAGGCCCTGTTATCACCTCCCTCATATTTGCCGGAAAAATTAGCTCCAGCATTGGTGCCGAGCTTGGCTCTATGAAGGTGACCGAGCAGATAGATGCCATGGAGGTCTCCGGCACCAACCCGTTCAAGTATCTTGTTGTTACCCGTGTGCTGGCAACAACACTTATGCTTCCCGTGCTGGTCATTCTGTCAGACACCATATCCCTTTATGGCTCCTACCTTGGCGTCAACATCAGGGGCAATACAAGCCTTCACCTGTTCTTTTTCCAGGTATTTAATACACTTCGTTTCGGAGATGTAGTTCCTGCCGTTGTCAAAACCTATTTTTTCGGATTTGCAATAGGCATGATCGGATGTTATAAGGGGTACAATTCATCGAAAGGAACAGAAGGCGTTGGCCGCTCCGCCAACTCTGCTGTGGTGATCTCCTCACTGATCGTATTTATCATTGACCTGATCGTTGTACAAATAACCGATATAATGGGTTTAAATTAGGATGACAATGGATACAGGCACATTACAATATCAGCGGGGCAATACAATAGTGAGTGATGAGCATGTGATAAATATAGCCTCGCTGAATAAGAGTTTTGGCCCTAAACATGTATTGAATGATTTTAACCTCGCCCTGCGTAAAGGCGAAAGTATAGTGGTCCTGGGACGATCAGGGAGTGGAAAATCAGTGCTCATCAAGTGCATCATAGGCCTTATGATGCCGGATAGCGGCAAGATAGAGGTATTGGGTAACGATATATCAGAGCTCGATCATGAGGGGCTGGATAAAATCAGGGCCCGTATAGGATTCCTGTTTCAGAGCAATGCATTGTACGACTCTATGACAGTAAAGGAAAACCTGGAATTTCCTATGCGCCGCCACCTGAAAAATATGGATAAGGCGGAAGCCTATGCGAGGATAACCGAAACACTGGACAATGTGGGGCTGCCGCAAACGCTCAACATGATGCCATCAGAACTATCCGGTGGCATGCAAAAGCGAATAGCGCTGGCCAGAACCTTGATACTGAACCCGGAAATAATACTTTACGATGAGCCTACAACCGGCCTCGACCCTATTACAGGCAGGGAAATAAGCACATTAATGAACGAAGTGCATATGAAATATAAAGTATCTTCGATAGTGATATCACATGATATGAAGTGTGTGGAGCGCACGAGTGACAGGATAGCGGTATTGGTGGATGGCAGGTGCTATGCACTGGATACTTTCGAGGAACTTAAAAGATCTAACGATATTAACATTAAACAGTTTTTTGAGTAGTATGTCGTCCAATACAGGGAATAATATAAAACTTGGTGTATTTGTTTCGGTTGGCCTGCTGATCCTGATCGTAGCACTATACCTCATTGGGAAGAACCAAAGTTATTTTGGATCGAACTTTCACGTGAAAGCACGGTTCAAGAACATTGGTGGGTTGATGGTGGGAAATAACGTGCGTTATTCCGGCATACAGGCGGGGACCGTGAATAAGATCGTGGTCATAGACGATACTACTATCGAGATCACTATGCTGATAGATGATAAGATCAAGAGCCATGTCAGGTCAAATTCACTTGCCTCAATAGGCAATGAGGGGCTCATGGGCAATAAAGTGATCAACATAGCGCCCAATTCTGAACCGGGAGCTGAAGTAAAGGACGGTGACCTGCTGCTCACGAAAAAAGTAAGCAACACCGATGAGATGCTGGAAACCCTGTCCTCAACCAACGACAACATACAGGTCATTTCAGAGAATCTGAAGAACACGGTCATTCGTATTAACAATAGTGCTGCCATTAACCAGTTGTTGAACGATACGTCCCTGTCTTCAGAGATCAAGCGGTCTGTACACGCCATACACAACACCGCCGATCGTGCCAATGAGTTTACTATTGCTTTGAATAAGATCACAGCCGACATAAAAGCAGGCAATGGTGCGGCAGGAGCTATACTCTCAGACAAAAAACTGGCTGACGATATAAAAAAGTCGGCTGAGAATGTAAAGAAGATCACTACCGAAACAAGTTTTGCCATTGCCCGCATAGATAGCGTCGTTCAGCAAGTACAATTTGAGATCGCCCATGGAAAGAATACGGCTAACAGCATACTTAAGGACACCGCTATCGTGAATAAGCTGAATAATAGCATAACCAATATAGAAAAAGGCACCTCGGCATTCAGTGAGAACATGGAAGCGTTGAAACATAACGTACTGACAAGGGGCTACTTCAAAAAACAGGCAAAGAAGAACAAAAAGTAGCGGGGGTGACCAAGCTCATATCGCATAATGACTGCTGTCATATTTGATGCTTCCAGGCAAGGGTATCTTTGACGAAGACAAATAAAGTACCGTCTTCAAATGAAAAAGATATTACTACTACTCAAGGCCGATCATTACAAAGCAGGCATACTGGACTTTGCCGCATCCATCTGCGCACCTGAAAAAGCTACACTCGTAGGTGTATTCATAGAACATACAGCCCTGGAGTCTCAGCCATCTATAAAAACGATCGGCGGTCAGTATTTTGTTGAAGAAATTGTTCAGGACCCCAACGAACAAAAACACCACAATGAGGAGGTGAGAACCAATATGAAATTGTTCAGGGATGGCTGCACCCAACGTGAGATCAGGCATTTTGCGCATTTATATAAAGGCAACCAGTTACAGCATATCATTGAGGAAACAAGATATGCCGATGCTATAATCGTTGACCCCTCCACTTCGTTGTCAGATGACAACAAAGTTCCATCAAAGTTTATTATGGATATTCTATCCGAATCAGAATGTCCTGTAATGATCGCACCGGAATACTTTGAAAAGACAGAAGAAGTGGTATTTGCATTTGATGGCAGCAAATCTTCCATGAGGGCCATAAAACAGTTCATATACCTGATGCCTGAGTTTTCCGGACGAAATATACATGTACTGCACATCAGCGACGAGGGGGAAACAGGCAGGAACGACACACTTGAAGTGAAACAGTTTACGGAATGGCTGAATATGCATTTCAATAAAATATCCTTCATCAACCTGAAGGGAAATCCAAGGGAGATGCTGTTCAGCTACTTCATGGATAATAATGACAAATACAATAAAATGCTTATCAGCGGGGCTTATGGCCGAACACTTTTGTCCACCTTTTTCAAACCAAGTACGGCCGACCTCGTACTAAAGGCTGTTGACATTCCTATGTTCATATACCACGGCTGACATGCCAAACAGATATAATAGAAAAGGGTCAAAAGCTATACTTTTGACCCTTTTTTCAGTGACCGCGTCAGGATTCAAACCTGAAACCTTTTGATCCGTAGTCAAATGCTCTATTCAGTTGAGCTACGCAGCCATCCCTTTTGGGAGTGCAAAGATACAAAACCCCGAATATTTTAGCAAAAACTTTTTCAAGCCTTAAAAAAATAGCATCTTTAAGGCTCGGAAAGCCGCTATGAATATAGAGATCTGGTCATTGGGTAAGGATAATGAACCCTTTATAGAAGAAGGGACATCGCACTATTTTAAAAAGATCAGACCCTGGAACCCGATAGAGCTTGTAGTGCTTCAGACCTCCAAAAAATTAGCCACGACCGACCCGGAAAGGGCCAAGCTACAGGAAGAAGAACTTATTTTAAAACGACTGCAGCCGCACCACTTGCTGATATTGCTCGACGAACGAGGTAAGATGCTGGACTCTGTGCAATGGTCGCGGCAGTTTCAGCAGTACATGAACCAGGGCACAAAGACCCTTATCATACTCATAGGCGGGGCATACGGCGTCACAGAAAATGTAAAGAAAAAGGCAGCACAGTGCTGGTCTCTTTCCCACCTGGTCTTCCCGCACCAACTGGTTAGGCTCATAGTGGCCGAGCAGGTTTACCGTGCCTTCAGCATCCTCAACAACTCTCCCTACCACCATGTATAGGTAGGGATTAACCTGGTGAAATTGAACTTATATGTTTTCGTAAACATTTTCAATTGTATTTTCGTTAAAAGAACTTTTGCACATATGAGCATTACCCTCATCATCATTGTCATCACTTTATTGGCCACGGTAGCCGCATTCAACAACGATACGCTGATGAATAAGCTCATCCTTTGGCCCAGGTACATGAATACTCCGGAAGAATACCATCGTTTCCTATCATCCGGCTTCATCCACGCCGACTGGAACCACCTGATATTCAACATGTACACTTTTTATTTCTTCGGACAATATGTAGAAGAGGCGATGATAGGTAATGGACTGAGGTTCGCTTTACTTTATGTGTCCGCAATTATCATTTCTTCTATCCCTTCATTTCTGAAGAACAGGAACAACAGCTATTACCGCTCCCTGGGCGCATCGGGCGGTGTATCTGCTGTTGTCTTCTTTTTCATTTATTACGCCCCCTGGAGCCGCCTGAACCTGTTCTTTTTCCTGAGCATGCCCAGCATAGTATTTGCGGTGGCTTACCTGGTGTATTCAGCGGTAATGGCGAAACAGGGAAGAGACAATGTGAATCATGATGCGCATATGTGGGGATCACTATATGGTATGTTGTTCGCCTTCCTCCTCGACCCAACGCACGGCCGTATATTCATAGACCAGTTGCTGCATCCGCATTAATTATTTTTGCTTCTTTACTAACAGCACCTTTTTTGTACCTGCCTTTATCTTAAAACGCTCATCAAGCCTTATGCCTGCCACCCAGGCAATGCGCTTATCACATTCTATTACCCTTATATGCTCCTTATCATGCAGGGCCACCTTCTCATCTATAAGCAGGCGGCTTACTTTCTTCTTTTTCATGTTCATACCCAGCGGATAGAGGTAATCCCCTGCTTTCCACTTTCGGATAAAAAAAGGCAATTGTACCTGAGCCATATCTATATAAGCAGCATCGGCATCATGGGGTATTGTTTTGGGCGGGTCCTGGAGAGAGAAAGAGTACGAGCACCCGCCTGTATCTATAACACACGGCAGCGCATCTATGACGATCAGATCAGCAGAAGCTGATGGCAATGTAGTGATGACAAGAAAATCCCTGTTCCTGATGACCCGATGAGATTCAGAGGCTACAAAATGCCCGCTCTCTGAATCGAGCAAATGTAACACCTGTTCCGTTTGCCCAGGTGTGAAACCAAATGGGGCCAGCAATTCATAGCAGATCGTTGATAACGGCTTTCTGTTCTTCAGTTTCAATATCGGGATATAATGATCCTGCCCTCTCGTTTCTAACAGCTTTTTCTTCTCCTGCTCAATCGCTTTCCGGTATAACAGCCCGGCATCTTCAAACCTGCTGATACTATCATTCAGATTACCCACTACATTGGGCAGCCATTCCTTTATCACGGGTATCACTTTATGCCTTATCGTATTGCGCAGGTAATCATCCGATTCATTGGACGCGTCATTACGATAAGACACATTCTTCTCCATTACATACTGTTCTATTTCAAGACGTGTAGCAAACAACAAAGGCCTGATTATCGTGCCATTATCGGGCGATATACCATGCAATCCGTTGATACCGGTCCCCCTGAACAGGTTAATAAGCAACGTCTCTGCATTATCATCGGCATGGTGTGCTGTTGCCACCCTGGCATATTTATGTTCTGTACGTAGCTGCTCAAACCACTCATAGCGTAGAATTCGTGCAGTCTCCTGGATACCTTTTTTCCACTCCTGTGATATCTGTTTCGTATCGAAGCGTACATTATGAAATGTGATCCCGTTATTCATGCACCATTCCTTCACCAGGGCCTCATCCAGATCAGAGGCCTCGCCGCGTAACCCGTAGTTGCAGTGAGCAACACCGAAACTTAATTCGTGTTCCAGGAACAACGCTGCCAGAACCATAGAGTCTATACCTCCGCTCACCGCTAATAATACCTTTTGCTCACCATTTACGAAACGGTTAGCTTGCCAATTATCATTAAATCTTTTCGATAAACTCATAATTCGTGTTCTCCTGCCGGTTAGTATGCCAGATCCTCGTATGCTGCCTGCAGTTCACTGTATGAATGCATGTCATTCACCTGTTTGGCTTTCACCATACCCGACTCATACACAGATATCGCCTTGTCTGGTTCCCCCACCCGCTCCAGAAGTTTGCCCAGATGATAGTAAGTAGCGACATAACCCGGATCGTTTGAAAGGTTCAGTTCAAAATGCTTCTGCGCATTCGCTTCATCGCCAAGCTTCACATATTCTAATGCAAGAGCATGATTCAGAAAACAATCAGCCGGCGAGGCGGCCAAAAAAGACTTCAGCTTTTCTATTCTGTCAGACATACGGGTACGATCTGATGTAAAAATATATTCTTTTTAACTAAAAGGGCTGCAAAATGCAGCCCTTTGGTCAATGCAGTATAAATTCAGTATTTACTTAACGATGAGTAATCTCGCGGTCAGTTTATTTCCGGATGCATCATTAACATACAAAACAGAATAAACACCATTCATCAAAGAAGATACATTTATCGCCGTATGCTCGGTAGTGCACACAGACTCAGCAACCAGTCTGCCAAGTGCATCAATTATATGAATCGTTCCGTTAACCCCGTCAATACCGCTGATATCTACATTCACCACATCGCGCGCAGGGTTAGGATATGCAACAATTGCAACCGGGGTCGATGAAATATTAGTTACACCAACATGAGAAACAGGGGGAATACCCGTAGAAAAATACTGGGTAAATCCACAACCGAAATCATAGCTATAGACACCGGTATAAACCATACCATTGAGTGGTATGTTTGTCCCTGTAAGTTTCTTCACTATGAATGATCCTGCATTGATACCCTCAGAAGGATTATTGTCCCACACCCACCAATGCAGCCCATCGCAGCCGCCATCCTTTACAACCAGCTTATAACACCCGGGATCAAGATTTACCGTATCTACATAACTGGTATTTACCCTTGCGCCTGTGTGTTTTCTCACTACCGAATCCTTAAGATCATATATTGTCCAGTTGGTCTCACTCAGCGTATCACCTTTAGCCTCTACATTGGTCTTCAAAGCTATCAGGAACGACGTAGGCCAAAGAGGTGCTGTTCTGAATGAGGAGTACATTACGTTATTATTGCTGTCAGCATCTACTGTACCGTTCACTGCCGTTATCCTGACAGTAAATTTGTGCATGCCTGTATCACCGGCTATGTTATTTAACTGCCCCATCGGCGGCATAGTCACTTCGGCATCATCAAACGTTTTCAGGCTGCCTCTCCAGGTATAGTTCCTCATAGCTTTTGCATCGGTACCATATTCAAACGTTATAGAGGTGATATCCGACGCTCCCCTGTTCTTTACTTTAACTACCGGAGAAGCACAGGTAGGGTTTTCCCGGAAGGTATTCTCATCATTTGTAGGAGCAATGATCTGGTCAAGTGATGCATCCAGCACTTTCTTTAGAGCGCCATAGTAAAAAAGTACGGCTTCGCAAGTGTAGCTGCCACCACCGGTATAATCTTCAAACGCAATACCAACGTTGAAATTCGCGCCTGCTGAGATTCGAGGTAAATGGTGTGTATTGGCATAAACAGTAGCGCCCGGGCACCAGTTACCACGCTCATATATCCAGGTCCCCGATTGCGGGTACAACTCATTCGAACCGCAGTTGTCACGCCATATACGCGTGGTTTCTACCGTACTGGAATTAAGCAATACAGAATAGTTGTGTGGTGCAAACTCACAGCAGCCGTTAGCATCAGAACCATGCCCGGTTACGGTGAATTTCATATCGGCAGCCTTTGCCCCGCTTGGCGCAATATCACTTACAGGCGGAAAATGCACATTGATACTCGGAGAGCCGCCATATCCCCAGCTTCCGCCCCATAACTTCTTTACAGCTATGACATCACGGTCCGGGCCACCTTCAATGAACATGAACTTAACATCTGCGGTGAAGCCACCCGAATAACCTGAATAAGCTACACGCAATGTTGCCGTATCGTGAAGGATAGGCTCAAAATCAGTGATGTCATAAACATAATGCTGTTGCCACGTCCACGGCGTGCGCGGAGCCCCTGCATTGGCATATGGTGTGATGAATCTGCCCAATTCAAACGAACGGCCATCTTTCAACATCAGGTAGTTCTGTACGGTATAATCCCAATCGCCGCAATACCCTGAACCGCCGCACATGTATTTACCAAGGGTAAAGACCATATAGATAGCCCGGTAGCTTTTAGCGTGTGCAGGAGGTAAAACGATCATTGAATCATAATTACCGTTCCAGCTCAATTGGGCCATTGTGGCCTGCACCCAGGTAGTATCACCGGTAGCAGCGCCTGAAGAGAATGAGCCTGAAAGGCCTAAAGCAAGAATGTAGAGAACCTTCTTCATTGATATTAATTTATTATTAAGTCGTAAAGATAAACACTCTCGCATATATTGACCTGACATAAAGCGTCACGAGGATAATTTGACAAACAACCGACCAAAAATCAAATTATATTATATTAAAGAACCATAAGTGTACTTTTTAACAATACTACACGATAAAATAGCAATTCATTGCATATTTCCGAGTACCTTTGCACCCTTAAAAAACAAGAAATAATATATGCCGGGGTTTACAGTTGCGATAGTGGGCAGACCAAATGTAGGTAAATCTACATTATTTAACCGTTTGCTGGAGCAACGAAAGGCTATCGTTGACGATCAGAGTGGTGTGACAAGAGACAGACAGTACGGAATAGCCGATTGGAATGGAAAAGTTTTTAATGTAATTGATACGGGTGGATTCGTAGCCGGTTCAGATGATGTGTTTGAAAGGGAGATCCGCAAGCAGGTTCATATTGCGGTTGATGAGGCCGACCTGATACTCTTTGTTTGCGATACAGCAACCGGCATTACCACCCAGGACGAGGAAATGGCTGATGTGCTCAGGCGCTCTACCAAGCCTGTACTGTTGGTGGTCAACAAGGTCGATAACTCAGAACGGGCGCTGCTGGCCACCGAATTTTATTCACTTGGCTTTGAGCATACATTTTTCCTGTCCTCGATCTCCGGTAGCGGCACAGGCGAATTGCTTGATGAAGTAGCCAGCCACATAACCGAGGACGTAGATGTTGTTTTAAGGGATAAGGAGGGTAACCCGCTGCCAAAGTTTGCGATCATCGGCCAGCCAAATGCAGGAAAATCTACCCTGCTGAATGCCCTCGTGAACCAGGAGCGTACCATCGTATCAGATATTGCAGGTACTACCCGCGACACGATACATACACACTATAACCTTTTTGGCAAAGATTTCATATTGATAGATACCGCAGGTATCAGGAAAAAGAAAAATGTGCATGAGGATCTTGAATTCTACTCAGTCATTAGGGCCATTAAGGCCATGGACGAAGCAGATGTTTGTATGTTGCTCATAGACGCACAGACAGGTATGACCGCCCAGGATGTGAGCATATTCAGTCTTGCTGCCCGTAAAGGCAAGGGTGTACTTATCCTGGTGAACAAGTGGGACTTGCTGACAAAAGAAACCAATACCGCACGCGATTACGAGAAAGAAGTGAAAGAAAGAATTGCCCCCTTCACCGATGTACCGGTGGTATTTGTATCGGCGCTGGAGAAGACACGTATCTTCCAGGCTATGGAGAAGGCCCTTGAGGTTTATGACAACAGGAGCCGCCGCGTACCTACATCTGTTCTGAATGAAATAATGCTGAAAGAGATAGAGCGCTACCCTGCTCCTTTCTATCGCGGATACTCTGTGAAGATAAAATTTGTATCACAGGTTCCTACGGCGGTACCTTCATTTGCATTCTTTGCCAACCACCCGGACGGCGTGAGAGAGCCCTACAAGAACTTTTTGGAGAACAAATTGCGCAGCCACTTTAAGTTTAGCGGCGTGCCATTGAGAATATTTATCAGGAGAAAATAGCCTATTGTGAAGACGAGAACTTTAAAGAACGACAAGGTAAATATCATTACACTGGGCTGCTCCAAGAACATGGTGGACAGCGAAGCACTTGGCGGTCAACTGTCTGCCAACGGCATCAATGTAGCCCACGAAAACAAGAAACTCGATCATAACATCGTCGTTGTAAATACCTGCGGCTTCATTGACAAGGCCAAGGAAGAAAGTGTGAATACGATACTGGAGCAGGTGGCCCTGAAGAAGAAAGGAAAGCTGGACAAGGTATATATCACCGGATGCCTCAGTGAGCGCTACCGAAACGACCTGATGAATGAGATACCGGAAGTGGACGCATGGTTTGGGACCATGGAATTGCCACTGATACTCAAACAATTCAATGCAGACTACAAGTCAGAATTGGTTGGTGAGCGACTATTAAGTACCCCTAAGCACTATGCCTATCTCAAAATATCTGAAGGCTGTAACCGTACCTGCTCTTTCTGTGCCATACCGCTCATGCGTGGTGGTCATGTATCTAAGACCATTGAAGAAATAGTAGCTGAAGCAAAGCACCTTGTAACTATGGGTGTAAAAGAGATCATGCTCATAGCCCAGGAACTTACTTACTATGGTATTGATATCTATAAGAAGAGAGCCCTTTCCGACCTCCTAAAGCATCTCTCAGACGTCGAAGGCCTGGCCTGGATCCGTCTGCACTATGCATATCCCCATAAGTTTCCGCTGGAAGTTCTGGATGTGATGCGCGAAAGAGAGAATATCTGTAACTATCTCGACATGCCGCTGCAGCATATCTCAGACCCTATGCTGAAGGCAATGAAACGCCATACTACCCGTAAGGAGATCACAGACCTTATTGCCAATGTGCGCGACCGTGTGCCGGGCATCTGCATTCGCACCACGCTTATAGCAGGTTTCCCCGGTGAAACAAGGGATGATGTTGAAGACCTGAAACAATTCCTTACCGATACACGCCTCGACCGTGTCGGCATCTTCACCTATTCGCACGAAGAGAACACCACTGCCTACCAGCTCGAAGACAATATTCCGGCGGAAGAAAAAGAAGCACGTGCGCAGGAGATAATGGAACTGCAGCAGGAAATATCCTATGAAAAGAACCAGGAGAAGATAGGCAATACCTACAAGGTGATAGTGGATAAGAAAGAAGCCGGCCGCTACCTGGCACGTACAGAATTCGATAGCGTAGAGGTAGATAATGAGGTGGTCATCCACAGTTCAAAAGCATTGCCCATCGGCGATTTTGTGAATGTGAAGATCACTAAGGCATTCGACTACGATCTTGAAGGTGAAGTTGTATAATGATCACTTCGCCCTCCCCATGTGAAAGTCCTCTGACTGTCGTTTACCATCCACTATTCCGGCAATAGATGCCACAAGTGAGTCATTGTTGATCCTGGTATAAGATATTTCCTGGGGAAAGTCATGCGCGGAATTCTCAAAGATCATCTTATCCCCTGTCATAGATCTCATCCTGAAGGATACAGGCTTACCACCATTCTGGTTCCTGACCGTAGGGACGTAATATACTTCCGCTCCTTTTTGTTGCAATTCGATCGTCTCATAAGATACGGTATCCTTTCCCTTCATCGTATAGCTATACCCAGTGTAAACGGTATCACTATGCTTTTCCCATACTTCAGTTATCGTTTCGTCGCCTATCACATGTATCCACTTGCCTATCAGCCAGGCCGCCTTCTCTATCTCCCTGTTCACCATAGCAGGCCCTTCCGGCGCTCTTACGCCTCCGTTGGACTCGTGGGTAGCATTGACACAGCCCGAGCAAAGAGCAAATAATAGAACTATATCTGTAAATAGACCTTTTCTCATAGCATGAAATTTAAAAAGGCTGCCTCGTACGAAGCAGCCTTAGCAATATAACTATTTTTTGTCTAGTCTCTCCTGTTACCAAAAAGCCGGAGCAACATAAGGAACAGGTTAATGAAATCGAGGTAAAGGCTCAACGCACCAACTATTGCCAGCTTGCGGGTATCACCCACAGCAGCAGCACCCTGGTATTCTATACCCATACCTATTCTTTTCAGCTTCTGCACATCATATGCGGTAAGGCCGGTAAATACCGCTACACCCACAATACTAATGATATAATCAAGACTTGAACTGCCAATGAACCAGTTGATCAGGGAAGCTATCACAATACCTATCAATCCCATCATGAGCAGGCGTCCGAAAGAAGTAAGGTCCTTGTCCGTTGTGTAACCCATTACGGCCATCACACCAAACATAGCTGCCGCTGAAGCAAAACAACCCAGCACAGAGCCTGCAGTATAAGCCAGCAATATTACGCTAAGGCTCATACCCATTGTAGCGGCATAAAGCAGGTAGAACACCGTCATCATTGTAGTGGACAGTCTGTTGATGGCGAATGTCATAAGCAGCACAAAAGCCAGGGGTGCGAAGGAAATGATCATGCCAAGCCCCGACAGCCCAACACCTTTAGCTGTTTGTGTGTACATAAGGCTGCTGAACGACGGATTGGTGGCAAATAAGAACGCGAATAGCGTAGAGATACCAAGCGCCAGGAACATCCAGGCAAAAACATTGGCCATGAATTTTTTGGCAACAACGCCGGTACGCGCCGTCTGGTGGCTATCCAGTACAGTGTAATTCGAAAACTCCTGATTGTAATTATCCATTTTGATCTTTAATTGTTATGTAAAGTTAAAGATATAACGTGAAACGCGTATTGCGGAAATTTGGTTTTAACTTTTTGTAAATCAGGCATATCAGCCTTATTATCTTTATCTTCACGAACTTAAAAGGATATATGAAGAATATTCACGAGCAGGCCACACTACAGGAAATACTGACGCGCATTGACACCCTTTCTCCGGCTACACAACGCCAGTGGGGTAAGATGAATGTATCACAAATGCTGGCTCATTGCGCCAATGCACTTGAGGTGAACCTTGGCGACAAGGTATATAAACGCGGCCTTGCCGGCAGGTTATTCGGCAGGCTGGCCAAAAGATCGATCGTTGGCCCAAAGCCATTCAAGCAGGGATTGCCCACCGACCCCAACTTCGTGATCGCAAATACCCGTGAATTTGACATGGAGAAACAAAGATTAGTATCACTGATAAAACGCCTTTCCGCTTCCGACCCGCAACTCCTTGCGGCCAATGCACACCCGTTCTTTGGGCCTATGACCGCCGGAGAATGGAATATACTCAACTACAAGCACCTCGATCATCACCTTCGCCAGTTCGGGGCATAGTTAGTAAATAACATCCATTACAAACTTTACACGCTCCCTTTTCCGGGAGATGATGTGCCAGTTGCCATCATAGCTGATATAAACAGGATATAGCTTGCCGCCTATCTGCGTGGTCCGTACCCGCATGGTAACATCGAAATCATAGAACAGAGTATGATATGATAACGAATAATCACGGGCCACAATGCTATAATCCGTCTTTCTGAACCAGGTGGTCAGCTCATTATAGATCACGTTGCTGGCGTATTCTTTTTTGGGTAGTATTCTGAACACATAACAGGGAGTCCCATCCTTATTTTCAACTGCTATCCTGAAATCATACTTTCCGGCCTCATCCTCATCAAAGACCGAGGCTCTCCTGCCTGTAAATGGTATGCCACCAACTTTCGAGCCGGGATTGAAAATAAGCTGTTTCAGGTCCTGTATGTTCTTCTCGACCCTGCTTTTGCCGGCTATATCCAGTGAACCCGCAACAATGTCGCTCTCATTGCATACCGGCTTCCTAGCAAAGAAAAGATTGTCATACAATTGCGCGGTATAATAGTAATAGGAACCATTCTTTTTGTACATATCCCCGGTCACTTTCTCTTCTGCCACAAACGTTTGCCGGCATTTACCATTTATTGTCTGGCTGGTGTGGCTGTACAAAGTTGCGGACACATTGCCATCCTTATCAAAACACCGGATATCGTTCACTGCTTTATACGGAATGAAATGCAGGCTTTTGAATGCCTTGTAGAAGGTCGTATCACCCTGCACTCGCCTGATGAACGCCTGCACATCAAATCCGCTCTGCACAACAAAGGAGTCCATTTGTATCGGCTCCCTGAAAATACTGGCGGCAGTATCGTACTGCTGTGCTATGCCGGCATATGACAGCAGAAGAGAAAAAAGGAATAAATATGATATCGGCTTTTTCAACCCTGTTAAGAGTGTACCTTATTACGTGCGTTCAGCAGCACCTCAGCTATGGTCATATCCTCCGGTATCGTGATCTTTATATTATCATGAAGCCCATCTATCAGGTGCACAGTGGTCCCGTTTGCCTCCACCACTGTTGCCTCATCGGTAAATGATGGCTGGTATGCCTGTTTAAATGCCGGTAGTATGATCTCCGTCCTGAATGTCTGCGGAGTTTGTATCACCCTGAGCTGATCACGGTTCACCGGCCGGGAAGAATCACCGTCCACCACACGCACACTCTCCGCAATAGGCACAGCGGGTATGGCGCTGCCTAGGTCGACAGCCTGGTCATAACACCTGCGTATCAGGTCGTCAGATATCAATGGGCGTGCCCCGTCGTGCACAAATACAATGCCGTCATTGTTTACCTTCTGAAGCCCGTTCTGCACACTATGAAAGCGTGTCTCACCGCCGGGCACAACCGTCACCTCGATATCACCGATATATGACCTCAGCACGGTCTGCGCGCTCTTCAACTGGTCTGTGGGCAGCACCAGTATGATCTTTATGCCGGGTATCGCTGCTGCGAAAGCCTCGATCGCATAGCACAACAAGGGTTTGCCAAGGAATGGCAGAAACTGCTTAGGGATAGGGCTACCCATGCGGGTGCCCTTACCACCCGCTACGATCACCACGTATTTTTTTACTTCGGTCATTTCACTTCTTTATCGGTAAAACTGCCCGATAAAATTACTGTAAACTTATACCATAATGTAATAAAAAAATTACCAATACAAGCCCTCTTTTATACGTTGCTGTTTTACAAACTCGGTACCAAACGTCAGTTTCTTTGCTGCTGGGGCCTTACTGTCTATCATTCGCCAGAAGGGGGCTATTTTTTTAACAGGCTTTCCGGCCATGTATTCTTCATAGGCTGCTTCCGCTACTATCCGTAGAAATATCCCCGATGTAATGGGGCATGTATATTCCGCCCCATGCTCTGCTGCCAGGTCTTTTCTCATTTGCTGCAGCCCGGTATGCACGCCTTCCGGTATATGCCGTATATATTCGTCCACGATCTCGGGAGTCGAAATATACATGGTAGCACCCTCGGGTATATCAGCAAACCTCTTCGCCACCCTTTCCACCTTATCCGGGTGTCCGTTGTGCAGTTTTTCCTGCCATGTCTTACGTCTGTAAGCCATAATATTTCTTTACACAAAGATACAAAAGACGTATCTCCTAACACTGACCATCATCAGCTATACATCCGCGCCATGATGCGGCTCTATCATAGGCACATCGCCAAAACGCCGCTTGAAGGCCTTCCGTTTGCGCGAATGATAGATACCCATTACAGGGCCCAGCAGACCATAAACGATGTAGCAGAGGTTTACATTGTTCGGGTTGCCGCGCATCACATAGGCGATAGCAACCGCCGTCAGCGAAGCTAACCCCGGGATGAGAAAGCCCCAGGCATACCCCTTCGTTTCAAACTTCTCAATCTCGGTAAGTGCTATCTCCTCCGACTGCGCAAGCGCATTCCGGTACATAGCGAAGTACAGTATGCCCACCAGAGCAAACCCACCATTATACAACATTACCAACGGAGCATAATCAACAGCTCTTATCTCGTATCCACGTCCGATAACCGACAAACCTATCAGGAATTTGAGAGGATATACAAACCCCAACACCACAAACAGCAGCATCCCGTTAAGCGTGAGCGTAAGCCGGTCGTGCAGGCCATACCTCCTGAAGAACTTATACTGCGACCGCCATATCCAGAACATGATCATAAAACAGATAACAAAAGGTATCAGCCCCACCATAGAACCCAGCAACTCTTCCGAACTCTTAGGCACCTCTAATGATATAATGAGCAGGCTGATGGCAAAACCGAACACGGCATCACTCAGCGCCTCTATTCGGGTGATATCATGGCTGCGCCACCTCACCTTTTCCTTATCCTTAGAGCCCCTGCCTGAAAAATATTTACGGATCATAGACATGCGTTTACCACCAAAATAACAAAATGCGCCGAAAAAACACCCATGGGCTTTTTACCGGGAATCATTAATTTAGTTTTCCGTTTTTGCGGGATGTAGCGCAGCCCGGTAGCGCACTACGTTCGGGACGTAGGGGCCGCTGGTTCGAATCCAGTCATCCCGACATACAAAAAGCAGTTCGAACGAACTGCTTTTTGTTTTTTGTGTACTTTTGTACAAATTTGCAATATGAAAGGAGTGAGCTATTTAACTGATGATCAAAATCACAAGAAGGCCGTTGTAATTGAAATGACTACATTGGAACGTTATACACAAGACCTTGAAGATCTTTTGGATGGACTGATTGCAGAATCCCGAAAAAATGATGAAAAAATACCATTAAAAAGAGTAATCAGCAACCTTAAGAAAGCCGGGAAACTCAAATGAAGTGTTACGAAGTTGTTTTCTCAAAACGAGCGGAAAAAGACCTTGAGAAACTTCCCGGAAAAGTCGTCGAGAAAATCATTCCCGTTATTATTTCACTTGAGGAAAATCCCAGGCCATCCGGCTGCAAAAAGTTGAAAGGATACGCTGACTTATGGCGAATTCGAATCGGTAATTATCGCGTTATTTATTCCATCGAAGATAAAATACTGCTTGTAGACATAAGAGAAATAGGAGACCGTAAGAATATATACGAATAACATCTTCGAACATCGTCCAATCAAGCCATCCGCGAAATTACCCGTTTTGGACAGTTCCTACCAGTAATGGCTCAATCTTACTCAAAAGGGAATGAAACGCTATCAAGTCTTTAATAAACTTGTTCGAAAAGTGTCCAGCCATCCCGACTATTTACGAAAGTGAACAAACTTTTACGATTCTGTAAGTTTGTTCACTTTTTTATTTGTTCTTTTACAATTTTTTCGGAGATCTGAGTTCGAACAATATTCAAATGAGCCAATTTCGGACGGTCATTTTCGAATAATCGGACTGCCAGCGATATGAACAGTGTCTACGATCTTTGCAAGGGTAAAGTTTCCAATTAATGCCTTTGAGACTTTAAACTTAGCAACGATGGTGTAGTTCTTTTCCTTCATAATAAAGGGCGATTCAGGCCACAATTTCTTGCGATCATTCGTATCAACATATAGCCATTCTATTTTATCGTCATTCAAATAAACTCGGACATTTCCATTTCTGTATTCGAGATAATTTCTAACCGCGTCATCAAACCCAAGATCAATCATTTGATATTTTATTTCAGCTTTTAAGAATTGAGGAGCACTTATCGGAATGCGATAAATGACTGTAGGCTTCCAAGCCACGATGGCGAGTAGCAACATAAAAACGATGAGGATGACTTTTTTCTTGTTGCCTTTCATAGCTAATATTCAGATGCAAGAAAGCAATTATTCCATAAATGATAGTTCGATAGTTGTCCAGCCAACCACCGGCATGTATTTGCCAGTTCTTTCCAGTTGTTCCTTATACTTCCCCAATCATCCCTAAAAGTGCGTTAAAAAGCCAGCAAGTCCTTGATAAACTGGTTCGAAAGTTGTCCAGTCTCCCCGACCATTTTACGAAAGTGAACAAACTTTTACGATTTTGAAGGTTTGTTCACTTTTTTGTTTATTCCCCAAATTTCGTGCTTTTCGGGTTCGAATCCACAAAAGCAAATTTCACCATTAGGATATTCTTCATATATTTATTGCAGCATACACTTTCATAAAATGGTTACTGTTGACTCAGCTATAAAAAAAGGTAGGTGGTTGCTTTTTTGGCTCCCATTATTTGTTTTTTTGGGTGCTGGAGGGTTACTCGCTTGTATTTTCCTCTACCTAATAGCTGGGGACGTAATATGGATAAACATCGTTTGTACTCTTGCAATTCTGCTTTTACCTGTAATCCTTACAGCAGTCTATTATTTTTTCATGTTACCACGCTGGCGTATTTGGGCATTTTCAAACGTGAGAAATGTGCATGAATTGAAGCAACGAGCTATACTTGGTCAAATATATCCTAAGGACAATAGCTTCTGGTGGCGACTTGAAATAAAATCGGCTGCGCAAATAGATACACTTGAAAATCTGGAACAACGATTTGATCAACCAGACGTTTTTGAAGAAGATTACTCCATACCTTTCCAAACGACATATTCTTATCCAAAGTCAGACAAATTTATCTTTCTTTTGTTTGCTCTTGGAAATTTAGCAGTGGCAATATTTATGTTTGACGTAAAACGCACGGACCAAATTTTCGTATGTCTCATTGCATTTGCTGGGGCCGTTGCACTTGGTGTTTCCGCATACAAACGTTTTAGAGCAACTGAACCTCAACTCATAATCAGCAATGATGGAATCACCTCGAAGGAGAACGGATTTCATGGGTGGGACGAAATTCAGAATGAACAGGTATTTTGGGTAAGTGCAGGACGAGCCTCGTATTATGGACTTTCCTACGAACTTAATGGAGAAACAATCAAAATGTCTCTAAGGGACTTAACTGGTCTTAGTTCATACAAGGTGGATCACGTGCTTCGCACCTACAGAGGACGCTACCAACGAGAGCATAGCATAAAACGTTAGTTCGAAACTTGTCCAGTCAACTACGGGCAAGTATTTGCCAGTTTTTTCCAGTTGTTCCCTATACTTCCCCGATCATCCCCAAAAGTGCATTCAAAGCAAGCAAGTCTTTGATGAATTGGTTCGAAAGTTGTCCAGTCATCCCGACTAAAATGAGAGCGGATGCGCAGAGCGGGAGCGATGCCACCCCTTCTCTTTTCCCCTCTTAGGCCGCTGTAGCTTTTTAGTTAGCAGGTAGTTACTAACTAGTTCCCGTTTTTTTTGTTTTGTCTCATATTTCAGTACTTTTAGTTTATCCAGAAAAATCGAAGATTGAATAAGAAAGGTTTTTGGAAAGAAGCATGTAAGTTTTTGTCTGGCGCTTTTTTTGTAACAGCAGGCGCAAGTTGGTATTTTGCCTATTATAACTTTACTGTTCCTTTTTTAAGTACTTCAATGTCGCCCGGATTTCTAACCATTCGCGGGTGCATACATTTTACGTTGTTCGTATTAACATTCTACATAGGTTATATCAAAAAGGTAAAACATTGACAAAAAACGCTGTTAATGACTTTTTCCAAGGTCGAAAATAGCGCAGTTATCACCGACGATCATGTCCGGGAGGGTCGTTTTTTAATATCATGCAGGAAGTAGCGCTACTAATGCAAATAATGTTCAGATCCATCCGGGGATTTATACCTTTAATTTAATGGTTTGTTCACGCTCCGGTACATATACCCCATAAAGGGGTATATGCGCCATGAACATATCTGTACCCAAGTCTCTACCTTTGACCCATGAAAGGACTGACCACCATATTATCCGCCATGTTCGCCGTTATTTGCCATGCTCAGGAGAGGCCATTCAGGCTTGGTACCATAGAGGAGATTCATTCTGCAGTACTATCAGAAAAACGAATATTGAATATCTACCTTCCGGATGGCTATTCTGATAAAGACACAACCCGCTACCCGGTCATTTATCTATTAGATGGCAGCGCCGACGAAGATTTTATACATATTGCCGGCCTGGTGCAGTTCTGTACTTTTCCGTGGGTGAGGCGATTGCCACCGTCAATAGTGGTAGGCATCGCCAACACAAACAGGAAACGCGATATGACCTACCCCACAACCCTCAGGGAAGACAAAGAACTGATCCCATCAGGCGGCGGCTCTGCAAATTTCATCAGATTCATAGCAGATGAACTGCAACCACATATAAAAGACCGTTACCGCACCAACGGTCAAAGAACAATAATCGGCGAGTCACTGGCCGGGCTCTTGGTTACAGAAGTGCTTTATACAAGGCCATCATTATTCGATAAGTATATCATTATCAGCCCCAGCCTTTGGTGGGACAACGGATCCCTGCTCAAAAAACAACCTGCATTATCAGGCACTACCCACAAAATAAGTGTGTACATAGCAGCGGGTAAAGAAGGTCTGGCACCGGCTGCACAACCTCATGTAATGGAAGTAGACGCAAACATTCTATCCGATAAATTAAAAGGCAATGGCGCAAAAAACATCAGTGTTTATTTCGACTATATGCCCGATGAAGATCATGCCACGATTGGGCACCAGGCCGTGTACAACGCATTCAAATGGCTGAGCAATAAATAGATGTGGTTATTCCGGTGGAGATGGGAACCCGGCTACATTTTCCAGTCCATTTGCCATGCAGGTATTCATTTTCTTGCCATTCACAGAAATATCAGTATTTTAGTTTGGGGCAGTCAACAACTGAAATATAAGCTGCCTGCAATATTTAAAACATCCACCATCTTAAATAACAAACCATATGAAAAAAGTAACAGGAATAGGCGGCGTCTTCTTCAAATGCAAAGACCCCAATGCAACAAACGAATGGTATAAAAAACACCTGGGCTTTGAGACCACGCCATACGGCACCAGCTTCGAATGGCTGCATGCCGATGACAGCACAAAGAAAGGGCTCACCCAGTGGAATCCTTTTAAAGATACAACCAAGTATTTCGAACCGTCTAACAAGGACTTTATGATCAACTACAGGGTGGATGACCTGGAGGCACTGGTGGAAGAACTTAAAAAGGAGAATGTGACCATCGTGGACAAAATAGAGTCGTATGACTACGGAAAATTTGTTCACATCCTCGACCTGGAAGGAAATAAGATACAACTTTGGGAGCCGGCTGGCGAATAGCCCGGTACTAAATCACATTCATATGAAAAGAACTGTTCTTACAACTGTAGCTATAATCATTTCTTTCGGGTTGGGATATTCCTTCAACCACTTTGTTACCGCCCGGGCAAATGCCGAAAAACTAAAAAGAGTGACCGGCATTGGTGGTATCTTCTTCAAATGCAAAGACCCCGGCAAACTAAGAGAATGGTACAAGACTCACCTGGGCATCAATGTGAACCAGTATGGCAGTGTATTTGAGTGGCGGCAGGCTAACGATTCCAGCAAAAAGGGATTTACACAATGGAGCCCGTTCAGGAATACCACCAAATATTTCGAGCCGTCCACCAAGGATTTCATGATCAACTACCGCGTCGCCGATCTGGCTACACTTGTGGATCAATTGAAGAAAGAAGGAGTTAACGTCCTCGATACCATACAAACATATGATTACGGCAAGTTTGTACATATAATGGACGATGAGGAAAACAAAATAGAGCTATGGGAACCTAATGACATAGTGTATGAGAAGATGGGCGTTCAGATGGGCCTGGAAACCACAAAGTAAGTTATCAATACCGTCAGGTACTTTGGGGCGTTACCGTGTCAAGAAACTATCCGGCATCTGATGCTATAGCACCCACGCAGTCATACATCTTTAAGTTTCTGATGAGGACTAATAACAAAAAACTAAAGAACATATCGGTCATCTATCTCTTAAGCAAATACCGGTCGAAAAAAGACACTTTTTTACCATACTTGCAATATCTGTGTAAAGGATAATCGGGGGAATCTATTGATCCGAGGTCATCCTGCACCAGGAAGTTCTTATCAGCAGCATCTTCATACCGCTTAATAACCGTCTTTCTTACACTCCATTGGTCAGATCGCTCGAACAAGTATTTATTCATCGCTTGCCGGTTTACATAGTATCCGGCAGTAAATACCACAGACCGGCCAAATTCAAGCATGGGTTCAACAGCTCCGAGTACAAGATAGCATACGATCAGTTTCCGCATTAGAGGAGAAGTCGTTTCCAGCAAATATTTGGCAGTCAAGACCATCAATATGAACATCGGAGCCAATGACACCCTGGCACACAGTGTAAATGGCTGCATGGTACCATACCTGACCACTGGTAAGATACACAGTATCGCGACTGCAACATAAAGAAAGGGCTCTTTCCTGTACTTACTGAACAATATGGCTGTGGTTATTCCAAATGACAAAACAACAAACAACAAGTACTTCTTCACACCGTCAAATTTCAGGTATGCCGACTCTACATACGGACTACCTGCAAGGAACAAATAACTGACCACTAACACACACGCACCACCAATAATATTCTGAAACGAAAGGTATGGTCGCACTATAGTCATAAAAGGGTGCGACCAGTCTGTTTCCCTCAACATGATCACAACCAAAAAAGGAAAGAAGCCAATAAAAAAGAATGGCCCATGCAGATAACATAGAGAGAAAAGGAAAAGATAGTTCCCCTTAGGCATCCTGTTCAGAATAATGGCAGCTATAAGCCAGGGTACGATCGTTTGATTATAAATCCAATATATACCGCTCAAACCGTCTCCCGCCAATAGCATATCTCCCGCCCACAATGTATAATCACTCTTCATTACATTCATCACCGGATATCTCAAAAACGAACCTGCGAGATACAGCCCGTTGAAGAGCAGAAACACAAAAAGCACAGAGTAGGAATATCTTCCAACCACGCAACTGATGAAATAATAAACAAGGAACAGGCCGCAAACGGTCCAGAGAAAAAGAACAAAGTTCGCTATACCCCACCCCGCGATTTTGCCTAGAAGCGCAGACGGCAAAAAGTAAATGAAATAGTAAATATAGACTGCTGGCCTGTCAAAGAAAGGTATGGTATGATTTTCGTTGATAATGAACGGCCACCTATGTGTAATAAGATCCCGAAACAAAGCGTTTCTGAATTGATGGTCTTCATTCTGGTAAGCATACCCGCCAATGCCCGAAAAGAATACAACAACACCAATGATCAGTGTCACATAGAGCAAATGCTTCCTGTCGCCCGGAATTAGCGATCCGCGAAAATCCGCATACTTTCTTAGCGACAGAATAGTGGAGATCAGCAATATCCCACAGGCGATCAATGCATAGTACCATTGCAGCCAACCAAAAAAGAAAATTAAAAAAGGAACAATGATGTATAAGTACGCCACATACAAAAAAAGCTTTCCCGGGCTGTTGCTCATTTACTGACTTTAATAATAGTGATGAACTGTGGCTTCGATCGTCATTAACACCAACGATTTGATGTCAAAAATAACCAAACAATCGGTATCAGGAAACTATTAAAGATCGGCGATCCTACACCTTACCTACAACATATACCGTAGTGGGCGTAGGGTTGCCCCCTTCTTTTTCAAGGGATATCGCAAATGCCTCACCTTCCATCACTTGCATAGGCACCTTTTGCATTGAGGAGGAGTTGGCCATATCGTTAGGTAAGGTACCCATGCTTACAGGCTTGCCACCTTGTATCACCCACATCTGATATTGCATACCCTTGGGTGGCTCCGGCAATGCGTTCATGGCTACATAGGCGTCACCCTTGGCCTTGCTCCAGTAAACGGTGGCCGCCATAGGATGCCCCTTTACTACGGTATGCATAACTATGGTCTGCATGTCATTGTCAGCCATCATATCCTTCGACTTCCTGTAGTTCTCTACTTCTTTTGCCAACAGGCGCTGATCCGATTCCAGCTTGCTCATTTGGGCCAACATAGCCACAACACGCACTTTCTGTTCTCTGCTTTGGTCATAGAGCAGGTAGTTAACGGCAAGGCTGCCAACCAGCACGGCCAGCATAGCAGCATAGCGCCAGTCAAGTGCTTTCCTGCTTTCGGGACGGAATGGAATTGTCTTTGGCTGTTGCTGTGCACCTCCTGCATTATTACCCGCCTGTGGCATGCTTCCCCATATCTGCTCACGCGTTCCAATAGGTGGTTCTATAGCAAGCCGGACACAATATTGCTGCATTACTTCTTCTATGGAAAGTAATACAGTTTTCAGCTCAGGGTACATGGCAACATCAGCTTCTACCTGCGCCCGTTCATGTTCGGTCAGTGCGCCAAGTGCATAAGCTTCCAATATGCCCGATTCTATGTACTCCCGTGTATTCACTAATTACTAAATATTTCCCTTAGCTGCTGCATTGCGCTTCGCATACGCGTCTTTACAGTACCCAGGGGTATGTTCAATGTTTTAGAAATTTCGTCAAGCGTATAACCTTTAAAATAAGCCAGGTTAATAATAACCTCATACTCAGGCTTCAGCCCCGCTACCATTTTCCTCAGTCCTATCGTGTCCGTAGCTTGCTCTGTTCGCATGCCGCGTTCCATATTATTTACGACATCCTCACCCGTTTGGATTTTACCCTTCATGATCTCTCCCTTCGAGCGGAGCTTGTCAATGGCCGAATTCCGGGCTATGTTTATCATCCACGTATATAGCCGCCCTTTCTGCGCGTCATACTTGCCTATGTTGTTCCATATCTTCACAAATACATCCTGCAGCACATCCTGGGCTATGTGTTCGTCATACACCACTTTGCACACAACACCATACAGTACAGCCGCGTAGTGCTTATACAGGTAGTTATACGCATCCCTGCTCTGCTGTTTCAACAGCAGCACCAGTTCTTCTTCGCTATATGTGGCAGATGTGGTCAAAAAAAAGTAGCTGATTCAAAAATAGCAATAATATCCATACCCTTTGGCACAGACACCTAACGAAAAAACCAACTGAATATCTATTTTGGGAAAACCATGCGGTAATCTGTCTTTACCTTTCCGCTGCTGATATCGTCCAGCTTTTTCTTGATAAGGCGCTTTTTGAGTTGCGTCAGGTAGTCTATGAACAGCTTGCCGTCTATATGATCATATTCATGCTGTATCACCCTTGCAGTGATGCCATCAAATGTCTCCTCGTGTTCCTGGAAGTGCTCATCCATATATTTGATACGCACCTGGCTATGCCGGTATATATCCTCCCTCACTTTGGGAATGCTCAGGCACCCCTCGTTATAAGGCCATGTGTCACCCGTTTCATCCACTTTCCTGGCATTGATAAATACCTTCTTGATCGGCTTTTCATTAGGATATTTACGTTTATCTTCATCATCAAACCCCTCTACCACCTGCACCGTATCCACCAGGAACAACCTTATTGGCCTGTTGATCTGGGGCGCTGCCAAACCTACCCCATTGCTGTTATAGAGGGTTTCCCACATATCTTCTAACAGTTTCTTCAGCTCAGGGTATTCGGCATTGATATCATCACAAACCTTTCTCAGTATCGGAGTTCCGTAGGCCACTATTGGTAAAACCATCTATAATAATTTCTTTTATTAAGCTGGCAAAGTTACGCCATTTTCAACAGGTTTAAACATCAAAAGACAGGTGTGGTACAATGCCTGAGGTAGTTTCAGGCCAATTGAAATGCCAGTAAATGATACCACTTGTGTTATCACTCACAATGCAAAGTGTGCAATGCCCCGATCCAAAATATGGCACTATAGCCAAGTATATTCCCGGTTGCAACAATGAGATGAAGTAGAAAGTTTCAGATTTGTATATCGGTCCGGTCATTTCGTATTTGCCCGTCACAATCGGCAGCCGTAGTATTGCCGGCTGTGGTTCAATATATATAGACCTTATATGTCGTCCGATTCTGGTATATAAAAAACGTCTATCATGCTCCGGTGCGTTTTTCACACTGCTATACTTTGGCACACATTTTGTGCATTATTTAGTCGGTCTGTAGCATAAACATTACAAATTAATATTACACAACGGCATTGCTCACTGAGCAATCCTAATTTGCGCAGAGTACAATTGACAATCAATCATTTATAGCAACCTTTGCTCACCTGCCTTATGAAAAAGAAATTGCGCAAAAATGTCCCGCCGGTACTAATTTCAGACCCGGCATTTTCATCATTGCAATATCCAACATATAAACCAATCGCACATATCAGAAAATTTAAAAAACCTTAGTTATTTATCTTATCTTTGCACTCCCCAAAAAAACAAGGGGATTAAATAAAGTGGAAGACCAAACAATCAATTCTCAAACAGCCGGAACATCACAGGATGAGTCCGTACAAACCGAAACAGTAGCCGTTGCTGCTGAAAGCACTCCTGAAGTGCGCAAATCACGTCATTACTATGACAGCATGCCCGAAACATCTCACGATGATTTCGACTGGTCTGTTGACAAGCGTAATGTTGCTTCTTACAAAGAGGACGACCGTCAGAAGTTCGATACTTTGTATGGTAGCACTTTCAAATCCATCGCAGAATCTGAGTTGCTGCGTGGCGCGGTAGTGGGCCTTACCAAAACTGACGCTATCATCAATATCGGTTTCAAATCCGATGGTCTTGTTTCTCTCAACGAATTCCGCGACATGCCCGATGTTAAGATCGGCGACGAGATCGAGGTAATGGTAGTTGAAAAAGAAGACAAGAACGGACACCTGCACCTGAGCCGCAAAATGGCGCGCGCAGCACGTGCATGGCAGCAGATCGTTGACTTCTACAAAACAGGTGAAGTTGTTACAGGTACCATCACTTCCAAGACCAAGGGCGGTCTTATCGTGGATGTACACGGCCTGGAAACGTTCCTCCCTGGTTCTCAGATAGACGTGAAGCCTGTTACCGACTACGATCAGTATGTGGGTAAGACCATGGACTTCAAAGTGGTTAAGATCAACGAAACTATCCGCAACGCGGTGGTGTCTCACAAAGCGCTTATCGAAAGCGATATCGAACAGCAGCGTAGCGTTATCATCGGCCAGCTCGAAAAAGGACAGGTACTGGAAGGTACTGTTAAGAATGTTACCGACTTCGGTGCATTCATCGACCTCGGTGGTGTTGACGGCCTGTTGTACATCACAGACATTAGCTGGGGCCGCGTAACGCATCCGAGCGAAGTAGTACACAACGGTCAGAAGCTGAACGTCGTAGTGCTCGACTTCGATGATGAGAAGAAGCGTATCAGCCTCGGTCTGAAACAATTTACTCCTCACCCATGGGATAACCTGCCTGCTGAAATAGTAGAAGGTGCTAGCGTGAAGGGTAAAGTAGTGAATATCGAAGATTACGGTGCATTCCTTGAGATCATGCCTGGTGTAGAAGGTCTGGTGCACGTATCTGAGATCACATGGTCTTCACAGCCTATCAACGCCAAGGAGTTCTTCAAGCTCGGCGAAGAGTTCGAAGCTGTTGTTGTAACACTTGACAAGGATGAGCGCAAGATGAGCCTCTCTATCAAGCAGCTTACAGAAGATCCATGGGAAACTATCGAGAATAAATATCCTATCGACAGCCGTCATACCGGCGTGGTGAAGAACATCACTCCGTATGGTGTGTTCGTAGAGCTCGAAACAGGCATCGGCGGTATGATCCACATCAGCGACCTGAGCTGGATCAAGCGCTACAACCACCCGAGCGAATTCGTAAAGACCGGCGATAAGATCGACGTGGCTATCCTGTCTATCGACAAGGAGAACCGCAAGCTGGCTCTTGGTCACAAACAACTCGAGGAAGATCCGTGGAATACATTTGAAACAGTATTCCCTATCGGTTCTATCCACGAAGGCAGCGTTACCCGCAAGGACGAGAAAGGTGCTACAGTTCAGCTCCAGTACGGCCTCGAAGCTTATGCACCTGCACGTCACCTCCGCAAGGAAGACGGCGGCACTGTAGAAGCAGAAGAAACACTGCAGTTCATGATCATCGAATTCGACCGTAACGACAAGCGCATCATGGTATCTCACACCAAGGTTTGGGAGCAGGTGAAGAACGAAGAGAAAGAAGCAATGAGAAAAGAAGCTACTGCTGAAACTGAAAAGACCAAGAAAGCGGTGAAGAACATCCAGAGCAAAGTAGAGAAGCCAACCCTCGGCGACCTCGGCGCACTGGCTGCTATCAAGGACAAGATGAAGAAAGCTGAAGACGACGCATCTGAATAGTCTGAAGTGATCTCAAATAATAAAAGCCACCCGTTAAACGGGTGGCTTTTTACTCTGTATCATTATACATGTCAAAAACAGACTTCTATGGCCTGGGAAGAAAAGAACAATTCGTTATACCAAAGCTTCACGTTCAAAGATTTCAGCGAGGCATTCGCCTTTATGACGCGCGTAGCCATCCTCGCAGAAAAGCAGAACCACCACCCTACGTGGACAAACACCTGGAACAAGGTAGAGATCTGGCTCAATTCACATGATGCCGGAAATACCGTTACCGACAGGGATAGAAAGCTGGCTGCATCTATAGATAAACTGTTGGCATAAGGCCATAAAAAAAGTGTCCCGCATGGGACACTTTGTATGTTGATGAGTTCCTGTAGAATTATTCAGGCTTAGCCTTGTGTTGCAGGTGCCTTGGAAAGCGTAGTTCCACACCACCGTGCACGATACCCTTGTACCCGAAGCCAAGCTCAGCAAACCATGCGAACTGGCGGCCCCAGCGCAAACCTATAGGCGTAGCCTGGAAAGCCCACAGCTTCAGACCCGACTGGTCTTTATGACCATAACCATTGCGGGCATCCGCGTAGTTATTGATACCTAAGCTGGCAGCGCCATATAGCTTTATCCTGATCAGGCTGTTGCGCGTATCCATATAAGCAGCGGTAAACTCAGGCACTATAGATACGAAAGTTCCCCAGTTGCTGATATTTTCATACCCCAGGCCAAGACCGATCGTAAGGTCGCGGGTAAGGTAGTAACGATAAGATACGACACTGGCACCCGACGAGTTGGACATAGGCGCACCATAGTAACCCTTGTTCATGAAAGAGTAGAACGTGAAATAACCATACCCTACTGCTATCTCGCTTTTGCCCTTTTGCGCATAAGTGCGCGGAGCAAAGCCAAGCATAGCCAGTACGAGACATAGGATTCCGAGACCTCTTTTGATCATAGACTGATTTTTAAATAGTTGATGAGTTAGTACTATAAAAGGCTAAAGATAGAGCAAACTTTGATTTCTCCAAAGCAATCTATTGGTATCATAGCAGAAATATGAGGCCGGAACAGATTATATCTTATTAATTAATCAACTTATCATTACCTTTGCGCCCTTATGTACAAACCACTTACTAACCAGGAATTGATCAACATTGCCAACGAATTCGGCACTCCGCTTTATGTATATCATGCCGAGAAGATCGGGGAACAATATGGCAAGCTTACCAACGCTTTTAAAGACCACCCTACCAGGTTCTTTTATGCGTGTAAAGCACTGACAAATATAAATATATTAAAATACATATGCGCACTTGGCTGTAATCTTGACTGTGTTAGCATCAGTGAAGTGAAGCTGGGACTGAAAGCTGGTTTCAAGCCGGAGCAAATACTATTCACACCCAACTGTGTTGACTTTAACGAGATACAGGAAGGGGCGGCACTTGGTGTCAGGATGAATATTGACAACATCTCCATCCTCGAACAGTTCGGGCACAAATTTGGTGGCAGCTACCCTGTTTGCATCCGTATAAACCCGCACATAGAAGCAGGTGGAAACTATAAGATATCTACCGGTCATATAGATAGTAAATTTGGCATATCTGTATATCAGCAACGCCACATTGAGCGTATTGTCAAGGCAACCGGGTTGCATGTACAGGGTCTGCATATGCATACCGGCAGCGAGATCAAAGATATCGATGTGTTCCTTCGCGGACTGGACGTCATGTTCAGCATCGCTGCCAACTTCAAGGGGCTTGACTTTATAGACCTGGGCAGCGGGTTCAAAGTAGCGTATAAAGAAGAAGATACAGAGACGGACGTGAATACCCTCGGACGTAAAGTGACCGAAGCGGTTAAGGAATTTGAAAAAGAATATGACCGCAGTATAGAGCTTTGGTTTGAGCCGGGTAAATTCCTGGTGAGTGAATGTGGTTACCTTGTCGTTAAGGCCAATGTGATCAAACAGACCACCGCTACTGTATTTGTAGGTGTCAATTCAGGCTTCAACCACCTGATACGTCCGATGTTCTATGAGTCATACCACCGTATTTCCAACCTGTCCAATGCGGACGGTGCAAAGCGTATATATACCGTAGTTGGTAACATATGCGAAACTGACACCTTTGCCTGGGACCGTGTATTGAATGAGGTAAGCGAGGGCGATCTGCTGGCGTTTCACAACGCAGGTGCCTATGGCTTTGAAATGAGCAGCAACTTCAATTCCCGTCTGAAACCTGCCGAGGTAATGGTAGAGGGGGGCAAGGCGCGCCTCATCCGCAAGGCCGATGTGTTTGAAGACCTGCTCAGAAACCAGGTACTGTAAAGCATCGTTAAATACCACGGAAATGGGCGCTGATAAGCGCAAAAGCGTTAACTTGCATTAGCTTTCATAACCATGTCTTTACAGGGCAAAAAAATAGTTTTGGCAGTGACTGGCAGTATTGCTGCCTACAAGACCCCGCATTTCGTTCGCCTGCTTGTAAAAGCAGGTGCTGAAGTACGGGTATTGGTCACAGAAGCGGCTACACGGTTTGTAAGCCCGCTGTCATTGGCTACCGTATCAAAGCACGAAGTGCTGAGCAATGTAAGTGATGGTGCCAACTGGAACAATCATGTAGAAATGGGCCTCTGGGCCGATGCTATGCTGATAGCCCCCTGCAGTGCCAATACGCTGGCAAAACTGGCAAACGGTATCTGCGACAACCTGGTCACCGCCGTTTATCTTTCTGCCCGTTGCCCCGTGTTCATAGCCCCGGCAATGGATGAAGATATGTGGCTGCACCCTTCCACACGGCAGAATATAAGCAAGGTGCGTGGCTACAGGAACCAGGTCATACCGGTAGCACATGGCGAACTGGCCAGCGGCCTGGTAGGTGAAGGCAGAATGGCAGAACCTGAAGACATGTTGCAACACCTGCAACGCTTCTTCTCTGATGCCAATAAGCCGTTTAAAGGACTCAAAGCACTTGTGACTGCCGGACCGACATATGAACGGATAGACCCGGTGCGTTTTATCGGCAATTTTTCGTCCGGGAAAATGGGTATAGCTGTTGCAGAGGCACTTGCTGACAGAGGTGCAGATGTAACATTGGTACTTGGTCCTTCAAAAGAAAGCACCTACCACTCTTCGGTAAATACTATACGGGTAGAAAGTGCGCGTGAAATGTACGAAGCCTGCCAAAGCATTTTTGCAAACACGCAGATAGCTGTGTTGGCAGCCGCAGTAGCCGATTACCGCCCGCAGGAACCGGCCACTGAAAAAATAAAGAAAAAGGAAGCTGAGTTTTCGCTCAGCCTCACCAAAACCGATGATATACTCTCATCTCTTGGTAAAATAAAACAACCCGGTCAGACGTTAATAGGGTTTGCACTGGAGACCAATAACGAAATTGAGCACGCACAAAAAAAGCTTTCTGAAAAGAATGCAGATATGATCGTTCTCAACTCATTGAAAGATGAAGGTGCAGGGTTTGGTGTGGACACTAACAAGATAACCCTGATTAAAAAAGATGAACTACCGGTAGGCCTACCATTGCAGTCAAAGACGGAAGCGGCCGCGGCCATAGCAGACAAAATTGCAGAATTGAGACATGCCCACAAAACAGCTTAAATATTTCTTCCTAACGGCCCTGCTGATGGTATCCGCAATTGTGCATGCGCAGGAACTGAATTGTAAAGTGACGGTGAGAAGTGACAAGATACAGGGCATGGACCAAAAGGTGTTTGCTGATATGCAAAAAGCTGTCGCAGAATTCCTGAACCAGCATAAGTGGACAAATGATGAGTTCTCCACGACAGAAAAGATCGACTGTAATTTCTTCATTAATCTTACCGGCAATAAGGTAGGTGGTGACGTGGACGCTTATACCGCAACTATCAGTATTCAGGCTACACGCCCTGTGTACAATACAAGCTACTCAACATCACTGGTCAATTTTGTAGATAAGGACTTCGCCTTCAAATTCACACAATACAATCCGATGCACTTTGATGATAACCAGGTATCCGGCACAGATCCTCTCTCATCAAATCTGACCGCAGTACTGGCCTATTATTGTTACATCATACTCGCACTCGATTATGATAGTTTTGCTCCGGAGGGTGGCACAAATCTTTTGAAAAGAGCGCAAAATGTAGTGAGCAATGCGCCGGAAGGCAAAGGAATATCCGGCTGGAAAGCCATGGAAAATACGCGCAACCGCTACTGGATCGTGGATCAGTTATTAAACAACCGCTTTTCGGATGTTCGTAAATTCTGGTACACCATGCACCGTGAATCGCTGGACAGTATGAGTATGAAACCAAATGAAGCCCGAACAAGGATATTGGTAAATGTGAGAAAGCTGTATAATGTAAATAAAGAAAACCCAAGCTCCATCCTGATGCAATTCATCTTTAATGCTAAGAGTGATGAATTTCTCCGGCTGCTGGGACAAACCCCCAAGCAGGAACGTGGTGGCTATATAACACTGCTTTCGTCACTTGATGTACCGAACATTGCTAAATACAACGCACTGAAATAACCAATGAGATACCTGCTGACCGTTGTACTTATTCTAATCATTGGCACATCTTCCTGTAATGACATCAGGAAGAATCGCGAGGATAAATTGCCGCCGGAAGTAATGAAAAAGATACTTACTGACATTCATATAGCAGAGTCTTACTCTACCATGCGGGCTGATAGCACCTATAAGAACGGAACAAAAAATGTCGATAGTCTGGCCGTGTATTATCGTGATATACTGGCACACTACAACCTGACACCGGAACAATTCCAGGAAAATCTTGAATGGTATAAAGAACAGGCAACTGACCTGGACTCGGTATATGATAAGATGATACCTGTAATTTCATCTATGCAGGCCAAAGCAGGACCTATCCCTCCTCAACCGCAACCAATAGTACCACTCAGATAAGCTATTGTAGTTTTGCCAGCGCTGCCGCCATACTTTCCATACCTGTCATCAGGTTGGTCATTGATGTGGCAAATGACAACCGTATGCAGGTATCTGCACCAAAAGCGCTACCGCACACTGTTGACACATGGCCTTCATTAAGCAGGTACATGCTCAGGTCTGAATCGGAATTGATGATATGATCTCCGAAACGTTTGCCAAAGAAAGAACTGATATCGGGGAACGCATAGAATGCCCCGGCTGGGTCATTAGCTTTCACACCCGGCATTTTCCTCAACGCGCTGATCACATACTCCTTACGTTGCTTAAACGCCTCTACCATCTTATTGGTTGGTGCCAGGTCTTCAAGAAGCGCTGCAATAGCTGCTTTCTCTGCAATTGAGTTGGCGCCAGAGGTACACTGCGCCTGCAGTTTCTCACAAGCTGTCACTATTTCCCTCGGGCCTGCCAGGTATCCAAGCCGCCAGCCGGTCATGGCATAAGACTTGGACATACCGTTGATCACTATCACCCTGTCCCTCAACTCTGTGAACTGAGCGATGCTCTCATGGTGCCCCGCGTAGTTGATATATTCGTATATCTCATCGCTGATGATATAGACCTGAGGATGACGCTTGAAGACCTCTGCAAGTCCTGCCAGCTCTTCCCTCGAGTAAACACTTCCGGTCGGATTGCATGGCGATGAGAACATGAACAGTCGCGACTGTGGCGTGATAGCCGCTTCCAATTGCTCAGGAGTCAGTTTAAAATCATTATCTATACCGCAATTGATATGCTTAACTATACCACCTGCCAACTGTGCCTGGGCTGCATAAGTGACCCAGAAAGGCGTAGGAATGATCACCTCATCGCCCGGATCTACGATACTCATCACTGCATTATACAGGCTTTGCTTGGCACCTGTGGACACAATGATCTCGTTGGGTGCATAATCGAGGTTGTTATCTCTTTTCAGCTTGGTGCTAATAGCTTCCAGCAAATCGGGATAGCCCAGTACCGGTGGATACTTTGTATACCCATCCTGCATTGCCTTGATGGCAGCGTTGCAAATATGTTCCGGTGTTTTAAAGTCGGGTTCGCCGATGCTCAGGTCTATGATGTTGATCCCCTTGGCTTTCATCTCGCGGCTCAACTTGGCCATCTTTATCGTCTGGGGCTCTGTAACGGAATTCAGTCGCTTGGCTAATTGCATTTAAGTGTGATAATGGACTTTACAAATATAGGGAAATAGCGCTTAGAGGGATAAAATGTACAAAAAACTATCATATATAAGTAAAGTTAAAAGTGATGTGGTTTCCTGTGGCACATTAATATAAATAGAGCCCTCGTCTGATACATCCACTTTCTATCTCTCCCCGTTTGCCGGTCTCCTTCAGTAAATAATATCCCTTTGCTCTCGGGTCAAAATAACATTTGATATAGTAGGTATTACCAAACCGCACATCAATATCCAGTTTACCATTTGTATTTCCGACCACATGCCTGCCTTCGTTAACGACCTTTATCTCGACCTTTGAACTGGATCTTAGCCTGTAAACGCCGGTATCTACAGTTACTATATTCCTGTTCAGAGCATCATAGTGTGAAGGCCGATAGAGAACTATATAAGCGCACTTGTTATCATCATAATGCATACGGGTCCATGATGCAATACTCTTTCGCAAGGCTGATGTATCTGCAATGTGATAAGCCCTACCGCCCATCCTGAAATGGTCATGTATATTGGGATCGCGGGCTGTAGTTACCTTCAAAACATTTGCCTTGTTGCGTGCTGTAAGCATTTTGAGCGTGTCCAGTTGTACGGAGAAATTACCTCCGTTAAGGCAAATACTGTCCACATGTTCATGTATATTTGAATGCTTATCCGCCCAGGGTATTTCAGTCCTTATAGCAGCACATATTTTCTCCGGCTCGTCACCTGCATTGAACGGAAATGATGGTGGCAATACGATCACAGCGTCTGCCGCAAGCTTATCGAATTTGTTATGCGCACCTATCCTGGCAGATAACCCCGCGCATATCATTCCCTTGTACCCGAAACCAAACTCGCAGAACCATGCCAGCTTACCGTTGCTTCTGAAACCGATGGGTGTCACCTGCGCATTCCAGTAATTGAACCGGGCATTATAATGATCTGCACGCGGTGTAAAGGATGAAAAAAGATAGGGCGGGTTTACATGGAAATACCAATTGGCGGTGGTGTACCCCACTCCTAATACACAGTATGTCTCGACATGCCACCTGCTCGTATAGACAAGCTCCCCCTCTATAGCCCCGGTATAGACCTGCCGGCGATATGACCCTATATCCTTCAGCGGCCCTGCCTGATTATCAATACCACCAGTAACGCCAATTGCAAAACGGTTCACCGGGAAATGCCGGTAAGTAAGAAATGTCGCGCCATTCATCCGGGATGGAAATCCAACATAAGCTTGCCCCTCTGTGGACTCACCTAAAATACCACTCCACTCACTGTAAGACAATATACCTTCAGATAGAGATAGCTCGTGAGCACCATTGTGCACGGTTTGGGCTAACAAATAAGCGGGACATGAACATAGTGCTGAAAGGACAATAGACCGGAATAGCTTCATAAACGGTTTCCTTCTATACTTCACAAATCGTGCCAGATTCGGGGGATCGGTTACTTCCAGTAGTCTTTCATGAGGTCTGCCACCCAGGGGGGCTGCTTTGTGTCAGCAGGAGCCTTGAACTCTTTAAACACAGGTTTTATGTCGAGCACAGGTGTGCCCTCAATAGCGTCGAGCCCACGAACGATGATCGTGCTGCCATTGTGAGCCAGCAACTCGGCAGTACACAGACCGATATGATTAGGCCGGTCTTTTTTACGCTGCGCATAGATTCCCATTTCCGGGTAGGCAGCATTTCCTCTTGGCCTGCCGTAGTAGGCGACATCCTTGTCGTCGGCTTTGTCGAAATAATAAATCACATCGACATGTGAGAACATTTCAATGTTGCTGAATGCAGCCTCGGGAATACCCGGCACCAGGGTTATCTCTGTGATGACACTACCCCAGAAGTCATCAGTAGCGGCTATGCGGGAATTGTGCACAGTAGCAACAGGCAGCAGTTTTATTTCCATTGACGGATAATTTTTTCATGGTGGGTGACGCAACAATATCCAAGAGGCTTACCAAATCAGGTAAACTTCTCTGCAAATACTATAAAACAAATACAAGGGCCTGACTACATCATAGACTGCATCTGCCACTCCATCAGTTCCACTTCCCCGAATATCCGTACTGTTGACGGCTGGTAAGCTACCTCACTATAGTCAGCAAATACCTCATTGATATATATGTGTGTGAATTGAACGGGAGTACGTGTACTTCCGATAGCACTAAGATGGAGACCATCTGCCACCCTGATCTCTGATGAACGATTATATTTTTTTCCTGATGATGACATGTTTAAAATGGGTTTACTTTAAGCAAAAGGTTCGATAGCAAAACTGCACTAATAATTTCAAAAAGCATACCGTTAAATAACGGTATCTTTTTAAAGGCTGGTTAATAACAATTCAGTTACAACCTCAGAAAGCAACGTATATAGTTATTTATTATCCACTACAGGCAGTTCAAAGTCTGTATTCAGCTCTTCTATATACCCGAGCATCTCCTTACGGCCCAGGCGTTTTTCGGCACTTGTAGTGAAAGCGCGGGGTATGAACTCCCATTCCAGCTTCATGGCATCTATAAAACGGCGTACATTCTTCGAAACCTCACGCTGAGAGCTTTTGTCGGCCTTGGTGAATACGAGGTTGAACGGAACACCCCACTCACCCAGTTTGCGCAGAAACTGCTGATCTATGGGCTGAGGCTCATGACGGCTATCTATAAGCACAAAGACCGTTACCAGGTTCAGGCGTTGCTTAAGGTAATTCTCTATCATTCTTTCCCAGGTGACCCTTGTGCTCTGAGCTACTTTGGCAAACCCATAGCCCGGAAGATCGACTATATAGAAGGCGTTATTGATAAGGAAATGGTTAATGAGCTGCGTTTTGCCGGGAGTTCCCGAGGTCTTTGCCAGCTTTGCCTGACCGGTCAGCATATTGATCAATGAGGACTTACCCACATTTGAACGGCCAATGAATGCATATTCCGGCTTATCCGGCTTGGGGCAGCCCTCCACTTTGGGGCTACTGACAATATATTTCGCTGATGTTATTTCCACTTTTGGTCAATGTATTTAGCCTGTCCACTTCCGACTATCTGCTTACCTTTGCGCCGATGCGATCATATCCTGACACCAACCCCGCTGCAAACGTAGTTCCCGATACCGGCTCAAATTTAAGCAAGAAAGCTCAGGTTGCCGAGATGTTCAACAATATTGCGGGCCGTTATGATTTTCTCAACCACTTCCTGTCGATGGGTATTGACAAGGGCTGGCGAAAAAAGGCTATTGCAGAGGTAGGGCAAATAAAACCACAAAAGATATTGGATGTAGCCACAGGCACGGGCGACATGGCCATATCTGCAGCCAGGAACATACAGCCAAAGCAAGTAACGGGTGTGGATATTGCCGACCAGATGCTGGCAGAGGGCCGTAAAAAGATAGATGCGGCAGGGCTTGGGAACATCATCACTTTACAGACAGGAGATAGTGAACATATGCCATTCGATACCGGCAGCTATGACGCTGTGATGTGCGCGTATGGTGTGAGGAATTTTGAAGATCTTGAAAAGGGGCTTATTGAAATGAACCGGGTACTGCGGTACGGCGGCAAGCTTGTGATACTGGAATTCTCCCGGCCATCACGGTTCCCGGTAAAGCAGCTTTATAAGTTCTATTTCAGGTATATACTGCCCACCCTGGGTAAAATGCTCTCTAAACACAGTACTGCCTACTCCTACCTCAATGAGTCCGCAATGGCATTTCCGGATGGGAACAAATTTTGCGATATCCTTTCTCATTGCGGATTTAAGAATGCTACAGCGCGCCCCCTTACATTTGGCGTCACTACGCTATATACTGCTTATAAGTAGTTGCCTTTAGTGCATCCGGTACAGTTTCCCGGGAAGCGACCGGACTATACCCTGCATCTCCAATTGCAATAAAGTAGCCGCCAATAATGAACTCGGGAGCCCTGTATGATGAAAAAGTTCATCGGCATGTACGCTATCCCTGTCCCGGAGTACGTCAACTACCTTTTGTTCATCGGGTGAGAAATTGATGAATAGCTGCTGTTGTACGGGTTTCTTCTTCCCCTCCTTATTCCACCCCATCAACTCCAGCAGATCTTCTGCAGAAGTTATCATGCCTGCCATATTTGTTCTTATGAGTTCGTTGCACCCCGCGCTTCGCGTATCATTCACCCTGCCGGGAAAAGCCACCACCTCCCTGTTATAGCTATTGGCGATCTGTGCCGTTATGAGCGCGCCGCCAGCTACATGGCTCTCTATAACTACCGTGACATCGCACAGTCCCGCCACAATGCGGTTGCGCATGGGAAAATTGCCTTTATCGGGCCTGGTGCCGGAAGGAAATTCAGTGAGCAGTCCGCCATGCTCCGTCATACGGGCGGCCAGCTCTTTATTACTGTAGGGGTATATCTTGTCTAAACCATTACCTAAGACGCCAACAGTAGGCACTCCGGCCTCTACACAACGCCTGTGCGCAATAGCATCAATTCCCAGAGCCAATCCGCTATACACCAGGATGCCCTCGGCTTGCTTTAGCCCATCTACGAGGTCTTCAGTCAGTTTCGCTCCATAGTCAGTGTTCCTTCGCGTACCTACAATGGCCACGGTCTTTTTTGCATCGAGGCATGCATTGCCTTTGTAAAACAAAAGTAATGGTGCATCGGCACAGCGATTCAGCCTTTCGGGAAAATTGTTGCCGTTATATATAGCCTGAATATTCTTCTTCTGAATGAAGTTCAGTTCGTGCTCTGCATACCGGAACACTTCGTCATTCCGAAAACCTTTTGCTTTAACCTCCGTAATACCATCTATGGTCTTCAGCTCTTTTAACGGAACTTTAAATACCATCTCCGCGCTGCCAAACCGCTCCAGTAAAGCCCTTCCTACCTTTGGCCCGACACCAGATACTGCGGTCAGCGCCAGTTGATAAAATAATTCGCTATGCTCATCTTTTGGTCCCATATTTGCTCTGCATGTATTATACCCATTATCTTTGAACACGTAAACATATAAAAAATGAAGAAATCTGCACTGATAGTTATAGCTATATTGGTAGCATTCGGGGCTTTTGCCAAACAAAAGAAAAAGAAGAAAAAAAAACAAACCAGTAATATAGAATCTGTGGAGATGTACCGTACCGGCTGTTTCGGCAGGTGCCCTACATATATCATATCTATTAATAAAGATGGTATAGCCCGTTATACTGCTGTACGTTTTTGCGAGGATACCGGAGTTTTTGAAAAGAACATAGGCGTAGCAAAGGCCACTGAGCTTTTTGACATGGTAAACCTATACAAAGTAGATACGTGTCCGGATGTGTATGAAAACCGGATACCCGATCTTCCCACCATAAATTTAACGGTAAACTACACCGGAAAAATAAAGAAGATAGGCGGCATCACGTATGGCCCGCAATATTTCGGAGGTATCTCCAGGTTCATGGAGGAGAATGGTAAGAAAACAGATAATACCGGGTGGAAGAAAGTAGCTTCCAGGTAAAATAAAAGCCCCGGTATCCGGGGCTTTCTTATTAAAGGTGAAGCTTTTCTTTCTTAGCCAATAGTTCATCTATTGTCTCCCTGTACATTTCATCAGGGATGCAGCAATCAACCGGGCAAACGGCAGCACATTGTGGCTCCTCGTGGAAACCCTGGCACTCCGTGCATTTATTGGGCGTAATGTAGTAGGTATCTACCGCAACAGGTGCGTGCTTGGTTGCCGCATCAGTCGAAGAGCCGTCCATGAGCGTGAACGCACCCTTTACAGATGTACCATCGGTAATAGCCCACTCCACACCACCTTCGTAGATCGCGTTATTGGGACATTCAGGTTCGCAAGCGCCACAGTTTATACATTCATCAGTGATCTTAATTGCCATATTGTCTGATTATTTTGTTCGAATGGGCACAAAGGTACGATTTAGTGCACAATCAAACCTCTATTTGATGGAAATTTAAACATGTGCATACAAAGGACATTAATATGAATAATCAAGTAACCCCGGGCTATTGTACCTTTGCGCTTCGAAATGGTAATATGTCGCATAAATTATCTACAGACCGGAGGATAGAACTGCTCAGCCGCCTCGGGGCATATATGAATAGTGAAGACGAGGCATGGATTGCCGCTAAGGAACATGCAGTGCAGGCAAATGCCTGGTTCACCGCCGAACATGTGACGCTGGCTGTAGCCAACATAACAGAACAATTTCTGCAAAAAGATAATCTGGCGCAATGGATAAACCATTACCAGTTGCCGGATACCTATAAAACTGTGGGCATTGTGATGGCCGGCAACATACCCCTGGTAGGCTTTCACGATCTTGTATGCGGATTCATGAGCGGCCACAAACTAATGATCAAACTATCGTCGAAAGATGATGTGTTAATGAGGCACCTCATCGGCAAGCTTACCGGATGGGAACCGGAGACTGCCGACCAGGTGCAAATAGCAGAGCGGCTGAATAACTGCGATGCCTATATTGCTACCGGCAGCAACAATACCTCCAGGTACTTTGAGGAATACTTTGGCAAATACCCGCATATCATCAGGAAGAACCGCACCTCAGTGGCCGTGCTGGACGGCGACGAGACCGATGAAGAACTGGGCCTGTTGGCAGATGATATTTACCACTACTATGGACTTGGATGCAGGAATGTGTCGCAAATATGTGTGCCGGCAAATTATGATTTTGCACGGCTGCTGAATGTGTTCAACAAGCATAACAGATATGCCGACCTGAATAAGTATAAGCACAACTACGACTACCACCTGGCGATATACCTGCTCAATAAAGTACCTTATATGAGCAATGAATCGCTGCTGATGGTGGAAAATGCTACGCCGTTCTCTGCCGTCAGCGTACTTCATTACAGATACTACGACAACAAAGAGAAACTGGTGAAGGAACTGGAAGGCAATGACGATATACAAGCCATAATAGGAAGAGGACATATCCCTTTCGGAGATTCACAGAAACCGGGCTTGGGTGAATATGCCGACGGCATAGACACTATGGCCTTTTTGTGTGGTTTGTGAGTTGTATATTTGACAGAACAGATATGAAGATATTTCTCGCGCAGCAGAACTACCATATTGGCAACTTCGAGGCTAATACCAATAAGATACTAAGCGCTATCGACGCCGCTAAGAAAGAAGGCGGCGACCTGGTGGTATTCTCCGAACTGGCCATATGCGGTTACCCACCCAGGGATTTCCTGGAGTTCGATGATTTTGTAGAGCAGGCGCTATCTTCATTGGATAAGATAAAAGAAGCTGCCGATACCATTGGTGTGCTTGTAGGCTGCCCCTCACGAAACCCCAAACCGGAAGGGAAGAATTTGTATAACAGCGCCTACCTGCTATATGAAAAGAAGATACAGGGAATAGTACACAAGACCCTGCTGCCTACTTACGACATATTTGACGAGTACCGCTATTTTGAGCCCGGTCACGAGTGGCAGGTACTTGGCTTTAAAGGGAAAAAACTGGCAGTGACCATATGTGAAGATATCTGGAACCTTGGTGACGATCCGCTATACCGGGGATGCCCGATGGATGAACTGATGAAGCAGTCACCGGATATCATGATCAACCTGAGCGCGTCTCCGTTTGATTATGTACATGAGGATGGCCGTAAAGGCATCATCAAACAGAATGTGCTGAAATATGGCCTGCCTATGATCTACTGCAACACGGTAGGTTCTCAAACAGAGATCGTATTTGACGGCGGATCAATAGTGATGGATGCACAAGGTCAGCTCATCAGTGAACTACCCTACTTCACCGAAGCCATGCAGCCGGTAACATGGAATGAATCCGGCGTGTTTGATGATATAAATCCGGTGAGCCGTGAGTTCTCGTCTGAACTGATACCCTTACAACTGGAACCGGAAAAGAACATTGACAAGATACACGAGGCCCTGATACTTGGCATACGCGACTACTTCAGCAAAATGGGTTTCAGGAAAGCCATTGTAGCATCTTCGGGTGGTATTGACAGCGCTGTGGTACTGACGCTGGCGTGTGAGGCATTGGGACCGGAAAATGTAAGCGCATTGCTGATGCCTTCACAATTCTCCACTTCACACTCAGTAAGTGATGCCGAACAATTGTCAAAGAACCTGAATAATCATTACGACATTATAGCCATAAAAGACATATTCGGATCATTTGAGCAGGCGCTGGAACCGGTATTCAAAGGACTGCCATTCAACATTGCCGAGGAGAACCTGCAATCGCGTATAAGGGGCGCATTGGTGATGGCCATGTCCAATAAATTCGGGACCATATTGCTGAACACTTCTAATAAGAGTGAACTTTCGACCGGGTATGGCACCTTATACGGAGATATGGCAGGAGGCCTGGGGGTATTAGGTGACCTGTATAAAGTGCAGGTATATGCACTGGCACGCTACCTGAACAGGCACAAGGAGATAATACCCGTAAATATCATAGAAAAAGCTCCGAGCGCAGAACTGCGCCATGACCAGAAAGACAGTGACAGTCTGCCCGAATATGATGTACTGGACCCTATTCTTTATCAATACATTGAACGCAGACAGGGGCCTAAGGAGATCATAGCCCTCGGCAATGATCCCGCACTTGTGGCGCGCATATTGAAGATGGTGAACACCAACGAATACAAACGAAACCAGTTCTGCCCCATCATACGTGTATCGCCAAAGGCTTTCGGCATAGGACGAAGAGTGCCCATTGTCGGAAAGTATCTGTCATAGAAAGTTCACGTATCTTTATGATCAAATACGCCTTCCATGATAAAAGGAGTTCACACGATGTTTTACAGCTCACGGCCGGATGAGCTGCGCATTTTTCTTCGCGACGTACTCGGATTTACGGCAAACGATATAGGTGGCGGATGGCTCATTTTCGACTTGCCGGAGGCCGATATGGGCGTACACCCGGCCAGCGCCTCACAGGGAGCGCCTACGGGCACTCACGACATATCATTCTACTGCGATGATATTGAGAAAACGGTACAGGAACTGAGAGACAAGGGTGTTAAGTTCAAAGGCAAGATCGAGGATCACGGGTATGGCTTCGTCACACACTTCAAAGTACCCGGGAACTTTTATGTACAGCTATATCAGCCGAAATACAACAGATAATGACCGCATTATTTTCTTATTGTCTTCAGTTTCGTCCTGATATCTGACATGGCCCTGATGTACTTCTCATCATCACTCTTATTTATCCTTTCCATTAGGGCATCTATATCATAATATTCATTCCCCTCTTCTTTGAAGAAGACCAGATCATCTGCCGATACTTTATCTATGCGCGTTTTAAGGTCGTCCAGCGCGTTACAGAAATTACCATAATCCTCCCCGATAAAATAACAGGTCAACGCGTTTACGGTCTCACCAAATGCCTCCCTGAACTTCCCTTTTTCAAAATACATGTCTGACTGAATATGGTAGGTAACACCCTCCGACGCGTGTTGTATCTTAACAAGCTTGTCGTTCAATGTTGCATCCACATCCACAAATTTCTCATCAACAATAGACTGTAATTCCTTCTTCAGTGCATCCTTCAGGAGATCCTGTTCTTTTTCATTCCGTTTGGCCTGTATGTAGTTTATTACCACCGGAATGACGATGGTCACCAACCCGAGCAACGCGGCCAGCTTAGACCATGCGCTGCTATAAAAACTGTCGATCTTGCCGACATAATCTGCAAAACCGAACTGGTTCTTTTGAGACGCCATCACCGAGTCTATGACCACTTTGCGGAACGAATCGATATTAATATCAAGGAGTATCATTTGTTTACAGTTTTCCGTACTAAACTAATGCACAAGCCCCATATTTTTAAGCCCCATAGAAAATTTACCTTTCAGATAGCCATCGGCTTCATTCCGTTGCGCTTCATATTTCCACGAAACTTTCTTATTATCTTTGACCCGATGGCAAAGTTTCACGACAGCATCCAGGATCATCACAAAGAATTCATCGAAAGACAAAAGATGTTCTTTGTAGCTACAGCGCCTGCTTCGGTTCAAGGCCATATCAACCTTTCGCCAAAAGGCGACGACAGCTTCCGGGTAATATCCCCTACCCGGGTGGCTTACATGGACCTTATCGGCAGCGGCAATGAGACTTCGGCGCACCTCGCAGAGAACGGGCGTATCACTTTTATGTTTTGCGCTTACGATGGCCCTCCTAATATACTACGCCTTTACGGGCACGGATATACAGTATTGCCGGAAGACACCGAATGGGCTGACCTTGCTCCATTGTTCAAACTAAAGCTGGGAACAAGGCAGATAATCGTTGCCGATATTGATAAAGTGCAGACATCTTGCGGCTATAGTGTCCCGTTATATGATTATACAGGCGAACGCGACCATGCCGATAAATGGGCATTGAAAAAAGGGGCCGAAGGACTGGAACAATATAAGCAGGAAAAGAACAGGTACAGCATTGACGGCCTGCCCACCGCGCTGAACAAGTAGTGATCATTTCACAATAGCCCTAAGCCCCAGAAAATCCCCATACGCCTCGGCTGCTTTTGCCACCATCTTTCTCTCAGCGGTTTTTACTGCATGAAAGTATGAAGGCTCTACAATAACATGGTCTTTCCTTACCGTTTTCTTCCAGGTGCCCGCCGCGTAGCCATTTATTATTATGAGGTTGCCTAATAGTGTGAACGGAGTAAGCTCACCGGTCTTTTTGATATCGTGCAGTATGCTTCTGTCCTTGTAAGCAACAGTGTATTCATCAAAATTTGGCAAAAGGAATACTGTACTATCCCTGCTTACTCCGGGTTGTTTTCCTGAATACCAATACTCCTGCCCCTCATGCCCGGCGCAGAATAGTTTAGACTTCAGAAAGCTTAGCGCATCCTTTGCATCAGTCATGGTCAGACCCGACCACCAGGCAAAATCCTGTAGTGTTGCCGGTCCGTGCCCTTCAATATATCTTCGAAAAAGCGTCGCCAACGCTTCGTCCCTAAGCATATGTTTTGTATCCCGTATCCGTTCATCAAACAATGCATAGGTGAACTGTTTTCCTTTCCTCGGCCCGTTACACACTATGCAATCCAGTTCAGCCTTCATCATTATGTGTATCATCACCAGATCGCCCGTAGCAATGCCACCTTTTTTCAGCAGATCCTCTAGTTCTGAACGCATCAGGTAATTGCCACCCTTCAGCGCTTTAGCTATGATCTTGTTGCTTTTCCGGTAAACTGCTTCATCAAGGCCCAGTTTCTTTCCGGTATTGTTGAGCAGAGCATTTACCCTGTGTGCGGTAAGCTGCTGCATCCACTTCACATCTTCCGGCAAAACAAAATGCCAGGTCGGCCGCATGACATGTGTGCGGATGATGGCTCCACTGTTATACAACTCATCGAGCACGGAATCAGAGACACCCGGCAGCCTGGCACCTAAAGCCCACTTGGCCGCACCATAATCCTGTGACTGTACGGCGCACAAATGCCCGACAATTTCAGGTATGGTTTTCTTCAATGGAAATACCAACCCCTGGGTTGCCAGTCTGCTGCCAATAATATCCGCTCCAGTCATAAATGGAAAACTATATATTTATCTATTGACCACCAAAAGCACGACAACTTTCGTCAACAAAATGTTATAAAAATCGTTGCAATAGACTGCCGGGGTCTGTATTCCCTTACACCAGCACAGTCAAACAGTATTTTTCAATATATAATTCGTATAAAACTAAGCTGAACGCACTAATTATCATTTTTGTTATTGGTATAGCAACCTTACTTTTGTAGTGAATTAAAATCACTCATTATGAATTTCGGGAAACTGTTGAAGCGGTTCTTTATTGGTATCGGCATTATTATCCTGCTTTTCATAGGTACTGCCATCATAGTGCCTATATTCTTCAAGGACAAAATAATGGCTCTGGTAAAGAAAGAGCTGAATGAGCAACTGAATGCCACTACTGACTTTAAGGATGTGGACATCTCACTTATACACAATTTCCCTCACTTGTCAGTAAGTATAGTTGATCTGAGCATCGTCGGAAAAGATGACTTTAAGAACGATACACTTATCTCCGCTAAGAGCATTGATGTAGCCCTTGACCTCATGAAAGCGATCAGTGGCACATATGACATCCTTAATATCGGGCTTATATCACCACGCATTCATGCCATTGTATTGGAAAATGGTAAGCCAAACTGGGACATCACTAAGCCTGCACCACCAAGCACTCCCTCTGCGGCACCCTCAAAGCCATTTGCTATGAAGCTGCGTAAATATTCTATTGAACATGCCTTCATTGATTATTATGATCACCAGGGCAAGATGCATACGACCATCGAGAACCTGGATCATAGCGGCTCCGGTGATTTTACCAGCGATGCCTTTACCCTTTCCACAAAAACCAATGCAGACGCAATCACATTTATCAACGGCAATATACCTTACCTGTATAAAGTAAAAACAACCATAGACCTCGACCTTGGCATTGATAATAAGAACAGTAAATACTCCTTCAATACAGAAAAGATACAACTGAATGGCCTGCGCCTGTCCACAAAAGGGTTTGTACAGATGCCGGACACCAACAATATGATAATGGACATTCAGTTCAGCACACCATCCAACGACTTTAAGGATATCCTGTCATTGGTTCCGGGCGTGTATCAAAGTAATTTTAAGGATATCAAAACAACAGGCAAGGCTGCGCTTAGCGGCTCTGTAAAGGGCACTTACAATAAGAAACAGATACCTTCCTATCACCTGAACCTGGCCATACAGGACGGTTCATTCCAATATCCTGATCTGCCTCAAAAAGTATCTGACATTCAGATCAAACTTGATGTCAACAACCCTGATGGCATTACAGACCATACCGTTGTCAACCTCGAGAAGTGCCATATCGAATTCGGCGCCCAGCCATTCGATCTGCGCATGCTGCTCAAGGCTCCCGTTTCAGACCAATGGGTGGACGCAACTGCTAAGGGCAAACTGGACCTGACGCAGATGCAGAAATTCGTGAAGCTGGAAGACGGTACAAAAATGGCCGGAAGTATCACTGCCGATGTTTCAGTAAAAGGATCAATGGCGGCAGCCCAGAAAAAGCAATATGACAAGATAGATGCATCGGGCACCATAGGCATCAGCGACCTCAGCTATGTTTCAAAGGATTATCCCGACGGAGTGAACATATACAGCCTGCTGCTCACATTCAATCCAAAGAATGTGACTGTTGCCAATCTTAAAGGCCAGTACATGAAGACCATATTCAGCGGAGATGGCAGCGTGGACAATCTGCTTGGCTACTACCTGAGCAACCAAAACCTGACCGGCCGACTCAACTTTGCCGCAGATAAGATAGATGTGAATAAATGGATGGGCACCACTACCACACCTACAACAACAGCTACCCCGGCAGCTGCGCCTGCAACAGATCCTTTCCTCGTGCCGAACAACCTCGATGTTGAATTACATGCCAGCGTAGGTTCTGTTAAATATGACAACATCAACATGACCAATGTAAAAGGCGGCATGGCCATACGCAATGAAACAGTATATCTGCAGGGTATTAGCGGCAACGCGCTTGATGGCATGATAACCATGAATGGCAGCTACTCCACTAAGAATGATAAAAAGAGCCCGGAAATAAAGTTTGACTATATCGTTCAGTCAGTAGATGTTCAGAAGACATTTACCGCCTTCCCTACTGCTCAGAAATTAATGCCGGCAGGCAAGTATGTATCCGGCAAGATCACATCAAACCTGACCATGAACGGAAAACTGGGCCCGGATATGAGCCCGAACATGAGCATGCTTTCAGGCAAGGGCGATCTGATGTTGCTGGGTTGTATCCTGAGCAACTTCCCTGTCACCGACCAACTGGCAGACAAGCTCCACCTCTCCCAGTTCAAAACGATCAACCTTAAAGATTCCAAGCTGTTCTTCTCTATCGAGAACGGCCGTGTTGTCGTGCAACCATACAAGCTGAACATTGGCGGCATTGATGCGGAAATTGCCGGTAGCCATGGATTCGATCAGACACTTAAATATGGTGTTAACCTGGTCGTACCTACCTCCATGATGGGCTCCGCGGGCACATCAATGGTCAACAATCTGGTTAGCCAGGCAGCAGGCAAGGGCATTCCTGTAAAAGTAGGTGATAAGGTAAACCTTGCCGTGAACATTACCGGAACTACAACAAGCCCTAAAATTGAGACGAATCTGAAAAACATGGTAGGTGACGCGGTGAACAATATTAAAGAGGAGATAAAGAAAGAGGTGGAAAAGAAAGTGGACAGCGTTAAAAATGTAGTGAAGAACACCGTAAAGGACACTGTAAAAGCCATTAAGACACAAGCAGAGAATACCGTGAAGGAAGAAGTGAAGAAACAAATATTCGGAACAGGCAACACCAGTTCAGGCGACACAAAGAAAGAAGCCGTGAAGGATGCGGAAGACAAGTTGAAAGGAGGGCTGAAAGGCTTATTCAAGAAAAAGTAAATAATAATTGTATTTTTAAAACCCGGCATAACCGGACCACAACAAATGAAAGGAATTATTTTAGCAGGAGGCTCAGGCACACGTTTATACCCGCTTACCATAGCAGTAAGCAAACAATTGATGCCTGTTTATGACAAACCAATGATCTATTATCCGCTGTCCACTTTAATGTTAGCGGGCATCAGGGAGATTTTGATCATCACCACTCCTGAAGACCAACCTGCATTTAAAAAGCTGTTAGGAGATGGTAGCCAGATCGGTTGCCACTTTGAATATGTTGTTCAGCCAAAACCGGAAGGGCTTGCACAAGCGTTCATCCTCGGCGCTGATTTTATTGGTAAAGACCCTGCTGCATTGGTATTGGGTGATAACATTTTCTACGGCTCAGGCATGGGTACCTTATTGAAGAACAAATCTAACCCCGACGGCGCCGTGGTATTTGCCTACCAGGTTCATGACCCCGAAAGGTATGGCGTCGTGGAATTTGACAAGAATAACCGCGTACTAAGCATTGAAGAGAAACCAACAAAACCTAAGTCAAATTACGCGGTTCCCGGCCTCTACTTCTACGACAATGATGTTGTGGCCATATCTAAAGCAATAAAACCATCTCCCCGTGGCGAACTGGAGATCACAGACGTCAACAAGGTGTACCTGGAAAAAGGCAAGCTGGAAGTAGGCGTACTGGACCGTGGCACTGCCTGGCTGGATACAGGAACGTTTGACTCCCTGATCGAAGCGGGCGAGTTCATTGAAGTGATCGAGAAACGCCAGGGCCTCAAGATCGGTTGCATAGAAGAGATAGCATACAGGAATGGCTGGATAGATGACAGTCAGATGGAAAAACTATCTGCTATTTATGCTAAGAGTGGCTATGGTGCTTACCTGAAAAAACTTATCGGCAATATCTGATCTCAAATCCTTTAGCAGGAATACCATTCCTGGTCTGGGCATATATTTCTATGAATGATCTGATGTTTTGGCTGCAGCCTTTCATTGCTGCATTTACAGGTTGGTTCACGACCTGGATCGCTATTTATATGTTGTTTCATCCCCGGGAGCCCAAAAACTTTCTCGGGATTAGGATACAGGGGATATTTCCCAAGCGGCAGCGACAGGTTGCGGAAAAGCTGGGTAGTGTAGTAGCGAAGGAATTGATCCATTTCGACGATATAGCCGGGCAACTGAAAGACCCGGATATGCTCAGCGGGCTCACCCCTACTATTGAGAAACATCTTGATACGTTCCTGCAAGTAAAACTGAAAGAGAAACTGCCGGTTATCGCCATGTTTGTTGGCGAAGGCACCATGCAGAAAATAAAGGAAGGAATGCTGGAAGAAATATCGCTACTCCTCCCTGAAATTATCGGGCAATATACCGACACCCTCAGTAAGAAAATAGATATTGAGCAAATGGTGGTGGAAAAGGTATCTAACTTCTCTTCAGACAAACTGGAACAGATTCTGGAGTCCGTAATGAAGCGTGAGTTTCGCTTCATAGAGATCATCGGCGCTGTTCTTGGTTTTGTTATAGGCGCTATACAGTTGGGCTTGTCCTTACTTTGATCATATATCCCTACCTTAGCATATCCCAATTCCGAAAAATGAGGAACCGTTATTACATCCTTATCATTGCTGTTTTGGGCGGAGCATTATCCACGTCTGCCCAGAACATAAAACTCATCAGCGCCACGCAACGAAGCTGGAGTGGTGGTATTGCCGGGCACCATGGCGAAAATTATACGTTCATCGTTGAGTTCACTGATATAAAAAAAGATGTGGTGCCCGATACGATATGGATCGGCAATGATCCTGTTCCGATACTGATAACTGAGGGTAATTATGCACAGAATGTGAACACTAAGGCTACAAAAACAAAAAAAGGAATAAGATTTGAGATAAACGCAGGAACAGCTCACGATGACTATGCCGACCGCTATGCACCCTACGGAAAAGAACCACGAAAGGAGCCTCCACCACCCATTAAGTATAGCGGTGTTGCGTTATTGTCTTATCAATATAAAGGGAATCAGAAATATTTCACGATCAGCAAGATAACTAACAGCCTGCCGCCTGTCAATTATCCGTAGTTTTATGGATAATATTTATAGAATTATGAAGATTTAATTCTTTTTTTAACTTTGTCGTCATCATAACAATATCTGAATGAAGAACTTTTTTGTCATTGTACTGCTTTCCATAGGTACATTAGCCGGCACTACTGCTGCCGCTCAGAACCATTACCAGGGCCCAAGGGAAATAAAGAAGGAATGGAAAACATCAAAAAAGGAAAGCAAGATCCATAAGAAAATGTTCACAGACCGTGGCAGGCACGCAGACAGGAAGATGAACAAAGCGCACAAGAAAGAAATGAAACGCCGCTGGAAGCACGACAATTACAGATAAAACATAATTTATTTCATATAAAAGCTCTCTGATTCAGAGAGCTTTTTTGATTTATAGTGCAGCTATATCACCCCTTTTAAGGCTATTATTTATCAGATTGTAGAAGTACATTTGTCCTCCATCTTAAAATAAGATCAATGAAAAAAATATTTCTGCTGTTTGCTGCAGTGATGTCTCTGCAGGGAGTAAGAGCCGATGAGGGTATGTGGATCCCCAGCCTGATCGGTAAGAATTATGAAGAAATGCTCCGTATGGGCCTTAAGCTGTCGAAGGAAGACCTGTACAGCATCAACCATAGTAGTCTTAAGGACGCTATCCTCCAGTTCGGAGGAGGATGTACTGCCGAAATGATCTCCGACCAGGGCCTTTTGCTCACTAACCACCACTGTGGTTATGACGCGATAGCCACACTGAGCACCGTGGACCGCAACCTGCTGGACAATGGCTTCTGGGCACATAACATGAACGAGGAATTACCTGCCCATGGGGTTACGGCCTTGTTCCTGCAAAAGATAACCGACATTACCGACCAGGTAAAAGAAGCAGTTGGCAATGCCACAGGCGAGGAATACAGTAAAAAACTGGATGCGTTCCGCAAGCAACTTGAAGAAAAAGAAGGACAGAAAGGAAAATATGTTGCCAGTGTAAAGGAATACTTCAATGGCAACCAGTACCTGCTGCTTATCTACAAGAAATACACAGACGTTCGTCTTGTGGGTACACCACCAAAATCGCTGGGTAAGTTTGGCGGCGACACAGACAACTGGATGTGGCCACGCCATACAGCAGACTTTTCTATGTTCCGCGTATATGCCGATGAGAACAACCAGCCCAAGCCATATGCAGCTACCAATGTACCGTACCGTCCTAAATGGCACCTGCCTGTTTCTATCAAGGGGGTTCGTGAAGGCGACTATGCTATGATATTCGGTTATCCCGGCCGTACCAACCGTTATGAAGTATCTTACGGTGTCGATCTGGCTGTCAATGTTACCAACCCGGCAATAGTAGCTTGCCGTGATCTTCGCCTGGCTATCATGCGCCGCCATATGGACATGAACAAGGCTACCTACCTGCAACTCACTTCTCTGTACTCACGTATAGCCAACTATTGGAAATACTACATAGGACAGACAGAACAATTGAAGAGATTGGATGTAGTGAATGAGAAGGCACAAAAAGAAGATAAGTTCTCTAAATGGGAGCGTGAGAACAATATGGATGCCAACCTGCTCGGCAACTTCTCGGCCATCTATGCCGCTTACAGGCCATATGCAAAGCACGCCGTTTATTATAATGAAGGATTCAGGGCATCTGCTGTTGCCCGCCTTGCCAGTGCAATGAAGCCGCTGTACGACGCCTATGAAAGACATGATAGCGGTCCCGATAAGAAAACAGCGATCAGCCAGGATACGGTAGATAAGTACCTGAATACAGCAAAAGCTATGTATAGGGCCAGCATGAAGGAATTTGACCCCGGAACAGAAAAAGAGATGTTTGCTGAGATGGTGAAACTGTATCACGACAACGTACCCACAGAGCAGCTCCCTGATGTTTTCGCCAACGTGATCCTTAAGAAAGAAGATCATAAGAACTGCAAGAAGAAAGATTGCTATCATGGCAAATCTTATAATGACTATGCCGATTTCGTATTTGCGCATACAATCCTCGCAGATAGCAATAAATTCAATGACTTCTGCAAGCAGCCATCATTTGCTAAACTGAAGGCTGATGCCGCTGTGGCCTGTGCTGTCAGCTTCGCCGGCAACTACTCGAAGAACTTCCAGCCAAAGGTTGAGGAGTTCCAGTCTAAGAAAACCGACCTAAGCCGCGAATACCTGCGCCAGATCATGATGCAGAATAAGGGCAAACTGATGTATCCTGATGCCAACTCTACAATGCGTATCACTTACGGCCAGGTAAAGAGCTACAACCCGCAGGATGGCGTTCATTGCAACTATTTCACTACTCTTGATGGCCTTGTTACCAAGTACAAACCGGGCAGTGACGAATTTGACGCGCCTAAAGAGCTGATAACACTCTATAACAATAAGGACTTCGGGCCGTATGCCGATGCCGATGGCTCGCTCCATACCTGCTTCATTACCAGCAATGACATTACCGGCGGTAATTCCGGTAGCCCTGTAATGAACGCATATGGCGAACTGATAGGCGCTGCCTTCGATGGCAACTGGGAGGCGATGAGCGGAGATATAGCATTCGACAGTAAGTATAAAAGAACCATTGTTTGTGACGTGCGTTATATCCTGTTCCTGATAGACAAATTGGGACATGCCGATAACCTGATACGTGAAATGGAGATAAGGGACTAAACAAAAAAACAACAAAAGAAGGGCTGAAATTCAGCCCTTCTTTATTATACCTTAGTGTCATGAGACTAAAGACGATCATTACCTGCTCAGTATTGTTGCTGTCATTTAGCGCCAATGCTCAATCTCCCTTCTCCGGGATATGGGAAGGCAAGCTGGGTAGCCTGCGCATCCTGGACAGTCCCGATCAGGGTGCCAATAATATTGCCTGCAACAGCATCACTGTGAAGAACGACTCGATCTACATATCAATGATGGCTGGAAAAGCACGGTATGAGGGCCGCTTTGTAAATGAGCGTTCACTTAGCGGCGCCTATAAGCAAAGTGGCCATATAGTAGATCTGCAACTTAAAAAAACAGACAAGGGCTTAGTGATCAACAGGCCGCAGGAACCCAAACCACCATTTGACTACAGTAGTGACGATGTATCTTACACCAATGCGGACAAGAGCATCACCTATGGCGCTACGATAACTGTACCCAAGGGCAAGGGGCCCTTCCCTGCCCTGCTGCTCATCACCGGATCCGGCCCGCAAAACAGGGATGAAGAAATATTCAGTCACAAACCTTTTGCTGTGATAGCAGATCATCTCACAAAGAAAGGATACGTTGTGCTTCGGGTAGATGACCGTGGCACGGGAAGTACCACAGGTGATTTCTCATCTGCAACCTCAGAAGATTTTATGTATGATGCCATGGCATCATTGGCCTACCTCCGCTCACGTAGCGATGTGGATAAGAAGAAAGTAGGCCTCTTGGGCCATAGTGAGGGCGGCATGATAGCACCAATGATAGCGGCAAAAGATAAAAACATTGACTTCATTGTAATGCTGGCCGGGCCGGGCATAAAAAACACTCAGCTAATGGCAGAACAGAATAAGGCCATGCTCGAAAAAATGGAGATCAGCAAGGCCGCTATAGATAAATACCTGGAGCTGTTCCTGCAAATAGAGGAAAGTACTGTTCACACAGAGAACGCCGATCAGCTCAAAGAAGAAATAACTAAAGAGGTAAAAGCATGGCGGGCAAACACTTCTTCGACGATCGTATCGCTCACCACGCATGTATATGATGACAAGACAGAGGCCGACTTTGTGAACACCATGACACATGCGCTCTCCGGCAAGTGGCATAAGTATTTCCTGTCCTATGATATTCAACCAACACTTAAAAAACTCTCTTGCAAAGTACTGGCACTGAATGGAGAAAAGGATATACAGGTAGTATCCAAAAGCAACCTGGCAGGTATTAAGATGTGCCTGGAGCAAAGCAAGAGTAAGAAGTTTGATGTTATTGAATTGAAAGGCCTGAATCACCTCTTCCAGGAATGTAACATGTGTACGATCCAGGAATATGGCCAGATAGAACAAACAATATCTCCCACGGCATTAGAAACAATATCTGCATGGCTCGATAAGAATGTAAAATAACTAAAACTGAAAGAACATGGTCTTTACAAATGCGATCAGTTGGTTCGAGATACCGACAAATGACCTTAACAGGGCGCAGGCCTTCTACGAGGCAATTTTTGATATGAAGATGGTCCCCATGGACCTGCCAAATCTGCAAATGCGCATGTTCCCGATTGAAGATCCAATGAAGGTAGGTGGCGCACTTGTACACAACAAGGAATTTTACAAACCATCAGCCGCAGAGGGCCCCTTATTGTACCTGAATGGCAATCCGGATGTACAGGTGATCCTGGACCGAATAGAGGCTGCAGGCGGAAAGATACTGGTGCCAAAAACACAAATAACACCTGAATATGGACACATGGCCGTGTTCCTGGACTCAGAAGGTAACAGGATAGGTATGCACTCCGTTCCTCAACCATAAAGTAATTTCGATATAAAATACCCCGTAGCAATACGGGGTATTTTATTTTATATATTTAAGCAGGGCCTATAAGCAACCATTTAAATTAGCTGGTGTCCTTAAAGTAACACACACACATTGACCAGGGACTATACGGACATCAACAACGTACTTGTGGACCGCTGCCGGAAAGGCGACAAGAAAGCACAGTACGAATTGTACAAGGCATACTCAAAAGGTATGTATAATGTCTGTATCCGGATTGTAAAACATGAACACGAGGCCGAGGATATATTGCAGGAGGCATTTGTAGAGGCATTTTATAAAATACAGGATTTCCGGGGAGAATCCACTTTCGGTGCATGGCTGAAGCGCATAGTCATTAATAGGTCGATCAATTACCTGAAAAAGAAAAAACTGGTGCTGTTCGAGCACATACCGGATGCAGCAGAGAACGAATCGAATGAAGATGAGAATACAGATTGGAATGTAGCACTGGTGTACAAAGCTATCAGCAACCTGCCAGATGGCTACCGGCTCGTATTAAGCCTCTATCTGCTGGAAGGTTATGATCATTCCGAGATAGCACAGATACTCAATATCACCGAATCAACATCCAAATCTCAGTATAACCGGGCGAAAGCAAGGATCCGTGAACAATTTAAACAAGGGCGTATATGAAAAAAGATCTGGAACAATTCATAAAAGAACATCGTGAGGAGTTTGACGTGTATGAACCTCCGGAATATATATGGGGCAACATCAGCGGGCAATTGCATAATAAGCCCAAAAGACGAATACTGAGGTTGAGCACTGCGGTAGCGGCTGCCATATTACTGGTCATAGGTATCGCCGTAGGCATGTTGTTTAAAACAGATAAAACTCCGGATCCCGGATCGGCGTCTGTACCACAAAAAGGGAAAGATACGATAACTGAATTCGAAGTTTACTATGCATCGGTGGTACAGAGCCAGCAAAGTGAGATAAGCCGCTATTGCAAGGACTATCCGGATATGTGTAAAGATTTCAGCAATGAGCTCGACACCCTCAGCTCTACTTACAAACAACTGAAAGTACAATACGAAGTGAGCAACAACAATGAAGCCGTGCTTAAAGCCATGATCAACAACCTGCAGGAACAGGTAAAACTACTTTCCCTGCAACTGCAGATCATACAAGGATTGAAAGAAGCGGAAACAAAGAACAAACCGAAAACAATATAAGCGTGACGTCATGAATGCAGTGAGATCGTTATTGACATTTGCTGTTATAACTGCACTACCCGGTGCAGCTATAGCCTCGCCCGATGCAGTGAAGGAAAGGCAAATGCACAAAACATACAACGTAGTGCCTACAGATGAGCTATTCATAGATAATACTGCCGGGAACATATCTGTGCATACATGGGAGAAGAATGAGATAGAAGTAGCCGTCTATGTTACTGTACGTAATAAGACTGAAGAAAAAGCCACTGAGATAATGGATCATGTGGTGATAACAGAAAATACAGACCTGGTGAAAAAACACATCATCCGATATACCAGTGGCATAGAACCCGAAACCTACCAGGTACCCGGCGGCATGAATGTGCAGATAAACTATATAGTGAATGTACCGAAGAGCGGTGCCATACGCATATTCAACAAGTTTGGCAATGTAGATATCCGCGACCATGCAGGCAGTGAAGACCTTGATGTGTCATTTGGCAACCTGAATATGGACTTTATTACAGGTAGAGATAAAAGGATCCGGGTATCTTTCGGCAATGCATATATCGGGTCGATAGAATATGGCAGGCTGGTGCTGGAACATTCCCGGGCCAAGATAGATGTAGCCTATGATATAAATATCGAAGGTTCATACAGCCCGATTGACATCAATAGCGTCAGGGGATTAGATATTACTCAAAAAGCCGGAGATCTGAATATATCTCGTGCTATGCGACTGGACGGCACAGTGAGCAAAGCCAATATTACAATAGGTCAACTTACCAAAAGCACCAAACTAAACCTTAGCTACTGTAACAAAACACGTTTCAACTCAATAACATCGGGAGTAGACAAGATAAAGATAGACGCCAATTACAGCAACCTGTTCTTCAGCTTTGACGAGGGCACGAGCCTGCTACTGAACATGGAGATGGACTTTGGCAATATGACCAACCGCCTGCCTGCAAGGCGGCTACAGTTCATTGACGAACATACCTCCGGCAATACATTCTATTGCAAGGGAAAAATAGGCCGGGGCGAAGGTTCAATGTTGGTCAATACGCACTATAGCAATGTGAGTATTTATTAACCAGGTTATTCGCATCAAATCAAGTAACCAATATCATTAAAACACCTGCAAATACGTTAAAGCGACCACTGTATAGCAACGACAAACAATATTACCTGGCGATGACCAAACGAAATGTTCTTTCTCCGGATGATGTCTGAATATGCAGCAGATATATTCCTTCATTCAGCAGATCGCTGAGACGAAGCGAGGTATTTACTTTCCAATCTGCCGATAACAGTTCATGACTATATACTATCTGCCCAAGCACATTTGACACTTCCATATGCACCGTTTCTCCCGGAGTGGTGATGCCGGTCACGGTAATGTTCCCTTCTCCCGGATTTGGGAACACTGACCACGTCCCGCTATTCAAAGGTCCACTAACCCCTGTTGTGGTCACATTCATATAGATATGAGCTACGGAAGAGAGCCCGCAAATATCACCAGCCGTTACTTTACAACTTAATGAATCATAATTTGACAGGTCATTCGCTACATAAGTAGCACCGGTTGCACCTGTCAGCACATTCCCGTTCTTATACCATTGATACGTCGGCTCCCCACCAGCATTTGACACGTTTGCTGTAAACATGACAGGCTGCCCCTTCTCAATGGAATTTCCGGGATCAGCAACTATCACCACATCGGGCACCGAAGCGGTAACGACAGACAAAACGCGGGAATCATACGCTACCGAAGGTCTGGCACAGGTAGCATTGCTCTTTAAGACTACAACCACAACATCACCATTTGCAGGTTTATAACTGTACGTACTCCCTGTTCCTGCCGAAATACCATTTACCAGCCATTCATAGGACGGCGAGGAACCTCCGTTAACAGATAAGGGAACAAAAAAGACACTTGTTCCGGCGCAAACAGTATCAGTAGGTGCAAGCCCCGCATTTACAGAAGGAACCAATATAGGATCAACAACTATTGATGCTGAGCCTGGCATTTTTCTTGTACAGGTAGTTGATGTATTTACAGCCACCACACTATAAGAGCCCGACGTAGTGTACGGACCATACAACAAAGCTGTACCGCTACCTGGCATACTATCAACAGGCATACCGCCATTCAACAATCTGTAGCTGATCCCGGTACCCGATCCGCTAAGTTTTATGCTTAACCCCGCATCCCCGGCACAGATACTTCCCCCACCCGACACACTGTATAAAACAGGAGATGGCAATACCGTGGCCGTAAGCATCGAAGAACAAACAGAACCGGTTGTATATGATATGATCGATAACCCTGAGGAAAGCCCGGATATTGCACCGGTCACAGGATCAATTGAAGCAACGAACGGAGCGGAACCGGACCACACGCCACCCGGTACTGCATCGCTGAACACAGTAGTGGCACCAATACACATATCCGCGTTTCCTGCGATCGGATCCGGCTGGGTAAATATAGTGATAGTATCAGCGGTCATACATCCTGTCGGCAATGTATAGCTGATGGTTGCCGTACCCGCAGAAATAGCCAGTACGCTGCCCGTAACGACGCTGACAGTTGGGTCAGATGAATACCATGCGCCGCCTGATGTGGAGTCGCTTAACATGATAGAGGATCCCGTACAAGCTACAGAAGGTCCCGATATCTTTCCCGGTAAAGGATCAACCATAAACATTGCGGTATCAAAGCAACCTGTCGGAAGCGTATAAGATACGATCGCCGGCCCCACAGTATATGCGGTCAGCACGCCACCCGATGACACAGTAGCTGAAGTGCTCGTCCATGCCCCCGATGGTGCATCCGCATTATAGACTGTCATGTTTGAGCCCCCAGCGCACATATTATGCACTCCGGTGATCGGCGACACCGCTACATTTACCGTCACATTCCTCGACACAGTACATCCCGGACCATTCGAGTATGTTATATCTGCGGTACCGGCAGCAACTCCCCACAATGCACCTGTATAGGCATCAATTGCAGCTACCCCCGGATTACCACTGGACCATACACCACCTGCAGGCACATCGCTGAGCCCTCCCATTGCACCCTGGCAGACCGTAGGACTACCTGATATAGAAGAAGGAAAAGGATTTACGGTAACCTGCTTCATGGTGATACAACCTGAAGTGAATGTATAGCTAATGATGGATGTACCAACAGAAGATCCGGATAGTAGCCCGGACGTGATCCCAATTGTGGCAACCGGGATATTACTGCTGGCCCATGTACCACCGGTCAGCGGATCACTTAAAATAGCAGAAGACCCAACACACAAATAAGGAACTCCTGATATAGGAACTACAGGATGAACAAGTACAGAAGCGGTATTGACACAACCGGTAGCAAACAATGTATAGGAGATAGTTGCAGTACCGCTGGCTATACCCGTTACCGTGCCGGCACCGGGTCCGGCAGTGGCTACCAGCGTATTGCTACTGCCCCAGAAGCCACCCGGGGTGGCATTACTAAGTAGTATCATGGAACCCTGGCACACTGTGGCAGGACCGCTTATCGCTGCAGGCAATGGATTTACGGTGACGACTGTCGTACCAATACAACCAGTACTGAGCGTATAGGTAACCGAACTTGTACCTGCCGACACCCCTGTGACCAAACCCGATATAGCACCGATGGTTGCGATAGCTGTGTTCGCGCTGGCCCATGTTCCACCACCAGCATCACTCAATGATGTCGTCAACCTCTGGCACACAGATGACGTACCGGAAATAGGTGATGGCAACGGATCAATGGTTACAGTCCTGAATGTTCTGCAACCGGTACTGATCGTATAAACGATAACTGATGTCCCGGCAATACCACCGGCCAACACCCCGGTTGATGGATCAATGGTCGCCACAGCAGTATTCGTGCTACTCCAGACGCCGGGCACCGTAGCATCGCTAAGCACTATCGTAAGTCCCGCACATACATTTCCGGGACCGGTAATAACTGCTGGAAGAGGATTTACGGTCAATGCTGTTGTTGTATAACAACCGGTACTCAGAGTATAAGTTATTGTAGTAGTGCCCGGGGCAACTCCGCTTACTGCGCCGGTGGTCAATGCCGCTATGGCTATCGTAGTATTATCGCTGGTCCATGTACCTCCTCCCGCGTCACTCAGCGTGGTAACGCTTGCCGGACAGACATTGGTATTCCCGGATATTGTGGCAGGTAGCGGATTAACGGTAACAATAGCTGTTGATGTACACCCGCTGCCAATCGTGAACGTGATAGCTGAAGTACCTGCTATCATGCCACTTACAATGCCGGTTGATGGATCAATAGTAGCTACTGTAGTATTACCGCTTGTCCATACCCCTCCCCCACCGGCAGAGAGCGTAGTTTGAAAACCTGCACAAACACTTTTTACTCCACTTATTGCCGGTGGCAATGAATTGATATTGACAGTAGTTGTCGTGATACATCCCGAACCTGAAGTATAAGTAATAACCGCCGTACCTCCTGACACTCCCGCCATCATACCACTGAATATACCTACCGATGCAATGCTTGAATTACTGCTACTCCATGTTCCGCCACCCATAGTATTGCTAAGAGGCACTATTGAGCCAACACAAACATTAGTAGATCCCGATATTATCGGTGGCACCGGGTTTACTGTTACTGTCGCAAAGACTGCACAACCCGTAGATAGACTATACGAAACGGTTGCAGTGCCCGGGCTGAGTCCCAAAACAACTCCTGACCCGGCTCCCAATGAGATATTTGTACTGGCTGTACCCCATGCCCCACCGACAGATGCGTTGCTGAGTGTGATAGCCGCTCCGACACAGACTACACCGGGACCGGTAATAACTGCCGGCAAGGGATCTACTGACATTGTCGCAGTTATATAACATCCTGTAGATAAAGTATAGGTGATCACCGATGTGCCGGCAACATTTCCTGAGACCAGGCCGGAAGAAATACCGATTGATACATTTGTGTTGCTGCTGCTCCAGGTGCCGCCAATAGGGCTGCTGCTCAAAGCAACAATATCGCCCACACAGACGTTAGTAGCACCCGAGATCATAGATGGCAATGGATTTACGGTAACTACAATACCTGTGCGGCAGCCTGTACTTAAAGCATATGATATGGATGCGGTACCGGCTCCAACTCCGCTTACCAATCCTGTACTGACACCAATTGTCGCTACGGATGTATTGAATGATGTCCACGCACCGCCACCTGCATCTGTCAGCGCGGTTGTCAGGCCAACACATACTGTCGGCACTCCCGAAATTGGTGCTGGTAATGGATTGATCGTTACCGGAAAAGTTGAGATACAACCCGGTCCCATAGAATAAGTGATAGTGGCGCTTCCGGCAGAAACCCCGGAAACAAGCCCGCCAACACTTACCGTAGCAATTGAAGTAGCACTGCTGCTCCATGCTCCGCCCGGGGTTGCATTGCTGAATACCGCCGAATAACCAACGCATATAGGCGTAGCACCCGCTATCGGCCCGGGAGGGCTGCAGGACACAGTCACGTTCCCCAATACATTAAGCGTATTGACCTGGAAAGTACCGGTGCTGCCACCAGGCAGATAAGGGAATAGCGCGACAATGATACCATTGGTGGTGCTCGTAATGCCTGTTGGCAACGGGCCGCCGCTCCACGATGAAACAGCAGTAGATCCGCATCCCGAATTAATTGGCGCATGGCATGCTCCGTCATCTGTCCAGGTAACTCCGTTATCAAGGCTGTAAGCAAACCTCACGCAGGTAGGACCGGTGCCGGATCTTCTCATACCCGCATTCATGCCCGTCATATTGAGCTGGTAACCGGGATTAGGCGTGATCTTCACATAAACCCTTGGACCCGAAATGCTATAAGAAGACCATATGGTATTTACGGTAATTCCGCTTAAACCACCGCTGCCACAAGGCGTATTTGATCCGAAACCCGAGTACAATAATGAGGTAACAGTTTCGTTAGGCACACCGGTTACCAAGGTGCTGGTTCCGCCGGATCCTGCATAGGTTGCAAGCTGAGCCGAAGCCACTCCGGCAAATGCTACTGAAAGAAAAATGACAATGATCTTAGCAAATAATAGTCTGTTCATAGCAAATAATTAAAGAAGACATGCAGGTACAACTCTATATGCAAATGTTGTAAGCCACTGTTACCTGTAAGCGAACATCACATTATCTTCATTTAAAGAAATTATTACCTGGGAAGAATAAGGGCAGGATACTCTGCCCTTATAGTGCTTACTTTGCAATAATGATCCTATCTATATACTGTATTCCGGAGGAGGATAGTGTCACTAAATACACCCCGGAAGGAACATCCTTCAACGATATACGGGAATGAAGATGCCCGCTGTTGATCGCCAATGATCTTTGATAAACAACCTGGCCAACTGCATTACACACCCTTACAAAAGCTTCATTGCCATCATTGTCAATACTTCCTTCTATCACTATCTCTCCGTCAGACGGATTCGGGAATATACGAATGTCACCCTTCAGAGAAGCTGGCGCAACACCCTCATTATGCATATGAACTATAGCATATGATGACGAACTCAGGCCGCAAGGGTCTGTATTGGTCACAATACACGATACAGAATCGCCATCCATCAATGTCTTCATGATCAGTGAAGCTCCCGTACTTCCGGGAAGGATCGATCCATTGACCAACCATTGGAATGATGGCGATTTTCCACCTGATGTAACCACCGCTGTCAAAGTATCTGCCTGCCCTACGGACAGATCAATGCCGGGGTGAGCAACGATTGTTACCGTAGGAGTAGTTGGTGTATCTACGTCAATGGTAACAAGGCCGCTATAGACCGTATCCGACACTACACATTTCATTGAGCTGGCCAATGCACAGTTAACAATGTCGCCATCTGTTGGCGTATAGCTATACCCGGCACCCACTGCTACTGTTACACCATTCTTTATCCATTTCAGAAATGGACTGCTGCCTCCGTTAACCGGAACTGCATTGAATGTCACGGAAGATCCGAGGCAAACCACACCGGATGGTGTCTGGGAGACATTGATAGAAGAAACAATACCCGGCAAAACATTAACAGTATCGGTAAAACTAACAGTTGCAGGCACCGCGCAGGTTGCGCTGCTGGTAAGCACAACAGACACGACATCCGTTGACATCAACTTGTAACTGTACATTGTGCCGGTAGCACCTTTGAGTATTCCATTTACATACCACTTATATACCGGTGACAGACCTTCATTGACCGGCGTAGCAAGAAAGCTGACGGTGGTCCCTGCACAAATAGTATCCGGAGTGGTCTTCGACAGTGTTATTGCAGGCACTACTACCGGGGTGATACTAACTATCGCGCTTCCTGCCATATCCGAACTACAGGTTGTAGAGGGATTTGTTGCAACAACTGTATAAGTCCCGGCAGCGGTAACTAGCCCAAGATCCAAAATTGCTCCTATACCTGGTTTAGTAGTGCCGACAGGAGTTGCGCCATTATATAGCTGGTAAGATACCCCTACATCAGATGTATTCAACTTTATGTGCACACCGGTATCGCCGGCACAGTAGCTGCCGCCACCTGTTACTGTATGAATAAGTGGTAGCGGATCAACAGTAAATGTCTTTGCGACCATACAGCCGGTACCTAACACATAAGATATTGTTGATGTACCCACCGCCATGCCGGTAACAGAACCGGATGTAGATCCTATACTTACATTAGAATTGCTGCTGCTCCAGCTTCCCCCGGCAACAGCGTCACTTAAACTGATCATAGCGCCTGAACAAACACTACTGCTGCCCGAAATTGCTGATGGAGATAGATATACAGTAACAATTGACGTCGTATGGCAACCCGTAGATAAACTATAACTGATGGTAGCAGTACCTGCTGATATACCATTAGCAATACCCGACCCTGATCCTATGCTCACATTTGTCGATGAACTGCTCCAGCTACCGGATGGCGTTGCGTCACTGAGGGTTGTTGTCGATCCGGTACATACATTCATTATACCTGTTATTGGCGCCGGTGTAGCATTAACGGAAAGAACTACTGATGTATAGCACCCTGTGGTCATGGCATACGAGATCACAGCCGTACCGGCAGTTATTCCGGATACAAGTCCGGATGACACGCCTACAGTTGCATTCGTATTGCTGCTGCTCCAGGTCCCGCCCGGCGTTGCATCAGAAAGGTTAGTTGCTGATCCGGCACACACTGCAGCGATACCGGTTATGGCCATTGGAGTAGGATTTACAGTGGCAGTGGTAGTCACAACACATGCCCCGCCAAGAGTATAGGATATGGTAGCGGTACCGGGCAGCAACCCGGTAACAATTCCCGATGACGATCCGATACTAAGATTGGTGTTACTGCTTGTCCACACGCCTCCACCTAAGAGATCACTGAGACCGGTAGTAGCTCCCGTACAGACAGTAGCTGTACCTGAAACAGGAGCCGGCATTGTACTTACAGTCATCACCTTGGTTGTGTAACAACCGGTGGACAGGGTATAGGAAACCACCGACGTGCCGGGTACCATTCCGGTAACATTTCCGGATATTGACCCGATGACCAGGTTAGTATTACTACTACTCCAGGTTCCGCCTGATGTGGCATCACTGAGCAAGACAGAAGCGGTAACACATACCTGCCCCGACCCTGTGATTCCTGCCGGCAAAGGGTTTACAGTCAATACAGTTGAGGACAGGCAGCCTGTTGATAATGTATAAGATATGGATGCAGTACCTGTGGCCAATGCCGATACGAGCCCTGACAAAGAGCCGACAGAAACACTGGTACTGGATGAACTCCAGCTACCCCCCCCAGGCGTCGAGCTAAGTGAAGCAACGGACCCTACACATAATGCGGAAGTTCCGGAGATGGAGGAAGGAAGCGTATTAACGGTAAATGTAGCCGAGGCAGCGCATCCTGAAGAAAGGGAATAGGAAACTGTAGAAGTACCTGCACTGACACCTGTTACCAACCCCGAAGACGAACCGATGCTGATATTGGTATTGCTACTGCTCCACGTACCTCCACCGGTACTGTTACTTAAATTTGTTGACGAACCGGCGCATAGTACTAATGCGCCTGCAATGGCAGCAGGTGTTACATTAACGGTAACTACCGCAGTTACAGAGCAGCCTGATCCAAGGGTGTAGGTTACCGTCGCAGTTCCGGGTACAAGGCCGGCTACCATTCCGGTTGAGGATCCCACGCTAACAGTAGTATTAACACTACTCCATGTACCGGCACCTACTGAATTACTAAGGCCAGTTGACAGCCCGGAACACACTGAGGTCAACCCGGAAATAGCCGCCGGAACAGGATTTACACTCACTAAACGCGTGGCGTAACATCCGGTTGCCAATGCATAAGTAACTGTAGATGTTCCGGTATTGACGCCTGTTACAGCTCCTGATAATGACCCAATGGAGATATTCGTGTTACTGCTACTCCATGTACCACCGGACGACGCATCGCTCAATGCTATCCCCGCCCCGACGCAAACAGCCAACGGGCCTGAAATTGATGAAGGCAACGGACTGACCGTAATGGTGCTTACCGCGGAACATCCCGGCCCGGTAGAATAAGTGATCGTTGCAGACCCCGGGACCATCCCGGAGACAATTCCGGAAGAGCTGCCTATAGTTGCGTTGGTATTGCTGCTGGTCCACGTACCCCCGGCTACAGGGTTACTTAATGTTGTGGAAGCTCCTGCGCAAACATCGCTTGCACCCGAAACAGCTCCGGGAAGTGCATAAACTGTAAATGTGGTCGTAGCAGTACAACCACTGCTCAGCGCATAACTGATAACAGATGTGCCGGATGAAATGCCGGAAATGGCTCCTGATATTGAGCCGATAGATATATTCGAGTTGCTGCTGCTCCAGGTACCGCCCGATATCGAGTTGCTTACCGAAGCTGTCAGCGTGGTACATACACTGGTATCGCCTGTGATGGCAGCAGGTATTGTATTTACAGTGATTGTAGCTGTCTGCTCACATCCGGTTGACAAAGTATAAGTAAGCACAGAAGTGCCCGGATTCAGTCCGGTAACCGATCCTGACGAAGATCCGACACTTACATTCGTATTGCTGCAGCTCCAACTACCACCGGCAACCGCGTCACTCATGGTCACTGAGGTACCCAGACACAAGCTTGCAGGGCCTGAAATGGCACTTGGCAGCGCATTGACCGTCACAGTCACTGAAGCGGTACAACCGGCACCAATTACATAATATATGATTGATGTTCCTGCTGACGCACCTGTTACTATACCCGTGGTCACCCCTACTGTAGCTACCGAGGAAGTGCCACTCGTCCAGGCGCCGCCGGTAATAGCATTGGAAAGCGTTGTGGTAAGTCCAGTACATACAGAATCAACGCCCAGGATAGACGCCGGCATGGGATCAACACTAACAATGGTAGTAGCATAACATCCTGAACCCACGGTATAGGATATAGTAGATGTACCGGCTATTAGCCCGGTCACCACACCCGATGGGCTGACGGAGGAATTTGTGTTACCCGAGCTCCATGTTCCGCCGGTAATGGCATCAGACAATAAGGTTGTTGCGGTCTCACACACGGAGAATGTACCGGTTATAGGTGCTGGCGCAGGATCTATAGTTACTGTGGTGATCGTATAGCACCCGGCCGATGATGTATAGGAAATAGTAGAAGTACCCGACACCAAACCGGTGACAATACCGGATAATGAACCGACAGAAGAATTGGTATTACTGCTGCTCCATGTACCTCCTGTCGATGCGTTGCTCAAAGTTACTGTCGCTGTTTCACACACATTCGATGGACCTGTTATGGCAGAAGGTATAGGATCAATGGTAACAGCAGCTATACTGTAACACCCCGATGACAACATATAGGTTATTGTGGCCGATCCGGCAGAAATACCGGTGACCGATCCGCTGGTCGGCCCTACAGTAACATTCGTACTACCGGACGACCATGTACCTCCTGAAGTAGCATTACTCAAAGTGATACTATTACCTGTGCAAACATTCGATGCGCCTGTAATTGCCGCAGGAGCAGCATTGACAGTCTGCGTTGTCGTCGTTTTACACCCTGTGGAAAGCGCGTAAGTAATGGTGGAGGTACCTGCCGCTACACCTGTTACGACGCCGGTGCCTGGCACCACGGTAACGTTAGTATTACTGCTGCTCCACGTCCCTCCCGTTGATGCATCAGTCAGCCCTACAGACAACCCTACACATACAGATGTAGCTCCCGTTATCGCAGTCGGGTTCGGGTTCACCACTAAGGTCGCTGTCTTCACCGATGAACAATTATAAGCATCCGTCACTGTCAGCGAATATGTTCCGGATGCAGTAGTAGGTGCAAGCGCAATGTATGGACTAAGGGCAGTACTAGTGAAGCTACCCGGGCCACTCCACGAATAGGTATAGGGAGTAACACCGCTACCGGCAGTCCCGGTAAAATAAACAGTATCGGTTTCACACACCGGAGAAGATGCTGATGCCGTCACAGATAGAGCGCTTGTATATGACGCTGTAATTGAGCTGTTGTTATTGACCCTGAATGTACCGGTACTCGCAGTACCAGATCCATAACCACATAAGTAGAACGTGGTTGTATTTCCCGGGCAGATTGTTACGTTGCCATTAAAGGTCCAGCTTTCCGGACTGGAGTTATGATTCGTGATCACATCAGTTCCGAAAGATGTGACAGTGCCGCTACCTATCCGGTAAAGCATACCTGCATTTCGCGGGCCTGTACTGCTGATCTGGGAGGATATAAAGACCTGTGTGACATTTACCTCTGTCGATGTGTTATTTGTTACCGTAAAATACACATACCTGTTAGCGGCCTGTGCCGCAGCCGAAGTAAGATCTGCGGCGAAATTTGCACTACTGTATGTGCTGCTGGCAGAAGAGGAAGTAAGCGCCGACCCACGATTCCACTGAGAGACCACCACCGCTGTAGAACCCGGCGTAGCAGATGCCGGAAGAGTGGTGAAGATACTTGGCCCGGAAGCCGAGGTTCCCTGCCCCGTCCACGTTGTAGGACTGATTGCGGTTTGAGCTATGGCAAAACCACCAAACAGGAACAAAAAAGAAACCAGGAAAGAAAGCTGTCTGCAAAAACTTTGAAGAGGGTAATACATACTATTGGGATTTATGTCACAAAAATGACCAAGTAGTATTACCTGAAAACTATCTGAGTATTATCTGCTTTTAAAGAAATTGTTACAGGAAAGATCGGCGCCGTTTACATATACTGCTGGCTAAATAGCCGGACTGAGCAGGTACAGAACAACGAACAATCCTGTAAAAAGAACGGCTACAGCCACAAAATAAAAACCATTGAAGAACGGATCTTCCTGCTTTAAATAATTGCTATCCAAAAGATTATTGTTTTTTAGTGAGCAGATCGCAAACATTAATTTTTGATGAAGGCAAATAGGTCAGAAATTCCGGATCAGAGCCTGCTTATCTTTTTCGTAATAACATTATCTCCAACTGTGAGCCTCGCAAAGTAAATTCCTGATGAAGGCAATGTTAAATTAAACTTATGCACTCCTGATGCTTGCTGTTCATTGACAACTGACCTCTCAACGACCTGTCCCAGGAGGTTATGGATCTCCAGGTTAACTCTGGCTGAGCTATTAAGAACATATGACAACTCAATATTGCCACTCGTAGGATTAGGATATGCGTTGAAGAGCAGTTCATCTTCATTTACTTCAGCCACAGATGTTGCTGCCGGCGTCATCACTTTTCCTGTTATAGACAGATTCAATATTTGCAGATTACCCGTACCCGTGGAAACACTGCAATTAAATCCATAAACACGGAAGAACAGTTTTTTAGGATAGATCACTGTAACGGCTTTAGGCCAGGCGCATGTAACCACGCTATCACAGGCACCCGAACCGTATGGCAATTGATCTGTCCCCTGGTCTATCCATGTTGCGCTGTCTGTGCTATAAGCAAAACGCGCGTTAGCCGGACCGGTCGGAGAATGACGCAGATCAACTTTAAAGGTGTCCGCTTTCAGTAAATATCCGGTCTTAGGAGCTACAACTATTTCTACCGCAGGCAAGGTATCAGCAAACACAGTCGCATTAGTGAATGACTTTGTCGAAAACCCATGGGTGCATGGCGTCGATAATCTCGAAGCGCCGTTTACCCTCGTCAGGGTATCACCTACTGCATTTGCAGCAACCATATTCAATACACCACCTGTATCATTGGTATATGTTATTATCTGTGCGGACACTGATTCAGGCCTCAGTGAACAGAGCATGATTACGGCAAGAATAATGAACGGCCTGGAAAACATACGTAACGACATCATATCGGTAGATTTTAAAGAATTGAAGATCTCTTAATGATGCAAATGTACACAGGCGCATAGTGCGCGGGGTTAAGCGGAGATTATCTGTAGATTAAGAAAATGTAACCTACTATTGCTTTTCCACAAGATAAACCAGGACTGGGAAATGGTCACTGAATCCGTTATCCCAAACACTTGAAATAGTGAACGACCTGTGCGGCAAACCTTTATCTTTTCCCATTCTGTTCAACAGGAAGTCACGGTTGAATATCTCACAGCTATAGTACCGCCATTTATCATTCGGATTCTTCAGGAACGCACCGGAAACCATTATCTGGTCTATGAGATTCCACTCACCGGCATAACTCTCTGTACCATAACCCTTCTTATACAGATTGATCCATGGATTATATATTCCGGAAGGTCTTACATCTTCCTTTTCAGCCTGCGCTCGCAATACCTGCAGCACTCCCTCACTGGTTGGATTATCATTGAGGTCACCCATAATGATGATCTTACTGTTAGGGTCTCTGTGAAATAGTGAGTCAGATATCTTTTTGTTGACAGTCGCTGCCAATCGCCTGCCGGGTGCGCTGGCAGCTTCTCCGCCACTTTTAGATGGCCAGTGATTCACTAATATATGCACGGTATCTCCGGCAAGAATGCCACAAACGTAAAGCACATCCCTTGTTGGCCGCCGCTGCCCCAGAGACTCCAGAGGAACATGCAACGGCCTGGAAATCAACACTGTAAGATACTTGGGGTTATATAACATTGCGGTACTGATACCTCGTTCGTCGGGGGTATAATACCATACATACTTGTAATGTCGGTCCTTAAGCAGTGGCTCACTGATAATATCCTTAAGCACATTGTCATTTTCCAATTCAGCAAGCCCTATGATTGCCGGGCCGTCAGGAGTTACATCGGTCCCCATTTTTGAAAAGACCGTCGCCACATTATGAAGCTTTTGTCTATAAACCGTTGAATCATAATGATATTCACCGTGAGGAGTGAAATCATCATCCTTCTTCGCTGTATCGTCATATATATCGAAGAAATTCTCACAGTTGTAAAAACCGATAGCGGCAACCTTATACTGAGTCTGTGCTATAGATGTACCACAACATAGCAGCAAAAATAGATGAACAACAATATTTCGTTTCACAACATTTTTTTGCAAAGGAATTAAATGCGGGCGGAACTCGTTCACACAAATAATTAAGTAACAAAAAGTTTATCCCATGCTAATAATAACATAACCATCAAAAAAGCACAAGCCTGAAACGAGTACATAGTTTTGCCTCTCATTTACACAGAAAATTTTTTCCTTCATGCGGATTCATCTACATGTATTCATCGTCATCCTCCTGTCTCTATCCTCTTCAGTTTTCGCCCAAAAAAGAACCGCACTTATAAAGGGTAAGGTGTTGAATAGCACAACAAGGTCAGGATATGCCGATATCAGGATCAACATACCGGCATTGAATGTATTCACAACATCAGACGGAAACGGAAATTTTATACTTAGCGAAATACCATTCGGCGCTCAAATACTGGTAATAAGCGGGAACGTAATTAAAAATGATACGATTAAGATATTAGTTGATAAGAAACTGGTGGTTCTTGAAGATATACACCCAGTACCGTCGGAGAGGATAACCGCAACTGAGAATGCCGTGATACCAACAATAGCCATAGTGGAAAATTCCACAACTATAGATGATGACAACGTATCCTCAACCACTCAAAGTCCCGGTGGCATGTTCACTACTACTTCCGACCCTTTTCTATCGGTAGCAGTTAATCTGAATCACAATTTTCACTACATGCCGCGCGGATATATAGCGTATGAATTACAGATAAATGGCATTCCGGTAAGTGATCTTGAGCGCAAATTCACATCCTGGAGCCAGTTTGGCGGCCTTAATGATGTACTCCATGGCAGAAATGAAACCTACGGATTAAGGCCCTCCGAATACAACTACGGAGGAATATGGGGCACTACATATATTGACGCTACAGCCGCAGACCAGCGAAAGGGAACAACGGCTACATACACACTAACCAACCGAAATTACCGAAACAGGGTGATGCTCACACACAGCAGCGGACTAAACAATAATGGCTGGGCATACTCATTGTCAGCATCACGTCGTTGGGCAGAAGAGGGTTACATTGACGGAACATTCTATGACGGCTATTCCTTTTACGGTGCTGTTACCAAAGTACACCGGAATCATCAGTTCAATCTTACAGCTTTCACGGCACCCACTATACGTGGAGGGTCAACATTCGCATCTACAGATGAGGTCTATAAATTGAGCGGCAACAACCAGTATAATTCTTTGTGGGGCTACCAGGATGGTAAGAAAAGAAATGCAAGGGTCACAGATGTGAATCAGCCGATCATCGTATTGAGCCACACTTACAAGCCTTCAGACAGAACCAGGTATAATACCTCCATAGGTTATGAATTCGGGAAGTATAAAATATCCGGCATAGACTACTATAATGCCTATAGCCCTGCTCCGGACTATTACCGCAATCTCCCAAGCTATTATCAAACATTTTCTCCTCCGGAGACAAGTGCGGCAGATGCCATAGAGGCCCAATTACAGGATCATCCCGGTCAATTGCAGATAAACTGGGACCAGTTGTACAATTCCAACTACATAAACTATGAAACGATAAAGAACATTAATGGCGTAGCCGGAAACGACTTCACAGGCAGAAGGTCAATGTATGTGATGAGCAACCGCGTTGACGACCAGAGAACACTGAGCTTCAATGCAAATGTAGTACATGCGCTCGATGCTCACACTACAATAAATGGGGGCATAACAGTTATATCACAAGCCGACGAGTTCTACAAACAACTTACCGACCTTATGGGGGGTGATTATTTTGTTAACTATAATCAGTTTGCTGTCCAACAATCCATTGGGAACATCAACGTTACACAAAATGACCTGAATCACCCAAATCAACTCATCAAGGTAGGAGATAAATACGATTATGATTACAAAGTAAGAATACTACAGAGCAATGCATGGGGACAAGGGGTATTTGTTTATAACAAGTTCGAATTCTTCTCGTCATTCAACATGGGCTACACCTCATATACGCGCGAAGGTCTTATGAAAAATGGTCTGTTCCCGGTTAGTTCCTATGGCACAGGACAGCCGGTAACCTTCGTTACTCCGAAAATTAAGGGAGGAGTGACCTATAAATTTGATATGCGCAATTCGGTTTTTCTGGATGCAGAATACCGGGAAGAAGCACCGGGCGTGTCAAACGCATATATATCAGTTACTACCAATGGCAACAGCGTCAGCACACCTTCTCCATATAAAGCAAAAACAGCGGAGTGCGGTTACCAGCTCAAATCGCCGTTATTGAACCTTAATATCACAGGGTATGTAACGGAAACAACCGATATGTCTTACATAATGCGTTTCTATAATGACGATCCGGCCATTCGTTCTTTCGTGAACTTTGTTGTCAACAATGCCACTATCAGGTCCATAGGCACAGAATTTTCCGGTAGGGTAAAACTTAACTCCCAGTGGAACCTGACCGGCGTCGCGGCCATAGGGCAACTATATTATGCAAACAGGCCTACAGTTACTGTTTACCAGGATAATGACCCTACAATGACAACTTCCGCCCATACCATCTACATCAAGAATTACTATGTTGGCAACGGGCCACAGTCTGTATATTCTCTGGCGGGCAATTACAATCCCGGCAACAACTGGCGGGGACGCATCAATGTGAACTATATTGACCGCAGCTATGTGACCATCAACCCCGACCGTCGCACGCCGCAGGCAGTTGACCTTGTACCGGCAGGCAGCGCGCAATGGAGAAAGATCATTGGCCAAGAGCGGTTGCCCGCCGCATACACCGTTGACGTATCAGGCAGCAAATCATTTAATGTGGGCAAATTCTTAAAACACTCAAAAAGAAGAAAATCACTGTATTGCTCGCTGGTAATATCGAATGTCTTGAATAAAACAGACATTAAGACAACCGGGTATGAGCAGCTCAGATATGATTACATCTCCCGAAACCCGGACCGGTTTGCCAACAAATACGATTACGCACCCGGTATCAACTTCTTCGCAAATATCGCACTACGTTTCTAATCAACAGAATAACAATATGAGAGCACTTCGTTTATCGTGTATATGCCTTCTGAGCAGTATTATTATTTCTTCCTGTGTAAAACAGGCATTCGACGCGCCACCGGACACCAGCGGAGTTGATCCGAACCTGGCAGTTAGTGCCGGTATCCGTAACCTTACTGATATGGCCTTCGCGCTTCCGCAAGATCAGTCCAGGCTGCTCGGCGATACGGTCATCTATGGCATTGTAATAGGCGACGACCGCTCAGGAAACATCTACAAAAAGATCATTATCGAAGATACTTCCGGCGCAGGCATTGCTGTCATCATCGACAAATCAGACATCTATGGCGACTATCCCGTAGGAAGAAAGATATACTTAAAAACAAGCGGCCTCTACCTTACTAATTACAAAGGCGTACCGGAGATCACCTATTCAGTGAACGCAGATGGTACAACAAATGGCATACCCTCTACATTGCTCAATAACTTTATCGTAAAGGCATCATATCCTCATACCATTAAACCTGCCGAGATCTCCATTACGGACCTCTTTTCCAATTCGCATCAATATGCAAATACGCTGGTAAAGCTAAGCAACATGCAATTTGAAACAGCATCAGCCAATGTTCCGTATTCGGCTCCGTCATCGAGCACAAACAGAACGATCACGAATTGCGATCATACCGCCAAGCTGGTCATGTATAACAGTAGCTATGCAACATTCCAACCGGCCTTAACACCAACCGGCAACGGAACAATAGTGGGTATCATTACATTATACATATCAACCCCCGAATTCACCTTGCGTGACACATCTGATGTCCGCTTCACAGACGCGCGTTGCCCATAATGCCAACATAACAATTTAGTAAGACACAGGTCTCATTGAGGAAATATTAGGAACTGACTTTTACAGCAAAAATCAGCGTATGAAAAAAATAGCTTTACTTCTTTCTTTTGTCGTTTCGGTAACCGGAGCCAGTGCCCAGATCACACTCACCACGCCTCCGTATGTACAAACTTTTGATGGCCTTAGCAGCGGCTACCCTACAGGGTGGACAACATACAATAATGCCACATCATCCTCCCTGGGAACGATAGAGGCCATTGTAAGTACTCTGGCAGGGTTGCCTTTCCAGATATCTCCAGACACTACTGCCTGTGCAGGCCTTGTACTTGGTGGTGGCTTTAAGAATTACCCTTCTGCATCTGCTACAAAACCCGGAGACAACTTCTGCCCTCCTGCTCCTGCTACTGCCCCCACTTATACTAACAGGGCGCTGGGCATACGCCAGGTATCTCCAACCAATGGCACACATCCAAACCTGGACCCCGGCGCCGCGTTTGTGCTGAAGCTGGCAAATACAACCAGCCGTACAGGATTTACTGCTTCCTTCCTGCTCCAGTCTCTCGATACCAGCAGCCCAAGGACAACGACATGGGCAGTTGACTACCGTGTAGGAGAAACAGGCTCCTTCACAACCGCTGCAGCATCAGGCACACTGACAACAGGAAACAAGACATTCTCAAATAACCTGGTGACGGTAAATTTCGGAACTGCTTTAGATAACCAGTCATCGGCAGTTTATATACGCGTTGTGGCGCTTACAGCATCATCAGGCAGCGGCAACCGCCCAAGCAGCGCGATAGACAGTTTCGTGCTTAACTACACCAGCAAAGTAGGTGTAGAAGAGGTTTCTTCTGAACCAAAGGTTGCTTTGCAGGTAGTAGGCGCTGCTACTGCAGACAACATCAACCTGATGTACACAGCAATAGAGAATGCTACCCACACGCTCTCAGTTTACGATCTAGCCGGCCGTATCATACATACAGAAACGATCCACACACAAGCCGGAACAGAACAAATATCAGTTAATGGCCTTCACCTTATGCCAGGCATGTACTTTGCTCGTTTGAGTAATCAAAACAGTTGTTCTGTTGCTAAAGTAATGATTGAATAGCCTGTAAAACACTTCAAATACAACCAACACATCCGTATAAACCTCCTGAAAGCAACCATTATGGTTGCTTTCTCCTTTTAGGATACTCCGTCGAAATGTAACAATAACATAATTCCCGGAGGGCCTTATACACAATAAATTTGCAACATCTATATTGATCAATGAATTCAGGTTCACGCTTCTACGGCAGCATAATATTAGCATCTGTTACACTGATGATCAGCATACCTCAGTTAACAAAAGGGCAAACTACTCATATCCTGTTCGACGCCACAAAGGCCGAGATGGCCGGCAACGCGGATTGGGTGATCGATGCAGACCAGACAAATATCAAGTATGGCTCCGGGGCCTATCTCAGCTCATCCGGGAATCAAAGCAATCCCCAGCAGATCCCTACACCGGCACAAAGTGGCATATCCGGCTCAACAGCCGAAACCTACTGGACAGGTGCTCTGTCAAGCTGGGCCGTGGACTGTGTTAACAAGGGATATGCCGTTGAAACGCTCCCATGGAACGGACAGATAACCTATAACAACAGCGGCAATAGCCAGGATCTTAGTAAGTATGACATCTTTATCATTGACGAACCTAACATTGCCTTCCCATCTGCCGAAAAGGATGCCATTGTACAATATGTGCAGAACGGAGGCAGCTTGTTCATGATAGCAGACCATACCGGTAGCGACAGAAATGGCGACGGATGGGATGCTCCCGCAATCTGGAACGACCTGTTCAACAACAACACAATCAAAACAAATCCGTTCGGCATTCAATTCGACCTGGCAGATTTCTCACAAACAACCAGTAATATCTCCGCATCGGGAACCGATTCCATAATACATGGAGGCATGGGAGATGTCTCACAGGTGAAGTGGTCCGGCGGTACCACCATGACAATGGACCCATCCAAAAACTCCACAGTAAAGGGTGTAGTATATAAGACAGGTTCAGCAACAGGTAATACGAACGTGATGGTTGCCTACGCCCGATTTGGGAAAGGGAAAGTTGCTGCCATAGGCGACAGTTCCCCCACCGACGACGGCACTGGAAATCCAACATGTACCCTCTACAACGGGTATTGGAATGACGCATCAGGAAACCACAGGAGGCTCATCATGAATATTACCATGTGGCTAGCAACACATTCCCCAGGAACTGAAGTAGCCGATGCCGGAAGGAAGATGAAGGCCGTATCGATCTACCCGAACCCATCAACATCAGAACTTCATATACAAACACAACAGACACTGCACAACGTTACCATTTCGGCCAGCACAATGGATGGAAGGAACATGACATTGGCAACCTTACCACAACTCACAGAAAATGAAGCATATATGCTATCATTACCAACGGGTAATTACTTTATAAAAGTCATTGCCGACGAATACAATCAAACTCTCAGAGCCACCATCAACCAATAAATTTAATGTTGGAAGAGGAAAAACTGCCATAATTTAGACCAATGCGAAAGACCACATTTCTTCTCATCATACTCACTCTCGCGTGCATTGAAGTAAACGCCGGAAACAAGATCAAATACTATTTCAATCATCCCGTGAATACTGCGGTATCTACCGGTGTCAATGCGGTTTACCTGAACTCGTGCGCGGCAGATACTTTGGTTGCCTATATCAACCGGGCCAAATACTCACTTGACATAGCCGTTTATGATTACATACAAGGAAGCTTTGCCAATATCGCTACTGCGGTCAATAATGCCTATACCAGGGGTGTGCAGGTAAGATGGATATTTGACAGCAGCGCCTCAAACACCGGAATCTCATTGCTAAACCCGGCAATAAATAAGCTTGGTAGCCCTACGAGCGGCACATACGGCATCATGCATAACAAATTCATGGTGATAGATGGCAACTCTACCGACCCTAATGACGCGATCGTGTGGACCGGATCCACTAACTGGACATCCAACCAGCTAAACAGCGACTACAACAATATCGTCATAATGCAAGACTCCGCACTGGCTCATGCCTACATCGGCGAATTCAATATGATGTGGGGAGGAAGCGGTATCGCTCCGGTCACTTCATCTTCTAAATTCGGGCCGAAAAAGACAGATCTCGGCAAGCACAATTTCACCATCGACGGGACACATGTAGAATTGTACTTCAGTCCATCTGACGGAACAAATGGCAAGATACAAAGCACCATATCAACAGCCGATAAAGACCTGTACTTTGCTATGTATGCATTTACCGATAACTCCGACGCGTCGCTGATCATGTCCCGCAAAAGTGCCGGGGTATATGTGGCGGGAATTGATGATAGTTACAGTAACTCATACACGCCCTACACCACATTCACCAGCGGTTTAGGCAGCACCTTCAAAGTATATAGCGGATCAGGACTGTACCATAATAAGTACATGATCGTTGATCCGTCTGATAAATGCTCTGACCCGCAGGTGCTGACCGGATCGCACAACTGGTCTGTATCTGCTGATACCAAGAACGACGAGAATACACTTATCATCCATGATGGCACGGCAGCAAATATTTATTACCAGTCATTTAATGCCGACTTCTCTGTTGTGGGTGGTTCCCTGAGCACCATTGCCGGATGCCCAACCGGCATCCACACATCCCCAAGGCCGGAAAGCGACATCAATATCTATCCCAATCCTGCAAAAAGAGACTTCACGATCAGTTATACGACCGCCTCAAGTGAACCCGTGTCCATTGTCCTGTATAATTTCATTGGCGAGCGAATCGCAGTTATTGCTGACAAACAAGTCTTTCCACCCGGCGATCATATGTTTCAATATACGCCTGCCGCTGCAGGTATGTATGTGTTACACGTCATTGAAGGATCCAAACAAACCACGCGGCAAATTGTTGTTGCCCCATAATTACTTCAACAGGAAACATTTTCGTTACAATTAATTCATCCTGCGATAAAAGTGGCATAAGACTGTAAAAATAATTTCGCACTGTACTATATCTCTTTTACATGTGCGCAATTAAACATAAGCCTCAATTATTCACGGCTGTACTTACCGTCCTGATCAACATTGCTTTATCACACAGTATCTATGCACAGTTAGCGGTAGCTCCAAACCAGACCGCAACCGTACTGGCCAGCGCGCTTGCCGGACCGGGTATCACGATAAGCAGCCCTACCCTCTCCTGCCCCGGACAAGCCAACGGGCTCTTCACTGTGACGCCGGGAACCATACTGGGCACCGGCACCACATTATTCGGTATCGGTAGCGGCATCATACTCACAACGGGAAAGGCTACAGGAGCCAGCGGCCCTGAGTCAACACTGGCCAATACCAATAACGGAGCCGCAGGAGACGCAGCACTCAATACACTTGCAGGATCCACTACACATGATGCCTGCATCCTGGAATTTGACTTCTCTGTTGTAGGTGATACCGTCAGATTCAATTACCAGTTCGGATCTGAAGAGTACAACAAATCTACATGCGGCCCATACAATGACGCATTCGCGTTCTTCATATCGGGCCCCGGCATACCAGGCACAGACAATATGGCGCTTGTACCCGGCACCACAATACCGGTAACCGTGAACAGCGTGAACAGCGGCATACCCGGCACAGGCTATACACTCGCCAATTGCACATCAATGGGCGCGGGCTCTCCGTTCACTTCTTACTACGTGGACAATACAGGCGGCGCAAACTTTACCTATAAAGGCTATACAACCAAGATGAGCGCTGTGCACAAAGTAATACCATGCAATACCTATCACCTTAAACTCACCATCGCAGATGCAGGAAACTCATTCTACGATTCGGGGGTGTTCATCGAAGCCGGCAGCCTGACCACTCCGTCTATATCCGGAGCATCATCTGTATGCGTTGGCAATACTGCAACATTGAGCGACCCAATTGCCGGTGGCACCTGGAGTAGCAGCAACACCACCGTTGCCACGATCAATCCGTCAACAGGGTATGCTTCCGGGATATCTGCGGGAACTGCTACCATCACGTATTCTTTTGGCCCGGGCTGCTATGTAACAACGCCATTTACCGTGAACCCGCTACCCTCTGCAATCAGCGGCGCATCGCAGGTATGCGTCGGCAGTTCCATAACCCTGAGCAATACAACACCCGGCGGCATATGGACGAGCACCAACACAGCTATCGCTACCATTCATCCCGCTACCGGCATAGTGACCGGTAATGCGCCCGGCACTGTAACCATCAACTACACCACCGGCGCGGGATGTACGGCATCGACAACGATCTCAGTAAGCCCGATACCGGCAGTGATTACCGGGTCTGCTACCTTATGCACGGGAGATACAACAATACTGAGTTGTATAACACCGGGCGGAATATGGACGAGCAGCAACCCATCCGTTGCGCTGGCAGGGTCCACATCAGGAAAGCTGGCCGGAGTATCGGGAGGTATGGCAACCATCACTTATACTATTCCGACAGGGTGCTACCGAACAACCTCTGCCACGATCAAAACGGTATATAAGGGTGTTGTAAGTGCGGGTATCTGTCCCGGACAAACCTATATTTTCGGCGGCACTACCTACTCCACTGCAGGGTCATATACCCACACATTCCCTACTGCCTACTGCGACTCCATTGTAACGCTGAACCTGAGCATCAATCCCACCTCATCTACCGAACTCACCGGGAAAATATGTGAGGGAGAGCATTATGCCTTTGGCGGCAAATACTACAACACCCCGGGAGACTACACCTACCATACTACCAATATGTATGGGTGCGACTCAGCGGTGAAGCTGCACCTGATCGTTGCACCTATTCCGTCGCGCCCAAACACTGCCATGAATGTTTACTACTGCCTGGGGCAGCCGGCAGTTCCCTTGAAGGCAGCGGGAAAAGACCTGCTATGGTACTCTTCCTACTCAGACATGGGAGCGACCGTGCCACCAACTCCTAACACAGGCACAACCGGCACCTACTTATACTATGTGAGCCAAACGGCGGATGGCTGCGAAAGTGTGCGCGACACGATCGCTGTAACCGTTTACCCAACCCCTGATGCCACTATCTCTCCCCGGTCGGCAACTATATGCAGATCTGATACGGTTAGACTCACAGCCGCGTTTCAAAACGAGGCTACTTATACGTGGTCTCTACCGAAGGGCGTCTATGTGATACACCAATCAACCCCTGATACGGTGACCATAAAATGTGACACTACCGGTTACCTGCCTGTAATCCTTACCGTGAAGTATCCGCAGGCACAGTGTACCAATGCCGACACCATAAAGGTGCATGCGGTGACCGCTCCTGAACTACAGATACAAAGTCGGCATGATGTATGCATAGGCGATACAGTGGTAGTAGCCGTACAGTCTGCTACGGACGGCATCACCAATTATACCTGGCACTTTGGCGATGCCTCCATACTATCGGCCACAGATGCCGCCCATGCAGGCCCCTTCAAACTGCTGTGGGTGAACTCCGGTACGCATACCATTGAGGTGAACGGACAGGTAGGTGACCTATGCCGGTCTGCTGATATCACAGATACTATAATGGTGCACCAGGACCCTGAAGCAGGGATCATTGCCGACCGCACCGACGGAATATGCATTGGCGACAGTATATTGTTCTCGGTGAAGAGCTACAACTATGACTATTTTTACACTTGGACCCCGGAACATTTCTTCAACAACCTCAATCAGAAAGAAATATACGGCCGAATAGAGCTACCGGGATATGTGCGCCTTACGGTACAGGACCCATTCGGATGTACCGCAACTGACCAGGTGCTCATCAATGCAAAGAACTGCTGCAATGTATCTTTCCCAACGCTGTTCACACCGAACGGAGACGGGAAAAATGATGTTTTCCGCCCGATAACACCGGGCAACCATGCCATTCACATATTCAGGGTAGCTAACCGCTGGGGCCAGACCGTATTTGAAACATCTAATGAACGATATGGCTGGGATGGTACTTTTAATGGCATTCCCCAGGACATAGGCACCTATTTCTACTACATCAGCTATGACTGCAACGGCAAGACGATAGAAGAAAAAGGAGATGTGACCCTGGCCCGGTAACGGAACCGTACTGACGCAAAGTGCGCAATTTGTTTTTTCACAGGCATGTGTGCAATAGTGAACGTAAAAAGCTGATAATCAACATTAATGTGCGCAACACACTTTACACAGTGTGCAATTTTGCCGGAGCTGTTTCGCTTGGTACTGACCGCCCTGTGCTTTAACACGAGGAGCATTAAGCCCGTACAAAGCTCACCAAACTGCGCAACTTCTTTTTCCCGGCAATGTGTGCAATCCTGCACTTAATTCATTGGCGATCAATATCAAAGTGTGCAACACACACTACACAGTGTGCAATTTTGCGAAACAGCCAGCCTGGCGATAGCAATAGGATACCACAAATGCTGTGCCAATGTTTGATAGCCTGCAAGTATTCCTATAAGAAGACCAGGGATTGTTTTGTCCTGCCGGCGCGCATCAGGCAGTCCAGGCATCCCATTTATCCATGTAAGGGAATTTAATATCTGCAAGACTGTTAAACATGGCATACAGGAGCGAGGGAAACACCTGGTACATTAACCGATCCTGCGATGTACGCAAATGCCAGTCCAGATCCATTGGCGTGACCACATATATTCCCTGGTATGCGATCAGGCAGCATAACACCAGCAGCACTTGTTTCGCGGGCATCTTTTTTTGTATGATGCAAGCCAGAAGATAGCAAGCAAATAACAGGGCAGTGTATTTAAACCGGTGCCCTATCCTGATGACAAATGAATCGAATATCTGTTGATATCTGCTGCCATCAAAAAGGTAACTCCATGTATCAGACCCGATGCCACTCACCATGTCATTCTGCACATCGAACGACAGCTTAAATATAGCCAACACGCCAAGTGGAAAGGCTAATGAAAATAATGTAAGCTTATAATTCTGCCCGGAAAAGAACGTTTTTGCATAGAATAACAGAAAGATGGCGGCCAGTATAAGTCCTTCGTTCTTTGCCCACGCACACAATCCAAGGAATAAGGCAGAGAGTACCAGGTATTTCCGATCGGTGGCGGCATAGTTGATACAGACACAGGCACTAAGAAAGAAAAGTGCGATCACCACCTCGGCATATTGGTGTACTCCTACCACTACATATATGCCATCAAATATATACACCGCAAACACAAGAGCAGCGAGGATAATGTTTCTTCCTGATATTTCGTTGAATATCATCACCGGCATGCATATGCTCGTGAGAAAAGCAAAAACGAAAGGAACGATCAATAAATAATCAGAACCAAACAGCCGCAAGAAGAAAGCAATAGTTGCCGGCAGACACAATGGATAATCGACATGCGTGCGTTCTTTATACCGGAACAGATTATGCCAATTGTCGGGATCTGAAAGAAACTGAGCCTTTAAGTTCCACATATCCCATGCATCCCATTCTCCATGCTTGCCGGCAAAATGGACAGCAACATAAGTAAACATATACATCCCTACCCCAAGAAGCAAAGCAGGCAAACCTATTCTTAGCAGAGCACCCTTTATACTCATCTTTTTATCATTCCGCTCTATTGCCAGCCGGTTCCTGACATCACCCCCAAGAATTTTCGGAGAATCAGTCATGACCCAGATACTTAATAAAGTAAGGAATATCAATACCATTGCTCCGCAAAGCCAAAAAGGCAGCGAAAAATATAGTGACAAAAAGTAAAGACTACTGATGCAGCCTGTAAACATCCCGATCAAAACAATAAAACGGTTGCTCTTTCTCATATCAATGGCGACTTGTAAGCAGAAAACCACAACTACTATACTCTTTCTTCCACAATACTTTTCGTCTTTTAATAAGTGTTGAAAAATCTACACCCGGCCTCAGCACAGGGAACACTGAAAGCACCGTATCACATTCATTCGGGTCCGGAGACAAGTAGTGTGGCGCTAACGCATAACGTGCCCACAAATAAAATGTGGCAGTATTCGTCGTATCGCCATAAACATGAAATGAGATCGCTGCCCCTGCAGGCACTATTTCCTTAACGTCTGCAACAGCCACTTTCATCTCATCTACCTGATCCTGAATAGTGGCGATCTTATCAATGAAGCTTTTTGTACCATAGATAAGGAAACAAATGATCATCAACGGCGCGATCAACTCTTTCATAGCATCACAAAATAACAAGTAATTGAATAGTTGCCCGGTAAAATTTTTTGTAACCTATTATTTGCAAACAGCCCCTGTTGTCCGGGATATTCCAAAAGGCATTCCGAACTCCGAATAGAAATCCGTCTACAACGGAATTTATTATGACAAATCTAAATGTTTTAGAGCAGGAAACAGAGCGGGAGCGGATTGCAAATCCCGAACAATATGCTTTAAAATCACAGATCCGAAAGAACGGGGCAAGATCGCGTTTCAAACGCTACCCGCTTCACCTTCGTTGAAAAGGAGGAGTTAGTGCATTACGGGTTGTTGGTGAAGAACAGCAATGACGACGGAATGTGTGCCCGGAACATTATGCTGGCAGCAAAAGCGATAGAACTCGATATATGCCCTGTTGGATTCGGAAAATTTGTGGCACAAACAAAAGGCTATTACAAATTTAATTCCTACAGAAGAAACGGTTCTGCTATCCATTGTTGTTGGATTTGGAAACGAACATCCATCCACGATCGGATAGAGGACAATGTAGTATTCCTCAGAGCTATTTATCTTAGTGGAAAATTGCTATGGGCACGAGCATTTTCATGCAGGAAGACGAAAAACCAACAGACGAGGCGCTCGCTAATGGATTAGCTGGTGCCTCGTCGTTTTGGAAAGATATCTGCAAATATGTAAGTAGTTCTTTTCCTAACGCGACCGAAGAATGGAAATATTCAGGGAAGAAATTCGGGTGGAGCTACCGTCTAAAAGATCAGAAAAGGGTGATCATTTACCTACTGCCTCGTGACAGCTCAATGAAGATATCCATGGTCTTTGGACAAAAAGCTACCGATGCTGTTATGAACAGTACAGTATCTAAAACCATAAAAGAAGAACTTGCAGGTGCCAAGGCATATGCAGAAGGCAGAGGTATCAAAATAGAAGTAACAAAAAAGTCTTTACAGGACATAAAAACACTCATCGACATAAAACTTGCCAACTAGCAAAAATCACTTTAACCCGTATTACGTTTACCCAGCACACCTTCGATCTCTTCCCTGTGCACAATTTCCTTTTTGAGCAATAAATTTGCAAGGGCATCAAGTTCTTCTCTCTTACCGGCAAGTATTTCGGTAGTTGTTTTGTGTGCTTCATTGACGAGCTTCCGTACCTCTTCATCTATTAGCTGACCGGTTGCTTCACTATAAGGCTTCTGCAACGAACTCTCATAAGAACCGGTTGAATCATAGTAGCTAATGGTACCCAAAGCCGGGTCCAATCCAAGGTTAGCCACCATCATATATGCCTGCTTGGTCACCTTTTCCAGGTCATCCAGAGCTCCGGACGAGGGTTGCCCGAAAATAACCTCCTCCGCCACCCTGCCTCCCAGCGCTGCACACAATTGATCTTTAAATTGTGCCAAAGTAACGATCTGGTGTTCTTCGGGCAGATACCATGCACTACCTAATGACTTTCCCCTGGGAATGATGCTAACCTTGATGATCGGGTCTACGTTTTTGAGCATCCAGCTGACAACAACGTGGCCGGCCTCATGGTATGCGATCACCTTTTTCTCTTTTGGGTTTATTATTTTGGTTTTCTTTTCCAGCCCAGCTACTATCCGGTCTATAGCACTAAAGAAGTCGTCCCCATCCACCTTATCTTTCTTTTGTCTTGCCGCTATCAGTGCTGCTTCGTTACACACATTTGCTATATCGGCGCCGGAAAAACCCGGCGTTTGAGCTGCCAGTGAAGCTCCGTTCACTGAAGCAGCGAGTTTCAGCGGCTTAAGATGCACATTGAAGATGGCCTCACGTTCCACTACATTCGGCAACTCAAGGTAAATGTGCCGATCAAATCTGCCCGCCCTGAGGAGTGCCGGATCCAATATGTCTGCTCGATTAGTAGCAGCCATCACGATAACCCCGGTATTAGGATCAAAACCATCCATTTCGGTAAGTAACTGATTGAGTGTGCTGTCGCGCTCATCGTTGGCCTGGAATGATTGTGCCTTACCCCTGATCCTTCCCACCGTATCGATCTCATCAATAAAAATGATACTGGGCGCTTTTTCCTTTGCCTTATCAAACAGATCTCTTACACGCGACGCACCCACACCGACAAAAATTTCTATGAACTCCGATCCGGATAACGAGAAGAATGGAACTCCTGCCTCGCCGGCAACGGCTTTCGCCATCAATGTCTTTCCACTTCCGGGAGGGCCAATCAGCAGTACCCCCTTGGGAATTTTCGCGCCGAGACGGGTGAAGTTTCCAGGATTCTTCAAGAAATCCACTACCTCAATCACTTCAGCCTTGGCTTCTTCATATCCGGCCACATCTTTGAAACTTATCGGACTTATCGCCCCCTTGGTGTATTCTGCATCACGTGTCTTTCCAAAATCATACACCGATCTACCTGCCGGTCCACCACCCCCGAGTGTTTTCCTGAAAGAGATGTATAGCACACTAAGTATGACAAGCGGCAATATCCAAGTAAAAATTGCAGATACCCAGCTTGCCTTCGACGAGTAAGTTACACTTACCTTGTCCACCTCTTTGAACGTCACCTGCAATTCATCAAGCCGGCGCTCAAATACATCAGGAGACCCTATCTGAAAACAGTATTGTGCACCGGGAGAACTGACAGACCTTCTGAGAGCTGGCAAATCCTTATAAACAGCCTTTTTCAGACTATCCGGCTTAATATATACATCCACAGTCTCCCGATTAACTATATTGACCCGCTCTACGTCGTGTCGAAGAACCATGTCCTTAAAGACATTCCATGAAACTTCTGTTTTTGCACTCTTTACTGACAAGTAAAGTATAGCGGCAATACCCAGTACCATGAAATAAAACATGAATGATGGCTTACCGGAAAAGAGTTTATTTGATCTATCAGACGACAATGTATATCAGTTTTAAAACGAGACCGAAAGTAGGCCGAAGCATTATCTACGAAAATGACCTAAGTCAATGAGGAACGTGATCCACGTCACCCGTTCGACTGGCAGCCTGTTGGAGATTTGTAAAAAATAAGCGACATGAGTACACCAGATACAAATCCCGAGATCGTTCCACCTGCTGTACCCGAATTAAAGCCGGGACCAGGTAAAGAAGTAGATCCAACTCCCAATACCGATGTACCACCCGGGGAAAAACCTCAACCAACACGGCCACCGAGGGAGATCCCTGTTAAAAAAGAGAGAACCGACACAACTTAAATAGTTTAACCAGTTAACAACAATCATCAGGCCAGGTGACGAAAATCATAATACCCCTGTAACTGTCTATTCATTTTTGCAGCACGATCGGTCTTACGATCGCAACCACCCAAATCAACAATATAATGCAAAAGAGTCTATCATTTACGGAGGTTAGGAAACTATGCGAACCGGACATCTTCAATACAGGAGAGAAAACCGGACACGCATCAATAAACCATGACAATGTCATTATCGGGCAAGAAAGAGCAATAAAAGCGCTGAAGCTGGGATTAGGGATGAAAGCACCCGGGTTCAATATTTATGTTTCAGGGGCGTCGGGTACCGGTAAACTCACTGCCGTCACCAATTTCGTCGAAGCGCAGGCTAAAAACGATAAAATTCCTTTCGACTGGTGTTATGTCAACAATTTCAAAGATACTTACCGGCCTCATAAACTGTTCTTGCCTCCCGGACAAGCCGTCGTATTCAAAAAAGAAATGAAAAGCCTGGTTGAGGATGTTTTTCATGCACTGGTGAAGGTCTTCGAAAGTGAAGAATATGCGGAAAAAAAAGGGAAGATCGTCAATGCATTCGAAGATTTCCAGGAAGATGTTCTCAGAACAATATCTGAATATGCTGAACAGGAATCCTTCATGATCAAACAAACCACAACCAGTATACTCACTATTCCGCTGAAAGACAAAAAACCGCTTACAGAAAAGCAGATCAGCCAAATGAGCGAACCTGAACTGGACAAAATAAATGCTGCTCAGACGAAACTGCAGGAAAAACTCGATACCGGGCTTCGTGAGATCAGAAAGAAAGAAAAAGAAATGGTCCAGGCGGTAGATAAGCTGACGAAAGAGGTTGCCGGAGCAGCTATTGGTCATTTGATCGATGAGTTGAACGAAAAATACAGAGAACTCCGGCAGGTGATAGAATACCTGGCACTTGTGAAAGAGGATATCCTGGAAAACCTGCCTGACTTCATGAAATCACAAAAATCGAGTTCCCCTGCAGAAAATCCCTTTCAAAAAAGGTATGAAGTAACGGTTCTGGTTGATAATCGCGATTTAGAAGGCGCACCGGTAATTATTGAAAGAAACCCGACATATAACAATCTGACCGGAAGAGTAGAAAAGGAATCCTTTATGGGAACGCTGATAACCGACTTTACAATGATTCGGCAGGGCTCCCTTCATAACGCCAATGGAGGATACCTGATCATACGTATAGACGAGCTTCTGCAAAACTACTTTTCATGGGAATGTCTTAAACGGGCCCTAAAAAACAGGGAGATTTCTATAGAGGAAGCTACCGACCAACTCGGATATTTGACTACAAAAACACTAAAACCAGAACCGATACCTCTGAACGCGAAAGTCATATTGATCGGCAACTCGCATCTTTATAGATTACTATACAACTACGACAGCGATTTCAGAGAGCTTTTCAAGATAAAAGCTGACTTCAACACCGTAATGGACCTCTCAGATGACAATGTGCATAGTTATACAGAATTCATCAGGGTCATTACGGAAAAAGAAAACCTATTGAATATTGAAAACACGGCATTTGCAAAGATCATTGAATATAGTTCCAGGCTAGCCGAAAACCAGGAAAAACTAAGCACCAAGTTCGGCATCATCTCCGACATATTAAGAGAAGCAGATCACTACGCCCGCCAGGAAAATGCAACAGCAATAGCGGCCAAACATATAACTAAAGCAGTGGAAGAGAAGAGCAACCGCTCCAACCTGATCCAAGAAAAGATCACTGAGATGATTGCCAATGGGCAAATATTAATTGACATCCGTGGTTCTGAGATCGGCCAAATAAATGGCCTGTCGGTACTCGATTTCGGCGATATAACATTCGGCGTTCCATCACGCATCACCTGCACAGTAAGTCCGGGAAAATCCGGAGTTATAGATATAGAGCGGGAGGCAGAACTAAGCGGCCCGATTCATACCAAGGGGGTGCTGATCTTAAGTGGTTTCCTAATGAACAAATTCATGCAGGATAAACCGCCCAGCCTGTCCGCCAGACTTGTCTTTGAGCAGAGTTACTCCGGCGTAGAGGGCGACAGCGCCTCCAGCACAGAGCTTTATGCTATATTATCTTCTTTGTCGGGTGTACCTATCAAACAGGGTATTGCAGTAACGGGGTCCGTCAACCAAAAGGGTGAGATACAGCCAATCGGAGGTGTCAACGAAAAAATAGAAGGTTATTACGAGATATGCAAAGCATTAGGGTTAAATGGCGAGCAAGGAGTTCTGATCCCCGCCTCAAATATCAAAAACCTAATGTTAAAAGAAGAGGTCGTTGACGCAATAAAAGAAGATAAATTTAAGATATGGACCGCTAACAATATTGAAGAAGGGATAGAAGTGCTTACCGGCGTTAAAGCCGGCAGTATCTGGGAAGACGGGACGATCATTAACATGGTCAATAACACGTTGAACATCTTCGCGGCCCGCATAAAGGAATTTGCTGCAGAGTATGAGCAGTTAGAAAGTATCAACTAAACAAAGGACATAAAAAGTCGGATTTGCGACCATGCACAAAACAAGGACCTCCGCCGATGTTCAAATCATTCGGGCGGAGGTCTTTGATATTAAAACGGTTCACTTCTTTGCCGCTGTAAATGCCTGGTGCCCAACCTTGATCATTGAAAAGTGATCCTTCACAAACCGAACCGCGGCTTTCTCGTCCATTACATCACTTGCCATCACATCAAGTTTAATCTCTTTAAGACGCACAGTGCCTTCTATTTCATTCTGAAGGTCATATTTTGCCTGCGCAGGCCCAAAGACGAGTAACCCGCTCACAGTTGTCAACTTATCAACTACTGCCCGGACGAGTCTCGTCATGTTTTCATGAGCTTTATTTTGTGCATGCTCCTGTTGGGAAATTCTTTTTACCTTTCCGGAACTACCCGGACTGTCCACTACCTCTTCAGAAATGAAATGCTCTTGGTGCAGGTGATTCAGCGCAACAACAAACGCATGCTGATGGTCTATATAAATGCCATAGTTGAACTTCGGTTTCATTTTAATAATATTTGAAAGATTAGGAAATATAGACGCTCAACATCCACACTGTTTTTTCGTGATCTTGCAAAACGCCTATTCTGAATATTTGGTTCCATAAATTAATTAGCATTTATGCCTAAAAATATATTGACTTTCCGGAAGCCACTATGACCTGCATCATTGAAGATCATGATAGTGATCAAACCCATTAAACCCTTGCCAGCTCCGCATTATTTATATTCTCAATGCCCTTTAGCAGGGCATCAGGATTGAAGGAAATACTGTCTATACCCTGCCCAACCAGGTACCTGGCAAATTCAGGATAGTCGCTCGGTGCCTGCCCACACAATCCGATTTTTTTATTGATCTTCTTGGCTTTAGCTATTACCGTAGCGATCATTTCCCTGGCAGCCGGATCTTGCTCACTAAACAAATTCGCCACCAGTGCCGAATCCCGGTCTATTCCCAGCGTTAATTGGGTGAGGTCGTTTGAACCAATAGAAAATCCGTCAAAAACATGCCCGAATTCCTCGGCGCATATCACATTGCTCGGTATCTCTGCCATAACGTATATCTCCAGGCCATTGTCGCCTTGCACCAGCCCATACTCCTTCATTACTGCTATCACTTTCTTTCCCTCCTCTACTGTCCTGCAAAACGGAATCATCAACTTCACATTTGTCAATCCCATTTCATTCCTGACCATTTTGATCGCTTCGCATTCAAGACGAAACCCTTCTTGGTACAAAGGGCTATAATAGCGGGACGCTCCCCGAAACCCGATCATCGGATTCTCCTCCTTGGGCTCAAAATCTATGCCACCCAACAAATTGGCGTATTCATTGGTCTTAAAATCACTCATCCTCACAATAACATCTTTGGGATAAAAAGCTGCGGCAATGGTAGCTACACCCTGTGAGAGCTTGTCAATGAAGTAATCCTCTCTATTTAAGTAACCGGAAGTGATCTCTTTAATTTTGCGCTTTGTATTTTCGTCCTTTACACTATCAAATTTTACGAGGGCCATCGGGTGAATACCGATCGAATGATTGATGATGAACTCTATTCGCATTAGTCCGACACCGTCATTAGGAAGGAAAGATAGCTTAAATGCTTTATCCGGATCACCGGCGATGAGCATAACACGGGTGTGTTGAGGCTTCTGTATATTCTCTATATCCACCTTTGTCTCTGTCCATTGCAGGCGCCCTTTGTACACACTCCCCTTCTTTCCCTCCGCACACGAAACTGTCACTACATCTCCATCCTTAATTGCTGCCGTAGCATTTCCCGCACCAACAATGGCAGGAATACCTATTTCGCGGGCCACTATTGAAGCGTGACTCGTTCTACCACCTTTGTCCGTAATGATCGCAGCAGCCTTCTTCAAAACCGGATCCCAATCCGGAGTTGTAAGCTCAGTAACAATTATGTCTCCTTTGTTCACCTTATCGATCTCCTTTGCCGAAGAAAGCAGGCGAACTACACCCGACACTATCTTTTCGCCAATCGCCTGTCCTTCAACAATTCGCTCCCCCTTGGATGTGAGCCTATATTCTACAATATTGGTTGCGCTGACTGAGCTGTGAACCGTTTCCGGTCGGGCCTGTACTATGAATATTTCTCCACTTTCTCCGTCTTTCGCCCATTCAATATCCATAGGGCGCTTATAGTGCTTTTCAATGGTCAATGCACATTTTGCCAGGCTTGTTATTTCCCCGTCTGATAATACAAATGTGCTCCTCAGGTCAGCAGGCGTATCTGTGTTTACAATTGAAGACGAACCATCTCCTGTAGCGTAAACCATCATCTTAGCTTTCTCGCCAAGATTTCGCTGTATGATGGCTCGTTCTCCCTGTAGCAAAGATGGTTTAAACACCAGGAACTCGTCGGGACTAACACTGCCCTGCACAATATTCTCCCCAAGGCCCCACACACCGGATAAATGTATCACGTCTCTGAACCCAGATTCCGGCTCTAAGGTGAATATTACACCTGAACAACCAAGATCTGATCTTACCATTTTCTGTACACCGACGGACAATAAGACACCCGTTTCAAAACCGTTATCAATACGGTATTTTATAGCTCTTGCTGTAAATAACGAAGCAAAACACTTTTGGACTGCCTGCAGCACAGCTTCCGAACCCATCACATTCAAGAAAGACTCATGTTGCCCGGCGAAACTTGCATCAGGAAGATCTTCCGCTGTTGCGCTACTCCTTATTGCCACAGCGCCCGGCAAGCTCCCACAGAGATACTCATACGACTGAACGATGGCCTTTTGCAGGTCGCCGGGTATCTTCGCCTGCATAATAAGTGTTCTTGCCTCCCATCCTACTTCCACAAGATTTGCAAAATTCTTACGATCCAGAGTGGCTGACAGCCGCTCAAGCGGTTCATTCAAATTATTAGCATCCAGGAAATAACGAAATGCGCCCGCGGTTATGGCAAATCCGTCAGGCACCTTGATCCCCTGATCTGTCAAAGAATTATACATCTCACCCAGCGATGCGTTCTTCCCGCCTACAGAACCTATGTCCTTAATGCCGATCTCACTAAAACGTTTAATATATTCGGTTGCCATATCCTATTTGCTTTCCGCAAATATGGCGTATGAGCATTTCATAGACTCTAATACACGTCATTTCTTTGCATGACAGAAATCAGCAGGTCAATACATATCAAAAACCGTACCCCGGAAAATAAATGTTTTTGAGCGGGAGCGGATTGCAAATCCCGAACAATATGCTTTAAGATCACAGATCCGAAAGAGCGGGGCAATGTAACGTTTCAAATGCGGCCCGTTTCATCCCCCTTGCAAACGAGGACGAGAGGTGTAAGGGTTGCACAAAGGACTCCAAACTGCGCAACTTCTTTTTCCCTGCAATGTGTGCAATCCTGCACTTAATTCATTGGCGATCAATATCAAAGTGTGCAGCACACATTACACAGTGTGCCATAGGCGTAACAGCCTGCCTTGCAATAGCAATATGATACAACAAATGCTGTGCCAATGTTTGACAGCCGGTAAGTATTGTAATAAGCAGACAAGGGGATGGCGTTTGTTTTTATCTTGCCATCATGCGGGTTGTTGGTGAAGAACACCAACAACGGCGGGAACTATATCACAAAAACTGTTCCAGATATATAAACTAACAACCGCTATTACCTTCTACCGGAAAATGTTTTAGTATATGATGAGAAGCCTGCAGTTCCTCCATGATATGGCGCAAATGTATAGTAGTAATAGCTGATACTGTCTGCAGCAGTGATCACTTTCAGCGTATCCCGGATACCACCATCGTAGTATGGATAGACACCCGATGAATCGATCTTTAAATAACCCGTTGGACTCGTAAATATCTTAGTTCCAGTATGAAATGAGTCTGCGCCAACCTTCACAAGCACGATAGTATCTGCATAGCTTGTATCCCATGTCGATGTTGGAGCACCGCCATATGCCCAGGCCTGGTGAATATGCATACTTCCAATGTATGTTCCTATTGTTGAATCATTTGGCTCCGCTGCAGGCAATGGTGTCTTTGATTCTTTCTTGCAGCAAACCACCACCGAAATAATGACGACCATCAAGAGAATAATAAGCTTATGATAACCAACGGCGCGCTCCATGAATTTAAATTCATATCAAATATAGTAAATTAAATATCAGATCGTAACCTAAACATAAGAAAGCCCGAGAGATGTGATCTCTCGGGCTTTTTAAAGTAGTTCGACTAGGATTCGAACCTAGACAAACAGAGTCAGAGTCTGTTGTGCTACCGTTACACAATCGAACTATTTGTGTCGGGACGGCAAAATTACGGGTATTTTCTAAAAAAATGAAACCCGGAGAGATATATTCCCTATGAAAATATGCGTTCCATGGCCCATGCTTTCAGGCGCATCTCATCCCATTCCTTCTCCGGGTCGCTATCGTAGGTGATGGCGCCACCGGTCTGGTAAGAGAGATATTGTGTGCCCTCGTTGTAAAACATGCTGCGTATGACCACATTGAAATCGAAATTGCCGTCGGGGCTGATATACCCCACAGTACCGGAGAACAGTTCGCGCCGCGACCGCTCATAATGGTCTATCAGTTGCATCACTTTATACTTGGGGGCGCCGGTCATGCTGCCCATGGGAAAGGAATATCTCAGGGCATCTGTAAACGGAGCGCCTTTGCGCAGCAATCCGCTTACGGTGGATATAAGCTGGTGTACCTGGGGAAAAGAATAGACACCAAAGAGCTCTTCCACATTCACACTACCCGACTCACTGCAGCGGGCAAGGTCGTTGCGCACGAGATCCACGATCATCACATTCTCGGCGCGCTCCTTTATGTCGTTCTTCAGCTTATGTTTTATCTCCCTGTCTATGGCTGGGTCTTTATCTCTGCGTGCAGTACCCTTGATGGGCTGCGACATGATGTGCCTGCCCTCCCTGCGCAGGTATCGCTCGGGGCTGGAGCACATCATATATTTATCGTGCATGCGGTAGAAAGCCGAGAAAGGCGCAGGCGAGAGGCCATTAAGGGCATCGAATACCTGCTTCGGGTTTACGGTGACACCTTCCGCATATCCTTCATTGCAAAGGTTGATCTCGTAGCAATCGCCCGCTGCAATATGCTCCCGCAGCTTTGTAACTGTGGCTATATACTCGTCTTTGCCAAACGCGCCTGTGAATGACACCTGTGGTATGCGCTTCTGCACAAACTCAAGGTCCATTTCACTGAATGCCGCGTAGATGGCATTGGGATCGCCGTAAGACTCTATGGTGAGTATGGTCTGCTCGCGGTTGACGTAGCAAACGGTTTCGGGGATAAAGAAATGAACATTAGGAAAACCGGTCTTTACCGGGTGCCGCGATGTGAGCGAGGGCTCTATATTATTCTTATAGTCGTAGCAGATATGGCCAAACATCCAGTCAGGCCGGACATCAAAACCGTTTTGTAAGGTGGTCAGCAGGTCGCCGTCGTTGCCACTGAATCCGTCCTTGTATCCAACAGCCATGAGACATTCATAGCCATTATAAACAGAGGGATAATAATTATTGTCTAAAAAAAGAAGGATGCTAAACCGGTTTCCCCAGTTCAGCATCCTTTGTTTTATTTCTTTGGCCTGCGCGCCGGTAAGCGCGAAGTTAACTTTGGTTCGTTGCAATGCAGGCAGATAATTTAGAAATCGTCATCATCGTCGTCAAAACCTCCGCCGCCACCTTCTGAGAAGAAGCCGAGATCCTTGAAGTCGTCGTCCATATCGAAGTCGTCGTCCTTAGAAGATTTCTTCTTAGGCGCCTTGCTCTTCGATTTAGGCATATCAAACTCTTCAAATTCCTTGTCTATGTCGTAGTCATCCTCCTCTTCGGAACCATAATCATCATCATCGTCGTCATCAACGTCGTCGTCGTCGTCATCATCGTCATCATCGCTCTTGCTCTTTTTAGTAGCTGTCTTCTTAGACGCTGTCTTTTTCTTCGGCGCTTCATCTTCCTCATCATCGTCATCATCATCATCGTCATCGGCCTTCTTCTTCTTAGACGAGACAGGAGCAGACTTTTTAGAAGCGGCCTTCTTTGCAGCAGACTTCACCTCTTCTTCCTTATCATCATCGTCATCATCATTCAGCGCCTTTTTAGATCTGGAAGACGCTTTCTTAGGTGCCGGTGTTGCGCTTGCTTTAGCGGTCTTTTTGGTTGCGGCCTTTTTATCCGTATTTGATTTCATTGCGCTCATACTTAGTGCCGTAAAATTTTAATAGTTTGATGAAATTGCCAAATTTTTTTCGTCGGAAAAAATATAATTTTTTTTTTAAGAAATCGCGAGCAACTGATCGCGGCCTGTACCATTGGAAATATAAGCGATCTTAGTACCGAGATAATCCTCGACAAAGGAGCAATAATCTTTAAATACCTGTGGCAGTTGGTCGTATGTGGTGCAGGCGCTGATGGGCTTATCCCAGCCCGCAAAAGAAACATAGACCGGCTGTATATCGGCATCGCAGATATCGTAAGGCAGCTCGCGGGTCTCCCTGCCATCGGCCTTGTAAGCTGTAGCGGCCATAACAGGATTGAAATTGTCGAGTACGTCGGCCTTGGTCACGATGAGCCTGGTAACACCGCTGAGCATCACGGCATACCGCAGCGCCACAAGGTCTATCCAGCCACAACGGCGTGGCCTGCCGGTAGTAGCGCCAAATTCGGCACCGGCCTTCCGGAGCGCTTCTCCTGTTTCGTCGTGCAGTTCGGTAGGGAACGGACCACCACCTACACGTGTACAATATGCCTTGGTGATACCATACACCTCCCCTATGCGCGAAGGGGCCACTCCGAGCCCGTTGCATACGCCGGCAGCTATGGTATTGGATGATGTAACGAACGGATAAGTTCCGAAATCCACATCGAGCATACTGCCCTGGGCGCCTTCTGCCAGTACCTTCCTACCAGCCTTCAACTTTTCATCGAGCCAGTATTCCGCGTTCACTATCTGCAGTGTGCGTATATACTCCACTGCTTCGAAGAACGGCGCTTCCCAGGCTTTCCAATCTACCACATTTTCATGCTGTGCCAGTATAGCGAGGTGCTTCTGGGTCAGCTTATCGTATTTCTCTTTAAAGTTCTTACTGAGTATATCTCCGACCCTCAAGCCATTGCGGCCTGTTTTGTCCATATAAGCCGGGCCAATGCCCTTGAGGGTAGATCCTATCTTATCTGCGCCCTTGGCAGCCTCTGACGCGGCATCCAGCGCACGGTGTGTAGGTAATATGAGGTGTGCCTTCTGCGATACGAACAGGCGGGTGAGCAGGTCGGGGCACAACGGTAATATCTTCTTTATCTCGGCATTAAGTGTCACAGGGTCTATCACTACACCATTACCAATAAGGTTGAGACAGTGCGGCTGAAATACCCCTGAAGGGATAGTATGCAATACCACTTTGGCGCCATTCACATATAATGTGTGGCCGGCGTTGGGCCCGCCCTGGAAACGGGCAATGATGTCATATTTCTCGGCAAGATAATCCACTATCTTACCCTTGCCTTCATCTCCCCACTGCAAACCCAACAATACGTCGATCATGAAAAAAAATTAGTTTTTTACCGTTCAAATCAAAAATCAAAAATAATAGGAAAACGAAAAAAATAAAAAAATAAAAAACATGAAAAATGTTCACAAATAGCGCGAAATAGCTTATAAAGCCCACATGTCCTCTTCTAAATTCCGCATAGCTTATTCACGGCCTTTTTTATGATCGAACCCCTGCAGCGTGGACATTATTTGCTGCATGGTTCGCTGGTAGTTGTTTGTAGAGCCATCGAGGAAAATGGTATTGCCCTGCCCGTTCTCCGCGAAATGCTTAATGGCATCTGTCCACATGGAGAATAATATATAAGAGGCATCGAGGTTGGCGGTCTCCATTTCCTTGGCCGCAGTAGCAAGGCCTTTTGCCACTTCCTCACGAAAGAGCGCCACGCCCTGGCCACGTAGCTGGGCGGCTATGCGTTCTGCCTCGGCAGATATCTTGATGGCATTGCCCTCGGCCTCAGCGGCCTTTGTTTTGGTGATGAGGAGGGTCTGGCCCTCGTTCTCAGCGGCGGCCTTCATATTATTAGATGCCACCACGCGCGACATGGACTTCATGATCTCCTCATCGAAACTAATATCATTGATCTGCAGGTCGAGGAGGTGATACCCCCACCCTTCCAGTTGCTTATCGAGCTGCTCCTTTACATGCTGAATGATCTCTGTGCGCAGCAGCAGTATCTCAGATTGCTTCTTGGTAGCCACAAAAGCACGCACAGAGCCCTCTACCGAGCGAATCAGCGCCTGCATAAAGCTGCGGTCGTCCATGAACTTGAAAGCGACATTCTCAATGGTCGCAGTATCTTCATTGAGCACAGCATACAGTAACATGGCTGTAAAATAGACATTGGCCTGATCCTGGGAAATGGCCTGAAACTTTAGTTCCATTGACCTGTTCTGATAAGATATCCTTCTGAATATCTGCTCAATGAAGGGAATACGCATGTTGAGTCCCGGGCGCATGACCCTTCTGAACTTTCCGAAAACTGTGGTCACTGCAACCGTGCCTGTCTGCACGGAAATAAAGCTCATAAATATGAGTGCCACAATGATGACCAGTAAAATATAACCGAATTCCATAGGATGTAATTTTTCTGAAAATTACGCACAGATTTCCAAAGTATGATGAACAAAATAATAACTGTCCACACAAGGACAGAACGGAAGAAATTACATTAAATCGCTATTTTTGGTCTTTATGGCAAAACTGGTATTGGATACCGCAGCCATGCGGGATGATTTTTTTGACGAGGCGGCATTCGTCGGTATCGTATCCGCGGAGCCTGCTTACCGGTTCTGCTGGTTGCTGAACAACCATTTTGATATCAACTTTATCCGTGATCCGGAGCAGAACGTATCGTTCCTGAAAAAGGAGAACAAGTTTCATTTCCAGGTATATCAATGCCATCTCCCGAACAGCTTTCATAAATATCTTCTATATAAATTGAAGGACGGAGGAGAGTCCCTGCTGCCTGAGATCAGGCAAATGGATTACCTGTGGCTGATACAAACGGCAAACTCGGAGGCGGACGCTGCCAGGATAGCCGGAGAGTTGAAGAATATTCCCGAGGTTCAACTGACACAAATACTCTCTATCGGGCAACTAAAGAGCGCCAACAACCTGCTGGTATAACGAGGATGTCAATAGCCATTAACTATAATATGAAGGCAGAAAATCACTTCCGTCACCCTGATAATCATTCACATTAATTAACTGCCGTGACGCTCAAAAAAACTTGTAAACTGGCAAGTTTTGCTATTTTTGTCGGCATCTAATTTCATATCATGAACTATCGTAAGATCAATAACATTGTCGGCTGGATAACAGGTGGCATTGCACTGTTTGTTTATCTCAAGACCATGGAACCCACTGTGAGCTTCTGGGATTGTGGTGAGTTCCTATCCTGTGCCTATAAACTGGAAGTTGGCCACTCGCCGGGCGCACCTTTCTTTATGATCCTTCAGCGATTATTCGCATTATTTGCCGGCGGAACAACTACGGGTGGCCCTTCGACAAATGCAGCTCTGTTCATTAACGCCCTTTCGGCCGTTATGAGCGCCCTGACGATCCTGTTCCTTTTCTGGACGATAACGCACCTGGCCAAAAAACTTGTATCTGCTAAGGGCATGGAGCCCAACCAAAACCAGGTAATGCTGATCATGGGGGCAGGCCTGGTTGGCGCACTTGCTTACACTTTTTCTGATACCTTCTGGTTCTCTGCCGTGGAAGCGGAAGTTTATGCTACATCTTCATTCTTTACCGCACTTACTTTCTGGGCAATCCTGAAATGGGAAGATGTGGCTGATAATAAATACGCAGACAGGTGGATAGTACTGATCGCCTACCTGATAGGCCTGTCTGTGTGTGTGCACTTGCTGAACTTGCTGGCTATACCTGCAGTGGCTATGGTTTACTATTTCAAACGTTACGAAGCTACCACAAAGGGAACTATCATTGCCTTCCTCGCTGGTTGCGTTGTACTGGCTTTCGTTCAATTCGGTGTGATACAATATATACCGCGTATAGCCTCCAGCTTTGACCTAATGTTCACCAATAGTTTCGGGATGTCATTTGACACGGGCGCTATAGTATTCCTGGTAATTGTTGCCGGTTTGCTGGTGTTCCTGTTGTTCTTTGCCAAAAAGAAGAACAACCGCCTGCTTCACACCGGTGTATTGTCTGTCATATTTATCATCATAGGTTACTCTTGTTACCTCACGGCCATCATTCGCTCCAGGGCGGATGTTCCGATCGATATGACCAACCCGGACAACCCGATGAGCTTCCTGGATTATGTAAACCGTGAGCAATTCGGACAACAGCCGTTGCTTTTCGGACCATATTACACAAACACATATACTGCTCTCGACACTTCGAAGAAGCTGTATATGCAGACTAAAGTAAATGGCAAGGACTACTACCAGCAGGTAGGCACCAAAACAGACGTGATCTACGGAACTGATGTTAACGGTGTAAGCCAGAGCCATTTCTTCCCCCGTATATACGATGGTAACGATCAGAACCATGTGAATTTTTACCGTAGTTTCCTGGGGCTTGGCAAGAACGACGAGCCGACTTCGGTGGACAACCTGAAATATTTCTTCACTTACCAAATGAACTGGATGTGGTTCCGCTTTTTCATGTGGAACTTTGCAGGCAGACAGAATGATATGGAAGGCCAGCTGGACCCGCAAAGGGGTAACTGGATATCCGGAATACCTTTCATAGACAGGATGCGCGGACTTGGCGATGTTGATGGCATGGGTTCAGGCTATGCCGACAGCGATGCTCACAACAAACTGTATATGCTGCCTTTCATTTTGGGTATACTGGGTATCATTTACCAGTTCAACCGAAACAGGCAGGACGGCATTGTTGTATTAACACTGTTTTTCTTCACCGGTTTAGCCATTGGTATATACCTCAATATGCCACCTTTGCAGCCTCGTGAACGAGATTACGCCTTTGCAGGTTGTACCTATACTTATGCGATCTGGATAGGTTTGGGTGTGCTTATGGTACATAAGTGGTTCTCGAAGCTACTCAATGGCCCCGGGGCTATTGTCTCTGCAACGGCCGTATGCCTCCTTGCCGCACCGGTACTTATGGCCAAGGAAGAATGGAATGATCACGACCGTTCTAAAAAGACCCTGGCACGAGCTGTAGCTTATAACACGCTCTCATGTTGCCCTCAAAATGCTGTCCTGTTTACATTTGGAGACAACCAGACCTACCCATTGTGGTATATACAGGAAATAGAAGGGTTCCGTAAAGATGTTCGTATCATCAATACAAGCTTACTTGGTATTGACTGGTATGTAGATCAGCTCAATTACAGAACTAATGACGCTGATGCTGTGCCTATGATATGGAAGAAGGACGACTACATGGGTGATCATCATAACTACATGATGTACAATAAGAATGCACAACTGCCACAGGATAAGTTCTTTAGCATCGTGGATATCTGCAATTTCATGATCAGCAAAGACCCTGCTAATATGGCATCAAGAGGTGGTGAGGAAATGATCAACTACATGCCTACCCGCAACTTCTATGTGCCATCTCTGAGCAAGGACGAGCTGGTAAGCCGTGGCTTGCTGAAAGCACAGGATACAGCACGTGTCACTACCGACATGAAGTTTGTTTATCCTAAGACAACCGCATACAAGAACGACCTGGCCATTCTGAACATTATTGCCGCGGTAGCAAGAGACGGATGGAAACGCCCGTTGTGTTTCGATGCCGGCCTCAGGCAGGGCGATTATGGCGGAACAGGTGAATTCATGCATATGGAGGGACTTGTTTACCACCTGATTCCTTATAAATATACTGATGCGCAGAAGGTGAATCCACAACTGCTCGGCTCTATTGATGCCGACAAGAGTTACGATCTGTTCATGAACAAATTTGTATGGGGCGGCGCAGAACGTAACGATGTATACTATGATGAACCAAACCGTCATGAATTTGTTACCTACCGCATGGATGCATCATTCCTTGCCAACGAACTGGTGGCACAAGGCAAAAAAGACCAGGCTGTGAGAGTACTGGACAAGGTAATGTCCAACATCTCTGAACACTCTTACTACTACGATTACACCGCTTATTTCATTGCTTCGGGATATTATCGTGCCGGCGCGCTGGATAAAGGCAATGAACTGGCAAAGAAAATAGTGAGAAATGCTGAAACAAGCCTGAAGTGGATGATGACCCTGCCTGCTGACGAAAAGAATGTGATGGGTGACGATGCCAAGCAGAGCTTCCAGATCATTCAGCAGCTAAGCGCACTGTCCTACCAGGCGGGCGATTCAGTGATCGCCAAACAGTTCTATGATAAGATCCAGACACTTGGGCCAAATTTCAAAGAATTACTGAGCCAGCGTTCGTCCCCGGGCGAAGCCGATGAATAAGGTACATAACAAAGGGCTCCCAATGGGAGCCCTTCTTGTATCTGCGCCGTCTATTTATTCAGCCTTATGCCATTCTTTATCTGGTAAGACGCATTTACAACAACCGGTGCTCCATCAGCAATGTTCCCGAAGACCTCTACAGAATCTTCTCCTTCATTTCCCGGAGATACATCCACCCATCGGGTCATGCCGCTATCCAATGCAACTACATATTTTTTCTCGGTAGTGGTCACCACGGCGGTACGTGGCAATACAAACGCATTGGCGTGGCCCCTTGTTGACAGTGTCACCTCTGCATACATACCCGGCTTCAGGGTATTTCCGGTATTCTGCACGTCAATCTCCACGGTCTCGGCACGGAAGCTGTTACTGAGACTGCCTGAAGAACGGGAAACGGCACCTGAGAAATCTTTCCCGGGGATCGCGTTAACGCGGTAACTGACGTTATCTCCATCCTTAACCTGAGCGGCATACTGCTCCGGCACATCCACCACCAGGCGCAACCTCGATAGCTGCTGCAACACGAGCATAGGCTTGCTCTGCGTACCAGGGCCGGCAAGCGCACCGGGGTGAATGTTTCGCTCGGTGATCACCCCATCAAAAGGAGCAATAATGGTCAAATAAGCCTTCTGGCTTTCCTGTGCCTGGTAGCTGGCATATTCACTCTGCGCCAGCGCACTGTCTGCATGCATCTTGGTAGCCGCGGCATCCAGGTCGAAGGGAGAGATAGTGCCGGGAGTCTTGCTTGTCTCCAGCAGGCGGTAGTACCTGTCCTTACTCGTTGCATAGGTCGCCATGGCCTGCGTATATCTTAGCTGCACCGCCATTACCTGCTGCTCTATCTCGGGAGCTTCAAGGCGTGCCAGCACCTGCCCCTTCTTCACCAGGCTACCCCTGTCCACATTTACCTCCCTGATAAAACCGCTTACTTTAGGAAAAAGCTGGACAAACTCGAAAGGTTGCAAAACGCCCGGCAATTTCACCTTGCCGCTGATCTCCCTGAGCCTGGGAACCATAGTTGTGTAGGCCGCCTGAACGGTCTGTTCCTGAATTTTCTTCTCTTCCTGCTTATCTCCGCAGGATGCCATGAACAATACAGCCGTTAAAAGAAGATATTGTGGTTTATGATTCATTGTTTGTGTGTTTGAGCGTTATCGATTTTTTTGTTTTCAACCAGGCATAGCACTGGGGAACGATGAATAATGCGGCAAATGTGGATGCAATAAGGCCTCCTATCACAGCACGCCCGAGCGGCGCTGTCTGATCTCCGGCCTCTCCGAGCCCGCTTGCCATTGGAATCATACCGGCCACCATTGCCAGACTGGTCATCAATATGGGCCTCAACCTTATAGACGCGCTTACCGTTGCCGCCTTTACCATATCATATTGATATTCTCCGGCCAGTTTCTCTGCGTTGGTAACTATAAGGATAGAATTGGCTACAGATACCCCGGTGGACATGATGATACCCATGTATGATTGCAGGTTCAGTGTACAACCTGTCATGAGGAGCACAACTAAGGAACCCAACAGCACTGCCGGAATAGTGCACAGCACAGCTAAGGAGGTGCTGAATGACTCATAATTCGCTGCCAGAAGCAGGAATATGATCGCAATGGCAAACAATAAGCCACTTTGTAAGCTATCCAGTGTCTCCTTCAGCAGACTCGACATGCCCCGCACATCTGCAACCAAACCCTTTGGCGGCGCACCCAATGTGTGAATAGCTTTGTTCACAACGTCAGTGGCGCTTTGCAGGTCTTTCTTATAAAGGTTCGCGTTTACTGTCACATACCGCCTTGGCCCTGTGCGGTCATATTCGCCTGCCATTGTATCTATTCTGAATGTAGCGATATCCTGAAGTACAGGCGACGACCGACCACGTATCAGTGGTATCTCTTTCAGTTCTTCTAAGTTATCCATGATGTACTCCGGGACCTGCGCCTGAACCTGGAAGGTGTATGCCGACCTCTCATCGAGCCATTGGTTCTTTTCGGTAAAACGGGAGGATGAGGTCACAGCAGTGACCGAACGGGCAACTTCTGCCACGTTCAGGCCCATTTGTGCTGCCTTGGCACGATCTATGGTAATGCAGATAGAAGGGCAATTAAGGGGCTGCTGTATCTGCACATCTCTCAGGAAGGAAACTTTACGTAATTCCCCTGTAAGCCTGTCGGCATAATCCTTGATCTCATCCATATTCTTTCCGGCAACCCGCACCTCGATCGGGGTTGCAGCACCCTGACTCATCACTTTTTCGGTCAGGTCTATCGGTTCAAATGACACCCGAACTGAAGGAAATGTTTTCCGGATCACGGCTCTCACCTGGTCCTGAAAACGATCTTTGTCCACTTTGTATCCCTCATCGAGCTGCACCTGCAATGTCGCTTCATGCGTACCGCTATTGAACACGTACAGATTAAGCGTGCCGTAAGTACTCGGTACAAGGCCGATATAGGCTGAGCTAATGGCTACATGATTGCCGGTAAGGCTGTCGAGCAGACCAAGGACATCATGCACCATATCTTCAGACCGTTCCAGCCGTGTGCCATCAGGCAGCCGCAACCGCAACTGGTATTGTCCGTTGTTCGACTTAGGTAAAAGGTCCTTGCCTATCCATAAGAATGATAGCGATGTAAGTACCAATACGATAAAAAGGTAAAGGCTCACATTTCTTTTCCTCTTTCTCATCATTTTTTGCAGGGCGGCCAGAAACCTGACCTTCACCCGCTCAAAAAGATCATTTTTCTCCGGCTCAGCCCGCTCCATATGCATATGTACAAAGACCTCTTCCACTTCTTGTGTATTCAGCGCAAGACCTGCATGTGCATGATGAGCCCCATGCCGATACTTGTATTCTTCTGCTTTCAGCCACTTGTCGGCCAAGACAGGAACAAGGCTCTGGGCCAGCAGGAATGATATGATCATGGCAAAACCTATAGCCAGCGACAGTGGCAAAAAGAGTGCCTTGGGCACTCCCTGCATTATAAAAGAAGGAGCGAACACGGCAATGATGCACAAAAGAATAAGAAACAATGGAAACGCGATCTCCGTGCATGCATCGAAAACCGCCTCCCGCATCTTTTTCCCCATCTCCAGGTGCTGATGTATATTTTCAATGGTCACCGTGGCCTGATCCACAAGGATACCTATCGCCAGTGCCAGACCGCTCAAAGTCATGATATTAATGGTCTGGCCAGCAGCTTTCAGACACAGAACGGCTACAAGAATGGATATTGGGATCGTGATCACAACGATCAGGCAGCTACGCCAGTCTTGTAAGAACAATAACACGACAAGTCCCGTTAATATGGCCCCCAATATCCCTTCTGTCACCAGGCTCTTTACCGCATTGATCACAAATACAGACTGGTCAAAGTCGTACGATATTTTTATATCATCAGGCAGGAGACTTTGCATTTCCGGCATCTTTGCCCGTAGCTTTTGCACTACATCCCAGGTAGATGCGCTCCCCGTCTTCACCACGGGAATATATACAGAGCGCTTGCCATTCACAAGGGCATAACCTACGGTAACATCCGCAGCGTCCTGTACCGTGGCCACGTCTTTCACCTGGATCATACTAGCGGCATCAGCCCGCAAGGGTATATCGCCGAAATCAGCAACTTCCTTCTCGAGTGAGTTGAGTCGCGTCATGTAGATGGTATTACCGATCCTTGTATTTCCGGACGGGGTCATGGTATTGTTCTTAGCTATCGCATTCACGATCTCATCCGGGGTAAGATTGTAACCCCTCATCCTTGATGGGTCAATATTGATGACCACCGTGCGCGAATTAGACCCGACCGGAGGAGGAGCCGACAACCCCGGAACTGTGGCGAACAAAGGCCGCACCTTGGTCACTGCCTGTTCGTGAATTTCATCCAACGTCTTATCGGGACTACTAAACACGAGCTCTCCCACCGGCAAAGAGGATGCATCGAAACGTATGACCTGCGGTGGCAGGGCTCCGGGAGGAAAGAACTTCATAGCCCTGTTCACCTGCAAGGCTACCTGAGCTGAAGCCTCTGCCATATCAGCAGTCTCAAAAAAAGTAAGCTTTAATATCGTCAGGCCCTGAATGTTCCTGCTCGATATATTCTTAATGCCATCTACATACAGGAACTGGTCCTGGAGGCGGGTGGCGAAGAAGCCTTCCATCTGTTGCGGTGTCATACCCCCGTATGGCTCTATAACATAAATAGTGGGCAGATTAAGATTGGGGAAAATATCTATCGGGATCGTTTTGATCGCTAAGAACGAACCGAGGAAAAAAGCTGATACGATCACAAATATCGTAACCGGTCTCTTTAGCGATACTGATACAATACTCATGTTCTAATGTTTAAATTGTTGTAAAAAAATACCGGTATTGCCGCTGAGCGCCGCTTTCATATAGGCAGCCTTCAGCAATTCATCCTGCACCAGTACAAAGTTTGCTTCTGCCTGCAGTAAGGCATATTGGGCATTGGTCACTTCTATCAATGTATTCAGTCCCGAACGGTACAATACAAGTTGCTGTTCATACGCCTGTCGTGCGGCACGCAGTTGCGAGGGCATCTCACCCATTTTTTCTACATCGGACCGGTAGGCGTTGTCTGCTTCCAACATTACTTTCCGCAGCAACACTTCCTGCTCATGCACGGCTTTACCCGATGCTTCAATACGATACCTGCCCTCCGCATTCTCATCGTGCCTGCGTTTCAGATCGAAGAGATTATACGTCACCGTCATTGCGGCCAGGTAGTTGTATTTGCTATTAGGCATACCGTCGAAAAAACCTGAAGGGTAGGTGCCGTCCGGCATGATGCCCGAACTTCTCACCCATGCTGCCGCATCTAAGCCGATATGCGGCAGGTACTTCCTCGAGTTCGTCTCGTAATTCACCAGTTGCCATTCGTACCTGCGCTTAAATACATTTAGCATGGGGTTGTCGGCTCCTATGCTATCACCGGATATATTGAGCGACTTACCAATACTGTTCACATCCGTAAGCACGGTAGTGTCCGGTGTCATATTGGTATTATTTAATCCCGTATAGGCCGCCAGGTCAATGCCGCAGGCTTCGAATTCCTCTCTTGACCTGAGGTAATCGAGCCGGGCGTTGGAAAATGTGGCGCTTGCAGTAGAACTGTCCACACCCGGCTTCAGCCCGCTGCGAACGGTTGCCGTGATGGCATTCATAATGAGCTCCGCGCGTTTCAGGTTCTGGCGTTCGGTCTGCAGCAACCGGTATTTTTTGAGCCACTCGAGATACAGGTACACCACCTTTCCGGTTAACTGGTATTTGTCATTATCAAGGTTGGCATTTTCAATTGCGGCCGATGCTACTGCTTCATTATGCAACGCACTGTAATATCCAAAGGTCACAATATCCCACCGGAGGAATGAAATGGCGGTATTGCCCGGATTCGGTTTTGAGTTGATGGCTGTATAGCTTCCCGGTGTAGATGGGATCATCCCCATTGAAAAATAAGCTCCCTGCAGGGAATTATCAGAACCGGCTGAGAGTTGGTCGTGTAAGGTCAATGATGGCAGTCGCGTGCCATTGACCGATCGTATGTGTGCGCGGGCTGCCTGCAGCTCCGCCTCGCGCTGTTTGATGAGCGGATAGTTGCTAACCGCGTTGCTTACTGCATCATACATAGTAACCGGCTGAGCTAATATACCCGAACCATGCATGCTGAATGCAAATAACGCAACACAGGTTATCACTTTCCTGTGAATGGTCTTATTCATAAAAGATGAGCAACAGGATATACCTGTTTTGAAAGAAGTAAAAAAAGTGTGGTTGGCCCGCACCTTGCAGGCAGTAGAAACGATCAGATAACAGGAGGCCCCCGTTTGTAAACGGAAGAAGGAGTAGAAGAAAGAGGGATCTTTTTATAAAAAGAACGGTATTGCCTGTTTACCGGGTAAACAATGCGAGGCAGCGGCTCATATATAACACCTATCAACGCAGATGCTTCTTCCTTCGCCTTGATACGGATCCCCTGCTTGGCCTTATGCTCCAGTGGGGCATGAAGCTTGATGTGGTCTGCCTTAGCCGGCACATTTACGAGAGTAGCTGATTCGTGCTGAACACAATGACACACAGCATTCCAATTGCTCCGGAATCCCAGTACAAAAGCTAAAAAAGGAAGCAATATGACAAGCAGCCTTTTGCTCATAACGAGCCAAAGATATAGTATCATCATTGAATGAAACAAAGAAAGAATTAAATCTTAACAATATTTGTGTAAAAAACGAAGGGCGCCTTCTAAAAAGAAGGCACCCCCTTATTCAAACACAAACCAAATCTTTACTGCATGCCCTGAAGACCGGGCAGCTATCGTTTAAAAATAGTAGTATAGTTCTCATCTGAATATTTTCATTTTTGATAATAATGCCAGATCATGGGTAAGAGAAGAAAGCTCATCAAAGACCGTAAGCAGGGGCTGTATTAATAGTTTTGCAGTAACATTTTCACCGGTTACTGTCATATAGCCATAGGGCGCTTACGCATGAACTTAATTATCTCCTCTCCTGAACGGCCCGAATCACCCGAAATATGTTGCAACGAAAAACAGCCTGGCAATGTACCACGTGCTGTTTGCATCGGTGCAATTCAGAAAGTAGCCAATTGATATTTGACCTGTTTACGTCATGCCTGGCATGAAGCAAACCAAGAGGCCACTTCAAAAGGATCAGGAGAACTGAATGACTGAACGTCGTGGAGGTGGAGCGGCAATTTCAGGGGCTCCTATAGAATAATGGTTGACAGACATTTCTGGAAAGTTGGCCACGTCGTATTCATGAAATATACTTTGGAAATGGGTGGCATTACACAAACATTTTACGTCTGTCTGGCATACCTTATGCTTGCTTACCGATGGCCCGTCTGCATTATTCCGGAGTTGACTGTTAGTATTAAAAGCTTCTTGTATTATGGACACAACATACTCCTCGTGCACATCATGGTGCACGGTCACCAAAACGCTATCCTGCTCCACTTCATAGGACACTATATCATAAAGGTGGTCGTGATACCATATCTCTCCGTCATTACCCCTGAAATCGGGAATGGACACTTTTATTTTATTCAGCACTACCCTCGTCTTTGAGACCTCAGTCCGCGCCTTAACCTTAGCAGCTACCTCGGCAAGATCGAGGTAGGTATAATACACAGAAGATCCGGCCAGGAGAACTAGCAACATCACAGCATTTAGAGCAATAAATACTTTGCGCTTCATCAGCAGTATCGGCTAAGTGGTCGCTAAAATTAACAAAAAAATCAAATAACTGCAAAAAGATATGCTAAGAAATGATCTTCCGGGATATCGCATCTCCGATAGAAATGAAGAACCCGAACACCATGATGACGACACCCAACCAAAGCACATTGATATATGGGAACAGGAGCACCTTCAGAACGATATAATCGTCCTTGGGGTTGGTCTGACGTACCATCAATTCCACTGTAGTAGAATCCTGACTCTTTACGATAAGATTAGCAAACCGCGCATACATATCCAGTGCCTGTACGGTATCTTCCATATAAGTGATGTAGCGCTTGTCCCTGAGTATGTAAATAGGATTCAGCTCCTGCACCTTTCCGCCCAGGTTATAGGCTGTAAATTTTGCGCTGATGGCCAGGTCGCCACTCTGTGGTTCGTACCGCTTGTCAGATACATTCTTACTAAGCCCGTTATATACGAGGTAGCCATTGCTCAGGTATATCGAATCGCCCGGTACAGAAACCTTGTAGCTGCGATAGTCGCTGGTATCAGACTTACTCTTATCGCTGGCGGCATTAATAAAGGTGAAGATATCCCTGTTCCAATAGTGTTTTGTTGAGGGGTTAGCGCTCATACCCTGCTGACCCTTAGGATTGATAAAGGCATCCGGATAGAGCATGAAGTCTTCCTGCACAGCCCTGGTCGAGGAATCCCTGCGCTCAAAATGTACTTTATAATAGATACGCCTGTCTTTGCCCTCCACATCACTGTCGCCAACATAGGTAGCATAGTACTCCCCTATGGCCATTGGCACACCATGAAACAGTATGACATTCTCACGGCTTTCTTTAATATTCTCTTCCTCTGTCTTTTTGTTGAAGTCTATCGGCACACCGGTAGTGCTCAGCGATAATGCCTGTTTATTATAAGAAGATATCAGGATACCCAGCAGCACAGTTGCGAACCCGAAGTGCGCTACAGATGGTCCGATCTTCTTCAGCTTCAGCTTCTGAACAGCAATACCATAATATATATTGGCTACTATGCCATAACAGGAAGAGAACAGCATGACATCATACTGCCACATGGTGATATGCTGGCCCCAGGCTATCAACGCAGCCATAACTGCCGATATAAGTGCGGTGATTCCCAATCGCTTCGCCAGCATCCTGCCATCAGTATTCTTAAACCGCATGTACATGACGGTGGCCGTGAGCAGTCCTAAAATGATAGCTACCCACACCTGGATGTTGTTGTAGTGCATCATCGGATCTACGGGCGGAGCAAAATCTTTTCCGGTGATCCATTTGGCTAAAGGAGACCATACAGGAATAGATGTAGTGATAATGATCTGAACAGAAGACAGGAACAGGATGACCGAGCCAATGAACATCCAGAACTCCCGTGACCATGTTTCTTCTTCGGACCTGATACGAGGCATACTGCGCCAGCTTCGGATCAGCAGACCCTTGGTAAGTATCAGCAGTAAACCGATCACGATCAACAGGTGGTATGTCAGCGCCTTACCATCTCCTGTGAAGGCGTGGACAGATGTTTTCCCCAGGATGCCGGTACGTGTCAGGAAAGTAGAGTACCATACCAGCAGATGTGTGAGTGTCAGGAATATCATGGTGATGGTCAACGCCCTGCCTGTACTCCTGTACACCAATAGCGTATGCAAACCACCTATAAGCACCAACCATGGCACCAGCGAAGCATTCTCTACAGGGTCCCATGCCCAGTAACCTCCAAAATTCAGGGATTCATAGGCCCATGCGCCTCCCATCATTATTCCCGTGCCCAACACTGCGCCGCCAAACAGTGACCACGCGAGTGTCGGCTTCACAAAACTGTCGTAATCTTTCTTCCACAATGCGGCAAGACAGAATGCGAACGGTATCAGAGTAGAGGCGAATCCGAGAAACAGAACCGGTGGGTGAATCACCATCCAGTAGTTCTGCAACAACACATTGAGCCCGTTACCATCACGCACAAAATCAAGATAGTTGGGCATCGCAAAGATGGGCGCGCCCTGCATGGAATAGCGAAGCAACAGGAAAGGCGTACTGCCGATCTTAATATCCTGGCCTATGTACATGCCCAGCAACATAGTACCCAGGCAAACCTGTACAAAGGCGATGATGGTCATTACCCTTGTCTCGAGGCTTTTGGAGGTCCTCATAACAATAAGGCCGAGGATACTGTGCCAGAACATCCAGAGCATAAAGCTTCCCTCCTGCCCCTCCCAGAAACAAGACAAAAGAAATTTACCGGGCAATGACTTTGAGGAGTGTTCCCAGGCGTAATGGTATTCGAAAAGGTGATTGGTAATGATATAGAAGAGTGTGACAAACACGCTCACCAGTGACGCGGCATGGATAATGAACCCGGTGCGCGCGAGTTTCAGCCAGGTGTTGTTACTATTAAGGGCGGCATCACCGGATGTTGCAGAACGGAAATAACTGAAAAAACTGAACAGGGAGGCGACAAAAGATGTGATTACAAAAAAATGACCCAGTTGCCCGGGCCCCAGATGCTCACCTATGAATTGTGTATCCATTCCAGTTCAAAAAAATAAAATAATAAATCCTGCGTCTTCTCCTAAAACTCAAAAATGCCTTCTAACTGTCCTTCCCTACTGCCACCATATCCTTTTTATACTTCGAAGGGCACTTCATCTGTATCTTGGAACAGTGGAAGGTGCCATCCTGCAGGTATCCCATCATCACTATCTGCTCAGACTTTTCTATGTCCCGCGGTTTCTCTCCGTTAAAGACCACCTTGTTCACATTTCCGGCCTTATCCTTTGCATAGAAGTAAAAATGGTTCTCGTCTTTTTGCGGATCATAGACCATCTCTTTGTCCTTCTCCAACATCCCGATCACATAATATTTCTTTCCGGGTTGCTTTGCTGCTGACGCAAAGGTCTCATAAGTACTGAAATCTCCGAAAACACTAACCAGCACCGACAGTGCCACAACTATGAGGACCAATAAAACAATGTGCGTTTTTTTCATGTGTACACCCTTTCTGAAGCGTTGCAAAGTTAAGGCAGTTGATACACTTTTCAGCAAATAAAATGCTTTTTGCTGCCTGTAACATTTGTGTTTTTATTAATGAAAAATGCCTTGCTGCTTCAGCAAGGCATTTACAATATTATAATATCACTGCGAATTAGTTCTCGTAACCCTGTTGGTGGCGGTAAGTTGAATAGCCCGGATCATCATAGCTGGCAAATACGATGCAGAAATGACCGAGTAATGCAAGAGCCCATGCCGCAGTAGTCCACGCAGGCCACGGATATGCCCACTGCCCGTTGTGCTTATCATACATCATCCACGATAAAGCGGTAACAATAGCAAAGACAACAGCATGCAACATCAGCATTGACTTACCTTTTCCGGTTGGTTTTATTTTTCTGGGCATTTTTTATCGTTTATATGTGGCAAAGATAATGCCCCCCGGTCATAAAATAAAGAAGTTGCTATTTTTTTCAGATAAAGGCTATTAATTCACAACAAAATGTGTTTATCTTAGTCTCCGGAAATACATTATAGCATTTTCAATTATTTTGTTTTCTTTGCGTTAGAATAATAAAGCATGAGCACACTCAGAAAATTACTGTTGTTTGTAGTTGTAACGTCTATATTCTCTTCCTGTATTCTGCAACCAAGGCCATACAAGAAATGGTACAGAAAACGTGATGCTCATCGTTTGCCCCACTATCGTCATGGCAATAATTTTGGTGGCCGGAGGTATTGGGCGCACCACTACCAGACCTACTAATAGTGTCATTTACTGCGTTAAAATCTTCATAATCAGGTTTATTATTTAAACCCTGGCACGATTTGAGTACTCTAACTATAAAAAAGGTTATGCGTACGATGAAGAAATTGTTGCTGGCTGCCCTTGTTTCCATCAGTTTCGCCTCATGTGTGATTGTACCGGCGGGCTACCCGCACAGGGGGTACTACGGTGGAGGATACAATCGCGGGCACCACTACGGACATCATTACGGACACCACTATGGGCACTACCACCAATACAGGTAAGGCAGTATAGCGCATTTATTTATTAGTGCTATATTTACACTTGTATCACTGTAGTATGCAGGGTATAAAACCAGACATCCGTAAATGATAAAGAAGAGAAGCGTTTTGATGATCGCTGTGTTGCTCAGCTCTTATTTCATGGTGGGCTTACCGGCCACTAATGCCAGTGCGCAGTACGAAGATGCGAATGTAACTTACAATGACTTCTACCAAAACCTGGCGCCATATGGCCAGTGGATAGAAGACCCGAAATTCGGATATGTATGGGCGCCAGAAGTGGGTGCCGATTTTCGCCCCTACTATACCAACGGGCATTGGGTAATGACCGACTATGGCAATACCTGGGTATCAGAGTACGCTTGGGGCTGGGCTTGCTTCCACTACGGCCGCTGGACATTTGATGAATATTATGGCTGGTTGTGGATCCCCGGACAAGACTGGGGTCCGGCATGGGTTTGCTGGCGCGAAGGTGATGGATTTTACGGATGGGCGCCGATGGATCCTGAATATAAATTCAGTAAGTCATCCGGCGATTACCGCTGCCCTAATGACTGGTGGGTCTTCATACCCCCGCAGTATATCTACACCGATAACTATTACAGGTATTACTCCGGGCCACGTGGTAATTCGCATATCATAAAGAACACCAACTTCATCAACAACACTTATGAGTTCAACCACATTACCTATGTTGGCGGACCGCATACAAGGCAAGTTGAGAATGCATCTCACAGGCCTGTACAGGTGTATAAACTTCGCAGCTCACCTACACTGACAACAAAGGTGCACAACGACGAAGTGAAAATGTATCGTCCGGCGCAGATACTGCAAACATCTACGATCAACGGGCAAAGAGTAACCCCACCGAATGTGGTTACCGCTCCGCAACCCATTGGCGCTCCGCAGCCTACTAACAGCCGTCAATCAGCCACATCGGACTTTAAGAGCGACATGCCGCAGAAAAAAACGGAAGCCGTGGGCCTGCATGTGAACGAGGCCGTTAAGGCAAAGCCAAAACAGAACAATGTGACCAACCCGTATGAGTATGATATCAACAGGCCGGTAAATCAGCCAAGGCCGGGAGAAACCATTCCACAACAGGCCGCACCAATGCCTGCGCCAAAGGAATCTGCCAAAACGGAAATAAAGAGGCCTCAGCCGCCAACAGACAAAGCAGCAGCTAAACCAAACCGTCGTCCTTTGCCGCCAAATCAGAAACCGGCGCCACCGGCAAAACCAACAGACGACAAAGAACCACGACAAGCGCCCGCATCTCTGACCCGTCCGCCGCAACAGGCAACAGAAATCGGAAAAAGATAAAAACAAAGGCTATCTGATGATAGCCTTTGTTTTTTGCCCAAACCGGAACAACGATGTGGCATTTTCAATAAATTTGCTGCCCTTCATTTTTTTTATATGGCAGTAAAGCGTACCGCAGCTCTTGGATTTATTTTTGTCACCATCCTTATCGATGTCATAGGGTTTGGCATTATCATACCCGTACTTCCCGCACTCATTAAAGAGCTTACCGGAGGTAACATTACAGACGCCGCACGATACGGTAGCTGGCTGACATTTGCCTATGCGGTGATGCAGTTCATTTGCTCCCCGATAATCGGAGCCATGAGCGACCGTTTTGGCAGAAGGCCTGTATTGTTGTTCTCATTACTGGGGCTTGGTGTTGATTACATTTTCCAGGCTTTCTCCCCTACCATTCTCCTGCTATTCATCGGACGCGTAATAGCCGGAATTGCCGGTGCGAGCTTTACAACAGCCACTGCCTACATTGCCGATATCAGTGAACCGGAGAAACGGGCGCAGAATTTCGGGCTTATCGGTGTAGCCTTCGGAATTGGCTTTATCATTGGCCCCGCTATTGGCGGACTATGTGCTGAGTGGGGCCATCACCTTGGATCATCGCCTCATTTCGACTGGGCAGTACGTCTTCCATTCGTTATCGCAGCAGTATTCAGCCTGCTCAATGTCCTTTATGGCTTCTTCGTGCTCCCTGAGTCCTTGCATCATGACAACAGAAGATCCTTTAACTGGAAACGGGCAAACCCGGTTGGCTCACTAATGAATATCCGCCGCTACCCTGTTGTATCAGGACTGTCCGTATCTTTTTTCCTGATCTATATTGCCTCACATGCCGTACAATCGAACTGGGCATACTATACCATTTATAAATTCAACTGGAGCAGTCTTATGGTAGGTATCTCTCTGTCTGTTGTAGGGGTGCTGGTAGCTATTGTTCAGGGGGGGCTTATCCGCTTTACGATACCCAGACTGGGTGAAAAAAATTCTGTTTACACAGGCCTGGCTCTATATGTATTGGGTATGGTGCTCTTTGCATTTGCTTCCCAGGGCTGGATGATGTTTGCCTTTCTTGTACCTTATTGCCTTGGCGGCATTTGTGGACCGGCACTGCAGGGCATTATCTCCAACCAGGTGCCCGCCAACGAACAGGGCGAACTGCAAGGCGCGCTCACAAGCCTCGTTAGTGTCACCTCATTCCTCGGGCCGATCATCATGAACAACATTTTCGCCTACTTCACGGGCGAAAAGGCACCCTTCAAATTTTCCGGAATGCCATTTATCGCAGGAGCAGCAATGATGCTTGTTTCGATCTTTTTTGCCATCCCATCGCTACGACATTATCACAGGTCAAAACAGGAAGCTTAGTTATTCTTGGCTCCTGCATCTATCCAGCAGGCAAAGTCCTGGTATTCCGTGGATGTCAGTGACCCACCCTGTGGCATTGACTTCTTTGTTACGACCTCGTTCTTCAACGCTCCGGAACTATACTTGGCGTACAGCCCGGCATATGTAGTGAAATCGCCATCATGTGAACCAGCTACATGACAACCGGATATAGCACATTTGGAAGCAACTACGGCTTTGATATTTCCACTATAAGTAGCGGTCACCGTGCTACAGTCCACGGGAGTAGAATTACTGGTCTTATTACATGACCATAGTAAAGCAATAGCAATAACAGGAACAATTATTTTCTTCATTACCAGGTATTTGTATTCAAATTACCTTTTAAAAAGGTCGCTCCGGTCAACACAGGGGTAAATTAACTTTTTTTTGAGGAGTATGGCCAGGGATACCGTAGCTGTAATTTTTAGTAACTTACATGCTTCTGACACACCTGCAATCTTTAAATATCAGGGTATGGAATTCACGATCGTTATCAATGCTCCTAAAGAAAAAGTATGGCGCACCCTGTGGGATGACACAACTTACCGCGAATGGACATCTGTCTTCGCTCCCGGATCCCTTGCAAAAACCGACTGGCAAAAAGGAAGCAAGGCGCTATTTGTCAATGCGGATAATTCCGGCATGGTGTCTGTCATAGAAGATGTAAGGATAAACGAATTCATGTCGATAAAGCACCTCGGCATTGTGAAGAACGGAGTTGAAGACCTGTCCCCTAACGTGTGGACCGGCGCAATGGAGAATTATACGCTTAAAGAGATAAATGGCACCACTGAACTACTTGTGCACATGGACTCCGCAAAGATCAGCAAGCAAATGCTCGACTACTTCAACAGTGTGTGGCCCGAAGCGCTCGACTGCCTTAAACAACTGGCAGAATCTGCGTAAACACCATTCGTTATAGTTTGAAGTGAGGGTTACAGATCACTCCGAACGCATTGCCCCAGGGATCTCTTACCGCTGCTACAACAATGCTATCGCCTACGTCTGTTGGTTTCTCCAGTGAAGTAGCACCTGCCGCCACCAACATATCGTATGTTGCCGAAGCATCATCTACACCCCAGTAAGCAACCACTCCTGAATCCTTAGCAGAGCCCGCCCCTTCTTCCGGCTGAAGGCCGAGTTCATATCCGGCCACATTGAAGCCTACATAGAAGGGCTGATCGAAATACGGTTCTACACCAAGCACCTTTGTGTACCACTCTTTAGCGGCTGTTATATCCGATACTTTATAACCGGCCGTTCTTAGTCCTTTAAATATCATGATGATCTTTTTTATGTGTTATCATTCCTTAATGCTTCCCGGTCATTAACTGCCTTATATATTTTACAGGAGCGCTGCCATAACTAAGGAACTGTTCATGGAATTGCCTCAGGTTAAAGCTATCACCCATCTTGTCCATCAGTTCTTTCCTGAAATCATATATCTCTGTGTATCCAGTGAAGTAGCAATCGAGCTGCACCTGTGTCACAGATACCCTGCGCCACTTCCCTTCTGCCTCCGCCTGCTGTTGAAAGGCCTCATTCACCAGCAGGTCTAACGCGTCTTCTTTTGTCATGCCTTTTACGTGTACACTATAGTCGAGTATTGTATTGCAGGTGCTACGCATATTCCATTTATAGTACATAAGCCACATCTCCGGCGATGCGTCTTCCGAGTTGACACCATTGTCGCCATCATACCCATTCTCCAGCATCATGCGTTCTGTATATACAGCCCATCCTTCGATCATGGCATTATTCCCGAGGATAGATTTGATGATACTCGGCGACTGATTGGCATATACTAACTGTGTGTAATGGCCGGGGATAGCCTCATGTATGTTCAGTATCTGCAGTATGTAGTGATTATACTCTCTCAGGTAGCTTTCTGCCTTCTTCTTATTCCACCCGGCCAGGCTGCCTACATTGTAGTAAGTATTGCCATTCTTATCATAGGGTCCTGGAGCGCTGATAGAGGCCCCGGCCACACCGGCCATGTATTCCGGCTCCTTACGTACCACAAGTGGCTTCGTGGGATCTATGTAAATGAGGTCTTTCCTGCGTATGAATGCTATCAGCTCAGGTATTTGCTTTTCTATAGCCGACTGAAACTCATCGGGCTTTACATGCTTTTCAGATAACTCATCTATCATCTGCCTGATGGCTGCCAGCTTATCAGAGGGCATGGTTCCCGGAATGAAATACTTAGGCCACAACCTCTTTGTGATACGGTACATCTTCTCATGAAGCTCTTTCTTGTGCTCAATGGCTTTTCTGTATATCTGCTCTGCCGAATATCCCGACTGAATCTCAAAACCAAACTTTGCATCATACAGCTCCTTTCCCAGCCTGAAACTGCGCGGATGATCGTTCTTCAGTTCCTTTAACCATGCTACATACGACCTAATTGCCGCCACCGCATCTGCTGCTCTTTTTCTGAGTAGGTCTTTTTCCTTATCAGACAAGCGCGATCTTGCCATAGCATCCTTCAGATCCTGCTCAAAAACAGAGATACCGCCGATGTTCTGCTCAATGGCCAATGCTGTATGTTCTACTGTAGGATTGCTGATGTTCTTTTCTGCAGCATTGTAATAAGAAGGAACATGAACAAGCCGCTTGCTGAAATTACGCAACCGCTTTTCCAATGGGGCATAATCATTGTTCAGCATATCTGCAAAGCTTCCGCTTACATTGTACCCTGAAGGATCCCAGGTATAAGCTTTTTGCTCTTTCACACCCCATATGCTGTACTTCAGTTGGTTTTCAATCAGGTAATAGTCTGTTTTATTGGCATCAGATAGTTCCTGCACATTGAACATTGCCAGTGAATCCAGGTTGGCATTACAAAATGTTACCTCACGCTGCCTTGAAGCATCGTCGGGCACCACCAACCTGTCATCATACTTGTGATACCCTACTGAGCTTGCCCAGCCGGGATACATTTCCCAAAGGCGAAGAACAAAGCGCTCTTTGTATTTGTCAAATCGGGCGTCAGGAGATAATTGTTCCTTCGCTGAAATACTGCCCATAAAAAAATGCGATAGCAAGCATAAGCATAAAACCCGTCTCATACTTATAATAGTTAGTGGAGACAAACATACATAAAGCCAACGCAATATGATAGAAAAAAATAGGAAACATTGCTACTCAACAGGGAATCTGACGACAGCGCTACCCGATATGTTAACCACCCTTAAACAGTAGATCCCGGCACTCAGGCCTGCATTAGTTATTGAATGATGCGAAACGCCCTTACCAGCAATAATGCTGGCAGTATAGATAATACGGCCATCCATCCCATAAAGTTGCACTTCATAATTTCCTTGTGCAGGTGACAGGATCGAGTAGTCAGTTCTGTTGGCAGACGAAGCACCTGTTATTTTCACACTCGGCACAGCCACATGCACATCTTCCACCACCAGGCGCGCTGTTGTTGTATATACATTATCGATGTGCCAGGTGCTGCCTGCAGTATCCGTAGATACATATCGGAAACCCAGAAAGAAGTTATTACCACCTATATATGGCGTGAGATTTACCTGGTGAGTACGCCATACTGTGTCATCAGCCGTACCAACTTTAGGATTCACACCAGTGTCGAGCCGCGGGTCACTGCTGTCGAACAGATCGTCATAAGAAGTAAAAATGGTGAGGCCGGAGCTGTCCGGAATATTTGACTTTGTATCAAATTGCAGGTAAATATTGTGACCGCCATACGTCGTCTCCGGAAGATTAAGTAACGGAGTGATCAGGTATGCGGTATCCTTGTGAAATACATTGTCATAATACCCGGTACACATTAGGCCTGGAGTTGTATCCCTACCCCCTTCTGCCTCACAATGCCATTGTCCTTTAGGGATTGTGGTGCTGATAGGATTATACCGATACCACCCACTTGGAAAATCGCCTGTAGTAACACATGCCACATCAAAATTCTGACTAATACTGGATTTGGGTTGTGCAAATACACTATTGCAAAAAAAGGTGATCAATAATATCTGAAAGGCGTGCTGGAAATATTTCATAAATAAGTTTGGCAGTTACTGTATCAAGACCTTGGCTGTTCCGTAATTCTTTTCATTGTTCAGCTTAATACAATACAAGCCACTTCTTAAATCTGTACCGGATATCGTATAATTATTCGTCCCGGCATGAAGGTATAAATTTTCTGTGTACACCACCCTGCCTTCCATATCATAAATGATCAACCGGTGCGAACCCGCAGTCGCAACATCACAGGCAAGCTGAATATGGTTGGGACTGCTTGTGCCTACAATTGTGAGCGGCAACTGGTGCTTTATCCCGTTTCTTACATCGAGCACAGAAACAGTGGTAAGGTTCACATTATCGAGATACCATTCTTTTGCAGAAGACACCGTCGATGTATACATAAATACCAGGTGAAACGGAGCCGATACTTTGAGAGGAGATACCTTCACCTCATTTGTAGTCCAGTCCGACTCATCCGGATCGCTGAAAACCGGAGCGATATGAGTGGTCACGAACGATGTATCAAATACAGTAGAATTGGTATATGGCGGATCGGCTTCTGTATGAAGTACGTTCAGCTTTGCTTCATTAGGGCCTGCAAGCGTGGCCTTCGAGTCAAACCTGAAATAAACATCTCCGCTTACCTTGCTGATATCAATTTTGGGAGTGATGAGATATGAGGTATCGAGATGGTCTTTGCCGCCATAATACCCGGTACATAACATTCCCGGCGTAGCATGATTACCATCTGTAGCAGTGCAATGCCACGCACCGGGAGGATCGGTAGAAGGTATGGGATTGTAATAGAACCAACCCGAAGCAAAAAAAGGCGAACCGACACATGCGACATCAAAATTCTCACTGATGTTCGATACTGTAGAGATCTGGGCAATTGCCCCCAACCCGCAAAATATGCTGGCAAGCGCCACAATCGCGAAAGTGATTTTTCTGGTCATATGCTGTTGGTTTAGTCAGACCCGCTAATTCATACTACCGCAAATTACATATAAAAAGTTATCTATTCACACAAGATCTACCCTAACAAAGTGTCAGTTCAGAGTATATGGCGTGCGTCAATACTAATTGACGAGCGATTTTGTATAAATGTTAGTACCTTAGAAATATTTTTTTTCGTTACTAACATTTTTACTATTTGCCTCGTCTATAACAATAACCGAAAGTTTATTTGGCTGGCAGACGGGGATAAAATTCATGAGCACGTTGTCTGAATCGATCCATATAGGCACTCATTATTCACTGACAGGGCAAAGCTCACAGGTACAAGACGAGCTGGCCACGTTGATCAGAGAATGTACATCAGGGTCCAGGAGCGCACAGAAACGGCTTTATGACAAATACTCCCCGGCAGTATGGGGCACAATAAAACGGTATGTTTACAATAACGACCAGGTAGCACAGGAAATATTAAATGATTGTTTTCTGAAGATCTTTACAAAATTGGGGCAATACTCATTCCAGGGTGCTTTTGAAGGTTGGATACGCAAGCTGGTGGTCAATACCATTACAGACACATTGCGCAAGAATATCCATCCCGAACAGCACAAAGAAATGCAACCGGAAGACGTATTTATTAATAGTGAATCTGTTGAAAAAATATCGCATAAAGAATTATTGAAAGTGATAGATTCGATACCGGATACTCACAGATTGGTTTTTAATCTTTTTGTATTTGAAAACTATTCACATAAAGAAATTGCGTCACTATTGAATATAAACGAGAACAACAGCCGGTGGCACCTGAATGATGCCCGAAGAAGATTGAAAGAGAAGTTAATTAATTTAATGTAATTTTATTGTAATGAGTAACAAAAGAAATATTGATGACCTTTTCAGGGAAGAGCTCGGAGGCTACACCGAGGCTCCGCCTCCTGCCGCATGGGAGGCTCTTGATAAGAAACTAGGGACGATACCTCCCCGCAACTCTCGCTATAGGTACCGCTATGCCGGTTATTTGGCCGCATTGCTGCTTATTGCCTTTGTAACCATCCCCGGACTTATGAATTCTTCCTCTACCGGCTCTGTTAATGATATCATTGCTGGCAACACAAATGCACCAGCACAGGAATCGGCTCCTGTCGCTGCTACCCTAAACCACGAAACAACAGCTACCACAAATGAAGAAGCGGCTGTTCCGGGAGAAAACAAGGCTCCTCAATATGAAGCTTCACATACCTCACCGGATAACGAACCAATACCTGCAGTTCATGGTAATGGCAAGCATCGCGTAGCTGTCAGGCAGAACGTTAATACTCAAGATATTAACCATTCGACCAACCCTGATGTGGCGATAAATACTTCAAGTAAAAATTCCGTTAATGGTCCGAAAAGTGATGATAATGAAGAAGATGAAGCAGTTTCTGCACGATCAATAAAAAGCGTTAAAGCTGTTAATTCCAGCGCTATGAAACCGGAAACCGCCAACCCTAAGAAAGAGGCGCTCACAGCACAAATAACAGCTCAGGAAGAAGAAAAAATACAACAGGCCCATCGTAAGCCTTCATTCAACCGTATTGAATTCGGTGTAAAACTCGGGTACGAAAAAGGGTTTAATAACGACGCAGCCACCAAGGGCGTATTTACACCATATATTCAATATAACATAACTAAGAAATTGTCTGTATTGGTTCAACCGGGCGTTAAATATGCCAAAGTGTCTTCGAGGCATATAGGAAACGCACAGTCATATTATAAAGTAAATAATGACGGCACAACAAAACTGGCAGATAGCACGCCGGCATATATACCCACCGGCGCATACTCGTTTGACACTTTCTGGTTCAGAACCTATAACTACTCCCAGACACATGACTCTATAGTAAAAACCAATGTCTTTGGAGGCACATATGTTGAGGTGGAACTCCCCATTCTTGTAAAATACCGGGTTGGCAAGAAGCTCGCAGTTTACGGCGGACCAAATGCAGCATATGGAAGGGTTGCCAATGTTACAGAACACACCGAAACAACCGCCAACATCGGGCAAACAGGTACTGCCGGAACCCTGGCAAATATCCATGCCCCTGCTCCGCCACCTTCAGCTCTTTCTAATGTGATCAAATATACCGGGAACCCAATATCAAATTATTCCGGACCTCAATACCCACTAACCGCTGGCAGCACGCTTCGCTTTGGTTATGTGGTAGGATTTTCATATCAAGTCAACAAGCAATTGATGTTTGACGCACTCGTACAGCAGGGATCCGCAAAACAGAATGTATTGTCGGGATACGATATCAATTCTGCCCTTTCTGCTCCGTATTTCCGCTTGTCGGTAGGTTATAAAATAAAATAGATCCTTGCATTCATAGAAATAAGAAACCTGCAAACTTTATCACGCTATCACTATAAGATGAGCCCCGTAGCAAATGCGGGGCTTTTTTTATCCTATTTAACCTTAAATAAATCGCACATCTGCTTGACAATCATTAGTTTGAATTAATATTTCATCGCAAACAATTGGCGACAATTTTGGTTCAGAAAAATTGAGTGCTGTAAAATGCATGGATCAAAACTCAGTATATTAGCAAGATACAAATGGCTGAGGTTCAATTAAATATTGTCGACATCTCAATATCTCGACTAAGCCGGCTAAAGCAAGACCTTCTACCTTGCTCTTAACTCAAATGTATCATTCTATGCAATCAAAAAGTAGAAACTAATATTTGTCAATGCACAGCAAT
>JBGAIF010000017.1:0-22858 GCA_044225795.1 Flavipsychrobacter sp.
GTTGCTCCGGCCTTTAAAAAGAAAATAACCGCTAAGTATAAAGAAATTTAAGACGTTTTGTTTTTGAGCGGAACGTTGACAAGATACACCTGAGCGAGTACAGATATTTTATTAATGTTCCAGAAGCTGCCGGTTTCGCCTGGCAGCTTTTTTTATGGTGGTACATAAGCGGCCACGGCATCATTTTTTATCCACATATCCCCAACAACATAACCATCCCGACAGGCCAAATTTCATTAGGTTTGCGTAAGCACATGGCCAAGGAAAAAACAGCGGAAACGCCACTAATGAAGCAACACAAGGATATTAAAGCAAAATATCCTGACGCCGTATTGTTGTTTCGCGTTGGTGACTTCTACGAGACATTCAGTGAAGATGCGCATATCGCATCGCGTGTGCTGGGCATAACACTGACCAAGCGATCGAACGGATCCGCTGCTTCTGTAGATCTGGCCGGGTTTCCACACCATGCGCTGGACACCTACCTGCATAAGCTGGTAAAGGCGGGCTACCGTGTGGCCATATGCGACCAACTCGAAGACCCCAAGCTCACCAAGGGTATCGTAAAAAGAGGAGTGACCGAGCTGGTGACTCCCGGGGTGGCGACCAGCGACAAACTGCTGGAGAACAGAACAAATAACTTCCTTTGCGCCTTATACCTCGACGACCATAAGTGTGGCGTTGCGTTCCTGGACATAACCACAGGTGAGTTTTACACGGCCGAGGGGAACGCTGAATACATGGACAAGCTGATGCAGAGTTTTCAGCCATCAGAAGTGATCATATCCAAATCGCAGTCCAAAAAGTTCAGGGAAGAGTTTGATACAAAGGTTTATACTTTCCAACTGGACGAGTGGGTATTTCGTGAACAGTATTGCTACGACCTGTTACTGCAGCATTTTCAGACCCAATCGCTGAAAGGTTATGGCATAGAAGATCTGAAGTCAGCCATAATAGCTTGCGGCGTAGCACTACACTACCTTAAAGATACCGAACATGCCAACCTGCAACACCTGAACTCCATACAACGGATAGTTGCCACAGATTTCCTCTGGATGGACAGGTTCACCATACGCAACCTGGAACTGGTACACAGCAGCAATGAGCAGGGCACAAATCTGCTTCAGGCAATAGATCACACCTATACGCCTATGGGTGCCCGCCTGATGAAAAGGTGGCTGATATTTCCGCTATACGACCTGAAAAAAATAGAACAACGGCTTAACCTTGTCAGTCACTTCATACTGGCACAGGACCTTAACCATACATTGAGCGGACTGGTGAAGCAGATAGGAGATGTGGAGCGTATAGTAGGCAAGATACCTTTGAAGAAAATAAACCCCAGGGAAGTATTGCAACTGGCCCGCAACCTGCAGCATATGGCCGACATAAGAGCGCTATGCATGCAAAGTGAAGAGGAGTCCCTGAAGCGGCTTACAGAACCTATACAGCCGTTAAGCGATCTGAGGGCGCGAATTCTGAAACACATAGTAGATGACGCGCCTGCTCTTGCCAGCAAGGGCGGCATGATAAGAGAAGGTGTATCTGACGAACTGGACCACCTGCGGAAGATATCACGAAGTGGCAAGGAGTACTTGCTACAGATACAGCAGCAGGAAGCACAGGTAACCGGGATATCATCTCTTAAAGTATCCTACAATAATGTGTTTGGGTACTACCTGGAGGTGACCCATACCCATAAGGACAAGGTGCCGGCAACATGGATACGAAAGCAGACACTCGCCAACGCGGAGCGATATATAACCCCTGAGCTGAAAGAATACGAAGAACAGATACTTGGCGCTGAGGACAAAATAATGGTGATAGAAACGGAGCTGTACCAGCAATTACTGGCGGGAATAGAACCATTCATATCTGCCATACAAGCTAATGCAGGCATCACCGCCCAGATAGACTGTCTGCTGTGCTTTGCCAACAACGCGCAGAGATACAACTACCACAGGCCGGAAGTTATTGACGAGCCCGTTACCGATATAAGGGATGGCCGCCACCCCGTGATAGAGCAACAACTGCCACCCGGGGATAGCTATATTGCAAACGACATTAAGCTGGACAAGAACGAACAACAGGTCATCATACTGACGGGACCGAACATGAGCGGTAAGTCGGCATTACTGCGCCAGACGGCCATTATCACCATACTGGCCCATATGGGCAGCTTTGTTCCGGCGAGTGCAGCAACCATAGGCCTGACCGATAAGATATTTACCCGCGTGGGCGCATCTGATAACCTGAGTGGCGGAGAGAGTACGTTCATGGTGGAGATGAATGAAACAGCCAGCATCATCAATAACATCAGCGAACGCAGCCTGGTCCTTCTCGATGAGATAGGCCGAGGTACCAGTACCTATGATGGCATCTCGCTGGCATGGAGCATCGTAGAGCACCTGCATAACAGCAAGAACAAACCCAAGACCCTGTTTGCAACGCACTATCATGAACTGAATGAACTGGAACATCAGCTACCACGAGTACGCAACTACCACATCACCCATAAAGAGACCGGCAACAAAGTGATCTTTCTGCGTAAGCTGGCTCCTGGTGGCAGCCGTCACAGCTTCGGCATACAGGTGGCGCGTATGGCAGGCATGCCCGTGAAGCTGCTGGACAGAGCCAACGAGATACTGGCGCAGCTCGAAGAAAAACATCTCAGTTCGGGGGATACGATGCAGAAAGTAAAGAACATAAAGCCTGCGCCTCAATTTCAGCTCAACATCTTTGACGGGGTAACGGAAGATATACGCCGCATACAGCAGCTACTGGATGAAACAGACATCAATACTTTGACACCTGTGGAAGCGCTGATGAAGCTGAACGAGATGAAAAATATTGTGAAGCAATATAAGCACTAACGCGTCTTACCTGCCGCTTTGCCGAGTTTACTGTTCTTATATCCATAGACAAAGTACAGTGCCAGGCCAATGACCAGCCAAACAAGAAAACGCTCCCAGTTGGTGGTCCCTGATTCAGATAACAGGTAAGTACAGCAAAGAAAGCCCATAACAGGTATCAGGGAATAATTCTTTACAACAGACAATATGGAAGTAATGAGAAATGTGGCACCAAAAAGGAAGAAAGGCACCTTAGTACGTACCACATTCCAGGTAATATTTCCCTTCCCGTCTGTCATATTCATATAGCCCGATAATCCTCCGGGGTAGAATTTCTGAAAAGCGATAACCGCTATAACAAACAACAAGGGTACTATCCATTTGCCATTGATGTACGGCGTCTTGAATTTGCTTTGCAGCCTGTTCTCGTCATTCTGCAGCTTCAGTATGCCGCCACATACCAGTACAAAGGCAAATAAAGTACCCACACTGGTAAGATCGACCACCACAGACAAGTTCATGAACAAAGCAGGAATGCCTACGATAAGGCCTGTAAGAATAGTTGAGAATGAGGGTGTCTTATATTTTGGGTGGATCTTTGCAAATACAGGGGGCAGCAACCCATCACGGCTCATGCTCATCCAGATACGGGGCTGTCCCAACTGGAATACCAATAATACACTGGCGGTAGCAATGACCGCGCTTATAGATATGACACCGGCAATCCAATTGGCCCAACGGCTGTGCATAGTACTGAACACATATGCCAGCGGATCTCCGACATTAAGGTTTTTGTAGCTGGTCATTCCGGTAAGTACAAGCGCTACAAGAATATATACCACCGTGCAGATAATAAGCGAATAGAACATAGCCTTGGGCAGGTCTCTCTGCGGATCACGGCATTCTTCTGCGGTGGTGGATATGGCATCGAAGCCGATGTAAGAAAAGAAAACCGCAGAAGTACCCGCCAATACCCCACCCAATCCGTTAGGCAGGAACGGGGTCCAGTTATCTGTATTCACATAAAAACACCCCGCGATCATTACCAGCAAAATGATCGCGATCTTAAGCACCACCATAGCATTGGTGCTGCGTCGCGACTCCTTGATCCCGATGTATATGATCCATGTGATGATGACGGTGATAAGGAATGCAGGGACATTGCATATGAACCTGAGGGAACCCAGCACCGGCGCATTGGCCCATGCCAGTTTTGCGGCATCCGTAGCGCCTGCCTTAGCTGTCCAGTAGTCAGTGGCGAGGTATTCCGGCACATGCGGATTAAAACCACCGATGTGAATACCGTTGATAAGAGACGTAAAATAATCACTCCACGAGATAGCTACAGCAATATTCCCGATGGCGTATTCCATCAGCAGGTCCCACCCTATTATCCAGGCTATCAGTTCACCAAAGGCCACGTAAGAATAGGTGTATGCACTACCTGAAACCGGCACCATGCTGGCAAACTCCGCATAACAAATAGCTGAAAAGCCACAGGCAACCGCAACAAAAAGAAACAATAGTATGATACCCGGGCCACCGTCGAAACTGGCCTTTCCTATCGTAGAGAAGATACCTGCGCCCACTATGGCGGCAATACCCATGAACGTAAGATCGCGTACACCCAGCACTTTGTGCATACCTGTACTGTGGCCGTCAACATGGCCATCGGCAACCTCTTTGCTTATGTGTTGCAGTGATTTTTTTCGAAACAGGTCGTGCTTCATGATAAGACCAAAAGTAATACTTAATACTTCAAACCCTTAGGGGATCAATGACCTGCATGGCGTTTCAATACCCCACCCGCGGCTTCCTTGATGGTATTGGTGAATACGAATGCTTTGGGGTCGATATGATATACCACATTCTTGAGCTTGCGCACTTCGAGGCGGGTGATAACGGTAAACACGATATCACAATCCTGGCTCACATCATAGCTGTGCTTCATGAAGCCACGCTGGCCTTTATACACCGTGATACCACGGCCAAGCTGCATGACCAGCTTTTCTTTTATCTCTTCGCTCTTCCCCGAAATGATGGTAACCCCTGTGTATTCTTCTATACCTTCTACCACATAGGCTATAGACCGTGTGGCCACATAATAGGTAAGCATTGCATATAATGCGATGGGCAGGCCAAATTTCAAGGCGGCAATGAGGAATATGGCACCGTTTATGGCCATGATGATCTCGCTTACCGTAAGGCTGCTGCGCTTTAATGTGTAGAGCACCAGCACCTCTATACCGTCGATGGCGCAACCCGCACGCATACACAGACCTATACCAATACCAAGGAAGAATCCACCAAACAGTGACACCAGTAATTTATCCTGTGTGATCATGGGATAGGTAAAATACTGCAGGCATATTGCCAGTCCCAGCACACAAGCCAGTGTCTTATAGGCAAATTTCTTATTGATCTGGTATGCGCCCATTATTATAAAGGGAACGTTGATGAGCACAATAAGCATGGCCAGGTTGATGTGCCACAACTCATGTATCAGCAGGCAAACACCCGTTACACCGCCATCCAAAAATAAATTGGGAATTAAAAAACTCTTTAACCCGAATCCTGCTGTAATTACTCCTGCAACTATATAAAAGACGTCCTGGTAGGAAACCGGTAAACGACTAAGAAATTTCATTACTAATCTTTGGTTTTCAACATTTCCTTGATCTGCTTCAAATGCTCGTCTTTCTTAGCCTTTCTAAGCTTAATCGCTGTTTTTGTGAAATAATGGTGTTTTTTCAGGAAGCCCACCTGCATGTGGTTCCATTCCTCTTCGCTATTGATCATGCCATATACCTGTAGCTCTGCATACAAGTTGTTTCCTATGGTAAAGAAATCATCCCTGCCGAGGTAATCGAGATCCGCATCGCAAATGATCTCTTCGAGTAAATTATGCGGTGTCTGCGGGATGCAGGTGGCCATGATCATGCCGCAGATACGTTCTATCTGATCGTGTGAATAATCAAAATCAGGCAGATCGGTTCGGGCGATATCACAGGATATGCGCTCATGGCCTTTTTGCTGCATCAGGAAACCGGAATCATGGTATAGTACTGCGGTGAGCAGCAGGGTCAGATCTTCTCCTGTAACTCCTTCCTTTTTTGCCAGTCGCTGGGCCGCTGAATAAACATCTTTTATATGATTAACGCTGTGATAGCTAAGATGTTTCGCCAGATCCTTTTTCAGCTTAGCAAATATGAATTTTTTAACTTTCTCAAATTGCATAGTTTACCGGAATAGTACGCTAATGTAGTATTTATTTACATTGCCTGTTAGCTTTTCTTTGATATGACATTATTACTACAAACTATCCGCCTGATCTCCGCCCTTGCCAACCGATGTACCTACCTCGTTATTAATATGTTAATGATAGATTGATAAATAAATGACTATCAATTAATTAAATAAAAAATTACACGTATGGTAGCATATATTCCCGAAAATAGTTCTTTATATTTACACAAACACTAAAAACACACGATCATGGCAATGACAACTTGGAAGTGCGGTAAATGCGGCCTGACGGCAGAAGGTGCGACAGCGCCTGCAGCCGGAACAATGGGCGCATGCACAGGGGGCACTCAACCGGCATCCGGCGGAAATCAACCTGCGCAACAAACGACAAACACAGGCAGTGACCACTCCTGGGTAAGAATGGGCTAAGATTTATCAAAAGACACACAAAGTAAAAAAACTCCCGAGGGAGTTTTTTTACTTTGTGGTCATTAACATGCGTTGTCATTTTTTGTGATGCGAACATTATTATTGGTTTTGTTGTTCATTCCTTTTTTCTCTTTGGCGCAGCCAAAAGAGGGAAAAGATCTTGTTGATTCATTGCTGGCTGAATTGCCAAAGACAGTAATTGACTCAAACAAAGCAAACCTGATGATCACTATCAGCTATAATTATTACAATATCAACCCCGATATAGGCATAAAATATGGCAAAGAAGGTTTAGACCTTGCGACGAAAATTAGCTCTCTAAAACTAATCGCTCGTGCGAATACCTATCTGGGGGCTAACTATTATAGCAAGGCTGAATACCCGACAGCATTGGAATACTGGTTGCATGCACTAAAACTATACGAACAGCTTGATGACAAAAAAGAGATAGCCAACAATCTTTTGAACACAGCAAGAATTTATGTAATTCAGGGGAATGCCAACAAATCCCTTGATTATTATCAGAAAGCATTGGCAATATATCAGAACTTAAATAAGCCTGACGACATTGCAAAAACGCTGGGAAATATAGGTAGTGCTTATGTCTCTCTTAATGATTATACGAGAGCCGTAGAATACTATAACAAAGCATTAGCTATAAACATACACGAAAACAATAAGAATGGTATCTCTGATAATGTCGGAAATATTGGTGCAGTATATTTTAATCAGAGTAACTACTCAAATGCAATGCCGTACTATTTCCAAGCCTTGCGAATGAATAGTGAGCTAAATGATAAAACCAGCGTAGCAATTAATCTCGGAAATATTGGAGAGTGTTACCTTTTTATAGCAAAGGATACCACAGGCAAAATAATTGCCGACAGCCTGATCCCTGCCGGAAGACAAGCGAACCTAAAGAAGTCTGTTGAATACTTTAATAAGTGTATTTCTACCGCAAATGAGATAGGGAACATGAACATTATTCAAAACTTTGCCGTAGAGCTGTCCGAAGCTCATTCATTATCCGGTGATTATAAAGAGGCGCTGAATAGTTACAGGCTTTTTGTAAAGGCAAAGGATTCTGTTTTTAATGTTGACAACAATATAAAGATCACCAACCTGGAAACCAAGCGGGAACTTGAGTTGAAAGACAAACAGATAGAGCTTGACAGGCTTGCTGTAGCCAAAAAAAGAAATGAACGTTACTTCTTTATTGCAGGTATCATTGCTATGATGATCGTATCCGGGAACGTTTTCCGCAACTACCGCAGGCAGAAGAAAACTAACTACCTGTTGTCGCTCGAGAAAAAGAAGTCTGAAGACCTGCTGCTGAACATCCTTCCCGAAGAGATCGCCGTAGAACTGAAAGAAAAAGGTACGGCCACTGCACGCCAGTATGATAATGTGACCGTACTCTTCACAGACTTCATCAATTTCACTACGGCAGGAGAACGAATGACGCCACAGGAACTGGTTGGTGAACTGGATACATGCTTCAAAGGGTTTGATGATATCCTGAGTAAGTACAACATTGAGAAGATCAAGACCATCGGCGATGCTTACCTGGCCGTTTCCGGCCTGCCGGCACATAACCCGAGACATGCACAGGATATTGTGAGTGCAGCCCTAGAGATACGCGACTATATGAAATACCGGCAGGAGAAACTGGGCGACCACACTTTCGGCATTCGCATCGGTATTCACAGCGGTAGTGTAGTGGCCGGTATCATCGGGGTAAGGAAGTTTGCCTACGATATCTGGGGCGATACCGTGAATACAGCTGCCCGTATGGAACAGAACAGCCGGTCAGGGCATATCAATATCAGCGAGGTAACCTACCAGTTGGTAAAAGACGAGTTTCACTGTACACACAGGGGAAAGATGGAGGCCAAGAACAAGGGCGCTATCGATATGTACTTTGTGGACGGACACGCGTAACCTTCTGGCAAATAGTCTATTACACTCTTTACCACCCGGAACTTCATTCTCACCATAATTTTATTTAATACTTCGTGGTGTATTTACTATATTAGCAGTCATTAGGCCTCCCTGATGCGCCAACTATTTATTTTAACCGCCTTTCTGTTTTGTGTACAGGCTTATTGTCAACCGGCCTATATACTGAACCAGTCCTATATCCGTCAATGGCAGTACTGCGACTCTATGACCTTGCAGTTCAGAGACGTAAATTATGATAATGTCTGCCACCAGCTTAATTCACTGGAAACATGGGCAAAGGAACATGGCGACGAGGCGCTGTCTAATAAATTTGCGATAATACGTGTACTCCACGAACGCAACTCCGGAACGGTGATACAGGAGAACAAACTGAAGGAAATAATTGCCTACGCGCGGGAAAATAAGCTGACAGAACTTGAGGCAGATGGCCTGCAAGGGTTGGGAAACCTTTATTGGACATCAAAGCAAAAGCATGCCCCCGCATTTGAGAACCTGATAGCCGCCTACAAGATATACTCAAGGCTATCTGCCGAGCAGTTCCCCTCCAAGCGGGTATATCTTTATGAGCTTGGCAGCGCTTACTACAGCTATGGCGACCTGGAGAACGCGATCAAATTCCTGGAGGAATCTGCGCGAAACAAGGCCATGGATAAGGAACCATTGTATTACAGCATCTATAATTCCATAGGCCTCAGCTTCCGGCGGTTAAAGATCTACGATAGCTCGGAATGGTATTTTCAAAAGGTATATAAAGATGCCATTAAGAGCAATGATACGGTATGGACCGGCATCATAGGCGGCAACATTGGTATCACCTACTTTTATGAGAACAGGTATGCTGAAGCCATACCATTGCTCGAGAAAGATATTGCATCGGGACTGGCACATCATGTCATTCAAAACGCCGCGGGTTCCATATATTACCTGGCTACCATATACTACAACCAGGGCAAGTACGACTCAGCGGAAAGAATAGCAGGCTATGCCCTGCAAATATGCGAAGGCAAACCCTTCTGGCCCAAATACCAGCTTGCCGACCAACTCTTTACTATCTTATCTAAAGTATATGCCGCAAAGAACGACATGCGGCGGGCATATCTGTACGCCGACTCGGCGATAACTGCAAAGGACAGCGTATCGGCACAATTCAACGCGCTGAATCTCACAAAGGCACAGGAAAAAATAGACTATGTACAGCACCAACTGGAGGCCGAACAACTGGAGACAAGCAAGCTGGCACTTGCCAAAAAAAGAAATGAAAGCTGGTTCCTGGCGGCAAGTATAGCCCTGATGCTGCTTGTGATCATTGGCATTCTCAGAACAAACAAAAAGCAAAAGGCCACCAATGAACTTTTATCTGCTGAAAAGAAAAAATCGGAGGACCTGCTACTGAACATTCTGCCGCCGGAAGTAGCGGATGAACTGAAGAACAAAGGTGCCGCTCATGCCCGGCAATTTGATGATGTCACGGTATTATTCACCGACTTTGTAGGGTTTACTATGGCCGGTGAAAAGATGTCACCACAGCAGCTTGTGGGTGAACTGCACAGTTGTTTCAAGGCATTTGATGATATCCTGGGCAAGTATGATATTGAAAAAATAAAGACGGTAGGCGATGCTTACCTGGCAGTATCTGGGCTACCGGTGAAAAACCGCAACCATGCTACAGATGTGGTGGCTGCCGCTATTGAGATACGCGATTTTATGAAGAACAGGCAGGAAGAGCATGGCGACCGCACATTCGAGATACGGATCGGCATCAATAGTGGCAGTGTCGTTGCCGGCATCGTCGGTGTTAAAAAATTCGCATATGATATATGGGGCGATACCGTAAATACGGCTGCCCGTATGGAGCAGAACAGCGAAGCGGGGAAAATAAACATATCGGAATCTACCTATCAGTTAGTGAAAGACAAGTTCAGGTGTACTTACCGTGGCAAGCTGGAGGTAAAGAACAAAGGTGTGGCAGACATGTATTACGTCGACTAAACTATGCTTTATATCTTTGCAGCATGAAGCATGTGATCTTACCTTTGCTGATGGCCGTAAACATACTCCACCCAAAGCAAGGAATTGCCGGTCCGCAATCAGGACGAAAACTCCCAAAAACAGTATTAGTACAATTGAGCTCCGAAACAAACAGGATCAATGCTATATCTAATGCACATCAGGCAAAATTGCTGGAAGAAGTAACAATGGATAGTAAAAATGCTGCACGAGCTATGATAAATGACTTTACAGATCATTTTGATTATTGCCCTGTCTATTATTTCATAGATACAAATGCAGAAAAGGTAAAAATGAAAAACTTCACTCACGTACTACTTAGGGCGGATGGCAGCGAAGTGAATGATGTAAACATTGCCCCCGGTACCGGCGATTACATCATTGTATACTATGGATACCCAAATGAACAAAACCGAAGAACCGGAAAAGGTACTGACCAACCCAGTAGCCGCCCTGGAAGAGGCCTTGTAATATTAAACAGCAACTATGAGCAAATCACGTATGGCTACAAACTGGGCTGGCAGGAATTTTATCTGAAACGAAAGAAGAAAAATAAATATGCTTACGAGTCAAAACATTTTGACATTCAGTATATGCCTATGGCCGCTGGTTTGAATGAAAATCTGAAAGGCAATCCGACAAAACAATATAAGAAACAAATTCGAACGGGAAAACCTTAGAAAACGTCTTCCAATAAAAAAAGACCGGTTACCCGGTCTTTTTTTATTGGAGAGATATTTAGTTATTCCGAACCCATTTTCTTCAGCATCCTTCCGTGCTCGCGCAATGCGTATACAAAGTTAGGCATCACCTTGTATGGCACTCCATATTGCTCTGCGGTGCGCTTCACGATCTTGGAAATCTCGGGATAGTGTACATGCGAAATGTGAGGAAACAAGTGATGTTCTACCTGGTAATTCAATCCACCAACAAACCAAAACACCCAGTGGCTGCGGGGAGAGAAATTAGCTGTGTTCAGGCACTGGTGTATAGCCCAGCTATTTTCCATTTTCATATCGTCCGTCGGTGCAGGAAACTCTGAAGACTCCAATACATGTGCTAACTGGAAAATACATGAAAGACCAAGCCCTGCGGTAAAATGCAATATCATAAAACCAAGGAGCACAGCCTGCCATGACATACCTGAATACATGATAGGTAAAACAAGAATATAAGTAAAGTAGATCACTTTGTATATCGACAGTTCGAGTATAGCTTTAGATAGAGATATCTTTTCCTTTTTCAGCAATCCTTTCTTTTCGTAGATCACCAGCAAGCGGTAATCTTTATAAGTGACCCATTGAATAGTAAGGAGACAATAAAGGAACCATCCGTATATATGCTGAAAGCGGTGCAATGGATGATGTTTGCTGTTTGGGGAGAACCTCATCAGCCCACCAGTATCTATATCCTCATCCAATCCTTCAATATTAGTATAGGTATGATGCAGGATGTTATGCTGTATCCTCCAGGTCACATCATATCCGCCAACGACATTTACGATATCTCCAATGATCTTATTAACTGTTTTGCTGCTGCTATACGAACCATGATTAGAATCGTGGTGAACAGCGCAACCTACTCCTATCATGCCCAGACCGTTCAAAAACCACAGTCCGTAAAACAGTAATGGGTTACCGGCGGCAAAACCGGTAGTTATCAGAATGTTTGGAATAAAAAATAAAGCGACCATGGCAACAGTCTTCCACCTGAGGGCGGCATTGCCATACTGATCAATATTCTTCTCCTTGAAAAAACCGTCGATCTCCTTCTTCAGTGTATCATAGAACCCCTCTCCGTTCTTTGGTGCGAAACGCACAATATTCATTTTGCTCACTATTATTTCTTTTGAAAATGCGTACAAATATAAGCAAAAAATTTAGCTATATCTAACTTATATTAAATAAAAAGAGAGCCCGGTCCGGCTCTCTTCAAAAAGATCAGATCAAACAAGGTTACTTGCCTGCTTCTTCATACTTCTTTTTCATGTCGTTAGCCTTGTCCATCATATTCTGGCGGGCATAAACTTCTTTAAGAGCCAGTAATGTAGACTTATACGTCTTCATATCATCGCCTTTCTTCGTGGAAAGTACATTGTACGATTTCTCGAAATAAGGCATAGATTTTCCAAACATTGCATCACGCTTTGCTTTAAGATCATCATACTTCTTCTGTTCTGCATCAGAAGAGCCTGTGATGGCGTTCATCTGGTCATTCATTTCGGTAGCCTGGTTGAAATAAAGCGCGCCAAGGTTATAATTATAAACAGGGTTTTCAGGGGTAATGCCGATCGCCTTCAGGTAGGTCTGTTCTGCTTTAGTAATAAAATCTGCAGCATTCGCCGGTTTTTTTCCATCCTTCGGATTTGCAGATGTCATATAAGCTGTTGCAAGATTAAATAACAGGTCTCCGTTTTGGGGGTCCTTAGACACAGCCTCTTCAAGTTTTTTCACCATTTCATCCTGCTTACCCGAAGAGATATAAGCATTGAGTTCGTAATTCCTCAATGTAACATCATCAGGGAAAAACTTGCGTGCTTCAGCTATCATATTATTTGCCTCAGTTGTGCTTTTCTGTCGGTTGTAGGCATCTATCAGGCACTCATAAACAGTCGGGATCCTTGTTATAGGATTATTTTTCGCCGCGAGTAGAAGAGGGATGGCCTCGTCATACTTATTGTTGTAATAACTGCCTGTAGCGACTATCAAGGCAGCTTCTGCAGCAACGGTATCAAACTGTTTTGCACGCTCAGACTTCTCAAATCTTTTACCGCCGCCGATGTCGTGTATCCTGGCAACCATTTTCATGAACTCTCCGGCCTCAGCGTAGTTCTTATTCTTATTTGCATTAATACCATCATTGTAGTACTGGTATGCCTGGGCTATAAGAAGCTGATCAACTACTGATTTTTCATAATCAGGCTTTACTTCGATAAGCTTCAATGTAGCCTGTGCTGACTCGCGATATGGGTTAGAAGCTTTATACTTTTCAGACGTCTGGAGCGCCATATAAACCTGAGCCTTCGTAAACAATGCCTTAGGCTTTTCCTTTGTCTCCGGGTTAGCCATTGCCTTATCAATGTCTTCTTTAGCCTCATCAAAGTTTTTACTGTTCATTGCCATGTTTGCCGAGGTAACAAATTTATCCTGAGCCATACCCGCAAATGACATCCCCATTGTAGCGAAGATCAATATTCTCTTTTTCATATATTTATTGTTATACGCGCAAGTTGCGCATTTTATTGGAAATTTAATAATTAGTACTATTCCGTTACAGGTGTTTCGCCGGCAGTCTCATCGCCGGATGTTTCCTCTTCGCCTTCTTCATTCACATCTTCCTGTTCGGCAATACGGGCTATTGCAGCTATGCTATCGCCATCATCAATATTAATGAGTTTTACGCCCTGTGTTGCCCTGCCCGCTTCGCGTATGTTCTCAACCTTCATGCGTATGGTCACCCCGGATTCACAGGTGATCATCAGATCATCGGTCGTCTCTACTGACAGCAAGCCAACAAGACCTCCGGTCTTTTCAGTCACATTCATGGTCTTCACACCCTTGCCACCGCGATTGGTGACACGGTAAGAAAGTACATATTTACGCTCTGTTCCCGACTCATCTGCTATCACAACATCTACATCGGTAGCATCAGCGGCTGCCTCCTCAAGGAACGGGGTACGTTTTCCAAGTCCCTTTTCCGACACAACCAGTATCTGCTTGCTCACATCTGTCTTAGACAGGCACATCATACCTACCACTTCATCATTATTCTCATCCAGTTCTATACCGAATACGCCTATTGCACCACGACCGGTAGAACGAACTTTATCCTGCGGGAAACAAATCGCTCGGCCGGATTTAACCGCCATCATGATATAGTAATCTTCTTTCGTCAGCGCTACATCAAGCAGCTCGTCGCCCTCTTCAATAGTGATCGCGTTGACACCATTAGCACGCGGACGGCTGAAATCCTCCAGGTCGGTCTTCTTGATGATACCCCTCTTGGTACACAGGACCACGTAATGAGATTTAACAAAGTCCTCATCCTCCAGTTGCGGCACATCTATGACGGTACGTATCTTATCGTCCGGCGGTATCTGTATCATATTCTGGATAGCACGGCCCATTCCGTTTTTATCGGCTTCGGGTATCTCATATACCTTGAGCCAGAAACAACGTCCTTTCTGGGTAAAGAACATGAGCGTATGGTGCGTAGATGCCACGAACAGGTGCTCGATGTAGTCAGACTCCCTGGTTCGTCCACCCATGGCACCACGACCGCCACGGCGCTGTGCGCGGTATTCGGCTGTAGAGGTACGCTTGATATATCCCAGGTGAGACACAGTGATCACCACATCTTCCTTCTCTATCAGGTCTTCAATGCGCATCTCATCAGCCATATAGTGGATCTCACTCTTACGCTCGTCTCCAAACTTCTTCTGAACATCCGCCAATTCATCCTTGATGATCTGGAAACGAAGTCCCTGGCTGGAAAGTATCTCTTCGAGATGCGCGATAAGTTTCATCAGTTCTGCATGTTCTTCACGGATCTTTTCACGCTCCATGCCGGTAAGACGCTGAAGACGAAGTTCCAGGACCGCCTTGGCCTGTATCTCAGTCATACCAAACTTCGTCATAAGGCCATCCTTCGCAATATCTGGATTAGCGGAGTTGCGGATCAATTGTATCACCTCATCAAGATGGTCCAGCGCTATCAGGTATCCCTCTAAGATATGAGCGCGTTTCTTTGCCTCCTTCAGCTCGAAGGTGGTACGGCGCACGACAACCTCGTGCCGGAAGCTGATGAACTCGGAAATAAGGTCTTTAAGGTTCAGCGTCCTCGGACGGCCATTGACCAGCGCCACATTGTTTATACCGTACGAGGTCTGTAATTCACTGTATTTGTAAAGCTGGTTGATGATCACTTGCGACACCGCGTCACGGCGAAGCTCAACAACGATACGCGTACCCTCTTTATTCGATTCATTCGCTACATGGGTGATACCCTCTATGATCTTATTGTTGACCAGCGAACCGATCTTTTCTGCCAAAGCATCACGGCTCACCTGGTAGGGTACTTCGGTGATCACAATGGTCTCTTTACCATTCTTGGAAGTTTCCACATTCACCTTACCACGCAGCACTACCCTGCCCCTGCCGGTCTGAAAGCCTTGCTTCACACCTTCGATGCCGTAAATGATACCGCCCGTAGGAAAATCGGGGGCTTTGACAAACTTCATCAGTTCATCTATCGTTATTTCATTGTTGTCGATATAAGCCAGGCAACCGTCAATAACTTCCGTCAGGTTATGTGGCATCATGTTGGTAGCCATGCCCACCGCAATACCTGATGAGCCATTGAGGAGCAGTTGAGGGATACGCGTAGGCAATACGGTAGGCTCTTCCAGCGAATCATCAAAGTTTAGCGCAAAGTCAACAGTCTCCTTCTCAATATCCTCCATCATAGACTCGCCGAGACGCAACATACGGGCCTCTGTATAACGCATTGCCGCCGGGCCATCGCCGTCCTGAGAACCGAAGTTACCCTGACCATCTACCAGCATATAACGAAGGCTCCATGGCTGGGCCATACGAACCATAGCATCATAAACAGACGTATCGCCGTGGGGGTGGTACTTACCGAGCACCTCACCCACGATACGGGCGCATTTCTTATAGGGTTTATTGTAGGTATTGCCGAGTTCGTGCATGGCAAACAATACACGGCGATGTACCGGCTTAAGTCCGTCACGCACGTCAGGAAGGGCACGCCCTACTATTACCGACATCGAATAATCGATGTAGGCAGTTTTCATCTGCTCCTCGATATTTATCTGGACGATCTTATCATTTTCCTGCTGCCCCTGGGACAACTGTTCTTCGTTATTTTGATCCATAATTTTCTGTTAGAAAAAAGCTACGCAAATATAACCTTTTCATGGCTCATTTCTGATGCCAAAAGCTAATAATTACGGGCTTTTCAGCCTGCTATGTGAATAACAATGTGGATTACTTATTTACTGACGTGATACGGGTTACTTTTCTTGGTTTTAACGGTAAATTTTAACAAAATAAAGTCCGTTATATATTATGTTTTCTAATGCCGAACATGGAAAGAAAAAAAGACACGAACAAGACAGCCAATGCGCCGATCACATTGAGCCAAAGAAAAGATACAATATTGCAGAAATAGAAGGCAACGACAGTTAGCTCAGCGATGATAGCGGCAATAAATACCGTATTTCCCATAGCCCTTTTCATATAAAATGCCACAAGAAATATGCCGAGAATAGTTCCATAAAATAATGAGCCAAGAATATTGACCGCCTCTATAAGTGACCCCAGTTTTGCAGCAAACATTGCGATACAAATAGAGAAGATACCCCACCCCAGTGTATGCGACCTTCCTATTCTTAGTTGATCGGCGTCAGGCAGATCAGGTCTTCCGGCCATATGAATATCCATGAGCGATGAGGCTGCCAACGAATTAAGCGCTGCAGATATAGAGCCCCACGATGCCAGTATAATGACCGCAAATAATAAGCCGACAACCCCAACAGGGAGGGCATGTTTTACAAAGTAGAGGAAAATGTAGTTGGTATCGTCTTTATCGGGACTGTAATGGCCAGCGGCCATTACACGGGCTACACTATCTCTGAGTTGCTGAATCTCCCTCCGGGACCTGTCAAAGCGGGATAAAGACGTATCTGACACCACTCCCCGATGACGCTGCGCAACAATATCCCTGACGGTTGTCTCATACTCATTATGAACCTCCAGGTATTTATTTTGGATATTCATGGCATCGGCCCCCTGGGCATCGGCATACATCTCGTAGGCATTGCTGTTGAAGCTGAGCGGGGCCGGAAAGAATGTATAGAACGAGAAGACCAACGCGCCAATAAGCAGTATCATGAACTGCATAGGTATCTTAACGATGCCGTTTAACAGCAGCCCTGTCTTACTTTCATGCTCATCGCGCGCCGTGATGTACCTTCCTACCTGGCTCTGGTCTGTTCCGAAATAGGACAATGCGAGAAAGAAGCCACCGATAACACCACTCCAGATGTTATACTTGTCCTTCCAGTCAAAATGGGTGGTGATCACGTTCAGCTTTCCCGACTTGCCGGCCACGTACAGCGCATCGGAAAATGTAACGCCTTCCGGCAACATGCTGACCACCAGGAACCCTGCAACCCCCATAGCTGATAATATGATTAGGAACTGTAGCTTTTGTGTATGAGCAACCGCCTTGGCACCGCCGGAATAGGTATAAATGATCAGCAATCCACCCATGATAACATTAGTAGCATATATGTTCCAGCCAAGCATCGACGACAGAATAATAGCCGGCGCATAGATACTGATACCCGTAGATAGCCCACGGGACAAAAGGAACAAGAATGCAGTCAACAGCCTCGTCTTGCGGTCGAACCGCTGCTCTAAATATTCGTATGCGGTATATACATTCAGCCGCCGGAATATAGGTATGAAGGTGATACTGATCACAACCATGGCGATAGGCAGGCCAAAGTAATACTGCACGAACCTCATACCATCAGTATATGCCTGGCCCGGAGCCGACAGAAATGTGATAGCACTGGCCTGGGTAGCCATAATGCCCAGTAAGACCATATACCATGGAAGCTGCTTATCTGCCAGAAGGTACGAGTGCGCACCACTCTGCCCTCGTCCTTTATGAACACCATAGGCTATCATGGTAGCGAGGGTCAGAAATAATACTATCCAGTCGGCAGTGCTCATTTCCAATATAGGGTAAACAAGTAGTACAACACTATCTGTAATGCCAGAAACATAATAACAAGCACGTATAAGCCGGTGTATCTTTTCATATCCGGGTCATCATTTACCTACACTCAGCATATTCATGAGCAACCTGATGGCACCTTTATTACCAACCGGCAACTGGCGGAAGAAAGAAAGGCTTGTATATACATAATTACCCTTTCCGTATTTTGCATACAAAGTCCCCCCTTTCAAGGGTTGCTCACCGGCATCATTCATCGAGAACAGCGGCGTGTATTTGTCGTCCCATTTGGATGCAAAATGGCCTCTTTCTCACTCATTGCAAAATTCTCATCAGTGATCTTATTCGATACTCAAGAATCCGATGTCAGTCCAGGCGATCATGGCATCTTCCTCCGTCACTCGCTGGTCCGGCGACAATAGTGAACGGATATGGCCAAGCTTGTCGTTGCCATATCCCGTGCAGTGTTGTATTGCATCACCAGCGTACCACCGTTGTTTACAGCATCTACCGGTACGGCAACAGTACGCGCGTTTTCCATACCACAGAACGGCACTTGTATAACGGTAATCATATTTTTTCAGCCTTGCCGTACCGGTCACACGCTTCTTCTGCACATCCATATCAAGACCATACCATTTTTGCATAGACGTTAAGGTTCCGGCGTTTTTATGTAACCTATCTTCTTTACAGTGCATTTCCAGTTAGCCCTCAGCACACGGGTATATGCCGTATTGAAGTACTGCAATGTAGGCAGGTGGTTATACTGAATGAGGTGTTGCGACTGTGTGAAGACCACATCATTTACAGAAAGTTCCGGCATCAGGTAGAAGTCACCGCTACCCAGGGTAGCAGCAACCTTTGCAGGGATAGTCATATGTATTGTTGTATCGCTATTGGGCTGAAGGAGGTCTATCTTTCCGAATTTAGCGGCCACTGTTTTTCCATTAGATACTGTAAGCGTAGCGCCATTGATACCTTTAAAAGCATGAACATGAATATCGGCCTCTACCGATCCATCGGCCTGCGCTATAAGTAATGTACTGTTAAATGACAATGTAGCGTCCGGCACTATCCTCAATTGTTCCACGATATCACCTTTTACAGGGTCCAGCTTCTTATACGAAAGCGGCACCGGCACATTCAGTTCTGTACCACCGATGTTCAGTTGTATAGTAGCATTGAGATCATTGGGTGTTTCCGGTAAACCGATAAGGGAGTCGTTTGGTGTTGTGAACAGGTCTTGTTTCTCCATACGTGCCGATGACAACCAATATGGCTGTGTATAGGGCGCATTGGATGGAATACTAATGCTGTGCTCCAGTGTTCTCAGTGTATCGCCGGAAATGACCATGTTGAGTGCTGTATCAGCGTTACCCCACTTCACCCCGGTCAGTGTCACAGGAGTGGCAGACCGTGCTATGATACGAAGTGTGAACGGAAGCGCAGCACCTCTTACAGCCTGCGGCTGCTTTGTATATAACTCAGCCAGCAGACCGGAACAATCAAGAATGGCCCGGTCAATTTCCTGCATTTTCTCATTGCGCCAGTAATCATCTTTCACTGCGGCTATCTTCTTCCGTACCAACAACAGCGAAGGGATACTGGCATCGGGATGCCTGAAATCATAATTGTCAGCTATCTGCTTCAGTTCGTCACCGATCTCAGGAGCGCCAACCCTGTTCCACGTCATATCAATACCATCAAAGAGCGACTGTATGAGGGTATCTCCCGCGATCAGCTTGAAATATTCTGTTTGTATGCCCGGAGTGCTTGGTGTACCTGCACCCTGGCTTTTATGCACGCTTCTGCTGATGCCGGCCAGCTCACCTGCGCCCATACCTATACCCGGAATATACTGTCCTACGCCAACTTTGAACTGGTCTTCAGATGTCGTATTCCTGTCACCGAACCTGTAAGTATTCTGCAACAGCCTTTTAGCCTGCCATGCCGGGTAGGTGTGTATTTGCTCTGTGTATTGCAACTTATCTCCTGCCTTTTTGTAGGCTGCAGTTCCTATGATGGCTGAGGCAGCATGTTGTCCGTGTCCGGCCATAGTGTTTGGAGGAAAGCGGCATATGACCACATCCGGCCTGAACTTACGCATTACCCATACGGCATCATAAGTAAGCAGATATTCACTCCAGTGCCTGAATGTCTCCTCATGGGTCTTAGAGAACCCAAAATCGATAGCCCGAGTGAAATATTGCTCAGCGCCATCGAGCTTGCGGGCTTCCATCAGTTCATGCGTACGGATCAGGCCCAGCGCTTCGCCCTGCTCGCTGCCCAGAATATTCTGTCCGCCATCACCGCGTGTAAGCGACAAATAACCGGTGCGCACATTTCTGTCGTTCACAAGCCATGCCAGCAACCTCGTGTTCTCATCATCAGGATGCGCAGCCACATACAATACATTTACCAGGTGCCGGAGTTGTTGCAGTTCGTGGTTGATCTTATCTGAACTTGCGGGCTTTATCTGTTGAGAAAATGAGGCAGTGGCACTTCCGGCAAGTATTAAGGAGGCAATGAGTTTTTTCATGAAAAAAGAAGCCGGCAATTAGGTACCGGTGTTCAAATGTACTTACTTACATAAAAACTTCCGATTCCTTATTGCCGGCCTATCAACACTATCAATAGCTTGATAGAAATATAATACTTAATTCATGTCTGCTAAAAGCGCGCCATTGAGGTTTATGTAATCCATTTCATAGGGCGTACCTGCCGCAAAGGAAATAGAATTATCTGCAGCCGACCTTGCCTCCTCCTTATTACCTAACGCCTTCTCTATCTTGGCTTTAAGGAACCACATGAAGAAAGCCTTGGGCTGAGCGGAAACAGCTTTGTCTATCGCTTCCTTTGCCTTATCCAGGTTTTGCCTTGTCTCGTAAAAATAGGTAGCCACCTGGTAGTATGGCGGAGCGTCTGTCTGCATCAATTTAGCGATATGCTCATTGATATGTCCTTCATTATGAGCAACAACAGGTATCACGACCTTCACATTATCCCACATGATCTCAATATTACAGGAAGAATAAGTGATGCTTGTTGTATCTATGGTAAACTGATCATAGTGCTGCGTCGTTTTTTGCACAGGCACTGTAAACCTTGCCACGTTGCCATTTTCGTTATAACCACCAACACCCCAGTTGCCGGTGCCTGTATTCAGGATCACCTCCCAGGTTGCTTCACCGGGGATAGTATATAAAGCGTATTCGCCTGCCTTTACCGGTTGCCCGCCTATCTCAAGGTCTTCATTGGTCGTTATCCTTGTGGCCACGTTAGCTCCGGTACGCCAAAGCTTACCATAGGGCACCAGGTTTCCGAACACAACGCGCCCTCTTACAGACGGGCGGCTGTATGTTATCTCTATATGAGTGGTGGAGAAGTCCTGTACGATCTTAGCAGTTGGACTTAACGTTGGTATTTTAATATTAGTCATTTACTTGCCTTCTTGGTTTTGATCTAAGAATGTCGTCTATTACTTTCTGGTTATTACGCGTGTACTCATTCTCTGCGGATGTACCCTTTGCCAGCTCCATTGATTTCTTGGCAGCAGCAATAGCGGCGTCATTGTTTCCGAGCTTCCGCTGAATACGTGCTTTCAAGTACCACATGTAGTATGCTTTAGGGTCCTGCTCTATGGCCTTATCAACATAAGAGTTGGCAAGGTCAAGCTTCCTGTTGGTCTCGAAATAGTAGTTAGCGGCCTGGAAATAAGGTAAAGATGCAGGATGGTTAATAGCCTTGTCTATATTATCCTCTATACGCTCTGTGTTATATGCGATCACCGGGATAACGATCTTGGTTCTTTCCCATATCAGCTCCAGCTTACAGGTAGTGAATGTGATGTCTTTGATCAGTATAGTGAATGTCTGGCAGTCGCCTTCAAAACTGGATGGCTTCACAGTGAACCTGGCCACATCAAGATCTTTGGAATAGCCGTCGGGTGGCAAACTTCCTGAACCGTTGCTGAGCACTATCTCCCACTCCGTCTTTCCGGGTATGGTATATAATGAATATTCACCTGCCTTCACTTTCTGTCCGCCGATCTCAAGGTCTTCGCCTATCTTGATCTTTGTAGCCGCATTGGCGCCTGTGCGCCATGCCAGCCCATATGGTACGATGTCTCCGAATACCTTGCGGCCACGCATTGACGGACGGCTATAGCTGATCTCTATAGAAGAGGTTGAGAAATCCTGGATGATCTTCGCATTAGGGCTAAGCGAAGGAGTCTTCAACTGACTTTGTGCATTAGTTACCATTGCTGCGGCAACGAATAACACGGAAAGAACGAATTGCTTCATGAGTCGTTTGTTTTTTGAAAGTGCAAAATACAAAGTATGTTGATTAGTTGATGCATGCCGGCAGTATATATGCTGTACATACCCGCATAGCGGAAGCTAAATGAGATCGCCGCTATAGCTACAAAAAAAGTCCCGACATACGTTGGTATGTCGGGAAAGGACTATGCTTACTAACCCATCGATTAGTATAGCAAATGTCTTGAAAAAGATCGGCACTTGGAAATAAAAATTTATTTCATACGAAAGATATCCTAATGTTAACAGACTGTGTTTCCTTTATGTATGCATCCG
>JBGAIF010000018.1:0-14136 GCA_044225795.1 Flavipsychrobacter sp.
TATGGCTGAGTCTGCAAAAAGATCGTAGTAGGTCGTCAGGTTCATTTTGGTATCATACGTAGCGTTAGCTGTTTCATAATAACCATATACGAATGTGTTCGGATTCAGTGTCCACCTGTTCAGCGTACTGAAGAATACCTGTGGTTTACCAAAAATGCCGGCACTGTTATTGAAAACAGGGGAAGTGTTATAAGGGTAGTTGTAGGCATAGATCATGGTGTTGTAGTCATATGTGGACCAGTAGTTGGGACTATAGGACAGATTTACCGAATCGAGCATTGTATTCATAGAATCCCTCAGGCTTTGTGCAATGACTCTTTCTCCGAGTATGCCTGTGGTGGTCCTCATGGCTGCATGAGGGCTCTCGTGCTGAGTGAGCAGGCCATTGATGACAGATCTGTGCTGTTCTGTCCTTGATAGCGGGGTATGTTGAGCAAACATATTTCCGGCAGACAGAATAACAGCCAATAAGGTAATAAGAGATCTCATTATCGATATTTGTAAGTGAGTAAAAGCAGCATTCCTGCTTATCAAAAATACCAAATTAATGGTTTGAAAATATTTTTGGTGAGAAAAAACAAAATATGTAATTTGTGGCTGTATCTTAAATCTGATTATGCGTAATGTGTGATCGGAGGTAAGTTTTACATTTAAAACACATTTCGATGAAAAAGTTCAACACAGGTAAAAAAATAACTGTTACCACCCTGTTTTATATAGCTGCCATAGCCGGAACGTTGGCTCTGGTGAATGCCTGTAATAAGAGCAAGACATCGCCTGTAACAAATACTGCAGTGACGCAACAAAGCTCTAAGACGGCTATTCGGGTCAATACGAACAAGAATGAGCCCTTGACAACAGTTGTGAATGTTGCTGATGTATACCAGGCAGCAGATGGTAAAAGGACTAAGGTTACTTTCCTGCAACTCGAGGAGCTGTTTTATGTAAGTGACCCGGATATGCTTGCTACATTCAGGGAAGCGAAAAACATGAACAAGTCTCTCGAGATAACTTACGATCCATGGGCTGCAAGCATACTGCGTGTTAAATATGCGGCTATACAGGGGGCGGGAAAAGCTAATGATGTACTTACCGGAGGCCAATCATTTTCGGTGAATTCCAGAACCATGAGTGCAGATGTGATCGATGGAATGCCGGGTGCCGCTATCATCAATACAGCTACTCCCGGACTTACCAACGTAGTACCAGATATGGCAACCGCCCAGCTAATGTTTGACTTCATTACACACCAGGCATGTTCTTCTTCGGGGCCTATTGCAATAGATCAGTGTATCTCATTCCAATATTGCGAAGATGGCTGTTATGCACGTGCGCATAAAATGTGCTGGATCATCAATAATAAATATCATTATGATACACATAAGATATTCAGCTTCGCCTTAGGTGGTGACGATCTCTGTGTACAAGCTCAGAAATGGGGCGGGTGCTGCATCAACTGGTGGTATCACGTGGCTCCTATCGTGAATGTGAAGACACCACAAGGTGTAAAATCTTTTGTCTTTGATCCCGCTATGTTCGATCAGCCGGTTCTGTTGTCTGTTTGGCTGCACGCCCAGGAAAATCCTGCCTGTGCATCCGGCGGCAATGCTCATGTGACAAAGATCAACCTGCAACCAACTGCGTCGTACGCACCAGCGGATGGCACAGGGTCAACTTTCTACACTGATCCTACGTACTCCGGTACGAATTCAACAATGGCAGGTTACAGCGCATTAATATCATGTCCATAACAAATAAGATATCTATTTCTGTAAACTCAACATGTATGTTCATGTTGAGTTTATTGTTTTTGCTGGTGTCGTTCACTTCCTTCGGGGCAGGCAAGAGACACAAGGCTAAGAAAAAGCAGGGTGTGACCAAGGAGTACACTGTTGCTGCTATCAAGCCCTCCCGTGATATTGATACTTTCGTAAGGGTATGCTTTCTGCAATCCGCACGTTTCTACAAATTATCAAAGAATGCTGATCCCGGGTATCTGAAACTACTTAAGGAGTCGGAAGAAAAGCACACACCTGTACTGGTGGAACGTGTGAAAGAAGAATCTGATGTGATCGTTCGGGTGTCGAAGGCTAAGTAGTTCCTTTCGACAACTCGTTACATATACCGAATGTTTTGCGGTGATACGGCGATAGTCCATGCTCCCTGATGCTGTTTCTGTGATAGGCTGTACCATATCCTTTATTGTCATTCCAGCCGTAAACAGGGTATTCCTCATGTATCTTCAGCATATAATCATCCCTGTATGTTTTGGCAAGTATGCTGGCCGCCGCTATGGAGGCATATGTGGCATCGCCCTTTACCACACATTGGTGCACAATGCCGAAATAAGGTGGGAATATATGGCCGTCGATCAGCAATAACTCCGGTCGTACGGTGAGACGGTCAATAGCCATATGCATTGCTTTAAAAGACGCCTTCAGGATATTTATACGGTCTATCTCCTCGTGATCTGTCATCGCCACCGCCCAGGCAATGGCATTAGCTTCCACTATTGGCCTCAATGCATACCGGTCAGCTTCAGATACTTGTTTACTGTCGTTAAGCAGGGGATGGGAAAAGTCAGGTGGAAGTATCACGGATGCTGCAAATACCGGTCCGGCCAGGCAGCCCCTGCCAGCTTCGTCGCAGCCTGCCTCTGTGACACCCTTTTTAAAATAACGCTTCAGCATAGTAGAGCTTACCGGCAAAGTAAAACAAAATACCGAAATGAGGGGCGGCCTGGCAAGTGTGCAAATGTTGTTTTTGTCTTGTGGTACAATTCTATTAGGTTTGATAATAAATAGCAGGTATGACGGGTCCTGTGAAGTTGCCATTTTATGCAAGATTAGCTGTAACGCTACTGGCCGTAGTGTTGGTGTGTTTCATACTGGAGCAAGCCAGCAGCATATTCATACCACTTGTTTTCGGGTTGCTGATCGCTATCCTGTTATATCCCATGAACAAATTCCTGGAACAGAAGCTGCATTTCGGCAGGCTATGGGCGGCTATCACCTGTGTCACTGCCTTCCTGGTGACCATGATAGGGTTTGTCTATTTTCTCACTTTACAGATCATCATGTTCTCCGAGGACTTTCCCTTACTGAAGACCCGTTTCACGCAGATGTTTGATGACTTACAACACTGGCTCTCGTACAGGCTGCACATCACCAGCAACCAACAGTCGGTATATATCAATAAGTCGGTGAACAGCATCATAGATTCTGCTGCCAATTCGGTAAGCAACATTTTTGTGTCTGTGTCAGGTGCCATTGTACTGTTGATCTTTACCGTCATCTTCACCTTTTTTATCCTGTATCACCGGAAGCAACTGATACGGTTTGTGCTGCATTTGTTCAGTATTCCGAACAGGGTGAAGGTGCATGAAGTGATCACCGAGACCAAGAATATGATGCGTGCCTATGTTCAGGGGCTGGTGATCGAGATGGTGCTGGTGGGCGTTGTGATGTCGGTTGCCTTCCTTGTATTAGGTGTCAAATACGCCTTGCTGTTGGGTGTAATGACCGCTTTGCTCAATGTGATACCTTATTTGGGTATCTATACTTCCCTGTTGCTGTGCATGCTGGTGACATTTGCCAATAGTTCTGTGAACCATGCGCTGGCGGTAGGGGCCGTGATATTTGTGATACACCTGCTTGATGCCAATATCCTTTTTCCCCGTATCATAGGCGGGAGAATGAAAATGAACCCTTTCATCACTATCATAGCAGTGATACTTGGCGAGTTTCTTTGGGGGGTGTCCGGGATGTTCCTTTTTATTCCTGTTGTCGGTATCATCAAGCTGGTTTGTGAGCGCGTAGAGGGGCTTGAGGCATGGAGTATCCTTATGAGTGTGGAAAGCTCAGATAAGCCGTCAAAGAAGGTATCTCCCGTAAAGGATTGACCGTCACCGAATCGCTTATTTCATATCTTCAAAAAACATCTGTTAAAGAAATTCAAAATCACATTTCTTTGGTGTTGGATTAATGATCGCCGCCATTAAATTTGCGCTCTAAGAACTATGTTCCAGTTCCAGCACATACATTATCTATATATACTGGCCATACTGCCACTTCTTGTCGTGCTGTTCATAGCCGCGGTTTATGCACGCCGGAAGAAATTGCAGAAACTTGGTGATGAACGTTTGGTAGAGGAGCAGATCCGGGGTTTCATTCCGGGAAGAAGCACCTCCAAATTCATTCTGCTCTGCGTAGCATTATTTGCCATCATAGTAGGGTGGGCTAACCTGCGTATGGGTGATAAGACCGATAAAGTGCAACGCAAAGGCATTGATGTGGTGGTCGCCCTGGACGTCAGTAAGAGTATGCTGGCGAACGATATTCAGCCTGACCGACTGACTCGTGCCAAACAACTGGTGATGCGCCTTACCGATAAGATGCAGAACGACAGGGTGGCGCTTATAGTATTTGCCGGTAAGTCTTACTTGCAGGTGCCAATGACCATAGACTACAGTGCGATAAAAATGATGCTCCAGACCGTAAGCCCCGATATGATACCTACGCAGGGTACGGTGATAGGGGAAGCAGTGGACATGAGCATGGAGTCGTTCTCGAAGAATGAACGTAAGTACAAGTCGCTGATCATTATCTCTGACGGAGAAGACCATGACGAACAGGCCATAGAGAAAGTGCGGCAGGCAGCCGATGCAGGTGTAGTGGTGCATACAGTAGGGGTAGGGTCTCCGCAGGGTACTACGCTATACGATCCTGCTACCAGATCGGTGAAGCTGGACGAGAATGGCAAGCCTGTGATCAGCAAATTGAACGAGGACGAAATGAAAGCGCTGGCAACAGCGGGGCATGGAACCTATCATTTACTGCAGAATACCGACGATGTGGCGGAAAAGCTGGCTAATAGCCTGCAGGGTATGGAGCAGAAGAGCCTCGGGTCGGTTGTCTATACAGATTTCACCAGTTATTTTCAGTATTTCCTGGCAGCCGGGTTCCTGGCATTGATCATAGAATGGTTGTTACCTGGTGCAAAAAAGAAGAAAGATGGTGCAATGGCATAACATATCATTGTGTTTCGGGCGTCTGGTAGTGATGGCAGGTGTTCTGCTGTCGGCAGGCAGTGTGCTTGCCCAGTCGAATAAATTCTTGCTGGAAGGTAATAAGCTATATGATCAGCAGCGTTATAAGGAAGCGGCGGAGCAATACAGTAAAGCCATAGCCAAAGACCCCCGGAATAACTCCGGGCTGTTCAACCTCGGCAACTCTTTGTACCAGCAGAAACAATATGAGTCGTCGCGTAAAGTGATGTCTGAGTCGGCAAAGCTGACCACAAATAAAACAGGTAAGGCTGCCGCAAATTACAATATCGGAAACTCTTACATGTCTGAACGGAAATGGGAGGATGCAGTAGCGTCTTATAAACAGACCCTCAGGAACAATCCACAGGATGCGGATGCTAAGTATAATCTTTCTTATGCCGAACAGATGCTGAAACAAGAACAGCAGCAGCAACAGAAGAACAAGGACAACAAGCAAGACAAGCAGCAACAACAAAAGAAGGACCAGGATAAGAAAGATCAGCAACAGAATAAAGATCAGCAACAGCAGAATAAGGACAATCAGGATAACAAAGAAGATCAACAGCAACAGAGCCAGCCCAGCAAGCTCTCCCAGCAGCAGGCCGAACAGATGCTGAATGCATTGCAGCAGGATGAGAAGAAGCTGCAGGATAAACTGAAAAAAGAAAAGGGCATCCCTGTTAAGTTGGATAAGGATTGGTAGTGCGCTTCATTATTTCATTCAACTGCTAACGCCACACGCAACATTTCTTTTTAACCGCAACGTGTATAAGATGTGGATATCTCCGAGCGGGTTTCAAAAAAAATTTTTTAGTAGAAGAATTTCTTTTTAATATTGTGTAAGGATTGTGCTTACTAACCCATCCTTTATAAGAGCCCGGCAGCCCACAACCTCGCCGGGCTTTTTTTTGCCAATACGTAAACGCGCAACCGGCGCGCATTTCAGAAGATCTGCATGTTAACAATGTACAGCTATTATCTCCTATACAAACCATTCCAGGTGCTTTGTCAATTCTCACCTGAAGGAGATAAGAAGACACTTTCTGATATTCTTCCCTGCATATCAAAAGATATTTATCCTGTGGGCCGGCTCGATTTTGACAGTGAAGGACTTTTATTGCTGACAAACGATAAGGCGCTTACACATAGATTACTCGATCCTTCATTTGCACATCGCCGAACTTATTGGGTGCAGGTAGAAGGAATGATAACTAACGATGCCCTTAGAATACTGGAACAAGGTGTTGCCATAAATGTTGATGGCAGGCAATACAAAACAAAGAAGGCAAAGGCTGAATTACTGGAGAACGAACCATTGGTGCCTGAGAGAGATCCACCTATCAGGTTCAGGAAGAATGTGCCTACATCATGGATATCATTGACACTTACCGAGGGAAAGAACAGGCAGGTAAGGCGTATGACCGCAGCCGTTGGTTTTCCGACACTGAGGTTGATACGCTATTCGATAGGGACATTGACAATAGACGGATTACAGCCCGGCACATACAAGGAAATAACCGCAGATATCAAGGATAGGGTATTCGAAAGGTGATGAACTGCCGAAAAGCATGCTTTTTCAGGATACATATGTAAACTTCATTAAATAGTTGATGGCTATTCCGTCAGGATAGTTATTTTTGTGGCTCAAACAATCCTCGTTCATGTTTAATCTTGTTTTATTTGGCCCTCCCGGAAGTGGCAAAGGCACTCAGTCGGAGAATATTGTCAATAGTTATCAGTTACAGCACATTTCTACCGGCGACCTGCTGCGCAGCGAGGTGAGCCGGCAAACACCGCTGGGCATGGAGGCAAAGAAATTCATGGACCAGGGTATGCTTGTACCTGATGAGGTGGTGATAGGTATGATCAGCAGCAAGATCGACGAAACACCGAACGCAAGAGGATTCATCTTCGATGGTTTTCCCCGTACACGTACACAGGCCGAAGCACTGGATAAGCTCCTGGAATTCAAGAATACACAGATACACCTGGTGCTGTCGCTTGAGGTGCCTGAAGCAGATCTTATCAAGCGTCTTGTAAGCCGTGGAGAAACTTCCGGCCGCAGTGATGACAATGAAGAGGTGATCACAAAGCGCATCAAGGAATATCACCAGAAGACACAGCCTGTAGCCAGCTATTATGAAGGTTTCGGTAAGCTGGAGGCAGTGGAAGGCAGTAATTCTATACAAGACACCTTTAAGCTGCTGACAAAGCACATCAATAAATATCTTTTACCTGTAACATAGTGGAGCGCGGTAATTTTGTAGATCATATACGCATCTTCTGCCGCTCCGGAAAAGGAGGTGCCGGCAGCGTTCATTTTGAGCGAAATAAAATGGATGCCAAGGCGGGTCCGGATGGTGGCAACGGCGGACGCGGCGGGCACATTATTCTGAAAGGCAATGCCCAGTTGTGGACGTTGCTGCACATGCGTTATTTCAAGAACGTATTGGCCGAGGATGGTGAGAACGGAAGGAAGAATAATTCGACCGGGCATGATGGTGATGACATCATCATTGAAGTGCCATTGGGTACTGTGGCCAGGGATGAAGAAACAGGAGAGATAGAGGCGGAGATACTGGAAGACGGACAGCAGGTAATATGGCTGAAAGGCGGACGTGGCGGGCTGGGTAATGCCAACTTTGCCACACCGACTAATCAGACCCCTGATTATGCACAACCGGGGGAGATGGGTGTAGAAGGATGGAAGCAACTGGAGCTGAAGATACTGGCGGATGTAGGCCTTGTAGGTTTTCCGAATGCCGGTAAATCTACCTTGCTGTCTGTGGTAAGTGCTGCCAAACCCAAGATCGCCAATTATGCATTTACCACACTTACACCGCAATTGGGTATCGTATCCTACAGGGATAATAAATCATTCTGTATGGCCGACCTTCCCGGAATCATTGAAGGCGCGGCAGAGGGCAAGGGATTGGGGCATCGTTTCCTGAGGCATATAGAACGTAACTCTGTACTATTGTTCCTGATACCGGCAGATAGCGCTGACCATGCAAAAGAGTTTGGCATATTGCTGAACGAACTGGAGCAATACAACCCTGAACTGCTGCACAAGAAAATGGTGATAGCCATCAGTAAAAGCGATATGCTGGATGATGAGCTGAAGGAAGAAATAGGCAAAACATTGCCGGAGAACATTCCACATATATTTATTTGCTCCGTTACGCAGCAGGGTATCAGGGAACTGAAAGACTTGTTGTGGAACGCATTGAACGAACCGGTTGCCTGATCATGCAACAGTTAACACCAGCAGAGCTTAAGAAATGGATGGAGGATGGTAAAGACTTCCTGCTGGTGGATATACGTGAGCTGTGGGAACGTGATATGTACAATATAGGTGGTGAGCACATACCTATGGGCGAACTGATGAGCGCATCGGCAAAATGGCCCGGTAACAAGGATATAGTTCTCTATTGTGAAAAAGGTGTGCGCAGCGTCATAGCGATACAGAGGCTGGAGGCCGCGGGCATGGAACAGCTATTCAACCTGTCCGGGGGAATGAAAGCCTGGAAAAGTGACCAATAGTTATCGTTTTAGTTCCAGTATGGTACCATTGTCAGTGACCAGTAGCCGGTGCGTGAGCCCGAGGGAAAGTGTATAGTTCACATCCTGGTGTCCGACAGGGAAGCCAAAACACACGGGATAGCTGTATTCGCTTACTTTATCGGCCAGTAGCTCATCAAGGGATTGTCCGAATGGCCGTTCTGTATCTTCCATGTCGGTGAAGCCCCCAAAGATGATACCCTTCAGATTATCGAGCTTTCCTGCACGTTTCAGTGTCAGCATCATGCGGTCTATCTTGTACAGGTGTTCTCCGATATCTTCCACGAACAGGATCTTTTCATTGGTATCTATGTCAGATGCAGAGCCGATAAGGTGCACCAGCAATGAGAGGTTGCCACCTACCACAGGCGCGTAAATGTCTCCATTTCTATTGTAGGAAGAGGACGGGGCATGGTAGTAGGCGGATTCCCCGGTAAGAGCTGCATAAAACGTTCTGATATAGTCAGTGTTCTCTGTTTCGGGTTTGAAGGCACCGCACATGGGGCTGTGCAGCGACGCGATACCATATCGCGCACACAGATGGCTATGCAATACCGTAATATCGCTGAATCCGCAGACCCATTTGGGGTGTTGCAGGAAGTCGGTGAAATCGAGGTCGTCAATGATGCGGCTCATGCCATAGCCGCCTCTGCCCATCAGAATGGCATCTATTCCCGGATCATCCATCATTGCCTGCAGATCAGACAACCGTTCGGCATCCGTACCGGAGAAGTAGAATTTGCCGGTTCCTATTGTTTTACCCAGGCGTACCCGGAATCCCCAATGTTCCAGGACACGCACCGCATAAGTTACTCTTTCAGCGGCAACATAGCCGGAGGGACAAGTAATACCGATCGTAGAACCTTTTTTAAGGAATGGTGGGTGAGTCATAGCCAATCAAAAAAACCACATAAAGCTACGCTAAGAATCCAATAAAAATTTCAATGCCTCTTATTTCTACCGGGTAGGTGAATAATTTATATCCTTCTCCGCTGGTGTTACGGCCATTCACCGGGTCGAAGCGATATTTATGGGCAGGGCACACAATACGGCCCATGGCATCGAGCCAGCCCTCACATAAACGCTGTCCGGCATGGGGGCAAAGGGCGGTGAAAGCGTAAACATTATCTCCCTTTCTGAGCAAGCCGATCGTTTTTTCGCCGGCACGTGCTTCTGTAAGCTTGTCGCCAGGCAAGCTGTTCATATCCGGTTCGGCTTTTACCCAGTTATATATGCTCATTTGCGGCGTGCGGCGAAGAAATCCTTCATTAAGCGGCTGCATTCATCAGCCAATATACCTGAGGTCAGTTCAGCTTTGGGATGAAACGGCCAATTGTTGCCGGTGGTCTTCCTGTAACCATTCTTTACATCTTCTGCGCCATATACTATTCGACCTACCTGTGACCAATAAATGGCGCCGCAGCACATCAGGCAGGGCTCGAGTGTGACATAGAGTGTTGCTTCGGGGAGGTATTTGCTGCCGAGCTGATTGAAGGCAGATGTGAGCGCTATCATCTCCGCATGGGCAGTGCTGTCATTCAGTTGTTCCACCTGGTTGTGGCCGCGTGAGATGATCTTTTCTCCCCATACCACTACCGCACCTACAGGCACTTCTCCGGCATCGCAGGCCAGTTTAGCCTGCCTGAGCGCCTCCTTCATAAAATAGTCGTCGTCAAACATCATTCCTTGTTCTTTGAATCCATGATTATTGTTACAGGGCCATCGTTGATGAGCGCTACCTTCATATCCGCGCCAAAAGTACCTGTTGCCACCGGTTTGCCAATAAGGTCTGATAACTTATTGTTGAAATGCGCGTATAACGGGATAGCCTGCTCAGGCCTTGCTGCCTTAATAAATGAGGGGCGGTTACCTTTCTTATACGCCGCATGCAGCGTAAACTGGCTTACTACCAGTATTTCCCCGCTTGTTTCCATTATGTCTTTGTTCATTAGCCCCTTTTCGTCACCAAATACTCTAAGTTGGGCTATCTTGCTGCACAGCCAGTCGGCATCTTCTTTTGTATCTTCTGTCTCAATGCCAAGAAGTATCATATATCCGTTGCCGATAGCGGCTGTGATAACACCATTTATTGTGACACCAGCTTCAGATACACGTTGTATGACCACTCTCATACCGCTAAACTAATAAGTTTCATGGTTTCATGGCACAATGCTTTTATTTTTGCAGGCAATATAACCGCCGATGACAAATCTTAGTGATACTATAGTGGCCATAGCCACACCTCCGGGCGAGGGAGCCATCGGTGTTATCCGCCTCAGTGGGAAGGAGGCTATCAGCATTGTAATGGCCATGTTCTCCGGTAAAGACCTGGCAGCAGAGCCCTCACATACGCTGCACTTTGGCAGGATAAAGGATGGTAACACTATTGTTGACGAGGTGGTTGTTGGCATTTACAGGGGCCCTAAGAGTTATACGGGTGAGGATACGTTGGAAATAAGCTGTCATGGGTCTAATTATGTTTTGCAGCAGGTGCTTGGGCTTTGCATGCGGCATGGCGCAAGGATGGCAAAGGCAGGAGAATTTACGATGCGCGCATTCCTGAATGGTAAGCTGGATCTGACACAGGCAGAAGCGGTGGCCGACCTGATAGCCAGCCACAGCAGCTCGGCACATAAGGCAGCGATGCACAATCTGCGAGGCGGCTTCAGTGAAGACCTTAAGGAAATGAGGGAGCAGCTCATCCGGTTCAGCGCGCTTATGGAACTGGAGCTTGACTTCAGCCAGGAAGACGTGGAGTTTGCCGATCGCAAGCAGTTCTATGATCTGCTACAGCGCCTGACCATGCTCACGATACATTTAGTGGATTCATTCAAGCTGGGGAATGCCATCAGGAACGGCGTGAGTGTAGCCATCATTGGCCGACCAAATGCGGGAAAGAGCACCCTGCTCAATGCTTTGCTGAATGAAGAGCGGGCCATAGTCAGTGACATTGCCGGTACTACACGCGATACGATCGAAGAAACGCTGAACATAAATGGTGTATTGTTCCGTATCATAGATACGGCGGGCATCAGGGAGCATACTACGGATACCATAGAAAAGAAGGGCATGGAGCGTAGCCTCGACGCGATGAAAAAAGCGGACATAGTGGTAGCGCTGTTTGATCTGAAAGATATGGTTGCGTCGGAGGGAGAGGTCTTGCGGATCAGGGAGCAGAAACGTGAATTTGATACCAATGGAGTAAAATACCTGATGGTGGGGAATAAAGCAGATGAAGTGGAGGTGGAGAATGTTATGAAAATGCCGGATACAGATGTGCTCTGCATATCTGCAAAGAATAAGGAGAACATACAGGTGCTGAAGGAAAGATTATTTGCATTGGTGGCAGAAGGCGATGTGAAGCAGGAAGGTACCATCATTACCAATGCGCGGCACTTTGGCGCCTTGCAAAAAGTATTGAGCTCGCTACAGGATATAAAAAACGGGCTCGACAATCATATCTCCGGAGACCTGATAGCGCTTGATATACGTACCTGCCTCCATTACCTGGGTGAGATAACCGGGGAAGTGACCACAGAAGATAAGCTGGATTACATTTTCTCCAAATTCTGTATCGGGAAGTAATATCAGGTCTTATCGCTTGATCGTCTTTATGGCTTCTTTTTGCTTGTCGCCGTATCGGTATATAAGCTTTGCGATAGTGCCCTGCTCATCTTTTACAAATTCAATGGTCTTGCTACCATCTGATCTGTAAAGCAGCGGATTGCTGTTATCCGGCTGCAGCAGCGTAATGACTTGGTTGGTGGCCTGCGCATATAATGTAGCGCCAACATGTGTGATGATCACTGAGAATGTAGGGTCTGTAACATACTCTCCGGTAAAGGGTGCTGATGGATCCGGCTTTTCAATCGGCTTCTTCGGCTCCTCAACAACGGGCGGGTGAGCCTTGCGCTCTGCCGCGGCTATGCTATCCTCTTTGTCTTGTATGGCAATCAGCTTTTCTTCTGCCCTGGCATCGGCCTCCTGTTCTGCGGCTATATTATCGGTCACAGGCAATGGATAGTTAGCATCATACAGGCATTTTATTATGTTATGCGCTATTACTTTGTTCTCTGCTACCGGTGTGGTCCTGTTTTGCAGCAGCACGATCAGCACGTCGTCATTTAGCTGGCGCACAATGTAACTGCCAAAGCCGCTGGTAACCCCGCCCTGCTCCAGGAATTTCTTCTGGAGCAGATACTGAACATCCCAGCCCCATGCATGCTCATACTTCAAGGGCACATATCCTACATCCTGCCAGTCCTCAGGCATCAGTATGTAGCTCATCAGCGCTTTGTGCCACCTTTGCAGGTCGCCTGTTGTTGTATAGGCATCTGCGCCGCCATAGCTTAATGAGGAGTCTATGGCAGTTGCTTCTCTTAGCGCTCCCGCGACATCGGCAGTATATCCGGTTGCTTTATGCTCGCTATAGAAATCGGCAAAATCAAATCCGGAATTGTACATCCCGCATGTCCTGAATATTCTTGTCCGGACCTGGTCGGGGAGGTTCCATTTGGTGATGGCCTCTATGATGGCACCAAGTACTACAAAATTGGCATTTGTGGCCTGGTATCTTTCTCCGGGCTCGAAGGCGAGCGGCTTACTTTTGATAATGTTCATCAGGCTATCCAGTGCTATACCCTTCGTACTGTCACCCATTATGGTTGCGTCGGCGGTGTAATCATACAAGCCAGAGGTCTGCGTAAGCAGATGTCTGATGGTTATCTTGTTGCCATTGGGAAAGTCCTCTAAGTATTTAGATACTTTATTGTCAAGTCCAAGCTTGCCCTTACTGTCAAGCAGTAGCATCAGTTCTGCTGTGAACTGTTTGCTTAATCCGCCCACGCGGAATATGGTATGCTCATCATTGGGTAGCTTTTTGTCTATATCGCGGTAGCCATAACCTTTGGCAAGTATGGTGCTGCCTCTTCGTGCAATGAGTACTGTGCCGTTAAAATGGCCGTTCGCCTCGTAAAATTTCATCAACTTATCCAGCTTGTCTTTGGCATCTGCTGTGGCATTGAGGTGTGCGGTAAGCAGTAGCAGAACAAACGATATTGCTTTAATGTGGATGAGGTCTGAGTTCATAATGTAATAACAGTCGGAAATTGAAAGGCACCATTCGTTAATGTTGTAAAAGTATGATTAATGCGGAAACCGGGGAACAGATCGACAGATCAGGTTATCAGGGTAGATATTCATTAAGAAGATCGCCGGGATCAAGAAGTTCTTTTCCGGCTACCTTCATTATTTATCAGGGCGGCATATATTATTTAAGTTCGTTTTTTATTACTTTTATAGTTGTCGGGCAGGTGATGAGCGTTTCGCGACCTTTTTCCAAATCGGGCTTGGTTGTTTCGTTTCGGGCTTGCGTATCTATGAACAGCGCCTAGTTGGCATTATACTGAGGGCTGACCTATCTTCACATGGATCGCTCTTGTAGTTATGAAACGATTAGTGTTTTTATTTGTTTTATTTCCCCTTTTTTTGTTTGGCCAGAACAGGCGAAGGGGGGTTATTGATTCTAT
>JBGAIF010000002.1:0-585910 GCA_044225795.1 Flavipsychrobacter sp.
TTGTTCAGGGTCGTGTTCTGCCCCTCACATACGCTGCCCGCTCCCGTGATCGGGCCCGGTGTCGGGTTAACGGTCACAGGGATCACACTGTAACAGCCTGTAACAGGTAACGTATACGTCAGGTTGGGATAACCCGCAACAATACCGCTTACGATACCACCGCCTACTCCCGGACCGGGAGTCACGGATGCAAGGCCCGGATTATCACTGGCCCACGTACCACCGCCACCGATGATCAGGGTGTTGTCGCTACCTACACAAACATCTGTAGATCCGGTCATAGCACCCGGTGCCGGGTTAACTGTCACATTGGTGATGCCAAGGCAGCCTGTGATGAGTGTATAAGAGATTGATGCCACACCGCCGCCTGTGCCGGTAACGATACCGGTACCGGAACCAACAGTAGCTACGGTCGGGCTGCCCGATGTCCAGACACCACCTGAGGTCACATCGGACAGGTAGGTATCCTGGTTCTGGCACACCACATTGGTACCCGTTATCGGATCCGGAAGCGGATTAACGATAAGAGGCGCTGTGATCAGACAGCCTGTAGAAGTAATTGTATAAGTTATCGTGGTCGTACCTACTATATTACCGGTAACCTGGCCGGAGAAAGATACGATGGATGCTGTAGAAGGATCGCTGCTGGTCCAGGTACCTCCACTGGTACCATCGATCAGCGTTATCGCCGGGTTGATCGCGTCTGTAAGACAGATACCCGGAGGCGCTGTGATCGGAACAGGTAATGGGTTGACCGTGAACGTAAGACCACGGTAACAGCCCGTAGGCAACGTATAACTGATCACGGATGTGCCCGCGTCAACACCGGCAACTGAAGCTGTAGTAGATGATAAACTACCGACTGTAGCAACTGCAGTACTACTTGTACTCCACGTACCACCTAATGTGGTTTCCGTAAGCACCTCAGTAAGGCCCTTACAAACCTGTGTGTTGCCCGTCATCACGGCAGGCAATGGATTGACCACAAGCGGGAAGGTACGGCTACAACCCGTGGATAGCGTATAACTGATCACAGGACCACCACCGGCCACACCGGTAACATTGCCCGAAGCATCAACAGTTGCATAGTTCGTGTTACTGCTGGTCCAGGTACCGCCGCTCAGAGCATTGGACAAAGTTATCTGGGAAGCCTCGCAAACAGTCGGTAAACCAGTGATAGGCGCTGTAGGATATACCGTAGCATTGGTTGTCACATAGCAGGTGGAGCTGATCGAATAAGTGATCGTCAGAGAACCTGTAGTGACGCCTGTAGCCACACCTGTACTTGAAGCAATTGTTGCAATACTGGTGTTACCAGAAGTCCAATAACCACCTGCCGAAGAAGAGAAAGTATTAGTTACTGACTGGCATATCGGGCCGCCCGTGATAGGTGAAGGCGGAGGCACCACATTCACCACCTGAGTTGCATAAACCGTTCCGCAGGCCAGCGCACCACCATAAGAAATTGTTGTGGTACCCGCAGACACGCCGGTAACTACACCTGATGAGTTAACCGTTGCTACACCGGTATTACTACTGGTCCAGCCACCACCAGCGGTAGCATCAGAGAGCGTAGTGGTGAAACCAATACACGTAGAGGGTGTGCCGGTAATAGTGCCCGCATTACAGATAGGAGTTATTGTTACAATACCGCTATTGGAGCAATTGACACCAGTAGTATATATGATACCGGAAGCGGTCCCACTATTGGCATATGAAGACCCGCCACCTCCGGAACCATAATAGTAACCCGTACCACCGCCATAATAGCCACCACCGCCACCACCACCATAAGCAGTGTTCACAACGCCTCCTGTGCCCACGGACCCAGTTCCACCCCAGCAAGTACCATTGCTGCCAGCGGAGCTCTGAGTAGCACCTGTGGCCGCATAGCAAGGATAAAAATAGAAATTATACAGACCATTGCCTCCTATAATTCCACCATGTCCGCCGTTCTGCCCCCATGGCCCATAATTGTAACCACCACCGCCGCCGCCGCCAGCGACAACAATTCGATTCCCAAGCGAAGTACCACCAGTACGAATATCTGAGGCACCACCACCGCCACCACCATAACTATAGCTACCGCCGCCCTGCGCGCCACCATTCCAGCCGCCAGAAGAACAACATAGTGAGCTACCTACACCATTGTTGCCCTTACCACCGGAATATATGTACAATACCTGACCAGGGGTCACTGCAAGGCTTGCAGTTACTTCACCACCACAACCAGGCATACCATAGTATGAATAAGACTTGCCACCTGCAGCACCGATCACATCTACATTAACCGTGGTAATACCCACAGGCACAGTATATGTCTGAATAGATCCCGTGTAAGTAAAACCGGTTCCGGAAGTAACTGATGTATTCGGTGTAATAACACATGATCCATCGCGTGTGCAATTGAAGCCCTGACTATGCACCAAGCCTGTAACATTCCCACCATTAGCAGCAGGATATGATGAGCCGCCGCCACCGGAGCCATACAATGAACCTGCGCCGCCACCCCAGAAGCCGCCACCGCCGCCACCAGAATAGTTGGTGCTTCCTGTGTAGGTGCTGGCACCTGTACCCTGTGAAGGAGCACTAACCGACCAATAACTACCGGTAGACCCTGTAGCAGACTGAGTACCACCTGCACCACAATAAGATGAGTTGTACGTATTACAGTAAAGACCAGTAGCACCTGTGAGGCCACCACCGTTTCCACCATCTTGTCCGCCGGTGCAGTTGTACCCGCCACCGCCACCACCACCGGCTACCATGATACGGTTGCTGATCGCAGTTCCTCCAAAACGTATATCGGTTGCGCCGCCACCGGCACCGCCATAATAGTAGCTTGGCCCCGCTCCATTACCACCACCGTTCCAACCGCCGTAAGTAATTCCTGAACTGGAACTACCATCCTGGCCATGCCCGCCGCAGAAGATATAATAAGTTTGTCCGGGTGTCACTGCAAGCGTTGCCTGCACACGGCCACCACAGCCTCCATAACCGTAAGTACTATAAGAACGGCCACCTGCAGCACCCTGCATATCAATATTAACGGATGTCACGCCCACAGGAACGACATAAGTTTGAATGGCTCCGGTGAAACTGAATGTACCATCTGTAGAAGCTGCTGCTACCGGAGTGATCGACACATAACCAGGATCGTTAGAATTATATCCTTGCGTATGAAATAGTCCTGAGATATCACCTCCGTTTGCAGCCGGATAAGACGAACCACCTGCACCACTAGAGTAAAGATAGCCACCGCCACCGCCGTAGTAACCACCACCGCCGCCGCCGGCATAGCTTGAAACACCATTACCACCTGTACCCTGAGAACCACTTACACCACCATAGCAAGTACCATAATTCCCTCCTGCTGTCTGAGTCCCACCTGTAGGACTATAACACAAATAAAATGAGTTGCAATAGTAACCATGCTCTCCGGTGAGGCCACCACCGTTACCGCCCGTCTGCTGATAACCTGTACAGTTATATGCGCCGCCGCCGCCTGCACCGGCTACAAGGATTCGATCATTCAGTGTTGTACCACCAACGCGTATATCTGTGGCGCCACCGCCACCGCCACCATAGTAATTTGTACCTGATGATCCACCGCCATTCCATCCACCACTCACGGAGCCAGATGTCCATGTATAATGATTCATTGCCCCCTTGCCACCAACAAATAAGTTCAATACTTCACCAGCAGTAACCGCAAGCACACATTGTAACCTACCACCGGATCCACCGAGACCATAATGTCTTGAACCTCTGCCACCGGCAGCACCAGCCATATCTACTTTCAAATAATTTACTCCATTGGGAACGGTATAGTATTGCACACCACCAGTACACATGAACACCACCTCATCTGCCGAGGTTACCGGAGTCAGGCTGAGTGCGCCATCAGACGCATTTACACCCAAATACGCCTGAAAACCACTTACCAGCGTTGAATTAGCCCAAGATGAGCCGCCGCCGCCACTACCATAGTAGCCACCGCCACCACCGTAGTAACCGCCACCGCCACCGCCACCGTAGTAAGTATTAACCACACCACCGGCACCTAATGAACCATTTGTACAATAACCAGCCCCGGTACCTCCGGTACCGCCGGCACCACCCGCAGACTGAGTAGCTCCCTGACCTGCATAATTGGGATATTCGCCACCAGCACACATGCCGTTATCTCCGCTAAGGCCACCACCGGCCCCACCGATCTCGTAATAACCAGAGCCATAGTTGTAGCCACCGCCACCACCACCGCCAACTACTGCTACACGGTTTGACAATGCCGTACCGCCGATACGAATATCGGTAGCACCGCCACCGCCGCCGCCATAGGCGTAGTTATTATATCCACCGCCGTTGTAGCCACCTGTGGCGCAACAAGTACTTCCGCCAAGGCTCATGCCTGCTCCACCAACGAAAATATTAAGGATAGTACCCGGCGTTACCGCCATCACTCCTCTCATACGACCTCCCTTGCCTCCAGGATTATAATATCCTGAACCTCCGGAGCCGGCAAGACCATCGAACTGCAAATAGGTGACACCTGATGGCACCTGATAGGTTTGTACACTACCCGTGTATGAAAATGAAGATGTTTGAGCAAACACATTCACAACACCGAGGGTGCAAACAGCCATCAAAACTAACTTTTTGTAAAAAGAAATGCTCATAAGTATAGTTATTAGTTAATAATACAATTATAAATACAGCAATTACTTGCCGGGACAAAACTCAGTTAAGGTTTAAGTGGCTGTGATAAAGAAGGTACAGGCAACTAAACTTGACAGGTTGGGTCAAAAAAGACAAAAAGAGAACAAATAGTGAGAACGGGGACTCTGGAACCTTGGGGGATACTATGCGCTATAAGCGCAAAAAACTACAATAGCCCAAACTATGTTCGCAGCAGCTTGATCAGGAAATGAATGCAGGTGGCCCCCTCAAAGAGAAAGAGAGGTAATATAAATTGTCTGCATACGGATCGGACTGACAAAAAGTGTGACAGTCGAAAAAGGTCAATTCATTAACAGGAATAAAAAGGGGAACATAGCTAAACTGGAATGCACCCGGACGATACCTCGTCTTTATTTTCTTTAAATATATTACTTTATACTTAGCGGTATGTTCTTTAAGATCTTTAAACGAGGTGACTGAAAAAGAAAGCTTATCTAAAGATAAGGAGTATGCTTCGGAAGACCCGGCGGCAACAGAACACTTATTACCGAGACCAGAAAGTAATTCTCCGTGTGCCTTGCAAACAATATTAGTATTCAAGCTTAACAGCGAAATAATCGCTACAAGCAGATACTTTATGTAATGTTTGTTGACCATATGCCTTTATAAATATTTGTACACCTTTTTGTTTCAGTGAAGAGGGTAAACAGGTCAAATATTCGGATAGGCAGTTTGCAGGAACAAAGACGTTTTTTAACGTTACGTTATAAAAGTATGAAGATTTGCGAATGAATTCCAAATTTTTTTATTAACATTTTTATATTTATTTAAATTATACATATAAAGAATTAAGAATAAAATGGAAACGTGCTCACATTAAGAATGTAGTTATTTATTAAACGTGAAATAGCCTGCACATAATCACTGATCTCAGAAAAACACCGAGCAGTTTTCGTTTCTTATTCGTTGCATTGTGCGCGAGAAATAAAGGCTACCGAGTGTTTTTAGTAACTTTACAACATAAATACGATCTATGAAGCTATTGCTAACTGCACTCTTATCATTGACAATATGTACGGGCGCAAAAGCCCAATCGGCAAGGGATTACGAGAATTCGATCAATAGATTCAAACGCCTGTATAACACCAAAAAAAACGACAGCGTCTTTTACCAACTATTCTCTGAACGCATCAGGAATGTATTACCACTAAGTAAAACAAATGAGATGCTTCACCGGCTCTATGGTGAATTCGGAGAAGTAAAGAATTTTGAATTCATTCATGAAGACGAACGTTTCAGGTTCTATAAAACGAATTTCGCGAAGGGAGTAATGACTTTAGCTGTAGCCCTTAACCCTGATAAAAAATTTCAGAGTTTCCGATTTGTGACCTACTCGGCTGATGCCGTGCCTAAATAACTGAATGCCCCATTAGACGATTGAGGGCGGGAAAATTCCCGCCCTCAATCGTCTTAATATAATGCACTCATCAAAGTTTTACCCACTTCTCGGTGAACGTTTCGGTTCCGATCTTTACTACCAAAGTATATACGCCGGGGGACATCTCTGCGACATTGAGCGTGTAGCGATTTTCGCCAACGTTCAATTGTTTAGTAACCGGATAAAATTGCTGACCCATTGCATTAACAATTACCATTCCAGCGACGGCCTGTGCATCTGAGCTGACCGTAACATTGATGAAGCCTGATGCAGGGTTGGGGAATACGGAAAGGTGTGCCTGCGGTTGTACACTAACAACATCGAGCGGTCCGAATGAAACGGTGGCTGTATCGGTTAATCCAAGGCCGATATTGTAGTATTTACCAGATGGTGTAGTTGTCAGTTTCACCGGGCGTACCATGTAATATTTGAGACCGCTAATACCTGTAATATCGTGGTAGTTTGTAACTGTGATCATTTTATCGGTGATGCGCTGAAAGTATCCGTACGCACTATCTGCCCTGTACACATGATATCCTATAACAAGCGGATCGGCAGAGGCGGCCCAATTGATAGTAGCCCCCATATGATAGCCCTTGGTAATAGATGTGATCGCTGAAGGCTTGATATAATCTGTACGCAAGGACGGGTCGCCGAGCAGAGCGATATGCACCCAACCGGCCCCATAATTTGACGGACCATACAGAGTGCCTGAATTATTCTGCGTCAACACCTCACCATAGCCTATGTTCTCACCAAGCGCCATGTGATGCACGAACCAGTTTGGACGGCCAGCCCAGGCATTAGTAAGTGCGGGAGGATTGGCACAAAGCGGAGCGCGAAGGAAATTATTTGTCACATTCCAATCGCCAAAATAACTACCGAATGTCATTGTAAAAATAGTGTTCATGCCATTGGTAGTAAAGTCGGTTGTAACTCCGATGCCGCTGGCACTGGTGAAGCTGCCACCACCGGTAGCATACCCCCACTGGTAAGTATCAGTGTTCATAGATGATATGTATGCCGAGGGCGTAACAGTAAGACTATCGGTACCTACGAGCGGTGCAAAATTTCTCCACCCATTGGCAGCGAATGCCTCACCGCTAAAGTAACCGAAGTTGTCGCTGATGATACCACGATGACGCATGGGCAGCCCATCCAATTTATAACTATGCTCCTTATTGAGGTATCGCTTCATAAGTTGTACTTCTGTAGATGCGAATGCGGGCATATTGTAGAAGTCAACGCGACCAACCTGCAGCACCACTGTACCCGGAATAGCTGTTGCATCCCACTTACCGTCACCAGGGATGTTATGATTTGACGTATAACCTGCAGATACGTCATTGATAGAAACATCGTTCCATGCTCCCGACATAACGCCGTAGAACACATCTGCCGGCCACGCCCCCAGGTGATCGGGATGGCCATCGGGGTTCAGATCTCCGCTATACGGCACGGCAACATGGCCGATTAGAAATACCGACTTCACATTGGCATACTTGGTGTAGTCGGCAGATATAGCAGCCTTGATCGTAACATCGGTTGCGACCCTATTGAAATCGTGACGAATTACCTGCCAGCCATCGCCGCTGAGATCGTCCATAAGAGTTTTCAACTCAGCTTTACAGGAATCGGTGAAAGTGCTATCAACCACCATAATAATGGCTCCGCGATTGTAAATCGGCTTCTCACGAATGCCGGCATAAATGTATCCGGATGCCTTTGCCGTGGACCCAACGGATGCAAACACCTGGTATTCGTAGCCAGAATCAATAATCACAGCATTATCGACGTAAGTACTATCTGTGGCTGTGAGTGTGGCTATCGCCGAGCCCCAGGAGGTAGCCGTTTTTGCCTTTTTGTATATTGAATAAGCAGGTGTGTAAGCTGTGATCTTCTTCCACTGAAGCGTAATACTGGCGGGAGCCTCTGATGTTTTAGCCGTAAGCTCTACTGCTACGTCCTCGGAAGTCTGAGCATATGAAAGAACACCAGATAAAAGTAAAATAACCAATGTAAATATCCTCTTCATAATCAACATGTCGTTTTCACAAAGATATAAACTTGCAGCAAAGAGAAAAATAATATATCTCTATGCTAATCTATAGGCAATTAGGCGGTAAACTGTGTACTACTCTTCGGATTTCTCCTTAGGCATGAACATATGATTGTGCTTGTGGAAAGGGAAAGCAAACCCGGCACTAAGAATAAGCTCGTAGGTGCCAAATGCCTGGCGCGCGGTACCATTATATATCTTAAGACCGATGTAGCTGGCGTAATCAACTTTCTGTGCAAATTCGAGATAGGCATAGCGTAGTAGTGATACACGAACTGCAGTTTCGAGACCGGCATTCCAACCACCGAGCTGGAAATGCTGCATATTGGGATGGCCAAAAAGGCTGTTCTGCACGTGAGGAACAACAGGACCGACGCCTATCTTGCCCAACAGATCTACACCAAAATAATTATCGTCTGTATGGTAAATGGCTTGTCGCTTTGTAAGATTGAAGAGCAGGAAGTTTGCCCCGTTATTAAGATACCAGAAAAAGCCCATGGGCTGGGAAAATAACAGATCCTGATCTATAGGGGTGCCATTGTGCGTGCCCTTGAAACGAACATACTGCCCTTCCGTAATAATGTACTTAGTGTGATCGAAATTGAGCTCTACACCGAGGTCTTTGTCGTCGTTGAAGAAATACCCTATGCGCCAGTTGTACTGAGGTATGGACAATTGCATATTGAAGATGCCTTCGTCCCAACCTTTGTGGTCGTGAGCATTGACCTGAACCATGTTGTAGACATCACCAATAGACTCCTGCTTAATGTGCACAGTGGAGCGGGAATACCATTCTCCATTATAGCCCCAGCTAAAATACATGGCTCCTTTGCGGTGCGCATGTTTGCGGGGTTCCTGGGCGTGAGCTACACCAACGAATAAACAACAACAGATAATAGCGGTCAAAGTCCTGATATTCACAATAATCTTATTTGTTCGGGCAAAGATACTCTAAAATGAAAATACTCTGTATGACGACCGTCATACAGAGTATTCAGGAAAGCGATGTATTACAACTTAGTGAATTTTCGCACTGTTGTTCCCTTCTCCCCTATCAACATAATATGGTAGATGCCTGATGGCAAAGACCTGATATCAATTTTTGATGAGGGCGAAGAAAGATCTTTTGATATTAATGTTCTGCCGAGCTGATCTGTGATGGTGAATAAATGATATTGTTCATTATCAGCTTTTATTGTCAGTTCGGTGGTGGCGGGGTTGGGGAATATGTCTGGCCCAACAGAATGATTAACTGATTGCACACCTAATTGCGGACATCCGATGGTGTTCTCTACAGTGTTCGTAATGACAACGGGGTTGTAATCGAAGTAGATGCCTGCACGGTTTTGGATAGCGGTGCCTTCGGGAAGAGGTGCATTTGTTTCAACAGTGAATACTACCATGCCGTCATTCTCACCGAAATGGGCGCTGTCTAATAAGTTTATTCCGGGGAAATCGAACTTGACGATGTTATAGCCATTAACATTCATGGAAGCAATATACATTTCAGATGAACCCATAACCACACTTAAGCTCTTGGCGTCAATGTTTGCAGAAAGCGTATCCATAATATGCACGTTGTGAGCTGTATCGTTACCAACATTCTCAAAGTGTATCACGTATTTAAGTGTTTTTTTTGTCATGTCATATGAAAGACAAGAGGAGGGATCTACCGTTATCCCGTTGGGATCGTATGGACCACGTATTGTGTCAATCTTCAACTCGTAGTTATTAGAAACATCTGCATCCCCAATTGTCGGTGTTATGCTAACAGCCGTATTAACCGTATCGCCTATGGGAACCTTTCCTTTAATTGAATCATATTTAACAAAAGCCCCCACTGTCTTATATTCATTTTCCAGAAAGTTTGTATTCCATGTTATTGTATTATCTAACAATACTCCGGATTTCTCAATTCTATCAATCACGTATTTATCGCTAAAAGTCACGGAAATATTTGCAGGAGTTGCGACACAGCCTTTATTGCCCGCAAAGATCTTAATAAGCTGGCCATTGTTCCCACTAGCGACATATGCATATTCAGCAAGATCAAAAGCTCCTGAAATACAATGAAATCCAATAAATTTTTCACTGTATCCATTTACCATAGAGGTAATTGTATCGTAAACAATGGGAACAGAAGGACAAACAGGCGCATAACTTACAGGAATCCTTACAGGCTTAAAGCTATACACAGTTCCAGCCAAACCATTTGCGTAATAATAAAAACCACTCGTTGTTTGTATTGTATCTACTGGTATAGAATTTGAGTCCACTTCAACTTGAAAAGTAAACATTGAATGTTCTTTCACGTCTTTCAGACAATTGCCATTGTCATCAAAATAAAGACTGACAGGTAGCGTATGACAATACGAATATTTATAGGTGTAAGAAACTGAATCGACGGGGAGCATATCATCAAACAATATTTGCTTCACTGAATACACGCCCGGAAAATCATAGTAGTGTGCTATGTTTACACTACGAACACCTGTAGTAGAAAGCGGGTGATTATCATTTGTGCCATCGCCATAGTAAGTTGTTACGTTGAATTTAGTGGATGCTCCACAGGCGCTTACGTAAAATTGAGCACCGATGCATTTAGCAGATTGGGAATCAGTAACGGCACATAAACCAACACCAGCAATGGCAGGAACATATACTACAGATGACGGGACAGAAGACCCAGACAAACTGCATGTAACGACACAACGGTAATACAATGAAGTATATGGGTTATAATATGGGTATATCTCTGCGGCGGCTCCCGGAATATCACTCCATGTCTTGTTATCATTTGAAGATTGCCATTGAAACGTGAGTCCACAAATCATACTATAGTCAGTGACCATTAAAGTATCCGGAGAACCGCAAACTGTTGCCCGTGTTGCATATGCATAACCCACTGGTGGAGTACCAGTACAAAGTGATTTAACCAACACATCGGCATAGAGTGTATCTGCGCAGCCGTAGCCCGGATACGGTGTGGCAATCAATGCATATTTAGTTTTGACCGGAGGAACTGAAATAGTAACGTTCTGAGTCGTATCAATGACTACAGACATCGTGTTAGAGTCGCACCAATAATAATGTTGATATCCAGGTGGGCCATTCAAAGTTGCCGTGGAACTGCCACAGGAAATAATACTTGAAGCAAAAAGACCGCAATTCATGTCGACATAGCCATAACCGAAGTGGCCAGCAAGAGCACAATCTGATGCAGTAAATTCTACACATACCGTATGCCCACCATACCCCTGGAAATTCAATGTTCCCGACGTCCATGGTTTATACAACACTGTTGTCGTACTAGTTTTTGGAGATACACTAAATCCCGGCAAGGTTGATGATGCACTATAACAAAAGGAATCGCACGGAATAGTAATACCTGTTGCAGAATCGTATGCTCTAACTGTCATTCTTGGTTGCTCGGTAACCATGTGCCCCGGATCTTCGAAAACTACTGCGTAATGATAGATGAGACTATAGGCGCCACTGCCTGACGGAACATGAACAAAATAGCTGGCTCTTTGCGCTTCTGATCCATTAATATCATTTCCTAATTGCAATGAATATCTACCTCCCGGGCAAACAATAGGAAACCCACCATAAGGATCTGTTGCGACGCCCATGGTGAGGGTATGCTTGCCAAGTATGGGCATAGTAGTAGATAATGTATAAGTAGGCCCTACAGACACATGACCATCATAATACGTCCAATTAGAAAGACCTCCTGTTTCGAAGTCGATATTGACAGGGCAAAACTGAGCACGAGCATTGCCGCAAACAACTAACAGCAATATCGCGAATGCGAGGGTATATCTGGGCTTCATACGGTAATTAGTTTTGGAGTTTCTTTAATATTATTACTACTTAAGACGAGAGGGGGACGTAACAATATCTATACATCACCCGAAGGTGGCGAACAGCAGAGAGAGAATAGTACAGTCATAAACGACTATTTAGGAAAACAACAAAGGGCCGCTGTATACAAATATAATCGTTTCCAATTAATTCTAATTATTTATCTGTATAATTATTAATTGACATGCGATAAAAAAATATACCACTGTCATGGAACTAAGTTTGACAGTAACCAATGAAAAAAACTGAAAAAAACGTACATTGGGGAAAAATAACACCTATGATGAAGGGATACAATTGCAGAAAAAAATTACTTCCTGCTTTATTGTTCTTAGTGTCTTTCGGTTGCATGCCTACTGTACATGCACAAAATATTAATACAATTGCCGGACTTGGATTTGCCGGTTATAACGGCGAGGGCAGCCCAGCGATTGCTAAAGAAGTTAATGATCCGTTCGGCGTGGCACTTGACAATAGCGGTAATCTGATCATTGCTGATGTTAATAATCACAGGATAAGGAAACTGACTCCTGCCGGTGTGATCAGTACCATTGCCGGAAATGGCAATGCGTTCCCATATATGGGAGACGGTATACCCGCTACAGCTACCTCTGTGAATGGTGCAATGGGTGTGGCAGTGGATGCCAGCGGAAATATCTACATTGCAGATACTCACAACAACAGAATACGCAAAATCAACACTGCAGGCATTATTTCAATAGTTGCCGGTGATGGATTAAGCTCGTACTTCGGAGATGGCGGACAGGCTACTGACGCAGAATTGACCAACCCAACAGGCGTAACAGTAGACGCAGCGGGAAACATGTACATAGCCGACTATGGTAACAATGTGATACGCAGAGTGGATGCAACAACCGGCATCATTACTACAGTTGCCGGAAATGGCACAGCCGGCTGGCTTGGAGATGGCGGACCCGCTACTAACGCTGAGCTTGCTAACCCTTATAATGTAGCCGTGGACGCAAGCGGTAGTCTGTATATATCTGACTGGTTCAATGACCGCGTACGTAAAGTAGACGGAAGCGGAACAATAACCACCTATGTAGCGATCCCCAAGCCAACTAATGTCACACTGGACGGAGCCGGCAACTTATTTGTATCGAGCCAGTCGAATCATTCCGTGACCAAGATAAACGGCAGCGGTTCAATAATCATTGCCGGAGGACTTGGCATGGGCTTCAGCGGTGACGGGGGACCGGCAACAGCAGCTCAATTGTCGTCACCAGCAGGTGTAGCTGTAAATGGTGCCGGCGACGTTTTCATAGCTGATATGGCCAATGAGCGCATTCGTAAAATCAGTGTTCCGATAGCGGGTATAAGCCCTATCACGGGCAATACCTCAATCTGTATCAGCACACCATCAACGCTTAGTGATGCAACAGCCGGCGGAACATGGAGCAGTGATGATGTATCTATAGCTGTTGTGGGCATTACATCAGGCGTAGTTACAGGTATAGCTCCCGGTACTACAACGATCAGGTATACGACAACAGGTGGCAGTGCCTCTATTGTAGTGACTGTAAGTTCTGATGCACCGCCAACTGCAGGAAAAGTAATGGGTGTAAATCAATTATGCCCCGGCAACAACGGAATACTTACCAGCAACATAGGTGGCGGAGTGTGGACCAGCAGCAACACTGCTGTGTGCAAGATAAGCGGATATGGTATTGTGTCTGCCCTAACTCCGGGCACATCGACCATCACGTATACTGTCACTAATTCGTGCGGAGCATCCGGCTTTGTTAAATATGCATTCAAAGTTCTGCCCTATTATGATTGCCCCGGCTCTAATACGGGTGTTGCAAATACAGCCGCGAATACTGAAATGATAAGCGCATGGCCAAACCCTAACCAGGGTACATTTGCAATAAAACTTAACTCAGCAACGAACGAAGACGCAACAGTGGTGATCACGAACATGATGGGTGAGAAAGTGGCTGAACTGAACGTACGAACCAACCAGGAACGTGAAGTATCACTTCATCTTGCTGCCGGGCTTTACCTGATTAACGCAACCACTGCACACGGACACTGGGGCGAAAAGGTACTCGTGAAACCGGAATAATATTAAATATATTTAACTGATAACAAAGGTGGCTAACGGCCGCCTTTGTTATTTTCACCGGTTTTGTATCTGCGCCCTTCAGTCACCGACGTAATGGGGGTATTTACCGACACTTACAATTTCCTCGCCTAAATACACTTTTGCACGGTATTTGCTGTATCTACATTTGTGGTACAATTTGAAAGATATGCGTAACCGAAATTTTTATCGCAGAGATTTTGCCCAGTTTGAGGAGCACCGGAGGAAAAACCGGGTGTTCTTTGGTATCACAGTGGCTGTAGTGGGATTATTACTACTGCTAAGGGCAATGGATGTCCTCCCCTACTTCAGCTTCGAGTTCTCGTGGCCGATATTGCTGGTGGTGATCGGCCTGATGACCGGCTTCAAGAATAACTTCAGGGGCAATGGCTGGTGGATCGTATCGCTGGTGGGTATAGCTAACCTTACCCCGCAATTCATTATCATGGGCAAGCCATCTTCTCATTTTGTATGGCCGGCATTAATCATTCTTATCGGTATGGCGATAGCGCTGAGGCCCAAACGGGACAATAAATGCATGCCAAAGGCCAATGACATGAGCACGGTATTCAACAACGACAGTACGCTGAATATTGATGTGACATTCGCAGGAAAAAAGGAGATCATTACGTCTAAAGATTTTAAAGGCGGAGTAGTAAGTGTGACGTTTGCGGGATGCGAAATAAACCTGACACAGGCCGACTTTACTGAACAAATGGTAGTGCTCGACTTCAGGGTTTCATTCGGTGGTGTTGAGGTGATCGTGCCATCACATTGGGATGTGCAGAACGAGATCAATCCATCTTTCGGCAGCGTAGAAGACGGCAGAACCATTACCACGGCCACTACCGCTGAAAACAGGAAAACACTGATACTGAGGGGCAACTGTTCCTTCGGCAGTATAGAAATAAAATCATACTAAAATATCACCGGTATCAATCTCTCAAAAACAAAATCAACCACCATACAGTCATGAAATCATACACAGCACAGATCATTTACCGTATAGAATGCGAAGGATCACCAACAGATCAATACGAAGAACAATGGCGCCTGGTATATGGCCATGACGATGAGCATGCGCTGGCGGTTGCCAGGGAAACAGGTGAAAAAGAAGCAATGGCATTTGTAGACAGGCATGGCAGAACCATCTGCTGGAAAATGCTGGCTATAAAGGACCTTCAGCCCGTAGAACTAAAAGACGGTGGATTGCTTTTTTCAATTGTTCGCGAGGCAGAAATGGTGCCCGCACCACTATGGGCAGCAGCCAGTTAACATTGATCATATCATACAATTAAAAAGGAAAGTTCCTGAGTTTTGGGCATACTTAAAAAGAACATACACTGGATGGTACTATTGATGGTGACAACCGTCATGGCCATCCATTGCTATATCATACACGTTGTACTAAGATTTGACTGGAACATAACGTTGCAAGACAGTATATACAGCAGTATCATACTTTGCACCTCTGTATGGGGGATCGTATTGCTGATAAGGGCCTACCCTACAACGGCCGCGATCTTCCTGTATGCATTGGCCATGGCATTTGCCGTGAGCATTGCTACAACGATGGCTGAATGGGAAACACTGAAATGGTGGATAGGCGATACTAACGATGCGTATAAACAGTGGCTCAGACATTCGCTTCCCATACGTTTCTTAGTAATATGGATATTCAATAGCTGGATGGCAACAAATACCGCCCTGCGAAAAAACCTTACCGCTCTTGATGCCCGCTTTCAGCAACAGAACGACGCATCGACATTGCTGAAGGAAGCAGAGTTATTCAAACTGAGGCAACAACTACAGCCACACTTTTTGTATAACAGCCTTAACTCTATCAGCGCGCTGATCATGATAGAACCGGGTAAGGCACAGGAAATGATCGGAAAACTATCAGACTTCTTACGCAGCTCTGTAAAAAGAGAAGCGGAGGACCTGATACCTATAAAAGATGAACTAAGCTACATTGAATCTTACCTTGCCATAGAGTCGGTGCGATTCGGAGACAGACTGCAGGTAGTGTTTGAGAAAGAATATACTGATGATGCCCAGATCCCTCCTTTCCTGCTGCAACCAATACTTGAAAACGCGATAAAATTCGGATTGTATGGCAATACCGGCGAGGTGATCATAGTGATCCATATTGCCCTTGTTAGCTCCATGCTGGAGATAATGATATCTAACCCCTACGACCCTACAACACAGCCACCAAAGGGAACAGGTTTCGGACTGGAAGGCATAAACAGGAGATTGTACCTGCTTTTTGCCCGTACGGATCTGCTGGAAACCAATAAGGATGAGAATACCTTTACCACTACTTTAAAAATACCGCAACGCAATGTACAAGGTAATATTAATTGATGACGAGCAACTGGCACGCCAACTCATAAGAACCCTGCTACAACCATATAAGCAGTTTGAAATTGTGGCTGAATGTGCTGATGGTTTTGAAGGTTTCAAAGCCATACAAGAGCATAACCCTGACCTCATCTTCCTGGATATACAGATGCCAAGGGTAAACGGTTTCGAGATGCTGGAACTGCTGGATAAGCCCCCTGCGGTGATATTCACAACAGCGTTTGATGAGTATGCCCTGAAAGCATTCGAATCGCACGCGATCGATTACCTGCTTAAGCCCATAGTGAAAGAACGATTTGATAAAGCCATACAGAAATGGCTGGCACAATCCGGAACCAAAGAAACCCCACCGGTGAATGCGCTGCTGGAACAAAATATCTATGAAGGATACCAGCATAGAATAGTAGTGAAGGATAACGGACTGATACGCATCATACCGGCGCAAGACATTCACTATATAGAGGCGAGCGATGACTATATCAAGATAGTGACCAAGGATGGCACTTACCTGAAGAAGAGCACTTTATCACATGTAGAACAAACGCTGGACCCGCAGCAATTTGTAAGGGTACACCGTTCTTACCTGATACCGGTATCTCAACTGATGCGCATAGAACCGTATGAGAAGGAAAGCCATATAGCCCTGCTGAACTGCGGAGCAAAAGTGATGGTGAGCAAAAGCGGCATGGCAAAGCTGAAAACACTGCTGGGCTGGTAATAGTCAGGAATAAAAAGAATAAGGGTCGGTGATATCACCGACCCTTATTCTTTTTTGCATAAAGCAATTACTTGATGCCAAGCTTTGCCTTAACAAGTGATGTGATATCGTACTCGTCTTTCTGATAAACGATAGTGCCACCGGCACCTATATCGAATATATAATCGAAATTCTTTTCTTTAGCTACTGCTTTGATGGCCTTGTCGGCTTTTTCTACGATAGGATCGTAAGCTGACTGTTTCTTCTGCTGTAGTTTTTCCTGTGCGCTCTGTTGAGTGCTTTCGATACGATTCTGAAGATCCTGAAGCTCTTTCAGCTTCACTTCCTTCATTGCATCGGTCATTGTTTTCTCGTTAGTCTGGTATTGCTGGCCTTTTGCCTGGTATTCCTTCATCATTATGTCTATCTGATCCTGGAAGGTGCGCGCGTACTTGGCAAGGTCTGAATCGGCCTTTGCTTTTTCAGGCATAGCAGACAATAATACAGTGGAATTGATGTAGGCAATTTTCAGATTGCCGTTCTGGGCAAAAACCATGTTTGCGATCATTAATCCACATGCAAGGAACAATACTAACTTTTTCATTATGTTTTTATGTTTTATGTATTTTTTAGTTGTGCAAAGTAAATGCCATTATTTGTTTATTCCAAGTATTTTTAAGACATCATCACTTTTATCCAGTTTGGGGTCGGCATAAAACAGAGTGATCCCCCCCGCCTTGTCTAAAACTATGTCATATCCTTTGGATGATGCCATCTTCTGAACCGCGTTATATAACCTGTCCTGGATCGGTTTAACAAACTCCTGTCGTTTTTTGAAGAGATCGCCTTCGTATCCAAACCTCTGCTTCTGAAGGTCCTTAGCTGCCTTTTCCTTTGCGACGATCTCGTCCTGGCGTTTCACGCGCATGTCATCCGAAAGCATGGGCTTCTCTGCCTGGTATCCTTTGTACATCTTCTCCACTTCCGCCATCATCTTGTCTATCTCGTCCTGCCATGTTTTCGAGATATTGTCAAGTTTTCCCTGGGCATCCTTATAATCAGTCATCTTGTCGAGAATATATTTCGAATCGATGATACAATAATGCTGTGCTGATGCACTAAAAGCCGCAGAAACAATTAAAAATGCCGCAATCAATACTTTTTTCATAATCGTGTTGTTTTATGCAAACTATGACAATCACATGGTGGCTTAGTTTAACGCCGAATCGATGATAAAATTAAATAACTGCACTAATAAACGCAGAAATGTACGTGCAAGTATCAGCTATTCGGGTTCGAAACCTAGCATAAAGTTAAACTTAGCAATATCCTTGAACTTAGTAGTACCATTGGCCGGATTATACCTGTCTATTCCAACTCCATAGTCGAGGCCAAGCAAACCAAACATAGGCAGGAATATTCTTACACCAAGTCCAGCGTCCCTGTTCAGCTTAAGCGGATTGTAGTCCGCAAAACGATTCCATGCGTTTGCTGCGTCCACAAACATCAGGCCATATATCGTGGCACTGGCGCTCAAAGAAAACGGATAACGTAATTCAGCTACGTACTTATTGAAGATCGTTGCACCGCTTGCATAAACATCATATCCTCTCTGGCTGATAATGTCTTTACCGATAAAATAAGAATAGCCGGAAAGACCATCGCCACCCACCTGGAACCTTTCGAAAGGAGAGAAGCCAATCCCCTTATTATAGTAACCAAGGAAACCATACTTGGCTGCCAATCTCACTACGAAGTTACCGTATACCTTTTGATAGAAGTCTGCTGTGAATTTATATTTATGATATTCAATCCACTTATACTTCTGGTCAGGAGACTCCACAGAATAGTCGCGGCCAGTGAAAGCACTATATGGAGGCGTCAACTGGAAAGTAAATGACACATTGGATCCATTGCGCGGATAGAGCGGCTGATCGACCGAGCTGCGGGAAATAACGAATTTGAAATGAAGGTCATTACTAAACCCGTTGCTAAAGTCCGGGACGAGTGAGTATTCTTTAAGCCTATAGTTATTATAGTAAAGACCGTAATTGAATACAAAAAAGTTATCGGGCCATCTGAGTCTCTTACCCATAGATAATCCGCCACCGGCCATACGCAGGAAGGATGCATTGGGATTAGAGCCTATAGGTGCTGCAGAATAACGGCTGTAAACAACATTTGCGGTAAGTGCATTTGGCTTGCGGCCACCGAGCCATGGCTCGGTAAAAGCAGTGCTCAAAGAGTTGTAGTAAGCTCCATTTGAGGCATAGCTAACTGAGAATTTCTGACCATCCCCAACAGGAAGCGGATCCCAGTATTTAGGACGGAATATATTCCGGATAGAGAAGTTGTTGAAGGTGATACCGACATTACCATAGAAGTTGATGCCGCCACCAAAACCTGCTGACAATTGCAACTGATCGCTTGATTTCTCAACTACTGTATAGTCAATATCAACGGTACCATCTTCTGGGTGTGGCTTAGGTTGTATGCCTATCTTCTCCTGGTCGAAGAAACCAAGGTTAGCTATCTCACGTTGAGAACGAACCAGGGCGCTACGACTGAACTTATCGCCGGGACGGGTAAATAACTCCCTACGGATGACATGCTCATGGGTACGATCGTTTCCGGCAATATTAATGTCCCTGATAGTAGCCTGGGCTCCTTCTTCAGATATACGCATTTCAAAATTGATGGTATCGCCAACGATGGATTCTTCAACCGGGTCGACGGTGAAGAAAAGATAACCATCATCCATGTACAGACTGCTCACATCCTCAGCTCCGTCGGGGCTAAGCTGGCGACCCAGACGGGTATCAAGCAACTGTTGATTAAATACATCTCCCCTCTTGATAGCGAGTGTCTTTGTCAATACATCTGCCGAGTATTTTGTGTTTCCTTTCCAGGTAATGTCTCCGAAATAGTAACGGTGGCCCTCTTTTACCCTGATATCAATATTGAGGTTGCCATTTTTGACGGGGTATACCGTATCGGCAACAACAGTGGCATCGCGGTAGCCCAATGTATTGTAATAGGCTATGAGAGCCTGCTTATCGTCATCAAATTTCTTTTGGTTATACTTTGAGGAAGCAAACAGCTTGAAACGGAAATACGGATCAAGGGCATCGAGCGTTTTTGAAGGGGAAAGGAATCCAAACTGCCTGAGATATTTACCAAAAGACCTTGGCGGAACAGGAAAAACGCTCTCTTCCTTTTCGGGATGCAGCGTAATCCTGCTCATTTCTTTAGTAGATTTTAAAGACCGTTTAAGACGAGCTTCAGTAGCATTCTCCTCACCAACTATATTGATCTGGTTGATGTGTGTCTTGCTGCCCTTGTCGATAACAAAGATCAGAATGACCTTGTTAACAGCAGCGGAATCGTTGCGCTCAATTACTTTTACCTGTGAGCGACCAAAACCCTTTTCGGTGTAGTACTTCTTAATGCGGACCACAGCTTCTTTCTTGGTAGCCTCGGTAACCACCTTGTTGGGTACCAAAGTGAGTTTGCCCTTGATCTCCTTTGCCTCTCCCGGCTTTATGTTCTTAAAGACGAAGCGGCTTAACCTTGGGCGTTCCTCTACAGCAACATTAATGAATACCTTATCGTCTATAAATTTCGTTGCTGTAATATCAACATTCGAGAATAACTCCTGGCGCCATAAAGCCTTGATCGCTTTGGCGATGCCCTCGTCATTTGGCAGGTGTATCTTCTGTCCAACAACCAGGTTTGTTACTGATATCAAAAGATCGTTATCGAGGTATTTAGCACCAGACACCGTGATACCTGCCAGCTCATACTCCTTAGGCTTATCCGATTCATCAACGCCGGGCTGCCCGAGCCTTGTGAGACCTCCTCCCGTTTTCCCTATCTGGGCAGAGACGGTGAAGCAAGAGAAAAGAAACAGTGTTAAGAAAATTGATCTTCTGAGGCCTATAAACATGCTATTGCGGGGTAGTTTGAATTTGTTCGCTTGTTTTGCCAAATCGGCGTTCACGCTGCTGGTAATTGAGCAACGCTTCATATAAGTTGTGTTTCCTGAAATCAGGCCAATGCACATTGGTAAAATATAACTCAGCATAAGCAAGCTGGTAAAGCAAATAATTACTTATACGGTGCTCACCGCTGGTACGGATCATTAATTCAGGGTCGGGAAATGAGGCTGTATATAAATGCTGTTGAAAAAGTTCACTATCAATATCTTCCGGCTTCAGTAAACCAGAGGCTACTTTTTCAGCAATACTGCGCGAGGCCTGCATTATCTCCTGCCGCGAGCTATAGCTTAATGCGAGCACGAGGTTGAGTCCTGTATTTGCGGCTGTAATATCCATTGCTTCCTTCAATTCCTTCCGGCATATTTCGGGCAAGCTCGGGAAATCACCAATTATATGCAGCTTCACATTATTCTTCTTCAGGTCTTCTATCTCTTTACGGATAGTATTGACCAATAATTCCATCAATGCATCAACTTCTGCCTTGGGTCTATTCCAGTTCTCTGTTGAAAAAGCATAAAGTGTGAGGTACTCTATACCAATCTCTCCACATGCATTTACAATATCACGCACACTCAGCACACCTTCGTGGTGGCCGTATACTCTATCCAGACCTCTTTCTTTGGCCCAACGCCCATTACCATCCATAATGATGGCAACGTGCCTGGGAAGCCTGCTTCGGTCCAATGACTCTAAAATATCCATTTGAATACTATACAAAAGTGTGCGAAGTTACAAAAATAGGCTGTAGACAACGGTATCAAAGCTGAGGCAGTTAGTTTAACTCGATTTTAACTGCCATATGTTCTGTTTTCACCACCGGATCAACACTTTATATAAAACTAAATTTCATTTGAATAAATTAGTTAAGGTTAATACGGCAAAAGAATAAAGTATGTACCTTTAGCAGAAATAAGAACGCACTCCTTAAACCCATTAATTTATTAATCAATATTTGTAGTAGTATGAACATCTTTGTTGGAAATCTAAGCCCGGAAACCACTGCAGCAGGCCTGCGTGAATTATTTTCAGAATTTGGTGAAATAGCTTCATCTAAAGTTATCATGGATAATGCCACAGGCATGTCGAAAGGATTCGGATTTGTGGAAATGACTGATAAGTTCAATGGATTCAATGCTATTGACAACCTTGATATGACCTTCTTTGAGGGGAACATCATATCGGTGAAGGAAGGGAAGCAAAATAATAACAGCAACAACAACTCGCGTGGTGGCGGCGGCGGCAACAGGGACCGCAATTCCTTCCGTCCAAGAAATAATAATACCCGATTCACTAACGGCGGCAGCAGGCCATATCAGCAGAACAACGGGCATGGTAGTGACGATAGGTACAACCGTAATTCCGACGACAGGTTTAACAGACTTTAGAAGAGACTTTTGTAAGATAAAAAAAGCCCGGACCATTACATCCAGGTTTTTTCAAGGGTATTTTCAAATATCGTTATACGTAGTAAGTAGGTTTACAAGGGCCAGTATCGGAAACAATATTTGTGTGCAAGCTAATTGCCATTGAAAGGGCTACCAAAAAAAGTTTACTAACGGTCGAAAAAGTTTACCAACGGTAAGAAAAATGTATTGGTAGTATACTAAATGGGTATGCTTATTACAGCTATAGTCCATAAATGTTTGCCATTCTCATCATTGATCTCCAAAATATTGAACTGTATTTCCTTGTTCTGAATGACACTTAATTGTTCTATGCGCTTCCTGATGTTAGTAAGGCCATAGGTACAATAAATTTATAAAAACCGACAACTTAGAAAAATAGGCTTCGCAGCAGGTATTACCAAAAAATGTTTGCCAACGGTTGAAAAAGTTTCTAAACGGTATCAATTGAGTGAAACAGGCATTATTATGGCTACGATGGTCCACGTGATATTCGCAGAATCAGAACGTTCTGATATCTCGAGCTTTATCTCCTTGTTCTGGATAACACTCAACTGTTCAATTCGTTTGCGAATATTATCCAGACCAAAAGATTCATGCCCGCTGGCTGATCTTGCCCTGGAGCGTGCCATGCCTATCCCATTATCAGCAACTTCAATATGCAGATCACCATCCCGGACAAAAATACTAATACGGACACAGCCGTTTGCAGACTCTAATGGAAGAATACCATGTTTTATGGAATTCTCAACTATTGGCTGCAGTAGCAAGGGCGAAACCATAATCTCAGAAAGGTCCAAGTCCTTATCAATATCGAAACGGTAATTCAAATGTTCTTTAAAGCGCAGCTTTTCCAGGAGAAGATAATTATTGACAAGATCAACCTCTTTCCGTAGCGGGATCAGTTCCCTGGATATATTATGCATATTCTGACGAATAAGATCAGAGAACACCCGCAAATATTCATTTGCGGCCAGCCTGTCGTTTCGATTTACCAGGCCCTGTACATTGTTTAGCGTATTAAAAATGAAATGAGGATTCATGAGCGCGTTCATGGCCTTGTACTCAGAACGAAGGAACCTTATCTCAGAATCATGTTCCCGTTGCTTTTTCTTCAGCACCAGTTGAACACGCCTGCGGTATATGACCACAACGACGATAACGGCTGCCCCTAAGCAGGATAAGATAAACCACCACGTAGCCCAGTATGGCCTCAACACATGAAGCGTAAATGAAACCGGAACTGAAAAGTCACTTGAAGCAGAGCGTCCGCGGATCTTAACCGTATAATCGCCAAAGCCGGCATTCAAAATATTGATCTCAGGTGTAGCCACATCATGCCAAATATCTGTCTCATTACGAGAAACTGAGTATTGGCAGACTATATCTTTACCGGAGAATAATAATTGATTAAAAGAAATAACAACATTCTTTGCTTCACTAAATGGTATTTCCATTTCCGTAGAAATATTATACAACTTCTTACCCGTCTTTAAGATATTAAAGAATAATTCCGGAGGATCCGCCTTTTCAAACAAATCGGCAAGATCTAATGCAGAAACATCACCCTCTTTAAAAAAGTAACAAACAGCAGAATCGGCAACTACAAATTCCGCATTACACGGAACGAACTGATCTTCTATCGTAGAAACCGAAAATTTCTTGTTAGTGTTCGGCTGATAAAAAGTCATTAGCCTGTACATATTGTTCGTGCTTACCAAAAGATGATGGTCATCAAGTGTAAAAAATCTATCCCAGATACAATTCTGAGAAGGAACAGAATCTACAATAACTTTATCGTCGTAGTTGCTGCAAACCAATAGCCGGTTATCCTGTGTATATCCGACAAGATCTGCTCCAAAAAAAACAAAACTCTTGAAAGACACATTCCCGAAGCCTGACTGAATAACATATTTACCATCAACAATCTTATAGACATTGGACGCGGTTGAGAACCAGATGTGACCATCCGGCGCCTTTTCCATGCAGAAAATGCGCCCACTGGTAGCCTTATCAGTAACGGGACTATACTTAATAAAAGAGCCGGGTTTATTAACATCAAAATCGACCTCAAGAATGTTATTCCTTGTGTTCAAAAACACATGATGCCCCCTCGCCAGCATCGTCTTTACGCTCCCAACCAGATTTATATCAGACAGATAATGGCTTACCTTGCTTTTCGGGTCCAGAACATCGTCAACCACAATCTGGCCATTGTCAAAATAGAAGTAGCCACGGGCATTACTATCTATATAAAACACCTTATCCTGATACAGCATATTTCCCATCGTGTACTTGCTGAAATCAAATAACGGAATAATAGCATCGTGACTCAACTCTCTTATCTCAGAGCCTGATGTCGCAAAAACAACCTTTCCCCGGAGCATTCTCGCCGATCTTACCGTACCGTCGTAAGCATTACCGTACACCCCGGCATTTCTGAAATCGCGACTCAGCATATAGACGCCATCCCCTAAAGTTGTGATCCAATAATTGCCTCGCTTATCCTGGGTAATACCTGACACCTTCTTACCCGGCAATATGTGTATAGTATCACTAACAAATATTCCATGGTTGGTGGTGAGAAAATAGTCTTTGCCATCATTATATACCTGGTACAGATAGTTTTCGTGAATAAAGTTTCGGGTAAACGGTATCAAAAACTTCAGATCCGGAGTATATATGCCTGTTGTACTATGCACATAAAAACGGTTTTGGGTAAAAGCACCCTTGCTCAGATCGAGAGAGCGGATATATACTGAATCTGAATTGCCGATCACATTACCTGCAGAATCGACTATATACTGGCCATTCCTGAATAGCAAGCGATAATTCCCATTCTTCAGCTTATGCGTATAAACCAATTCGAACCTGTGTATATTATCGAGTTTGGTATCGAGCCGTATCGGGGTTACCTTCTCTCCTTTAATATTGAGCAGTTTGAAATTATCGTTGTATACTATAGTAATACTACTGTCCTCCTCTACTGAGATCTGACGGATGAAGGGGGTCAGAAAAGGACGCTTAAGAAATGGGGTATTCCTGGCGGAATGGAAGACACCATCCTGGTAATAGCAGAGTTCGCCATTATATGTTCCAAACCATATCCTGCCATAGGGATCTTCCTGGAAGAAAAAGATCTCATTGTCCGCCAACCCGTTAAAAGTGGTAAAGACTTCGAACTTAATACCATTGTAGCGGGCGATGCCTTTATCGGTTGCTATCCATATGAACCCCTTACTATCACGATACACTGCATAAGTCATATTTGCAGGGAGACCATTGTTAATGTCGTAACGGATCATGGGAAAATCACGTGCCCCGACCTCCTTAAAGAAAATAAGAAGCACCATCAGCAAAAAAGTCTGCTTCCACAACCTACTCATTGTAATACTCATTCGTTTTGAGAAAATCGAGCAAAAGCGGATACCGGCGACGACTGACGGGTAGTTCTATTTCATTGCACATGATCACATAATTGGTATCATCCCGCAAGATCTTTTTTATATGCTGACAGTTGATGAGATATGACTTATGTATACGAAAGAAAATATCGGGAGGAAGCAACTCTTCATACTCAGCAATGGATGTACTCATGATCACTTCTTTCTGAATACCCTCCTTTGCAAACAATATCTTAGAATAACTGCCTTGCGCCTCAACGAACAGCAAGTCTTTGAACTCAATCACCTCAATATTATTATTGTCGCGCAAAGTGATACGCTGTAGTTTCGGCCTTGATGCTATCTGCCTTCCTAATTCGAGAATAAGCGCGTTATCTTCTGTAACCAGTTTTTTATAGTATATCTTTTCTTTCAACTTATTGACCGCAGCCGCCAACTCACTGATACTGATCGGCTTCAGAATATAATCGATGGCATTCAGTTTAAACGCTTTGATCGCATACTCATCATAGGCGGTCACAAATACAACTTCAAAATCAAACGGGGCTATCCGCTCCAGAAAACTAAATGCATTTTCATTGGGCATCTCCACATCAAGAAATACCGCATCGGGCGCATTTTTTTGTATCAACTTTTCCGCATCTCTTGTGTTGTGCACTATACCACAAACCTCCATATCCCTGTCAACATAGTCGCACAAAATATTTTTCAAGTTGATGCACGCTTCTTTTTCATCATCAACAATTACAACACGTAATTTTATCTGGCTTATAGACATTATACATTTTTAACTATGAGAAAATAACAGCTTCCTGTTAAAGATAGGCCGAAAAGGCGGGGAAAGCAATGGGAGCTGAAAGTTCAGCTATAGGGAGGCAAAATACTTAACTGTGACGCTTAATCCATCGAGGAACTGCACGGTGGGGTCATAGCCCAATAGCCGCCTGGCCCTGGATATGTCGGCAAGGGAGTCGCGGATATCGCCGGACCTGGCATCGCGGTATGTAGGCTGATGCTGCACGTTCAGTAAACCACGAATGGCCTCATAAAGGAAGTTAACTGAGAAATTAGCCCCTACTGCAACATTGTATACCTGGCCACATGCTGCAGGATCGTCAGTAAGCAGGGCAAGAATATTGGCCTGTACAGCATTCTCCACATAAGTAAAATCGCGGGTCTGATTACCGTCTCCGTTAATAAAGACCTCAGAACCATTCAAGATACCGCTAACAAATAGCGGGATGACAGCGGCATAGGGCCCATTGGGGTCCTGGCGAGGACCGAAAACATTGAAGTACCGCAGGCCAATGACCTTCATGCCGTATAGCGCTGCAAATACAGAAGCATAGAGTTCGTTTGTTTTCTTGGTCACAGCATAGGGTGACAATAGATTTCCGGTGCGCTCTTCTATCTTTGGAAGATTTGGCTCATCGCCATAAACCGATGATGATGACGCATAAACAAACGCCTTTACACCGGCGTCTTTTGCCGCTGTTATCATGTTCACAAAGCCGCTTATATTCACCTCATTTGTGGTTACCGGGTCCTTAACAGAGCGAGGAACAGAACCAAGCGCTGCCTGGTGGCATACATAATCAATACCTTCGCATGCTGCGCGGCAGGTTGCTGCATCCCGGATATCACCCTGCATGAACTCATAGCCCGAGTATGCAGTGAACATATCCACATTGCCACGTAGTCCGGTTACCAGGCTATCGAGCACACGTACTTTACCGGCCCCATTTGCCAATAAATACCCGACAATATGCGAACCGATGAAACCTGCGCCTCCTGTAACCAGGAAGCTGCTGCCGGAAATATCCCTATGGTGAAAAACTGGCATTACTGCACGATAATATGACGAAATATGTATGTAAAAAAAGACCGTCCTCAGCAGAACGGTCTATATTTTTCAATACTGCTCATTAAGCTTTCTTTTCAGCTTTCGGAGCAGCCTTCTTTGCTGTACGCGCCGGACGTGCCTTTCCGAAGCTACCAGCAGATATCTTACCTTTTTTTGTGCGTTTATCACCTCTTCCCATAAAAATGTTTTTTTAACGTGTTATTTACTGCAAAAATAAAAAAAAGCAGGAACATTTGCTCCTGCTTTTCAGTTTGTTTCCACTAAAAGATTATTTCTTACCAGAGCTGATCTTTTGTGCGAATTCCTTACCAGCTTTGAACTTAGGAACTTTACGTGCCTTGATCTTAATAACAGCACCAGTCTGAGGGTTGCGGCCATTGCGGGCAGCGCGCTCAGAAACTGAGAAAGTACCGAAGCCAACCAGAGTCACGCGGTCGCCTTTCTTCAGAGCTGCGATAACTGCATTAGTAAAAGAATCCAGAGCTGCGTTAGCCTGAACCTTAGTTACGTCTGCGTCTTTCGCAATTTTGTCAATTAATTCTGCTTTGTTCATAATTGTTGTTTTTTGTCGTTAAAAGATATCTTTTGAGGATAGGACAAATATACTCACGTTTATCACACTTCCAAATACCGTGAAATTTTTTTTTCTACCGCCAAACCCTTGCCTATCGCAGGTTTCCACAAGTTATTAACAAAAACAGCAAAAACGGGCATTGGTTAAATCCGTCAAAACCTTTAACCAGTAAGGATTGCAGCAGTTTGGCAAGGAATTTGCTATATTGTGAAAATGCCCACAATGCCCTCCCCTACTGTTTTCAGACGATCTCCATCACTGTGCGGAATGCGACGAACTTACCGCCAAAAAGCTTAAATCCTTTTTCACGCATTGCCATAGCATGCTCATCGATGTATTTGTTGTAATGCCCGATGGTCTCACAAAAGTATTGCGCCGTGTAGGTCACTCCTTCTGTCTCGTCCTGCTCCAACAGCCTGCAGAGGCGGCAATCCACGAAAAGGCCTGTATTCAACACATCAGCCATATGCTCCTCCTTCATCCATTTCACCCATTCATCGGCAGTAGCCGCTTCTACCTTTACTGTTACGTTGTATATGATCATTGTTCCGGAATTAGTATCTGAAAGAAATTCTTACCATTTTTTCTCTATTGTATCCAATATGCTTACATAGTTCACATACCTGTCTTCCGCCACCTTGCCGTCAATCACACCTTGTTTCACTGCACAACCCGGCTCATTGACATGCAGGCAATTGTTGAACTTGCAATCATTCAGCAACAACCTCATCTCAGGAAAATACTGCGAGAGTTCTTCTTTCTCAAAGTCAATAAGCCCGAACTCTTTCAGTCCCGGCGTATCAATGATCCTGCCACCACCCGGCAGGTCGAACATTTCGGCAAATGTGGTGGTATGCTGCCCCTTGCCGCTCCATCCCGACACTTCCTGCGTCTTAATGTCCATTCCTGGAATGATCCGATTAATGAGCGTGCTCTTCCCTACGCCTGAATGCCCGCTGAATAATGTGGTCTTATCACGCAGCAGATCTGACAATGGGGAAAGGGTTTCGGGATGGGTTGCAGACAGCGGAATGACCATATAGCCAGCCATGGCATACATCTGCTTCCAGTGGGCTAATATCTCCTGATGCTTCTCTTTGAGAATATCTGTTTTGTTAACGACGATAACGGCCGGTATATGGTATGCCTCTGCGGTAATGAGAAACCTGTCTATGAAACCGGTAGAAGTGCGAGGATCGGCAATAGACGTCACCAGCAGGGCAAGATCTAAATTGGCAGCAATGATATGCTTCTGATTCTTGTTGTGCGGAGATACACGCACCATGTAATTCTGCCTATCGGAAACATTGCTGATAATGGCTGTATGCACCGCTTCATCTTCCGGCTCAAACGATACATTATCACCTACAGCAATAGGATTGGTAGAGGAAATATCATCGTCTATTTTCAGCTTACCTTTTATGCGGGCGTTCCAGAATTGTCCCCGGTCGTCCTGTATCGAATACCAGCTTCCGGTTGATTTGTAAACAAGTCCCTGCATGGAGATCGCTACTTGTAGATCATTACATTCCTGAACCCAAACTGGCGCACAAGCGAATCGCGTACACGGGTGGTATCCATTGCCCGGCAATTTACCGTGGCGGTAACAAAGAATGCCGTAGAATCGATCTCCATCATTTCTACATGGGTACCTATCTTTTCCAGGTTCTTCACCCTTCGTTCGGCACGATCTTTGGTTGGGTAGTCGCCAATAACGAATCGATAAGTATTTACCTGGAGACTATCTACCGGCATGGTAAGCGCTGTCGCCAGACTATCGTTTTTGATATGTGCCGTATCCACCGGCGGCGGCACCTGAATGATCGTGTCTTTCACTACGGGAGCGGCAGCAGGCTGCTCTTTCTTGTTGATACCAATAGTATAATAGTAGATACCATAAGCTCCTCCGCCAAGGATAAGCACCAGCACCACTACCAATATGATCATGCTCCAGTTCACCGAGTCGGCCTTTGCCGGCGCCGGGTAAGAAGGCTTATGTGCAGGACGCGCATTCTGCTCATCCAACTGTTTGCTGTTCTTTATAGTGGGAATACCGGCAGGCGTGTACCTGAAGTGGGCATCTGTAATAAATTTTACTTTCCCGGCCTCTTCTACCATTTTACCAATACCCGGGATCACAACCTCGTTGCCGGCAGCCATATCCTTGCGCGACTGGATACTATAATCTCTAAGCGCATTAGCCGCCTTAGATATACTGATCTGTTCGTTTGTAGCAATGAAATTCGCAAGGTTATCGTCTATAGAGCCACCGGGGGTGACCACAACCTCATAGAACGGAGCCTGCAAAGCCTTACCATCATGTATAGCCGGACGCTTGGTCAACTCCAGGTTGCCAATGCCGTGTACGTAACAAAATTGATTTTTTAATAGAAAGAGACCGATGTATTTAGCTATATCCATTGATATCAGAATCGCACCTTTAAATTACTTATTTCGGTCAAATTTAGAATTTTAATCTAATCCCTCCATAAATATTTATCCCATAAACAGGATAGGTGTACCAATACTGATATTTGCTGCCCAACAGATCGCTTACTTGTGCAAATGCAGACAGGCGGGGAATGAACTGATATTCCGCATTTACTCCTATATCAGCTATCATATTTAAATTCACTACATTATGAGCAATGTCGCGCGCGTGAATTCCGCCGAGCAATGCTATATAACCCGAAGTTGTGAGTTTTTTTACTGGTATTGCCGTAATGTCTGCTTTCACATTTACAGCAGGCAAGCCCCACACATACTTTTCGGTAGTGTTATATATAAAGAAATCAGCAGTGGCCCCTGCGGTCCACGAATCTGCTACGTGGTATCGTACTCCGGCCCTCACCGATACGGCAGTTGCATTGAGGTAGTGTACATAGAACTGCTTTCTGTCTCCAAGATCATTGAGAAAGGCAGGTAGCTGAGCATAATTCCACCAACTAACACGGCCAAAGAAAGACAAATGATCTCCCACGCTGCCCTTCAGCTCCCCATGCTCATCATCAGACCGGGTCTGGTTGACTGTATCGTAGCTATATATGAAAGGATTGATGGTGCTTAACTGTTCAAATGTATTTTGCCTGAGCAGCGCCTGCCAACCTGCGCTGACAGTAAACTTAGTATCGGGTATGGTATAAGAAGCAGCAAGATCGGGCAGTATATATGCCTTAGAACCCTTACCTAATGCCAGGCCCAGTGCGCCGCGAGCACCAAAATTGTCTGTATGGTACAGCAGGCCGGGGAGCAATTCAGCAAAGCTGTTGCCCTGGCTGATACCAGCCGCCTTATAAGTGGTGTAAACGCCAAACAGATTTGCCGTAATGTCTAGGTTACTACTTGCTTTATACGAAACGGGGGTTGCAAAGCCAAGGGATATTTCGGAGGCATCTGTACGGCCTGTATATATAGAAGCGCTAATGCCGGGATCGTAGGAAAAGTCATCATTTTTTCCCGGCTTGTTTCTCATATCTACCATGGCCCTCACAGAGGTATAAACCTTTCTCATGGAGTCCTGTGGCAGCACTGTGGTCAGGTCACCGCCGTAAAGCTTGTACTGGTTTCTTTCGGCTGAAAGGCCCGCATGCCAATCGGACGCGTCGGCATGATACGTCCCATCTGCTTCTATGCCACTAATGGCAGATTGCTGATCGGCCATACTACCCTTCTGAGACAGGTGATGCAGGTGGATGGCTGTTTCATAATTGCCGCCTTTAAGGCTACCAATACCAGCATCGAGGAATATTGTTGATAAATTACCGCCACCGAGCTTTACATAATTAGCAAACGGCAGCTTGGCTACATCCTTGCCCAATGCTAATGGCCTTAGAGGCAAGGAACTGTATGTATAATATAGGGTTTGCTGCGGCACATCGAAATTAAAAGACGGGCGAACAGTGTCGGGCGGAGGCAATTGCGGTATCCATTCCGGTTTGGGCGCGGGTTTTATTTCTGGTTTGTATGCCTGTATCACCTCAATTGCAGACCCTCGAAGAATGGTATCAGCAGGCGCAGTCTTTTGCGCAACAGCCTTAAAAGCTGCTGCAGACAGTACGATAGTAACAAATGACCTTACATTCATGACCTGCATTTTATTCTTCAGATAGTTTACTCTTCTGTTTTTCCAGTTTCTTTACCTCTTCCAATCTCTTTGATGCCTCCTGTTTTATCTCCGGGATCTTTGTATGCTTTACAATACTCTCCAGGGTAGCCCTGGCATTGAAATAATCTTTTTGCTTCACCAGGATATCAGACATAAGGATGTAGGCTTTAACGATCCAGTAATCGTACCCTGCAGACTGCTTGATCATATCATTTGCCGCCATCTCAGCACTTTCCAGGTTATCCTGCTTCAGCAATATCTCAGCTATCCTGTACCGGGACTCAGCAGCTACTTCCCCATTCTTGTTCTTACTAAGCTCCTGGTATGCTTCCACGGCCCCTTCAAGGCTATCAAACTCCTGCATAGAGCGTGCCTTATAATAGAGCGCAGCATCGTGCTCGTCTGCCGAAATACCCGGCATGGCCATCAATGAATCGGCATAGTTGCTTACATCACCAAATTTACCGGCATTGAACCCACTCTTAATAAGTCCGTTATAGGCCAGCTCTTTCGTCTCTTTATTCACGGTATTATTACTCAACCTTTGATAATAACCATATGCCGAAGAATAATCTTTGGCAGTGAAAGCCATATAAGCCGCCCTGCCGGCGCTATTTTCAGAGAAATCGTTCCATGGGCCAGCGAGGATCATATCATAATCCTGCATAGCCTCTTTGTTCCTTTTCAACTGGAAATTGGTCTCCGCCCTGTAATAATGAGCTTTAACGGCAAATATGCCATTGGGGAATTGTTTCAGGTAACTTGTATAGGCATTTAGCGCATCATCCCATTTGCCATTCTCAAACTGAGCCTCAGCGGCTGCATAATAGGTTGAATCTATAGAGCTGCTATCGTCTGAAGGCAGTTTGTTCTCTTTTAGCATGGCACTATACGCACCGGGCTGATTGGTTTGTATGTACAGGTTTTTCAGGGCGTCAAGTGCGGCAACTCTTTCTTCAGATGCCGGGTAATCTATTACGACATGCTTGTATGCCAGTATCGCTTTATTGTTATCATTCAACTGCTGATAAACGTAGCCTGTCTTCATCCACGACCTGGGCGCAAAACTCTTGTCTCTTACCGAATCAGTAAGCTGCTGCAGGTAAGAAAGCGCAGGGGTGAATTTATCATCATCGATATAAGATACCGCTATCTCGTAACGGGCATAGTTAGCATAGGGCGAATTGTGCTTCTCTGTTATCAGGCGTTGTAATGTCGCGATCTTATCCGCATTCTTCCTGGTGAGTCCGAGCAATATACCTTTCTGGTACATGGCATAATCTGCATCAAGGGTATCTTTTGCTATTATCTTGTCATATAGTGTAATAGCACGGGGGTAGTTCTTTTGCATGAATACCGCATCTGCCTCCCGCAATATGGCCAGCATACCGCCATACGCATCCTTGCTTTTCACAGACTGCGCCTGGTTAAAATAATTCTGTGCGGACTCATAGTTCTTTGTATCCATAGCCGCAAACCCCATATTCAGCCATGCATGCTGCAGCGTGGCAGGCGGGCTCACTTTTTCCACTTCCTCAGGCTTAGTCTTCTTACTGACAAATTCCTGGGAGAAGCTGATCACATCGGCATAATGATGTAGTTTATAAGACAACTCCCCTTTCCAGAAATAAGCTGCTGCCTCGTAGGCCTCACTTACCGGATATTTCAGAGATGAATTGAAATACTTCATTGCAGCCTCCAGGTCTCCATCCCGAAATTTCTGTACCGCATAACCAAATGTTGCCTTCTGGTAGGTCTTTTTATAATACTCATCCCTTACATTGACCTTTTCCAGGTGTTTCAGCGCCTCAGCATAATTGTTGGTCTTTACCAGGAGGCCCGATATCAGAGTGTTAGCTTCATCCTCATAATGAGTATGCGGGAATGTCTTTAAGAGTGTCTTTAACTGGCGGAGCGCGTCATCGCTATACCCCATGTCATAGCTGATCTTACTGTACACCATCATGGATGCTTCCTGCTGCCCGGGATTGAACGCCATATCCGCGCAAAAACCAAAAGCATTTCTTGCACCGGCCATATCTGCCGTTTTCAGGTAACAATCTCCGAGGAGATACATTGATGTTTGTCCGAGTGAATCCTTCGCACTATTCAGCATCTTAAATTTCTCAATAGCATCCTTCCATGCATCTGTCCTATAGTCGCAATAGGCCATCTCATAGAGATCTTCCTTACGGATCTTAGTGCTGTGCTGATAGTAGTATTCAAAATAAGGCCGGGCTTCTTTATACTTCTGATCTTCGAAAAGGCACTGAGCGGCCAGCAAATGCAGCTCATTGTCATAAAAGGATTTTTCTTTCCGTTTCATGAGCGTATCAGCCAGTTGATACGCCTTGGTACGGTTGCCCATGAAATAATGTATCTCGGCTATATAATAAGGTACAATATTGCGATACTCTTTAGCATCCCTTATACGCTCAAAGCTTTTCAGCGCTTCTTTGTATTTATTCTCATTATAGACCAGCAGACCGTAATAGTAATTGCCGGCCATGTAATACTTTCCTTCTTTTATCTCTTTTACAGACAAAAGAAGTGGCAGCGCTTTATTGAACTGGTGATCGTTGAAATAACAATAAGCAAGTTCAAACTTACTATCTGCTATCTCGGTATTATTGAGGTTTGCAATGTTAGCGGCCTCGTATAGCGGAATAGCTTCTTTCAATTCATCATGGCGGAAATAGTATTGTGCCAGTGCAAAAGAAATTCTTTGCCTATATGCGGGATTAGAAGTCTCACTTACCACAGACTTAGCTTCGGGAACGCTACCTGCCAGATCCATTTTGAGCCCGGAAACAGCATAGTAGAACCTTGCCTTATCCATGTCGGTGGCATGAGCCTGGAGACCAACGGCCTGCTGTTCACGAATGCATTGCTTCGCTGACTGTGCAGCTACATTATAATGCCCGTTATTAAATTGTTCTTCGGCTAAAAGGAGCGTTCTGTTCGCCGGGATGTCATGAGTAAGCACTTGTGCCCTGACACCACCAAATGACATCATGGCCGCTATTACCATTACCAGAAAACATCCGGACCATTTCCACCCTTTCAATATCATCAAATGCTATGCATTTAAAAGTTCCAGGTAAGATTCATACTCGGGAAAAGAGGTAACTGGTAAACACGAGTATTTCTGATCCTGTTCACATAGAAAATATTATTTCTATCATATGCATTTGTCAAAGCGACAGTTGCATCGAGGCTTGATTTTTTATTCAATATGAACCTCCTCTTTGCTGAAACATCGAGCCTATGATAGTATGACAACCGTCCGCCATTGATCTTGTCCGCATACTGAACTGCTAAAGGGGCATTTTGTTGCAGCAAGTTAGTATTGATACCATTTGCGGCAGCATTAATGTTTTCATAAAATCCTTGAGTCTGGGTAAAAGGGAACGGCGAATGCAGGTTAAAAACGTGCAGAAAGGTCCCATTCTTTATTCTTGCCGGCAGTATAGGCTGCAACAGCATTAGTATTAAAACGGGTATCGAACGGTGTAGGATATGTCTGCATTTCCCCTTTACTGTCAATACTTGTATAGTTAACGTTCTGGTATCCAAACGCTCCCCACAGGTATATCCTTCCATAACTGTACTTAGCAGATAGATCAATACCATTAGCGAGGCCAGTTGCTGCAACAAAATCAGGATCGCTTGTAACAAGCTTGTTTCTATTCAGCTCGTCGACCTGACCAAAATACTTGACCCATGGCTCGAGGTTGAATTCAACCTTTTGAACGTCAACTTCCAGGCCCGCAACAGCATGGTAAGCCCTTTGCAAATTAGACTTAACAACATTACCATGCGGATCTGATATCTGCTGATCCGGGCTAAGCAGGAAACCAGTAAAAAGGTTCACAATGTCCTGGTCAGACTTGGTGCTGATTATGTTTTGAGAGTACACACCTGCAGCTGCCTTGAAGCGAACATCGTTGGAAATATTATACTTGATACCAACACGAGGCTCGGGAGATATCTTATTTAGCTCAGAATAGTACTGGATACGCAAACTTGGCTCGAAAATAAATTTACTGTTGAAATTCTGCCTGTACAGGAAGTACACTCCGGCAAGTGTGCTCTGGCGTTCCTCAGTAGTGGATATACCAGGAGTGAGGTAATAACTTAACGAGGTATGCATGCCGCTCATCTCTATCCCATATTTCAACTGGCTGTAGTTGTGCAGGAAGTAAGTAAAGTTGATTGCGGCTTCGAAGCCGTTGATGGCACTTGTTCTTGGTATACTATCCGCAAGTGTGCTGAACTGGTTCAATCCGATGTCATAATTTGAATAGGCAAACTTACCCTCTATCAATGACGAAGAGCTTGCAGGCGTCAACACAACATTTGCACCTACACCACGTGCGCGCCAGTGATAATCAGCTTCTTCTGCATGACTGGTATCATTAAGCAATTTTGCCCGGTCATCAAAATTGAACCCGAACACATTTAGCTTACTCCCGTTGTCGCCGCTAAAAGTAACCTTACCATAGAAATCACTGAATGAATAAGGCAAACCGCTCTTGAATGGCTCACCCAGGCCACCATACAATGTTTTGGATGTGGCGTTCAGATAGCTACTCTTCCCTGTAACAAGGAAGGTTATATTTGAACCATTATCCTTTTTAGGTTTAACAAGCGGCCCCTCTGCCATGACACGTGTCATAATTGGGGAAACTGATAGAAGGCCGCCAAGTTGGTTTCTGTTACCATCCTTTGTATGCACATCTACGACAGCAGAGGTACGATTGCCATATTGGGCACTGAAACCTGCTGTGTACACATCTACATTGCGTATGGCTTCTGTCTCGAACACTGAGAAAAGCCCGATAGAGTGAAATGGGTTGTAAATCGTGATACCATCAAGATAGATACCGGTTTGCGCAGGCGAGCCACCACGTATAAATAATTGTCCGCCCTGGTCTCCGGTAAATACAACCCCGGGAATAACCTGCAGATACTGAGCAATATCAGGCTCCCCTCCTGCACTAGGCAATAGTTTCATCTCGCGGGGGGTAACAGTGGTAACACCAGTATTGATACGTGTGATTTTTTCCGTCTTACGTCCACTTACTTCCACATCCTTCAACTGATGTTCACGAGACTCCAGCAATACCTTCTTGGTTACGATCACATCAGGAAGAAGATTTATGACCATGGTAGAAGAATCATAACCTATACCTGTTGCCAGTAATGTATAGGTGCCCGCCGGCAAAGAGATGGAGAAGTATCCGTTAACATCTGTTTGCACACCTGTCTTGGCGTTCAGCACCTGGACATTGGTGTAAATAACAGGCTCGCCTGTTTTCTTATCATATACAAAACCCTTAATGATACCGTTACCATTGGTCTGCGCATGCAAAACCATGGAAAAAAGGAAAACGATAGCAGCACAAATAATGATGCTTAATTGCTTAGTAGATATTTTTATCATAATACAGATGGCTATAACGGCCCGAAGGACTTCTAAAAGTAAACAAAGATATGGATAACGCTGTTGAGGGCAAACCTTATAATTTTGTGAAAATTAATTTATTTAATCTGATACACATCCTAAGACGTAAGAATACCGGCTAATCTTTGGTAACCATCGAATAAAATGATTGCACATTTTTGAATTACTTTTGCGCTATGTCAGATATTGCAAACTTCGACCCGAACTCAGTAGGGCTAAAGTCAAATAACATTTTCGGATTACCTTTTACTGAAGAGCAGTCCCAACTGGTGCTTCTGCCCGTTCCGTGGGAGGTAACAGTATCTTACCGTGCCGGTACCGCGCGGGGGCCTGAAAAGATATTTAATGCGGCTATGCAGGTAGACCTGTACGATCCCGACGTAACCGATGGATGGAAAAAGGGATTTTATATGCTACCCATCGACAGGAACATCCGCACCAAAAGTGACTACCTGCGCCAATGCGCAGAGCTGGTGATCAGTAATATGGTAGAAGGTGGGGTCATATCTGAGAACGAGCAACTGAGCCACAAACTGAAAGAGATCAATGATGGCGGGAAATTGTTGCTGGATTGGGTGTATGAGATGACCTCCGGTCTGCTGAAGACCGGTAAAAAGGTGGGGCTGATAGGTGGAGACCACAGCACTCCGCTAGGATTTATCAAAGCTCTGTCGGACCAATACAGTGATTTCGGTATCCTGCAAATAGATGCGCATGCAGACTTACGTGTTGCTTATGAGGGATTTACCTATTCCCATGCTTCTATAATGTATAATGTGCTGCACCATGTGCCGCAGGTATCAAAACTGGTGCAGGTAGGAATCCGCGACTATTGTGATGAAGAACTGGATATGATACAAAACAGCAACGGCAGGATAATCACATTCTTCGATAAAGACATTAAAACTCAGCAATACGAAGGAGCGACCTGGAAGGATATATGCGACAAGATCATCAACTCGCTACCAGCGAACGTATATATCAGTTTCGATATTGACGGCCTTGATCCGAAGCTATGCCCGAGCACGGGCACTCCTGTTCCGGGAGGGTTTGAAACAGAGCAGGTCTTTTACCTGTTCAGAAAACTCCATGAGTCCGGCCGGAAGATCATCGGATTTGACCTCAATGAAGTATCGGGCGGAGATCATCCCGGAGACAGCATTGACACTATAGTAGGTGCAAGGGTGCTGTTCAAACTGTGCAACTTTATGGTGGCTTAGGTGTAGAGGGCTTCTACCTTATTCTTTCTCAGCGCTTTTACTTCCACAATACCCTGGAAGAAATAGACCTTGCCATTCTTGCAATTGAGGCAACGGGTACGTGTGCGTAGTTTTTCCAGCTTCTGATAAACCTCGCCGTCTTCTGTTTCAAAGAAGCTGTTTTCTCCTATGTCATCAACCAACCGGAATCCGGGCTTATGATCATCGTAGCGGTACAGCGCCTTATACAACTGTGCATCGGTACAAGTACTTGCCGCCGGGTTATGTAAATAGGCAAACAACGCCTTCTCCACATCTGAAGGAAAGAATCTCTTACCCATGAATGGTATCAGTATATGGCGAAACTGGGTCTTCCACTCTTTCCCATGGGGCTGCGCCTTGAATTTGAAATGTTCATAAGTGAGCATGTGTGCCAATTCATGAAGCAATGTGATGAGAAAACTATATGGATTGAGATTGCCATTGACACTGATACGATGATAAGGAGCATCAGCAACAGGATGACGATAATCTCCTAACACACTTTTTCGTTCGTGAGTTACAGTAAGATGTATAGTATGACTTTTAAAAAAGGGAGCTATCTGCTCAAAAGCACCCTCGGGTAAAAATTGTGCCAGGTAAGGTATCCCGGTTTCCTGCTTCTTCATTTTTCAACTCTTACAATTTTTGACAATAAAAACGTTTCCATAGCTGTATAAATAAAATACACAGCAAAAAGTACAAACACACTCTGCTTATGAAGCTGCGTACGATTAAGCAACACATAAACCAGTACCGCTATCATACACACCATTAATCTCAGTAATGACGCGCTATAAACACCACGCACAAAAGCCTGTGGCCTTTCTTTCATTTGTTTCTTTACTATAAAGAACGTACTCAATGAGAGTAATGCCATCAATAGATTTCCCATCTCCAGGGCCATAAACCTGTACTCAGGGAAGTATGTCTTCACAGCCATGAACAATACACTCAATACAACAAACACAAACAGGACAATGCCTACATACTTTTTCATTTCTTTGGTTTACCCAGCTCTTTGATTAATTGCCACAGCGACAGAGCTAAAGACGCAAGTGGACATAAGATCGTGAATAAAGGGACCTTCCAGTTAATATTACTATCGATCTTATGACCGGCCCATACGGCAAGAAGCAACATCAACATCCATTGTGTAGCAAGAGTAGCATAACGCATCATATCCGGTGATTGTTCACGCTTACTCATTACCTAATATTCTTTATTCTTCCTTGCCTTGAAAACCAATACCACAACCCGCTTCGAAATTATAGGAAGGACTGGCAAAATAGCAAAACTGTTTTGTTAATTTATAATTATCTCAGGGGCGCATATTTTACATTTTTACCTATTTTTGAAGTTTATCCTCAATGAGGGTATTTTAGCGCATTTCATATAATATTATTGTTGAATTTGCGTTAGAAAGTTAAGACAAAAGAACATTCGTATTGAATTTTAGAATAATATTGTTTATTGTATTAGGCTTTTTCATCTTCAATAGCCTATCCTATTCGCATGCTATCAAGGTGGTGCCGGATGGAGATATAGACGAAATGCCCGATACAACAAGACGCTCTAACACGGACAGCATAAAAGAAGCCAGAACAAGAATTGCTGATAGTCTAAAGGAAGCCCGAAAAAGAATTACTGACAGCATCAAAGCTGCACGCGAACACAAAGCAGATAGCTTGCAGGAAACACGTGAACGGAGAACAGACAGTCTTAACGCGATAAAAAAATATAAGGAAAGCAGGCACTACAGAGATAGTGTGGCACGTGCCAGGAATCCCAAAACAAAAGCTATTCAGAAGAAAAGTTCAACCGGTGCAGTGTCGCACGCAGACTCGCTAAAGGAAGCCAGGCAACATGTGATGGATAGTGTGAATGCTGTACGGAAAGCACGTACTGATAGCCTGAACTCAATACGAAAATATAAAGAGAGCAAGTATTATAAAGATAGTGTGAACCGTGCGCACAAGTCAAAAGAAATGGCGATGAAAGACTCGCGGCAGGCACACATGGACTCTGTGAAACTGGTGCGGCAGCGTTCAATGGATAGCATCACAAATTCACGTAAGGCAAAAACTGATAGTATAAAAGCGATACAGAAACACAGAACAGACAGCCTCACCGCCAGAAAGAAATACAAAGAAAGTAAACGTTATTCCGATAGCGTTACTGTACGCAAGCATGAGCATTCTGATAGTATAAAAAGCGCGCAAAAAGCCATTCACGACAAAATGACCGCGCTTAGAAAACATACTATGGACAGCGCAAAGGCATCCCGCCAGCACGTAATGGACAGTACCAAGATGGTACGCACCAAGCGAATGGATAGCCTGAAAATGGTGCGGAAAGTCAAAACAGATAGCCTTGCTAAGATAAAATCGGATAAGGCGAAACTGGCAAAGGCCAAGGAAAAGAAAAAGCTGGAAGACCAGAAACTAAAACTGGAGCTGAAGATAAAAGCAAAGCATGAAGCATGGTCAAATAAGTCAATGCTGAAGAAACGATGGTCCCCGATGAGGAGGGTGGCTCAGAACTCATTTACGCATTACAACTACTACTATAATGCCAAGCGAAAAATGGAGGAGGCGGAGATGAACATGCAGCGATCGCGGAAAGAGAACTTCGACTCCCTGATCGGATTGTATCCGTTTGATCCGAACAAAGACTCTTCACTGATGAGCCCGGACATGGACAGTATCATACGCAAGGTATCAATTGGCATACAGATACATGACCCTCGTGTCAAGTGGTCAAATGACATGTACCTGCTGCTTGGCCAGGCATATTATTATAAAGGCAGCTACGAATATGCGGCAATAGCATTCCGCTATATCATCAACTCAGACGAAGAAGAAAAGAAGAAAGAGGTAGCTAAGACGCAGGGGGCATCAAAATCGAAAGATGAACCAACGATCATCGAAGACAATAAAAGATCGATGCTTGATTTCCTGAAGCACAGATCAGTACACAATGAGGCTATCTTGTGGCTGGCACGCACTTACACAGAGGCGCACCAGCCTGAAAATGCGGAGACCATTCTTTCCCTACTGGAATCGGGAACAAAACTACCTGAAGATCTGAAAGGCAGGCTGGCCATTGAAAAGGCTTTTGTTCATCTCAATAATAATAATCTCCCTGCAGCGTCTGAGCAACTGGACATAGCTGCCGACGATGAGTATTTACCCAACTGGTTACGGCTTAGAGCATCATTCCTCAATGGGCAAATATTGCAGAACATGGGAAATTATGCTGAGGCGGCTAACAGCTTTGAACGTGTGATCCGCTACTACCCCAAGATCGAAATGGACTTTTACTCGCGCAAGTATATGGCATTTAACCAACTGATGGCAGGAGAAAGCAGCGAAGTTGCCATGAGGGGGTTAAAGAGTACGCTGCATGATGGCAAATACACCAGCTATTACGACCAGGTGTATTACGTGCTCGGCCAACTGGCGGTAAAGGCAAAACAACCGGGTGACGCGGTCACTTACTTCACAAAAAGCGTAACGACACCCAAGGCTACAAAGAAACAAAAGGCGCTCACATACACCGCTCTCGGCGATGTTTACTACTCCATGTCGAGCTATATAGATGCCAAAAGATCTTATGATAGTGCAGCCAAGTACGGCACCTCTACATCAAAAGATAAAAATATGATAGCTGCCTCGCAGCGTAGCAAGGGACTTGAAGAGATATCCGGGCCAACCCGTATCATCTACGAACAAGATAGCCTGTTGCTGCTGGCCGGCCTGAGCAGGAAAGAACAGGCTGCTGCTGCGCGCAAATACCTGCGGTACCTGGAACAAAAGAAAGAAGACAGCGCGAAGAATGCGGCGAACGGACCGGAGGTAAGTATTCCCATAACTCCGGATAATGAAGAAGCCCCCACTGAAGGTGGGAACAGCTGGTACTTCAGCAACCCGACCCTGGTGCAACAAGGAAGCGAAGATTTTAAACGAAAGTGGGGCAACAGGCCACTGGTAGATAACTGGCAGCGCAGCGCATCCATCAGCAATTTCTCTGGTGGTAGCGGGTCTATTGCCGGCAATGATAATAATGATGAGGATTCGGGGGCAGATAATACAGACCAGGACAATGGCCTGCCAACAGAAGCCTCTCTGCTGGCAAGAATTCCAAATACACAAACACAGAAGGAAGCGGCCTGGAAGCAACAGCAAAAAGCATACATAGCACTTGCCAAAGCATACTTCGTGCAGCTTGACGACCAAAAGATGTCTATTAAGACACTGGATACTCTTGATGTACGCTTCCCGAATCACAACCAGAAAGAAGAAGAACTCTACCTGCGCTATCAGATCGCCCTGAAGCAGAAACAACTGGACAAAGCACAGGCATACAGCCAGGAACTGGTAGCTAAGTTCCCGAACTCTAAGTACGCTTCACTAATGAAGCCGAGAGGCAGTGAAAGCCGTGACAATGCGGAAGCGCAAAAATCATTGGCTACGTATTTTGACGAGACCTATGATATTCTGCAAAAACGCCAGTACACGGAGGCGCTCATGCGCGTGGAGAACGGAAAGAAACAATATGAAGATAATCCGTTGTACACAAAACGCTTCCAACTGATCGAAGCCACTGCGCAGGCAGGATTGGGCGATTTTGACCGTGCAGACACCATTCTGACGAAATTCATTGCCGCCAATCCGTCAGATACACTCACTGCCTGGGCCACCGCTGTGAAGAGTTACATCAAGCAGGTACGCAACGGAGGCAAACCATCATGGTATTACGACACTGTCGTGAAGAAGACGCCTACATTGGCTACGACTAAAAAGGAAACACCATCAGTAACACCTAAGCCGGTAACTCCACCTACTCCACCTGCGCCAAAGGTCCCGGAGATGTATTCTTATCATGCCGATAGTCCGCACTACTGTATCATTGTGACGCCGGGTGTGGATTCCCGGAGTGCCGGGTTGAAAGACGCTGTCAAAAAATATGACGCTAAAAATGACAGCACAGCCGGACTGAATATACTCTTCGACCTATATGACATAGACCATGGCGTATTTGTGATCAGATCTTTCAGAAATGCCGCTACAGCTAAAACGTATATGACGGGGCTACAGACCATTGATGTGTTCAACAATTTCAAACCGGGAGAAGTACAGGTATATATCATTACATCAGAGAACTACAAGAAAATGTTCTATGATAAGAATCCTGTACCTTACTCCAGCTTCTTCAGCGCATATTACAGATAGTGGGCCTGTTCAGTTTCTTCACATCGCTTTTTGCTCCTACTCGGAATATTCCGGCAAGCATCTATGACTTCAGGATACAAGCGCTGGATGGAGGCACTATAAATATGGCAGACCATAAAGGCAAGAAAATACTTATTGTGAATACCGCATCTTACTGCGGGCATACACCACAATACGAACAACTGGAGGCACTCTACCGAAAATACAAGGACAGACTGACCATAATAGGCTTCCCTGCCAACAACTTCCTGTTCCAGGAGCCGGGTTCTGACAATAAGATAAAACACTTTTGTACCGAACACTATGACATCACATTCCCTATGGCTTCAAAAATATCCGTCAGGGGCAGAAATACGGCACCAATATACCTGTGGCTTACCATGAAAAAATACAACAATCATGCTGACAGCAAAGTGAAATGGAATTTTCAGAAATACCTTATCAATGAGACCGGGCAACTAACCGGCATCTTTGATCCTAAGACAAAACCGGATAGCGCAGAGATCATACAAGCCATTGAGCAATGATCAGGAACCCGGGGATAACAGCTTCCTCAGCCCATCCTTCATAGGTACTATTTTGCGGTTGTCATAATCGAATGTGAGCATACCGGTCTTTGCGTGCGCTACATCTGTCTGCCTCCCATCCCTCATTACAGCTATATGATAAAGCAGGTCAAACGATACCCCGGTCAGTTCATCAGCATACATAACAATCTCCAGTTCATCACCATAAAAGCTCTCGCCTTTGTAGGCTATCATCACGTCTGCCATGATCAATGCATCGCCATATACATCCAGCTCCGTGCAGCCATGATACCGCAGCCACCTCATCCTGGCCTCATGCATAATAGACAGGATAGCATCGTTTCCCACATGGCCGCCGTAGTTCACATCGCCTATACGCACAGAAATACGTGTGGTAAACAGCGGTTTTTCATCGGGAAATTTTAATTTTACACGACTCATAGCACTCTTATGAAAATAATTTGTGTCGGACGAAATTACGCAGATCATGCAAAAGAACTGCAAAACGACGTTCCAACTACGCCGGTGATATTCATGAAACCCAAAAGCGCACTGCTTATTGGTGATAAGCCCCTGTACTATCCCGAATTCACGGACGACCTGCATTATGAGTGCGAAGTAGTGGTCAAGATCTGCCGAAACGGAAAATTCGTACAGGAGAAATTTGCGCATAAATATTATGACCAGGTGACCCTCGGCATCGACTTCACCGCCCGCGACCTGCAAAGGGAACAACAGAAAAAAGGCCTTCCCTGGGAGATAGCCAAGGGGTTTGACGGGTCTGCCGCTGCGGGAACGTTTGTGCCTATCACCCCCGAAACCGTGGTCAGCAATCTGGCATTTCAACTGAAACTGAACGGAGAGACCGTTCAGGATGGCCATACCAGAAACATGATATTCTCTGTGGACAGGATCATTGCCTATGTTTCGAAATTCTTCTCACTCCAGATAGGAGACCTTATATATACCGGGACTCCGGCCGGGGTTGGCCCAGTAAAACCCGAAGATCACCTGGAGGGGTACCTACAGGGTAACAAGGTGCTGGATGTAATGATCAAATAAACTGACAGAATGGATGTAGCAATAGAACCGGGCTGGAAAGAGCAGTTGAAGGAAGAATTCACCAAGCCGTATTTTGAGAAGATCGTCCTTTTCCTGAAAAATGAGAAGAATGCAGGAAAAGTCATTTACCCACCCGGTAAACAAATATTTAATGCATTCGAATTCACCCCTTTTGATAAAGTAAAGGTGGTGATAATAGGACAAGATCCCTACCATAATCCCGGGCAGGCACATGGCCTCTGCTTCTCAGTAGCTGACGGCATACAGCCGCCGCCATCTCTCATCAACATATTTAAGGAGCAGCGTGATGACCTCGGCATAACCATGCCGGCAACCGGCAACCTGGAAAAATGGGCTAAGCAAGGGGTGCTTTTACTTAATGCCTCACTTACGGTAGAAGCTAATAAACCTATGTCCCACAGTCAGATAGGATGGCATTTATTTACGGATGAGGTGATCAGGCTGTTATCTGCCAAACGAGAAAATCTTATCTTCCTGCTTTGGGGAAGATTTGCTCAAAACAAGGAAACGCTGATAGATACCGGTAAGCATAAAGTACTCAAAGCTGCCCACCCCTCCCCCTTGTCTGCGCACAACGGATTCTTTGGTTGCCGGCATTTTAGTAAAACAAACAGCCTGCTCAGGGAGTGGGGAGAAAAACCCATAGACTGGGCATTGTAATATGACTACGATCAAAAACATCCTGGGACGGATTTTTCTTATATATGCGTTGCTGCTATTTGTAGCCACAATGCTGGTGGTAATACTCCCTATCTGGATCATCTCTAAACTGCCCGAGCCGAAGCGGGCAAAAGCGCTGCATCCTGTTTTCCGGTTATGGATGGGTGTGTTCATGCCGTTGGTATTCTGCCCGGTAAGGCGCAAGGGGAAGGAGCATTTCAAAAAAGGACAGCAATACGTAGTGGTCATCAACCACAATTCCCTGGTAGATATCCCCGTATCGTCTCCCTGGATACCCGGACCCAATAAAACATTGGCCAAAATAGAAATGTCGCGCATCCCTTTGTTCGGGCTTATCTATAAGACAGGCTCTATACTGGTGGACAGAAAGAATGAGAACAGCCGCCGCGAGAGTTTCAGCCAGATGAAAGAAACACTGGAAATGGGTATTCACCTTTGCCTGTATCCTGAAGGCACCCGCAATAAAACCAGCCAGCCCGTTCAGCAATTCTATGACGGGGCATTCATTACGGCCATCAAGACACAGCAGCCCATTATTCCAGGCCTTATATTTAATACGGGCAGAATATTGCCGCACAATAAAAAACTGTGGGCACGCCCGCTGCCCGTAAGGCTCCATTTTTTACCGGCTATTCCCACAGAAGGATTAACTTTGAACGACGTGACCACATTAAAGGAAAAGGTGCATAAGATCATGTCGGATTACTACGTGGCCAATCAAAAGAAAGGTAGCGCATGAGATTCTCTATCATCGGCACCGGCAACGTAGCCTGGTTCCTGGGCAACAGGCTGGTAACAGCACGTCACCAATGCACAGGTGTTTACGGGCGAGATACCGATGCGGCCAAAACATTATCTGAGGCGCTATTATCTGATACCTATGGTGGCATTTCCGATCTGAATGATGGTGAAGCTGATGTTTGTTTCATGGCCGTGTCTGATACAGCCATTCGTCCTGTAGCAGCCGAGCTATCTTTGAAGCAAACGGTTTTGGTGCATACCGCCGGAGCCGTGGGCATAGAAATGATCTCATCGGCAGCAAGTGATTGCGCTATATTATGGCCGGTATATTCCATTCTGAAAAGTAACCTGCCTACCCACCGGAAGATCCCTTGCGCCTGGGAAGCCTCCACCGATAAAGCGAAGAGGTTTGTACTGTCATTAGGGCATGCCATAACCGACGAGCTGTTTGAAGCCCACTACGAGCAGCGTAAATGGTTGCACCTGGCAGCAGTGATGAGCAATAACTTTATCACACACCTGATGGCGGTGTGCGAGCAGATATGCGCCGAGAATACACTCCCCTTCTCTACCCTGATGCCCATCATTGAGCAGACCTTTGACCGGATCAAACAATACTCGCCGCAAACATTACAGACAGGCCCGGCGATACGCCACGACGAATCTACCATTCAGTCGCAGATATCGTTATTGTGCAAACATCCTGAGTGGCAGAAAGTATATGAAGCCATGACAGCATCCATTCAAAAGAAGGCAGTCAACGAAGGTTAAAACTTAACGCCGCAGGTCAAAGCGACATTGTTCACACCATAAGTAACCCTGGCAGTAGGTATAGTTGCCGGAGCACCTGATGCAACATAATTGTAATCTATAGCATATGGCTGCTCATAGCCCTGGTAGTTGCTATGTACGATACCGAGGTCGGTAAAGAAGTGCTTGAACCTGAAACCTACACCCGTGCTCAGGTCTATACGCTCTGTGCTGTAACCGGCATTTGCTTGTCCATAGGCCGTATAAGCATTACCGTAATATCCGAAACCTGCACGGGCCATGAAGTATTTCGCAAAACGGAGCTCACCCCCCAGGCGGAAATTGACTGTCGGCTTGTAGGTATCCCTGATCACTTTATTCATGGCATCTTCCGCAGCCTGGTAAGAATAGCCGGGATCTACAGGGTACAGGTAACGCATAGTACTGTAATCAACATATTCTATGTCGGCAGTAAGAAAACCGTATTTATCCATGATCCCGGTAGCGCTTATCACACCACGCCATGGTGTTACCATATTATAGTTAAACTGGTTTTGCACCGGGAATCCGTTATCTATCGATACCACAGTTGAATTGTTGCAAGTGGTAGAAAGTGATGGCGTGAACAGATCAGTAATGGAATAATAGGTCGGCGAATGGAACGCTGCGCCTATACGAAACATATCGCTGATCTTATATATAGCACCGATCTTGGCATTGATACCACCACCGGAAATATCAAGCAGTGTATTGTAGTTGAATGAATAGAAGCCATCAGGATTAGGCTGCGTATTTCCGCTGGCAATCGTCTCTGTAAAGGTAGAGTTGCGGAAATAACGGAACGAAGGGATACCGATGGTTGCCCCGAGCATCAGCCTTTCTTTATAGTTGCCGCCAAGAGATATGGTATATTCATTCACGCCGCCGTTCTCATGTACCGTTTTGAGCTGGTTCACCCCACCCTGGTAAGGCACTATGGTATGAAACACGCCCTTTGCATCCTCATTGAGCAAATAAGACTGGTATCCCATGTATCCAAGCGTATTGGCATCTTTTGCATTTGCGCTCACATAGTCATAATTGGCATCACTTTCGAACACTTGTGAACCGGAACTTGTATTGTTGTAAGCACCGTAGTTGTAGTTGTGATTAAAGTCGGCTGTTCTGTTCATTCCAAATGCGAACGACACCGCTTTCCAGTTTCTGCGGGCGTAACGCTCTCCTTTCGGTGCGCTGGTAAATACAAGGCCAAAGTTGTTTATGTTGAAATGTACGTTGTTGTCTGAGTTATTTCCCGCGGCATAGTTGGTGTTGGCCGCATTGATGCGTAAGGACGGAGAGAATGTCAGCTCAGAGCTACGGTACACACCAAGACCGGCAGGGTTGACACTCAGCGTGCTAAAGTCGGCACCCACGGACCCGAGAGCATTGCCAAAACCCATAGACCTTGCCGTACCCTGCACCGTCAGGTTAGACAGGTTATATGCTTCAGTGATATCCTGTGCATATAAAGAGGATGAACCAAGTACAACAGCCGGAATTAGGAATGTAAGCGCACGCATAGTATCAGTTTTTCTTTTTGACGATTTTTTTTCCGGAATGTTTAATTCCGGCTACGGATAAACAAAAATATACTCCAATTCGCAACAAGGCATAAAAACCGTGCCTTTTAGGTTTTCTTTAAAGAACAAAGGCATTATCAAACGGGTTGACAATGCCTTTGTAAAAAGAATAGCTCAATTTAACGCCTGCCACCACTATGTCCGCCGCCGCTGTGTCCGCCACCGCCGCTGCGACCACCACCACCGCCGCCACCAAAACTGCGTCCACCACCACCGCCGCCGAAGCTGCGTGCGCCGCCAAAATTCTGGCCACCGCCAAAGTTACGGCCGCCGCCAAAGTTCTGTGCCTGTCCACGTGGTGCGCCACCCTGGGCCGGCGCATTATTATAAGATCTTTGTCCGCCATAAAAACCCCTGCCTGTCCTTGCATTATTTTGTTGCGCAAGGTTACGGCCTCCCCAGCTTTCCCGGAAGCGTCCTCCGCCTGACTGGCGTGGCGCATACCCGTTATTGCCGCCATTATATCTCTGTGCACCGCGGCCAAAGCCGGGGTTACTACCCCTGAAACCATTGTGATGCTCGGCACGGGCCATTGGTGCATTGCGCAGGCCCATTCCGTTTGCGGAGTTACGGAACCCGTTACGGCCATAAACGTTACCTGCCCTGTAACCTATACCGGCATAGCGCGGGCCATAATTAGGCGCATAGCGCCCCCAGTGACGGCCCTCATAACCGGCATAAAACCTGTTCCAATACCCGCCGCAGTAATGGCCATACCAGCCACCATAATACGTCGGGTAATTCCAGTAGTTGAACCCGCCATAACCCCACCAGTAATTCCATCCCCAGCCGGCGGTCCAGTAAGGACCATAACCAAAGCTAACACTCACATTGGGTGTCCATGGATTATACCCCCAGTAAGGGTCGTACCAATACCTGTTATACCAGAACGGGTTATAGAAAACGCTGTAGTAACCCATGTTGTAAAAATCATTATCAAAACGATTGATACGCGATGTATAGGAATCGTCATCATAATCTACATAGTCATCAATATTATTATAACTCATGTAATTATCAGGATCCGTATTCTCATTGCCGCTATTCTGCGAATCGTAATTATCGGGGTTCGACCGGCGGTGATGCCTGCGCTCATACCTCGACGAATCATTTCTCTGTTCCGACCCATTACTATATACATCATCGGTCTGTGCATTTGCCGCTGACACCGCTCCGGCGAGGAGCAAACCCATTAAAACAAAACGTTTCATAAGAATTGTTTTTTACAAAAAAATGCTTAGTGAAATTAGTACTTTTGCACCACTTCACCAATGAGATAGACTCACAAAAGCGTAGAAGGTTTATTATGTCGAAAATTTTAACAAATAGGAAGGACGATTATGCACAATGGTACAATGACCTTATCCTGAAAGGCGGCCTGGCCGACTATTCGGCGGTAAAAGGCTGTATGGTCATCAAACCACATGGATTTGCCCTTTGGGAGAACATGCGCGATCAACTGGATCGCATGTTCAAAGAAACCGGCCACCAGAACGCATATTTTCCTTTATTCATACCCAAGAGTTTTTTAAGCAAGGAAGCAGCTCACGTTGAGGGCTTTGCGAAAGAATGTGCAGTTGTGACCCACTACAGGCTGAAAAATGACCCTAATGGCGCCGGAGTGGTAGTGGACCCTGAAGCGAAGCTGGAAGAAGAACTGATAGTAAGGCCAACATCGGAGACAATAATCTGGAATACTTACAAAGACTGGATCAGGTCTTACCGCGACCTGCCCCTGCTAATTAACCAATGGGCCAATGTAGTTCGCTGGGAGATGCGTACCCGCCTCTTCCTGCGCACCACCGAGTTCCTGTGGCAGGAGGGGCATACCGCACATGCTACCCGCGAGGAAGCTGTAGAGGAAACGACCAAGATGCTGGAAGTATATGCCCGCTTTGCTGAGGAATACATGGCCCTGCCGGTGGTACGTGGCGTAAAAACAGCCAACGAGCGGTTTGCCGGCGCGGAAGACACCTACTGTATAGAGGCCCTGATGCAGGATGGCAAGGCGCTGCAGGCAGGTACATCTCACTTCCTCGGGCAGAATTTTGCCAAGGCCTTTGATGTGAAATTCCAGGATAAGAACAATAACTACGACTATGTGTGGGCCACATCATGGGGGGTATCTACCCGCCTGATAGGAGCACTTGTAATGGCGCACAGCGATGACGACGGATTGGTGATCCCACCGAAGATCGCGCCGCTGCAGGTGGTGATCATACCGATCTATAACAAGGACGAACAGACACGCGCTAAGATAGACGCCATTGCCGATGAGACACTGGTTGCGCTCAGGAAACAAGGCATACGCGTGCGTTATGACAATGACGATAACCAGAGGCCCGGATTCAAGTTTGCAGAGTATGAACTGAAAGGCGTACCGGTTCGCATCACACTGGGAGCAAGGGATATTGAGAACGGGCAGGTAGAAGTGGCCCGCCGCGATACGAAGGACAAATCAACAGTAGGGCTCGACCAGTTCATGGACAGGATACCTGCACTGCTGGACGAGATACAGGCCAACATGTTTGCAAAAGCGCTTCAGTTCCGCGAGGAGAACACCCGGGAGGTGAATAGCTGGGATGAATTCGTAAAAGTATTGGACGAAAACTCCGGCTTTGTTTCAGCACATTGGGATGGCACAGGAGAGACAGAAGATAAGATCAAGGAGCTGACCAAGGCTACTATACGCTGCATACCGTTGAACAATAAGCAGGAGGCAGGCACCTGTATCCTTACGGGAAAACCTTCCACACAGAGAGTATTGTTTGCACGGGCATACTAGCAACAAGTAATTGAAAGAGGAAGGGGACTGATCTGCAGTCCCCTTCCTCTTTTATGTAGTTGCCACAGCATCTTCTTTTCGGAGCGCATGCAGATATTGTTCTTTCAGATGATCGTAGAAAGAACTCTTATCTATGATAAGGGAAACGATACTGGCGACCATCCCGGCGAGCATCAGGTGAAAGATCACATTATGCCTGTCGGTCATCTCCAAAACCAGTATCGCCGACGTGAACGGGGTACGAGTAACGCCCGTTAGAAAGCCCACCATCCCGGACAGTATCAGCAGGTTTGTATCTGTAGGCGAAAGCTGCAGCCAGCCGGCCACCATAGAGCCAAAGGCAGCCCCCGCACTCAATGCAGGAGCGAATACCCCACCGGCAACACCGGTAGAGAAGGAGAGTATCGGCCCCAGGGTTCTCAGCAAAGGCATGTACCACTCAGTACCCTTATTGCCGGTAAAAAGCATGGAATTCATGATATCCTTACCGGAGCCCAGCATCTCGGTGCTTACAGAAAGCGCAATAGCGACGAGAATGAATGCACAAATAGCTACAAACACCAGGTTTTGTACCAATGTGAAATTTCTTTTGCGCTGCATCACTGCCAGTATTATCCGGCACATAAGGCTACCGGCAAGGCCCGTGATCACTGCCACCAACGCCACACCGAGAAATACATAACTATGAAGCTTGCTGACATCGGGATATCCGAGGTATAGATAAGGCCCCAGCATATGCTGCGCTGTAAGGCCGGCAATGATCACCGACGAGAAAATAGCGGTACGGAAGTAGCTGATATGCGTACGGGTCAATTCCTCTACCGCAAACACAATTCCCCCCAGCGGTGTATTGAAAGCGGCTGCGAGGCCGGCAGCAGCACCCGTCATGATCATATTTCTACGCGAAATCTTGGGCCAGGACTCAGGGATCCATTGATTGACCTTTTTGAACACAGACCCCGCTATCTGAATGGTAGGCCCTTCTCTGCCGGTAGCTCCGCCACCTATGGCCACCAACAGGCTGGAAAACATCTTCACTACAATGATACGGACACTAAGCAGCCTGCCTACTTTATGATACTCCTTTGGTGTTGCCAGTTCCAGGGAAGCTATCACCTGTGGTATGCCGCTTCCTTTTGAGAAAGGAGCAAACCTGATAACGACCAAATAAGCCGCCAGGAACAACACGGGAGAGATAATGAGCAAGTACCACTTGTACTGGTGAAAAAGATAGACAGACAAATGTTCTGCACCTGCGAATAACCGCGAATAGAGTACCGCAATAAGGCCCGTGATGAGCGACGCTATCCAGAATGGAGCCGCCTGCAGCAGGTTGTACTTGAGTTGTTGGTTCTTTATTGATTCAAATGCGCGTTTCAGCCGTAGCCGGATAAATGATGTGAGCTTCATCATAATTAGTTACTGCAAAATTATATTCACTTGCGTGAGTAAACACAAACAACAACTGATATAAATACTTCGTTTTAAAACTACCTTTCGGTCAGCCGATTTCAAAAGAAACAAAAAAGAATATAACCCCTGCAAGTCGTTATTCCGCGTACAACGCCTCTATTTCGTTGCTGAATTTCTGCTCTATTATCTTCCTCTTGATCTTCAGAGAAGGTGTGAGTTCTCCGCTGTCAATGGTCCACTCGTCAGGTAGCAATTTTATTTTTTTTACCTGCTCAGGGTGACTGAACAGGACATTATATTTATCCACCTGTTTCTGAATAACTGCCTGCACCTCTGCCATCCTTATCAGTTCAGCATTATTGTCAGAGACGGTCATTTGCGGGAAAGTATCTCTCAGGTACTTCCTCACCTGCATAAAACTGGGCACAATGAGCGCGCTCACAAATTTGCGCCCGCTGCCTATCACCATCATCTGCTCTATGTATGGGCTCTCCTTCATCTTGTTCTCCAGCGCCTGCGGAGCCACATATTTACCACCGGACGTTTTAAATATTTCCTTCTTCCTGTCGGTGATCTTCAGGAACCTGCCTTCTACCCACTGCCCTATATCACCGGTATGAAACCAGCCGCCATCCATGGCTTCCCTGGTCAGCTCAGGGTGCTTATAATATCCTATCGTTACGTTCGGGCCCTTCACCAGTATCTCTCCGTCCTGGGCCAGTTTCACCTCCACATTATCTATAAGCGGACCAATGGAGCCCACACGCCTGTCCTTACTTTCAAAACGGTTCACTGATACTACAGGAGAGGTTTCGGTAAGTCCGTAACCCTCCATAATAACTATGTTCGCCGAACTGAATATCCGCACAAGCCGCTCCTGGCAGGCTGCAGAGCCTACAACTATGGCTTTCACATTGCCACCCAGCGCGGCCCGCCACTTACTGAAAATAAGACGGTTGGCCAGCCACAACTGAAAACGATACCATGGATTACCCGGCACTGCATTATCGTACCGCTTACCCAGGTCCAGCGCCCAGAAGAATAATGCCCGTTTGATACCCTTCAGGTCCATGGCTGTATTCATGATGCGCTCATATACTTTCTCCAGCAACCTGGGAACCGTAGTGAACACAAGTGGCTGTACTTCTTTCAGGTTAAGGCCTATGGTATCCATACTCTCGGCATAGTAGATAGACACGCCGGATTGTATATATACATACGTCACCATCCGCTCGAAGATATGGTTCAGGGGCAAAAAACTCAGCGCCTTACTCCCTACCTGTGCAAAGGTGAAAGCCGGAAGAGAGTCCCGCACATTGCTCACAATATTGTCGTGTGTCAGCATCACACCCTTGGGATTACCGGTGGTGCCTGATGTATAAATGATCGTAGCCAGTGTTTCAGGGGCAATACGCGCGATAATTGATTCATCAGGTTGCAGGTTCTTATCAGTGAGCGACCGCCAGTTGGCCACACCATCGATCACATCAAACGAAAAGATGTTCTTCAATGTCGGTACCTGGCTGAATGCCTCCTTGAAACGCTCATAAATATCCGCATTGGCCACAAAGCATATCTGCACTTCAGCCTCCGATAATACATATACCAGGTCCGACGGGCTGATGGTAGGATAGACCGGTGTCAGCACCGCGCCCGTAAGCTGCACACCTATGTCTGCCATCATCCATTCCGGGCGGTTAGGCGATATGATCGCGATCTTTTCCTGGCTTTCGGCATCAAGTGTGCTATTGGCGATCCCGAGAGACAGCAGTCCCCCGGCCAGCTTACGTGATGTTTCCCAAACCTCACTGCATGTATAGGTACGCCACTGCCCGTTCTCCTTGGCAGCAAGCATTACGGCGCCGGGTGTCTGCCTGCTTTGCTGCTCCGCAATATCAAAAAGACGTCTCATCATACATAAATTTATAAAAATATTCCCAAGACTGGCAAGGAGCGTGAAAATTAGCCGCTAAATGATAACATCTGACATTATCTTTGCCATATGAGCAAGGAAATTGTTGTGAGCGGAATTCGCTCTACAGGGCATTTACATCTCGGTAATTATTTTGGTGCTATTCATAACTATGTGATGATGCAGGAGAATTATGACTGCTACTTTTTTGTAGCAGATTATCACTCCCTTACCACACATCCCGACCCTAAAGATCTTAAAGCTAATGTGTACAGGGTAGTTGCCGAGAACATCGCCAGCGGCCTCAACCCCGATAAAGTGGCGCTATACGCGCAAAGTGATATACCGGAGATACCGGAACTGTACCTCATGCTGAATATGCTGGCATACAAAGGAGAACTGGAAAAAGTCCCCACATTCAAGGATAAAGTGAGGCAACAACCGGACAACGTGAATGCCGGACTGCTCACCTACCCTGTATTGATGGCCGCCGACATTTTGATTCACAAAGCTGTTAAAGTGCCGGTAGGAAAAGACCAGGAGCAACACCTGGAAATGGCGCGCAATTTCGCCCAGCGCTTCAATGGCCGCTATGGTGAGTTATTTCCCGAACCACACGTCTTTCGCTTTAATCATGATACCGTAAAGATCATGAGCCTTGACGGGAATGGTAAAATGAGCAAAAGCGAGAATGTCAACGCCACTATATACCTGAGCGACGATGACGATACCATCAGGAAGAAGATCATGAAAGCTAAGACAGATGCCGGGCCAACAGAGCATAACTCTGAAATGCCGGAATATATCCAGAGCCTCTTCCTTCTCATGCAGCTCACATCAAAAAAAGAAACCCTGGACACCTATCGTGCCGCGTTCAACAACTGCACCATACGCTATGGCGATATGAAAAAACAACTGGCCGAAGATATGGCCGCCTTTGTGCACCCTATCCGCGAGTTTGCCGCAGACCTGCAAAGGGATGAAACGAAGATAAAAAAGATTCTAAAGGAAGGAGCCGAGAAAGCAAGGGTCAGCGCATCCGCCACTATTGCCGATGCTCGCAGAATGATAGGCATCAACTATTATTAAGAGCCGCACCACACAAAGCCGGTATAGTAACGTCATGTTCTGAGGTGAAGTACTAAGTCTTTGTTGTCTGTAAGCTACTATCCGCCCACCTTCACATATAGATGATATATGTGTTTGTTAACGGGTGAACTTTGTCCTTTATTTGCCTTATCTTACTTACCATTTTTATAATGTCAGTATTCTTATTGAAATAATATGCCTCCAAAGTCTAATCCCACAAAACATATTGCTGTAGCCGGCAACATCGGCTCCGGTAAGACAACCTTAACGGGTATGCTCGCCAAACACTATAAATGGACACCCCATTTTGAAGATGTGGAGCACAACCCCTACCTGGTAGATTTTTACGAGGATATGCCCCGCTGGTCCTTCAACCTGCAGATATACTTTCTGAATAACCGTATCAAGAATCTCATAGAGATCAGGAACGGAAAAGAAACCGTGATACAGGATCGTACCATCTACGAGGATGCATACATCTTTGCACCCAACCTCTTTGAGATGGGCCTGATGACCAAGCGCGATTTTGAGAACTACGCTTCGTTCTTCCAGAACCTCAAAACACTCATACAGCCACCCGACCTGCTTATCTATCTCAAGGCTTCGGTGCCTGCCCTTGTAGAGCAGATACAACGCCGTGGCCGCGATTATGAAGAGAACCTTCGCCTCGACTACCTGAAACGGCTGAACGGTTTCTACAATAAATGGATAGACGGATACAAAGATGGCCCGCTCCTGGTGATAGATGTGGACAACTGCAACTTTGCCGACAAAGAAGAAGACCTGGCAGATGTTGTGAGAAAGATAGACGCGCAGATGCACGGCCTCTTCAGCTCCAAAAAATAGCCATACACAAATGCCGGAAGACCTATGCGATACCTCACCCTGCTTATTTTGTCGCTGTTGCCTTTTTATACACAGGCAGGTTTGCTGAAAGGAAAAGTAACAGATGAGAAAGGTGTCAAGCTGCCCTATGCTACCATCTTCCTCCAGGGTACAACGATAGGTACCACGGCCAACGGCAATGGCGATTACGAGTTACCCGTAGATCCGGGGCTCTACAAGGTCATTTGCCAGTATGTAGGGTTCAGGCAAAGTTCATTCAATGCCACTGTTGCAGGGAGCGAAACAATAGTGCACAATTTCACATTGCAGGAGCAAAGCCTCGATATGAAAGAAGTTGTTGTTCACGCCAATGCGGAAGACCCTGCATACGAGATCATCAGGAACACCATAAAAAGAAGAGCGTTCCACTTAGAGCAAGTACTTTCCTTCCAGACCTCCATATATCTTAAAGGTATTCTGCGCACACGCAAAATGCCTGATAAATTCATGGGCCAAAAGGTGAAAGATGAGGAAACACTGGTGGACAGCGTAGGCAAAGGGGTACTCTACCTACTGGAAGAGGATGCGGACTTCTATACCGAAGGCAATAAGCACAAAACAGTTATTCACTCCGTTCATGAAAGCGGCAACAATAATGGTGTCGGGTTTTCACAATTCCCGCCCGTCATCACTTTTTATAGTAACAACGTAAATGTTATGGGCGATGAGAATCGTGGTTTCATATCGCCCGTCAGCGACAACGCGTTTCTTTATTACAGATACAAACTGCTGGGCGAGTTCAGGGAACAGGAGCAGACAATATATAAGATACAGGTAATAGCGAAGAGAGACTACGAGCCCTGCTTCTCAGGCACTATCTATATTGCAGACAAAGACTTTGCCATTCACAGCCTGAATATGGTGCTGGCAAAGAGATCGGGAATGGACATTCTGGACACATTGGTCATCAGGCAGCTCTTTGTGCCCCTGCGAAAAGATACATGGGTAATAAAAAGCCAGCTCGAATACCTGACCATCAACTTATTTGGGTTTGATGTCACCGGCAGCTTTGTGAATGTGTACAATAACCAGAAAGTGAATGAGCATATTCCCGATTCCGTATTTGCTGATAAAGTGGTCAGCGCTTATGACAAAGGGGCCAACAAAAAGGATTCCGCTTACTGGCAGGACAACCGCCCCATACCGCTCGAAACAGACGAAAAACGAGATTTTATTCAGAAAGACAGCCTGACCCAAAAACTGAATGACCCCGCCCACAGGGATTCAGTACGGAAGAAGCAGAACAGGCTGAAACCCGGCAATGCTTTGCTCTGGGGCTATGCTTACAGGGGCAAGGACAATAAGAATATTGTCAGCACTAACGCTCCCTTACTAAGCCTCACGGGAGAGAGTATGGTCAATTACAACATTGTTGAGGGTGTCAATATTGTTCCCAAGATATACTGGCGCCACCGGATCGATACCCAGCACTACCTCAATACAGATGCTGTGGTGCGCTACGGCTGCAGCAATATGCGCTTCAATGCTGCCATGCGGATGTATGTGACCACCCAGGATAAAGAACTGCGCAACCGCGGCTGGACCTATGGCGCTGAAGGCGGCAGGTATGTGTACCAATACAATCCTGCGAATCCGGTGAATGTCTGGTACAACACCTATGAAGCGCTCCTCTATCATCAGAACGACATAAAACTGTATGAGCGAAGCGAAGCAACTGCCTTTGTGAAACGCAACTATGGCAACGGATTGAGCTGGTCGGCAAAGGCTTCTTACCAGGAACGGATGCCACTTGCCAATACATCCACGTTCAGCTTTTCAAAACGTTCACCCGATGGCTTTACCCCAAACACGCCACCGCATCTCCTTGCCGTAGCCACAGCCTGGGAGCAACACACCGCTGCGCTTTTATATGCCAAAGTTTCCTACCGCCCGGGTGTTACCTTCACACAATACCCCGATTATAAAGTAGCCAACCGCAGCAAATGGCCTAAATTCACTTTGCAGTATGAAAAGGGCATACCCGGCATTGTAAATAGCAGGTCTGACTTCGATAAGTGGCGTTTCAATGTTGCTGATGATGTTCGCCTGAAATTGCTTGGCACTATCAAATACAACCTTGTGGCCGGCGGATTTATCAATGCCCGCTACGTTTCTATCCCCGACCTGATGCACCTGTATGGGAACAGAGGCATCGGCCTGGCATCTCCCTACCTCGAAAGTTTCCAGTTCGCACAGTTCTACAACTTCAGCAACAAAGAAGCACTATACGGAGAGCTGCACATTGAGCATCATCTCAAAGGCCTTATCAGCAACAAGCTGCCATTGTTCCGGCAGGCGCAGTTCTACCTACTGTGGGGAAGCAATGTATTTTATGCAAATCCATCACTCTATTATGCCGAAGCATTTGTAGGCATAGACAATATAGGCTGGAAACTGGCACGTATGTTGCGGGTTGACTTCGTGCAGTCGTGGGATAGCGATAAGGGCCATATTGCAGGCATACGCCTCGGGCTCAATCTTAACGGAGCCGTATCTGTTTCCCCAGAACAATCCGTCCATCGGAGAATGGTAATATACCGCCAATTGCATTTTTCGTATATTTAAAGTAGAATTAAATTGTCGGCAGTTAAAAACAAGTGTATATGAGAAATATCTATCTGGCCGCTTTATTGGCTATATCCGCTACCGCCCATGGGCAGGATTACTGCAAACAGATCAAAAAAGAAGTGTCAGAGGACAAAAAGACATTTGAATATTCATCGCCCTTTAACCAAAATGAAAAGCCTGCCCTGCGTGTGGCCCGCAACTATCACAATGATGCCGACCCCGACAATGTGTACGACAACTTCTTCATGACCTTTCGTATGGAATGCCCGCTGGACAGTATTTACATCACCTCATCCACCGGCAGCCAGGAAGAGAAAGAAGAATATAAACTGATAGTTGAATTTGACGATCATACTAAGTTTTCTGATGACACGATACGCGTCAATCACGACGTTTCTGACGACCGCACCCAGGCCGTCCGTTATATTGATTATCCGCTCACCTCTCAATCCATAAAAGAATTCTCCACTAAGAAAATAGCCAGGTTCACTATCGGTGGGGGCACCTTCAATGCCATCCCCGACAGTGCAGCAGCTATACAGGGATATGTAAAATGCCTCAGCGCAGTTAAGTGAACGGCATTAACCTCGCAACAACTTATAACCAAAAAGGAAACTATTAATGATTTAAAACTACACGTACATTATTGTTAGTCAATAGTATGTGGAGAAATTTTTTGATTTTATTTTATTCTAAATAGGAAAAAACCCGCTATTTTTGGCGTGGTTTACAGCATATGATCTTCACACGTACGTGCCAATACAGATTTTCGATCCCGAAGGAACACCTGAAACACAGGTTTGTAGGCAATCATGTAAAGATCCACAACCTCGACTTCGAAGTGCAGGACAATGAGCACTACCTCCAGATCATTCCGCATGCCGAGCAGATCAATTCTATTAAGACATTGCCCATCACTCGCCTGTCGCTGGAGGAAGATGGCAACAAGACCAAAGTAGTAGTGACCACAAAGATGCGTAAGCTGGACTCCGGCGGGCCTATGCTCATAATGCTGTTCTGTGTATTTATGATCGTTACATCTGTGGTCTTGTACTATATAGGGCAGGAGCCACTTATCACCTACTCTATGCTGGGGGTAACAGGTATTATCTTTTTATTGTTCTTTATCCGCATGCAGATGGGCTATTTTGACTATGTGCGCAAGATCAAAGCATATGTAAAGTTCAAGGGCGACCAGATAACTACTGATGTACGGCGCCAGCTATTCAAGCACAAGCTCTCTTAGTTCCACATTTTTACTATGTATCTGCATGACTATTATCATGCTATTTTCCGCCTGTCAGCAAGGCTAAAACCACTATATTTGCACTCTGTTAATCAAATTATTTAACCTTTAAAAACATACAATAAATGAAAGTAACTGTAGTAGGTGCCGGTGCTGTAGGAGCTACCTGCGCTGATAACATTGCACGTAAAGAGCTCGTTGAAGAATTAGTGCTCGTGGATATCAAAGAAGGTTTTGCGGAAGGCAAGGCGCTTGATATCACCCAGACTGCGTCACTCCTTGGCTTCGACACACGTGTTATCGGATCTACTAACGATTATAGCAAGACTGCCAACTCAGACGTGGTAGTGATCACTTCCGGCATTCCGCGTAAGCCCGGTATGACCCGCGAAGAACTGATAGGCACTAACGCCCGCATTGTAGAGGATGTATGCAAGAACCTGCTGCAGCACTCTCCCAACGCGATAGTGGTAGTGATCTCTAACCCTATGGACACCATGACTTACCTGGCCCTGAAATCTACCGGCCTCGATAAGCACCGTGTAATAGGTATGGGCGGCATACTGGACAGCGCCCGTTTCAAGTGCTACCTGCAGAAAGAACTGGGCTGCTCCCAAAACGACTTGCACGCGGTAGTGATAGGTGGCCATGGTGATACAACCATGATACCACTGACTCGCCTCGCCGCAGTGAACGGCACCCCTGTCTCTAATATGCTCGACGCGGAGAAACTGAAGCAGGTAGCTGCAGACACTATGGTGGGCGGCGCTACGCTTACCAAGCTGCTGGGCACATCTGCATGGTATGCTCCGGGTGCTGCGGGAGCCGCGCTCGTTGAGTCTATCATCCGCAATGAGAAGAAAGTATTCCCTTGCTGCGTGTACCTCGATGGCGAGTACGGACAGAACGATATTTGCCTCGGCGTTCCGGTTGTTATCGGAAGGAACGGCTGGGAAAAGATCGTTGACTACAAGCTCAATGCTGAAGAGCAGGAAGCGTTCAACAAGTCTGCAGAAGCAGTGCGCAGCATGAACAAGGTGCTGGATACACTGGTAGCTCAGTAATCGGGCAATCATCAATATAGTTAAAGCGCCCCGGCTCACGGGGCGCTTTTTATTTGCGGTAGTCTATTAACTATTGGCACCGGACATTGCAGTGCGTTTGTTCTTAGGATCACTGTCCTGTGCACCGCTTGTACCCTTGTAAGTATTGATTTCTTTGTCAGACTTGTTGTCCGTACCATTATCGTGGTTTACGCGCAGCTTGTTCTCTATATCACATACGCCGGAGATAGATTCTACCAGGTCTTCCGCACGGTGCTTGACCTCGCGGCTCTCTACACTGCCGGTAAGAGATACAACACCATCTCTTACGCCTACCTCAATTTCAGAAGCGTCTATATGCATATCATCACTGAGGCGGTCACTGATATCTTCTTTGATGCGATCGTCAGAGCGCGTATATCCTTTAGGTCCCTTGCCCTTGTGTGTGCCATACAGGCTACCCTGCCGGCCTACGCCCATAGAGTTACTACCCCAGTTCGAAGTATCGCTGCCTTGCGAACCATAACGGCCCTGCCCGTAGTCATTTCCAAAACCGGTATTGTAATCATTGCGGACAGCCTGGCTGCCATATTGTCCCTGGTTGTAATCGGTGCCGTACATGCTGCGAGAGCGCTCGCTATATGGCGAATAACGGCTGCTCTCTTCAGGGAAGTTCTCACGGCGGCGGTCAAAGTATCGGTCATTCTGCTGAACAGGCTGGTTAGACCCGAACTGCTGTCTTTGTGAACCACGTATTGAATAGTTATCCCGTTGGTCATAATTGCTTTCTGTGTAACCGCGACCTGTTGGTTCTTCCACATTTGTCCAAGGCTCCTGCCATCGCGGATACAGTTCCTGCTGACTACGCAGACGCTCCTCGTCATAATACCGGCTCTGACTACGTCCCTGGTCGTTGTAACGGCCTGATTGTTCATTCCAGCTACGCTGGTCGCGTGTGTTCACACGGCTTTGCCTGTTCTGTGCCATAAATTTTTGTTTTAAAGAAATGGAAACATTGGACACCATACGTCACTAAAACCATGCCAGTTCCTGTACGATTTTTATCTTATCGGTAATGCACTGACTGATAGACAAGGTACATTTCTACTAACATGGTACCAGTATCACAATGTGGGGAATGAGGCAATAGTGTAGAACCTGACATGATTCAATCCAGATACTGAATGAACAACTGCCTTGTCGCATGCGCGTGCTGATCCTGCCACAGGTAGTAAATGTTGCCATCATGCACTTTCACGTCTTCTGCAAATGGCTGCTCCACCGGCACCTTCCGGGATATAGTACCGCTGGCAATATCTATCCGTTCCATCGTTTGCGCCCCCTGATTGTCATAACGATGTATATAAAGCGCTTCTCTCGTTTCATCTTTCAGGATGCGAAACTGCTGTGCTTCTTTTAATTCAAAATGCATGGGTACACAACCGATAGAGTCTCCCGCAAGACCAAACAATAACAGCTTCTTCTGAAAGAAGTCAAAGATCACCAGTGTATCGTGGCACGCATACATCGGAAATGAAATATTGGTCAACGTACCCTTATCCCACTTCAGGCGGGCGAACTGCTTTCTCACTGCATCCTTCCTTTTCTTCAGGCTCGTCAGCAGCATCTGTATCTCTATCCACTCAATATAGCTCTGTATCGCTACATCACTCTTCTCAAAGTCTGCTATCAACCTAAACGTGCTGTCGCCCTTTGCAACCATCCCATACTGTGTATGAAAATTGGTCTTGTCTGTGAACCGGTAATAGAAATTACCATCACGGCTGCACTCACATTCCTGCAATCGGGGAAGCAGAGCTATGCCATAGTCCTTGACAAGTTGCAAACTATCCTGCAGGTCTATACGGTAAAACTTATCAGTGCATACACAATAGTGATGGCCGATACAGCTTTCATATAAAGACAAGGGCTCTGCAGGCAGCTTTCGGTCAGCCAGCACTACCCCATTCCGGTTGAGGAGAAACAGCCTCGCACGATTTCCCGAATTGCCGCTGTACGTTGCCGCTATGATACTGTCTCCGCTAAAAGCATAGTCCACCACGTACTCATTGGGAAAGTTCAGCAACCGCGATACCCTGCTGCTGCGTACCGTTGTCTCTTTCAACGACATAGACAGCGGCACCATGTACACCGTGCCGGCAGCGGCAGAAAGCGTATCCGGCCTGTAGCCCGGACATAACGCCAGCAGGTAAGTGTGCTGTCCGAACAGGGAGAGCGACAGCACCATGTACCCTGAGGTATCTGTAACAGCTACACGAAGCCCTGCCGGATCAATGACCGAAACGTTCTTTAGCGGGACATTGCGCTCCGCATCGAGGAAGCGCAGCACCACTTTATCCGTTTGGGCGAACGAAAACGCATTGCAAAACACCAGCAGAAGCAGCAGGTAACGGGGGCGCATGAAATGAATATACTACATAGACGTGAAATAGTAGTATCATCTTGGGTTGCCGTGACCTTAAGGACAACGAAGCCGCTCAGTGAGCGGCTTCGTTAATATCATCAGTTAATTAGCTGATCTGCTAATTATTTAAGCTTGAACGCTTTCTTCACTGCAGCTACGTAGTCGAGCTTCTCCCATGTAAAGAGTTCTACCTTCATGGTCTTGGTCTTGCCGTCCGCGCTCTTGAATGTCTTATTCACAGTAGCAGGTACACGGCCCATGTGACCATAAGCTGCCGCTTCGCTATACATAGGCTGGCGCAACTTCAGGCGCTGCTCGATGAAGTAAGGACGCATATCAAATACGCCTTCTACTATCTTGCCTATTTCGCCGTCTGTCAGTTTCACCTTGGCAGTGCCCATCGTGTTTACGTTGATGCTGGTAGGCTTTGCTACACCGATAGCGTAGGATACCTGTACCAGTACCTCGTCGCAAAGGCCGGCAGCTACCAGGTTCTTGGCAATGTGACGTGTTGCGTATGCCGCAGAACGGTCCACCTTGCTCGGATCTTTGCCGGAGAAGGCGCCACCACCGTGCGCGCCCTTACCACCGTAAGTATCTACGATGATCTTGCGGCCGGTGAGTCCTGTATCGCCGTGAGGACCACCGATCACAAACTTGCCCGTAGGGTTGATGTGATACTTGATCTTATCGTTGAACAGATGCTTGTATTGAGGATAGCTCTTCAGGATGCGTGGTATCAGGATGCTCTTCACATCTTTGGTGATACGGTCCTGCATTGCTTTTTCTGTAGCGAAGTCATCGTGCTGGGTAGAGATAACGATAGCGTCTATGCGCACAGGCTTGTTGTTATCGTCATACTCCAGTGTCACCTGGCTCTTGGCATCGGGGCGCAGATATTTCATCTGCTTGCCTTCGCGGCGAATCTCAGCCAGTTGCAGCAGCAGGTTGTGCGCAAGGTCCAGCGCCAATGGCATGTAGTTAGCTGTTTCGTTGGTAGCATAACCGAACATCATACCCTGGTCACCTGCACCCTGATCTTCTTTCTTCTTCCTTTCCACACCCTGATTGATATCTGCAGACTGCTCGTGTATAGCAGAAAGTACACCGCAGGAGTGTGCTTCGAACATATACTCGCTCTTGGTATAACCGATACGCGCTATCACATCGCGGGCAATGGTCTGAACATCTATATAAGTGTTGCATTTTACTTCACCTGCCAGTACTACCTGGCCTGTGGTCACCAGTGTTTCGCAGGCAATTTTAGCTTGCGGGTCCCATGCGAGGAAGTTGTCAACAAGTGCGTCTGATATTTGGTCAGCCACTTTATCAGGATGTCCTTCAGACACTGATTCTGAGGTAAAGAGATACGGCATTTTAAATTCTGAGTGTTTGTAATGAATAATGGTGCGCAATTTAATGATTGTTATGCAAAGAAGATGTAAAATATGGGGTAATTAGCATATAAAACAATAGTTATTCTATGCTTATTCACATCACATGTCAATTATCAGCTATGTAGGCGCTGAAGCGGGCAGCAAACAAAAAGTGTGCAATTCCTTTTTTCACAACTGAAGTGTGCAATTATTCCCTTAAACTGCTGACCATCAATGCCGGAGTGTGCAACACAAATTGCACAGTGTGCAATTGGCGCAGGAACCTCTCAAAAGTACCAGGCCCACCAATGATCGGCTATATAATGCCACAATAATGATGCCAGATATACTAAATATGCCGTTGCTATCAACATTTATTTAATTACTGTTTGGGGTGTTTCCCGGGCATCCCGGACAGGTAATAAAGGTATAGCATGTAGCTATCTATGGTAAACGGCATTAATGGCAACGATGGCGAGGATCATATCTTATACTTTTTCAATGTGGCGCAGTTCTGAGAACTACTTTTTGGGGGAACAACAAGTACCGGCGTTACAAACGCCATACCGCAGCATCCTTGTTGGAAACAAAGACGAGGGAGTTAGAATAACTTATATCATTATTAAACGGCACATCATCCCTGAGAAAAAATCCGTTTAACGGGCCGGTAGTCCCGTTATTCAGAAACGCAGGGAAGGGTGTCGTCCATAACGTGGGACTATAAGGAAAATGATGGTCTATATCATCGCACATGGTCTCCGCATTTTGGTCCAGCCGTTCAAAAGCTTTCAGCGCATGGTGCAGCTCATACTCCGTTCGCCACGTATCCCAGCCATTGTCCTTCAGTATGCGGTATTCCATGGCCAGGGAGCCTATATACTGGCCTAATTCTATCGTTGCGTCCTGCCAGTTCAATGTTGCGGGACTAACATGGTCCCTCTTTTGTGCCGGTATGCTGCTGCCTGGCCCATCACCGGGATCAATGTACATAAAGTCATTTACCAGCCGGTAATGATACCACCAGTATTTCTCAAGATTATGATACCAGCCTTGGCCGTTTGACGAAAAGACGGCAGAAAAGGTTAACAATAAAACCAGTAATATCTTTTTCATAATGATGGATATTTAACGAACCAGCTTACTCTTTTGCAAGAAAAGCCTTTTATGGAAGTATTGATCGTTGAGCAAAACAGCAACTAATCCATTATCTGCATTAATGTAAATAGTGTCGGCATATGATTGTTTGTTATATTTGTATGTAATACAATACATATCAACATAGTTAACTCCGTTAACTACATAGCTCTGTTGGCGCTTCATTGCAGTATGCAATTCGGTAGTCGAATCCCCGGCATCAGATTCTGTAAAAGGCATACCAGAAACAAAAAAATAAGTTATCTGGTTCTTGTAGTCTGTTATCTCAAACCTGGATTTGGATGGTCCCGTTAAATAAATATTTAGCGCATAATTTACCAATCCGGTTTTAGGAGAATAATGTTCAGCAACTAAACTCACGCGTTCATCGCTTTTATTTTCTCCATCCTGGGCGGCTATATCTTGATAACTAGTTACAACAACGCTATCCTGTTCATTATTCAGTGAATCGTAAAACACCCAGTAGCTACCTTTTTTATAGTCAAAATACTGTTTAAAATCCGCGTTTAGTCTTTCCCCCTTTAATGGCTCCGGTTTGCAGGAGTTTAGTCCTGTCATTATAGTCAATATTGTAGTAAAGAGAAGAAAGTGTTGCCTTTTCATGTTCATCATGTTTTTATTGTTTGCTTACATATGCCTCCAGTTTTCTTTGCAGTTCATCAATCTGCTTCTGTTGGGCTATCATATACAAGGTAAGCTCTTCTATCTTCTCCAGCAATTTTGAGTCCATTTCTCCCAGGTCTATTCCTTCTTTTACTACCTCGTCGGCAGAAGGTATGCCCGGCAAATGTTTGTTCTTTGTCACATAGGCTTCTACTCCTTCCAATGTCTGTAACTTATGGTCGCTGTTGAATACATGATCAGACCATTGGGCCGTATTGCCAATAGCAACTTTTACATGTTCTGTAAGTATCCCCTCTCCCACTATCAGCCCGTACTTGCTTGCCCCCCCGTTGTTCCGGATGTTCCGCAAGGCATCCGGAACGTAAAATAAAACCCGTTCTGCGAACGGTATTCAGAGATCTGAAGCTTCATCATTATCTTTCCGTAGCTAAATAGCCACCAATGGAGATTTGCTTATAAAATTACCGATCGGCTAGGTGTTCATTTTATTACCTGCACCGTAGTGGATAGATATCCAGGAAGCATACATCTATAGCAGTACAAGAGATCACTGTGGTGTAAAAGGGTTGATCGAGCTTTCTTACTTCGAATAAAGTGCCGGAATGCTAATTCCGTTTGCAAAACGGCGTATTATTATCAGTTCCCGATGCCCTTCGGAACATCAGGAACAACGAGGTACAATAGAAAATGAACAGAAACCAACAATTATCTTTTTCATAATGATGGATATTTAACGAACCAGCTTACTCTTTTGCAGGAAAAGCCTTTTATGGAAGTATTGATCGTTGAGCAAAACAGCAATTAATCCGTTATCCGCATTAATACAAAAAGTATCAGCATAAGGCTGTTTGTTATATTTGTATATGGCGCGGTATACATTTGAATAATCGACGCCTCCGATTGTATAGCTTGAAAACAAATGTATTTCCGCATGCAGTTCCGTTGTAGAATCTCCTTCATTTACTTCAACGAACGGCATATGGGAAACAAAAAAGTAGTTTAAATGGTTGCCATTGTAAGTAACATCTAATATTGATTTGTACGGTGCCGTCAAATCCAGAATTATACTGTAATCAATTAATCCTGTTTTAGGAGAATAGTGTTCCGCACCTAAGCTCACCCGCTCATCACTTTTATTTTCACCATCCTGGGCGGCTATATCTTCGTAACCGGTAACAACAACACTATCCTGCTTATTATTCAATGAGTCATAAAATATCCAGTAGCTTCCTGTTTTATAATCAAAATACTGCTTAAAGTCTGCGTTCATCCTTTCGCCTTTTAGTGGCTCCGGCTTGCAGGAGCTGAGTCCTGTTATTATACTGAGCACCGCAGTAAAAAGAAGAAAATATTGCTTTTTCATGTTCATTATGTTTTTATTGTTTGCTTGCAGGTGTATTTAGCTTTCTTTGCAGCTCATCTATTTTCTTCTGCTGCGCTATCACATAAAGGGTCAGCTCCTATTCATCTATAGCAATTTTGAGACCACTTCTCTATAACGGGCGGGACCGATCATACTAAAATTATATACTTCCGCTGTGAGCGGCAGAAAAAGTTTTTTAACGGTCGAAAAAGTTTGTGAGTGGCCGCAAAAAAATACCCGTTGTCCCGTTGTTCCGGATGTTCCGCGGGGCATCCGGAACGTAAAATAAAACCCGTTCTGCGAACGGTATTCAGAGATCTGAAGCTTCATCATTACCCGTTGTTCCGGATGTTCCGCAAGGCATCCGGAACGTAAAATAAAACCCGTTCTGCGAACGGTATTCAGAGATCTGAAGCTTCATCATTATCTTTCCGTAGCTAAATAGCCACCAATGGAGATTTGCTTATAAAATTACCGATCGGCTAGGTGTTCATTTTATTACCTGCACCGTAGTGGATAGATATCCAGGAAGCATACATCTATAGCAGTGCAAGAGATCACTGTGGTGTAAAAGGGTTGATCGAGCTTTCTTACTTCGAATAAAGTGCCGGAATGCTAATTCCGTTTGCAAAACGGCGTACTATTATCAATTCCCGATGCCCTTCGGAACATCCGGAACAAATAGTGCGCCAACGAGTGGAATATATACACAACAATCCAGTGGAAGCAGGGTTTGTCTATGATCCGCAGCGCTGGAAATGGAGCATCGCACATGATTATTGCGGAGGGACACAGGGACTGATAGACTTAGTGATGCTTTTATGATATTGTTGTTTCGCAAGCGGGACGCTGCCTCGCACTGGGACGAAGCGAGACGCTTCGACCAGTGGTGCAAAAAAATACCCCGGCTCAAAGCCGGGGTTATAACTAAAATAACTTCTGACGATCATTCTACCGTTACAGACTTAGCCAGGTTCCTTGGCTGATCTACATTGCAGCCGCGCATAATAGCTATATGGTATGCCAGCAATTGCAGCGGCACTATGGTAATGAGCGGAGAGAGTATCTCCTCTGTCTCGGGCACTTCTATGATATGATCGGCAAGCGCGCGTATCTGTGTGTCGCCTTTATGCACTACCGCAATGATCTTGCCCTTACGCGCCTTCACTTCCTGCACATTGGAAACGATCTTTTCGTAGGCGCTCTTATTGGTAGCGAGGAATACCACTGGCATATTCTCGTCTATGAGGGCTATAGGCCCGTGTTTCATCTCCGCAGCGGGATAGCCTTCGGCATGGATGTAGGATATTTCCTTCAGCTTCAGCGCACCTTCCAGCGCCACAGGGAAGTTGTAACCACGGCCGAGGTACAGGAAGTTGGAAGCATTCTTGTAGATAGATGCGATCTCCTTCACCTGCGCGTCGAGCTGCAGTGTCTCTTCTATCTTCTTTGGAATATCTTCCAGCTCGTATAGTATCTCGCGTATCTTGGAGGTAGACATAGTGCCCTTCTCCATAGCCAGTTGCAAAGCTATGAGCGTGATAAGCGATACCTGTGTTGAGAATGCCTTTGTTGATGCCACTCCTATTTCGGGACCGGCATGTGTATAAGAACCCGCATGCGACGCACGGGCTATGGACGAACCGATAACATTGCAGATACCATAGATGAGCGCCTGTTTCTCCTTGGCCAGCTCTATGGCAGCAAGGGTATCGGCCGTTTCCCCGGACTGCGATATGGCGATGACCACATCCTGCTCATTGATAACGGGATTGCGATAACGGAACTCAGAGGCATATTCTACCTCCACGGGCACGCGCGCCAGGTCTTCTATGAGATACTCGCCTATAAGGCCGGAGTGCCACGACGTACCGCAGGCTGTAATGATGAACCGCTTGGCATTGTCTATGCGATTGATATATTCATTAAGGCCCCCCAGCTTTATCCAACCGCCCGATGCGCTCATGCGCCCGCGCAGGGAATCTTCGATAGCCTTGGGTTGCTCATATATCTCCTTGAGCATGAAATGCTCAAAACCGCCCTTCTCTATTTTTTCGAGCGAGAACTCCAGCTTCTGTATCTCGTGCGATTTTTCTACATTTCCAAGTGTGCGTATAGAGTAGCTACCGTCGCGATTGACCACGGCATACTCCTGGTCATCGAGGTACACCACATTCTGGGTATATTCTATGATGGGAGACGCATCGGAGGCTATATAAAACTCGTCTTCACCAATGCCCAGTACCAGGGGGCTACCCTTGCGGGCCGCTACCAGTTGGTCGGGGTTGTTCTTATTGAGCACTACTATGGCATAGGCACCAACCACCTGGTTGAGCGCTATACGCACAGCATGGTCAAGAGTGGTCTGTTCCTTGATCTGTATCTCCTCAATGAGGTTCACCAATATCTCAGTATCGGTATCGGTATGAAAAACGTATCCCCTCTTCTTCAGTTCTTCCTTGATGGCGGCATAGTTCTCTATGATACCATTGTGAATGATAGCGAGGTTGCCCGACTGGGAAAGGTGCGGGTGCGCGTTTACATCATTCGGTTCACCATGCGTGGCCCAACGTGTGTGCCCTATACCAATATTGGCGGTAACATTGTCGTGATCCACGATCTTTTCCAGGTCACTGACCTTGCCTGCTTTTTTGAACACCGTCATGGGCCCGTTGAGGAGCGCAATACCAGCACTGTCATACCCACGATATTCCAGGCGCTTAAGACCTTTAATCAATATAGGAAAAGCTTGCCTCTTACCTATATAACCTACAATGCCACACATAGCTAATTATTTATTCAGCTTTGAATATACAACAAATAATCTTGGCCTGTACAGCGCATCGGGATAGCCACCACCGGCAGCCACCATCCTGAACGCACCGTAGAAGTCCTGGGTACCATTTATGTGAAGATGCAATACGTCGTTACCGGCAGCCTTTGATGCGACTACTTCCCTCGGGATATCTATAGTATAGGTTTGCAGGGTCTGTCCGCCACGTGTGATGGCATGCACATAACCATCGAGCACAGCGAGCGGCGTAAGGCTGGTAAGCGGATAGCGGTCGAGCACATTGTAGGCCAGCCCGGCAGAGATACCGGCAGGGTATGTGCCATTGGCAATACCGAGCGCATAGAGCTTCTCGGGTATAGCATAGTTATTCTGGTAGTAGGGCAACAACGTAAGCTGGAGCTCTGCCTTAACAATAACACCCTCTGGCAACTTGCTGATGCCGGGTATCTGTACATCTACAGCAGAACCGGGTAGATTCTGTATAGCAATGATGCTGTCATTGCCCTGCGAAGACTGGTAAAGGTTATTGACCGGAGAACCGCTGTATGTTTTAGCAATACTATTGAAATGCGCGCAGGTGCTGGTGGCAAAATAATAAGGCTCTACGAGCGTATCCGGTGTAGACACGTTGGTGTGATGATAGTACACAACAACACCAGCCTGATCGTATATATTGCTGCCATTGAGCCTGAAGTAAGGGATGGCTGTATTGGCGACAGATGGTTCTGCTACCTTTACACAGATGCCATTGAACTGGTTGATAAAGTCTTTTGCCGGCGATGAGCTGGAGGTAAGAATGGCCTGCCCATCGGCTATACGGTTCATAAATGCCTGCTGATCGAGCCTGATATGCAGGCCCCTGGTGTAGTACACCCCATTTACTGAGAAAGTGTCGGCAAGCGATTTAAGATCGACAGTGGTGGGCGCGCTCAATGGCGTACCGGCATCAATGTCTTTCACGTTGTATGAGTAATAAGCTGAATCGGGAGACAGCTTCCCGTTGTCAGAGATACCAAACACCTGGTAGGTCTGCGTAAGCGTGGAGGCAGTATCGCCGAATGTAAATCCGCTGTAGGGTAGAACGAGCACAACTGAGTCTATAGCCGTATTGTCGTACAAGGAGGAGTTGTAAGTAGTAGGGATGATCTGAAAGTAAGTCGAACCCTTAGTGCTGCCAAAGAAGGGATCTGTGATGTTACCAACAGCCTGGTATATATCCAGCCCGCCAATGTTGGTACTGGTGACCACGGTATCATCGAAGTAGGTGTGCGTGATACAAGACAAAGATGTATCGAAAACCCCGGCCTTGGTATTGGATGGTAAAACCTTTGAATTGATAAGCGTATTCTCCTTGCAGCCTGTTTGGGTAATGATGGCAGCAAACAAAAATATAAAGATAACCCTAAGGCTGATGGAACGATGGTTCAAAACGAATGATTTAACGGCTAAGATGGTAAAATAAATACTAAGACTCTGTTAAGCTTTTATATAAGTCAAGCAGAGGGCTCACGTCTTCTTTCCATCCTTCTTCGTATTTAAGCACTTTCTTGTAGCGGCTTGGTTTGATCTCTTCGATCACCTTTTTATCAAGCTTGTCTGAACCAAAGACCACCACATCGGCACTCTTGCCGGCACCGAGGGTAAGCGCAAGGTTGGTACCTTCTTTGAAGGCATCCATGTCCTTGTCCTTGATCTCGCTGCTGATGAGCGCCTTCTTTACAAAGTTTGCGTTCAGCTTTTCCTTGAACTGGTTGGCCTGCGCAGTATAGATAACCTTTGAGTAACCAAATACAGGTTCTTTTTTATAAGTTGTCTTCAGATATAAAGGCACCAGCGATGTCATCCAGCCGTGGCAATGGATAACGTGTGGCGGCCATCCGAATTTCTTAACCGTTTCCAATGCGCTCTTACAGAAGAAGATCATTCTTTCGGCATTGTCGTCGAAGAACTGTTCTTTATCGTCGCGGAAAACTGATTTACGTTTGAAATAATCTTCATTATCCATGAAGTAAACCTGGAGACGGGCATTGGGCAGGGACGCTACCTTGATGATAAGCGGATAGTCGTCTTTATCAATGATGACATTGATACCGGACAAGCGCACCACCTCGTGCAGGCGGTGACGACGCTCATTGATCACGCCGAAACGGGGCATGATAACACGAATCTCAAGACCGGAATCAAAAGTCTTAATTGCCAGTTTATTGAGTATCTGGGCAAAATCAGTGAATTCAGTATAGGGAGAAAGTTCGTTAGCAATAATTAAAACACGTTTCTTTGTGTCTGCAGACATGCTGTAAAAATTAATTTAAAAACAAAATACGGAATCGGACTGCAAAATTACGAAAATATTGAATTCCAACCGTACTTTGCACCTTTAAAAGGCTCTTAAATTATTTATATGGTCATTTTTAAGACTATTAAAGACCTGAAAGAATACATTGCCAATGGAGCTGCCGGCGGGGCTGTTATAGGCTTTGTGCCTACAATGGGGGCATTGCATGCAGGCCACTTGTCGCTTGTGGAAAAGGCCAAAAAAGATAAAACATTTGTTATATGTAGTATTTTTTTAAACCCTACCCAGTTCAATGACAAGAGTGATTACGATAAATATCCTGTTTCTACTGATAAAGACATAGAGCTACTCCTGAAAGCAGATTGTGATGTGCTCTTCCTGCCATCTGTGGCGGAAATGTACCCTAACGGGCCGGATGCCGAAACAACTTTTGACTTCGGGCACCTGGATACTATACTGGAGGGAGCGAACCGCCCGGGGCACTTCAAAGGCGTGGGACAGGTGGTGGCCCGGTTGCTGGATATAGTGAACCCCGACATGCTGTACCTGGGACAAAAGGACTATCAGCAATGTATGGTGATCACAAAACTGGCAGTAATGACCGGCAGGCAGCAAATGAAAATAGTGATATGCCCCACAAGCAGGGAGAGTGACGGGCTGGCCATGAGCTCACGCAACCGCCGCCTGACGGAACCGCAGAGAGCCCTTGCCGGGGTATTATACCAATGTCTAATATCTATAGAATCCAAACAGCAATCAGCTCCATTCGCAATAGTGAGAAAGGAATGTGAGGACCTGCTGACTGCCAAGGGATTTGTGACAGACTATGTAGCACTTGCAGATGCCCGCGATCTGACACTGCTTGACAACTATGACAGCAAGACACCTATGGTGGCACTTATCGCGGCACGTATCGGGGAGATACGCCTTATAGACAATCTTTTGCTGTAGTAAACACACATCACACAGACCGGTTATGAATGAGCCATTAGCACTGGGCATAGACATAGGAGGCACGAATACCGAATACGGTATAGTGAACAGGCGCGGAGCATTATTGACAAAGGGCAGCATCCCTACAAGAGGGCTGTCACGTGCCGAAGATTATGTTGCCGCATTTGCTACTGCCATCAGGCCCGTTCTGGAGCAATATGGCCAGCAAAATATTGTAGGCGCAGGCATAGGCGCACCCAGCGGCAATTATTATACCGGGGAGATCGTTCACGCCCCCAACATGCCCTGGAAGGGTGTGATACCAATGGCTCGCATGATAAGTGATGCACTGGGTATAAAAACAACACTGACCAATGATGCCAACGCTGCAGCCATAGGCGAAATGATGTATGGCGCGGCAAAGGGCATGAAGGATTTCATACTCGTGACACTGGGCACAGGCGTAGGCAGCGGGTTTGTGGCCAACGGACAAATGATATACGGCCACGATGGGTTTGCAGGAGAACTGGGCCATGTCATCGCTGTAAGAGATGGCCGGCAATGTGGCTGCGGGCGAAAGGGATGCCTGGAAGCTTATGCCTCAGCCACAGGTATTGTAAGCAGCGCCGAGGAATGGCTGAACAGCAGCAATAACGATACCATATTACGACGGCATAAAGGAAGCCTGACCGCTAAGCTGATACATGAGGCCGCTGAACAGGGTGATACGACAGCGCTGGACTTGTTTGCCTATACAGGCAAGATACTGGGACAAACACTTGCAGATGCAGTAGCCATCACATCGCCTTCAGCTATCATATTCTTTGGCGGGCTGGCTAAATCGGGGGATATGTTGCTGAACCATGTACGCGAACATATGGAGGCCAACTTGCTGAATCTGTACCAGGGAAAGGTACGGCTTTTGCTTTCCGCGCTTCCGGATGCAGACGCAGCAATATTGGGAGCGAGTGCGTTGGTGTGGTAGCCCGGATAACGGGCAATAAATCAGTTCTCAACCTCAATATCATACTTATCGAGTAAGCCAATGGCTCCGTGCAGAGAGAATTTTGCTTTCTTTATCCTGTTCCGGTCGGGGTCAATGGAATAGTTGATTGAATTCCGCAGATCTGCTTTCTCCAGGCCTGTAGCATCGAACGAAGCACCTGCAAGGTCACAATTATCTAACACTGAACAGGACATGTCGCACTCGGCCAGGTCAACCTCGTGCATCCGGCAATCTTTGAAAATGGTGTTTTTGATCTTCGACCGGTAGAATGAACAGTGATCCATCACACAACGTTCAAAACGAAATGATAGCCCGAATTCATTGCAATCGCCGAATTTAAGCCCCAGCATTTTGCAATCAATAAAGGAGACATCACGAAAAGTGGCCCTTGTGAGCTTCGCCATACTGAGATTGCAGCCGGCGAAAACACAATTGATGAACACTGCCTCTGATAGGTCTGCCTCACCCAGATCGCAGGACGTGAAGCTACATTGCTCATATTCGCCATTTGCGATCGACGCCACTCTGTCAAATGTATCTTTGAAGAAAACCTTTTCCATAATTTTCGTATCCGGCCATCAACCAACAATAGGTAGTGATACGGTCACTACAGTACCCTCTCCCACCCGGCTATTCATACTTACCTTGCCATTCAATGCCTCTACCTGTGCCTTGGTCATGAACAAACCTAGGCCGCGGCCCTCTACAGAAAGATCGAACCTCTGGTAAAGATGAAACACCTTATCTCCGAACCTATCCATATCAATGCCATTACCATTATCTCTGAAGATGATCTTAAATACACTCCCGTCCACCTCGGAGCTGATGTCAATAACAGGCTTTCTGCCGGGCATGGCAAACTTTATACTGTTGGTGATGACGTTGTAAAATATGCTGTTGAGATATGACCTTACTGTCAAAAGCTCATTGCCAGCAGAGAAATCCGTTCTTATTGTCGCTCCGCTGCTCCTTATCATCAACGCGATACTCAGCTTAAGTTCAAATACCAGTTGTTCAAGGTTAACAGGGGTCCGGGATTCCGACAATTCTCTCCTTGTCTGAAGAATGACATTCAGGTCCCGTACTACGCTATCAAGCCGGTCGGTAGAGCTGCGAATGCCGTCGAGTATGAAACTGCGCTCCTCATCCGATACATCCTCGAGCAACATATTATTCAATCCGAGTATTGTAGCCAAAGGCCCGCGTATATTATGAGATACGATCTGGGAGAATTCCTCGAGATCGGTATTTCTCTGCACCAGGTCTTCAACAGCTCTTTGCCGCTCCAGCTCCAGTATCTTCTTAGTGGTAATATCTTCTATCTGCGAAACGAAATACAGCGGAGCCCCTGCGTCATCTCTCACAAGTGATACATTAACATTGATCCAAATGCTCTCACCATCTTTATGCACATATCTTTTTTCGGAGCGGAAGAAACTGATCTCACCATTGAGCATCCTTTGTTGCAATTCCGTATCTATTGCAATATCATCAGGATGAGTAACAGACTGAAATGTAAGCTGAAGCATTTCCTGCTCCGAATAACCAAGCATCTCGCACAGGCTCTTGTTCACCATGAGCCATTGCCCTTCCGGAGATACCAATGCCATTCCTATAGCTGCATATTCAAACGCCCCTCTGAACTTCGCTTCAGAGAGCAACAAAGCACGGTGCTGAGATACTTTGTTGAAATATACTTTGATGGTCTCCGCAACTGTGTTGATCAGATCACGTTCCTCTTTAAGAAATACCCCTTCGTATTCTGCAGGCACCTCACGTGTATAGACAACCTCTATAAGGCCCTTCCTGCCATCCATTAATTCAAACTTAGCCTCCTGTGAAAAAGCAGATGCCTTGTATCCTTTGGTTGTATAATCGTTACAATCAAAATGTATGCGGGCCTGACAAACCTCGGGATATTGCCATCCTGGCGGTAAGACGTTGACAATCCGGGTAAACACTTCACTTACAGTTTGCGACTCAACCTTGAGGATCTCATTGACCTGGTAAATGGTAGATAATTCTTTTACCCTTTCTTTTAACAGGTACACAGCCTTCTCTTTCTCTTTCCGTGTCTGGATATTCTTAAGCGCAAGGGATATATTATCTGCAAGCCTGCTAAGAATAGAAAACTCGTGATGATCAAAAGCGTTCTCGTGACCCGAATAAATATTCAATGCAGCGATCTCATCATGTAACATCAATGGCAAAACCAACGACGCATATATCCCATGGCGTGCGGCCCTATCCCTCCATTGACGGAACTCGGGCGCAATAGATGCCTGATTATTTATAAAAGGCTTCCCTGTCAGCAATACTGTTGCCGTAGGCCCTTTTGTCTCATCTGATAGTGAAATAGTTATTTCCGACAAATAGGATATTTCGCCACAGGCGGAAACCTGCCTTACCTTCTTTTCCGCGTCACTGCTCAACGGCATAAAACCAACCCATGCCAGTTTATATCCGCCACTGAAAATAATGCACTTACATACCTCGTCGAGCAGAACCTGTTCATCTGTCGCCTTGAGTATGAGGTCGTTCACCTTGGTGAGTAGTTGCAACTCCCGGTTGGCCTTATTGAGGGCATCTATGAAATGCTCCTTCTCTGTAACATCCGCATAATTAAAAACAATGGCACCAACGTCAGGATCATTCAACAGATTACGATATACTCCCTCTAACCAAAAGTAAGCGCCATCTTTACGTTTCAGGCGATGTTTGCTTCTAAGAATCTTTCCGGGCACTGCGGCCATCTTCAGGAACGCTTCATTATCTTTTTGACGGTCATCAGGATATATCAGGTCTAATCCATCTACCGACTGCATCTCTTCTAATGAATACCCTGTTATCTTCTCAACAGACGGTGTCTGGTAGATCACCTGACCCGTAGCATCAAGCAGGACAATGGCGTCAGAACTGGTTTCGATGATCGTTCTGAAATAACGCTCGCTTTTTGCCAATTCATCTGCATGCCCTTCTATGACGATCTGGCTCTCCAGCAAAGCAATTTCTTTACGTTTACGCTCGTCTATATCTGTCGCAATCAGGACAACGCCGACCATCTCATGGGCAGGATCATAAACCGGGTTGACCTTGTATTGAAACCAACGGGAAAAACTACCATCATTCGTCTCAATTTCCACGAGTATGGTCTCCCCATTTAATGCTTTGTCAAAGGAAGACAAATAGAGGTCCCTGAGCGGTCCGATAACAAAATCACGATAATCGTCGCCAATAGTAATATCCTTACCAAAATAGTTAACGAGTGTTTGCCTGATAAGGTCATTAAAACAGATCACTTTATGATCATTATTCATCAAAACGATGTTGTCAGTCATATTATCCAATATGGCCTTCAACAATGTTTCTCTGTCATTAATCAAATGCATATACGCATGGCACCCAACAAACTGTGATCGGGATCATACAAACCTAATTCATTAACTTAATATTTTCATATGAATCGTAAAATAAATATTAAGCATTGAGCAAGTGTGGTCTTTCTCTATAGACCTTCCAGATAAACTCGCCGAAAAGCGTATTGGCCCATGCAAACCACGGACGTGTAAAGTCGGAAACGTTGTCTTTGTGGAATGACTCATGCATAAATCCTTTACCGGCATGTGATCTTTGCAACATATCAAGGCACTGTTTGATTTCCGTATCATCGCTGCTGGTCAGTCCGCGCATCATAATGCTCAATGGCCAGATCCGGTTCATACCGGCATGGGGGCCACCGATACCTTCACCGGCAGTGCCCTTGAAAAAGAAAGGATTATCTTCTGACAGAATGAATTGACGGGTATTATTATAAACATCTTTCGTATTGATGTCCGGAAACAGATACAGGATAGATAGTAAGGACGGCACATTAGCATCATCCATAAGATTATAACTTCCGTAGCCGTTTGTTTCGTAGGCATATATCTGCCCATACCCGGGAACTTTTACCGTCCCTTGCATCTGTACTCCGGAGGCTATCTGGGTGGCAAGTATATATGGTTCCCGGGGAGTAATATCTGTTTTTAGTTTAGTTAGCATTTCTGACAGTTTCAGCAGGCAGCTCACTGCAAACAAATTGGAAGGAATAAGGTAGGGATATATGGTAGCATCATCACTGGGCCGGAACATGGAACAGATCATTCCGGTAGGACGTACGGGATAGCCATACCCGCCGAGAGGTACACTGTCCGTCGCAAACTCTGTTTTGCGCATGAATTTATACGGACCATTTCCGTCCATACGTTGCTGTACCCTGAGTGTTTTTAGAACCAGTTTCATGGCTGCCACCCATTGCTCATCAAAAGGTGTTACATCATGAGTTTCCATAAGATAGCCATGTGCCAGCCTGATGGGATAACATAAACTGTCTATCTCCCATTTCCGCTCATGAATTCCGGGTTTCATGTCTGTGACGTCCTTGTGCCATGGGCTGATCTTGTGCTCATCTTTATAAAACGCATTTGCATACGAGTCTTTCAGCATACACTTTGTCTGGCGCATGATAACACCCTTTATCATATTCTTCAGATGCTCGTCATCTTTACATAGGGGTAAATATGGCCAGACCTGGGCCGATGAATCACGCAACCACATGGCATCAATATCGCCGGTAATAACATAGGTATCAGGCTTACCGTTCACCATTGTGAAATCAACGGTGGTGTCCAGCGTGTTGGGAAAACAGTTTTCAAATAGCCATGCAAGCTCTTTGTTCCCGATGTTCTTCTTTACATCACTTATGAGTAACTCCACCGCCTTACTTTTGAATTTTCGTTTTGCCTCGGGCACACGAACTACAGGGAAAGTGGTCTCAGTGCTCCATGCATCTGTGTAACGGGAAAGAAGCAGCCCCGATGTCGCCAATGATGCCTGCTTTACAAATCGTCTTCTATTCATATTGTGCGAATATTTACAGCTATCTGATCAACTGTAAATCTATCTATTTTCTCTATAACACAACAGACGGCATATGTCATAAAAAACATCGGTCACTTTACTATCTTCGTTACCTGTACAGCTACTACTTATGCGAAAAATATTATTTATTTCAATAAGCCTGTTCGTTTGCTCATTGGCCACAGCACAAAAGCTGACCCGGTATGTTGATCCGTTCATTGGCACAGGTGGCCATGGCCATACTTACCCCGGTGCCACCGTACCCTTCGGCATGGTGCAGTTAAGTCCGGATAATGGCTCTGAAGGATGGGACTGGTGCAGTGGCTACAATTATGCCGACTCAACCATAGCCGGGTTCAGCCATACACATCTTAGTGGCACCGGATGTGGCGACTGGATAGACCTATCTGTAATGCCCAACACAGAACTAATACCGGATAAAACCGAATACTTCAAAGTTCACTTCAAACACAGCAATGAAAAAGCTGCTCCGGGCTATTATTCTGTGAAGCTGGACAACGGCATCAATGTATCACTAACAAGCACTGAGCGGTGCGGGCTGCATAAGTACGAATATCCTGCCGGTGGCAACCCCGTGCTTCGTTTCCAGCTCAGCTATATGATCAATTACGACCATCCTGTAGCTACACGCGTGTTCATGCTAAATGATTCCACCCTTGTTGGTTACAGATATTCATCAGGCTGGGCAAATGTGCAAAAGCTATATTTTGCAGCACGCCTGTCTGCACACATCGGGCGCTTTCATCTCTATGATAATAAGACTCACAAGGAAGTACCCGAAACTGAAGAACATGGCAGTATCTACAACGCAGAGATAGAATTTGCCGACCTGGCAGGGAAACCTTTGCTGATGAAACTCGCCATGTCGTCGGTAAGTACGGAAATGGCAGTAAAGGCACTCGGTGAGATCAAAGGATGGAATTTTGACGCTGTAAAACATTCGGCAGAAAAGAAATGGGAGCACGAGCTGGACAAGATAACCGTAAAGACCTCCAATGACAACCTAAAACACATATTCTACACGGCGCTGTATCATACCTGCATGGCTCCTGTGATCTATTCGGATGCGGATGGCAGATACAGAAACGCAAAGGGCGAACTGAAAAAGATGAACAAAGGACAGCGTTATACTGTCTTCTCGCTCTGGGACACGTTCCGGGGCCTGAATCCGTTGTTTACGCTGACACAAACCGACAGGAACATTGACATACTAAACAGTATGCTGGCATTCTACGATGAGAATGGCCTGTTACCGGTCTGGGACCTCAGCACATGGGAAACAAACTGTATGAGTGGTTATCATGCAGTACCCGTTCTGGCCGATGCCATACTTAAGAATACACCGGGGCTTGATGCGGAACGTGCCTATGCCGCAATGAGAACAAGCGCATTCCAGGAGGTAAGGGGAACTCCTTATTATGTGAAGTATGGTTATGTGCCACAGGACAAGAACAGCTACAGCGCATCTATGACACTGGAGTATGCTTATGACGACTGGTGTATAGCGCAGGTTGCACGGAAACTTGGCAAAATGGACGACTATACACTATTCACCAAAAGGTCTGAAGCTTATAAACTACTGCTCGACAGATCCTCAGGATTCATCAGGGGCAAGAACTCCGATGGCAGTTGGGTGCAACCATTTGACCCAATGTTCACATCCACAGCCGGTTCTTCTATGTTTGAAGAAGGTAATTCCTGGCAATACACATTCTTTGTACCCCACGATGTCAGGGGCCTTGCCAAAGAAATGGGCGGCCGGGAAGTGCTGATAGAAAAACTCGACTCTCTGTTCAAGGTAGAGTCATCGCTTGCCCGCTTTGAAGATGGCCCCCCTGATGTCAGTGGCCTCATTGGCCAGTATGCGCATGGCAATGAACCCAGCCATCATATAGCCTATATGTACAGCTTCCTGGGGCAGCCATGGAAAACACAGTATCGCGTACGCTACATCCTCGACTCCATGTACCACGCCGCTCCAGACGGGTATGCAGGCAATGAGGACTGCGGGCAGATGAGCGCTTGGGCCGTATGGAGCATGATGGGATTATACCCTGCCAACCCTGCCTCGGGAGAGTATGTCTTCGGCAGCCCAGTGTTTGACGAGATCATCCTGAAACTACCGGGTAAAAAACAACTGAAAATAACAACCCGCAATAATGCAAAGGATCATCCCTATATACAAAGCGTGACACTTAACGGCAAAAAATGGACAAAGACATACATCAACCATGAAACCCTGATGAAGGGTGGCACACTGGAATTTGTAATGGGCGCGCAGCCAAACAGGTCATGGGGAGCGAGCGCAACCGACTGGCCATCATCTCTAAACTAAATACCTGCTTTGAAAAAGTATAGCTGTCATATTTTTTTGCTTTTCTTTCTATTCTGTAACCACCATGCGAATGCACAGGAAGTGGTGCTCGATACAGGATGGAAGGCACAGCGGGGATCAATTGTCAATGTTTCCGGAGAGCAGATATCAAATAAGTATTTCTCCCTGAAGGGGTGGTTGCCAGCCACAGTACCGGGTACTGTGCTGACCACCTTGCTGAACAACAAACTGGCGCCTGATCCCTTCTATGGCATGAATAACAACCTGATACCCGACGTGTTCAACACAGGTGGCGATCAATATACCTACTGGTTTGTAAATGACTTCCGGACCAAACCACTAAAAGAAGGAAGAAGACTCACCCTTCACCTGCGAGGCGTGAACTACTCATTCCTGCTTTATATAAATGAACATGTGCTAACACCTACTCCCCGGAAAGGGATGTACAAACGGCACAAATTTGATATTACACCCTTCCTGAACAAAGAAGGCGTAAACCGTATAGCCATACTTGTATATCCGCCGGACCACCCCGGAAATCCGAACGGCGGACAGGGGGGAGACGGCACTATAGCCAGGGATGTGACCAACCAATATACCGCGGGGTGGGACTGGATACAACCCGTACGCGACCGTAATACAGGCATATGGGATAAAATATACCTTGAGGAAACGGGCCCCGTAAGTATAGATAATACATACGTCAGTTCAATTGTCCCCGGCACACGTACTGCAAACGGAATACAGCAATCCGCCATTGTCCGTGTCGCAACAGAGATCAATAATATCTCTGACGAATTGGTTGAGGGTGACCTTGTATGCGAAGTAGCACATGAGGAAAGGTCGCTTCACCTTAAGGTCCCTCCCCACTCTACACATCCCGTAGCTTTTCCCGACATCACCGTTGACGATCCGAAACTTTGGTGGCCAAATGGCTATGGCCCACAGACACAGTACAAAGCCACCGTTGAATTCAGGCTGGACAAGAAGAACGTATCTGATGAACAATCCATTTCCTTTGGCATACGCGAAATAAAAGCCTATTGGAATAGCAAGACCCAAAGCAGGGAAATATCTGTGAATGGCCAAAAGATATTCATCAAAGGCAGCAACTGGATAACCTCTGACGCGATGCTCAGAAATTCAAGAACAAGATATGACAACGAACTACGCTATCACCGGGATATGAACCTGAATTTTATCCGTGTGTGGGGAGGAGGGCTTACTGAGCGACCCGAATTCTATGAGGCGTGCGACAAATATGGAATACTGGTGATGCAGGACCTGTGGGTAACCGGCGATTGCAACGGACGCTGGTATGACCCATACAAACATGATGACACAACGACCCGAAGGAATTACCCTGATGACCACAAACTTTTTATGGAAAGCGTGGAAGACCAGGTAAAAATGCTGCGCTGTCACCCTTCACTGGCTATATGGTGCGGGGGCAATGAAATACGTCCGCCTGCCGATATACTGGCTGACATTAAGAACAGGATACTTCCACAGTCTGATCCGACGAGGTACTTCTTTGAATATTCTAATGCAGACAGCATGTCTTTAAACAGCCATGACGGCCCGTACACCCTGCAAGACACCAAATACTTCTGGGAACACCGCTCCTATCCGTTCAATTCCGAAATAGGTTCGGTGGGGCTCGGCGAATATGAATCACTCGAACGGTTCCTGCCGAAAGAGCATATGATCCCTCCCTATTACTCAGCAACAGAGCGCAGGTGGAAAATAGACTCAGTTTGGAAATACCATAAATACCTCGGCTACGACTCATCAGTGGAAGCCTACGGACACATCACAGACCTTAAGGATTTCACAAAGAAGGTCCAACTCGTCAACTATGACCAATACAGGGCAATGATGGAAGGTGCGGTATCACATGCGTGGGACTGGTACACAGGCATACTGGTATGGAAAACGCAAAACCCTTGGACAGCCATGGTGGGGCAAATGTATGACCCATATCTGGACCCGAATGCTGGTATGTTCGGGTTAAGAGAAGGTGCAAAACCACTGCACATCATGTATGACCCGATCGCCAAAGTCATTAAGGTGACCAACAACACATACAAAGACGCAACTAAAGTATTCTTCCGGTTGTCTTTATTTTCAATGGATGGAGCTGAAGACAACCTGATGACCTCTTTTACAGATATACCGGCGCACACATGTAAAACTGCAGGTGTTGTGAATAATGTTATTGATGAGGATGCGAAGGGCAATGGACAGTTTGCTGATCTTACACTTATTGACGCTGCTACCGGTAAGATCATCGACGATAATTTCTATTGGTTCCCGGATTCCCGGGGTAATTATTCCGGCCTTATAGATCTGCCCAAAGTGATCCCGGTGGTCACCGCGACAATAACGGGCAACGGCACAGCAGAAATATCCATTACTGCACCCGCAGGTGGCAGCGTTGCTTTTTTCAATCGTTTATCTTTGACCAATAAAAAGACGGGAAAACTTATTTTACCTGCATTCTTCAATAATAACTATATTTCCATTCCTCCGGGGCAGCACAGAACAGTGCTGGTGGAATGGGATCCGGAAAAGGATGAATTGCCGGCCGTTATCATGGAAGGATGGAACGTTGAGAAACAGGTTATTGATTTAAAAAAATGACGATGAGAAAAATACTGACCGCACTGCTACTGGCAGTGTCCACACAAACATTCGGGCAAAGCTCCGACCCCAATCTGGGAATAATCCCCGCTCCTGTATCCGTTAAAAGAGACAAAGGGGAGTTTAAACTTACCCCGGAGACCATCATTTTTGTAGACTCCCCTGACAACAAAGCAGTGAAGTTCTTTGCCGCATACTTAAAGAAGAATGGGTTTGTTGCATCTATTACCGATATCAATACGATTGATAAAAAAAGAAGAGATTATAAGAATACAATCACATTGTCTCAGAATTTCAAGGGGCAGCTACCGCTTGAGGGTTACGAGATGCAGATATCTCCCGACCACGTTACCATTAACGGTCGCTGGGCAGGTATGTTCTATGGCATTCAGTCGCTGATACAACTGATACACAAATCGCCAAGTGCAGGATATGCCACCGTACCTTGCGGCGTTATAAAGGACTATCCCCGCTTTGCTTATCGCGGCATGCACCTGGATGTGGCCAGACATTTCTTTGACGTGGACTTTGTCAAGAAGTATATAGATATCATGGCTTACTACAAGCTCAACAACTTCCACTGGCACCTGACAGACGACCAGGGATGGCGCATTGAGATAAAGAAATATCCCAAGCTTACGGAGATAGGCAGCCAGCGCGCACAAACCAAGATAGGCAAGGTGCGTGGAAATGATTCCGACCTGTATGATAACACACCATATGGCGGATATTACACCCAGGAACAGATAGCCGAAGTGGTTGCTTATGCCTCAGACCGTTATATCAACATTGTACCTGAAATTGAGATGCCCGGCCACTCACTCGCATTGATCACTTCTTATCCCGAGACAAGCTGCGACCCCAACAAACAATACAAAGTATTTGAAACGTGGGGTGTATCTAAGGATGTGCTCTGTCCCAGCGATGAAACCTTTAAGATAGTACAGGGCATATTGAGCGAGGTGATGGAATTATTCCCCGGAAAATACATTCACATTGGCGGCGACGAATGTCCTAAGGATGCGTGGAAGGCCTCGGCATATTGCCGCCAGTTGATCGCAGAACAGGGGCTTCGCGACGAGAATGGTCTTCAGAGCTACTTCATCGGACGTATAGAAAAGTATGTCAACTCGCAAGGCCGCAGCATCATCGGCTGGGATGAGATACTGGAAGGGGGACTGGCTCCTAACGCTACGGTGATGAGCTGGCGCGGGGAAGCTGGTGGCATTGCAGCAGCGCAAATGAACCACGACGTGATCATGACGCCCGGCAGCGGAGGTTTGTACTTCGATCACGCGCAAGCCCGGTCAACACAGGAACCGTTGAACATCGGTAGCTTCGCACCAATGTACAAGACATACAATTATGACCCGGTTCCCGCTTCCCTCTCTAAAGAACAGCAGCAACATGTAATAGGTGTGCAGGCCAACCTCTGGACCGAATACATAGCCACTCCGGCCAAGGCCGAGTATATGCTGTTACCACGTATGCTTGCTTTATCAGAGATAGCATGGACACAGCAATCGGGAAAGAGCTATAAGAATTTTTCAGAACTGCGTGTTCCGGCACACCTGGCCAAACTGGAGAACATGGGATATAATTTCCGGGTACCTGTTCCTACGGGTGCATCAGATACCACGATCAATAAGGCTAAGATCAACCTGGACTTCTCCCCGTCTGTAGAAGGCGCAAAGATATACTACACACTTGACGGCTATACTCCGCGTGAAACAGACCTGCAGATGACCGGGCCCATGCAATTCAATATACCGGCAGGCAAGCACATAGACCTGCAGGCCATTGAGATAACGCCTGCCGGGAAAAGAAGCATCGTAACAACTGTAAAAATGACCAACGAAGGGAAATAATAATACCCCACTAAATAAAAAGGCGCCGTGATCGCGGCGCCTTTTTATTTGCTCATAATGCGCATCTCTACCCTCCTGTTCTTCTCCTTATCTTCCTCGGTAAGTTCAGGATAAACATCTGGAGCTGAGGCCCCGAGGCCTATATAGCTGAGCCTGTCGCGACTGATATTGTTCTTCAGCAAAAAATCATACACCGCCTTAGCCCTCGTCCAGGACAGCCTGCCTCCGGTGGTCTTATCATGGCCATCCAGCTTGCTCGTAGGCTCCAGGCAGCAGATATGCCCTTCTATCCTGATCTTCACCGTAGGATTCTTTACCATAAAATCAAGCAATTGCCGCAACACTGTATTCGACTTTTCCAGGAATATGGAAGAAGCATCCTCAAAAAGAATATTGAGCGGGTATGCGGTATTGACTTTCAGAGAGGACGTTGGCGGCATGGTCGTCCTTGTTCCTTTCTTTCTCGCCAGTGCGGCAGAGTCCACCTTACGCACCTTGTCTATGATGATCTGCACTTTACGGTCCCTGTCATAGCCCTGCATGCCACTAACAGGAGAACGATCTATCTTCCCCTTACCTATACATAACTTGATATCCTTTTCATCAAAACCTGACGATACCAGGTATTTAAGCACATTGCGTGCCCTCCGTGTAGATAGTGTATCATTGAACCCATGGCCGCCGACATAATCGGCATAACCGAGTATAGTAAGTTTCTGACCATGCAGTAACAAAGCATTAAAAATGAGGTTGTCTATATAATTTGTTGCCTGCTTGCTGAGCCTGGGGGCTCCAAATGCAAAATATACCTGGAATGTATCTGTGCGCTGGGCCACCGCCACAACGCTACTCATGAAAAAACAACAAACCAGTAATAAGGTTCTCATGTATTAAGTTACTTACTCATTATTCTTATCACCACACGCCTGTTTCGCTCCCTGTCCTCTTCTTTTAGCTCCGGGTACACCAACGGGTCATTAGACCCTACCCCTATATACCTGAGCCTGCTGGCACTGATACCATTGTTGAGCAGGAAATCGTAGATCGTCTTAGCCCTCGCCCATGATGTAGCCATACCGTCATCCAGGGATTCTTTCGATGCTCCTTCACGGGCATAGCGGCAACAGATATGCCCTTCCACCTGTATATTCACTGTCGGGTTTGCCTTCATGAACTCAAGCAACTGATCTACCACAGGGTAAGATTTTGCAAGAACTATTGCCTGGTTGTTCTCAAACAATATATTCAGCGCGAATGTTGCGTTCACCCTTACCTGCTCTACCGGAATTGCCTCTACCGGCATCGCCGGAACAGTATCTTTCTTAGGAGGCGGAGGCTTGGGGAGCTCTTTTTTAGGGGCTTGCACCGGCACCACTTCTTTCTTCGGCTTTTCAACAATGGGTGCCGGCATTTTCATTGCCTCCCGGTCTATGATGATCTCTACCTTACGGTCCTCATTATTGCCCTTGTTGCCATTTGCAGGCACCCTGCTCACCTTGCCTTTTCCAAGACAAAGCCTGACATCACTCTTATTGAAACCACCCATGTTCACAAGGTAGTCCAGTACCGCGTTGGCCCGTTTTGCGGAAAGTGCATCGTTGTAAGCATTATCACCCACATAATCAGCGTACCCGAGCACCACCAGCTTCTGCCCGTGAATAAGTATATCACGGAAGATCATCTGGTCTATGAAATCGCTGGCTTGTTTGGTGAGCTTGGCATCATTCAGCGGAAAGTACACTTCAAAAGTATCCCGTGTTACCTGGGCATGACCAACCACTGCTGTCGAAAACAACAGGACACAAAGCACTATGTATGTAAACCTCATCATTGATAAAACGGGGGGACAAATATATCATATGTATTGCATTTAACATTACGGCTACTTATATTTATAGAAATAATTCAGCTATGAAAATGCGATTCCTGCTGGCATTTGTCGTTTTGTCCTTTTGGGCGCATGCACAGACCGGTCAAATATGGAAGAAAACCGTCTATAGGGAAATAGAACTTGTTCCGGACGAACATGCGAATAAGGTAGTAGCCGGAGACCTCGCTCGTTTTGTGGCAAAAGAACTGGCAAAGGGTACTATTAATGTTTACAGTTCCTATGAATACGGATTGACAGGCCTGCTTAACAAAGAAAACATAAAGGAACGCACCGAACCTAAAATTGATACGGTCATCATCATTGATCCTGTTTCCGGTGCGGAGAACAGAAAGATCATCAAAAATGATCTGGATTATGAAAGTGTGCACCGATACCGCATTGTGGAGAGTTGGTCTTTCAACTGTGCCACGGGAAAAACAGATATACAACTCCTGGCAGTGGCACCGATCAAAGAAAGCTTCTGGAAACACAATGGTTTCCAGGGATCATCTCCGTGGTTCTGGCTCTCCTATACTGACATGCATAAAATATTCGCTGCTTATGAACAAACCCACAAGGAAAGTAAATTCGCGGATCTGTTGCTCCGGGACTATGTGCAACCCGGGGCTACACCCGACCACAACGGCAAGACATACAGCGCCAATGTGTTGCGCCTGATAGACCTGCACGAAACAATCGATACGGTGCAGCACCATCTCACCGATATAGCACAGGACACAAGCCTTACAGATCATTTCTGCAATGAATTTGCGTTTAACGCCCGCGGATATGATTCTGCGCTGGCTGTAAGTTTTAAACCGGATACTCCTGCTTTGGAGAAAGACATTTTCATGGAAAATGCAGCCGTTGATACGACAATAATCCTGGACCCGATAACAGGCAAAGAAACGGTTAAGATAATAAGGTTGAGCGGGTTTATACGCGCCAAAAACAAGCCACTCAGAATACATGAACGCTGGCAGTTTGATGCCGGATCGGGGAAATTAAGTATCAGCATTGCGGGGATATCCATGACAACGTCATATGAACAAACCAAAAATGAACGTGTTCTTTCATATATTTTTTGCGCGCCCTACAACCTCGCTTTAGTTCCTATAGAAAGACATGCTGCCGCACACCCTAAGAACAATTTCTTTCTTTGCCTGTGGGACAACTACTTCCTATCTGACGATAAACCCATGATATTGCGTAAAAACTAAAGCACATTGCCTGCAATAGCCAATTCAAGCTAAATCATATATCTTGCACCCATGGTAAATGTAGGTCAGTACAATACACTCAAGGTGGTGAAACAGGTGGACTTCGGCATGTATCTCGACGGAGACGGCGAAGAAATTCTGCTGCCAAAGCGGTATGTACCCAAGGACCTGCAGGTAGATGATGAGATCACCGTATTTATCTACCACGATAATGAAGGACGACTCATTGCCACTACCGATAAGCCTGTAGCTGCCGTGGGCGAGATAGCCATGATGGAGGTTGCAGATACAAATCCCCAGGGCGCGTTCCTGAAATGGGGCATCATGAAGGACGTGTTCGTGCCTATATCCCAGCAGGAAAAGCGTATGCGCCAGGGAGATAAACGGTTAGTGCGGCTGTACATAGACGAGCGTACAGGAAGAGTTACCGCGACAGAGAAAATAGATAAGTTCCTCAGCAATTACGAATTGACCGTAAAAGAGAAAGACCCGGTGGATATAGTTGTGTATCAGCAGACAGATATAGGATACAAGGTGATCATAAACAGCCGGCATCTCGGAGTGCTGCACTACAACGAGGTGTTCAGGGAGCTGGAACCGGGCGATAAGCTGAAAGGGTTTGTGAAGACCATTCGCCCAGACCATAAAATAGATGTGTCGCCCGGCAGCATGGGCTATACACGTGTGGCCGACGAAGAAACGCATATCCTCGACCTGCTCAGAAACAATGACGGCTACCTGCCCTACAACGACAAATCAGGACCTGAGGATATCTATGCCTTCTTTGGCATGAGCAAGAAAACATTTAAGATGGTGCTGGGCGCGCTCTACAAAAAGCGCCTCATCACATTTACACAAACGGGCACTAAGCTCAGCGATCAATAGCTTAGCGCAATTCGCTTAACAAACACTTCATTACCCGAAATGATCTTTGTGATGTAATTACCTGCCGGCAATCCCATGCCGTGCATATCTACTCCATCTGTGATGTTGTCAGTGCTCATCAGTATTCGCCCGGCCATGTCATACAACTGTACAACGTCGCCTGCCCCAACGCCAGAGAAATAGACCACTCCCGTTGTGGGATTAGGATATACCGTCACCTCTCGTTGCACTTTCATTGTTTCCTGCGCCAATGGTACTCCGCAAACGGAACCTGCAACTACAGCCGTATTAGGGCGGTTGCAGTACTGGTATTCCAGCAATGTGACACCTGCAGAAGAGGAAACAGATATCTTCATCCACCCGTAGTAATAATCGTTACCGGCCTGCATCCTGAATCCCACATAACCCGTTTGTCCGTCCAGCGCGGTGTAGGTAGGGTCATACAGTACCCCCTGCATACCACCTGCCCGCCAGGTTGTAGATGGCCCTATGTTTGTTCCCGAAGGGAGAAATATCACGTTATCGCTACTGCTGCCTGTTGTGGTTATGGCACGTCCGTAATTCTCAAGAAGGTATTTACCTGCATTATATTGCAATCCGTAGAACCGTGGTATTGGTCCCGAGAGCTCCAGTTTATTCCATGTAGATGTGGACGTTGTGGTCAGGTTAGGCGCATCACAGGTATAGGTCCACGGGTCTTTGAAATTGATGGTAAAGGTCTTGGTATAATTGGTGATAGCCGAAGCACCGCCACCGGTTATAGCCGCATCTTTAAAGGTAAGCGTCATATTACTTACGGAGTTTGCCCACGCGTGAGCGGTAGCGTTACCACTTAGAGTAAGCGTGGCACTTTTCCCGTCTGCGGCAGTGGCAATGGCTGCAGTAAGGCCTGCGGGTACATTGATCAGCGTATAATCGGTGCCGGCAGTAAGTGTTGCTCCGGTCTTTGCGAACTGAACACCCGCACAAGCATATATCTTAACAGGGGGAGCTTCAATGCTACCGTCATTATTATCGTCCTCATTGAGTATGGTCTTGCTGTAGGCAAAGAATTTTGTTGCCGTCACACAGGCATTTGTACTTGTAGGGCTGAGCACGCCTGTTGCCACCAGGTTATCATATTGCCACAGGGAGAACCTTGCCACATGCATGGCCGCTGCCTCCATACGGGTATTCTGATCCATGGTAAAGTTCTTATAGCAGGTAGTATTGTAGTCCATGTAATTCTCACCATTGATCAGCCCGCTGCACTTGGTAGCAGAGCAACCGGCAGCCGATACATCCGTAGGGGGCGTATCGGCACAATAATCGCCCGGGCCGCCACAGGATGTACCGTCGAACGTATGTATGAGGTTCATATAGTGGCCTGCTTCGTGCGTGAATGTCTCGTTGAATTCAAGGTCGCCATACGATGATCCTCCCGACCCGAGGTACACATAATTATAGACCATCCTGGCGGTCTGCGAATCGGTCATGGTGCTATTGGGATACCAGCACACACCTGAATTGTTGGTCACGCCATCACAATACAGGTCATTCATTACATAAATATTGAAGTACTTGGTGTTATCCCATGCGCAGGATCTTATCTCGTGATCATAACCGGTACCGTTTCCAAAACCCGATTGTTTGTCCTTGTAGTAGATCACACCTGTTGTTGGGTTGCCCTTGGGGTCTGTCTGTGCCAGTTTCCATCTGAACTTGGTGTACGACTTGACACCGGCGAACGAAGAGTTCACGGTAGTATAGTCAACGTCCGCGCCCGCAAAAGTTACATTGAGGTCATTGATCGCATAGTTGATCTGGCTCATAGGTACGCCGGCGCTCCCGTTCGGGTGAAACACATGCATTACTATCGGTATGGTAACAACACAGGTGGTATCAGGCAAACCGGTGGTCTTGCGGGCTGCATAATTATCGGTGAACAACTGAAGCGCCTGAACCTCTGCGGCATGGTCCCTGGCATAAGATGCCAATTGCGAGATCTCGGCATTGAGCCCTTTATCCGGCGAAAGCTGCGGTTGGGATGACGGAGCCATGTTCTGGGCGTAGGTAGTGCCGCCAATTATGGCCGGCAATATGATGCCGGCAACAAAAAAACAAATTCTATTCATGCAGGATTATTTGCGTATGTAAGTTACTATATTATTGATACATCGTCCAAAATGCCTTCTATGTTACCATGTTCACATAAAAAAAGCAACATACCATATATCTTTCTAAATTAGCGGCATGGCTGCTAAAAAGAAGAAGAAGAACAGTTCGAACGGGTTGCGGAATGTGGCCATTGTCATTTTGCTTATCGGTATCATTGCCGCTTACAAAACATTTGGCCCGGCTACAGGCTCTTTTACAAAGGGTGAGTACCTGTATATACATACCGGTGCAGATTACGGGCAAATGACCATTGCATTACAGGAAGGCGGATTTATATCTGACATGTTCACCTTCGGCATACTGGCTAATGTGGCAAAACTACCCGCGCATATTCATCCGGGCAGGTATAGGATAACCGAAGGCATGAGCAATTACAACATCATCCGCATGTTACGCTCCGGCAGGCAGTCCCCTGTCAAGATAGTCATCAACCGCTTACGCCGAAAACAGGATCTCGTGACGCTCTTATGCAGCAATCTCGAAGCAGACTCAACGGCAATGCACCAGCTATTGCAGGACAATGGTTTCCTTTCAGAATTCGGGCTTGACACCAATACAGCCATGTGCGCCATCCTCCCGGATACTTACGACTTCTTCTGGAATACCTCTTCTGAAAAAGCATTCCGGAAGATCGCCAGAAATTACACCCGTTTCTGGGACGACGACCGCAAAGCCCAGGCCAAGGCACAATCGCTCAGTCCCGTGCAGGTGATGATAATCGCCTCTATTGTAGATGAAGAAACCAATATGCCTGATGATAAGCCTAAAATAGCCAGTGTATATATCAACAGGTATCACATCAACATGCGCCTGCAGGCCGATCCGACGATCAAGTTCGCTGTTGGCGATTTTACGATAAGGCGTGTTGCCGGGCCAATGCTGCAAAACCCATCACCCTACAATACTTACCTGTATGCAGGGTTGCCTCCCGGCCCAATATGCACGCCTTCACTGGCATCTGTAGAGGCTGTGCTGCATGCACCAAGATCTAACTTCCTCTATTTCTGCGCTAAAGATGATTTCAGCGGCCATTCCGTTTTTGCGTCTTCCTATGATGAGCAGATAAAAAATGCACGAGCCTATCAAAAAGCATTGGATGCACGAGGTATTCACTAAGGTATCTTATTCCTTTTTTCTCTCTCGGCACGCCGGTCCGCCGCAAAAAAGAACAGGTAATAGACCGACAAGGTAAACAGCCCTGTCAGAAAAATGCTGACCACTACAGGCTTGAGTTCCAGCTTAAAGAACTCCCCGGTCATCCATACGGAATTCGCCATGATCCAGAGGCATATGGCTATATTATGAAACAGCTCTGACCTGTGATGACGTGATTTCCAGAGAATATAAAAGGCTACGCTAAGAGTGGGCACTATCATGAACATACCTCCCGGGCGCCAGGTCATGGCCCAGCAGGTATACCATTGCTATCTATACCCATTGCCCTTATTTCATATTAATATTTATATTCTTTAATTTTTCGTTTTGCCATTGAATTCCGTACCTTTGCGCCACATTTTTAAAACCTCATAAATATTAAATAAAAAAATGGGTACAGTAAAAGTTGCCATCAATGGTTTTGGCCGCATAGGCCGCCTCGCTTACCGCCAGATCTTTAACATGGACGGTATTGAAGTAGTAGCGATCAATGACCTGACAAAGCCAAATGTACTGGCGCACCTGCTGAAATATGATACAGCCCAGGGCCGTTTCACACAGGATGTGAAACATACCGATAATGCTATCGTAGTTAACGGCAAAGAGATCAAAATATATGCGCAGAAAGACCCTGCCCAGATACCTTGGGGTGAGCACGGTGTAGATGTGGTACTGGAGTGTACCGGCTTCTTTACCGACAGGGAGAAAGCTGAAGGCCACATCAAGGCCGGTGCTAAGCGTGTAGTTATCTCCGCGCCTGCTACAGGTGATATGAAGACCGTTGTTTTCAATGTGAACCATAGCATCCTCGATGGCAGCGAAACAGTTATCAGTTGTGCTTCCTGCACCACAAACTGCCTGGCCCCTATGGCTAAGGTCCTGCACGATTCTTTTGGCATTGTGAACGGCCTGATGCTTACTGTACACGCATACACTAACGACCAGAATACACTGGATGCTCCGCACGCCAAGGGCGATCTTCGCCGTGCACGTGCTGCAGCAGAGAACATCGTTCCTAACTCTACCGGTGCTGCAAAAGCAATAGGCCTGGTACTCCCCGAGCTGAAAGGTAAACTGGATGGTTCTGCACAGCGTGTGCCTACAGTTACCGGTTCTCTTACTGAATTGACCGTGATACTGGCTAAAAAGACAACCACAGAAGAGATCAATGCAGCTATGAAGGCCGCGGCTAATGAAAGCTATGGTTATACCGAGGATGAGATAGTAAGCAGCGACATCATCGGCACTTCTTATGGTTCATTATTTGACGCTACGCAAACAAGGGTACAGACCGTAGGCGATACACAACTGGTAAAAACAGTGAGCTGGTATGATAACGAGATGAGCTATGTAAGCCAGCTCGTACGTACAGTTAAGTATTTCGCAGGCCTGATCAGCAAGTAATAAATAACTGCATATAGATAAAACCTGCATTGTATTAATGCAGGTTTTATTTTTTAATTTCACATCCTTATTTTAGCTTTTGACCTTAAAATTTTGACCTCGTAATATGTCCAAGTTCTCCAACTACAATTTCTCCGGCCAGAAAGCGCTGATACGCGTAGATTTCAATGTGCCTGTCAAGAACGGCGCAATTACTGACGATACGCGCATCCGTGCTGCATTGCCCACTATTAAAAAGGTGCTTGCTGATGGCGGCAGCGTAGTACTGATGAGCCACTGGGGCCGTCCGCTGAAGGATATTGAAAAGAAGCCACATCTTACACTTGCTGACTTCTCTCTGAAACCTGTTGTGGCTCACTTGTCAAATATACTGGGTACAGAAGTGCTGTTCTCTGAAGACTGCATCAGTGATGACGCAGCCGGCAAAGCCAAAGATCTGAGACCGGGACAGGTACTGCTGCTCGAGAACCTGCGTTACTACAAGCAGGAAGAGAAAGGTGATAAGGACTTTGCAGAAAAGCTGTCTAAATACGGAGACGTGTATGTGAATGACGCATTCGGGACAGCGCACCGCGCTCATGCTTCTACCGCAGTCATAGCGCAGTTCTTCCCTTCTGAAAAGAGAATGTTCGGATTGCTGATGGAAGGTGAGATAAAAGCAGGCGAGCAGGTATTGAACAACAGCAACAGACCTTTTACGGCTATCATCGGCGGTGCAAAGGTTTCAGACAAGATACTCATCATCGAGAACCTGCTGGACAAAGCAACTGACATCATCATTGGTGGTGGCATGGCTTATACTTTCTTCAAGGCCGAAGGCGGTCATATCGGCAGCTCTCTGTGTGAGGAAGACCGTATGGATATGGCGCTCGACCTTATGAAAAAGGCGGATGAAAAAGGGGTATGCATTCACCTGCCGGCAGACAGCATCATTGCAGATAAGTTTGCCGCCGATGCCAACACGTCGTCATCGCTTAGTAAAGAAGTTCCGGCCAACTGGATGGGACTCGATATAGGCCAGATGGCCATTGAGCATTTCTCAAAGGTTATCGGCAACTCTAAGACCATTCTCTGGAACGGACCAATGGGTGTGTTTGAAATGGAGAAGTTCCAGCATGGCACAAAGGCTATAGCTGAGGCAGTGGCTAAAGCAACTGCTACCGGTGCTTACTCATTGGTAGGCGGCGGCGATAGCGTTGCTGCCGTGAACAAGTTCCACCTTGCTGACAAGGTAAGCTATGTATCAACAGGCGGTGGCGCCATGCTCGAGTTCTTTGAAGGAAAGGAATTGCCCGGCATAGCAGCGATCAATAATTAATTAATAACAGACAGGAAATAGAAAGCCCCGCAATGCGGGGCTTTTATATTGTAAGAAAGTGTCTTAAGCTTTTCTTTTTATACTGCAACCTATTGACTTTGTGGTGCTGGGATCCGGTAGTTTACCATCCACCATAGCATTGATGGCATCTTCTATATACATCTTCTTATACCCACCCGGATCAGACGGATTATCATTCATGGCACCCTTGTACACAAGCTTGCCCTGTTTATTGAACAGGAATATCTCCGGCGTATGGTTCGCACCAAACGCGTCTGCAAGAACTGAGTTATCATCTACAACATAAGGCACGGTATAGTGCTGGTCTTTGGCGTACTGTTGCATAGCTTCATAAGAGTCATCACCGCCGCGTTTTGCTTCGTTGGAGTTAATGATGATCATTCCCACTTTGTGCGCCGCAGCATACGCTATAGTCTTTTGTGTTATCGGCTGGTTCTTCACCACGTATGGGCATGTATTACAGGAGAACATCACCAGCAAGCCATTCTCTCTTGCCGCGGTTTTAAGTGTCACCTTGCCACCGTTGGCATTTTTAAGGCCATTGGTCATTGCAGGCAGGTCGTCGCCCGGCTTTAATTTTTCTGCTACACCCTGCGCAGACAAAGTTGTGATTGACAGGGACGCAAACAAGGTGGCGATCGCCAATACGGTTGTTTTCATTTTATCGTTTTTTGTAAAAATAAGTGAATCAAAAGAATGATGTAGCTACACCGGAATATATTATTTCGCCTCCAGGCTAATGTGCTCATCTCCTTGCCGGTAGGGCAAATAAGACACAATGAACTGGAACATTTCATCAGTGGCCTTCATACTGCCGTTATTATCTCTTACCAGTCGTGGCGGCGTGAACGGATTGTTCAGGTTGTTCTTTGTGTTGTCATATACACCTTCTGCTATCATGGTGCTGCCCTTTGGCACTTTCACCATCTTCCTGAATGTATAGAAATACTGCCAGTTAAAATCCCAGCGCGGTATGGATATAAGCCTTATGGTGTCGCCCCTGGGATCCACTACATATGCCTTGAAGCTCTTGCCCAACAGGTGCATATGTGGGTTTATGGTCAGCACTGATATATCTTCGGGTATCGTGTATTTCGAATACACATTCTTTACCGTATTCGGTTGTATCACAAGATCCGGGAGAACAGGTGCTGTACCAAAAGAACTGAGTGTACCCATCTGAAACTCCTGTAGCGGGCGGTCAGGAGGCGTCTTTGCAAAGAATATATTGATGTAAGAACTGTCCGTCACGTCGTTTTCCTTCGTGAACCCATAATGCAGGTCATTGAGCAGAAACGCGCCCTTACGTGGCAGGCGGAACCCTCCGATGCCGCTCGGGTATTTCTGTCCTGCAGCTCCGGGAAGGAAATTCACAACCGACTTCTGCAATGTAGGATAACTGCCATCATCATTAGGTAGCCCCAGCCGTACAAACGCCTCCACCAGAGTAGCCGTATCCAAAGCCATGTTCACTACCCTGTCTCCGGCAAATACGTCCTTTTTCTTACCGAAGTCATACTTCACCATATCCCCGTTCACATGATGGACCACATTGTTATTGCCGGGAGAGAACTCTATGAGTGCGGCAAAGGTATCTGCAGGCAACTCAAAAGGAACTTTTACCAGCAGGAATTTGTCGAGGCTGTTCTTGGGCAGCAAATATGGCTGAACGGGTATCCTGAGGTCCGGGGTACCTATTGTAGAACCCTTCGGATAATCGGGCAGCTTAGGCATTTTATCGTCCGGCCCTTTCGGCGCTCCCTCCGATGCCCATTGCTCCAGTATCTTAATATCCCGGTCTGCCAGTATCCTTTGGCCCACAAACTCCGTATAAGACGGATCTGCGGGCCACGGCGGCATTGTCCTTTCTTTTGTCACAAATGCGCAGGCCCCGGCGCTTTTCCTGGCATCTTCATAAGTTACCAGCGCAAAATGCGCGCTGCCGCCCGGCCGGTGGCATATGGTGCAGTTGTTATAAAGTATGGGGGCTACATGTTCGGTAAACGTCACTGTCGAGGGAATTCCATCCTTGTCGCCGCAGGACAACAGCAACATGGCTATGATGCAGCCCTGAACAACGATCAGCCTATTCTTCTTCATCATCGTCCTCATTAGACAACTTACCCAGCAATATACTCACATTCAGCTCATAACCCAGCAGTATGATGATGGTATTCAGCCACACCCACACCATAAATGCGATCAGTGAGCCTATGGAGCCATATAGTTTATTATAGTAAAGGAAGTTATTGACGAGGAAGAAAAAGATGGACGTGGTGAGTATGGATGCCGCAGTAGCACAGACTGAACCCGTGGACACAAACCTGAACCGGTGTGTAAGTGACGGGCCGTAAGTATAAATAAGAGAGATGGTGATGAACAAAAGTATCATCAGGATCATGGAGCTAAGCACCTTCACCGCCATGAAATTGTGAAATATCTTCAGAACATATGGGTTCAGGTCCCTGCTCTGAATGATAAGTACCGTTAGGGTTATGATACTCACGCCTATCAGCATCAGGGTTATCTTCATGGCCTGCCACCTGCGCTGCAGGCCCGTTCTTGGTGTGTACAGCAACAGGCTGTTGTCAAAACACCTCATCAGCCCCATTACCCCGTTGGAAGAGAAGAACAGGAACAGGATAACTCCATAAGAAAGGATACCCGCATGTTGTTTAGACATAAAGTCAACCACAACCGTATGTACATTCTGGTAAATATTCTTGTTCGGGGTTATCAGCTTCAGCACATTAAAGATGGTCTTATCTACATTCTTGAACGGCAGGTAGGGCAACAAGGAAAAAAGAATAAGAAATGTGGACGGCATGGCCATAAGGAAGTTATAGGTAACCGCGGCCGCCCGTTCCTGCAGTTTCAGGGTGCGCAGCTCGCGGAGAAAGAACTTCCATACCTGGTAAACAGACGCCCCTTCTGCGCCGGGAAAAGCAACACCATGTGCTTTCCGGTATATTCTACGCAGTAATGGAACTTTATATACGTTTACCTGACTTTTTGCCATGAACCCGCAAAAATAACCACTTTATGCAGATAGCCTGCACGATAGGTTTACTTTAACAGGTGGCTGACTATAAGTTCTTTAAGATAAAGTCTGTCATCCGGTTGTAGAGGTGGTAGCGTGCATTTCCACCAGAGATTCCATGAGCCCTGTCGGGATAATATTCGCTTTCGAACTCCTTATTGGCACTGATGAGCGCATTGGTCAGCATCACCGCATTCTGAAAGTGCACATTGTCATCGGCAGTACCATGTATCAGCAACAGCTTGCCCTTGAGATTTGCGGCCATCTTTTCGGGAGCATTGTCATCATATCCCTTCTCGTTTTCTTTAGGGGTACGCATATAGCGCTCGGTATAGATGTTATCATAGTAACGCCAGTTGGTAACAGGCGCCACTGAGATAGCTGCCTTAAATACGTCATTACCCTTCAGCAGGCAGGTGGCACTCATAAAACCGCCATAGCTCCACCCCCAGATGCCTATGCGGTTCTTATCCACATACGGCAACTCGCCCAGGTGCTTTGCCACAGCTATCTGGTCATCACTTTCATACTTGCCCAGTTGCAGGTAGGTCCTCTTTCTGAATGCCTCTCCCCTGTAGCCGGTACCGGTGCCATCCACACATACGACGATGTAGCCTCGTTCTGCCAGCATCTGGTGCCAGAAGAAATTCCCCGCAGGGAAATTATCATTGACCTGCTGCGAACCCGGGCCACTATACTGGAACATCAATACGGGGTATTTCTTCGCTTTGTTGAATCCCGGCGGCCTGATGATCCACCCAAGCAGCGTATCGTCAGCACCCTTGATCTTCATAAAATGTATATCTCCCAGTTCATAATCCTTCATCTTCGTTTCCAGCGCCTTATTATCCTCCAGCACGCGCACTACTTCTCCCTTAGCGTTCATCAACCGGTAAACAGGCACCTTGTCTATCTGCGAATACCTGTCCATGAAGAAATTAAAACCCTCACAAGGCGTTATATAGTGCATACCCATCTCCGGGGTAAGGCAATTCTTGTTGCCCCCATTCCAGTCCACTACATATAATTTCCGTTCCAGTGGCGAAGATTCCGCAGAGGTATAATACAGCAGCTTCTTCGACTTATCTATACCTGCTAATCCGTCCACATCATAGCTTCCGGGCGTCAGATCTGTAAGCTGGTTCATCTTCCAGTCCCAGTTATAGAAATGATTATAGCCACTGCGCTCGCTACGCAGGATCATAGAATGTCCATCAGGCAGAAAGGTAACAGCATCGTCAATACTGATGTAGTACTGGTTGCGCTCGCTGTATATCTCCTTGGTCCTGCCATTGGTGGCATCTGCCTGCAGCAGTTCCAGTTTGTTTTGCAACCTGTTCAGCCGGTAGACACACAATTGCCCGTTTGTTGCCATCCACTTGATGCGTGGGATATACTGATCGGTCTCCTTACCTACATCGACCTTAACAGCCAGTTTCTTTTGGACATCATATATCTTCACCTGAACCACCGAATTACGTTCACCCGCCTTTGGATATTTATAGGTGTACTGTTCAGGGTAAAGGCCATTGTACTTGGCCAAAGTATATTCAGGCACCTGGCTTTCATCAAAACGATAGTAGGCTATGTACTTACCGTCATCTGACCAGTCGAATGCCCGCGTAAAGGAAAACTCTTCCTCATACACCCAGTCACAATTACCGTTGATGATCTTGTTCTTCACACCATCAGTAGTAACAGTTGTAACAGCCCCCTTCTTCAGGTCCTTGATGTACAGGTTGTTGTTCTTCACATAAGCCACCTTTGTGCCGTCCGGTGAAAGTGTGGCATGCAACACCTTGTCATTGTCCAGCAATTTCACAACACCTGAACCGATGTCGTATATATATACCTTGTGCAGGACGGAATGTCTGTAGATATTCTGTCCCTCGGTGAGCAACAACATTTTCTGCTCGTCCCTGCTGAATGTATAACTCTCTACGCTCAGCTCGTTGCTATTGTATTTATTGACCGCATTATCAAAGAGTGTCTTTTCCTGCCCTCCGCTCTGTAAATTGTAAACCCGGATATAGATACGTTTTGATTCTCTGTCCATTTGCGTATAATGCTGGCCATCCTTCATGGCATTGAAGCCGGGAACATCCTTCATACGGAAGGTATTATTCTTCCAGATATCATCAAGCGTTATTTGCTTATTCTGGGCAAAAGCGGCCTGGAAGGAAATAAAGGCAGCCATCAGCAGTACATGTTTGCGCATAATTACTCTATTGTCAGGCTAAAATAATGCGCAAAACCCATATTAGCACCATAGCAGGCACATAAGCAAGGGGAAGTTTAGGGGTAAAAATGACCTGGTCAGCCTATATTACATTGAGGCTCCTGCCTTACGGTGAAATTCACAGAATTGGCAATGAAACATTTGCGATGTGCTTCGTGGTGCAGGTCCAGCGCTTTCTGTATCATGGTGGCCTCCTTTACCGTTACAACGGGACGCAACACCACTTCCTTAAATTGGCCACCGTTCCCCGGCGACTCAACCATCAGCCCTTCGGCATTATCTACGTAGCCGGTAACAATGACGCCTGCATCAGCGCACAGGTGCAGATACCACAGCATATGGCAGGAAGACAGAGATGCCACCAGCATATCTTCCGGATTGTAAAGTGTGGCATCTCCGCGAAATGCGGTATCTGAAGAACAGAGCAGATCGGCCTTATTGGATACCGATACCGTATGGTTGCGGTCATAATCCCGGTAACCGGTAGTACCCGGACCGCGGTTTCCAGTCCATGTTATTTTTACGGGATAGTGATGTTGTCCGTTCATGATAAAAGTACTCTTAATGGTCAATGGTAGCCTGTATTCCCCTGTCGATCAGGGCCTCAGCCTGGGGGCGCAGGTATTCAAAACTGCCTTTTTTTACGCCGCACTTACCCTTATGATGAATGATGAGCGCGCACTGTTCAGCCTGAATTACTTCGTGGCCGCAAATATCCACCAGCGACTCTATGACCCAATCAAAAGTATTCACATCGTCATTCCAAACGATAAGGTTGTGGTATTCAGACGCAAGCACATCAATGTCTTCATGTTCCGACGTCTGCCACTGAGTTTTTCCATTTTCACTGTTCATATTGCAAAAATAAGGAAGAAGTTACATTTCAAATATACTTATTTTAAGGAACTACCAGTTTCACTTTGGCGCCTGGTTTTACTTTGTTGAAAACGCCCTCCTCATTGGCATCGGCCGGGTCTTGTTCCAGCACATAGGTCTCCGCAGTATCTAATGTCATGGCATTGCTTTGCGATATTACCTCCACACTCAGGTGATACTGATCTAAAATGGTCAAAGCAATATCCAGCGACCTTCCTGTTACATCCGGCATGTCAAACTCTGTAGCCTCACGGGTACTCCCCAGCACCAGCGTTATTTTGCTCCCCTGGTGTATCTTCTTACCTACCCATACTTTACTGCCATCATACCATTGTTCCAGCACACTGCCCTGCGCATTACTTGGCTTATACAAAGTATCTCCCAGCAGCAGCCTGTTGTTTTGCAACTGGCGCCGTGCGCTCGCAAAAGACATGCCAACAAGGTTGGGCATGGATATTAAAGGCGGGTTCACCCTGTTCACGGTAAGAAATATGGTACGCCCCTCTTTCACTATAGCGCCGGGATCAGGCACCTGCTTTAATACCGCAAGTGGCGGATAGGCCGGCTCGTAAGTAGAATCAACATAGACCTTGAATTTAAGCGTACGCAATTGCTCTGTTACTTTCAAAAGCTTCCCGCCCGTCACTTGAGGTACTTTCAGTTCATGCCCTTTTCGGGTAATGGCGTACAAAGACAGGAAGAACCCCGCAAAAATGAATATACACAGCAGGAATACTATGAATAAGTTGAACAGGAATGATCTCTTGAATAGCTTCAGCATACACTATGCATGTGAGGCAGGCTTCACATCGGCCTTTTCCAGGTACTGTTTCCAGTCTTCCAGCGCAGCCCCCTTCAGCACCCGCGGAAATTTACTCATAGCACCTTCTTTACCTTTCGCACGCAGGTAGTCAATGAATACATGTCCGGGTAATACATCTACAAATATCTCGCGTAGTGCCGAAGTACGTTCCACCTCGTAGTCATCGTTCAGTTGGCAAAGTGTCTCATCGAGCATGGTTTTGAGTATGCCGGGGTTTACCTGCTCATTATCGCAACCGATATACCACTGATGCGCAAAGAGATTGTCATATTTCAAGCCTGCAACAGCAAACTCATGAATTGTGATACCCATCTTTTTAGACACTGTCTCAATGGCCTTGTTCATATTATCCACAGACATATGCTCTCCGCACAAGCTAAGGAATTGCTTGGTACGCCCTACAATAGCTATCTCATATTCCTTGGCGTTGGTGAACCGGATCACATCACCGATCAGGTAGCGCCACGCACCGGAACACGTACTCAATACCACCGCATATTCAACTCCCTCCTGCACCTCATGTACCTCTACGGTCTTAGGCTGCATTTTCAGGTTGCCGTCCTCGTCGAAATTATCCGGTGTGAACGGTACGAACTCATAGTAAATGCTGGCATTGAGCACCAGCTTGATACCTGCACCCGGCCTGGCCTGGAATCCGAACGACCCTTCTGATGCCATATACGTTTCGATGAACGTAACGGGTTTTCCCCATAACTTCTTGAAGCTCTCACGGTATGGTTCTATAGATACGCCTCCATGTATATATACACTTAGGTTTGGCCACACTTCGTGTATATTCTTTGCACCATGGTGTTTGATCACGCGCTCCAGAACTATCTGCACCCATGCAGGCACACCACATACTATACCCACGTCCCATTGTGTAGCATGCTCAACGATCAGCTTGATACGCTCCTCCCATTTATGCCGTTTCGATATCTTCTGTCCGGGCTTATAAAGCAGCGACGACATCCAGCGGGGCATATTCTTGGCGCTGATACCACTCATATCACCTTCGTAATACTCCCCTTTTTCAAAGAGAGAGGTGGTACCACCCAACATCAGTATCCCCTTCTCAAAGGCCACAGGCCTGATCCGGAAGTTGGCCATGCTATACAACTGCTTGAAACCCACCTTCTTGATAGACTTGATCATATCCTGTGTAACAGGTATATGTTTACTTGCTGACTCCGATGTGCCGGAGCTCAGTGCGAAATATTTCACCTTGCCGGGCCATGTCACATTTTCTTCACCATTCTGGCAACGGTGCCACCATGCGGAATGCATATCATTATAGGTATGCAGGGGCACACGCTCCCTGAATACTTTTGCGAAATCTATTTCCTTGCTGAGTATCTCCCCGAATCCGTAGTGTTTACCAAAGGCGGTATATTGTCCTCTTTCCAGCAACTGCCTTAGAGCATGTCGCTGATATTGTTGCGGTGTTGCCACCGGCAGGTTGAATTTTTTCCTGAGTTTTAATGAACGAGCTATTAGATTACCTAATATAGCCATCTCTGCGATTTGCTTTTATTTGTGTGGAGGACAAATTTACACTTTCCTGCGTTAATACAATGGTAATGTAACCATATTAAATGCAGTGCGTAAAATATATAATAAGTCTATTCTGTGTGCATTGCAGCCACACCTTCTGAAAATGTCACATCAGCATGTGCTTCCAGGGCTTCCAGTGTTGTTTCGTAATCGTCCAGCGATTTGTTCGCTTCATCCGAGTTGGGGAAAATGTAACATTCGTATCTTTTCTTGGAGGGTATGTAGATGACCTTCCACATATACTTGGGCACTACTACTTCGTCCGGACCTATCGTAGCAGCCTTGCCGGTACTGCCTGTGGTCACTATTATCTTTCCATGATCTGCAGCCTCATCCCGTTCCTGCCGCTCCAGTTTCTCCCACACACCCGCATTGAAAAAATGTGGTTGTGGGGTCATATTTGAGAAATAGAAACACTCCTTCATTGCCTGTTCATTGCAACCGTTGTCTGCTGCACTCATATTATGTCCCTTATCATAGCCGCTGCGAACGTAATCCTTCAGCAGGTTGGTCTCATCATGCGCTATCGGATCGGCAGTGAAATGGCCCTTGCTTCGGGGTACTTTTTGCTCTTCAGGGCACGTAACCATATCGCTGGTAAGTACATAATGTACCATCACGGGTATGTGCTCCGTCACCGAAAAATAGGAGGTAAAGTAGGTGTGTTCCAGTTTAATGATATGCTGCGCGGTGGCCTGTAGCTGAACAAGGAATACAAATGCCGACAATAAAAGGCGCTTCCAGGTCATCCGTGCCATATCTCAGTTTCGTTGTGAACAGTTTTTGCAGTATTGTCCGTAACAGTGTAATGAACAGATACTGTATTGTTCTGGCCGTATACGCTGGTTGAATAGATGTAGCCCGCTCCAACAAATGTTTTACCGGAAATGGTTTGTACCGGAATAGTTATCGAATCACGGGAGATAGTGGCTACCAGCGTAATACTCGCAATATCATGAAGATTCTTTATCTGCACCTCATTATTTGCAGCCCCTGCAACGATCTGTATGCCATAACTGGCAGGCTCTGTAGTGGTCACATTATTTTCTACTCCCCAATTCCCTATAAATTTAGTCCTGGCCTCCTTTTCACAATTGTCACCTTCATAGCTACCGGTACAGGTGCACTTACCACCGTTACAAGATCCGCCGTTCTTACAGCTCACGGATGCACACCTATCCTTGGTACAGGAGATATACACTACAGCGCAAAACGTCATTAGAGCCGTAAATGCTGAGGTAATGATTGTTCTGACAGTACTTTTCATATTCTTGTATTCTTACGAAGTTAATCATTTCCGCGGCATCTTACCCTCTGCCTACCGTAGCAAATTACATACCACAAAGTGTTCAGGTCTGTCTTCTGCTACTTTGTCAGCTCTGGAGAACTCAATCACATCATCGGCTGATCAGTTGGCATCCATCACCACCCTGAAACCATTGTAGTTATTGCGCGACCATAACTCATCATAGTGGCGGTCTGTGTTCCTGCTGTCAGGGGCTGTGCTGTGCCATCCACCGCCCCGCGCCACCCTGGACTTTCCGGTAGCAGGTCCATGTGGATTATCCTTAGGGCTGTTTTGATAGTACTTCTCATCATACCAGTCGGCGGTCATTTCCATCACATTTCCGGTCATATCATAGATACCAAGTTCATTAGGCTTCTTCAGGCCTGCAGACCTCGTCATGCCATTGGCCGTACTGAAATACCAGGCCACATCGTCTATGTTGTTGCTGCCACTATATACATGGGGTTCCTTTGCCTCTTTGCCTCCTTTTGCTGCATACTCCCATTCAGCCTCTGTCGGGAGGCGGTAATGGCGGCCGGTCTGTGCCGTCAGCCATTCACAATAGCGCACGGCGTCATTCCATGTAAGATAAAGCACCGGTTCGTTATCCTGCCCGTCAGTTCTTTTACCCCCATGAGTATCGTACTCCCAATTGATCCCTTCTGCACGAAGCCAGCGCATACCATTCCACACGCTCACCCAATGCTCATTGTCTGCCGCCGTTCTATAACCTGTTGTTGTCACAAACTGCCGAAACTGGGCCACTGTCACTTCGGCCCTGCACATATAAAAGCTATTCACATGCACGGTATGTTCCGGTTTTTCATCATTCTTTCCAAAATTATTGCCCATCTTAAAATCACCACCTTCCACATAGATCATATCCTTCGGTATATCCTTCTTTGTCACTTCAGCTTCTTTCGTATCGGCGTGGTTTTGTTTGCCATTATCTATTATCAGTGTATTATGCTCATAGTCTATAGTTATCTTTCCAAGCTTTGAGAGCGCGCTTTGCCCCATTAATAGAGGTGCATCCAGCGAATGAACTATGGTCGCCTTTACATTCCTGAGCACATGCCAACCTATTACTATTTCTCTTATATTGATCTGAGTTCCTTCTGCAATATCGCCACTGGCGGTTTCCAGCACTTCATTGCCCAGGATATCATCTGTAGTCAGATAGCCATTCTTGAGCATGAACAATGCCTCAAGAGCCGATATGGTTACCACATCTGCGCCGGTATCCAGGTACATATTCAGATTCAGCCCGTTCACTTTGCAGGCCACTTTATAGGTCCTGCCCTCCTTAGTCAGCTTCACGGTTTGGGCTATTACAGGCATAAAGCTGCAGATCATCACGACTAACAGGGTTGACAGTTTTTTAAAAATATCACTCATTACGACAGAATTGCATCCGTAATTTAATTCTTAACGATCATCCCGCAAAACATTCTCCTGAACACGCGACCGTGATCGGTATTCCGAAGATCATGTCGCACCGGGATAATGTATATTCATTAGTTAGCACAACCAACCGGCACTCTCCTTGATACGGCCTGGACAAAGAAACAAAGTAGCATAAAATTTATCCGTTTTCAACACATCAGTTTCATCAATATGGCACACCTTTTGCGGCTTTATTTAGCCGGATTTGTGACAGGACGAGACAAAGTAATATCTCCTTTTGCGCAATTTGCTCACTGTGCAATTTGAATTGCACACTTTGGTGTTGATTTCCATAGCATTACAGTCAGAATTGCACACTTTACTGATGAAAAAGAAAATGCGCAATGAGGCAAATTCCGGAAAATTCCGGGCTTTGATGCTCTCTTTTTGAATTTGCCACATGCTAATGTATTTTTACAAGACATGGCTAAGAAAAAAAATAACTCTAATATAAATAATGCACAGGCCAAAGCTGTTACCGCAGCACCACGCGCCGCATCAAAAGGGCCACAGGCAACAAGCGAAAAAAGCTTTTTGCACAAGTATTCACATATACTTGTGCCCACAGGTATTGCCTTGATCACCTTCCTGTTCCTATATACATGCACGAACAATAAATTCACTAACTGGGACGACATCGGCTACGTTACTTCCGATCAGTATATCAAAAACAGTTCATGGGAGGGAATTAAAACGATCTTCAGTACTTCTACACAAGTGATGGGTAACTATCACCCGCTTACTATCATTACCTATGCATTTGAATACAGCTACATAGGTCTGCAACCTTTTCTTTATCACCTCGACAATTTGTTATTTCATATTCTCTGCACGCTGGCTGTATATCTTTTTGTAAAAGTGTTTACCGGCCGTATGGTTGCGGCAGGTGTGGCCGCTCTTCTGTTTGGATTGCACCCTATGCACATAGAGTCTGTAGCATGGGTAGCCGGTCGCAAAGATCTCTTGTACGGCACCTTCTTCATGCTGTCGCTCACCACTTATGTGCTCTACCTGCGCGCTACCGGCTCTAAACGCACTATGTGGTATATACTTGGTATTGTTTTGTTTGCACTGTCTTTGCTTGCAAAATCCGTAGCCGTTACATTGCCTGTTACACTCTTCCTGTTCGACTATTACGAGCAGCGCAAGCTGCACCTCAAGCTGCTGCTGGAGAAGATACCGCACTTTGGCTTATCGCTACTGTTCGGCCTGCTGTCTGTACAGGCGCAAACAAATATCGGTGCGTTAGGCAAACTGGATGTGCATTTCAACCCTATAGAACGTATAGCACTCGGCTGCTATGCCCTTACTACTTATCTGTGGAAGCTGGTGGTACCGGTGGGCCTCAGCAACTTCTACCCCTACCCGCTGAAAGAAGCTGATTCTTTACCTGCAAGCTATTACGCCTATGTGATTATCATTGCTGCACTTATTGCTGTGATCATAAAATTTGCACGCCACAACAAGATGGTGGTGTTCGGTACTCTTTTCTTCACGATCAACATTGCATTGCTCCTGCAGTTTATACCTGTAGGCGGGGCTATCATGTCAGACAGGTATGGCTACATTCCCTATCTCGGCTTCTTCCTGATAGCCGGGTGGTTTGTTTCAGAGCATTTCACAAATGGCATGACCCAAACAGGCAAAGTGGCGCTTGGCGGCACACTGGCTTACTGCCTTGTACTCGGCTACATGGCACACGCGCGTTGTGAAGATTGGTATGACTCCTACTCCTTGTGGAGTGATGATTCGGCCAAACATCCGGAGTCTCCGATAGCCTATTTCTACCTTGGACAGGATTACTCAGGCCGTTTTGAGAATGCTACCGACCCGAATGATAAAAAGATCAAGGCAGACTCAACCCTGTTTTTCTATAACATGTCCATTCAGCGAAAACCTGACTATATTAACCCCATCATTTGTGTTGGCGAGTTGCAACGTACGGTAGGAATGATAGATGACGCTAAGATCACCTATTACAGGGCCATGAACATCAACCCGAAGAATGAGAATGTATACCTGGGAATGGGCATTGTATTTAGCATCAAACATCAGTTCGACTCTGCTGAATACTGTTTCCGAAAAGCACTCAGCCTGAAACCATACTACCCCGAAGGGCACAGCAATTATGCCAACTTTCTGGATATCATAGGCCAAACGGATTCTTCATTGTACCATTACCAGATGGCGATCGATCAGAACCCGGATGCAACGATACCATACCTTAACCGCGCCAGGATCTATCTGAGACTACAACGATTTAACGAAGCGCTCAAGGATTATGACCATGTTCTGGCCATCACTCCGGAAAATGGAGATGCTTTGGTGTCCCGCTCCCGGGCCTACGCGTCTAAAGGAGATAAGGCTCATGCACTTCAGGATGTGGAAATGGCCATTAAACTTGGATATAAGAATATAGATCCGGCTTACTACCAGCAATTAAAGCAATAAAAAAATAGTGAACAGCTTCCTGTTCACTATTCGATATAAGTACATTACTATCTTAAATGTGCTGCTTAAAGTACTCAAGCGTGCGCTTCAGGCCTTCATGGCGGTCCACCTTCGGTTCCCAGCCAAGTATCTGCTTCGCTTTCGTGATATTAGGCTGGCGCTGCTTTGGATCGTCCTGCGGTAGTGGCTCAAATACGATCTTCGATTTTGAACCGGTCAGTTTCAGTACTTCCTCAGCAAACTGAAGCAATGTGATCTCCGATGGATTACCAATATTCACAGGCATCGTATAGTCAGAGAGCAACAATCGGTAGATACCTTCCACAAGGTCATCTACATAGCAGAAAGAGCGCGTCTGCGACCCGTCACCATATACGGTCACATCCTCGCCTCGTAGCGCCTGGCTCATAAATGTAGGTAGTGCACGGCCGTCATCGAGCCGCATACGAGGACCATAAGTATTAAATATACGAATGATGCGCGTCTCTACTTTGTGGTAAGTATAATAGGCACGGGTGATGCTCTCCATGAATCGTTTAGCCTCGTCATATACGCCACGCGGGCCTACCGGGTTCACATTGCCCCAGTACTCCTCTGTTTGCGGGTGTACCAGCGGATCGCCATATACTTCTGAGGTAGATGCCACCAATATGCGCGCACCTTTTGACTTGGCGAGCCCCAGCAGATTATGCGTACCCAACGCCCCTACCTTCAATGTCTGTATCGGCATTTTAAGGTAGTCAATCGGGCTTGCGGGAGAAGCAAAGTGAAGAATGTAATCTATTTGCCCCGGAACATGCACGAACTTGGTAACATCATGATGATAGAACTGAAACTCCTTTACAGGAAATAAATGCTCAATGTTCTTGATATTTCCGGTCAGGAGGTTATCCATACCTATGACCTCGTACCCTTCAGCCAGGTATCTGTCACACAAATGCGAACCTAGAAAGCCTGCTGCTCCGGTAATTAGAATGCGTTTTGCCATGTTTTTTCAGAAATGTGACGACCATGAAATCCGGTCGAAAAATTATCACCTAATATATTGATCAACAAATGATTATGACATATACCTAATCAAGAACACCTCGTTCTCTTATGATCGTATTGTGTGTGGCTGTCAAGGTTTCCCGAACCTGCGGATGGATAACCTTACGCCCGATACTTTCATAATAGAAGGATAACTCCTGCATCTTTTCGAGGGAATATACATTACGCCCGTCAAATATTGCCGGGTGCTTCAGCACGCTACATATTCTGTCAAAATCAGGGTTCCTGAATTCACTCCATTCCGTAACCACGATAAGGGCGCTTGCTCCGGTCAATGCATCATACTGATCTGTCGCATAATATACCTTATCGCCCATTATTTGTTTTACATTAGCGATAGCTTCCGGATCGAAGACGCGGATCGAGGCTCCCGCTGCCAGCAATTCGTTAATTAACTCCAATGATGGCGCATCGCGAATATCGTCCGTTTCCGGCTTGAACGCTAAACCCCATATAGCAAAAGTGAGTCCACTCAGATCGTCTCCAAAGTAGTTCCTAACCTTTGTACCAAGTATTCTCTTCTGACGATCATTGACTTCCATCACGGTCTTCACCAGCCTGAAGTCATAATCCATTTCAAGAGCTGTAAACCCTAAGGCTTTTACATCCTTAGGAAAGCAGCTACCACCATACCCAATGCCAGGGAACAGGAAGCGCTTGCCGATACGGCTATCCCCGCCCATGCCTATACGTACCCAATCCACATTTGCGCCGGTCTTTTCGCAAAGATTGGCCATTTCGTTCATGAACGATATGCGCATAGCAAGATAGGAATTAGCTGCATACTTCGTCATTTCAGAAGAGCGCTCATCCATAAAATGGATAGGGTTACCCTGCCTTACAAATGGCTGGTACAGTTCATCCATTACCTTCCTCGCTTTTTCAGAAGAAGTTCCTATTACCACACGGTCCGGCTTCAGGAAGTCATCCACCGCTACACCCTCCCGGAGAAACTCGGGATTGGAGACCACATCAAACAACTCTCTGTCCAAGCGACTGATCAGTACATTATGTACTTTTTCAGCAGTGCCTACAGGAACTGTACTCTTATTTACTATAACTGTGTATTTCGTAATTATCTTACTCAATGATTCCGCAACATCCAATACATACTGCAGGTCGGCAGAACCATCTTTACCAGGAGGCGTAGGCAATGCGAGAAATATCACCTTAGCGTCCTTGATCCCTTCACTCAATGAAGTAGAAAAATGAAGCCTCTTTTCCTTTATGTTTCTCTCCAACAACACATCAAGACCGGGTTCGTATATGGGGGATCTTCCTTCTTTCAGATTATTGATCTTTCGCTCATCAATGTCTATACACACAACATTGTTGCCAGTTTCCGCAAAGCAAGTACCTGTAACTAATCCCACATAGCCGGTACCTATTATAGCAATTTGCATATTTGTGAATTAGGTCGTAAAAGTAATCAATATTTTATGAAATAAGATAGCTGAGATACGATATGCCAACTATACCCATATAAACGATAAGCCGGCCCAAAAGCCGGCTTATCGTTTATATCTCAACAAACTTACTATTGCTCAACAACAACATGGAAAACTCTATGTTCCACTGAAGAACGAATGCTAAGCAGGTACATTCCATTAGCCACCGTATTTGGCAAAATAACCTGCTCATTAAGCGCACCTCCATGAGCAAGGACACTACCAGAATAAAGGATCTGACCAAGAACATCTGCAATCTCAATGGTCACTTTTTCATCATCGGTCACAGATATACTACCCGTAATACTAAACTGACCCTTGTTAGGATTAGGCAGTACTTGTATCATGCTCGGTGACTTGTTTACGATAGCGGTACCTGTAGTTGAAACGGACAGATATACGTCTTGCGGCGCTTTCGCAGTCACATTACACATATCAGCCGTGTTAACGATACAGTTCACCTTATCTCCGCTAACCAGCGTTGTAGTGACATAGGTGGCATTTGTTGCCCCGGTGATGTTATGACCATTCAACGTCCACTGATAGACAGGAGCAGATCCGCCATCTGTAACATTTGCTGTAAAGGTTACCGGCTGCCCCTTAGCCACGTTCACACCCGGATCCACTGTAACAGTGACAGAAGGGTCAAGTGGTGTTGCAACAGACATCGTAACGAATGAATAAGCCATTGTAGGACTAGCACAAGTAGCATTGCTCGTCATAACGGCAACGACTACATCCCCTTCAGCAGGAGTGTAACTATAGACTGGCCCTGAGATACCCATATCAATACCATTCAACTTCCATTGATAAGCAGGAGCGGAGCCTCCCCAGGTTGGTACCGCGGTAAAGCTCACAGGGGTTCCTGCGCACACCGCACTTCCCGGCGTGGTATTTATGGTAACTACAGGAGCAATCAAAGGTGTCAGAATAATAGTTGCGCTACCACTCATTGTATTTGTACAAGATGTGGTAGTATTAGTAGCCAACACTGTATAAATACCCGAAGCTGTGTACGGACCATATGTAAGCCCAGAGCCAGTACCCGGCCTGGTCGCGATCAACGTGCTACCACTATATAGACTGTAATCAAATCCAACTGCAGAACTATTCAACATAACATTCTTACCCGGATCTCCGACACAAACCGTACCACCTCCCGTTACGCTATAAAGATCAGGCAAAGGAGCAACCGTAATAGGTAGTGTTGCAATACATCCTACCCCATTTGTATAGGTGATCGTTGTATTACCAACCAACATTGCAGTCACATCGCCGGTCACCATATCAACTGTAGCTATGGAAGGAGCGTCACTGCTCCAACTACCGGCAGGAGATGCGTCACTAAGAGTACTCACTCCACCAAGGCATATCTGCGACGAACCAATAATGGCGGCCGGAGATGCATATATTGTTATTGTGTCGCCTATGCCGCAACCTGTAGGGAGTGTATAGCTGATGACCACTGTTCCCGGAGCTATACCTGTGATAATACCGCCAGGATAAGCATTAGCTATGGACAGGTCGTCACTTGTCCATGCGCCACCGAGCGTTGTATCAGTAAGCGTAATGGCCGCACCAGTACATCCCCACTTAGGCCCGGCAACAAGACCCGGAACCTTAAGTACCGTCATTGTCGCAGTGGTCATACATCCCGTAGGAAGGGTATAAGAAATGATACCAACTCCGGTTTTTTGCGCTGTAACCATTCCAAGAGAGTCAACGGTAACCAATGTACTTGTCCACTTACCACCAGTAGTAGCATCGTAAACAACATGGGTAGTACCGCCTGCGCACATATCTATTACTCCCGTGATTGGTGCAGGAGAAGGGTTGACAGTTACTGAATGTGCGGCGTAACAACCTGTAGAAAGCGTATACCGGATGTCGGTAATACCTGTAGCTAACCCGGAAACATTACCAAACGCATCGACAGAAGCAGCAACTAAATTCGAACTGCTCCATGATCCGCCGCCTGTTATATCATTCAACGCAATCGACAAGCCGGTGCAAAGATCGCCCGGGCCCGTTATAGTCGCCGGCACCGGATTGATCGTTACTACAGCAGAGGTAGAACATCCCGTAGGCAATGTATACATCAGCGTTGCTGTACCTGCGGTAATACCGGTTGCAATACCCGTCATAGATCCTATAACAACGGTACCCAAACTGCTACTGCTCCATACGCCGCCCGGAGTGGCGCTGCTAACAACCGTGGGCAATCCCACACATACACTTGCGGTGCCCGTGATCGCAGCAGGAAGAGGATCAATGGTCATCGTGGTAGTCGCAGCACAGAAGCCGAGCGTATAGCTAATGGTAGTATATCCCGAAGATAATCCGTTCACATTACCGAAAGCGTCAATAGTAGCAACAGACATATCATCACTGCTCCAGAATCCACCAGTAGTGGCATCGGTGAGCGTAGTACTCTGTCCATCGCAGGCATGAGCAGTACCCGTTATTGGTAATGGTGTAGGGTCAACGTTTATATCCAGTGTTGCGATACAACCAGGACCCGCAGAATAGGTGACGGTAGCCGTACCCACACTAAGTCCTTTAAGCAATCCTGTGCCTACACCCACGCTGGCCACTATCGGGTTACTCGTAGTCCAAATACCGGGAGATGGTTCGGACAGAGGTACGGTAGCGCCTTTACATACATTGGTTCCACCAATTATAGCAGGCGGCAACGCATTAACAGTCAGTGTTTTTGAAACAGTACAGCCCGCTCCTGTAGAATAGCTGATATCAACAGAACCCGTAGACACACCTGAAACCACACCACCAGATACTGTAGCAATAGACGGATCACCAGTTGTCCACGCTCCACCCGGAGTAGCATCAGATAATGTAGTAGCAGAGGTGACGCAAAGCGTATTTGCACCGGTGATCGCAGCAGGTACCGGGTAAACTGTCACGACTGCCAGGGCACTACATCCGCTACCCGAAGAGAACGAGATGGTAGCCGTACCTGCACTTATACCAGAAACCAAACCAGTGCCTGAAACTGTTGCCTTTGCCGGTGTGCTGCTGCTCCATGTTCCTGTACCTGCATTACTAAGCGCTGTTTTGTTTCCGGCGCAAACCTGCAGAATGCCGGTAATAGGAGCAGGAGGCGCATTCACCGTGATGTTCTTTGTCACACCACATCCACTAGACAAAGTGTAACTGATTGTCACCGTACCTGCACCCAATGCAGAAACAATACCGGACGAAACAGTGGCCATAACAGTATTTGCGCTGGACCAAATACCACCTGCTGTGGCATCAGACAAAGCAATCGTTGCACCAAGACATACGCTACTGCCTCCTGTGATACCAAGCGGCATCGGATTGACCGTGACCGGAAGTGTAACGGTGCAACCGGATCCAAGAGAATATGATATAATAGCTGTGCCCAGCCCTGCGCCATTGGCAATACCTGAACCGGAGCCTACCGTAACCACACCCGGATTGCTACTGCTCCAGGCACCTCCGGACGTGGTTGTACTCAGCGGAGTTGTGTTACTAAGACAAATCTGAGATGAACCCGTGATAGGAGCCGGGACGGTATTTACAGTTATTAGCCTGGTTGCCACGCAACCAGAAGCCGGAATATATGATATTGTAGCAGTTCCTGCACTAGCACCATGCACTACACCACCTGTAACCGTTGCCACAGAAGGATCGCTACTAGACCATGTACCGCCACTAATAGAAGAAGATAATGTAGTATTCAGACCAACGCATATGTTGCTACTACCGGTAAGATTGGCTACAGGATTCACGGTAACGATCTTTGATGTGGTACAGCCGGCACCCATAGAATACAAGATACTGGATGTACCTGCTGCCAGGCCATTTACTATACCTGAAGAAGAGCCTACAGAAGCAACACTGGTATTGCTGCTGGTCCAGGTACCACCTGTAACTCCGTTGGAAAGTGTCGTTACATCTCCTGCGCAAACAGATGGTGTGCCGGAAATAGTAGTTGGTGTCGGTTTAACACTGATCACCTGTGTAACATTACAGGTGAGGCCATAAGTAATAGTAGTTGTACCTACTGAAGCGGCTGAAAGAGTTCCGCCTGACGTGATCGATGCAACAGACGGATCACTGCTACTCCATACACCACCAGTCGTTGCATCACTTAAGGTAGTCAGGCTACCTGTACAAACGGTTGTAGGCCCAAGGATAGCTGACGGAGCAGGATTAACAGTCATTGCCTTCATGACCGTACACCCGGAACCTAAAGAATATGTAATGGTCACAGTGCCGGCACCCAACCCATTAACATCTCCCATTGTTCCCACAACAGCTATCAAAGGGTTACTACTTGTCCATCCACCACCGCTCACACTATTGCTCAGATATGCGGTGGCCCCGGCACAAACCGTAGAAGGACCTGAAATAGCAGAAGGAGAAGGGCTGACACTAACCGTTGTGGTCGTAACACAACCTGTTGGCAACGTATATGTAACAACAGAAGTACCCAAAGTGGACCCACCGGTAACAATACCGCTGGACGAACCTATGGTTATCACCGACGTATTAGAGCTTAACCAAGTGCCACCTCCGCCATCAACGAGTGTAATATTGGCACCTATACATACCGCCGTAGGGCCTGTGATAGGTCCGGGCAGTGGATTAACTGTAAGCACCCTGGTAATAGCACATCCTGTATTCAGAGTATAGGTAATAACGGAGGTTCCTGATGCGAGTGCGTTAACAAATCCGGATGAAGATCCGATAGTCGCTATAGAAACAGAACCACTTATCCATGTACCTCCACCTGCGTCACTCAAAGTGGTGGTGCCGCCGGGACAAACTGATGCGTTGCCCAGGATAGCAGAAGGCAATGGTATCACTGTAAGTACTGAGGTGGTAATACATCCCGTAGAAGTCAACTTGTAACTGATCAATGTAGTACCAGCAGTTACACCACTCACAAGAGCTGAAGTTGATCCGATCGTCGCGATTGAGCCGCTACTACTATACCATGTGCCTCCCGGTGTCGCGTCGCTCAATGTGACCGTTCCTCCACCGGCACAAACGTCAGCGATCCCTAGTATCGCGGAAGGTGCAGGATTCACTGTGACTGTCTTGCTTACGCTACATCCTGAAGGAGATGTGTAAGTTATAGAACTCGTACCGGAAACTACACCAGACAACAGCCCACTTGATGATCCTATGGTTGCAACGCTTGTATTGCTGCTCACCCATGAACCACCGCTTACAGAGTTACTAAGCCCTGTGACCATATTTTCACAGACAACAGCAGTACCGCTGATCGAAGGTAACGCCGCGGTAACCGTTGCTGTTGCCATTGAAGTGCAACTACCGCCCAGAGAGTATGTGATCCTGGACGTACCCATCGTCAACCCGCTAGCAATACCACTGGTATAACCAACCGTTGCAACAGCAGTATTGCTGCTTATCCAGGTTCCGCCTAATGCACTGTTACTGAGTGCAGAAAATGAACCAACGCACATATTCAATGAACCGGTGATCGGCCCCGGCGCATTACTTACATTAATAACAGCCGTTGTATAGCAGCCTGTGGAGATAACTTTGTATGTCACAGTAGTAGTACCCGCTGAAACACCGGTAAGGGAACCGAGGGAAGTGATCGTTGCAACTCCGGGAGTGCTGCTGCTCCACAAACCTCCGGATGTAGAACTACTTAACGGCGTAGTTACTGTGACGCACACACCGGTTGCACCCGTAATAGGAGAAGGAGAAGCGATGACTGTAACCACGAATGTTGCATTGCAACCTGTAGACAAACCATAAGTTATCGTAGCAGTACCCGCACCGTTTCCAAGTACAATACCTGAACCTGAGCCAACATCTGCAACAGAAGTATTGCTACTGGTCCATGACCCTCCGGGAGTGGCGTCTGTCAATGATATAGTTTGACCCGCACACACTTTACTAAACCCGGAAATACTCGTGGGTAAAGGATTGACGGTAACAACAGTAGTGCTTGAACACCCTGAACTTAACGTATAGGAAATCGTAGATGTACCCGGAGAAATGGACGACACAGATCCTGACGAGCTGCCGATCGTTGCTACAGAAATATCAGTACTGGTCCATGCCCCTCCTGTAGTAGAATTACTCAACGTAGTGCCGGCGAACTGGCACATAGATGTGGTTCCGGTAATTGCAACAGGCACCATCATCACCGTGACGGTACTGACAGCACTGCAACCTAACGAAGATGTATAGGTGATAGATGCAGTACCTGCAGATTTCCCAAATACGACTCCGGATGACGACCCGACAATTGCAACTGCGGATGTCCCAGTCGTCCACGAACCACCTGAAGCATTACTTAAAGTTGTCACAGCCCCCACACAAACACTCATTGTGCCCGTGTTGGCAGAAGGCAACGGATTAACAGAGAATGACTTAACCGTATAGCAGCCAGTACTCAACAATGTATATGTTAAGTTTGCAGCGCCGATCCCTACACCATTCACTAAGCCGGACGTAGAACCGACAGTAATAATACTTGTATTACTACTAGACCATGTACCTCCCGGAGTAGAGCTGCTTACCGAAACCATGCCCCCGATACAAACAATACCTGCTCCGGATATCGTCGATGGCAGCGGAGTTACCGTGACTGCACCTGTGGACCAACATCCGGTAGACAAGGTATAAGTAACTGTTGATGTACCTACGCCGTTGCCATAGACGACACCAGTTGACGAACCAATAGTAGCAATAGCAGTATTAGCACTAACCCAAGTACCACCAGTTGACAAACTACTTAACGTAGACGTAGCACCCAAACAGACCGACGAGGTACCCGAAATGGGCAATGGAGGCGGGTTGACGAGAATAGTTGCGATCTCATAACATCCTGTTGAAACCAATTTGTATGAAATAGCTGCCGTACCTGCCGACAGCCCACTGACGACCCCTCCAGTGCCGACCGTCGCGACTGACGTATTACTGCTGCTCCAGACGCCACCGCTAACACTTTCACTCAAAGTCACTGAGCCTCCGATACACATGGTTGTAGACCCGGTGATGGGTGCCGGAGCCCCGAGAATATGTACATAGATCACCTGCGAATCTGCATTATATCCATCAAAAATGCGACAGTAAATTGTATCCCAACCAGAGAATCCAGAAGTTGGTTCATACCAAAATCCATGAGGGTTCAGCGTATCGCCGTTGGATGGCCTCAGCCCAAGATGCACGATACCGTGGAATGGCCCCCAATAATTAATGAATTGTTCCGTTTGCCAGAAATCGGAATCTACGATCTGCATCGGAATGTTGACAGAATCGGTAGCATTGCTACACACTGTAAGTGTGGGGCTTGTTGTGGCAGTGAAAAACGGTGGACGATTTCGTCCGTTGATCACACGTACGCGAATATTCTGATAGTCGGCAATAAAGACATTTGTAGATCCGTCAACAGTGACGCCCAGCGGATACCTCAGCGTAGCAGCTGTTGCCGGACCGCCATCACCCGAGAAACTCGGAGTACCATTTCCGGCAAGCGTGTGCACTATAGTACTTCCGTAGTCAATCTTCCTTACTCTTTGATTGAAATAATCACCAACATAAATACCTCCATAAAAGTCAGATGCAATCCCATATGGATAATAAAATGTAGCAGCGGTTGCCGGACCACCATCACCACCAAATCCATTAGATCCGGTACCTGCATACGTATTGATTATTTTCGTAGTATTATCTACTCTCCTTATACGAGACCCGAAATAGTCGGAAAAATATAAATTGCCCCAAGGGTCTGTAGCCATCCCCCATACATATCCAATGCTTGCAGCAGTGGCGGGTCCCCCATCTCCGCTAAATGTATTTACTCCATTACCCGCATATGTATTTATTATTCCGGTTGTACCATCTATTTTTCTAACACGGAAGTTTCCCCAGTCTCCAATGTACACGTTGTTGTAATTATCAACGGCCAGGCCGTATGGTGTCCATACCTTTGCTGCAGTTGCAGGACCACCATCTCCGGAATATCCAGGCACACCTGTACCGGCAATTGTAGTTATGATCCCCGAAGTGTTCACTTTGCGAATACGCGAATTATTATAATCGGAGATATAAACATTACCCGAGAAATCAGAAGCAACCGCATACGGATAACTAAGCTGTGCCGTTGAGGCGGGGCCACCATCTCCTGAATATCCAGGTGAACCAATACCTGCAAATGTGGTAATGACACCGTAAATATCAACTCTTCGTATCTTATGGTTTGAGTAATCGCAGATGTAAAGATTACCGGCCCCATCTGTAGCCACACTCCAGGGAGCAGTAAGTTTCGCTGCGGTAGCAGGCCCTCCGTCTCCCGAAGACCCCGGAGATCCATTTCCTGCGTAGGTAGTTATGATCTGGGCGTGAGCGCTATAGCTTAAAACTGTTAAGATGAGGGATACAATAAAGTATAGGTTACGTTTCAAGGGAAAAACTTTTACGGTTAAGAAAAAATTAATTGTTCGAATACCTTTGATATATTTTTAAAAAACAAGATCCAATGTTGCACAATTTAGCAAAAAAACAGATAAACGGAATAAGTACTAATACCCATTTTAGAAGTTTTTCACACCTTACAAACACGAATATCTGAATGTTTGTTACGCCTTTAACTGAAAGTAAATTAATATTTAAAATAATTAATGTGTATATTTGTCCACCTCGGTATAAGTTAAAGAAATTTTTTATAAACCAAACGACAGCATAGTTGCGGTTATTTTATGCCGAATATTCGACTATTTGTATATTAGCTTGTATATTAGCGCAAATTTTATCGCTAACTCATTAAAGGAAGAACAATTAAATACACAAGACCTATGTATTGTATGTCAAAATTTAAAAAAGGTGCTATCGCCATCGTTTCTGCCGGGTTGTTATATGCAGCCTGTACGCCGGTTAAACAACAGGGTTTGACCGATGTGGATGACAATGGAGGGTACGCGTCTGACGGTTCGCGCATAGAATGGGCCAATAATGATATCGTATCAATAGCTGATGAGGCAGGAACCCTCTACAATGGCAAATACCTCAGTGATGGAGCAACTGTGGGCACAGACACTATGAGCATACCACATACGCTTACTATCCGCTTTGGCGATAACAACAATGCATGCTATGACGGAAGGAAGAGAAAGGGCACGATCATTGTTACCTACAACAACCAATACAATAACAATGGTGAAACCCACACGATAACATTTGACCACTACTTTATAGAGGGAAATGAAATATCGGGGACAATCCTTACCACACGTATCGATACGACCATCAGTGGTAACTGGTACTACAATATACAGGTTGACGACTCCATGAATATGAGCCAGGACCCGTTGCAGAGCAAGTATGTTAAGTGGTCGGGCAACCTGGTACGTAAATGGGTTACCGGTTATGCTACGCCTGACAGGAAAGATGACATCTTCTCTATATCCGGTAGCGCAACCCTTACCCGCCCAAGCGGCCACCAGTTTGCATTTGGTATCTCTACGCCACTTCAGTTTGCACTAAGCTGTGACTATGCCGAATTGGGAGTAGTGAATGTGACAGGATACAACGGCGCACGAGTTCTTAACTATGGTGATGGCAATTGTGATCCGAATGCAAAGCTCAATATCGGCGTGAACGTTTATCCTATAACTATTACTAAATAATTATTGTTTCTATAAAGAAAGAGGGCACAGGATATCCTGTGCCCTCTTTCTTTATAGCGATGTTACCTTTTTCAACAAAGCATTTTGCTGATATATCTGGTATCGGTAGTTGTTTGAGGCTTCCAGGTCGCGGACGATAGACTCAATATCCTTATCCTTACCTTCCGGATCATATTCCCGAACAAGATTGTTATTGAATAAGATGCCCACAGATTGCCAAACCACGGCCGATATCCCTCCCTTCAATTCCCTTATTATCGAGTAACAATTCTGCCCGGTTTGACGGTTGATCAATTTTATTAAGACATGCCCCTGATCAATGCTCAGATTCTTAAGCGGCTCTTTGAATACCGCATCCAATTCATGATCTATTGATTTCAAAAATCTTTTGCGGTCGCGACGACGATCGAGGCTATCCAGCCGGCTATTAACGCTATTGAATATCCTGGCGGCGGCAAGCGCATAGGGATACACAACATAAATATTATAACGTAGCTGCTCTCTTTTCTTGCGAACCTCGGGGTCCATAATAAGCCCTGTCTTCAATATCTCAGGCAAAAGGATCATAGGATAGACCACTCCACCCTCATTGATAGCACCGAGCCGGATCGTATCGTTGGGAGATTGCTGAGCCTGCACCCTACTTACCGAAAAAATCAGTAAAGCAACAGATATCCATATGCAGGGTTTTGCACCGATCATTCTTATGTAAATTTCGCACAATTTATTGGTAATTAACTCCAATAGCCAAGAAATAATTGCCTTCTGAAAGTGTTAAAAATGGCTGGCAACAAGCTCTTATATTCATTTAGCATGATTATTGCAGTAGCTTTGCCATAAGGTATGAAGAAGATAGTTTCGATACTGGCAATTGTGGGGCTTATGACAGGTTGTAATAAAAACGAACAACGCCCCCTTTCAAAGGAAGAGATACAGTATAAGATCGACTCTATTACCAATATCCGGATCAGGGAGCTGGACGCAATGTCTTTGCGAGATCTAAATCACCGCATCAAGATCGAAGTAAAAATAAAGGCCGACTCTTTGCTAAATCTCAAAATGACTGAAAAAGCCAGGAAGGATTCTGTAGTAAGGGCCAGGGAGGAACAAGCTATATCAACCGAAACAACTACAAACACACCGCAATAACGTGGCGGAACTTACCAACAACAGGCCTTTAATATTCTATGACGATGCGTGTGGCCTGTGCGATCGTTGGGTGGTGTGGATAATAAATCATGACAAAAACGGCCGTTTTCTATTTGCAGCTTTACGGTCTTCTTACGGCAAAAAAGCACAAAGGGCGGCAGACGCCTTAAACGCCCAACCTGCTGATACGATCATATTGTCTTATGGTGGAAAGTATTTAATAAAATCGGACGCAGTGTTGCAGATATTGGAGCTGCTGGGTGGAAATACTTTATTGCGTTTCTCATTAAGGGTCGTTCCGCGATTTCTGAGAGACATCGGGTATGACGTCATTGCCCGAAACAGGCATAGGTGGTTTAGCAGAAAAGAGAAATGTATTGTGCCTTCCAAAGAGCAACGAGAGCGTTTCCTTACTGATTAAAATTTGCGTTAGTTTTACATGGCTACCCTTAAATTTGACAAATGAAATTTTTCAAGAAGGCGTTGCTGACGTTATTGCTCTGTGCACCAGGCATGCAGTTGGCATCAGCGCAGGAAATTACGTACTCGGCATATGACAAATACGACTTCAGAACCGGAGATTATGCCGTTGTGGGCATGACTGGCGGGCTGCTATACACCTATCGCAGCGGGTCGGATGGGTATATGCTGGACGCTTATAATGACTCAATGAACAAGGCGGCGACAGTAATGCTGGACTTCTTTCCCCAGAGGATATACCAGACCCGTTTTATTGCCTACCCGGATAAGATGATCGTGCTGTACCAGTCATTAGAGGGCAATTCAGTAGTGCAATATGCCGCCTTACTGGATGAGAAAGGACTTCTTAAAAGTAAACCAATAGAACTGGGGGAAGTAAAAACGGGGATATTCGGCGCGACAAAGAATTATTTTTCTTCCGCCGTATCAGAGAACAAGAAACAAATATTTGTTTACCGGGCAAATGACAAAGGTTCTACTATAGACTTTGAAGGAAAGTTGCTTGATGACAATCTGGCAATAGTAAAACGCGTGAAGACGAGTTATAAGACCGATAATACTGTAGAACATGGAGAAGTGAATATTGCCAATGATGGTGTAGTATACATGGCTGCTTATACACCGGTGGGTGCCCAAAACTATGTCGATCAATATTGGATCATGATGCTGGCACCGACTGCAAGCAGATTTGAAGCGAAAGAGTTGCCTTTACAATCCAAATACGCAGCCAACGGTTATATGAAGATCGACAATGTGAACCGGAAGGTTTATTTCGGCGGTTTTTACTCCGATAAGAAGAATGGAAACTTTAACGGGATCATATATGCAGCTTATGATATTGCCAGTGGCTCTTTCTCTGGTAACAGGATAATCCCTTTTGATGCTGAGCTTGTAGATGGCACCAACCTTAAACATAACAAGACACATACTTTTGATAACTACGAAGTAAAGCAACTGATCGTAAAAAATGATGGCGGATTTGTGCTTATTTCGGAAGTGCATTTTGTGACACAGAGAACAAACTACATGCCTACCATGGGTTATTATTCCTATTACAGCCCCTACAATACAACTATGGTGCATGAATACCACTACAATGATATCATGGCCCTGTCATATGACAAAGATGGTAACCGGGAATGGGGGTCTAATATACCTAAGGAGCAATACTCACAAGAGGATGGTGGCGTATTCTCCTCTTATGCCTTTGTAAATACCGGCGGCACACTGGCTTTCTTATATAACGATTTCAACATTAATCATTCGAGGATACAGCTGGCAACTGTAGGTGCCAATGGAAAAACAGAAGTACACTCATTTTCTGCCGAAGGTAACGACAACCCCGACTGGCTGCCCAGGTCGGGTAAGCAGGTATCTTCCAGAACATTAGTCGTTCCCTGTTTCCACAAAAAACAAATCTGCTTCGCTAAAGTTGTATTTTAGCCCCAAATTCTATTCGTGCTCAGTCTTTTCAGAAATAATAGCCCGTTTACTGTTATCATTCTGTTCATTTTTACCCTGCTGGTAAAATTCCAGGCACTGCTGCACCCGATTGCCCCATCACCTGTAGGCGGCCACTACGTGTATAATTACATACTCCGTGGCCTGTATCTCATTTTCCGGCATGGTTCTTTTGGTTATACCATGCTGGCTATCATCATTCTATTCCTGCAATCATTGTACCTGAAGAGTATCGCTACCCGCCATAAACTATTTCCCCGGTATACGTACATCCCTGCATTTGTATATTTACTACTCACCTCTATTTATCCCCAGTTCAGCTACTTCAGCGAAACATTGATCATAAACTGGCTGCTGCTGGGAGCAGTTGACATCATGTTCGGGTTTACACAGACATCACAACCCAGGAAGCTTATCTATAATGCCGGTTTTTTACTCAGTATGGCTGCGCTGTTCCAGTTCTCCATGCTTGCCTATTTTTTCCTGTTGCTGGTAGGTATGGTCATGTTCCGCCCGTTCAATATGGGTGAATGGTCTGTTGCAGCAATGGGGTATGCTACTCCACCCTACTTTCTTGGCTGTGTGCTCTTCCTTGCCGACAGGTTCTACCTTTTAAAAGAATGGCCACACATAGGCATTTCACTAACATCAGATGTTAGCTCTCCGTTCTACATAATTTTAACAATTGTAGGCATACTGATATTGCTCGGCAGTGGTATATATGCGATGCAACAAAATGTGGCCATGAGCAATATATATGTGCGCCGCGACTGGACAGCCATATCATTCTATCTTATTATATCTGTACTTGTTGCCATTTTCACTGATATCGACACAAAAACAGCATGGCTTGTGACATTACCGGCATTAAGTATTATCATCACACATGCCCTATTGCTTGAAAAGAATAAACGGTTTAGTAACTTTATCTTTTATTTTTCACTGGTATTCCTCATTTTCTGCCTCAGGGCACATAAATAACACAGAATGAAATTTGGTATTATCGTTTTCCCGGGGTCAAATTGCGACAGAGATATGATGCATGCCCTGCGTGATGATCTGCAACAAGAAACAATAATGCTTTGGCATAAGGACCGCGATCTGAGTATGTTCACTACCGATGATTGCATCGTTCTCCCGGGTGGTTTTTCATATGGCGATTACCTCCGTTGCGGTGCTCTGGCGCGTTTCAGCCCGATGATGGAACAGGTAATTGATTTTGCTAACAGGGGCGGAAAGGTTCTTGGCGTATGTAACGGATTCCAGATATTGTGCGAAGCAGGACTGCTGCCAGGTGTGCTGCTGCAAAATGACCACCAGAAATTTACCTGTAAGAACGTATTCATAAAGAGTGAAGGAAAGAACAACCTGATAGGCCAGCATGTGGGCGAGAAAGCCCTGAAGATACCTGTGGCCCATGGTGAAGGGCGATATCATGCTGATGCCGCCACACTGAAAAAACTGCACGATAATAACCAGGTTGTGTTCCGCTATTGTGATGAACAAGGCGAGATACACATCAGTTCAAACCCTAACGGGGCCGTAAACAATATAGCAGGGATATGCAATGAGGGCAGGAATGTATATGGTATGATGCCGCACCCCGAACGTGCATGCTCTAAGGAGCTGAGCAACATAGACGGGCGCAACATATTGCTCGCGTTGAGCCATATGAATTAATAAATTCTCTAAATCAAAAGTTAAAAAGCAATACTGGAAAAAGAATACTCCTTTTTCTGAGTTACCTTGCTATAAGACAACATCTCTGTCATTCATTATCCACCAACTAAACAAACGACGGATGAATAAAATAAAACTGACACTGTTCTTCGCATCCTTGTTCGCGGCAGTTACATCTTTTGCACAACAGGACCCGACCTCGTGGAGATATGAGGTAAAAAAGAAAGGCGGAGACGAATACCAGGTCGTTTTTCACCTGGCCCTGCAGACAGGCTGGCATATCTGGTCACTGAAGCCGGGTGGTGATGGTTTTCAGATAGCACCCTCGTTTACATTTGACAGCAACCCTCTGGTAAAAATAAAGGGGGCAGCGGCTGAGAAAGGTCAGCCTATCACTACCACTATGGATGGTGTAGATGGCAAGGTGACTTATTTCTCGGGCAATGTGGACTATACCCAGGATATTATTGTGAAAGGCAAAACCAAAATAAAGGGTAAGCACACCTACCAGGTATGTAATGACAGGATGTGCCTGCCTCCCAAAGACAAAGAATTTGCTATTGATATAAATTAACACTCATGAGGAGCATATTCAAAGCCTCTTTACTCCTGCTTATTGGCTTATTAACGATAACTTCTGTACGTGCTCAAAAGACAGAAGACCCGACCAAGTGGGTAATAGAAGCCAAGAAAAAGAAGGACAATGAATACCAGATCATTTTCCACCTGCAGCTAAAGAAAGGCTGGCACATATGGTCGCTTCATCCCGGGGGCGATGGATTGCAGGTTTCACCTGAGTTTGTTTTTGATAAGAACTCAGTATTGAAATTAAAAGATTCCGTAAAAGAAAGAGGCAAACCCATCAAAGGCCCAATGGATGGCGTGGATGGCGACGTCACTTATTTCCTGGAGAAAGTTGATTATATCCAGAATGCGACTATATCGGGCAATTCCATCATCTCCGGCAAACATACCTACCAGGTTTGTGACGAAAAGATGTGCCTCCCTCCTAAAACGGTCACTTTCTCCATTGAAATAAAAGACGCAGGAGACGTACCACCTACCGAGGCGGTAACCGGTATTGATAGCAACCAGGCAAAAGTTGCTACCGCCGACACCAACAAAACAGCCGTTGCCGCACCCGCGACTAACAAACCGGATAAAGAAAATAAAGAACCTCAGAAGGAATCGAAATCGTTGCTCTGGCTGTTCCTGGCAGCTTTAGGCGGCGGCCTGGCCGCGGTGCTCACTCCATGCGTATATTCCATGATACCCATTACTGTCAGCTTCTTTACCAAGCGCAGTAAAACACGCGCGGAAGGCATACGTAACGCACTTTACTATTCAGGATCGATCATCATCATATTCACAGTGCTTGGTGTGCTCATTTCCCTGATCTTCGGGGCTAACGCGCTGAATACATTATCGACCAACTGGATCGCTAACCTGTTCTTCTTCGTGATTTTTGTGATATTCGGCATCTCCTTTCTCGGAGCGTTTGAGATCACACTACCGGCATCATGGACAAGCAAGACAGACTCCAAAGCCGGTATTGGCAGCTTTGGCGGCATCTTCTTCATGGCATTGACGCTTGCCATTGTATCATTCTCCTGTACCGGGCCTATAGTAGGTCCACTGCTGGTGCTTGCCGGAAAAGGTGGTATTGCCGGTCCTGCGATAGGCATGTTCGGATTCTCTATTGGCCTGGCCTTACCATTTGCGCTGTTCGCCATATTCCCGGGCATGCTGAACAAAATGGCTTCTTCCGGGGGCTGGCTGAACCAGGTAAAAGTTGTCCTGGGCTTCCTGGAGCTGATGCTGGCACTCAAGTTCTTCTCCAATGCCGACCTCGCACAAGGCTGGAGATTGCTGGACCGGGAGATATTCATAGCTATATGGATCGTGTTGTCAGTATTGCTCGGCTTCTACCTGCTCGGCAAACTCAGTTTGTCGCATGACGATGTTCCGGTGAAGAACGTATATGGCAGGGAGTACGTTTCTATATTCAAGTTATTCCTGTCTATCGTATCATTCACATTTGCCGTTTATTTATTACCCGGCATGTGGGGGGCGCCGCTGAACGGTGTGAGCGCTTTTGTTCCACCCCTGGGCACTTTTGATTCCTTTGGCGGAGGTGGTACAGAGCATTCATCTGCAAACGCTGTACACAGTGACACCGACCCGGTAAAATATGTTGCTGAGATGAAGATATATGAACCACCTGTAGTGAAGAACCTCGGGCTGGTCACTTATTTCGACTATGATGAAGCACTCGCCGCATCGAAGAAACTAAAGAAGCCGATCATGCTCGATTTTACAGGCATCAATTGTGTGAACTGCCGTAAAATGGAATCACAGGTGTGGTCTAAGTCCGATGTAGCCATGAGGCTTAAAGAAGACTTCATTGTTGTGTCATTATATTGCGACATCAACAGAATACCATTGCCAAAGGAGCAGCAATATTATTCAAAGGACCTTGGATCGGAGGTGCTGACACTGGGCAATAAGAATGCGGACCTACAGGCTTCGAAATTCGGATCTAACTCACAGCCATTCTATTTCTATGTGGATGAGAACGGGAACAAACTGGTAGAGGAAGGATACTCCTATGACCCGGACGTACAGAAATTTGTGAATCATCTTGAGAAAGTAAAGGCCAATTATAAGAAGACACATACATCGATCTGATAAGATCATATTGCTTTTTAGGATAAACACCTAACGCAAAAGATGAACAAAAATATTTCCATTTACCTCACCCCGCCTGAGGCGGCCGATGAGAACTCCATAAAACGCGCAATTGCCGGTGAATGTGGTGTTACCATAAAACAAGTAACCGGGTACATCATTCAGAAGCGGTCAATTGATGCGAGATCGCGACAAGCCCGGTACATACTACAGGTACAGGCATTTATCAATGAGCCGGTTGCAGACGAAACCACATTCGACCCTGAATTAAGGGACGTCACCAATGCACCTCATGTAGTAATAGCAGGCGCCGGGCCGGCAGGATTATTTGCCGCACTGAAACTGATCTCCCTGGGCTTCAAACCTATTATCCTGGAGCGGGGAAAGGACGTACGCAGCCGTAGAAGGGACCTCGCGGCAATGAACAAAGAAGGTATCGTTAACCCCGAGTCGAACTATTGTTTTGGTGAGGGTGGCGCAGGCACGTACAGCGATGGTAAATTGTACACCCGTTCTACTAAAAGAGGTAACGTACTGCGCATACTTCAGTTGTTTCATCACTTTGGGGCCGAAAGAGATATCCTGGTTGATGCTCACCCGCATATCGGCACAAATAAACTCCCGCACATCATTACCGCCATTAGGGAACAAATAATAGCCTGCGGCGGAGTAGTACTGTTTGGCAGTAAAATCACAGACATCCTGTTGAACGGAGACAAGATAAGCGGTGTAATAACAGCAGATGGTAATACCCTGGATTGCAATGCCCTGATATTGGCCACCGGCCACTCTGCACGGGACATCTTTACATTATTGCATCGAAAGGGCATACTGATAGAAAGCAAGCCGTTTGCACTTGGCGTCCGCATAGAACACCCTCAGCTTATTGTGGACCAGGCTCAATACCACTGCCAGGTAAGAGACCCCTTCCTGCCACCCGCCAGTTATTCACTTGTGGCACAGGAAAATGGCCGTGGCGTTTTTTCTTTTTGCATGTGTCCCGGCGGCATTATTGCCCCGGCTGCAACTGCTCCCGGCGAAATAGTAGTGAATGGCTGGTCGCCCTCAAAAAGAAATAACCATTTTGCCAACTCAGGCACGGTAGTTGCTGTAGATGAACGCGACTTTGCAGCAGCCGGATTTACAGGCCCCCTGGCCGCCATGCACTACCAGCAAATGGTGGAACAACGGGCCTTTCAACTAGGCGGCGGTCAGCTTGTGGCACCGGCACAACGTATGACAGACTTTGTTGCCGGCAAGATATCTTCTACCCTACCCGATTGTTCATATTTACCGGGAGTTTACAGCACAGCCATAAAAGATGTACTGCCTAAAGCAGTTTCGGAAGCCCTGAAAAAAGCTGTGGTAGATTTTGGAAAAAAAATGAAGGGATATTATACACAGGATGCTTTGCTCGTAGCCACTGAGTCCCGCACAAGCTCTCCTGTACGCATACCTAGAGATAAAGATACATTACAGCATATCGATATCCGTGGGCTATTCCCTTGTGCAGAGGGCGCAGGATATGCCGGGGGGATAGTATCTGCTGCGATCGACGGAGAACGCTGCGCTGAGGCGGCCATAGCCCTTATCAACGCGCATTTACTGTAACAGGCAGTGAGAACCACATAGGCACAGGTTTTCCATGGTCCTTTGCCGGTATCCAGCGAGGCATCTTCCTCAGCATGCGGATCACTGCTGAATCAACAGGGCGGCTTATACTGCTGACCACACGAAATTGCGACAAGGAACCATCAATATCTACAAGGAACTTTACAACCTCCCTTCCCGATATCTGCCTGCCAGTATCTACCTTAAGATTCTTACTGAGATATTTGGCCAGGTCCAGGGATGGCCTGGGCATCTCTTTACCTGCCACCTTCTTACTCTGCTTGTACACCTTGGGGTGTTGCGCATATCCGCGCAAGCCACCTAATATCAGTAAGACGATAAATATTGCTATTCTCATTGCGGTATCATTTACTGATCTTCGTCAATGATCTCGGCGACCCTGCCTATCTGCCCGTCATCAAGCCTCACCTTTATGCCTCGGGAGTGATACGGCGCGCTGGTCAGTATTGCCTTGACAATGCCACGGGTTCGTGCACCTGTTCTCTGGTCTTTCTTCAGAATGATATCTACCATTTGCCCTATCTCAATATCCGACCTTGTTTGTCCGTTCACAAGACTAAAGTTACGATGATAAAATACATTGATATTTAAAAAAAAGTCCCGCTATGCGGGACCCGTAATATTACAAGAGTTGCTTAAGTACATTGTAGATGACACCCGGTTTGCCAAGCGTATAGAAATGCAACACGGGCACTTTGTTCTTCAACAGATCGCGGCATTGATGCAACAACCATTCAGTGCCTACCTTTTCACAGTCGGCGTCAGTCTTCGCCTTCATCATTTCATTAGAAAGCTCTACAGGCACTTCAACATTGAAGGTACGCGGGATAATGGTCAGTTGCTTTTTATTGGTCAATGGCTTTAATCCGGGAAGTATTGGTACGCTGATACCATTATCACGGCACTGCTTAACATAATTGAAATAATGTTCGTTGTTGTAGAACAATTGCGTGGTGATATAGTGAGCACCGAGATCTATTTTACGTTTCACATAATAGATATCGGTCTCCATATTTGGCGCTTCAAAGTGCTTCTCGGGATACCCGGCAACACCGATACAAAAATCTGTCTTTGCGCCATCAATGATATCCTCCTCCATATACTTACCTTGGTTAAGGGTTACGATCTGCTTTACTAGTTCCTCAGCATAACGATGCCCATGCGGGTGCGGATTGAAGAACTTTTCGTTTGCAGCAGCATCTCCTCTCAGTGCCAATACATTCTTGATACCAAGAAAATCCAGATCTATAAGCGCGTTCTCTGTTTCTTCTTTGCTGAATCCGCCACATATCAGGTGCGGAACTGCCTCGATCTTGTATTTATTCATCAACGCGGCACAAATACCTACTGTGCCGGGGCGTTTACGGATCTCCACACGCTCAAAATTACCATCGGCACGCTTCCTGTAAACCTGCTCTGCACGATGATAGGTGACATTGATGAATGCCGGCTTGAACTCCATCAGCGGATCGAGATGAGAATAGATAGACTCAATACTTTTTCCTTTAGTAGGTGGAAGTATCTCAAACGAAATGATCGTGTCTTTTGCTTCGGCAAGGTGTTGTGTGACTTTCATAATCAGGGTGGCAAAAATATAAATAAATCGGTTATTCAGTCAGACAGACAACATATTACAAAATTACTATGCCGAACTATTTCTTCACAAACGGCCTAGAGGCAACTTTTTGCCCATCGGCAAAACATCTGAGCATATATACGCCTGGTGGCAATCCATTTATATTAATTGTATGCAGTTCGCCATGAAACACGAAGCCGGCAAATTTCTTCCCGGATACATCAACGATATCACCCGACAGCCCGCCTGTAGTTAGGAGGCCCTTAACCATGACGTTCAGGATATCACCAGCGGGATTCGGGTAAAGCTGAACCAAAAAACCTTCATTGCTTCCCCCGGAAACAATAGCGAGCGCCTTATTGTAGTATGTTTTTTGCAAACAACCATTATGATAGGTAAGGACCCAATAATAACGTTGTGCCAGTTGCGGCGACGGATCGTAGTAATTCTGGTTCACCATTCCGGGCAATAATGTAGAATCTAACGATGAAGCATCATCATAACCCCATTGGTAGCTGTCCGCGGTATTGTCTGTACACACAAACTCGGGTGTATAATATACAATGGATGGCTCCGTAACAAAATTATCACCAACCTGTAATACTACAGAATCTGAACTGGCGCATTCCGAACCGGGAATAAGTGACGACAAATAGACAACACCCCTACCCTGATTGTGAAAACTAACAAGGCAGTACTGTCCCGAACCTCCGGTAGCATATAGCTCACCATTATCGACCCGCCATTTATAATTACCGCCACCGGCCGGTGGCACATCAGCACCAAAGTTCTGCCACAGGGTGTTGGTGCACATTCCGGCATCCGGATGCGTGGTAATATGCGCGCCTACCGGCACGGGCCTAACCATCAAGGACCAACCGGCAACATCCGTGCCACAACTATTTGTATAAGAATATGATAGCGTTACTAGTCCGGGAGCGACCGCAGTTATTGTTCCATTGATCGAAACCCCGGCTATCCGCATATCCGAGCTACTCCATACCCCTCCCGCAATACTATCGGACACGGTAGAAGTTTCTCCCGCACACAGCTTTGCAGGACCCTTTATTACCCCCGCATACGGCAGCGGATCAACTCTAACCGGCACGCCAACTGCGCCGCAACCATTCGATAATGTATAACTGATCTGAATACTACCTACGTTAACAGCATGAATATACCCTGCATTGTTCACTGCAACAACAGAAGAATCTGTACTGCTCCATATACCTCCAATCACGGTATCGCTTAATTGCTCATATTGATTACGACACAAAATGAATTTGCCTGTTATGGGACCAGGTACGGGTAACACCAAAATAGGAACCATAGTTTCGCAACCATATACCGAAACGTACGTTATAGAGGATGTGCCCGCAGAAACTGCTGTCACATTTCCTGTACCATCTACCTCGGCTACCACAGTATTGCTACTGCTCCACGTACCACCCACATCGCTGCTAAGTGTTGCCTTTTGCCCCATACAAATACTTGTTATACCGGAAATGGCAGCGGGGAAAGGATGTACAGTGAATGTGGAAATCACCAGGCAACCTGTGGGTAGTGTATAACTGATCGTTGTAGTCCCTGCCAACAAACCTGTTACCAATCCGGACGTAGTGCTTATAATAGCCACAGTGGTATTTCCTGAACGCCATACACCACCGGGAATGGCATCTGATAGTAAAGCAGAACCTCCAATACACACCTCTTTCGGTCCACCGATAGGCGTTGGAACCGGATATACAGTTACTACTTTATCAACAGCACAACCCGTTGACAAGCTATAAGTAATAGTGGCCGTACCTGGGCTCAATGTTGTTAATATACCACTTAGGGGATCAATGGTTGCCACTGCCGTATTTCCGGAAAACCAAGTGCCCCCGGTGGTGGTACTACTAAACGTTGAAGGGCTATTCAGACAAACACCGCTTAAACCTGTAATAGCGGAAGGTAGCGGCGTGACTGTAACTAAATGTGTAACAAAACAGCCGGTCGACAACTTATAGGTGATTGCTGCGGTACCTGATCCCGCACCATATACCATACCGGATGAGACAGTAGCAACAGTTGTGTTATCGACAGACCAAGAGCCACCCGCAGTATTGTCTGACAGAAAAATAACGCCGCCTGTACAAACAGCCGTCTTACCTGATACAGGCTGAGGCACCGCATTGACTGTGACAGCAGCTACAGTTTTACAACCTGAGGAAACTGTGTATGTAATATTGGCCACACCGGCGGAAATACCCGAAACCAAACCTGCCAGGCCTACGGTAGCCAACGTAGTATTTCCTGATGTCCACGTACCTGCACCAGTGTCTGTAAGCGCCGTCACCGAACCTACGCAAACATTAAGACTACCACTGATAGTTGCTACATATGGCAACACAGTGATTGTTTGGGTAGTAGAACAGCCTGTGCCCAAAGTGTACGAAATTGTAGCTTTCCCTGCAGAAATACCGTTCACAATTCCCGACACAGCACCAACAGACGCAACAGAAGTGTTATCGCTACTCCACCCCCCCCTGGATGGCAAACTGCTTAACAGAACAATATCACCGGCGCATACAATAGACCTGCCAGATATTGCGGAAGGAATTGGATTTATTGTTATCGTTGTTTTCGCTGTGCATCCCCTGACAGTCGTGTATGTAATTGTTGCACTACCCATGGACACTCCGGTTAGCAAACCATTTAGCGGATGAATACCCGCAACAGATGTATTGGCAGTAGACCATGTTCCTCCAGACACAGCATCACTTAATGTTGTTGACGAATTCTGGCATAAACTCACGGCACCAATTATCGCAGAAGGCAGCGTATCAACAATAAAAACGCTTGTAGTCACGCAACCCGCAGTACTGGTGTAAGATATTGTAACACTCCCGGGACTAACACCAGTGACCTTACCGGAGCCAAGAGTTATTGTAGCAACAGCTATGTTACTACTTTGCCATGTGCCGCCCGAACTACCGTTGCTTAGCGATACTGACGACCCGGTACATACACGACCCGGACCGGATATAGCAGACAGCGGAGGTAAGACCGTAATAAATCTGGAAGTATAACAGCCGGAAGAAAATGCATAAATGACTGTTGCTGTACCAACAGAAATTCCAGAAACCAAGCCGGTAGACGAACCCACGGTAGCAATCCCAGTGTTAGCGCTGGTCCATGAGCCTCCGGATACTGCATTACTCAGGTTGATGGCAGAACCCACGCAGACATTTGCCGGACCGGAAATAAAGCCGGGTACGGGATCTACAGTAACATTCTTAGTGACACTGCAACCACTCGACAACTGATATGTAATAGTGGCTGTGCCCGGTGCTGGCGTTCCAACTATGCCGGATGCGGATCCAATGGTTAAAACAGATGAACTATTACTAGTCCACGCACCTCCGGCGGGAGCATCACTATAGGTTACGGCATCGCCAATGCAAATACGTGAGGGACCGGAGATCAAAGCCGGATTACTGTTTATTGTAACCGATCTTGAGACATAGCAGCCCGATGGGAGACTATACGATATATTAACTACCCCCGGAGTAACACTTGCAAGTAAACCGGAAACACTGTCGATAGTAGCTATAGAAGTGTTACTGCACGACCATTTACCACCGGGTGTTGCGTTACTGAAGTTCGCAGACTGACCAGAACACAAAGAAGACACACCGGAAATAATGCCCGGCGGTGCATTAACAAAGATCGTCCTGGTAGCCGAAGCTGTACATCCTGCGGCATTTGTTACAGTCATCTTAACAGATTGTGTTCCCGACGCAGTATAAGTATAGACCGGAGAGTTAACAGTGCTTGTAGCCCCTGGAGCAAAGCTCCACAACCATGACTGACTTGCCGAATAATAGCTATAAGATGAATCAGAAAACACAACCGGGGTATTCTGACAAAATGTTTTAGGACTGTATGTAAATGCCGGGGACAGTGAATCTACTTTAATAGTATCGGCACCGATACTGAAAGCTGAGCACCCGGCGCTGTCTGTCAGTATCAACTTCGGCACGTACCTGCCGACCGTACTATAACTGTGACTGGAGGTCCCCGATGAGCCTGCAGTAGCTATGACCCCATCGCTATAATCCCATCTGACGGTGGCGACACCTGACACGGGCCCTGAAAAATGAACGGGTGATGATGTACAAACAAGTAACGGGCTATATGAAAAAGCCCCCGTTGCTCCGAATATCGTCACCCTACCCACGGCTGTATCTTCACAACCAGATGTATTGGTAACATGCAATATGATCTTGTATGTACCCGGAGATGTATACACATCTACAGGGGATGTATTGTAAGAGTGTGTACCATCTCCGAACAACCATAAACTCTGCGAGCCACCTGTACTATTGTTTTTGAAATCGACCTTCAACGGAGGACATACGGCAAATGTATCATCCATTGTAAACGCAGCGTGCGGGACATCGCTGACGGAAACTAAATCCTTTTGTTCCATTGTGTCTGTGCAACCGGTGGCACCGGTAACCACTAACCTTACGCTGTACTTTCCCGGAGAGGTATATGTGTGATCCGGCAAAGGTGACGTACTACTGAATCCATCCCCAAAAAACCATTGAAAAGAAGTTGCACCCGTTGACGTATTATTGAAACTAACCTTAAAATTGACACATGTCTTTGTCGTACTTGCGGAGAAGTTGGCTATCGGCTTTATAAGATTGGGATAAGAAGTACTTGTAAAAGTGTCTGAACAACCAATATTGTCTGTCACCATTGAAGTAACAGTGTATGTGCCTGCAGCAAGGTACTTATGGCCTGTTACAGATGTGGTCACAGTTGATACACTATCGTCTCCGAATTGCCAGGTGAATTTATTGACAAAAGCGCCGGGAATATCAGTGCTGGCATCTGTAAAACTCACATTAAGCGGCACACACCCGCTTGATGGCGTAAATGTAAACTTTGCTACGGGTTTGGCGGCATTTATCGGCAGTGAAGTGGTATCGTTACAACCAAAGTTATCCAGCGTTACAAACTTCACTGTATTGACGCCACGCGAATGCAAGGTGTAGTATACACTATCAGTCATTACAGTAAAATCTTCTGGTATAGGATATATAGGCACATGACTATCTGTGACCACGCCATTCAGCAACCATGTGGACGAAACCGGGAGCCTATATGGTTCAGCTCCGTTCATCACATTCAAAATGGAAGCCCTTATCGAGTCAGTCCCATCTCTGCATATGCTATAATAAGTCGGAGTAAGCGAGGTCCTCAGCCTGTTCAGAGCAATAAATTTATTTGCTGTATCTCTGCAGCCTGAAGCTTTATTATAGGTAGTAAGTCTTACCGTATATCCAGTAAGAGCACCATAGGTGTATACAGGGTGAAATAATGTAGATGTTGAGCCGTCTCCGAACGACCACAAATGGGAGTCATCACCGTAAGATGAGTCGCCAAAGGCTATAACGTAAGGGTTTGTACACGACTGCACTACGTGTATGACTGCACTCGGGGAATCTACCGTATCCTTCAAAGAATAGTGCAGTCCCCCACAGCCATTATTAAATACGCCAAGGTCTACAGTAAATATACCCGGCACTGTGTAAATGTGTGTCACTGCCGGCCCGTCTGTGCTCTTACCATTATCTCCGAACGTCCAGTTATATTCGTTGATTGTTCCGGTCGAAGTAGATAAAAAACTCACTGGCTGCCCGGCACATACCCTGCTGGGTACACGCGTAAACCCGGCATTAGGAGCAGTCGACCCTACTTTCACCGTATCAATACCCACTACAGAGGTACAACCGTTGGTAGTAGTGGCGATACAATTCACAGGATATATCCCTTGCGCCGTATACGTATGTACCGGACCGGGGCCGGTGATCACCGGCGATCCATCTCCGAAATCCCATGAGTAGCTTACCGCATTATAGGGATATGGATAAGATATCACATTGAATGGCGGGTAATAACCAAAAGGAGTATAGGCCCGGGCATAGATATAAGGGCTGAATTTGACAGTAAGCGGAGCACAACCTTTAAATGGTGGTATCAGCCCCGGGTTGACAAACAGACCACTGATCGTATCGATCCTTTTAATTGTATCCTTACACCCGTAAACATCTGTTACGTACATGGTCACCTCATCAACAGCGCCATTGACACCAGGATATTTATTCGGGAACGGATATGTCAACGGATTGCCGGTGCCCAAGCTGCCAAACAATTTTGACACCCATGTTACTGACGCACCCGCCGATACTGATGCATTGAAAGTTACGGAGACAGGAAGAGGACAAGGTCCTGTAGTTCTCGTATAACTTCCGCCCGGCCGTGCTACTATTACCGGCTTCGTTATACTATCAAGACAAATACCATCTGAAACAACCAGTTTCACCTGGTAGGTACCCGGCGATGTGTAGGTATGAGCACCGCTACCACCGATAGATGTAGCGCCATCACCATAATACCATTTACACGATGTGTAAGCGGTGCTGGTATTAGTGAACAGCGTTGGAGTATATAAACAGCCATGTGTAGAGGCGCTGTAAGATGCCTTGAGGTTGCCTATGGTCACATATCCCGGTACCAGGATACTGTCAACACAGCCATTCCCATCCCTTACACGCAAGCCAATATCGTATACTCCCGCAATTGAATAAGTATGAATAGGTGACGAGCCTGACGATGTTCCCCCATCGCCAAATGTCCAGGCACAGGAGAATGGCGGTGTGCCGGATGTAGTGTTGCTAAACGATACGACAGCAGGGGATGTGCATACCGACGCCGGACTGGGATTGAAGCTGATAGCAGCCGGTGTAGAAATGAACACATAGTTACTTCGCTTTAATGATCCGATACACCCGGCTGCATTTGTTGCAAATAATGTTACATCAAAAACACCGGGCGTAATATAGGCATAAGACGGTGTGGCAGAAGTGCTTGAGCCCCCATCTCCAAATATCCAGGTATAGGCGGTTGTTCCCCATGAGTTTGCCACCGTCGTGTTGGAGAAGGCCACGGGATCTCCCGGACAACGAAACAAGGGAGCACCGGCAAAATTCACAGTTGGTCCGTTATATACGCGCACTACAACGGACGACTTCTGTACCAGCGCACCGTTCATCGCCGTCAGTGTCACAGTATACGTGCCTGCAGACAAGTAACTGGCTGATGCATCTTTTACCGATGTTGTAACGCCATTTCCAAGGTCCCATGAATAAGATGTAGCCCCGGTAGATGTGTTAGAGAAGGTTACAATAGCAGGGTTACAGACAGATGTGTCTGATGTGACAAATGATGCGGTCAACTGACCCAAAACATGTGCTGGAATGAGACAACATAAGAAAACAACACACCGAAGAAATGTTCTCTGTACACAGAAGTAACAGCGGGAGTATTGAAAAAGGGTACGGGTAAACGCCACTTATATGAATTAAATTAATTCCTTCGCAAATCCGGTAAAAATTGTGTTTACCATTAGAAATAAAGATAAAAAAATATTTGTTAACTACAATTACTACCTGCGTGCCGGAAGAAATATGTATCTTCATCATTTGTTTTAAGCCTCGATATTATTTATTAGTTTTAGCTTCAAATACTTACTTAAATGACAAAATATTTTTTGACAGCCCTTTCTGTGATATTGATCCTGGTGGCCTGCAACAAAAAACCAACAACAACAACCACTCCGGACAGAGAAGCAATGCTTCGTACCGGCAAATGGAAAATATCGGGCGGTACATTTACAATGAAACTGCCAAATGGTGCTGATACTACACTGAACTATACAGACTACATAACCGATTGCCACAAGGATGATTACATCATGTTCGATTCACTGATGCATGCAGCTGTATACTCAGGTACTACCAAATGTGACCTCAGTGACCCGGACCATATCCCGTTTGTGTGGAAGCTTTCTAACGATGGCAATAATATTGACCTGTATAATGGATTTAATAACTTGTACGGCGCTTATGATTCTATTTACGGCGCACATTTCGACACCCTCATCAATGACGGCACTACATTAAAACTTGATACAATACATGGCGTACTTGATACAGTAAGCCCGTATTATCGCAGTGTTGTTGTTCTCGATTCAATATGGAACTTCAGTATAGATACACTGAAAACACCGCAGATCAGCATTTATAATGCATCTATCACCGGTTTCAGTCAGTCTTCGTTTGTTCTTAATTTCTCAGTTATCAGAACATATCCTGATACAACGGGACTCCGGGCAACCCATCCAAGGTTCCTTCCGGATACAATGCGATACAAGGTCAATTATACCAACTTTTAGTACTGCAAGAGGATCATAGCATGATGGGAACTTCCGGCAAATAACGGAATAACAATTTCTTTGTGCTGTTGGCAGTGAACTTTCAATTATTTTTGCATACCATTAAAAGAGTTAATTAATTTATGATACACATTACATTGCCTGATGGAGCCGTACGTGAATATCCAGCCGGCACCAGTGCTGCAGATGTCGCAAAGTCCATCAGCGAAGGGTTAGCACGGAAGGTTCTTGCAGCCGAAGTGAATGGAGAAGTGTGGGACTCTTCCCGTCCTATAAACAGCAATGCCACCCTCCGCCTACTAACGTGGGATGATAAGAACGGAAAATCAACGTTCTGGCACTCCTCTGCTCACCTCATGGCTGAGGCACTTGAATCAATTTTTCCGGGCGTAAAATTCGGGATAGGTCCTGCTATTGAAACAGGCTTCTATTACGACATCGACCTGGGCGATAAAACGATCAGTGAAGAAGATCTGAAAAAGATCGAGGATAAGATGAAGGAGCTTGCCCGCAACAATAGCATATACAAGCGCGAAGATGTGCCAAAGGATAAAGCTATAGCCTACTTTACCGACAAAGGTGACCAGTACAAGATAGAATTGCTGGATGGCCTTGCAGATGGCAGTATCACCTTCTACACACAGGGAAACTTCACCGATCTGTGTCGTGGGCCACACATCCCGAACACAGGGTTTATTAAGGCCGTAAAGCTGACCAATATTGCCGGTGCCTATTGGCGTGGCAATGAAAAGAACAAGATGCTGACGCGTATATACGGAGTTACCTTCCCAGCTCAAAAAGAGCTGGATGAGTATCTCGTATTGCTGGAAGAGGCAAAAAAACGTGACCACAGAAAACTCGGCAAGGAACTTGAATTGTTCACTTTCTCTGAAAAGGTAGGCAGTGGCTTGCCATTGTGGTTGCCAAAGGGCGCTATGCTCAGGGAACGCTTACAGCAATTCCTGCAGCGTGCGCAGATAGAGACCGGGTATTTGCCTGTTATCTCGCCTCATATTGGCAGCAAGCAGCTTTATGTTACTTCCGGCCACTGGGAAAAGTATGGAAAGGATAGTTTCCGGCCTATCACTACCCCGCAGGAAGGAGAGGAATTCATGCTGAAGCCAATGAACTGTCCGCATCACTGCGAAATATATAAGTCATCACCCCGCTCTTATAAAGACCTTCCTTTACGCCTGGCCGAGTTTGGCACCGTATATCGTTATGAACAGTCGGGCGAGCTGCACGGTCTTACACGTGTTCGCGGATTTACTCAGGACGATGCTCACTTGTTCTGTATGCCATCGCAAGTGAAGGACGAATTCAAAAAGGTAATTGATCTCGTGCTTTATGTTTTTGAATCTCTGGGATTCACAGAATATACTGCCCAGATATCTCTCCGCGATCAGGAAGACAGAAGCAAGTATATCGGATCTGAAGAGAACTGGCAGATAGCTGAGCAAGCGATCATAGATTCTGCAACAGAGAAAGGCCTGAAAACTGTTATCGAATACGGAGAGGCTGCCTTCTATGGTCCTAAGCTCGACTTTATGGTTCGTGATGCTATCGGGCGCCGCTGGCAGTTAGGTACCATCCAGGTTGACTATAATTTGCCTGAACGTTTCGAGCTGGAATATGTAGATAGCGATAATACCCGTAAACGGCCGGTAATGATCCACCGCGCACCGTTTGGCTCTATGGAGCGCTTTATCGCCGTGCTACTGGAACACTGTGGTGGTAACCTGCCGTTGTGGCTGTCGCCGTTACAGGTAAAAGTGCTCCCGATCAGTGATAAATACAGTGAGTATGCTCATAGCATTGTTGAGGAATTGAAGGTTGTAGACGTGCGCGCCGATGTTGACGACCGGAGTGAGAAAATAGGCCGTAAGATCCGCGATACGGAACTGATGAAAACCCCTTATATGCTTATAGTTGGTGAGAAAGAGATGAATGAAAGGACCGTTGCCGTACGTAAGCACGGCGAAGGCGACAAGGGTGCTGTTTCCATAGCGGAATTTGCAGCGGAAATTCAAGGTATTGTTCGCGAACAGATCAAGGGTAAAAGAAAAGATCAGTAATACAAAAAGTTGTATTTTAGCTACTTAATAGACAAATATTCTATATTTGCGGTAATTATTAAAACCCCTTAATGCAAAAAAGACCAAAAGACAAACCATTTTTCAGGCCACGTGTGCAGCAGAATGAGCACCGCCTAAACAACGAAATTACTGCTCCCGAAGTACGTGTTATTGGTGATGATATTGAGCCCAAGGTATACCCTGTGGCTGAAGCAATAAAAATGGCCATAGCACGCGAGGTAGACTTAGTGGAAATTTCTCCGAATGCTGTCCCGCCCGTATGTCGCCTTATTGACTACAAGAAGTTCCTTTATGAGAAAAAGAAGAAAGACAAGGAACAAAAGGCCAAGGCTAAACAGTCTGAAGTAAAGGAGATACGCTTTACTCCAAACACCGATGACCATGACTTTGACTTCAAGGCAAAGCACGCGGAAAAATTTCTGCAGGATGGCAACAAAGTAAAATGTTATGTTCAGTTCAAGGGCCGCGCCATAATGTTCCAGGAACGTGGTGAGTTGCTGCTTCTGAAATTTGCAGAACGTATGTCTGAGTTTGGCGCGCTAGAATCTATGCCTAAAATGGAAGGAAGGAGAATGTTGGCAATGTTCTCACCAAAGAAGAAAAAATAAAATATTTTTTCTTTAACAATTTAATAACCAAACAATTATATACAATTCATTTTTCTCTGTAAAAATTATTTAAAAATTTTGTGGAAAGAAAAAATGGGGTGTATCTTTGTAATATAATTACCAACGACAATTAGCTACTTAGCATAAAGACGTTTTCATGGTGATAGGGTTTATAGGGGCTGGCCTGTTCTCAGGCTGGCTTTTTTATTTGTTCACCGTGTAATTCTCTTCGTGAAAAGATCCAATCATTTTGTCTCAAAAAAGTCAAAAAAAATTTTGGAATTAAACAGGATTATTTAACTTCGCATCAGTTTTCATAGTGATAGGGTTTATAGGGGCTGGCCTGTTCTCAGGCTGGCTTTTTTATTTCAGTCTTCTCAGCATAATCCTCATTAATTCTTATCTTTCGGCATAGTTTTCTAAATTACTTTCTATGCGCTCGCTGTTATCTTTTGCGTTCCTGCTTGCATGCTGTATATCTGCGGCAACAGCACAACCTCTGGCTGCATTTGTCGATATTCAGAATCAACTCATGGTGTGGGACCGCAGCATGATCCACAAGGTTGATTTCATGCCCCCTACCAGCATGAAGATCGGCAGAACAGCAATTCCCTATCTTGATAACTCACGGTCGTTTAAAATATACTATGGTGGCAGCGTACGATCTGTCAATAATGGTTTCACTAATTCTTTCTTTGTAACCGACAACCTTGTCGCCTATCTGAATCAAAAATCTCTAAACGTATTTGATAAGGGTAATACTAAGAATTTAGCCCCTGTTTGCGATCAATACTTTGTTGCAGACAGTGTTATTCTTTTCCTCGATAGCTACAAAAGCGAATACAAAGCGTACTACAACGGGCAGACCTATACAGTTGAGTCATATATACCAGACAGTGTATTGTCGCATCTGAAAGTAGCCGACAACATTATTGCATTCGACAATTTCGCGGGACAGTTCAAAATATTCTATCGCGGAAACCTGATATCGCAGGAAGACTACCAGGTGAGTAGTTTTGATGCCGGTAGAAATATTGTGGCCTATGTAGATGTAGACCGTAAATTCAAGATATTTCATAGCGGACAAACATTTGTGTTGGACGACTTTGCCCCAAGCTCTTATAAAGCGGGCGATAATCTTGTAGCCTATGTATCAGGCGATGGCTACTTCAGGGTATTTTATGGCGATAGTGTACACACCATTGGTTACATGAACCCTCAATACCAGGTAGGTGATAATGTCATTGCCTATAAAGATCCCGGAGGCCAGTTCAAGATCTATTACAAAGGTGATATCACAGAAATGGAAAGCTATTATCCTACTAACTATACGATCCAGTACAATTCAGTTGCCTATATGAATACAAGCAATACACTACGCCTGTTCACAGAAGGGGAAGCTTATGATGTGACCAATGCTGAACTGACCAACTGGCAATTGAATTATGACGTAATCACCTACCAGATAGGCCAGGGAATATTCAAGGTATTCTATAAAGGGAGTGAATATTAGTCAGGGAGTCACTAAGGTTTCTGATAAAGCGGGCTTTTTATGATCCCCATCTTATGAAGCCTATGTGTTAGTGATACGCGCAAAACACCTCGTCCGTATTTCATGCTGCGCTTAAAGTTGATACTCGAAGCTTCTTCAAAATACTTTGTAGGGCATGTCACTTCTGCGATCTCGTAGCCATTCATGAATATCTGAGATATCATTTCATTGTCGAATACAAAGTCGTCACTGTTATGTGTAAAGTCGATCGAACGTATCACCTCTGCGCTGAATGCGCGATATCCGGTATGATATTCGCTGAGTTTCTGCCTGAGCATAATATTCTCAAACAAAGTAAGGCAGCGGTTGAATATGTATTTATACATCGGCATACCGCCTTTCAGAGCACCTTTACCCAATATCCGGGAAGCAAGTACTACGGGATAAACGTCCATGGCAATGATCGATGACATTGCGTGCAGCAATTTCGGGGTATACTGATAGTCCGGGTGAAGCATGATGACTATGTCGGCCCCGAGGTCCAATGCTTTTTTATAACAGCTTTTCTGGTTGCCGCCATAACCCTTGTTCACCTCGTGCTTGACGATATGCTTAATTCCGAGTCGCTGTCCTTCTGCTACGGTGTCGTCGCGGCTGTTATCATCTACCAGCACTACGTCATCGACAATATCAAAGGGTATTTCATTGTATGTACGTTCCAGGGTACGGGCTGCATTGTATGCAGGAAGTACAATAACTATTTTCTTACCGTTGAGCATATGAGTGGTCGCAAAAATAGTAACTTATGAGTAGAAAATAAATAGCAATATTTAATCCTTCCAGCCCATATGTGTTACAATGAGGTTGCTGTTTGCCCGGGCCAGTACCCTGCCCTCTGTGTCATATACGTGACACTCTACATTTATGATCTTTTTACCTACACGTAATACCTCGGATTTGGCGATCATCCTTTCCCCTGCCTTTATTGCATATAGAAAATCCACATTCAGTGTCAGAGACGTATAATGCAGCTCTGTATCAAGGCTGACAACTGCCCAGCCAATCGCCTCATCAATGACAAGGCTCATCATTCCACCGTGAATATGCCCGTAGGGATTGGTCATTTCCTGCCTCACCTCCATAGATAGTTCAGCCTTACCCTTCTCGATATGCTCCAGCGTGAACCCGATCCAGTTGCCCGCATCTGAACGGGAATCGGTCACTTTTTTACCCAGGTATTTTTCTTTGATCCATTCCAACACCTGGCCTGCAGGTATTCCTTTATATCCCATCTGGCAAAGGTAGAACTTATTAACTTCCTAATATCCACAAACATTAGTATATTAATATCTCATTCCACGGCTATGAAGAAATCAATTGTACTGCTCTTGTTTACCGCGTCTTGTTCTTTTACCGCGTTATGCCAATCACAGACGCCGGATATATGTTTTGCCAACATTCGGAATAATGGAACGGGCAACAGATCCAAGATATTGAGCAATCCTGAATTAACCGACAAGAACAGAGCATGCCGCATACAATCATTTGAGATCAGCTTCTACCCAAAATCGGGCGATATGATCGGGCCGTTCAAAATAAAGGGCAATAGACTTACGGACAAGGAGACAGCCATAATAAACAAGCTGGCACCTCCTGTAAAAATACAGATGGACAACATAAAATGCATCGAACTGTCAAGTGGAATGATGCGAAGCCTTCCGCCACTCTCCTTTGTATATGATCGTTAAAGGAAAATATGCTACTTTGGTCGTATGAATAGTGGCGCATCAAGGAAATCAATACATCGTGCCTGGTCCATGTACGATTGGGCTAATTCTGCTTACAACCTGGTCATTACTTCTACCATATTTCCTGCCTATTATAATGCTATCACCACAACGAAGCAGGACGGTAAAGTAATAAGCGATACCGTAAACTTCTTTGGTATCCATGTAAAGAACAGCACCCTGTTCAATTATTCCATTGCTTCGGCTTATCTCATTATTGCCCTTATATCGCCTATACTTTCCTCAATAGCAGACCACAAAGGCAACAAGAAACGATTCATGAAATTGTTCTGCTACATCGGCTCTATATCCTGCTGCTGCCTGTATTATTTCAATGCGAACACACTGGAACTCGGCATCGTCTGCTCTGCGCTTGCGGCACTCGGGTATTGTGGCAGCATCGTATTTTATAATGCCTATCTGCCGGAGATAGCCGCAGAAGACGAAAGAGATACACTAAGCGCCCAGGGGTTTGCCTATGGCTACATAGGCAGCGTCATACTTCAGGTCATTTGCCTGGTGTTTGTCTTATACCCCCAAATATTTGGTATCACCGACGATTCCTTTCCTCCTCGGCTTTCCTTCCTGCTGGTAGGTGTATGGTGGGCGCTGTTTGCACAGATCACTTTTATAAAACTACCCAATGGCACACCGCTTGCCTCTACACCTGGTCGTTCCGTCTTTACTGCAGGGTTTTACAAACTAAACGAAGTGTGGCGCGACATAAAACAAATGGGAGTATTAAAGACCTACCTGGGATCTTTTTTCTTCTATAGTATGGGTGTTCAGACCGTTATGCTGGCCGCGGCATTGTTTGGCAGCAAGGAGCTGAAACTGGATACGAGCCAGCTCATCACAGTTATATTGGTGATACAATTAGTGGCCATCGCCGGCGCATATATCATGGCAAAATTGTCTGACCGCTTTGGCAACCTGCAGGTGCTCTTGTTCGTGGTCGTACTCTGGATATGTATCTGTATAGCCGCTTACTATACATATACCGCCACGCAATTCTACATCCTTGCAGCAGTAGTTGGTTTGATAATGGGTGGTATTCAATCCCTCAGCCGGTCCACTTATTCTAAACTGATGCCGGAGACACACGACACAGCATCATTTTTCAGCTTTTATGATGTTACCGAAAAAATGGCCATTGTTATCGGCATGTTCTCATTCGGATTTATTGACAGCATCATGAATATGCGAAGCGCTATCGTGGCCCTTATTACCTTTTTTATCATAGGCGCAATGATACTATACCGCGCTATCAGGAAACAAAGAAGCACTATGCAATTACAGACTATGTAACTTTGCAACGTACTTGTACAAAACACATATCGACATATGAAATTACATACGATCAATGCCGGATATTTCAAACTGGATGGCGGCGCAATGTTTGGCGTGGTCCCTAAGAGCATGTGGAACAAGGCCAATCCGGCTGATGATAACAATATGTGTACCTGGGCCATGAGATGTCTGCTCATAGAACATGGCAATTACCGTATCCTTATAGACAATGGTATGGGCACTAAACAGGATGCGAAGTTCTTCAGTCACTACTATCCTCACGGAGAAGATACAGTGGAAAGCAACCTCGCTAAGTGTGGATTTACCACCGGAGATATCACAGATGTTTTCCTCACACACCTGCACTTCGATCATTGCGGAGGCTCTATTGTAAGAGATGGCGACAGATTGGTACCCGCTTTCAAAAATGCTGTTTATTGGACCAATCATAAACACTGGCATGCCGCTACAACTCCCAATGAGCGAGAAAAGGCATCCTTCCTCAAAGAGAACATTCTGCCAATTCACGACAGCGGACAATTGCGATTTGTAGAAACACCCGAGGCCGGAGAATGGCTTCAGGATGTGCGCATACGTTATGTCAACGGGCACACAGATTCAATGATGCTTCCACAGATAAAATACAGGAATACCACTATTCTGTATTGTGCCGACCTTATGCCCAGTACTGCCCATGTCTCAATTCCGTGGGTTATGGCATACGACATGCGCCCGCTCGACACATTGACAGAAAAACATAAATTACTGAACGAAGCAGTGGCTAATAACTGGGTGTTGTTCTTCGAACATGATCCGGTAAATGAATGCTGTACGCTGCAGCAAACAGACAGGGGAATAAGAGTAAAGGAGACCTTCCGGCTGTCTGATCTGGATAAGAAGCTGGACGAGGGTTCACTTTGATCATTCCAGCTCGTATTCCATTCTCACGATCACGTTTGCGGTCTTGTTCTTGCTCGATGTATTGTAAGCGCCGCTGTACGTAAATGTTTCATTGCTGTATTGCCCGGTTATCTGGAATACACCCATATTGGCTTCTTTCAGCTTTCCCAGTGTGCCGTGAGCATTCTTCACCATCGTCTGCGCGCGGTTATAGGCGTCGGCTGAGGCCTGCTGCAGCAGGTTTATTTTAAGGTCTGCAAGTTTCGTGTAATAATACATCGGCTCTTCCGAACTAAGCTCTACGCCACCCTGCAACAACTCTGTTATCTCCCGCGAAACCTTCTCTACTTTATCTATACTTTTCGACTCCACTTTTACAGACTGTTGCAATTTATACCCCTTGAAAGTTTTACCGGTGATCTTACCATCAGCATTGTAGATATCATCAAACAATTTGCTGCTGATGATAGATGTAAACACGATCTCCGAGTCATTGACCCCATGAGCGGTCATATAAGATCTTATCTGTTGTTCATCTGTTTTCAGCTTACTGTAGGCATCCTTGATATCCATAGACGTACGCTCATAGCTGGCCGACCATACGATAAGATCTGCGGTAAAGTTGTAGTAGGCACTACCGGCTACGCTTATCGTATTTCTCGACTTGAATTTATAATTATAACCCTTACTCAATATCACACCACCTATGATTATGGTAAGGCCTATTATCGCTGCTGTCAGATGGTTCTTCATAAGAATATATATACGAACGCAGTGAAATTATACAAATTATCATATAAACTTGCCAAAGAGTGTAAAGTTTAACACTTTTGCAGTCCGCCATTTTGTCCACCGATCTCGGTTGGCAAAATAATTGCGTGTACTATATACACCTATGTTTTTCAAAAAAAAGAAGAATATGAACGAAAATATGAACGCTGCGAACGAAAACGCCGACAACATGTCACACAGTGATGACATGGATGAAACTTTGTCTAATGTATTGAATACAGACGATAGCCGCGCCGGTGATACACTAAGTGAAAGTAATGATGAAGAAGCAGAGAAGCTTCAGGCAGAGATAGCGGAACTAAAAGACAAACATATCCGGTTGGTTGCCGAATTCGATAATTTCAGGAGAAGAACAGCAAAAGAACGAGTTGAACTGATACAAACAGCCGGCAAAGATATCGTCCAGTCGCTATTGGGGGTTCTGGATGATGTGGATAGGGCCGGCAAACAACTGGAAAACACAACAGACGTTGCGGTAATAAAGGAAGGAATATCGCTGGTATTCAATAAATTTCGCCATGCGCTGCAGCAGAAAGGACTTAAAGCCATGGATGCAATGAACCAGGAATTCAACCCAGACCTGCACGAGGCCATAACGGAAATACCTGCGCCAACGGAAGAAATGAAAGGGCGTATCATTGACGTAGTGGAACCGGGATATTACCTGAATGACAAACTGATAAGGCACGCTAAGGTGGTTGTGGGTAAATAACACCCTGAACCGGATTTATAACTAACTTATATCCCTGTCGGGATCCATTTTATGTCAAAAAGAGATTACTACGAGGTATTAGGTGTGAGTAAGGCTGCTTCTGCCGATGAGATCAAAAAGTCTTATCGCAAGATAGCCATGCAGTACCACCCGGACCGCAATCCCGGAAATAAAGAGGCCGAAGAAAAATTTAAAGAAGCGGCAGAAGCATACGATGTGCTGAGTACACCGGACAAGCGGGCTCAGTACGACCGTTTCGGCCATGCCGGCGTTGGCGGCAACGGTGGCTTTGGCGGCCAGGGCGGGCCCGGCGGCATGCGCATGGAGGATATCTTCCAGAACTTTGGCGACATCTTCGGCAACGATATGTTCGGCAGCATGTTCGGCGGCGGCGGCGGTGGTCGCAGGCAGGGAACAAGAGGTGCCAACCTGCGCATTAAGCTAAAAATGAACTATGGCGAAATAGCCAATGGTGCCAACAAGAAGATAAAGGTCAAGAAGCATATTACCTGCCAGCAATGTACCGGCAGTGGAGCAAAAGATAAAGGCTCGATCCAGTCCTGCACTACCTGCGGTGGTTCAGGTCAGGTACGTCGGGTGTCCAATACATTCCTCGGACAAATGCAGACGGTCACCACATGTCCGTCATGCAATGGCGAGGGCACAACGATCACACAGAAATGCGGTAACTGTAAAGGTGAAGGAAGAGTATATGGTGAGGAAACATTAAGCCTCGACATTCCGGCAGGGGTGCAGGACGGCATGCAACTGAGCATGAGTGGTCGCGGGAATGCGGGAGAAAGGGGCGGGCCTCCGGGAGATCTGCTCTTATTGGTTGAAGAAGAAAAACACGAATTCCTCACACGCCGCGATCTCGATGTGGTCTACCAGCTCCACGTGTCATTCCCCGATGCCGTGTTGGGTATTCAGGCCGAAGTTCCGACCATTGATGGCAAAGCCAAGATCAAGATACCTGCAGGCACACAAAGCGGTAAGATATTCAGGTTGAAAGGAAAAGGATTCCCGGCGTTTCAGTCTTACGAGAAAGGCGATGAGCTGATCGAGGTAAATGTCTGGTCTCCACAGCACCTCACACATGAGGAAAAGGAAATAATGGAGCGCTTGAAAAATTCGCCCAATTTCAAACCCGGCCCTGAAGCAGGACACGATAAAGATGATAAAAGTTTTTTTGACAAGATAAAAGACGCGTTCGGTTAGAACGCGTCTTTTATTCAGGCCTTACTGAATTCCAGATAAGCTGCTCCAATTTCTCACGGCTATCAATAAGGTACGCCCGGTACTGACCAACCATTTCCCATCTAGCATCCCGTTCATTCCATCGTTCGGCAAGGGCGCTCCAAGTTTCTTTTTTCTCTTTATTGACTATGAACAGTTTACTGTATGTTCCGTTCATACAGGCGAAGTAAGATTCATCAGGCAGCTCCTGTATAGCGCCACCGGAAATAAATGAGTATAATTTAGGGTCCCTGCGGCCCGGGCTGTCTATCACACATTGGTATTCCCATACCTTCTGAAGCCCGTCTTTTCCCTTTGCAGGCTCCTTCATCACTATCAGCTTGGGCGGCACACCGGCATTGCATGTATTATTGTTGAACAAATAGATATATCCATTTTTCGAGAGGTTACAGGAATGCTGGCCGCAGAACAAGCCATTGCCTGTCTCCGCGCCCCCTGGCTTATAAATCTCTCCATAGTTCGCAACCACTTTACCTTCCGGGTATTTCAGCTTTACGATACGGTTGATATTCTTATAGCTGATATAGATATAGCCTTTTTTTTCGTCAAAAAAGAATGCGTTCTCATGCACATCAAAACCAATGGGCCCGGGCGGCGGAACAAAATATCTCACATCCGACTTTGGAAAATATTCCGACGATTTCCACGACCAGACGATGTTGCCCTTTTCATCATATTCAATGATCGTACCAAAAGGCACGCGCTTATACAATGTATCTGTGCTATCTGCTGTATACCGTATGTCCCCGGGTTTACTTGAATTTTGTTTCCAGTATACATATTCAGACCCTAGCACCATGTAATGTCCGTTCGAGATACGCGTAAATTCGTGGTGACAATTCTCTGTATAATCTTTGCTCACAATACCCTTTCGCGATCCACGCCACAATACTTCTCCGTTATAATTGATCTCATAAGGTGGGTTAAACAATAATGTGATCGTCGACCTGCAGGATAGCTTTATGTCCCTTGGCGTAAGCGATATCCCGTCAATAGACGGTAAAAACCATACTGGAGCACCTCGCATATCATAGAGTATCTTGCTATCATCCATGAATACATATCCGTCTTTGTATGCCTCTGCCTGTTTCATTACCCTCATACGGTAGTAAGCCGTATCCACATTCTGAATAAAGAGCGTACTGAAATGATGCAACTCGCTGACTGATATAACACTACCATTTTCGTTCATCTCTGATACCCGCCACGTGTACTGGCTACCGAATTTTGGAACTTCAGCAATGATCCGGTTGGTCTTTACAACCAACGAGGTGATAATATTGTGCTCAAAGGAGTCCCGGCTACCGAATTTCCCGGATGCTATTTCCAGTTTACAATTTGCTCCATTCTTCAACACCGGAAAAACAAAACCTATGATCCGGTAATTCAGCCCTATGCCTTCGTGAGGAAATATCTGCGCGAACAGGTTCGTAGATAGAAATAAAAATAATATTATTAGACTGTAGAATTTAGTCATCAGACACCAATCAGATCAGGTATAAATATACAGAAAACCCTGAAGGATGCACATGGCATTACTCACTAAGCAACTCAGGCTTATCAAATTCATGATACCATATCAGTTTACTTAACTGATTGCCATCTTCAATGATACTGGCGCGATAGTGCGACATAGGCACCCATTTATTTTGCTCCTGTAACCATGCTTCCGCCACAGCACTCCAAAGCTCTTTTTTATCCATTGTTACAATGAACACTCTTCCATACGCGCCACCCATTGATACAAACAGGGAATGATCCTTAAGTTCCATCACATTGCCTCCTGAAGGACAAACTTTGGCATAACCATCGGCAATATTGCATTCGTATTCCCAGATCTTTTTCAATCCACCTGAGTCGTTAGCTGGCTCCTTCAGTATCTTCACCTTAGGATTATAGCCCGGATTACAGCCATTATTGTTGAACAGGAATAAACACCCTATCTGCGAGCGCTTGCATGCATGCTGATTGCAGAACAAACCATTGCCCTGCATTGGCACGCCGGGTCTATACTGCTCACCGTAAGAACTAACAACAACGCCATCCGGATACTTTATCTTTACAATGCGGCTGATGTTCCTGTAACTGAGGTAAATGATCTTGTTCTTTTCATCAAAATAAAATGAATTTCCATGCACATCCGGGTTGATATTATTCGTCGCCAGGTAATCCAATACGCCTGATGTTTTAAAATAATCATATCCTTTCCAATACCACAATACATTTCCTGCCTTATCGTACTCTATCACAGTTCCGCAGGCATCTCCAGGCTCATTTCCCAGTACCATATAGTGGCCATTCGTCAATCGCGTAAATTCATGGTGGTAATATTCTGAAGTATCGCCACTTACTTTGCCGTTATTTGGCGCTTTCCACAATAAGTTTCCACTGTAATCAATTTCATAAGGCATATCATTACCAAGGAATGTGATAGTGCCCGCGCAAGACAACTTAAGATCACGCAACACGGCCACATCTGCCAACCAAGACAACTTAGGTAAATACCAGACCGGTTTACCCTTCATGTCATATAACACCTTAGTATTGTCCAAAAAAACATAAGCATCTTTAAATGCAGTAGCATGTGACAGAATCCGTAATCGTATCAGATTGCTATCGACCTCGGGAACAAAACCGGTATTAAAATGGCACAAAATACCCTTGGTGACAACTGCCGGCTTCCCACCGGATGCAGATAGCCGCCAGGTATATTTCTCTCCGAATGAAGGCACCTCGGCAATAATGCGCTCAGACTTTCCGGATAATGAAACGACAACATGCGCATTAAACTCCGCATCAGAATTGTAATTGCCTCTGGCTATTTCCAGTTTATAATCAGTAGCACCACGAAGAGAAGAACCTATAAAGCCTACAATCCTGTAATTGACCGTAGCGCCATCTTTCGGAAACACCTGGGAAAGAACTCCCGATGGCAAAAGCCATAGACACACCATAAGGTATAGGTACTTGGGCATCCGGTCGGGTATTTAATTACAAATATAAAAAAACAGCAAAACTATTAATGATCTTTAAATGCTTTTTCTACCTCTGCGATTCCATATCAGGCGTTCTATTTCTGCTTTGTTCTCAATGATACTTGCCCTGTATTGCGACACAGCCGTCCACTTCCTCTCCTCACTTATCCATTTTTCAGGCATTGCTGCCCATAGCTCCTTCTTATCCATATTTACAATGAATACTTTACTATATGCGCCACCCATACTTACAAAAGCCGCGTTGTTGGACATCTCCTGAACATTACCACCAGACTGTGCCTCCCTGGGGTAACCATCCTCTACCAGGCATTCATACTCCCATACTTTTCGCACCGCGGGTATTTTACCTGGCTCCTCCTTCAGCATTTTCACTTTAGAACTATTGCCCGGACTGCAACCATTATTGTTGTACAGGAAAAGACACCCTATCTGAGAATATTTGCAGGAATGCTGACCGCAAAACAATCCGTTGTATTCAAGAGGGCGGCCTTGTTTAATTTTGGATCCTATCATACCGATCACTTTGCCGCTTGGATACCTGATCTTTACGATCCGGCTGATATTTTTAAAACTCAGGTAGATCACTTTACCCGACTCATCAAAGAAGAATGAATTTTCGTGGAAATCTATGGTTCTGGAACCATCCTCCGGCTTGTAATTCACGAGGTCCGACTCACGGAAATACTTGGATGTCTTCCATGTCCACATCACCGAACCCGAGGAATCATATTCTATGATCGTGCTCATTGGTGTCATAGAATTCACCGCGTTGCCCATCTCATCTTTTGACGGCACCGCTATTATTTCAGTACCAAGCACCATATAATGGCCATTTGACAACCGGGTAAATTCATGATGATAATGTTCGTCGCCCGATCCGCTCACCCTACCGGTATTAGGCCCTTGCCACAATATCGTTCCATTATAACTGATCTCATACGGAATGTTTCTGGCACCGATAAAGGTAATTGTTCCTTGTGGAGTGATCTTCAGGTCCCTGACAGTGACATTTTCATCTGAAACATTTGCTATTACCGGAAGATACCATACAGGATTTCCCTTCATGTCGTATAGAACTCGCTGGTTATCTAGAAACACATACCCCTTATACGAATCGCTTGGCGTAATGATCCTCAACCGGTAGGCTGATGAGTCGATATACGATGTATACCCGGTATTGAAATGATGTAAAGACCCGCCAAATGTCTTCCCTGAACGGTCTGTAACAGATATACGCCACGTGTAGGCCTTGTTAAAATAAGGTACTTCAGCCAAAATAAGGCTCTTCCTGGAATCTCTGGAAACCAGGATATTCCCATTAAAGTCACTTTCATTAAGATAAGTTCCGGCAGCTATTTCCAGTTTATAGTTCTGAATGTTTGGCGCGGAATCGGTCTCAAACCCCACCAATCGATAGTGAAGCGTATAACCGTCGCCGGGAAAGTACCCCGCAAAACAGGGCATGGAGATTAAGCAAAGAAAAAACAACAACGAAAAAAAATACCTCACTACGAATAATTTGTGCCTGTCAACCTGGTTAATCGTGATAGAGAATATTATTTCACACAACAATTACCTGTTTAATATTCTTATCGAATGACTAACGGTAACAGCGAAAAAGATAAGGCAGAGGTAAGATCGCCGGCATAAGCCGCGTGGTATTTACTTAGATTTGGCATTCGGAAGCACGGTCAAATCAGAAAAGCTTATGCCGGTACTAATTTACTCATTTTCCCGACGTTTCCATATCATTTGTTCAAGTTCTTTTCGCCGGTCTATCATGCTTGCCCTATACTGGATAAGAGGAGCCCATTTTTTTTCCTCAGGGACCCATTTTTCCGGCAATGCGCTCCATAATTCCTTTTTGTCCATATTTACGATAAATACTTTGCTGTAAGCTCCGCCCATGCTCACAAACATAGAATGATCTTCCAGTTCCTGCACATTCCCTCCCGATGGTGCCTCCTTAGGGAAACCGTCAGCTACAAGGCAATCATACTCCCATATTTTTTTCACTACCGGCTGAGGTCCTGAGGTCTCTTCCTTCAGCATCTTGATCTTCGGCCCGGCTCCGGGATTGCAACCATTGTTGTTGAACAGGAACAGGCATCCGATCTGGGAATATTTGCAGGCATGTTGTCCGCAGAAAAGTCCGTTATACTTCAAAGGTTTTCCCTCTTGTATCGGAGACCCAATGGTACCGACAACATTTCCCTCAGGGTATTTTATTTTTATGATACGGCTCACATTTTTGTAGCTCAGGTAAATAATGCTGTTCACTTCATCGAAGAAAAACGCGTTCTCATGAAAGTCAACAACTACAGGGCCATTGTCGGGCCTGAAATTGACCATGTCTGATTCCTTAAAATATTTGGATGTCTTCCATGTCCATAATACCTTCCCGGACGAATCGTACTCAATGATGATGCCCATCGGGTACATTTGCATGACCCGCTCCTCGCCCACACCTGATGCCGGCATAGGAAGTATTTCAGTAGCCAGTACCATGTAATGGCCATTCTGCAACTTGGTGAATTCATGATGATATCGCTCATTAGGTCCCCCGCTAACAGACCCGCTATTAGACCCGCGCCACAACACACAGCCATCATAGCTAAGCTCAAATGGCACACTATTCCAACCAAGAAATGTGATAGTGCCGGAGTGGGATATCTTCAGGTCTCTCACGCTGGTATTCTCATCTACTACACTATCTATATATGGCAGGTACCATACCGGGTTGCCCTTCATATCATACAGAACTCTGTTGTTATCGAGAAACACAAAAGCATCCGCTTCATCGGCCTGTTTCAATACTTTCAACCTGTAAAGTGAGGTGTCTACCTGGGGTAAAAAGCCCGTTTTGAAATGATGGAATTCCGTTTTGCCCGGCTTACTTGTGCTGCCGGCAGTGATACACCAGGTATAATCTCTCCCAAAAGAAGGAACCTCTACTGTCGGCCTGTTGGTCTTCCACGAAACAGATTGAATAATGTGTTTCGAGAATTCACTGTAGTTATTGAATATACCATCCGCTACTTCCAATCTTTGGTCCCCTGCATTGTTTTTAGAAAACGGTGCGCTGAACCCGACTATTCTATAGTTCAAAACGCTACCCTCTGAGGGAAAGAAAAGCGGACCGCCAAAACCCCGAAAAATTCCGGCAAATGAAACAAATAGCAATACTAAAACTAAGAAGGGTGGTTGTTTTGTGGGCATATAAAGTTAAATATCAGGGTACCAAACAGCTTCTATTTTGAAGCCATCTCTGCCTTTTTATTGTCTTTCCCCCATATAAGGCGCTCCATATCATCTCTGTTATTGATGATACTGGCCCTATACTGTTTCACGGCACACCATTTACGCTCTTCTGCAACCCAGCGTTCTGGCAATGCGCTCCATAATTCTTTCTTATCCATGTTCACAATGAATACCTTACTATATGCGCCTCCCATGCTCACAAAAGCAGAATGATCCGAAAGCTCTATTACATTTCCTCCGGTTGGCGCCTCTTTGGGAAAAGTCCCTTCTACAACACAGTCATACTCCCATATCTTCTTGATTCCCATCTTTTCGCCTGCCTGCTCTTTCAATATCTTCACTTTCGGCGCATTACCCGGGTTACATCCATTGTTATTGAACAGGAACAGGCATCCTATCTGGGAATACTTACAGGCATGCTGTCCGCAAAACAGGCCATTGCCTTGTGGCTGCGTACCTGGCTTATATTGTTCCCCGAATGTGCTCACAACATTACCTTCCGGATATTTGATCTTGATGATACGGCTGATGTTTTTGAAGCTCAGGTACACATACTGATCTTTTTCGTCGAAGAAGAAGGAATTCTCATGCAGGTCAGGATTGTTCATGCTCCCTGCAGATGCGTAATTTACAAGATCAGATTGCTCATAATACTTGTAAGATCTCCACGACCAAACTACTTTGCCGGCCTTATCATATTCTATCAGTGTGCCAAACTGAAGCGGGTTGCTATCCTGCTTGTCCTGTTCTGTCACTGACTCTGAACCCAACACCATATAATGGCCGTTAGCAAGCTTAGAGAACTCATGATGATAATGCTCCGACCTGTCTCCGCTTACAGCACCGTTGTTCGGGCCACTCCATATTACTTCTCCATCATAATTCACCTCAAAAGGGACATCGTTATTACCAATGAAAGTAATAGTGCCCGACGGAGATACCTTGATGTCTTTTACGCTCGTTCCATCCTCACATACACCCTTTATCGAAGGCAGATACCAAACAGGCTGTCCTTTCATATCATAAAGCGCTCTCGAATTATCAAGAAAAACATATGCCTCATACTGCTCCGTTGGCTTCAGCACCCGTAGACGGTTGATAGAAGTATCGGTCTGGCTGCTATATCCTGTACTGAAATGGTATAATCCGCTCTTTGTGATCCCATGACTGTCCTTCACCGTTACCCGCCATGTATAGTCGCTGCTGAAGGTAGGCACCTCAGCAACAGTTCTGAATGTCCTGCTATTCAGGGTTTGTGTAACATGAGCATTAAATTCCGCATCATTCTTATAAGAACCTTTTGCGATCTCAAATTTGTAATTGGTGTTAGTTTTCAGCTCATTGATATATGACAATCCGATCAGCCGGTAGTTGAGTACACTCCCCTCCCTGGGTAAAACCTGGGCGCTCATTTTATTCACAAGAATAAAAAGGCTTACAAAAAATAGCCTGTACTTAAACATTGAGTGTGTGTCCAAATGATGTATAAATATATTGCTGTTTTCTTAAATAGAAGCAAAATACGCCACATATATTTAACATTAATGGATTCGCAACTGGCATTTAGGCTGTCGTAGAGAGCAACTAATCGGCACTGATTATTTAATTTTTTATTCACTTATGTTGGTCGTCTTTTCTTACCTTTGTGACCATTTTTAAACCTAGGACAACAATCTCAAAAACATATGGGTTACGTTAAAGACCTGTTCAAATCGAAAGCTGACGAACAAGGCAAAGAAATCAAGGGCATCATTGAAAAATATGGCAATAAGAAAATTGAAGATGTAACGCTTGCACAGGTTTACCAGGGTATGCGCGGCATTACCGGCCTCGTTACCGAAACTTCGCTCCTCGATGCCAACGAGGGTATACGTTTCCGTGGCTTTTCTATTCCTGAACTGAGGGAAAAACTGCCGAAAGCAGAAGATGGCAGCGAACCCCTGCCGGAAGGCTTGTTTTACCTCATGCTTATCGGTGAGGTTCCTTCTAAGGACGATGTTGATCATGTATCAGCTACATGGGCCCGCCGCTCACATGTACCCAATCATGTTTTTGATGTTATCGAATCATTCCCGGTCGCAGCACACCCGATGACTCAGTTCACGGCTGCTGTACTGGCATTACAAACAGAATCTAAGTTTGCCAAGGCATATAACGAAGGTATTAGCAAAAAGCAATACTGGGACTTCATTTATGAAGACACCATGACTTTGATCGCCCGCCTGCCTCGTATTGCCGCCTATATTTATCGCCGCAAATACAAGAATGGCGATCATATTCAGCCGGATGGTATGCTCGACTGGAGCGGCAACTTTGCCCACATGCTGGGTTACGACGACGAAAGCTTTAAGGAACTGATGCGCCTGTACCTTACTATTCATGCAGACCATGAAGGCGGCAACGTTTCTGCCCATGCTACTCATCTTGTTGGTTCAGCGCTCAGCGATCCGTACATGTCTTTCGCCGCAGGCATGACCGGCCTTGCCGGCCCGCTTCACGGCCTCGCTAACCAGGAAGTTATCCGCTGGATAGAAGAAATGTGTAAGGAATTGAATTCTGACGCACCGACAAAAGAACAGATAGCAGACTATATCAGGAAGACGTTGACAGAAGGTAAGGTGGTTCCCGGCTATGGCCACGCGGTATTGCGTAAAACAGACCCGCGCTTTACGGCTCAGATGGAATTTGCTAAACGCCACTGCCCTGATGACCCGACAGTGAAAACAGTTTGGAACACCTACGAAGTAGCGCCGCCGATACTGGAAGGTACAGGTAAGATCAAGAATCCATGGCCTAACGTTGATGCGCACTCCGGCGCATTGCTAAAACATTACGGTCTTATTGAAGAAGACTTCTATACAGTGTTGTTCGGTGTGTCACGTGCCCTGGGTGTGCTCGCCAGCCTTTGCTGGGACCGCGCCCTTGGCTTCCCTATCGAGCGTCCGAAGTCAATTACTACTGAATGGGTGAAGAAGTTCATCGAGAAAACAGAAGCAGTAAGCTAAGTAATAAACATTTCTACATAACAGAACTAAAAGCATGCAGCATTTCTGCTTGCTTTTTAGTTTAACCAATGAACAAACAACTTTTTTTATGAATAAAGGACCGATCTCTCAGTTTATACAGCACCACTATCGTCACTTCAATGCTGCTGCATTGGTAGATGCTGCCAAAGGATATGAGACCCACCTGCTGGAAGGTGGTAAAATGCTGGTGTCTCTTGCAGGGGCCATGAGCACTGCCGAACTTGGTATTTCTTTCGCGGAAATGATCCGTGCCGGCAAAGTGGATATCATTAGCTGCACTGGTGCCAACCTCGAAGAGGATATCATGAACCTGGTGGCACACACACACTACAAGCGTGTGCCTAACTACCGCGACCTGACCCCGAAAGAAGAATTCGAATTACTGGAGCAAGGTTACAACCGTGTTACTGATACCTGCATACCCGAGGAAGAAGCTTTCCGCCGCATTCAGCGTCACATATACAAAATATGGAAGGATGCGGAGCAAAACGGCGAGCGTTACTTCCCCCACGAGTTCATGTACAAGCTGCTCCTCAGCGAAGTAATGAAGCCCGATTATGAAATAGACCCCAGGCATAGCTGGATGATAGCCGCGGCTGAACGCAACATTCCGATCATTGTTCCGGGATGGGAAGACAGCACGATGGGCAACATCTTTGCATCATATTGCATCAAGGGTGAATTGAAGCCATCTACTATGAAGAGTGGCATCGAATACATGGTATGGCTTACCGAATGGTATCGCGCTAACTCGTCAGGTAAGGGTGTGGGCTTCTTCCAGATAGGCGGCGGCATAGCCGGCGACTTCCCTATTTGCGTTGTACCGATGATGTACCAGGACCTGGAATGGCATGACGTTCCGTTCTGGAGCTACTTCTGCCAGATCAGCGACAGCACTACGTCTTACGGCTCATACAGTGGCGCAGTTCCGAATGAAAAGATAACATGGGGCAAACTGGATATTGACACACCTAAGTTTATCGTAGAGAGCGATGCTACAATTGTAGCCCCATTGATATTTGCTTACCTGCTTGGCTGGTAATCTTAATTGATACTCTTAAAAAAGAAAAGCGATAGATATCTATCGCTTTTCTTTTTTAAGCTCTCTTCGTCCGAACTCATTGGTCACTTAACGGCATTCTTTTCAATTTATTGGAGAAAACAGCGCCTCTGATAAAGAAAACAATCAACACAAACAAAATAACCGGAGGCAGCGAAACAAACATGTCATGGCACAAATTCTCTATCGTTAGCAAAGAAAAGCACAAGGATATAAACAAAATAGAGTTCATTAGAATAGCAAAGAGTAAGGCAACAAAGGGCTTTCGTCTGCTTAAAAACCATAAGGCAAGATGAATTACACCATAGCTGCCGAAAAAATAAACAATTGTTTTGGCATCACCAGTCTCATCACCTATATAACTACCGGCAAAAAAACCAAATAAGGTGATCAAAGTACAAACGGCGATCAATACTAAGAGGAGAACCCTCGCAGTAAAAATCCCTTTCGAATACTTGGTTCGTTTCTGCATATCCTCTTCAAAAATAAAGAATTATCTTCCATAGGCATTCAAATGCGTTTTCAATAACCTTACTCTGCCTTCATCAGCATCATCTCCTTGATGTCTGCCATAATGCGCTTGGCTATGTTATTCGCGGTGGTCTCAGACCCGCTTTCAGAATAAATGCGGATAATAGGCTCGGTATTGGATGTCCGCAAATGCACCCAATCATTATCAAAATCAATACGCAGCCCATCTTCAGTATTTATAGGCTGCTTCTTGTATTTCTTCCTGATCTGCTCAAAGATCTGTTTCACATTTACATCCTCATTGAGCTCTATCTTATTTTTTGAGATAAAGTAGTTGGGATAAGTGCTGCGTAATGCTTTCACAGACTTACCTGTCTTGGCAAGATGCGTAAGGAACAAAGCGATACCGATAAGTGCATCCCTGCCATAGTGCAGTTCCGGAACAATGACACCACCATTGCCTTCACCACCTATTACAGCATTTACCTCCTTCATCTTTCTTACTACATTCACCTCCCCTACCGCGCTTGGAAAATATTGTCCGCCATGTTTTTCGGTCACATCTTTCAATGCCCTTGTCGATGACAGGTTCGATACGGTATTCCCCTTCTTATGCGATAATATGTAGTCAGCTATGGCAACCAGTGTATATTCCTCTCCGAATAAGCTACCATCCTCACATACAAAGCAAAGACGGTCCACATCGGGATCTACGGCTATACCCAGTGTGGCATTATTCTTTTTTACAGTAGAGCAAAGCTCTATAAGATTCTCAGGGAGTGGCTCCGGGTTATGCGCAAATCTTCCGGTCACTTCTTCATTCATCACGGTCACATCCGCTACACCAAGGGCATGAAGCACCTGCGGTACAGATATTGCACCGGTCGAGTTCACTGCATCTACCACCACCTTATACTTCATCTTCTTTATAGCAGCAACATCCACCAGCGGATGATCTAAAATAGCATCTATATGCTTCTGAATATACGTATCATTAGATACAACGGTACCTATCTTATTGATCTCGGCATATGCATGCTCGCCCTTCTCGGCATAATCAAGTATCCATTGTCCCTCTTCAGCGTTCAGGAATTCACCGTCTTTATTGAGCAGTTTCAGTGCGTTCCACTCCTTTGGATTATGACTGGCGGTCAATATGATGCCCCCGCCGGCATGCTCCATCTTCACCGCCATCTCCACCGTTGGGGTGGTGCTCAGGCCCAGGTCTATCACCTCGCAGCCCATACTCTGAAGTGTTGCCGCTACGAGGTTGCGCACCATGGCACCCGATATACGGCCATCACGACCGATCACTATTTTCTTATTATTGCCCTGCTTAGCCACCCAAGCACCGTATGCAGTCGTGAATTTTACTACATCTATTGGTGTCAGGCTCTTACCCTGTACTCCCCCGATCGTGCCCCTGATACCGGATATTGATTTGATTAATGCCATGTGTGATATTGTGATACGAAGGTAATATTTTACGTATTTCCTGTTAACACAATACAGCTATTTTTATTAACAACCGCATATCAAATTTAATAAATGACATATAAATCAACCAACTTTAACCTACAATTGTGTTTTTAGTTATATGATGTCATAAATCTGTTCTATCTTTCAAAAAAATTTCCACCACATGAATCTATTAAAATTGCGGCTGCATAGCAGGCTGTTAGCCGTACTTGTCGCCTTATCGGTTTCCGGTATCGCTACTGCCCAGGATCTGAAAACCAAGCTGCCTACCGACCCCGAGGTTGTTGTTGGCAAACTACCCAATGGTCTTACCTACTACATACGCAATAATCACAAGCCGGCAAACAAAGTAGAGCTGCGCCTCGTTGTTAAAGCAGGTTCTATACTTGAGAACGACGATCAGCAAGGCCTCGCCCACTTCATGGAGCACATGAACTTTAATGGCACCAAAAATTTTGAAAAAAATGAACTGGTTAGCTACTTGCAGTCTATTGGTGTGCAATTCGGAGCTGACCTGAACGCTTACACTTCGTTCGACCAGACTGTTTACATTTTGCCAATACCTACTGATAAACCGGGCAACCTCGAAAAAGGATTCCAAATCATCGAAGACTGGGCGCATAACGCGTTGCTCACCGATAAAGACATAGACGAAGAACGTGGAGTCGTACTTGAAGAGAGTCGCCTTGGCAAAGGTGCACAGGACCGCATGCGTAAGAAATTCTTCCCAAAACTCGCATCCGGATCTCTTTATGCCGACCGTCTCCCTATTGGTAAGGACGAGATCATCAAGAACTCCAAATACGAAAAAACGCGCAGCTTCTACCACGACTGGTATCGCCCTGACCTGCAGGCAGTAGTAGTGGTTGGTGATATTGACATAGCTACAGCTAAGAAAATGATCAATGACCATTTTGCCGGCATCAAGAATCCTGCAAATGAGCGCCCGCGCAAATATATTGATGTAAAGCCCCGCGCTAAGTCAGAAGCAATGGTAGTTACCGATAAAGAAGCTAACCAGAGCGTGATATTGATGACTTTCCCATTCCTGAAGAAAACGGAAAGCACAACACTCGAAGACTACAGGCACGACCTCGTAAGAAACATGTTGCTGCAATTGTTCACACACCGCTTCAACGATCTTACAAAGGGTGCAAACCCTCCGTTCCCATATGCGGGTGTAGGCACAGAAGACCTTATACATGGCTATACTGCTCTTGAATTTTACGCGCTTTTCGGTACTGAACCGGAAAAAGCAATGAATGGCCTTACAGCAGAGTATGTTAGGGCAAAGAAATTTGGATTCAACGAATCTGAGCTCGATATCGTTAAGAAAGAGATGCTCAGCAGTGTCGAAAAATCATACAACGAGCGTACAACAACAGAAAGCGAGAACTACGTGGAGGAATACATCCGCGCCTTCCTCGATAAGGAAGCGTTCCCCGGCATAGCCAACGAATATAACTATCAGAAGTCATTGATCCCGGGCATCACTGTTAAGGATGTAAATGATGAACTGAAGAAACTGATGGGCAACGAAAAGACGTTTACACTCATCATGGCCCCGGACAAACCCGAGGTTAAGTTGCCAAATGACGCGCAATTGCTGGCCATGACCGAAAACGGCATGAAACAGGACATCAAGAAAGAAGAAGAGAAGAAGGTAGCGTCTGCTCTTATGGACAAAAAACCCGCCGCAGGGAAAGTAGTTTCTACTGTTAAGGAAGACGGATTGGATGCCACTACATATACACTGAGCAATGGGATCAAAGTAACCCTGAAGCCAACAGAATTCAAAAGCGATGAGATACTCATAAAGGGCATCAGGAAGGGCGGCAGCAACAGCTATGGCCAGGCAGACAGGAACAACGTACTCAACGCGACCGACGTAGCCGACGCTATGGGCTTCGGGCAATTCACTCCTTCCGACCTGGAAAAGGTACTTGCCGGCAAGAAGATAGAACTCACAGAGAATATCTCTGAGATCAATGATGAGTTGAGCGGCAACAGTACTGTTAAAGACTTTGAAACGCTGATGCAGCTCACTTATATGACCATCATGCAGCCAAGAAAGGATGCCGAATTATTTAAGGCTTTCAAGGATAAGCAAAAAGCCGCATTGGCATTTATGACAGCCAACCCGCAATTCGCGTTCATCGATACGGCCATTAAATCGCTTTATGCTAACAATCCGCTGGCAAGAAGGGTAATACCAAAACCTTCCGATTTTGATGCTATCGACCTGGACCGTGCTATGCAGATATACAAAGATGAGATAGGCACAGCAGATGGATATCACTTCTTCATCACCGGCAATGTAAAACCGGAAACTGCACTTCCTCTTATTGAAACTTACATCGGCAGCCTGCCTACAAGCGGCAAAACAACAGCTTTTAAAGATAACGGTGTCCGTCCGGTAAAGGGCAATCAGACATTCAACTTCAAAAAAGGTAAAGACCCTAAGAGCCTCATCATGGCTTTCTATACAGGCGAGATACCATACAGTGAAGATATGGCGCTGAAAGCACGCGCGGTAGCGGAGATCCTCAACATCAAGGTTATCGAGGAACTGCGTGAGAAGATGGGTAAGATCTATGGTGGTGGCTTCTACGGCAATATGTCCAAAGAACCTTACCAGCGTTTCAGTATCCAGCTTCAGTTACCATGCGGCCCTCAGAGTGTTGACACACTCCTGATAGCTGCAAATAATGAGATCAAAACGTTGATAGAAAAAGGCCCTGAAGCAAAAGACCTGGACAAGGTAAAGAGCCAGTGGCGCGAAAAATACCGTGTTGATGTGAAGGAGAACAAATACTGGAGCGAAAAACTGGAAAGCACACTGTTCTGGGGCAGAGATAAGGACCGCGTATTGAATTACGAATCCTATATCGACAAGCTGACTCCGGCAGAGATCCAGCAGACAGCAAAGACCCTGTTCGAAAGTGCGAACAAGTTCGTTGCCGTTTGGTATCCTGAATCATAACCAACAAGCATTTTGTGTCTGTAAAGTGCGCCTTAAGGCGCACTTTACTATTTATACCCCTCAATAGTTACGCTTATCCGTTACATTTTGGATATTTGCCTCACATTATGACAAGTATAGACCAGGTACAGAAATGGAGCAATGGCTCAAAATTGGCACACAATAGCGACCATACATCTATTGAGCACCTGGCTATAGACAGCCGGAATATAGAGCAGCCGTCCACTTCTTTGTTCATAGCATTGAAGACCAATGTCCGGGATGGCCATAGCTACCTGCAGGATGCTTGGCTGAAAGGTGTTCGTAATTTCCTGGTATCTCAAACGCCTGACATATCCTTGTTGCCCGGTTCAAACATCGTACTGGTCAAAGATACGCTTACCGCATTACAACAGATAGCCGCGGCTCATCGCAGGCAATTCAATATACCGGTGATAGGCATTACCGGCAGCAATGGAAAAACAGTGATAAAAGAATGGCTGTACCAGTTGCTGAACGAAACATTCAACATAGTGCGTAGCCCCAAGAGTTACAACTCGCAGGTGGGTGTTCCGCTTTCTGTCTGGCAGATGTGCAAGGAAAATACCCTGGCCGTTTTTGAGGCTGGCATTTCGCAACCCGGCGAGATGGAAAAGCTGGAAAAGATCATAGCACCGGCCATTGGCGTTTTCACAAATATCGGCGAGGCGCACAGCGAAGGGTTTTTGAATACTCGGCAAAAGATCAATGAAAAGCTGATCCTCTTCAGGCATGCGAAACAGCTTATTTATTGCATGGACCATCCGGAGCTTAACGAGTGTGTGCTCAATTTTCTGCACAATGCCCGGGGAGGCAGCGCCAAGTCCGACGATGGCTTGCAGTTGTTCACATGGTCACAAAAGCAGGACGCTGATCTCAGGATTTCCAACATCAGCAAGACCGGGAACAAAACCAGCATAACCGCCCGATACAAAGGAAAAGAGATAAGTATCACTATTCCTTTCTCCGACGATGCTTCTGTAGAGAATTCCATACACTGCTGGTGCGTCATGCTCCTGCTTGGCGTTAGCACTAAAGATATAAGAACCCGTATTGCCTCACTGCAACAAGTGTCTATGCGCCTGGAACTTAGGCGTGGCATAAATGATTGTACGGTTATCAACGATTCCTACAATTCCGATCTCACCTCGTTGCAACTGGCATTGAATTATTTAGCCCAGCAACGGCAACATACCCATCATACGGTTATCATGTCTGATATGCTGCAGGTCGGCAGGCGCGATCTCGACCTGTATGATGAAGTAGCCACACTCATCAGTAAACGAAATGTTCAGCGGTTCATTGGCATAGGCCCCTCGTTATATAAGAACAAGGCTGCATTCAGGAAGCATAGGAAAATAAGAAGCATCTTCTTCAAATCAACGGACGACCTCCTGAAAAATTTTCACCTCCTCACCTTCGATCGCGAAGCTGTTCTGTTGAAAGGAGCTCGTGTATTTGCATTTGAAAAGATCGGCGAACTGCTGGAGCAACAAGTACATCAGACGGTCATGACCATAGACTTGTCAGCACTTACACACAATCTCAATACTTTCCGGTCAGAGTTATCTGCGGGTGTTCGCACAATGGCAATGGTCAAGGCATTTGCCTATGGCAGCGGCACTTACGAAATAGCCAATCTGTTGCAGTTCTCCGGCGTTGACTATCTTACCGTCGCTTATACCGATGAAGGCATCGCGTTGCGGCGGGCAGGTATCAAGCTGCCCATAATGGTCATGAGCCCGGACACCGGCTCATTCGACCGGATGATCGCATGGAAGCTCGAACCGGAGATATTTAACTTCCGCTCACTGCAGGCTTTCCTGCATATGGCAGAAACACTCAAAACACAGGACTACCCTATTCACATCAAGCTCGATACCGGAATGCACCGGCTTGGTTTCAATCCGCAGGATATCGGAGATCTTGTCTCAGGAATATCAGGAACATCATCTGTTAAGATTGCCAGTATATTCAGCCATCTTGCCGCCAGCAATCATCCCGAGTACGACGACTTTACACAACTGCAAGGCGACCGGTTTGAGCAAATGAGTTCGCAGATCATGGCGTCACTTTCCTATCGGCCACTGCGCCATTTATGCAACACAGCAGGGGTCACCCGCCACAAGCACTTGCAATATGACATGGTGCGCCTCGGGCTTGGCCTCTATGGCATTGACAGCACTCCCGCTGTTCAGAAAAAATTGAAACAGATCAGTACGCTACGCACCACCATAGCCCAGGTAAGAGATGTACCTGCGGGTGACAGCGTGGGCTACGGACATGATGCAATAGCGGCTGAGGATATGCGTATTGCTACGGTATGTATCGGGTATGCCGATGGCTACCCACGCGCACTCGGCAATGGCAGGGCGCATATGCTCGTGCATGGAAAACCGGCCAAGACCATCGGCAGCATTTGCATGGATATGTGTATGATCGATATCAGCCGTATTCCCGAAGCCGAAGAGGGCGACGAAGTGATCGTTTTCGGTCCGGGGCTGCCCGTTACCGAATTAGCCGATTGGTCGGAGACCATCTCCTATGAGATCATGACCAGTATTTCCCAAAGAGTGAAACGTATCTACATCAACGAAGAGTAAAACAGGAAAAACCGGGGCAAAAATGTGATGTCTCAGAAATCCTTAGAGTAACTTTTTGTAGTATCTGATAAGCCCATCCATTGGCGCCTTGATCACATCACCTATCTCCAGTTCATATTGTGCGCACAGATTGTCAAGCACATCCCTGAATTCATACGCCACAGAACCGGAAAAATATAAAGGCAGGTTCCAGCTATGCCGGTGTTTCAATATGCTGGTGTGAAAGAAATCGTTCAGGCAATCCTCAATGATATTCTCCACCATGTAATGGCCTCTGTTCTCCTTCAACAGCACTACCATGGAAGCCAGGTACCTGTTAGGGTTTGCCTCGTGGTACAGCTTATTGATGACCTTACGGATATCATCACCAAAGCGCATCTCAAATGCCATCTTCAGCTCAATGTCAAACGTGCCATAGGCATAATACTGCAGGATACGCTTTCCCATATAGTTGCCGCCGCCCTCATCACCGGCTATATATCCTAATGAAGGTCTTTGCTCCTTGATCTTTTTGCCGTTGTAATAGCAACTGGCACTACCCGTACCCAATATACATACCACCCCTGGTTTATCTCCGCACAATGCCTGTGCAGCGGCCACCATATCACTTTGCACTTCGGTCTTGGCAATGCCGAAATGCGCTTTAAGGATACTTTTCAGGAGTGTTTGCTTCTCTTCATTTGCTGCTCCTGCTCCGAAGTACAGTAGCTTGTCAACCTTATGCTTTTTGTTGTCCCACGGCAACTCTGTCTTCAGCATCGCTGCAATAGCCTCCTTAGATTGTATATACGGGTTAATACCCTGAGTACTATAATGCACCGCTTTTTTACCTTTTCTTAAAAGGCACCAGTCTGTCTTGGTCGATCCACTGTCGGCGAGCAGGTAAGAAGCCATTTTTCTGAATTATTATACAAATATGCAATAACAAATATGTATTTCCTAATGAATTCCTGCTGATTTTTGACGCAACATCGGGTTCAACTGCTCTTCAGCACATAATAAACAGATACATAAAAAAATATGCCCCGCAATGCGGGGCATATTTTTTATGGTAAATGTCCTGGATTATTCTCCTATAACTTCGAATTCGATCTCAACAACGTTGTCTTTACCAAAATCAATGCTTGCCTTATGAGTACCTACCTCTTTCACATCACCGATCACAGTGATACGGCGACGGTCGATCTCATATCCTTTTTGCTCACGGATAGCGCGTCCTATCTGTATAGCAGTTACAGAACCGAATATCTTTCCACTCACGCCGATCTTAGCACCAACCTTGATAGGTGATGATTTCAGAACTGCGGTCACATTAGCTATTTCGGCCATCAGCTTATCTTCCTTCTTCTGCATCTGCTTGCGGCGCTCTTCCATTATCTTTACGTTAGATGCGCTAGCTTCGATAGCATACTTCTGGGGGATCAGGTAGTTACGGGCATACCCCGGTCTAACTTCTACCATTTCGTGGGCTGCGCCCAGGTTGTCAACGTCTTTTATAAGAATTACTTGCATGATCGTTTACTTTAAAAGGTCTGTTACATATGGTAAGAGAGCCATCTGGCGGGCCTTCTTGATCGCCTGCGCTACTTTGCGCTGGTATTTCAGTGAGTTTCCGGATATACGGCGCGGCAACATTTTACCCTGTTCGTTGAGGAACTTCTTCAGGAATTCGCCATCCTTATAATCTATATAACGGATACCCATTTTCTTGAAACGACAGTATTTCTTCTGGCGTTTTTCAACCTTCTGGGAGGTAAGGAACTTTATTTCGTTTTGCTTAGCCATTTTCGTAAGTTTTTTAAGATGCAGTTTCTACAGATGCGGTTTTGTTACGTTTTCTCACGTTATATGCAACTGCATATTTGTCAAGGCGTGTTACCATTTGACGGATGATGTTCTCATCACGGTTCAGTTGGATGTCCATTTTTGCATTCACATCAGTTGGCGCTGTGTACTCAAGTACAAAGTAGAGCCCTGTTGTTTTTTTCTGGATCGGGTAAGCCAGTGAACGTAATCCCCATGCTTCCTGGTGTACGATGCTGCCACCATTGTCTTTTACGAAGTCTGCATACTTCTTTTGAGCCGCCTTATAGTCTTCTTCAGAGAGGATCGGAGTGAAGATGACCATCAGCTCATAGTTTTGCTGATTGTTTGTTGCCATAAAAAAATTTAGTTTAAAAATATCCCATCATCCGGCAGGAACTTCGGGTACCTTTCAAAACCGCGGGCTTTTTACCATCGGTTTATCCGGGTAGCCGGACGAATTTGGGAGTGCAAAGGTACTCAACGATTAGATATATTCCAAAAAGTTTCAAGAAAAATCATCCGCCACGGCCATCTGCTATTATTAGTAATTTTGTAATATTGTATACTATTAGAAACGACATTAATACATAAAATTACTTTTTATGCGTTTGCTATATCCCATCTATCCTATTTTGGCAGTTCTTTTCGCCTACTCGGCAGCGGCACAGAATATCAGCACAATAGCAGGAAACGGACTTCAAAGCTATAGCGGAAATAATATTTCTGCAGTATACTCCCAACTCTTCAAACCAAACGGTATCACTTTCGATGCTTCCGGTAACTTATATATAGCTGATCAATTCAATCAGTGCATTCGTAAAATAAGTACTACTGGGGTAATAACAACAATAGCCGGAACAACTTTCGTTAATGGATTTTCAGGAGATGGCGGGCCGGCTACTGCAGCATTATTTAAATACCCGGCCGGTGTGGCAATAGATGGTGCCGGCAACATTTTTATTGCCGATAAAGAGAATAACCGCATCAGAAAGATCACAGGAGGAACAATTACAACTTTCGCAGGAACAGGTGCAGGAGGCTACTTCGGAGATGGAAGTGTCGCCTCTACAACTACAACTGTATTCAATGGGCCTTCAGGGATCGCTATAGATGCCGTGGGAAACATGTATATATCCGACAGATACAACCATGCAGTCAGAAAAATATCAACATCAGGCATGGTCACATCCCTTATTGGACGTTATGGTACTGGGTATTTTGGAGACGGCGGCCCTTCTACCGCTGGCGCTATCAATGAACCTACCGGAGTGGCCGTTGATAATAGTGGCAATGTCTATATCGCTGACTATGGCAACAACTGTGTAAGAAAAATTAATTCCTCAGGTATTATTACAACGCTCGCAGGCAACGGAATTACAGGATATAGTGGCGACGGCGGACCTGCATCTGTTGCTCAATTGGCGAATCCCTTCGCTGTCCGGACAGACTTAGCAGGAAATGTGTACATCTCCGACAACGGAAACAGTTGCCTTCGCATTGTAAATACATCAGGTATTATTAATACTATAGCGGGCACAGGCAATGCCGGATTCAGCGGAGATGGCGGACTCGCAACCAACGCTATGCTATACGAACCCCAGGGTATTGCCATTAATACCGCCGGAAATATTTTTGTTGCAGACGGCAGCTGGCGAATACGTAGGATTGCAGGAGGACTGATCAGTACATATGGAGGTGGGATGGCTAATGGAATTCCTGCAACAGCAAATGCAATTAACCCGATCGCTGCAGTTGTCGACGCTTCGGGAAATATTCTGATTGCCGACGCTGATAATAACCGGATATGTAAGATAACGCCATCAGGCACAATGCAAACAATAGCAGGCAACGGCGCAGATAGTTATTACGGCGACGGAGGACCGGCTACCGCAGCTTCATTCTCCTACCCTTCAGGTATCTGCCTCGATAATGCAGGCAACATACTTGTGGCAGACCAGGGAAATGACGTGATCCGCAAGATATCTCCCGGAGGAACGATCTCCACAGTTGCGGGCAATGGCAGCCATGGCTATTCGGGAGATGGTGTACCGGCCACTAGCTCTATGTTATCGGCTCCAACAGGCGTCATAGTAGATATAAGTGGCAACATGTATATAGCTGACCGCTTCAACAACAGGGTAAGGATGGTAAACACAGCGGGGATCATTTCTACGGTAGCCGGCGATACTGTCGGTTTATTTTCTGATGGTATTCCTGCAACCACAGCCCGGTTAAAAGGCCCGAATGGTGTCGCTGTAGATTTGAAAGGAAATATCTTTATTGCTGAATCGCTCAACAATACGATCAGAAAAGTATCCGGTGGTATTATCAGCACTGTAGCAGGCATAGGTTCAATCGGTTTTACAGGTGATGGTGGTCCTGCAACTCTGGCAAAACTAAATTACCCAACAGGAGTTGCTATCGACACATCAGGCAACATCTACATTGCAGATGCCAGTAATAACAGGTGCCGCAAGGTCAACCTTCTGGGTGAAATAAATACTGTTGCCGGAGATACAGCTGCAAAACTTTTTGGTGGTGACGGAGGACCAGCAACAGCAGCACATCTTAATTTCTGTTCTAACATTACATTTGATGCATTCGGTAATTTATACATTTCCGATTACGATAATTTCAGGGTCCGCAAAGTATTGCCTGCTGCGTTACCTGTTATCAAGGGTGTAAGAACACTATGTGTTGCTGCATCTGTGACACTTAGTACCAGTATGCCAGGAGGAACATGGACAAGTATGAATACAGTAATTGCAGTAGCCGGTTCATCTTCAGGTGTAATTACAGGCGTTGCTGCCGGCACTGCAACGATCATATATACAATCTCAGGTAATACTGTAGCAACTACTGTTTCCGTAAACCCTCTTCCGGTACCAGGAACGATAACCGGTCCGGGAAACGTTTGTGTCGGAGCATCTGTCTCTCTCTCCGACGTAATACCGGGCGGGTCGTGGAGCAGAAAAAATACTACTGCTACCGTCAGCGGCGGAATGGTAACGGGGGTTAGTGCCGGCACCAATGTCATTACATACTCAGTTTCGAATACTTGTGGCACAGCATATACCACTTTTCCGATTACAGTGGATCCTTTACCAACAGCCGGAACTATTTCAGGGCCATCGGGGGTATGTATCGGCAGTTCTGTCACTATATCATCAACAGTATCTGGCGGCATTTGGACAGCAAGCAATACGAACCTGTCTGTGGCCGGAGGTGTTGTCATAGGTAATTCCGCGGGCAATGATACTATCTCCTATACGGTCACCACAACATGCGGAACAGCCAATACTACAAGAACAATGACTATAAATCCGCTACCTGTATCCGGCACCATCTCCGGCGCCACAAATGTTTGCGTAAGTTCTGTTCTGACATTAACCGATATGATAACCGGTGGATTATGGTCTTGCACCAATTCGAATGCAACGGTCACCGGTGGTCTTGTAACAGGCGTTTCAGGCGGGGTAGATACTGTTCTATATGCTGTCACAAATGTATGCGGTACAGCAACGGCATCTTATTCAGTTACTATCAATCCCTTACCGTCCCCCATTTCCGGATCTGCTGGGATATGTAAAGGACTATCTGCCGTACTCTCAGATGCTACACCCATCGGCTTGTGGAGCAGTTCGCTGACATCGGTAGCCACAATTGGTCCTGCATCCGGAATTGTAAATGCTACAGCTACGGGAACGACTACTATTTCTTACACACTAACTGCAACAGGATGCTATACAACTCGCATCGTTACCGTGTATCCCCTTCCTGTTATATTTTCCGTCACTGGCGGTGGATCATACTGTGCCGGCGGCGCCGGCGTTCATGTTGGATTAAGTGGCTCAAGTGCTGCAATTCAGTACCAATTGTACAACGGGCCGACCGGCGTTGGTTCGCCCTATAGCGGAACGGGAATAAAAATGGACTTTGGAGCTTTTACACCCGCAGGCATCTATTCAGTATCAGCCACCGATGCTGCAACCGGATGCACCTCCGGTATGGCAGGATCATCCACTATCACCATCAACCCCTTACCTTCTCCAATTTCCGGTGTCAGTAGTGTTTGTGAAGGATCTACTACCAATGTCAGCGATGCGACAACCGGCGGCACCTGGAGTAGTGGGAACACAGCAATAGCAGCTATATCTCCGCTTACAGGAACAGTCACCGGCATCGTTGCCGGAACTACCTTTGTGACTTACACGCTTTCAACAGGGTGTATGGCCTCCTTGGTATTTACTGTAGATCCTTTACCTGATGCCGGCACTATTTCAGGTCCGCCTACTGTATGTTTAGACTCTGCGGTGATAATTACTGCAACGAATCCAGGTGGTATTTGGGCTATGACGAACGCGTTGGCCTCTGTCAATTCATCAGGAGTTGTAACCGCCAACACTATTGGGCTGGATACAGTTCTGTATACTGTTTCGGGAATATGTGGTTCTGCATCAGCAATGACAACACTGTCTGTAATTCGATGCATTTTTACCGGGGTAGATCCGGTTGAGATAGAAGGTGGCGAATTAAAAATCTGGCCCAACCCATGCAGCGATATGTTCAATGCAGAACTATTATATTCCGGTAATAGGGACATCACTTTCATTGTTTATAACATGCTCGGGCAAAGAGTTCTTGAAGTTCCTGCCAGAACTAATGAATCGGCTACCTTCAATACGAGCCTGATGTCACCTGGCCTCTACCGTGTTTCAGTTACAGGCACGGGGTATGGCCGGTGTATCTCGGTAATTCATTAACCCGGGTTGTTAAATAGTCGTTATTGCAATGTAATACATCAACATTTACATACGGTTAACAAGGTTTTTTGAAAACTTGGTATAATATTGGTAGTGTCAATCGTGAACAACTATCGATAAATAATACCCTAGTTTATGAGAAACCTCCAATCTTATCAGGACGAAAAAAGAAACATATTGTCACGCCTGTTCAAAACATTGCGCTCCAGGATCGCTAGCTTATTTGAACCGGAAGAAGTTGAAGTTACCTTCAAGGTAGAAGGTAACAAAATGAGCTATACCTATACAAAGATTTCTGAAGAACAGTAACTAAATACTTTACTCATTATTAAATGAACAAGTGTACCACTGAATAGATCAGTGCTGCCAGGAGTCCGCTTACAGGTATGGTCAGTATCCATGCCCATAACAGGTTAATAGTAACACCCCAACGTACGGCAGATAAACGTTTCGTGGCCCCGACCCCGATAATAGACCCGGTGATGGTATGTGTGGTGCTTACTGGTATTTTCAGGTTTTCCGTAAGGAACAGTGTAACAGCGCCGGCAGTTTCTGCGGCTACACCTTCAAATGGGGTCACTTTTGTGATACGTGTACCCATTGTCTTGATGATCTTCCAGCCACCGCTCATTGTACCGAGGGCTATTGCAGAATAGCAGGCAAGCGGCACCCAAACAGGCATCTGTGAAAACTTCTCTATCTGGTGGCCGCTGATGAGCGCAACAGTGATGATACCCATCACCTTCTGTGCATCGTTGCCGCCATGGCCAATACTGAATGCAGCCGATGATACAAGCTGGAAACGCTTCAGGTACATAGTAGAGCGTGCTACATTAAGCGAACCCAGGAACATCGTAAATATACTCATGGAAATAAGCACCAATCCCATCAAAAGCCACTTAAGATTCTTGCTTTCAAGTATCACATTGACGAAATAGCTCTCGTGGTAGTTCTTAAGATGACTGGGGTCGGTTTCTATCACGTCACAGATCACCGCAACAACAATGGCAATGACCAGGAGCGAAATGAGCTTAGGCACAATGCCCTTCCTGAATGAGTAAATGAACCATAGCGAAATAATAAATGCCATGATAAGCCCCATCATAGGTGCGAGTACTATGAAACTCACGGTTTTGATGATCGGCTCAGAGTTAACGGTTGAAAAGCCAGCGTGAGCGATTGCAGCCCCTGCGAACCCACCTATCAGTGTATGCGATGAACTGGAAGGTATACCATACCACCATGTAAATAAGTTCCACGCAATAGCACCGATGAGCCCCGATAAGATTACCGGCAACGTAATGAACTCCTCTTTTACTGTCTTGGCAATAGTATTCGCAACACCATGGTCCTTAAATATGAAGAAGGCCATGAAATTGAAGAATGCGGCCCATGCTACTGCCTGGAAAGGCGTAAGTACCTTGGTGGATACTACCGTAGCGATGGAATTCGCGGCATCATGAAAACCATTGATGTAATCAAATACAAGGGCCAGTGCAATAATAACTATGAGAAGTACCGACATACCGGCAATTATGAATATTTAACGATGATAGACTCCACAACATTTGCTGCATCCTCACATTTGTCGGTAACAGTCTCCAGCATCTGGTAAATATCCTTCTGCTTGATGAGCTCAACCGCTGTGATATTTGACGAGAACAGCTTCAGCATAGTGCTGTCCAGCAGATCGTCCGCGTCATTCTCCAGGCTGTTCACCTGAACACAGGCAGCAGTGATGCTACGAAGATCCTTCATGTCCCGGAGGCCGGCTATGCTGGTGTTGATGGCCGCAATAGACTTGCATATGATCTCGGCAAATGCAGGCAACGTATTATACTCATCATTTATCTGGTAGTTTACCACACGCTTCGCCGCACCCCATAAATAGTCAGCGATATCATCAAGGGATGTGGCCAGGTAATGAATATCCTCGCGGTCGAAAGGAGTAATGAAGTTACGGCCCAGCTCTATGAATATCTTGTGAGTGATCTCATCATTCTTATGCTCCCAGCTCTCGAGGGTACGCAACAGATCGTCTCTTTTGCTCAGATCGTTCTCCTGCAAAGCCGTCTTGAACACATTACCCATCTGGACAAGATTGCTCGATACTTCCTCAAAAAGGCTGTAAAAGACCTTGTCTTTAGGGAGGAACATCTTCAAAATGGAATCAAAAGCCATAACAATTAATTAATGTAAAATTAACGTCCGCAAAGCTATTGGCATTTTTCGGGCTGCAAAAGTCTTAACGTAGACTTAATAATTTCTTAACATTGTAATTTACATCAAAATTATCAATGACTTACAATTGAAAATAAATATAAATTCGATTGCCCGATATGGTTAGCGAATTGTTTGGTCAGGCCACCTCCTGAAGGGGTCACTGAGTTACAGGCCGCTTGTGTTTCCACCTGCGGTGCGACCACAACCATATCTCCGGCTGGGCTATGATGTCTCTTTCCAGCCTCCGTGTATGCATTTCAGATATCTCTCCATCGGCTGTAGTTTGCGGGTGCTCGCAGAGCATTTCTGCATACATTTCGTAGTAGCCCCGCTTTACCCTTTTTACAGCCGCATAAACAACCGGCTGGTTCAGTTTCCTGGCTATAACCTCCGTGCCTTTGAACACAGCAGTATCCTGGTTCAGAAAGGTGGTCCAGTATGCATTGTCGGGCTGAGCGGTCTGGTCGGCAATGAATACCGTAGTGGTCAATTCATTCCTGCGGGCCAGCATCTCTTTAAATGCCGTCTTCATGGATATCATCTTTGTGCCGTTACGTTCACGCATTTTCAGCATCAGGCCATCGTAATATTTATTGCCAAGCGGATGATAAAGCACCACCAACTGATACTTAAGCAATAGCGAATATGGATGCCCGGACCATTCCCAGTTACCGAAGTGCCCCATGACCATAATGATACTCCGGTTATCTTCCGCAAGCTTTTGCAGCAAGGCGAGCGACTTTGGATCAAACTTACATCGTGCTATGATAGCCTTCTTACTGATGGTCAACGGCTTTAAAGACTCCAGCATGATGTCACAGAGATAGTAAAAGAAATCTTTACACAATCTCTTCAGCTCCTGCTCCGACTTTTCAGGGAATGAGTTCCGTAGGTTTTGCATCACTACTTGCTTCCTGTACCCCGCCACATAATAAATGATGACATAAAGGAAATCTGACAGCAGATATAGTAATGGAAAAGGCAGCAGCGATATCAGGTAAATGAATGGCAGAACCAAATAATATGCAACGGCGCCCAATGTGTGAGGTTTATGCAAAACTATCAATTATCGATCTATATGCCAAAGGCCACCTGCACACCTCCCCACGGATGAGCTACTCCCGACTTATATTCCTTACCTGTTATTGACCGGGAATACTCGATACGCATCCGTTTGTATGACACTGCGGCACCAAAAAGATTTTGAAATACAACCCGCTCTATGTCCTTACCTGTTAATACATAAGGGCTGGCCCTGTTCAGCAAGCCACCCTGCAGGGTCGCATCGTATCCAATCACATTCACTTCCGGATGCTCATAGACATACACCCTGAATTTCTTCCCATCTGAAACCTTACCACCATATGGCGGATCGAAATAGCCAAGCATCAGCGTACCTCCTATCCCTGCTTTGTCCATTAGCGTACCTGCATGAGCACTTGCATCTGCAGACAATGATACATACTCCTTGTAAGCAAACACCTCCTTCTGATATCCTACGCGGTAATTGATCACAATATCATTGCTCACCTGGTTGTGCCAGCCATGCGGTGTAATATTATGCAGCCAGTTATGAATAGTGGTCTGCATCTCTGCCCCGCCGGCCGCCGGGCCTATTACACCCGTATGTATAGTGGCGGTCAGCCGCTGATGCCCGGCAGTATCAATATTTATTCCGAAGGTCTGCATAGCAAATACCGCGCTGAATGGCCTGTCGTTGCGAACGATCCCCGATGCGCCAAGATCAGCCGGAGTAAATCCGTTGTGCTCAAAACCGGCGCCATACCTCCGGGACATATTTCTGCCATGTAGCAGCAGTTTACTCAACGAAAGGCCCTTAAATGATGGCGCAACTAACTCCAACATAAACCCTTGTGTATAATACTGATCTTTTGCCGCAAAGAAATCATTCTCATAACTGAAGCGGAAGTAACTGTCGCTGCCCATATCCCGGAACGACAATGTATTATCGATCATCTGCGCATGCAACATACGCGAAACGAACACCGTAATAACAATAATAACAACTCTTACACTCATGGTTCAGGTATATACGATAGTCACCGGCTAACGGTTCTCGTATAATTTGCCAACAACATTCTTCCTCGTATAGGTTATATTTGTAAAAAAGCCCGCCATGCGATTCATTGCCAAAAGTACCAGTTGGCGTTCCCTCGAACTCACCGATGAACGGGAGTCTGTAATAGCCGGAATGAAGTACCTCGGCTGGGGCATACGCAGCGCCGAGATAACACTCGCAGACGGCCGCTATATTTCCCTGAAGAACGAGTCGGTGATGTCGGTGAACATTACAGCGCGGGAGGGCGATACATTACTGTGCCGCCTTACCATGGGTATGCTGCGCCGGCCGGCCATTGAGTATAACGGCAACACATACAGTATGAAAAGAACGAGCTTCTGGTCTGCCGAATACACCATGTATTCACCCGAAGACCAGCCCGTAGTTGTTTTCAGATACGCCTTCTCCCTATTTGGCAACCCGAGATACACATACACGATAGATGCCAATGACAACTACCCCGAGGTCATGAACCCCGTCCTGCTGCTCATGGCCATACACTGCATGGCCGTGCTGCGGTCTTATGCGGCAGCTATGTAATGAATGGGGCATTTAAACCTCCTGTCCTTTTCATTGTCGAATGGGATATGTATAAACACCTGCTGATCTCGCTCATATGCATTCTCCCTGTAGCCGGCAAGGCTCAGCACTACCACAACAGCCTCTACCTGGCCAGGCTGATACCCGTCAACAATTTTAACCGTGGCGGCTATCGCGATGTGAACCCCGACCAGATTGTCTCATTCGGCAAGTTCAATATGACCGTAGGCACCATATGCGCCACCATGGGTGCAGGCCTATACATGATGAACAACGGCCCGGGTGCCAGTGAGGCACTCATGGCTCGTGCACTCGGACTGATGATCGGCGGCGCCATAGACCTCATGGTAGGCGGCATACAATACAAGGTAGGCAGGCATATGGGTGGCTATGCATCAATAGTGGTAAATAGAAATGGCGTGGGATTGGCGTGCACCTTTTAGGAAAAAACAACCCACATTAACATATCAATAAATAAATACCGTTTAATAACGGTATTTATTCTATTTGAAATATCGTAAACTTACCTGATATATATCAAAGTTGCCTGTTTAAATGACATCTAACAACAAAAAAATCAATACGGCTCTTTTTGAAGATTTAACGCCCGACAGTAGCAGCGAACAAAAAGAAGTTTATTTTGAGACTCTATCGTGGGCGCTAAAAAACCAGAATGTAAAGAATATCGCTATCACGGGCCCATACGGATCGGGGAAAAGCAGCATTTTAAAAGCATTTTTCAAAAAAAACGATGCTTATCAGGAGCTAAACATTTCACTGGCAACATTTAAAAACACTACAACTGAAACAGAGCTCCCAGATAAAAAGAAAAAAGAACAAAATAAAAGCATTGAGCTTAGCATTTTGCAGCAAATTTTTTACAAAGTTAAAGCTGAGGAAATTCCATTCTCGAGGTTTCAAAGAATAAAAACGCTTAGCAGTCCCTTTATTACACTAGTTATTATTGAAGTTCTACTAGGGCTCAGCGGGATGTCGTTAATATTTGGACAAAGTTTTTACAGTCGATTTTCTGGATGGGAAGATTTTATCGCAGAAAGAGGGAACGGACTGCAACTATTTTCAATCCTACTCATTTTGCCTGGCATAATACATGCGACATTCCACCTTCTAAATAAGCTAAATAATTCCAAACTTAATAAATTGAACTTCAAAAGTGGAGACGTCGAATTAACTCCCCAAAATGACACCTCTATCTTAAATAAGAACATTGACGAAATTCTATATTTTTTTGAAAGTACAGATTATAACGTTGTTGTCATAGAAGATTTGGACAGATTTAACAACCCTGAAATTTTCACCAAACTAAGAGAGATTAACAACTTAATCAATAACTCAAAACAAATTGCAAGGCGAATAGTATTCATTTACGCAATTAAAGACGATATGTTTACAGACAATAATAGAAGTAAATTCTTTGACTTCATTATTCCTGTTATACCTGTAATTAATACGTCCAATTCTATTGAACTAGCCCTGAAAAAAATTGCCAATACCGACATCAATTTATCACGAAGATTCTTAAGAAATGTATCATTGTACATTGACGACATGCGACTACTTAAAAATATCTTCAACGAGTTCCTAGTATATAGCGAGATATTGAAGCCAATTGATGTCAATAGTGAAAAACTATTTTCTATAATCATTTATAAGAATAAATATCCAGTCGACTTTGCAAAACTACACGATAACAGCGGGATGATTTATGAAGCATTTTCTCACACGAAATTTATATTGATTGGAAAACTAATTAAACAAAAGCAAACAGAAATAAATGCTCTTAATGAGGAGATACGTAAAATTAACGGGGTATTAATAACATCACTAAAAGAACTACGCAGTTTATACATTTTTGAGTTCATAAAGAACTTCCCATACGCTACGGCTATTCGAATGAATAATACTGATGTGAATTTTGAGGAGATATTAACTGACGAAAAGTTCAAAGAGTTTTCGGGTTTGAAGGAAATTCAATATACCTCTTATGAACACGGCAGATCTTATAGAGGATCAAATTTTTCCTTTCAAAAACTTGAGTCGATATTGGACAAAATCCCTTATTCTCAAAAAGAACTGTTGATTAGGCAAAAAACAACCACAAAGGTTAACGAGAACAGAGAGTTAATTGACCAGTTGGCCGAATCAATTAAAAACATTAGATCACAAAAATTGTGCACATTATTCAATGAAAATGAAATTGATGACAGTTTGCTTTCAGATGATTTATCCAAAGAACGACTGTTACTTTTTCTTTTAAGACATGGATATATAGACGAAATGTATCCAAGTCTTATATCGTATTTTTATGAGGGAAGTTTAACAAATAAAGACAAAGCATTCTTAATTAGTGTGAACGATAGAAAGGTCCTTCCTTTTAATCATCAGTTAAGCAATATGCCCGAGCTTACGGAACAAATAGATCCAGCAGCATACTCACACCCTGAGATACTGAATAATAATCTTGTCTCTTTCCTAATTAAAAATATCAATAATGAATCACTTTCTATTGCATTCAAAAAGATAGTCGGACAACTAATGAATTCGAGTAAAAGATCAATGGACTTCATCGAAAACTACATTGATCAAGATGAACATGAGTTGCCATACTTTATCAATTTTCTGAGTTCTACGTGGCCTAAATGGTGGCAGTCTCTTACATCCGCATATCCCTCTGATAAAACAGCAAAGTTTTTGCGAAAAATCATTGTTCACTCAGATATCGATAATTTAAAAAAAATAAACATAGCCAATCAACTAACTAATCTAATATCAAATCTAGGCAACATCTTTCTTGGCCTACTACCAGAGAGTCAAAATCATAAAAAAATAGAAGAAGTTATAACCGAGTTACTAATCACTTTCCCATCCGTTAGTGACATTATTACATTTGATACCTTCCATTACACTTCGTATTTTGATTTTATCTACGCTAATAATGCATATGAAATTACTTATAACAACATTAAGACAATTTTAGAAAAGAAGCATCCAGGAGAACACCTTGCAAAGCTTAATACACAAAACTATTCAACAATAAAGCAATCAGGATGTGCACCCTTAATATCATATATCGAGGATTCAATTGAGATTTATATTGAAGATGTCTTTCTTACCACTGACATACAAATTGAGGAACCAAGTGAGATTTTAATTGAATTGCTTGCAAATGAAGTCGTTGAGGAAGATCTTAGAGAGCAGATTATTGATAAATATAGTGGACGACTACCTGCTTTAGAATCAATTGAGAAAACATTTTGGAGAAAACTCATTGAAACGAATAAGATTGAAGCTACGTGGCAAAACGTATTTGATTACTATACCCACGTCAATTCACTTGACGAAAGTCTAATAAACTATCTAAACGCAAAGAAAAACTACACATTACTATCAGTCAACAAACCTATCTGGTCAGACCTTACGGAGGAAATGAAACATCTTTATGTGGTTTTCTTCGACTTGTTAGGTACCGATAAAATATCTGATGATAGCTTCACTCATATTATGATAGCAGTACCTGAAACATATGTAAGTAAAATTCCGCTCAAGCCACTATCTCAAAAGAAATCCGCATACTTAGTGGAAAACAATTTGATCGAACTATCTACAACAAACGTCGACCTCTTAAAGACTAAGTCTGAAAATTTACACATCAAATTGATTGAAAAAAATATCGACTCCTTTTCATCAAATTACACAGAATATAAATTAACCTACGCAGACTTTACTATGCTTTTGAGCTCGTCTAGTATAGGCCTAAACTCAAAGATGAAAATTGTTGAAAAACTAAAATCTGAAGATTTTTCAAAATCGAAAGAGATGGCTGACGTAGTCGCTGAGATAATTAAGGCAACAAAATACAATCACTATAGTTTTGACATTATCAAAATGACGATAAGCCTTGCAAATCAACAAAACAAAATCGAATTATTAATTATATATATTGAACGTATTTCTTTCGATCAAATTGACGAACTATTGAATAAAATTGGACTACCCTACTCAGATCTTTCACAGAAAAATAAACACTGTAAGCTTCCAGTGACAAAGTTGAACTTTGAGCTGTTAGAAAAGCTAGGAGATAGGGATTATATTTCAAGCTACAGAGAAGAAGAAGGAGAAAAATCTAATTTCATACGCGTTTATCTAAAGAAAACATAAGTTCAAGTATCCCCTCACTCGTCCTCGTTTGCAACAGCCTTTCCCGAAGTCTTTCTGGAAGGATGAAGCGGTACAGCGTCTGCGACGCGAGTTATAAAATTCCGCCGTTGTTGGTGTTCTTCACCAACAACTGTCGCGCTGGCATAGTGGCAACATTCCCCTTCCCGTCCCTCCCCCTCACCCATCCGCGAAATATTTATCTGTTCCGGCACTGTCAGCCAGCTCACTTTGGCATACTTCTTGCGGCTTTTCAGTACCGGTATTTGCTGCCGCAGTAAGCCGTTCCGGGGGCAAATGACAAGATTCGCTGCTGCACACTGTGCAACTATTTGAGCAAAAAGTGAGCAACTTTTGAGCAAGAACTGAGCAACTTTATGCCTGTCCTTGTTCGGCAGCAGCAGACAATTTTGATAAATACTCTTCTGTTTTTGAAAAGATGATTAATAGTTTTAGAATCCAATGAATGTCACAAATTTACAAAATGAAGAAGCTACTTTCTTTATTACCGTTGATAATAGCTGCAACGGCTCAGGGTAATCCAAGATTTGCTTTTTTTCGGATGGATGCAGACATTGGATCACACACTTCCGATACTATATTTTATGATAAGTATGACGAAAAGACTTCTCGCGACAGTGCGAAATATTATTGTATTCTTCGCGCTGAGAAACCTGAATTTTATAGTGTTAATGAATATTACATTGACAACAACCAATTAAAAATGACAGGCCATTATTCTAATTTTGATTCTGCAATAAAAGAAGGGCCGTTTTTCTATTTCTCTGTAAAAGGGGCTTTAAGATATAAGGGGGTTTATCACAACAACAGAGAAGATGGAAAGTGGGAATATTACTATGATACTTTAAATACTATTTGGTACACTTGCGACTATGTCGATGGGCACAGGCAGGGTGAATTGACCAGTTATTATTTGAATGGAAAAATAAAGAGAAAGGAATATCATAAGTTTATTGATAGTGTAAAAGTTGCAACCTATGACAATGGTAAAAAGAATTTCGTTAGGCGTTCTTTAGACTCTGTTATTGCTGGAAAATGTTATGATGAAAATGGTAATGAGATTGCATTTACGCCATTTGAAATTATGCCCAAGATACCTTACGATTATGCCAAGTATTTAAGTAAAACACTTAAATATCCTTTACGAGCAAGGAAAAATAATATTGAAGGCAGAGTTGTGGTAAAATTTATGGTTAGCGCAGATGGTACAATCACTGATGTACATGTTGTGAAACATGTTTCCTCAGATATAGATGAAGAAGCAGTCAGGGTAATATCACAGATGCCTCAATGGGAACCCGGCAAACGTGATGATAAGTCAGCAGATGTTTTTTATACTTTACCATTGGTTTTTAAGCTTGATTAAATTATAGCAGAATAAAAACACAAATCGCCCGATATGAAAAAATTCCGCCGTTGTTGGTGTTCTTCCCTTCCCTTCCCTTCCCTTCCCTTCCCTTCCCTTCCCTTCCCTTCCCTTCCCTTCCCTTCCCTTCCCTTCCCTTCCCCTCACCCCTCACCCATCCGCGAAATATTTATCTGTTCCGGTGCCGTCAGTCAGCTCACTTTGGCATACTTCTTGCGGCTTTTCAGTACCCGGTATGCTGCCGCAGTACACAGTTCCCTGGGCAAATGACAAGGATCATCCGCTGCACACTGTGCAACTATTTGAGCAAAAAGTGAGCAACTTTTGAGCAATAATTGAGCAACTTTCTGCCTGTCCCGGTCATTTCGGAATGCAATAAATTACCCCCATCCGGCACTAAACGACTGAAAATCAATACTAAGATGTGCAATAAAAGTGAGCAATGACATTGTGCAACAAAAAATTGCGCAATACCCCCGCTCCGGAGCAGGAACCTCCTCATAGCGCCACCCTCATTTCACTGCCCGCCCAAAACCCCCACGGCAACACGTCCCCTCCCCCAATTGCCCGATTAACTAATAAAAGCTACCTTTGCGCCACTCAAATTAAAATTATGAAAGAAGTATATATCGTTTCTGCCGTGCGCACGCCAATGGGCGCATGGGGCGGAGGTCTGAAAGATTTTTCGGCTACTAAGCTCGGATCCATAGCTATTAAAGGCGCCCTCGAAAGAGCGGGTGTCAATTCGTCTGAGGTGAATGAAGTGCTCATGGGCTGCGTACTCCAGGCCAATCTCGGCCAGGCGCCTGCACGCCAGGCAGCTCGTTTTGCGGGTGTACCGGATAATGTTCCCTGCACTACCATCAATAAGGTATGTGCCAGCGGCATGAAGGCGGTGATGCAGGGCGCGCAGGCCATCATGCTGGGCGATGCCGATGTAGTGGTAGCGGGCGGCATGGAGAGCATGAGCAATGTGCCTTTCTATAACGAGAACCTGCGCTGGGGCAGCAAGTATGGCAATGTGACACTCATAGACGGCCTCGCTAAGGACGGCCTTACCGATGTGTACCACAACTATGCTATGGGCAATGCCGCTGATCTCTGCGCTAAGGAGTGCAACATCAGCCGCGAAGACCAGGATGCCTTTGCAATAGAAAGCTACAAGCGCAGCCAGGCTGCATGGGAAGCAGGTAAGTTCGATAACGAGATAGTACCCGTAGAAGTGCCGCAAAAGAAGGGCGACGCTATCAAAATAACTAAAGACGAAGAGCCATGGAACGTAAAGTTCGACAAGATACCGGGCCTGCGCCCTGCCTTCTCTAAAGAAGGTACGGTAACTGCGGCCAATGCCAGCACCATGAACGATGGCGCTGCGGCACTGGTACTCATGAGCAAAGAAAAAGCGGAAGCGCTGGGCCTGAAGCCTATCGCTAAGATAAAGGGCTATGCCGATGCCGAGCAGGCTCCGGAGTGGTTCACTACATCACCATCACTGGCAGTGCCTAAGGCGGTAGCCAAGGCCGGCCTGAAGATGGAAGACATCAACTACTTCGAGCTAAACGAAGCCTTCAGCGTAGTGGGCATCGTTAACGCGCAGAAAATGAACATTAAGCCGGAGCAGGTGAATGTGAATGGCGGCGCCGTAGCGCTGGGCCACCCGTTGGGCTGCAGCGGCGCGCGTATCATTACTACACTCATCAACGTACTGAAGCAGAACAATGCGAAGTACGGTGCTGCAGGTATCTGCAATGGCGGCGGTGGAGCCAGCGCGGTGGTGATCGAGCTCGCTTAGTGAACAGATAACAGTGCGTGGATCATAAAGAGATTCAATGGCGGATACACAGATATCAGTGTTGAAGAAAATACAGTCCCTGGCTATGCGGCCGGGGACTTTGCTCGTATTGTATATCGTAGGCGCGGTATTTGCTGCGGTGCAGTTGTATTCCATGGGGTTTCACATGTATAGTTTCCCTGTACACCCCTTCCCCAGCGACATCATGAACCAGCCGGAGAAGATGAATCTGTTTGAGGGCAAAATGCTCACAGAGTACAACAACTTCCTCATCTTCAAATACTCCTTCTACAACTTAGTAGATGGTGCCAATCTCTACGGCCTCTATCCCGACCGCCACTGGGACTACTACAAATACAGTCCTACGTTTGCGCTGCTCATGGGTATGATAGCCTGGATGCCCAATGTGATAGGTATGTGCGTCTGGAACATACTGAATGCCCTTGCGGTGTTCTTTGCGGTCCGCTTGCTGCCGCTCACGCGGAAGGCGCAGATGTGGCTGCTGTGGTTCGTGGCTATGGAGCTGCTCACCTGTATGCAGAACATGCAGAGCAATGGCCTCATGTGTGGCCTGATGATAGCGGGCTACGGCTGCATGCAAAACGGCAAGGTGCTGTGGGCCACACTCTGGCTGGCTCTGGCCACCTACATCAAACCCTACGGGGCTATCGGCTTTTGCCTGTTCCTGTTCTATCCCGGCAAGATCAGGTTCATCCTCTTCGCTATACTGTGGACGGTGATACTGGGAACGCTGCCATTGCTGGCAACCACATGGCCAAAGCTGCTGTGGCAATACCGTAACTGGAAAGACCTGGTGATTGCCGATGCGGCATCTTCAGTAGGACTGTCCGTGGCCGGGTGGCTGGAGACATGGTTTGGCATCAGCGCCAGGGCAGGTGTCACGCTGGCCGGCATAGTGCTCTTCCTGGTGCCCTTTATACGGTATCGTATGTATAAAGATGAGCTATACAGGCTGCTGACCGTAGCCTCCATGCTCATATGGGTCATCATCTTCAACCACAAGGCGGAATCGCCCACTTTCGTGATCGCCGTAGCGGGTGTGGGTATCTGGCTCTTCGCCATGCCCCGGTCAAACATGCGCACGGCACTGGCCATATTCGTATTCACATTCACCTGCATGTCCACCACCGACCTTTTTCCGCCATATGTGAAAGAACACCTCATCTACCCCTACAAAATGAAGGCGTTTCCGTGCATACTGGCGTGGGTTGCCGTATTCGCAGACCTGCTGACCATAAAGCCGGGAATGGGCATAGCCGGGGACGGGAAGGAGATAGTAAAACCGCGGCAGCGAAAAGAAACCGCTATAAATTGAGAAAAAGAGAAAAATTTACCGATATTAGCTGAAATTTTTACATACCCACTTTATATTTTATGAAATATAAGTTCCTCAGATTGGTTGTACTATTGATACTGGCGTCACTTGTAACGAGTAGTTGCGGAGATGGTCGCTGGCGCCGTTACCATTATCGCGAGCATTATGTTCATAAAAAGCGTTACCGTCCGTGGCACAATCACCGCCACAGGGATTGGTAGTAGGCTGCTGCCCGATCTTTTACAATTTACTGACAATATAGGTGACCATCGTCAGGATGGAGGTATCATACGTGCACTACATTTGCGCCCGTTACCACACATACCGTTATGTACAAGATCTTCACGCTATCTTTCCTGTTCCCCTGCCTTGTATTGAAAGCGCAGGACAACAAAAGCCTCATCTACCCCGACGAGAAACATTTCAGCAACATGCGCCAGCTCACCACCGGCGGCGACAATGCGGAATGTTATTTCGGCTTCGATAATGAGCACGTTACATTTCAGCGCACCAATCCTAAGGAGGGTGTCAACTGCGACCAGATATATTATGGCACCATCAGCAAGGATGCCGGCAAGCCGTTTACGTACAAGCTGGTAAGCACAGGTAAGGGCCGCACCACATGCGCCTACCTCATGCCCGACAAAAAGCACCTATTGTATGCCTCCACACATGCGGCGGCAGATACCTGCCCGCCTACACCCGACAGGAGCAAGATCAGGAAATACGTATGGCCCATTTACGACAGCTACGATATATATGTGGCCGACCTCAATGGTAAGATCACCAAAAAGCTGACCAACACGCCGGGCTATGATGCAGAGGCTACCATATCTCCCAAGGGCGATAAGATAGTGTTCACGAGCATGAGGAACGGCGATATTGATATCTATACCATGAATATTGACGGCAGCAACGTAAAGCAGATAACCCACGAGACGGGCTATGACGGCGGCGCCTGCTTCTCACCCGATGGCAAGCAGATAGTTTGGCGTGCTTCACGCCCTAAGACGGAGGAAGAGGTAAAAGAATATAAAGACCTGCTGGCACAGGGATTGGTGATGCCCACCAAAATGGAGGTATTTGTAGCCAACGCCGACGGCAGCAATGTGCGCCAGGTCACCAGTCTCGGCAAGGCCAACTGGGCGCCTGCATTCACACCCGATGGCAAGAAGATAGTATTCGCGTCAAACCATAAGACAGAGCGGGGCTTTCCGTTCAACCTGTATCTGATCAACCTCGATGGTACGGGCCTGGAGTGCATCACCCATGATGGCAGCTTCGATGCCTTCCCGATGTTCTCACCGGATGGTAAGAAATTCATCTTCAGCTCTAACCGCAACAATGGCGGCGGACATGATACGAATGTGTTTGTCTGTGACTGGGTGGATTGACCTTATCTGAAAGAAATGTGGGAGAAATGTGGTAATGTGCTATCGACGATAATTTGTAATTTGCCCTCATGTTGAGAGCATTCTTGTTGGTAGGCGCCGGTGGTGCTGCGGGTAGTATGGCTCGTTATGGGGTCAGCTATCTTATCAGCAAGGCGGTCACCGCTACCTTCCCGCTGGCTACCTTCTCCATCAACATCATCGGCTGCTTCATCATTGGTGTGTTGTTCGGGCTGGCCGCGCGCAACCAGTGGCTGCAGGCCGGTGGCATGTTACTGCTCGCATCGGGCTTCTGCGGCGGCTTTACCACTTTCTCCACCTTTGCATTAGAAAACATCACATTGATGCAAAAGGGGCAAATGACCACGGCCTTCCTCTACACAGGATTGAGCGTCGCTGCAGGGCTCCTACTCTGCCGTGTGGGTATGTGGCTGACAGGCATATAGGCTACACATATCAAATAATTACTACTTACATCCTTCCGTTTATTTTTGGTAGATTTGCGCCCGCAGAAGAAAACTACTTTCAATGATCGATATTAAAGTTCCCACAGTAGGCGAATCCATTAGTGAAGTAACCCTGGTAAAGTGGGTAAGAAAAGAAGGCGATTATGTAAACAGAGATGAGGTATTATGTGAACTGGAATCGGAGAAAGCGACCTTTGAACTCAATGCTGAACAGGCTGGCGTATTGCATATTGTAGCACAGGAAGGCGCCACACTGGCCATCGGCGACCTTGCCTGCAAAATAGATGAGACCGCGCCGAAACCCGCTGGCGCTCCTGAAGCTCCAAAGGCAGAGGCTCCTAAAAAAGAGGAAAAAGCTGCTGCCCCTGCTGCTCCCAAAGAAGAAGCAAAAAGCGATGTGAAAGCAACGCCCGTAGCGCAGGCCATCATGAGCGATAAGCAGGTAAAATCTGCGGACGTGAAAGGAAGCGGCTCTATGGGCCGTATCATGAAGCAGGATGTGCTGGAAGCTATAGCCAACCCCGGCCGTAAGAGCGGTGCTGCTGCATTCAGCCGCGAAGAAAAGCGCGAGAAGATGAGCAACCTGCGTAAGACAGTTTCCCGCAGGCTGGTAGAGGCTAAGAACAGCACGGCCATGCTCACCACATTCAATGAAGTGGACATGACGCGTATCATGGATACGCGCAAGCAACATAAAGACTCATTCAAAGAAGCGCATGGCGTGAACCTCGGCTTTATGTCGTTCTTCACTAAAGCGGTTTGTATCGCATTGCAGGAATGGCCTGCGGTGAATGCTTACATTGATGGTGAATCATTGGTTTACCACGATTACTGCGACATCTCCATCGCTGTATCTGCACCTAAGGGGCTGGTAGTACCGGTTATCCGCAATGCAGAGAGCATGGGCATGGCAGATATAGAGAAGAAAGTAGTGGAACTGGCGAAGAAAGCCCGCGACAATAAATTAAGTCCTGATGAGATGGCAGGCGGCACGTTCACCATCACTAATGGCGGTGTGTTTGGTTCGCTTATGTCCACACCTATCATCAACATACCGCAATCAGCCATACTGGGTATGCACAAGATACAGGACCGCCCAATGGCCATCAACGGTAAAGTAGAGATACGCCCTATGATGTACCTGGCGCTCAGCTACGACCACCGCATCATTGACGGCCGTGAGTCAGTTGGCTTCCTGGTACGCGTGAAGGAGCTTCTGGAAAATCCTGAACTGTTGCTTATTGGAAAAGATCCGGTGAAGGTACTGTTGGAAGTATAATCACTGAACGATATAAATAAAAGAGCCGCTCAATGAGCGGCTCTTTTATTTTGTACAAAATTATTGTATCTCGTCTATAGAATAGTAAACAGGCAGGCCCTTGGCAAGAATGATATCCTTCTCCATCTGCACTCCCCTGCTCTCCCCTATGACCAGCAGGGCATCACATTTATCTATTACAGCCAGTGATATCTCCATCACTGCTTCATAATCATTTTCTATATCAGACTGTGCTATAACCGGCAGCGCCATATTGACACCAATGAAGGGTATATGCCCTTTCGCATAGACTTGCGCTGCTGCAATATTCATCGCTTCAAGGTTCTTCTGTCGTTGCGCTTCTGTTGGCGCTGAATAAGGTCCGGCTACTCCTATGATCATAGAAAAAGGCTTTAACCAAAAATAACGATTTATGGTTAAAGCCTTTAGTATGTGTCAGCAAGATTATCCCAGCTTATTCTTCAATCCCTCATTCAGTGCATCCAGGAACTCCTCTGTGTAGAGGTAATGTTCGCCATGATTCACCTTGTTGCCATGTATGCACACAGCCAGGTCCTTGGTCATCTTACCGGACTCTACGGTTTCTATACATACCGACTCCAGCGCATGAGCGAAGTTGATAAGATCCTGGTTGCCATCCAGCTTACCACGGAACTCAAGGCCGCGTGTCCATGCGAAGATAGAGGCGATCGGATTGGTAGAAGTAGGATTGCCCTTCTGGTACTCGCGATAGTGGCGAGTCACAGTACCGTGTGCTGCTTCTGCCTCCATGGTCTTGCCATCAGGCGTAATGAGTACAGAGGTCATGAGGCCGAGGGAACCGAATCCTTGTGCTACCGTATCGCTTTGTACATCGCCATCATAGTTCTTACAAGCCCATACGAAGTTACCATGCCATTTCAGCGCGCTGGCCACCATGTCGTCGATAAGGCGGTGTTCATACTCCAACTTGTTCTTTTCGAACTCAGCCTTGAACTCATTATTGTAGATCTCCTCAAAGATGTCTTTGAAGCGGCCATCGTATTTCTTCAGGATGGTGTTCTTAGTAGAGAGGTACAGCGGCCACTTCTTCTGCAATGCCAGGTTGAAGCAGGCGCGTGCAAAGCCCATGATAGACTCATCTGTATTGTACATGGTCAACGCTACGCCATCGCCCTTAAAGTTGTATACCTCATGCTCGATCACTTTACCATCCTCACCTTCAAATTTTACAGTCAACTTACCCTTACCTTTTACCACGAAGTCTGTAGCGCGATACTGATCGCCAAATGCATGACGGCCTATGCAGATAGGAGCTGTCCAGTTTGGCACTAAACGTGGGATGTTCTTCATCACGATAGGCTCACGGAATACAGTACCATCGAGAATGTTACGGATGCTGCCGTTAGGGCTCTTCCACATCTGCTTCAGGTTAAATTCTTTTACGCGTGCCTCATCCGGAGTGATGGTCGCACACTTGATACCTACACCATATTGCTTAATGGCATTGGCTGCATCTATAGTTACCTGGTCGTTGGTCTGATCGCGGTACTCCACGCCCAGGTCGTAATACTTGATATCAATATCGAGATAAGGGAGTATCAGTTTCTCTTTGATGTACTTCCAGATAATCCGGGTCATTTCGTCGCCATCCAGTTCTACTACGGGGTTGGCCACTTTGATCTTTGCCATGTTACAGTTTGATTTTTAGTATGCGTAAAATTGTTATTAATATCAGGTGCCCAAATGTAGTGAGTTTGACGGATTTATGAAATCCGGCCAAAACCTGCTGGAAAAGGTGTGGAATATTCCCGTGGCAGGAATTTTTTATCCTGCTACCTTTGTATTATGGCTACTTTCTGCCTGTTCATGACCGCTATAGTGGTGCAGATATGGTATGCATTCAGATTCTTTCTACGCATAATCGTATTGAGGCCAAAGACCGAAAGCAAAAATATGCCGCCGGTTAGTGTGGTGATATGTGCCCGGAATGAGGCGGAGAACCTGGGTAGGAATCTACCCGCCATACTGACACAGCAATACCATGATGAGGACGGATCCCCTATGTATGAAGTTTTAGTGATCAACGACGACTCAGCGGATGATACGATAGCCGTGCTGGAACGACTGACGAAGCAGTATAGCCATCTAAGGTACATCTCTGTTTTACCCGGCGAGGTAAGGGAATTCCCCGGTAAAAAGTATGCTCTTAGCAAGGCGGTGAAGGAGGCGAAAAGTGACCTGTTGCTGCTTACAGATGCCGACTGCGTACCGGCAAGCGACCAGTGGCTGCGCCTGATGGCCGCCCCCCTGGCAGCCGGTAAGCAGATAGTGGCCGGCTATGGCGGGTACTACAGGTCTCCCTCGCTGCTTAATGCTTTTATACGCTGGGAGACCATGCACACCTACCTGCAATACAGCACCTACCTGCGTGCCGGCATACCCTACATGGCTGTTGGCAGGAATATGGCCTGCACCCGGCAGGTGATACAACAGGCGCAGGAAAGTACCATATGGGCCATGGTGCCATCCGGAGATGACGACCTGCTGGTGAATATAGCCGGAACGGCCACAAACACCGCACTTGTTGATGAGCCCGAAGCATACACGTGCTCCGCACCCAAATCCACGCTGAAAGAATGGGCGCACCAGAAGCAGAGACACTTGTCCACGGGTAAATTCTATCGCCATAAAGCAAGAACATTGCTGGGATTGTATGGTGTATCTCATGCCTTTTCGTGGGCGGGCACATTCATATTACTCTTCTCCGTATGGCAAGAGCTGGCAGTGACCGCTATGCTCTTCCGTTGTATCGTGTACTGGCTGCTGTGGGCGGCCACCTCAAAAAAACTGAATGAAAAAGATCTGTTTGCCTATTTCCCGCTCTTCGATTTAGGCTGGATGATCTATAACTTTGCCTTTCTTCCATACATAACCACCAAAAACAAACTTAATTGGAAATAATAGAGAAGTACTTTGCTGATTTCACCGAAACCCAACTCGAACAATTTCGTCAACTCGGCGGATTATATAATGAGTGGAACGAAAAGATCAACGTCATATCCCGAAAGGATATTGAAACACTCTATGAAAGGCACGTACTTCACTCGCTGGCCATTGCAGCTATCTGCCCTTTTGATGATGGCGCCGAAATAGTGGACATCGGCACAGGCGGCGGATTTCCGGGGATACCGCTCGCTATTTTCTTTCCCAATGTACGGTTCACATTAGTGGATAGCATCGGTAAAAAAATAAAAGTGGTTCAGGAAGTGGCAGATGCCGTAGGCCTGAAAAATGTGACCGCTATACATGGACGTGTAGAGGAACAAAAGGGAAGGAAATTTGATTATGCTGTTTCCCGCGCGGTAGCCCCGCTTGCCGACCTTTGGAGATGGATCAACCCCTTGCTGCGCGTAGGGCAAAAAAGTGATGAACTGCCTGACGGGCTCATATGCCTGAAAGGTGGTGACCTCACTAAAGAAATTGAAGAATCGGGACTAAAAAGAATAGTTCAGGCATGGAAGGTTGACGACATCTTCCCGGAACCCTCATTTGCCGAAAAATTTGTCATTTATGTTCCCAAGCTGATCTGAGCCATACAATATTATCAGCCCTTAGCCGTTCTTTTGATAGCAGACTGCAGGAAAAACATTTTTTTGCCACACGACCAATATATCTTAGCTTTACTTATTATAACAACCTTGAATACCTTTTAGAAACTAAATAAAGTAGTTACCTATGAAAAAGCTGCTTACCCTTTTCGGCATTACCACTATAGTAGTGGTAGCCTATTCCTGCAAAAAGACCCCCGAAACTCCTAAAGGTACTGTTTACCTGGACTTGCCGGCAACGCCTTACGAATACAGCAATAAAACAAGCAACAACCAAAAAGCTACACTCGGGCGTGTGCTCTTCTACGATTCGCACTTGTCGGTCAATAACTCTATATCCTGTGCGAGTTGTCACAAGCAGGCCCTGGGCTTTGCAGATAATGTGGCATTCAGCGTAGGATTCGAAGGGCGCCTCACAACACGCAATTCCAAGAATATAGCAAATATCACAGGAGACAAATTTGAATTAAGTACTATCGACACTACTAATCTCCCTCTTTTCTGGGACGGCCGTGAAGAAGTGCTTCAGCACCTGGTTTCAAAGCCTATTACCAATCACGTGGAGATGGGCATCAATGATTTCAGCGCGCTGCCTGCAAAGCTACAGACACTCTCCTACTATCCTTCTCTGTTTCAGAATGCATATGGCAGCACAGAGATCACTACCGATAAGATATCAGAGTGTGTCGCTGTGTTCCTGTCGTCCATACGCACGGACAATTCGCGCTTCGACCAGTTTGTAAAAGAGTTAAGCGCAGGCACATCTACAGGCGGCGTTGTTCCCGTTACGTCCAATGTGCTTACCCCGCTGGAACTGAACGGCTATGTTGCCTTCACAACCAAATACAATTGTGAGAACTGCCACCACATCATTTCCAGCTCCTATACCACCAATGATTTTAAGGACATAGGGCTTGATAAGACTTATACTGACATGGGACGCGGCACTGTAACGGGCACCAAGTCTGATAACGGCAAATTCCGTGTTCCGAACCTTCACAATGTTGCGCTCACTGCGCCCTACATGCACGATGGCCGTTATAAAACTCTTGATGAAGTAATAGACCATTACAGTAACAATATCAAGACCAGCGCCAACCTGGATGGTATGCTGCGCGATGCGAAAGGCAATGCAATGGCCATGAACATCACAACCGCTGACAGACAGGCGATCATAGCCTTCCTGAATACAATGACCGATTATGTTATGATCTCTGATCCTAAATTTTCCAACCCTTTTAAACTGAAATAAAATGAAAAAGATAGCACTGACAGCCATAATAGCAGCATTTGCATCTGCAGCATTTGCCCAGGAATCCACTTCTGATGTGCCTGCTCCAAAAAAAGAGAGAACCGCCGAACACCTGATCGGGATGCAGGTCAACGGACTTGTGAGACAAGTATTGAACTTCAGTAACAACAACACAAATGTGAATACAGGTAATCCTTACCTGCTTACCTATTCTGTCAACTCAAAGAAAACAGGCTGGGGGCTGAGAGCCGGCGTAGGTTACGCGCACAACTCCAGCAGCGGCTCCGACGGATTTAGCAGCATCGTGAATAATATCGACGATATGAATGTCCGTATAGGCGTAGATAAAAGATTCGAGCTATCTGGCAGATGGACCACCGGAGTAGGATTAGATATGATCTACAGCCGCAATAACGACAATACATCTACAGACGTGAATCAGACATTCAGTGGTATCGGTAGCACCGGGATACAAACATTAACAACCTCTGTGGGCGGCGGCCCTATGGCATGGCTGAGGTTCGGCATAACTAACCGTATCATCATCGGCACAGAGGCCAGCATCTATTATAAAACGGGTAACGAAAGCCAGACAATTAACAGTATGGTATTTATACCCAACGGAACTCTTTCCCAACCTTCTACCAGCCGTACGGTGAGCGAAGCAAAGATCAATGCACCGGTTGCATTATTCCTTAATGTGAAGCTGTAAAATATTTCTAAAGTATATATAGAACAGGGAGCTATGCTCCCTGTTTCGGTTTTTATACAAGACTGAAAAACAATTCTTAATTTAGCACCCTGACCTAAAAACAAAGATATTAATTATATATGGGTAGGATATTTGAGGTACGTAAATCATCCATGTTCGCGCGTTATGACCGCATGGCAAAACAGTTCAGCAGAGTAGGTAAGGAAATAGCTATCGCTGTGAAAAAAGGCGGTCCTGACCCGGAGAACAACCCGATGCTGCGCCGTATCATGCAGAACGCGAAGTCTTTCAACATGCCGAAAGACCGTATTGAGGCTGCCATCAAGAATGCGATGGGCAAGGATACCAGCAACTACGATGAAGTACTGTATGAAGGATATGCACCACATGGCGTGGCTGTGCTGGTAGTTACCGCTACAGATAACACGACACGTACCGTTGCCAACGTGCGCTCCCACTTCAATAAGGGCGGCGGCTCACTCGGCAACAGCGGCTCGGTGGCATTCCTGTTCAAGCACCTCGGTGTATTCAAACTGAAACCTGAAGGCCTGAACATTGAAGATCTGGAACTGGAACTCATTGACTACGGACTGGAAGAGGTAGGCGAAGACAGCGAAGGCAACATCATTATCCGCTGCGGGTTCACCGACTTCGGCAATATGCAGAAAGCGCTTGAAGAAAAAGGCATCACTCCCATCTCGTCTGAACTGGAATGGATACCGGGCAGTACGATAGAGGTGAGCGAAGCCCAGGCTGAAGACATATTCAAGCTGATAGAAAGGCTGGAAACAGACGACGACGTGCAGCATGTATTCCATAACATGGGATAAGGTGCTGTTCACCATATCAATAAAAAAGCGACATGGCCTCATGTCGCTTTTTTATTGTAGGTTTATCTCATGAAACCAACACGATCACTCCCCTTACTGGTAGGCAGAAAGCCTGTGATGGAAGCCCTGGAGCAAGGAGTGACCATAGAAAAGATATTCCTGCTGCGAACCGCATCAGGAAGCGACATCAATAGCATAAAACAAAAAGCCCGCGAGCTGAATATACCGGTAAGCCAGGTGCCTGCCGAAAAACTGGACTCGATGACCCGTGTGCAGCACCAGGGCATCATTGCCTGGACCTCCCTGCTGCAATACGTGGACCTGCAGGCGGGTATCTCCTATGTAGTGGAAAAGGGAGAAGTACCCCTCTTCCTGCTGCTGGATGGTGTGACCGATGTGCGCAATGTAGGCGCCATAGCCCGCAGCGCCTTGTGCTGCGGCGCACAGGGAATTATCATACCCACCTCTCACGCAGCCTCACTCACCGAAGAGGCCATTAAGACCTCCGCGGGCGCATTGAGAAAGATACTGCTTTGCCGCATACCATCTGTGCAGCAGGCAATGGATGTGCTCCGGCTGAACGGGATCCAGATACTGGGGACGCAGATGAAGGGAAGTGTACCCGTATTTGAAAGCGACCTGACCATACCATCAGCCATAGTGATGGGCGCCGAAGATACCGGCATCAGCAAGGATGTAATGAAGCGGGCCGACCAACTCATCAGGATACCAATGGCAGCACAATTCGACTCTCTGAACGTATCTGTGGCAGCAGGAATGATATTGTACGAGGCAATGCGCCAGCGCATCACCGCAAAGTAATTGTTCACTATAAATAAGCGTTATGCTCTTCAAAGGTAAAACAGCATTCATCACCGGGGCCAGCAGGGGGATAGGTGAGGCCATAGCCATGCGGCTGGCGGCGGAAGGCGCGAACATTGCCGTGGTGGCAAAATCTGTGAAAGAAGATCCCAGGCTGGGCGGAACGATACACAGCGTGGCCGATAATATCACCAAAGCCGGAGGCCGTGCCCTTGCCGTGCAGTGCGATATACGCGATGAAGAACAGATAGTCAGGGCGGTACAACAGACCGTTTCGGTTTTCGATGGCATAGACATACTCATCAACAATGCTTCGGCTATTGCGCTGACCAATACCGAACAGACAGAGACAAAACGATTCGACCTGATACATGACATCAATGTGCGCGGAACATTTCTCGTGACCAGGCATTGCGTACCATTCCTGAAAAAAGGAACTAACGCGCATATACTTACTTTGTCGCCTCCCATTGACATCAACCCGAAATGGCTCTCTCCATTTGTGGGCTATACCATGAGCAAGTACAACATGAGCATGATGACACTGGGATGGGCTGAAGAATTCAAAAAGTATAACATTGCCGTCAACTCGTTGTGGCCAATGACAACGATAGCTACAGCCGCTGTAAAGAATGTGATAGGCGGGGAGATGCTGATGAACATGAGCCGTAAGCCGGAAATACTGGCCGACTGTGCTCACTATATACTGCAAAGGCCTTCCGCTACCTGCACCGGCAACTTATTCATTGATGAAGAAGTGCTGAAAAGTGAGGGAATAACGGATCTTGACAAATATGCCGTGAACCCCGGAGGACAATTACAAAGGGATCTTTACGTTTCTTAGTAAGTATTTGCTATTTTTAATAAAACGATCTGTTTGCCGTCCGTACTTTCTATACAGCATATCTCCAAATCATATGGGCCTATCCAGGCGCTGAAAGACGTTTCTTTTGAAGTGCCTGAAGGTAGCGTATTCGGCATACTTGGCCCCAACGGCAGTGGCAAGACCACGCTGCTGGGCACACTGCTCGATGTGCTGAAAGCAGACAGTGGCAGCTATTCCTGGTTTGGCGGCATGGAGCATGGCCCGGCACGGAAACAGATAGGTGCTCTCCTGGAGACGCCTAACTTTTATCATTACCTGTCGGGCTACAATAACCTGGAGATCAACGCCGCGATAAAAGAAAGGGGGCTGGATGACAGGATGCGTGTGCTGGAGCAGGTGGGGCTCACCAACCGTAAGGACAGCAAATTCCAGACCTACTCCCTGGGCATGAAGCAACGGCTGGCCATAGGGGCGGCACTGCTGGGAAACCCCAGGGTGCTTGTGCTTGACGAACCAACGAACGGACTGGACCCGGCAGGTATTGCAGAGATACGTGAGCTGATCAAAAAACTGAACCGGGAAGGTATAACCATACTGATAGCCAGCCACCTGCTCGACGAGGTGGAAAAAGTATGCACACATGTGGCCATACTGAAGACCGGCAACCTGCTGCTGCACGGGGCCGTGGATGAAGTGCTGCAAAGCGAGGATACTATTGAGGTGAGTGCAGCGGATATGTCCGCTTTGGAGCAGGCACTGCAAAACCTTGATGGTATCAAAAAGATCAGAAGGACCAATAACGTATTGCAACTGACCTATGATGAGGGCATACAGCCTGCGGTGATCAACGGGTATTGCGCCAGCAAAGGGATCATCTTATCGCACCTTGTCATAAAAAAGAAGAGTCTCGAAACAAAATTCATGGAACTGACAACAAGTAAATGAACAGACTACTTGCCATAGAATGGTTGAAAATAAAACGCTACCGTACCTTCTGGATACTGGCGGGCCTATTCATGCTGCTTTTACCCGTCTGGAATTTCGAGATAGCTAAAGGTTACCTGAAGCTGGGCGGAGACGGAAAGAATGGTATCAACCTCCTGGATACCGCTTATTCCTTTCCGGCGGTGTGGGGCAACCTCGGGTTCTGGGCCAGCATCTTCATCCTGTTTGTATCCATGCTCGTGATCATTCTCACCACCAATGAATATACCTACCGCACCAACCGGCAAAATATTATTGACGGCTGGAACCGAAGCCAGTTCTATCACGCCAAAGTAGGCCTGGTGGTAATGATGAGTTTGTTGTCAACCATATACCTATTCCTCCTTGGGCTCGTGTTCGGGCGTGCCACATCCGGGTCGTTATCCGGTTTTTCATCGGGATTGGAGCAGATAGGGTATTTCTTTCTTCTGTCACTGGATTATACCGGGTTCGCGTTGTTCATTGCTGTGATGGTACGCCGTAGCGGACTGGCCATGGGGTTATTCCTGCTCTACTCCATCATCATTGAGAATATCCTGAAAGGGCTGATCAATTACTTTTCCACCAAACCTTATGGCAACCTGTTGCCGCTGCAGGCCAGTGATGAGCTACTCCCTCTTCCGCTCATGCAAATGGCTAAGAACCTGATGCACACAACTTCTTTTGATATGACCACGTATCTATGGGTATCGGTGGCATGGTGTGCCCTGTATTACATCGGCGGGAGGCTGCTATTGCTGCGCAGCGACTGGTAATGTGGCAGAAAGTAAAAGATTACGAATTCTACCACTCTGTTAAAGCTGTTCCGCCACAGGTTTAAACATCATTCTGCGCTACTTTTTTCCTGATTGTTGTGTAAATTTGCGGCATGCTGACGGGGAAAGAGTTAATTCTGGCTACCAAGCCATATGCGAAAGAGATACGCTGGAGGAGTTGGTACTATACCATTACCACATTCCTGTTGCTGGTCGGCTCCATTCTTGCCACTATTTATTTACCGTTTTTATGGCTGCGTATCATTACCAGCATTTTCGCCGCCATGCTTTTATCCAGGTTTTTTATCATATTTCATGATTACCAGCATCATACCATCTTAAGGGGTTCTCGCCTGGCTGATGCGCTATTTACCATTTTTGGCATATATATGATAACACCGCCAAATATATGGAAGCGTTCTCATGACCATCATCACAATAACAACGCGAAACTGTTCAGTGCAAGCATAGGCTCCTACCCTATCATGACGAAGCAGAAATACCTGGAAGCTTCCAAGGCTGAGCGGTTTGGTTACCTGGCGGTTCGGCACCCCATCAATATGTTCTTTGCCTACTTTACCACCTTCACCTACGGTATGTGCCTGCAATCTTTTTTCAGCAGTCCGCGCAGGCACTGGGACTCGCTGGTGGTGCTGGCCGTTCACTATGCTATCGGTGCTTTTCTTTTTATCAAGTTTGGCTGGCTCACTTTCCTGTTAGCCTTCCTGTTGCCATTCTTTTTATCTCACATGTTAGGTGCTTACCTGTTCTATGCACAGCATAATTTCCCCGGTGCTACCTATAAGAAGAACGTCGACTGGAATTATACTTCTGCCGCACTGGAGTCTTCCAGCTACATGGAGTTAAATCCGTTCATGCAATGGGTAACTGCTAATATCGGGTTCCACCATATACACCACCTTAATTCAAAGATCCCGTTCTATCGTTTGCCTGAGGCTATGGCGGCTATCCCTGAATTACAAACGGCTACTGTAACCACGCTGATGCCATCGGACATCGTAGCATGCCTTCGTCTTAAGGTATGGGATGCCGACACAAATAAAATGATCGGCTTCTCCGAACTTTACGGAGCTAAGTGATACCTTCAGTTAATTGTTGTTAAAAACCTGCAACGCAGCAAGATCGCATCATATCTTGCGGCAGATTCCTGTTTAGCAACACTTACACCACCCAATGAAGTACCCGTTAACACTGCTATTACTTCTCATCGCATTTGTCTGCCCGGCGCAGTATGCGATAACGGGCATTATCTCTGATAGAAGTGGGAAAGGAATATCATATGCATCTGTTGTCTTACAGAGACAAAAAGACAGCAGTATCATCATAACAGGCGTAGCTGACAGCCTTGGCAACTACAAGATCGACGCGCCGAAGCTAAATGCTTCATTTATTATGGCAACAATAGACGGATACAAGCCTGTTGCCAAAACAGTAACGAACGTTACATCCTCAAGACAAGAGATCAACTTTACGCTTGACAAAGATGACATAGAACTTAAAGAAGTAGCGGTGATATCAAAAAAGCCATTGATAGAGCGCAAAGTGGACCGGGTTGTATTCAATGTAGAGAACAGCATTACGGCGGCCGGCGGCGATGCGTTGGAAGCTGTAGGAAAAGCTCCGGGCGTCCATGTATCGAACACAGGCGACATTTCGCTGGCAGGAAAGAGCACAGTAAGTGTTATGATCAATGACAAAATGATGCAACTGGATGGCGCGGAGCTTACAGAGATGCTGCGCTCCATGCCTTCATCAGATGTAGCACGTGTGGAGGTCATCACTGTCCCGCCGGCGAAATATGATGCAGCAGGCAACTCGGGCATTATCAACATTGTCACTAAGAAGAACAGGAAGAACGGGCTGAACGGCTCAGTAGGGCTAGATGTAGCACGCAATACCTATACCAGTGCGCGCCCTTCCGGCGCATTCAATTACCGCAGGGATAAGCTGAATGTTTTTGGCACAACTGATTTCGGCGATAACTTCTCGCATCCGATTGAGACCCATACCGCCTTATACCCCGGGCAAACATGGAGCCAGGTGAACAGCATTGAGAATCTGCACAACTTCTATTACAACACACTGGGTGCGGATTACGATATCACACCAAAGTCTGTCATAGGTTTCTTATATACTTATGCAGGCAGCACACCAAAGATGAACGAAGACATACACGGCAACTGGTTCAATGCCGGTAACGGCCTTGACTCTACAATTGCTACAAAGGCACACACAAGCGACTTTGGGGAACGTAACGTCATCAACCTGAATTATGTCCGGAAGATCGATACATCCGGTAAAAAACTAAGCGCCGATGCAGACTTCTTCACACGAACAGGCAGAACAGAACGCGGCTTTACTACGACACATTATCTGCCTGACGGCACGGAGACAGGCATAGTAAATACGGACAGATCCACAGGGCGACAAAGGCTATACATCGGTTCCATAAAAACAGACATAGAATGGCCGGTAAAATTTGCTAAGCTATCTTATGGCGGCAAGGCCTCCTTCATTCATGTACTCAGCGACAACGTCTTTGAATACCTATCCTCCGGCAACTACATCATAGACCCAGACAAGACCAACAAATTTGACTACAAAGAATACACGGAGGCTCTGTATTTCAGCGCGCAGCGCAAGTTGAATAAACACTGGGATGCCCAGGTGGGGCTGCGCGGAGAATACACACAGACTGCAGCCAACTCACTGACACTTTCAACGGTGCATGAAACAAAATATTTCCGGCTGTTCCCTACAGGTTATTTGCAATATGCCATCAATGATGACAACATACTGAACCTCAGCTACAACAAACGCATTGACCGCCCGAATATGGTGCAGATAAACCCCTTCAGGAGATACGCCACACCAACGTCCTATTCTGAAGGAAATCCTTTCCTGCAACCATCTTTCACCTCCAACCTGGAATTAAGCTATACGCTGGCATCAAAATATACGTTCACAGCCTACGCGCAGCAGGTAAAACAATCTATAACACAGATACTGGAAATAGATACACTGAACAAAGGTTATTACTGGCGATACGGCAACATAGGCAATGCCGGCAACTATGGCGTATCTGCAAGTGCCGATCTTTCACCGGCAAAGTGGTGGGAAACGGATATACAGGTTTACGGCTTTCATACACAGGTGGCCGCCAATTACTACAATACAGCCTCTTATACCCACTATGACATGAACGGGTTCACTGTCGAAAATGATCATTCATTCACGCTCAATAAGGATAAGACATTGCTTGCGGAATGTGGATTTGAATATGTGTCCTTTATGATAGAGAACTACAACTATCACTTCCCCAACTGGAACCTGAACGCCGGATTGAAGGGTATATTTCTCAAAAGGAATCTGACCATAGCCCTGAATGTCAACGATATTTTCAGAACAGATATCACCAGGATCAGGAACCTCTATAACAACTCCTTTACCAACAACTATTACGACAACAGGGGCGCGAGGCTGAATATCAACTACAAGTTTGGCAATAAAAACATCAAAGCCCGCAGGCAAAGGAACAGCACTCTGGAGGAGAGCCGCCGTACTTAGGCCTTCTCTTTCTTCTCGAGTTTCTCTATCCGCTCTACGATAGCATCCAGGTTACGGAAATGAATGAACGCCTTTCGGTATTTGTTCGCGTCGAATGCGGGTGAACCCATATACACACCACCGGGTTTTGTGATGCTCTTGGATATACCCGATTGTGCTGTGATGATGGTGTTGTCAGCTATCTGGAGGTGACCGACAATACCTACCTGTCCACTGAACATACAGTTCTTACCGATGCGCGTGGAACCGGCCACTACATTGCAGGCCGCCAGGTAGCTCGCCTCGCCTATCTCCACATTGTGCGCAATATGAACCAGGTTGTCAAATTTCACACCCTTGCGTAGTATGGTAGAGCCAAGGGTAGCCCTGTCTATGGCACAGTTCGCACCTATTTCCACATCGTCCTCTATCACCACATTGCCTATCTGTGGCACCTTGCGCTGCCCTTCCGCGTTTTCAGGCGCAAAACGGAATCCGTCGCTGCCGATCACTGTGCCGGAATGAATGATACAGTCCTTTCCGATCACTGTGTCGGAATATATCTTAACCCCCGCGAATAGAGTTGTATTGTCGCCTATCACTACGTTCTCACCAACAAACACCTGCGGATATATCTTTACATTGTTACCAATCTGCGCGCCATCTGATATTACCGCAAACTCGCCCGCATAGAGCTTATCGCCTACTTTGGCCTTTTCAGAAATGTAGGCCATCTTAGAAACTCCCGCCTTATTCAGCTTCACCTGGTTGTACATTTCCAGCAGCTTAGAGAATGCGTTACCGGGATTCTCAACGCGTATCATGGTAGTGGTCACCGGCGCGGTAGGCACAAAGTCGTTAGCTACGATCACCAGAGATGCCTGTGTATTGTATATATACTGCGTATAAAGCGGGTTGGCCAGGAACGAGATGGAGCCGGGCACACCCTCTTCAATCTTAGACAGCTTGCTGATCTTTACATCTGCATTTCCCTCTATTGTACCGTTCAGGATCCCTGCTATTTGCTGCGCGCTAAATTCCATACTGCGAGTGAATTATTTATCGTCAAAATAAATAAAAAATGTGAAAGCGGATGTATTATTAATGATTGGGGATGGCGCCGTATTCTCTCAATACCTTGTGCAGAATATCAAGACGAACATTAGACCAGTTACGGGAAGTATCTGACTCGGGCATCTCGAAATTCTCAGCGAAGAAATAAGGGTAGTTCCGCTCGTTGGTACTGTTCATAGACCCCTTGGGTTCCTTTACATGCTGCACGTGCTCTGCAAAACCGGCCACCCAGAATACCGTCTTACCATTGACAAAGGCTGTTCCGGTCTTGTAATACAGGTTGTAGGCAGTGTCCTGTTCGCGCAGCATCATGGCCTTAACTATACGCTGTGTCCGCTCAGAAAAAGGCAGTTCATAAAAGTACATACGTTTCAGGAAGCCTGCCTCTTCGTCTGCAGATATCTGTAGCGAATTGTTGGTCCAGATATCATCCACATTGCCCGTCATCTTCATATTACCATACTTCACCGTATCGAGATAATGCTGTATGCGCTCCGCGCCTATGCGGCGTGCCAGTTCTTTGAAGTAGGGCTCTGAACTTACCTTCAGCGCTTCCGCAAGGGTCATATCCTTGTTCCATTCAGGTTTGCGCTGCACACTGTCCCACTTGATCACTAAGCGGTCATCGGGTGCTATGGCCGTCTCCAGCGCCACAAGAGAAAGAAACACTTTAAAAGTGGATGCAGGCACTACCCGCTCCAGGCATCTTTCCTTATTGTAAAAGTGTATGGATTCGTGGTTGTTATCCCGCATAATGAAACAGGCATCTTTGATACCATTCTCCTCAAAATGCTTTCCCCACTCCTTGTGTTCCTTGATCCTTACATCGCGGCAGGAAGAAAACGCCGCAACGGCCAGGCAGGCAGATATTATATATTTACGCATGAAAAATTTATGTGGCGCAAAGGTAGCTAAAATGACATTGCCGTAAGAAGGAAACTAACCGAAAGCCATCAGGAAACAGGCGATACCGCACGCTCCTTTACCCAACCCAGTACCAGGGCCAGTTGCTCCTCGCGGGTCATATTGCTGTTGTCCAGCAATAAAGCATCCTTAGCCCTGTGCAGCGGGCTCTCTTCGCGGGTGCTGTCTATATAGTCGCGCAGCTCCAGGTTATGGCGCACCTCGTCCATGGTCACCTGTGGGTTCACGGCATACATCTCTTTGTAACGCCGCACTACCCTTACCTCAGGTTCCGCGGTCATAAATATCTTTAGCTCCGCATCCGGGAATACGGCAGTGCCTATGTCCCTACCGTCCATCACTATGCCCTTCTTGCGCCCCATGCGTTTCTGCTGCGCTACGGCAAATGAACGCACCTCTTTTATGGCCGCCACCTCACTCACCTTCTCCGATACGATCATATCCCGGATATAAGGCTCCACATCTTCGTCATTAAGATATATGTCTGATGCCTCACGTTGCGCATTAAAAACGAAGGAAAGGTTAATGTTGGCCAGGGCCTCCGGCACCTTGCTGTGATCGGTGTAATCAATGTAATTGCGCAGGAAATATAGCGTAATAGCGCGGTACATGGCTCCGCTGTCAATATAATTATAGCCCAGCTTTTTGGCCAGTTCTTTCGCCAGCGTACTCTTCCCGCACGACGAGAACCCGTCTATAGCTATAATGATCTTTTCAGGCATGTTACAAAGTTAAGGGTATCAGCCCACTACCGGTCTGCTCATAAGTTAAAAATTAGGCACTTTTTGTGTAAAACACCATACCCTGAATTATCATAAATTATCAACTTATAGGCCTATTTTTGCACCCGTATTAAATATACCTTGATGGACCTTGAATTTAATAAGAATGATGATGCCATGAGACTGGCGGTGAGCCAGATGAAGCAGCGTCATGCGCAGATAAGCCTGGGTGGTGGCAAGAAGGCAATGGAGAAAGCCCGTGAAAAGGGAAAAATGAGCCCGCGCGAGCGTATCCAGTACCTGATAGACAAAGGCAGCAAGTTCACAGAGATAGGTGCCTTCACAGGTTATGATATGTATAAGGAGCACGGTGGTTGTCCTGCTGGCGGCACCGTAGCCGGACTGGGTTATGTGGCTGGCCGCCAATGTGTTATAGTAGCCAATGACAATACTGTAAAAGCCGGCGCATGGTTCCCCATCACAGGCAAGAAGAACCTGCGTATGCAGGAGATAGCCATGGAGAATCACCTGCCCATCATCTACATCGTTGACAGCGCGGGCGTGTACCTGCCTATGCAGGATGAGATATTCCCCGACAAAGAACACTTTGGCCGCATCTTCCGAAACAACGCGCAGATGAGCGCCATGGGCATCACGCAGATAGCCGCCGTAATGGGTAGCTGTGTGGCCGGTGGCGCCTACCTGCCCATCATGAGCGATGAGACGCTTATGGTGGAAGGCAATGGGTCTATCTTCCTGGCGGGCCCTTACCTCGTTAAGGCAGCCATTGGCGAAGATATAGATATACAAACACTGGGCGGCGCGAAGACACATACAGAGATCAGCGGCATAGCTGATTATAAGTTTGATACGGAGCAGGAATGCCTGGACCAGGTGCGCCGCATCATGGATAAGACCGGCGAGCAGCCACGCCGTGGCTACGACCGCATAAAGGCCGTAGCGCCAAAGAAAGAAGCCAATGACATATACGGAATAGTGTCCCCGCTCAACAATAAGCCGTTTGATGTGGTGGATGTGATCAAATGCATTGTTGATAATTCAGAGTTCGACCAGTTCAAGGAAGACTATGGCAAGACCATTGTATGCGGCTACGCCCGCATAGATGGCTGGGCAGTGGGTATTGTAGCCAACCAGAGAAAGATAGTAAAGAGCGGCAAGGGCGAGATGCAGATGGGTGGCGTCATCTACAACGACAGCGCCGACAAGGCCGCACGCTTCATCCTCAACTGCAACCAGAAGAAGATACCATTAGTATTCCTCCAGGATGTCACCGGCTTTATGGTAGGCAGCCGCAGCGAGCATGCCGGCATCATCAAGGATGGCGCCAAGCTGGTGAACGCTGTTGCCAACTCTGTCGTTCCGAAGATCACCATCATCATAGGCAACTCGTATGGCGCGGGCAACTACGCCATGTGCGGCAAGGCCTACGACCCCCGCTTCATCTATGCATGGCCCAATGCCAAAATAGCGGTAATGGGTGGCGAGCAGGCAGCGAAGACATTGCTGCAGATACAGGTTGCCTCCCTCAAAGCCAAGGGCGAAGAGATAGACCCTGAGCGTGAAAAGGCCATGCTGAAAGAGATCGTTGACCGCTACGACAGCCAGACATCAGCATACTATGCCGCGGCCAGGCTTTGGGTTGATGAGATCATAGATCCGGCAGAAACAAGGTCTGTGATATCTGAAGGTATCAATGCCGCCAACCACGCGCAGGACGAGAAAGTATTCAAGACCGGCGTTTTCCAGGTTTAAAAGATATATTTACAACAAAGACGCCCCTCAAGGGTTCGGTATGATAGAGGTACGCAACGTTAAGAAGAGCTTTGGCGACAAAGTGGTTTTGCATGATGTCTCCGCGGTGATGAAGCCGGGGAAGACCAACCTCATCATAGGCACCAGCGGCAGCGGCAAGACGGTGCTCATGAAGATCATGATCGGGCTGCTGCCGGTCGATTCCGGCTCCGTGATGTATGAAGGCAGGGACATCACCACTATGCCCGAGAAGGAGCTGAAGCACCTGCGCACACAGGTGGGCATGCTCTTCCAGGGTGGCGCGCTCTTCGACAGTAAGACCGTTCAGGCAAATGTCATGTTCCCCCTGGATATGTTCACCAGATTGAAGTACAAGGAGAAACTGCAACGGGTGAACGAAGTGCTGGACCGCGTGAACCTGAAAGACACGAACAGCAAATACCCTGCAGAGATAAGCGGTGGCATGAAGAAGCGCGTGGCGCTGGCACGTGCCATCGTACAGAACCCTAAATATCTCTTCTGCGATGAACCAAACTCCGGCCTCGACCCGCAGACGTCACTGGTGATAGACAAGCTCATCAAGGAGATCACTACCGAGTACAATATCACCACCGTGATAAATACCCATGATATGAATACCGTGATGGAAAGCGGCGACTACATCATGTATATGTACCAGGGCATAAAGCAATGGGAAGGTACCAACAAAGACATCATCTTCAGCAAGGATGAGAAACTCAACTCCTTCATCTTCGCCTCAGACTTCCTGGAGAAGGCCAAGGAAATGAGCATGATAGAAGCCCGCCAGAAAATGGAAGGCAAGTAGCCTTTACTGGTGATGCGGCTCCTGGCCATAATCATCATCGGCATTGTCTCTCCAGTAGCGGTAACCCACCCACAACATCATAGCGATGACAATACCGAATATCACGTACGGAAAATATCCGCTATAAACGTATACCCCGAACCTGTGCCTTACATCATTCTGAACCTCCGCAGGTTCCAGCGCCACATCCTGCGCCAGCAAAGAAAATGAGGAAAATGAGGCGATGCACCACATCGCTACCCTGCCCCCGGCAATTACGATCAGCTTTTTCATAAAACAAATGTTTTCTGTTCAACCATCATGGGCAGAACACTAACAGTTGCTCTATTCCTTACCGCGGCATTACCTCACCGGGAGGCCACTGTCCGGCCCCGTCCATATCCGCTATATCTACTACAAAAACAGTGCCATTATATGTCACCGGTACGTTAATTGTGGCCCGTAAAAACATGCGGGGCGGCCATAGGCCACCCCGCTGTAACAGTTTAAAACAGTATCAGTTAGGCATCTACCATTACGATAGGCGCGGCAGAGCGAATCTCTTCGCTGGCCTGGTCGGCATATTTCGCGAAGTTCTTAACGAACAGGCCTGCGAGCTCGTTAGCCTTCTTGTCATACGCTTCCTTGTCGGCCCAGGTGTTACGTGGTATCAGTATCTCAGACGGCACATTGGGAACTGCAACAGGCATATTCACGCCGAATACAGGATGTGCCTCATAAGTGGCGTTGTTCAGGTCGCCGTTCATAGCGGCGGTGATCATAGCACGTGTGTAGCTCAGCTTCATACGGCTGCCGGTGCCATATGCGCCACCGCTCCAGCCTGTGTTGATGAGCCATACGTTCACATCCGGATGCGCTTCGAGTTTCTTACCCAGCAACTCCGCGTATTTTGCGGGGTGCAGTGGCAGGAACACGCGGCCAAAGCAAGCAGAGAATGTGGTCTGCGGCTCTGTGACACCTACTTCTGTACCGGCTACCTTGGCCGTATAACCACTGATGAAGTGGTACATGGCCTGAGACCTGGTTAGTTTTGATATCGGGGGAAGGATGCCGAACGCGTCGCAGGTCAGGAAGAAGATATTCTTCGGCTGGCCGCCATAAGATGGCTCCTTTGCATTAGTAATGAAGTCGATAGGATATGCGGCACGTGTGTTTTCTGTGATGCTGCCATCGGCATAGTCCACCGTGTTAGTGCCTGCTAAGAACTTAATGTTCTCCAGCAATGCGCCCGGCTTGATAGCGCCGTAGATCTGCGGCTCTTTTTCCTGGCTGAGGTCTATACATTTTGCGTAGCAGCCACCTTCGAAGTTGAAGATGGACGACTCGGCCCAGCCGTGCTCATCGTCGCCGATAAGCGCGCGCTCAGGGTCTGCGCTCAATGTGGTCTTACCTGTGCCGCTCAGCCCGAAGAACAAGGCTACATCGCCATTCTTGCCTTCGTTGGCAGAGCAGTGCATGCTCAGTACCTTATGGTTGTGCGGCAGCACAAAGTTCAATACGCCGAAGATACCCTTCTTCATTTCGCCGGTATAGCCGGAACCACCTATCAGTATCACCTTGCGGGTGAAGTTCACGATCGTAAAATTGCCCTGGCGTGTACCATCAACGGCAGGGTCGGCCTGGAAGCCCGGAGCCTGCAATATCAGCCAGTCGTGGTTCTGTGTCTCTATCTCCGCGGCCGTAGGGCGCAGGAACAGGTCGTTACAGAACAGGTTGGCCCATGGTGTCTCGTTCACCACGCGTATGTTCAGGCGGTAAGCCGGATCGGCGCAGGCATAGGCGTCGCGCACCCATACTTCCTTGCCGCTCATATAGGCACATACCTTATCATAAAGCTTGTCAAAAGCCTCGGGAGCAAAAGGAATATTCACATCACCCCAATCCACGCTATCCTGTGTGATGGCATCCTTTACCGTAAATTTGTCTTTAGGAGAACGTCCGGTGAATTTTCCGGTGCTGACACAGAGAGCGCCTGTGTCGTTAAGCACACCCTGCCCCAGTTCCAGTGTCTTCTTTACCAACTCTTCAGGGGAGAGATTCCAATGTGCAACAGAAACATTAAGACCCAGGCCAGGTAAGCTGGCAGCGGGATTTTTTTTGCCGAATTCTTGCATATGTTATCTTTTTATGAAATAATTTGAACAGGCTGCAAAAATAATACTAAATGGCGTACGTGCATATTATATTTTTCCACAGAACGCATGGTTTCTGACTGAAAAGCATAGACGATGTGCATAATTTATTAATGTGTTTTTTATAAATAAATCATAATAGATGACCGTTATCATTGCAGCATTACAAATAATTGTTTTATTTGCGCCCCTAACCGGTTTGTATGTGGCGTAGTTTATTACTTGTAATGGCACTTTTGCTTTCCATGGGCCGGGAAGCTGCTGCCCAGCTCATGTATTCTTACGAGGGCATCGCGTTCACCAGCAAGGGCGTCGTACTTCGCAACACAGACCTGAACCTGCGCATACGCATACGCAACAGCCATGCAAAAGATACGGTGATCTATGAAGAGAACCAATCCATCACCACCGACAAGAACGGGGTCTTTTTCCTGCAGATAGGCAATGGCAAAATAATAAGCGGCTCTATGGCCCCCTGCGGGCAAAAGAATGCCGACCACTTCATGCGCATAGAGATGGCCAGTATCGGTGAGACCGTTGGCGGCAGCATCCGCTTCAAGTGCATCAAGTGCCGCCTCTGCAACCTCCGCTACATGACGCGAAGGATAGAGACACCGGGATAGCCTTCTTGAAAACTCACAACAAGGTCACTTCTGCGATCCGGTTGAAGTGCTTTGTGTTTATCGTCTTCAGCGGAAAATTATATACCACGCATGTGGCGGCAATAAAAATGTCCCGGAAATCTATGATCTGGTTTGCTTTCTTAAGATCGTGATAGATATCTGCCGCCTTTATTGCCACTTCATCATTTAAGGGCAACACAGCTACATCTTCAATGAGTATTTGAATATCCTTCCTTTTGTCGTCTGTTGTCGCGCCCATATACAACTCGTACAATGTGACAGATGAGATAAAAAGGTTGATTTCGTCAGGTATGTTATACAAGACAGCTCTTGTCTTGTCCTTTACCCTAAGATATTCTATGAAGATACCTGTATCTATTACCAGGTTTCCGGCCGCCATTGATTGAATTGTTTACTATTCTCTTCAAAAGCTTTGAGATCTTCGTCACTCCAGACAGATACAGAGAGTATTTTCTTTTTATAATTGCCGGGAGGCTGCTTATCTGCATTTTTTTTCTTGCTGAAAAGAAAGTCAATAAAATCACTTACCTCCTTTTTTTCGAAGGCATTCAGAAGATTATATTTAAGAATACTACTATCCATTTTTATGTTTCTGCAATTCAAATATACGAAAAATCCATCAACACATTTATCCACTCCTACCTGAAAATCACATTCCCGCATTCCTTCCGCATTGTCACATTAATTACCTGTCCTTCAACCGGTACACCAGCTTCAATGCGGACCAGTCGTCATCTACCGCGCAAACCTTTACATCTACCAGTCCTGCCGATAATGCCCTGTCACGTATGAGGTTCTCGGTAAGTTCGGTAGCCTTGCCCGAAGTCTTCTTATACCACGATACCCATATAGCACCATCCTTCCTGATCTGCTTCATCAGTTGCGGCAGTTTCGTATCCAGTTCTTTTACCGAGTTGGTGAAGAAATGAATAAGGTCTATACCGGCACTCGCCCTGTTCTTAACATAAATGGACGACATAGCCACCTCCCCTATCAGTTCACCATAATGAGCCGGTGCATTCACCAGCTTTACAGTAAAGCCTTCTTTTAATCCCAGCTTTTTCGATAACGGATCGGGAGCATAACCTGCCATAGCTGCAATTTACTTTCTTAACAGCGGATGCGCAATCTATTTTTTCACCGGCAATGTGTGCAATATCACCTCTAATCTACTGACTATCAATGACAGTGTGTGCAAAAACGAAATTGCGAAGTGCGCAATTATCTGCGCAATACAAGCAATGCTATTGCTACTGCCGGCTACCATTGGTATTGCCGCAAACAATGTACCAAAGTGAGGCAAAATGACCTGACGGGACAGATAAAAGTTTTGCTATTCTGTTTTGCTGATGCTGCATAACTGGAAAGAATGTCAATGTTCAGATCAATCGCATATACTGAAAAATATGCTCAAGAATATGCTCACAATAAGTTAAATGATAGAAGCTACCCAGCCCCTGTATCTCAACTGTAGAATTGTGCCGCAACTCTACCATATGAGTCTGAGGTCCTGCTCCGTCCTTGAATAGACAGGACATATCCGGCACACTATTTGAGGTATCATATACTGCCGGCATTGACATTTTGTATGGTATAGCGGAATTGCACAGTGTGTAATTCCGGTTTGCACACTTTAGTATTGATTATCAGTTAATAACACCCGCTTTTGCACACTTTACCTGTGAAAAAAGAAATTGCGCAAAACCACGCATCAACCAAACATACGGTATATTTGTAATTCACAATCAATCGATCCTATGAGACCGCTCTTACTCTTACTCGCATTTACCATACTCTGCTTTTCTGCCCGTGCACAAAAACAGGAACAGTACTCCCGCGCCAAAATATATTTTGATGATGCACATACATTTACCAACCTGGCAGCCATAGGCATAGCCACAGACCATGGAGAGTATAAGAAAAATACTTTCTTTATCTCAGACCTATCCGCCGGCGAACTGAAGCAGGTAAAAAACGCCGGCTTCAGGACAGAGATACTGATAGACGACGTGGTGAAGTACTACCAGCGCCAGAACAGCACAAAGAAGGGTCAAAAAAAAAGCACAGGAGTAAGCTGCAGTACCACAACTAATGCAGGTGTGCCTAAACATTTTCACTTAGGCACCTATGCGGGTGGCTACCTGTCTTACAGCGAGGTGATGACTGCCATAGACTCCATGCAGGTATTGTACCCCGGCCTCATCAGCGTGAAGCAGCCCATCAGCACCTTTCTTACGTGGAATGGCAACCCGCTCTACTGGGTGCGCATCTCCAATAATCCCGCGGTGGACCAGCCCGCAAAGCCACAGATGCTGTGCACCGCGCTGCACCATGCCCGTGAGCCGGGCAGCGTAGCTACCCTGCTGTACTACATGTGGTACCTGCTGGAGAACTACAGCACCGACCCACACATCAAGACCATCATAGACAATACCGAACTGTATTTTGTACCCTGTGTCAACCCGGATGGCTATATCTACAATTGTACCTACTACCCCTCCGGCGGTGGTATGCTGCGCAAGAACCAGCGCGACAACCTTGACGGCACTTATGGCGTGGACCTGAACCGTAACTATGGAAAGTTCTGGGGTTATGACAATATAGGTTCCAGCCCGGCAACGAGTTCAGATACTTACCGCGGGCCCTCGGGATTCTCAGAGCCGGAAACGCAGGCCATCAAATGGTTCACTGACAATCATCACTTTAAGATATGCCTGAACTATCATACCTACCACAATGACATTCTCTACCCATGGGGGTATATACCCAACCTGCAAACGGTGGACTCTCAGCAGTTCTTCAGCTATGGCGAATACCTGACCGCGGAGAACCATTACCGGTACGGCACCTGCAACCAGGTATTGAACTATATCTCCAACGGCGACTCCAACGACTGGATGTATGGCGATACCACTGTGCATAAAAAGATATTCGCATTCACACCGGAAGTAGGTATCAATGCAAGCGGCTTCTACCCTCCTACCTCGCAGATCATCCCCGATTGCCAGAATAACCTGGCGGCCAATATCAAGGCGGCATCATTACTGCTGCCCTTTGCCCGCATCAACCATACCGACATCAAGATCATCACCAGGGCATCGGGCTACCTGCACTACGAATTACAGAAACTCGGTTTCCCGGACACAGGGCATTTTACAGCGTCCATCATCCCCCTGGATCCGTGGCTGACGGCAGGCACAACTCCCAAGGTATATATTGACCCGCCATCACTGCAGGTGATCACCGATTCTATCAGCTATACCCTGAACCCGTTAACACCAAACGGACAACTGGTGAAGTATGCCCTGAAACTGAATAACGGCCACTATGATATTTTTGACACGGTGCAATTCTACTACGGAAAGGCCTACAATATTTTCGCTCCGTCCACCAACTCCACTACCGACTGGATCAATTCGGGATGGGCAATATCTGCAAATTATTATACGCCGCCAACAAGCCTGGTGAGCAGCTATGCAGACGGCGTCAATTATTCTGACGGCTCCTATGCCACCATATCTACACTAAACACAGCCAATCTCACTTCTTCAATGCGCGCCTATCTCAACTTCCATGCAAAGTGGGGCATCGAGACCGACTATGACTACCTGACAGTAAGCGCGTCAGTCGCGGGTTCGGGGATATGGCAGGAGCTTTGCGGTAAATACACAAAGGACCAGCCTGCATACGGCATGCCTATGTATGACGGCCAGCAGCCAAACTGGGTGCAGGAAGAGATGGATCTAAACGACTTTTTAGGGCAAAAGATCAATCTGCAGTTCTCGCTGGCTGCTGATGCGGCAGGCAATGACAAAGGTTTCTTCCTCGATGATGTCGCTGTCACATCCATAGAGTCAGAGGTCTTTATTATAGGGGTTCAAAACGTACAGACCAGCATGTCCGGTATAAATATTTACCCCAACCCGGCCAATGACCTGCTTAACATAACTGTGACGGGCATCACTACACCGCTCCATGCAGGTTTGTATGACAACCTGGGCAGAAAACTGATCGGTATTGTGCCGGACGGAAGCACGTCAGGCATTGATGTGAGTCACATTCCTACGGGAATGTACTACCTGAGAACATCTGACGCGTCGCTGCCGGTTCAGAAGGTATTGATACAACATTAAAGAGGGAGGGAGCAGATAGCTCCCTCCGTTTATTTTGCAGCCGCTTCCTGCAGCTTTTTGATGTCTATCTTGCCCATCTGCATCATGGCCTGCACCACGTTGGGGTTGCTCATCAGCCCGCCCAGTATGGAGGGTATGATCTGCCACGACAGGCCGAACTTATCTGTAAGCCAGCCGCAACGGCCACCACTGCCACCTTCGGAGAGTTTGGACCACAGTTCATCCACTTCTTCCTGTGTTTCGCAGTTCACAAAGAGCGATATGGAGGGATTGAAGGAGTACATGGGTCCACCGTTGAATGCTATGAAAGGTTGCCCTTCCAGCTCAAAGGACGCGGACATGGGGTTCACCGCGCCCTTCTTTGAATTTTTGAAGATGGACGTATAGAAGTTCATGGCTTCCTCGGCTCTGCCATCGTACCAAAGGAATGGAGTGATCTTTTGCATGTTATGTGCTTTTGGTCAGGAAAATTACCGCACAAACATACGTTCTGTTTGCGGGTTCCCGGTGGGTATTATGCGACAATGTTCGGGTATTTAGCTTGTAGCACACGGGGGATTGCATGGGTTAGGCACAATTGGCCGTAAAACTTTATTTTTACCACAAATCACAAATATGCGCTTTCCACTACTATGTACATTTTTTCTTTCCTGTGTCCTGTTCCGGTCTTATGCCCAGTCTCCGAAACCGGGGCTTAAATGGCCGGAGCCAACTAAGGTGCCCGGCATGGCATCGCTCGCAGACAACGACTACAGGAATGCTAACAACGAACATTACTGGGGAAACCGCCTGCCCGATATGGCCTACTGGCAGCAAGACGTGGCCTATAAGATAAATGCCACCATGCATGAGGACAACAATATGATAGAGGCTACCGAAGAACTTACCTACTGGAACAATTCGCCGGATACGCTTCGCTATGTCTATTTCCACCTGTATCAGAACGCGTTCATAAAGGGGTCGCACCTGCATGCGCTGGAAAAGGCCAATAAGGTGAAGACGAGAATGGGCAGGCAGGAAGAGGCCGGCCTCGGCACCACTACAGCCAACATCATGGTGGACGGGCAGCCCGCAAACACCGAGCTGGACAACACAATACTAAAGGTGTACCTGCCTAAACCTATGGCACCTCACAGCAGGATAGCCATATCCATGAATTTCAATACTTACTACGACAAGGGCGCCACGCGCCGCAGGATGCAGATGTATGACGCGTGGGGCTCTATGCACTACAACGGAGTGCAGTGGTTCCCAAAGATGTGCGTCTATGACCGCATGCATGGCTGGGACACCTATCAGCACCTGAACAAAGAATTCTATGGCGACTTTGGTATCTACGACGTAACACTGGATTTCCCGTCGAACTATGTGGTAGAAGCAACCGGCATATTGCAGAACCGCAGCGAAGCACTCCCGGACGAACTCCGCGCGAAGCTGGACATCAAAAACTTTGCTAACAAAAAGTGGAACGAGCCGCCATCTGTGATAACCCCCTATGAGAAAGGGAAGCGGAAGAAATGGCATTTCATAGGTAACAATGTGCATGATTTCGCATTTACGGCCGATCCTACCTATCGCATAGGCACTGCCACCTGGAATGGTATAGAGTGTGTAGCGATCGTGCAGGAGCCGCATGCTGCGGGATGGCAGAATGCACCGGAATACATGACCAGAATAATCAGCACCTTCTCGCAGGAAATAGGGCTATACCGCTACCCTAAGATAGTAGCAGCAGATGCGCAGGACGGCATGGAATACCCTATGATCACGCTGGATGGGGGTTCTGAACCCGGTTATCGCGGGTTGCTGGTGCATGAGATAGGCCACAACTGGTTCTATGGCCAGGTTGGCAGCAACGAGACCTACCGTGCTGCCATGGATGAGGGGTTCACACAATTCCTTACATCATTGGGCCTGCGTAAGATAGACGGAGAGAATGCGGTGACAACACCTGCAAGATCGAAATACCGCAGGCACTTCAGCGAGCCTGTGAATGTGCTGGACCGGAATGTACTGAACCGATATACATCGGACGCGCTGAATCAGAATGAAGTACCGATCAATACGCACTCAGACGATTTCAACGGCGCCCTGAATCACGGAGGCGGATATGGATTGGTGTATTATAAGACCGCGTCTATGCTGTACAACCTCGAGTATGTACTGGGCGACTCGCTGTTCAAAGAAGCTATTCACCATTACTTTGAGCAGTGGAAATTTGCGCATCCGTATTTCGAAGACTTCCGCGCGTCTGTGATACAGTTCACCCATGTTGACCTGTCGTGGTTCTTTGACGAATGGTTTGAAACGACCAAAAGGCTGGACTATGGTATCAGCAACATCCGTAAGATCAAGGGCACTGACAGTTTCGCGGTGAAATTCCGCCGTAAGGGAGAAATGCAGATGCCGCTTGATTTTACTATCACCTCGAAAAGCGGAAAGAAGTATGATTTTTATGTGCCAAATACATGGTACAAGAAATCTACCGCGGCCACTACGCTACCTAAGTGGTATGGCTGGGGTAAGCTGAACGAAGATTACACAGCTCACATACAGGTGCCCGGAGGTATAAAATATGTGCAACTGGATACTACCTGCCGTTTGGCCGATGTGAACATGACCAACAATTACCGCAGCAAATGTTTGCCGGTAAGTCCGAAAGCTATAAAGACATTGTTTGATGGCGGGCTGAATCCTCAGTGGGACCGGAGACAATACCGCATGTACATACGCCCCGACCTGTGGTGGAATCCGTTAGATGGCATCAAGGCGGGCATACATTTCGAGGGTGACTACTTATTCAGTCTTTATAAAGTGGATGCAACCGTGTGGGGCAACACACACCTGCTGCAGGAAAATCTCTATGCCCCGGCAAGCAAACACTATAGCCCTGTGAACTATTCGTTCAATTATACGTCGCCGATCACGGTCAGCATGCCAAAACTGCAATTGCAACTAAACAGCAGGTATCTTGATGGCGGCTGGTATCAGCGCGGCGGATTCAACTGGCTGATCAATGACCACAATACGGCTGTAGTTTACGGACAGAGTTTGTGGCGCAAGGATAAATACCAGTATGACTATCTTATTGACGCAGGCGACTGGAGCAGTTCGTGGGCGCGCCCTAATACTTCGCTTAACGCAGCCTGGATCCACAACTATAATTACATAAATGGTGCCGGCAGATACACGTTCAGTTTCCGGGCACCTATTCTTAACGGCAACAATGGCCCGTCAAACTATTCCTATGCACAACTGGAAGCAATAAACACGAACTATGTGGCTAAGTTTGAAGTACGCACGAGGTTCATAGGCCGTTACGGAATGGGTAACCGAATCCCTAATGAAAGTATGCTGTATATGGCAGGGGGAAGTCCTGAAGACGCTATGGAGAATAAATACACGCGTAGTGTGGGCTTCATACCTACTACCTGGGAGAACATATCTATTTACAATACCAATCATTACCAGTATGGCGGTGGCCTCGGGCTGCGCGGCTATGCCGGGTACAATGCTCCTGATGAACATAATGGCATACTGATGGAGGGCTACAAAGGCAGAAGCGGCGTGGGACTGAATGTAGAAGTGGGTGTAGAGAACTATATACCGTGGAAACCCGGCTTCTTCCGCAACTGGTTGCATGCCAATGTCTATGGGTTCGGCGACGCGGGCATCATGCAACTGAACAATTTCTCACCGCTGAATGTTTATAATGTAGTTCCCACCAATGTATGGGGCTCTGTACATGCCGATGCCGGTGCAGGATGCGCCTTCACCATCAAGAACTGGGGCGTATTTGAGAAAGCGAAACCACTTACGTTACGTATAGACTTCCCGTTCTTCCTGAACCGCCCGCCATATAGCAACAGCCAATACGCTACATTCAGGTATGTGATCGGTGTCAACAGGGCGTTCTGACAGATGGCCTGACAACAGAGAGCTTTACTTTGTTTCAGTTACCTCTGCCTGACGGTGCTTGTGTGTGCGAATGAAATAGCCTACTGATATATTTACACAAGCATTCCTTAGTGATCTCGTGTCGCGGGCGGAAGGCATTTCATTAACGAGGCCCCGCTGAAATGAAAGCATCGCGTGCATCCCCGTGGCCATTTCAAAACCGCCAACGATCTTTATCCCGGCATCTAATAGCCGGATATCATCGCCGGCAGATGATCCGATATTCAAAGTCCGGGTATAAGGATCCGTTCCTTTTCTTGGTGGTATCCCAACTGACCCGGATACTTTGACATTACCATTTGTGTTCACACCCACATACGGGCCTATACCTATGAAGGGAGTTGCCGGCTTACCATCAGCGAATTTGTAAATAACTGAAACCGGCACCTGCAGGCTACGAATGTTCTTGTATGAATTAGTGCCACCAACCCTTGGCATCGGACTATCCCCTGTCTTTACATAGAAAAGGCCCTGCTGCATGTGCCATCGCCCTGTGAGCGGCAAGTCTGTGTTCACGCCAAAGCCATACCCGGAAGCGGGGCCATGATATTCGGCGCCATTGCCAATGTTCAGGATATATACACATTGGTTCGCCGATACTTCGGGGCCTATACTGAGCTGCGCGGCAGCTATAACAGATCGCAGCAACAGGACCGAACTAAATAACATCTTACTCATAGATCAGGAAGGTTGTGTGTATTAAAATTAAGCATTATGGTTGATATCCTAATCAAAATACTCAGACTATCTTTGCAGGATGGCAACGGATAATGACATAGAAGACGTATGGGATGATGAAGACCCCGAAGGAGATGTATCTGAATCGGCAGGAGAGCCTGTCGAGCGGCTTCGCATTGTCACAGATAAGCGGCAGGAGCCTTTACGGATAGACAAGTTCATAATGAACCGTCTTGAAGGGGCTACCCGCAACAAGGTGCAACAAGCCATTGAAGAAGGGTTCATACTTGTTAATAACGAGGTTGTGAAGCCCAACTACAAAGTCAGGCCTAATGACCTTATTGTAGTACTTGAGACCCGGAAACCCGAAAGCCTTGAAGTTATTCCGGAAAATATCCCGCTCAATATTGCCTATGAAGATGATGCGCTGATGATCGTCAATAAGCCCGCGGGTATGGTGGTACATCCGGGGTGCGGCAATTACAGCGGCACACTAGTGAACGGATTATCGTACTACCTGCAAAAAGAGCAGGTGGACATTGAGGGCCTGAACCGTGTGGGGCTTGTGCACCGGATAGACAAAGACACCTCCGGGCTGGTGGTTATAGCCAAGAAAGATGAGGCAATGACGAAGCTGGCCGCGCAGTTCAAGAAACATACCGTTCACCGCAGATACATAGCCCTAGTGTGGGGCGACCTTGAATCTGAAGAGGGCACCATACATGTGAACATTGGCAGAAACCTGCGTTTCAGAAAGATCATGGATGCCTTTCCCGACGGAGACCATGGCAAGGACGCCATTACTCACTATAAAGTATTGGAGCGCTTCAATTATGTGACACTGGTAGAGCTGCGGCTGGAGACCGGACGCACCCACCAGATACGTGTGCATATGAAACACATCGGGCACCCCCTGTTCAATGATGCTACATATGGCGGAGACAGAATTGTAAAAGGTACTGTCTTCAACAAATACAAACAGTTCATTGAAAACTGCTTTGGTATTCTTACGCGGCAGGCATTGCATGCAAAGGAGCTCGGCTTCACTCATCCTGATACCGGGCAACGTATGCAGTTCGATTCGGAATTGCCACAAGATATGCAGGAGGTAATTGAAAAATGGCGGACCTATACGCAAGGCATGAACAAACAGGTAAAAGAAAAACTTTACAATAAATAAAATAACAATATAAAATTGCTGTGATTGTTAAATTCGCCTATCAATCCGGCTTTTTAAGTGAAATGGATTATCTTTGCTTTCACCCCTATTAATATTTTTATTATTTAATACTTAAAACATTTTTTATGCTGTTATTGAATAGTGTTTTCACTGGTCCGCACATGATCTGGTTGTTATTGATCGTAGTAGTGCTGTTTGGCGGAAAGAAAATACCGGAACTGGCAAAAGGCCTGGGTAAAGGAATACGTGAGTTTAATGAAGCCAAGGATGGTATTAAGAACGAAATAGAGACCGGTATAAAAGATAAAGAGAAGATTCAGTCTCCGAATACCAATGCATCTAACTAGGCGGCCTGCCGGTTAGTTCTTAGCCTTTACATATTGTTACGCAGCCGACAGGCTGTATATTGAACGCTTTTACAACGATAAAACATGCAATACAAGACTATCGTGTATGCATTATTTTTTATTCTAATTGCTGTCCCTGCCGGGGCACAGCATTCTGCTGTCAGAAGTGCCGGCACCACTATCAACATTATTGCACGGGAAGTACCTGAACCGAAGGATTCACTGGAAAAGAACAGCAGCAATGCCAGGCCGAAAGATAAACAACCACAGAAGCCTGAAAACTCTCTGCTGGCAAACAATACACCGGCTAATGGCAAACCCCAATATACCAAGGTGCCACTGGCCGGCGAAAAAGACTACTTCGGAGATAAGAACGAGTATGTAAATGATTTCGTTCGCAAATACCTTGAGCTGCACAACAGAACTCTTGGCAGCGTACAGAATAACAGCCCGAAGCCATTCTCACTAATGGATGATGTGCTGGAAAAGAAGAACCTGCCAAAGGAACTTAAATACCTTGCCGTAATTGAATCTGCACTCAATCATAATGCTGTTTCCCATGCAGGAGCTGTTGGTCCGTGGCAATTGATGTCCACCACTGCGCGTATGATGGGGCTGTCAGTAACACGCAAGCATGATGACCGCCGCGACTGGGATAAATCCACCGTGGCTGCTGTAAAATACCTGGAGTTGCTATATAGCCAGCTTAATGACTGGCTGCTTGTAATTGCTGCATACAACAGCGGACCAACACCTGTACAAAGAGCAATAGAACGCACCGGCAGCAGAAACTTCTGGGATATTAAAGAATACCTGCCCCGCGAAACACAAGGCCACGTACTGGCGTTTATCGCTACCGCCAGCATCTTTGAAAACCTGAGCAAGTTCATTGACCTTGGCAGCATACCTGTTGATTACAAATTTGGCAAAGAAGAGGAACCGCCGCTAGTAGTTGCACCTCCTGTCAAAGAATTGCCGGGAAAACCAGCAGGAGGTACAGCCAATGTAAGTACCGCTGCTCCTACCGGAGGCGTTATGGTGAAGAAACCACCATTCACAGATGAAGAATTGAAGAATATGTCGATGATGCGTATCACTCAACCTATCAACCTGGAACTACTGGCCACTGAGATAGGAAGTGATAAAAAATTGCTGGCGCGGTGGAATGCTGATTATGATATGTTCATCTACGGCACCTACCCCACTCCGTTCTATAATCTGCGGATACCCAAGGACAAAGTGGATATCTTTATGAAAAAGAAGGATGAGTTGACGAAGAAATCCAAAATAATATTTGCGAATAAATAATATAATTGATCCGGGTAAAATCTAAATAGATTTTGCATTTTGAATATAATAAATTACCTTTGCAGTCCTTAAAAAGTAAAACTTAATGGCAAATCATAAAGCTACCAAAAAAGATGTTCGTCAGAGTGAGAAGCGTCGCGAGCGTAACCGTTATTATGGTAAAACAACCCGTAATGCTATCCGCGCTTTATTAGCTAACACTAACAAATCTTCTGCTTCTGAAGAGTTGAGCAAGGTTATCTCCATGATAGACAAGCTGGCCAAGCGCAATGTGATCCACAAGAACAAAGCGAGCAACCTGAAATCAGGCCTGGTAAAGAGAATTAACGCCCTGGCGTAATTTATCATATCATTTATGTAATAACCCCGGCAAACCGGGGTTATTTTCTTTTTATCCAACTGCTGTTCTGTTTACCTTTATAACTTGTTGTAACCGCATTGTATGCTATACAGAAACTTTTTCTTGTCCTTTGCCGGCCTCCTGCTGTTAGTAGCAACAATAAGCACAGCGAAGGATCACACACTGAATGGAAAACTGAAGCTGAAGTCCGGAGAGACGTTTGACTACAGCATTGTATTCTCGGTCAACAAATCATCGCTGAAGGGCTATTCTATCACAAAACTCCCTGATGGGACACAGAATAAGACAGCCATCTCCGGCACGTTCAACGGGGCGCAACACCTGATCATTTTTTCTGAAACAAAGATGCTCAGCACTCCGCAGAAAGATGCTACCTTCTGCTTTGTAAATGCAGTGCTCTTATTTAAGAAGAAAGGGAACAATATCATCTGCGCAGGGCCATTCTCAGGAAAAGACAGCAAGAAGAAACCATGCGGCAATGGCAATCTTGAATTTACTATTGATGCCAATTCCGACTCGCTGTTCAATAAGGACATACACACACCAGTAAAAATGGAATCTTCAGGCATATCGCCAAAGACGGTGACAATGCCCAACAAGTATGAAGAAGCAATGGGCGCAGATAAGATAACGGCAGGCGTGGATAAAGAATTCACCTGGCACTCTGATACCTGTGTCATTGATGTATGGGATGGTGGTGTCATAGACGGAGATGTGATCTCTGTATTTTGATGAAGTAAAAGTGCTGGACAACTATAAGCTGGTACACGACGCAAAGCAACTACGGATACCATTTACCAAAAGAGTAAGCACTATAACCATAGTAGCTGAAGATGAAGGTGTGAACCCGCCCAATACCGCACAGATAATGCTTACAGACCGCGGGTCAAAGCCACAGGTGATAACTGCCTTCAATAAAAAGGGAGCCAGGGCTAAGATCGTGATCAAAAGAAGCAGGTAAAGTCACCCGGTTATAAATATCCTGTTCAATTTGTAGGTAACGATCTCATTGACCGGGAAGACCGCATTGAATTGTTCCAGGACCCTTTGCCATTCCGCTTCGTCAGACACCATATAGTTGAATGCAAGCCTGCCACCGGGAGCCAGGCTATGACGGCACAAACTAAAGAACTGTTGTGTTGTGATAAAATCGGGCACTACCCTACCAATGAACACATCGAGGAAGATGAGGTCAAACTTGTCTGTGTTCTTTTCAATGAAGGTGCCCGCATCCAGACAAACAGGACGCGCTGAGAACATTTTGTCCCTACCCAGAAATTCCATAGCGCATTTGAGTACCGACTTGTTATTCTCTACCAGTGTATAATGCGGATGAATACGGTATTTACGAAGAACCTGTACAATACTGCCAAGGCCTGTACCCAAGACGAGCACTTTCTTAACAGAGGGCAAAAAGGGTTTAAGATGCTTTGCCGCAGTGACGGCAGGCAGGTATTTGTCACCATCAGAATAGAGTGTATCTCTTGTGCCTAACTGCAGCCTGTTATTGGCGAGATACAGTTCCAGGTGTTCATTCCCCTCATCAAGGCGACGGAGCCTTACGGGAAACAAATAGCTTAACAATGATATCAGTATCGGTATTCGGATATGAAGCGCGTTACAGTACGTTATCACTCATCGCTGCCCCGAAGCCTGCGCTTCCTGAAGAAAGGCACTTTGCTTTCATTGCCGTTAAGCAGCCTGCTGATGTTTTTATGATGGGTCAGCACCACCAGAAAAGCCGTCGCTATGGCAAACAGCCTGTAACTGAGCTCCTGGGCATGAGCATTAAATATAAATAAAATCATTAATGGAAATGCTATGCTGGCCGTAATAGAGCTCAGCGATACATAACGCGTCAGGAACAGCATCAACAGGAACACCACCACAAGGCTAAAGGCTACAATCGGGTGTATGGACAAGATCATACCAAAAAGTGTGGCGATACCCTTACCACCACGAAACTCTGCCCAAATTGGGAAGATATGTCCTAGAACAGCGAAAAGACCGAGGAATATCTGGAGGTTAACGAAGGGCTCGCTGGCGATGGTATAATGCGACAACATGGACAGCTTAACAGCCAGGAACCCCTTCATCATATCGCCAAACATAACTCCGGCTCCTGCCTTCTTACCTAATATCCTGAATGTATTCGTTGCGCCTGCATTACCACTACCATGCTCCCTGATATCTATACCGTACACCCATTTACTTACCCAAACGGCCGTAGGAATGGACCCGATCAGGTAAGCTAAAATCAATAGAATCGCTATTGCCATTATTGTCTATGAATTCGTTGGTAGAAAACAAATTTAATTGTTCTTCTGCTAAAATCCTAACAAGATATTCAATAATATCTGCACAGATAATGGTGCAAAAATAAGCAAATTATAGTTTTTCGAATAGCAGTGCTATCCAGCCATTGAGTTCTTTAACATTTCTGAAAACAAAGCCTGCATCAGCGGCTGATGCCAATATGACCTCTTTGTCCTCAATCAACAGGCCGCTCATGATAATAGCGCCCCCTGCACGGAGCAACGTATGTATATCTGCCATGTATTGAAGCAATATGTGACGGTTGATATTTGCGAGTATCACATCTACCGGCTTGTGAGGCACCTCTTCCAGGGAGCCGATACGAACTGCTATATGCTTACAGCCATTACGAAGTACATTCTCTTCCGCATTTTCCATGCACCATTTATCATTGTCTATCGCCAATATATCGGACGCACCGAGCTTTTCCGCCATAATTGCCAGTACTCCGGTTCCCGAGCCAAAATCGAGCACTGACCTACCCTGCAAGTCTATATCCTTCATCATTGTCAATACTAACTGAGTAGTGGCATGATGACCGGTACCGAAAGACATTTTAGGGGTGATGATGATCTCGTATGGCGTGCTGACCTCAATATCATGGAAGTGTGCCCTTATGGTACAAAAGCCATCCACTATTACGGGCTGGAAATTAGACTCCCAAAGCTGGTTCCAGTTTTGCTCAGCTACTTCCTCCGTCTTATAATCGAGCTGCAATGTCTTTGCTATCTCCTTCAGATCATCTTCTGAGAACGAATCGCTGCTGATATATGCCAGCAGATCGTTTCCGATCTCTTCAAATCCTTCGTAACCTGCATCAGCCAGTAATGCTATAAGAATATCACCGTCGCCTCCTTCCGGAATCGCGAACGTAACTTTAATATGCGACATAAAATAAACGGAGGCTACCCTCTGCCCCGGCGAATGAGTTTGATGACCAACGCAAGAATGACCGCGCCGGCAATAGCAGTAATGAAATTATTTATGAAATGGTTGCCTGTAAGATGTATGGTACCAAAAAGCCTATGGCCCAGGTATGCCCCAACTATTCCTACAATCACATCAACAAGGAAGCTCCCGGTATCTGAGTCAACGATCGCGCCCGCGATCCAGCCAACGATGGCCCCGATAATAACGATGATCAAAATCTCTGTCATAATCTATCTTTTCATAAAAGTAACAAAGGTTGCAGATACCTGCAACCTTTGTTCATTATCGTATATAGTAATTACTATTCTTCGTCCTTGTTAGTTGCAGGCTTCTTACCTGGCTGAGCCGGCTCATCGTCAGCTTCAGGCTCTATGCGAAGATTCTTTTCCTGCTGATCCATTGTACCCGGCAACGCGCTGTTGTACAATACGCGACGTGTAGGAACATCTGTAATGATGCGAAACTCTGTACGACGGTTCAACTGACGGCCTTCCGGATTGTCTTTACCATTGAGCTCGTTAGGTGCAGCCGCATTCTTTGATCCAAAACCTTTAGCGGTCAGCCTGCCCCTATCAATACCGTTCTTTTCCAGGTAGTCGAGCACTGACTGTGCACGACGCTGAGAAAGAGCCATATTGTATTCGTCCTTACCCTTTGAGTCAGTGTAAGAGTATATCTCTACAGTGATGGAAGGGTTGTCTGTAAGGAAGTGAACAACTGAGTCAAGAGAGGCAACAGATTCTGTACGCAGAGTAGCCTTATCATAATCATAATAGATGTTATGCACGCTGAAGCTATTCCTGATACTATCGAGATAGATAGTCACGTAAACTGTATCATCAGGATCCGAACGCTTGATCTCCATAGTGCTTACAGAAGCACGTGTAGAAGTGTAGCCTTGTTTGTCGCCGGTGATCACATAAGAATGACCACGAGCCATGTTGAACATGAAGTTACCATCTTCAGAATTATAAGTATTCAACTCACCCTTCTGGTCGATCATCTTAACAACTGTCTGAGGAATCAACTCCTGTGTTCTTTTACTTACAACCTTACCGATAACGGCAAGCTTTGGCTCGCCCTGTATACGCCAGATGTCATTACAACATGTAGGGTTTTTAAGGGCATAAGAACCGATACGGTTAGACACTACGTATGCATCTGGTTTACCCAACGGATCTTTAATGTAATAGAGCTCATCCGCAGAAGTATTGATCGGATAGCCCATGTTATGCAGGTTAGTATAACGTGAAGGGCCACCATCGGCTGAGTAAATATCGAAACCACCCATAGACTGGAGACCATTTGTAGCAAAGTACAATTTGTTCACGCGAGAATCGTAGTATGGAGTGATCTCATCAGATGTAGTATTGATCTGCTTGCCGGCATTCTGAGGACGACGGTAGGCGCCATTACGAGGATCGATAACTGAATACCATATATCATATCCACCGCGGCTCTGTAATTTTCTGTCAGAAGAGAAGAAGAGTACTTCTTTCTTACCAACTTTGGCAACAAACGGCATAGTGTTAGAAGATCCGGGTTCATTCACATTACCGGGTACTAATTCCGGGGCCAACCAATGTTGCTCTGCAAACCTGGAAACGAAGATACTGCAGGTGATGATCATTGAATCGCCCTGAGCACATTTGGTAAAGTAAAACCTATCTCCACCGGGGCTGAAACATCCGTTACCAACGTGAGCAGCACCATCGTTAAAGCCACCATCATTAAATGCTAAAGGCCATTGGAAAGAGTCAACTACCGGACCAGGTTGTTTATGAGAAATAAGGAAGTGTTCTTTGTATTGAAGCTTATCATATCCATTATCTTCTATCACAGCATTGCGGCCCATTGTGGAGAACAGCAGCGCAGAGTCACCAAGAGGGTATGGAGATAATTCCGTGTATGAAGTATTTACGTTAGGGCCAGCATTGATCACAGTAAATGGTTCAGGATTTTTGATAGACTGAATGGCCATCTCACAACCTTTGATCTCGATCTGAACTTTCTTTTTGATCTTCTTCATTTCCTTAGCACTGGGGCTCCTATCCGGGTCCTTGGCCACGGCATCACTTACCGCATTCTGGTTCGCACCACCCGATGCAAGTTTCTTATTCTCAAGAAGGAATTGGTTGAAGCATTCAATTGCCGCTTTATATTCGCCCTGTTGTTTCAGCATGAGGCCGGCATAGTAGCCGGAAAGGGGGTAATCCTTTTTGTCCAGTGCATATGCCTCTTTATAATAGTGTGCAGCCGGTACGTAGTCACGAACAAATCTGTAGCATTCAGCCAGACGATAAGTAAGGAACGGATTACGTTCGTCTGCTGCTTTTAACTGCTGGTAATAATCAACGGCATTAAAATAGCTACCTTGCCTGTACAAGTCATCTGCCCAACGCAATTTCCTGTCATAATTAAGATTACCTACCGGATCATTTGCCTTATTTCTGTATTTCCTCTCTTTCTTCGTTTGTGCAATTGCATCATATTGAACCGTAACGATGATCGCCGCTATAAAAAGGTACAGCCAATTTTTTCTCATGTGCGTGAGCGTTGTTAATGGATATAAAAGTATAAATTGGTTTTAAAAAAAAGAAGGGCTTTTAAAAAAAACTTAGCCCTTCACCTATATATTTATTATTATTTTAGAATCTGGCGCAAGGAATGGTCCTTTTATTGGCAAACCTGATGGCGTTTGGCGCAATATACCTGAGTGCGATCTCAAATCCGCCATTTCCATGACTGGACGCATTAAGATCGGAAATATTATAATCATACCCAACCCCGATACGAACTCCCTTGAATTCAACACCTGCTGTGATCATAGCGGCATCACCTGTGCGGTACCAGCCCCCAAGGAATACGGCAGTAGAAAAGTTCTGATAACCAGTGGAATTACCCACTTCGTAGCGGAATTCGTTACCTGCAATGATCTCAGAAGCAGTTGCCTGGCTTTGGTATAAAACCGCCGGACGAAGTGTGAGGCGCTCGCCGGCAACCCAGTTAGCACCCAATTCTGCTGTATAACGCATGTCCAGACCAGTCTGACTATTTTGCTTCTTTTCTATCGCGTCATTAGGCTGATTGAGATTGTTACCGGCAATACCGATAATGAAACCGAACTTATCGCTGGAAGCGTGCGCATAAGAAATACCGGCATTAACAAGGTAGTAATTCACTGAATTTCCGATTCCGAGATGATATTCCTGCGACGTAGCCGGAACAAAGGTTCCATTAACGAATTCATCACCGAAATACAGTTTGGAAAGATCGATACTTTTCTGAGCATAACCAGCCTGTAAGCCTACAGCAAGATCAGAACCTCCACGCTCAGAACGACCAAAGAACTTGTGATAAGCAACAGAAAGCATACCCGTAAAGTTGGTAAGGTTAGCATCTCCTGCCTGATCTTTATACAATTGGAGGCCTGTAGCGAGATAGTCACCGTTACGATCAATGAACAGAGGCAGATCTGCAGAAGCACCAAGGGTTACATAGGGTACAGTAACACTAGCCCATTGGTTCCTGTAAATACCGGAAGCACGAACCTGTCCGTCATACATACCAGTAAATGCGGGGTTGATCACAAGGGGTGTCATGTCAAATTGGGTGAAGTGAATGTCCTGGGCTTTCACAACCGTTGTGCTCAGCGTGATTGCAGCTGCAAGACCTAAACGGCTTATAATGCTTCTTCTGATCATTTCTATATAGTTATCGATGTAAAATTATGTTGTTAATACTGTGGTAAACAATTTTTTAACGCTCTTTTATACCCTGCACACACCTAAATGTGCAGCAATATACACCAGACTAATACACCACGCCCCAAAAAACATGTTTCACCGAGGGTTGAAAATACGCAAATATTTCAAACTAGCAATGTTTTTGCGAATAATTTTAATTTATTCACCCTCTATCCACAGCCTTATCCGGACTGACATCGTGGTATATCTACAGACAGTATAAAATTGAAAAAAGTTTGCTCATGTACAAAAATTTTCATTGACATATAAATATTTAATCATGTTTAAAAATGTTGGAAAAATAAATAACATCCTGCCTTCAGATTGCCGATTTTGCTTTAATAATATTGTATTTTTATACGCACAACTGTCAAATGGCTAACTCGCTTAAAAATAAAAAGACGGCACCACCTCCTGCGGAAACACCGCCGGTCAGTGACCTTTCTCCCGTTCTTATGGACAAAAAACGTCAAATAACCTTAGGAATTGGCATTTTTTTCCTGTTAAGTGGCATTTTTACGTGCATTTCCATACTCAGTTATTGTTTTACCTGGACCATAGACCAAGACAAGCTGATATCCGGCAAGGGGATATCTTATTTTCTTTTTTCCGATCATACACCGGTTGCGAATGTTTGCGGCAGGCTGGGAGCAGCATTATCGCACATCCTTGTAAATAAAGGCGCGGGAATAGCCTCGCTGGCCATCGGTATAGGACTTACGGCAATAGGTGTCAGCGTCATTTATGGAAAAAAGGCCGCAACGATAATGCGGTATATGAGGTGGGTATCTATTTTCCTGGTCCTGCTGGCCCCGGTCCTTACATTTATTTTTGAGAACAGTGCATTCCCTGTAGGCGGGGCATTGGGCAAGAATGCCATTGATTACTTCAATGGCTTACTGGGACGCCTGGGAACCGGCCTGGCGTTATTATCCATAGTGTGCTTCTTTGTGTTTGTCATCTTCGCCCTTGATATACGCCCTTTCCTGAACAGAATGAGAAAGCACGCGCAGAAAGTTTCGGCATCACTGGCACCTACCCCTGTTTTTAACGAACCGGAAGATGAAGAAGAGACCGAAGGCGGGACCGAGGAAGAAGCACCTGCTGTGATACCTGCTGCCGAAGCTATTACCAACAGGCTCCTCAGCGACGAAGACGCTACCCCAATAATAGATGACAGCACCAGCAAGAAAGAGTGGGATATGACCGTATCTGAACATGAGGGAGAAGAAGACAACGAAGAAGAGGAAGAAGAGGGATATACTGAAGAAGATACCGAAGAACCGGAAGATGAAGAGCAGGCCGCTTACCAACAGTTTCTTGAAGAACGTAACGCAGCACATGAACCTGTAGCCGACACCCCTGCTGAAGACGTGGAGCTTTCTTATGTGGTAAAGCAAGTAGAAGAGCCCACCATAAAACATGGCGCGCATATCTCTATAGCAGACAACGAACCGTTTGCCCCCGAAGAGACACTCAGAAACTACAAATTTCCAACGCTTGATCTGCTTGAGGAACGTGTGCAGGAAGCCATATCACTGAACAGGGAAGAGCTCGAAAGAAATAAAGACCAGATCATTACTACGCTGAAAAGCTTTGGTATAGAAATAAAGAGCATTGCGGCAACCGTTGGCCCGACTGTGACGCTGTATGAGGTGGTACCGGCGGAAGGTGTGCGTATATCGAAGATCAGAAACCTTGAAGACGATATTGCCCTTAACCTTGCCGCGCTGGGCATACGCATCATTGCGCCAATTCCCGGCAAGGGAACAATAGGTATTGAAGTACCTAATGCCAACAAACAGATCGTATCCATGAGGGCCATACTTTCGAGCGAGAAGTTTGTGAACAATAAGATGAGCCTGCCTATAGCGCTTGGTAAAAAGATAGATAATGAGAATTACATTGTAGATCTTGCCACCATGCCTCACTTGCTGATGGCCGGAGCTACGGGACAAGGGAAATCTGTAGGTATCAATGCCATACTCGTTTCGCTGCTTTATAAAAAGCATCCGTCGCAACTGAAGTTTGTGATGGTGGACCCTAAGAAAGTGGAACTCTCTATTTACCGTACCATCGAAAAACACTTCCTTGCCAAGCTGCCCAATGAAGAAGAAGCCATCATCACGGACATCAAAAAAGTGATCTACACGCTCAAAGCGCTATGTGATGAAATGGACGACAGGTATGGATTGCTGAAGGAAGCAGGCGCCAGAAATATTAAAGAGTACAACGAGAAGTTCATAGCACGCCGCCTTAATCCTGAAACACACAAATACCTGCCTTTTATAGTGCTCGTAATAGATGAGTTTGCCGACCTTATCATGACCGCAGGTAAAGAAGTGGAAATGCCTATTGCACGCCTGGCACAGCTTGCACGTGCCGTGGGCATACACCTTATCATTGCCACTCAGCGCCCGTCGGTCAATGTGATCACAGGTACCATTAAAGCTAACTTCCCGGCACGTATCGCATTTAAGGTTTCCGCAAAAGTTGACTCACGCACCATCCTTGATACCGGAGGCGCAGAACAATTGGTAGGTCGCGGCGACATGCTCATCTCTCATGGCAGTGAACTGCTGCGACTGCAATGTGCTTTTGTGGACACACCAGAGGTAGAAAGGGTAGTAGATTTCATTGGTGAACAAAGAGGCTACCCTACCGCGCATATGCTTCCTGAACCTGAAATGGACGATGAGGACGGTGGCAATAAGAGCTTCGACCCTAAGAACAGAGACAAACTGTTTGAAGATTGCGCACGTATGGTTGTTCAGATGCAATCGGGATCAACCTCTAATTTGCAAAGACGATTCAACCTCGGCTATAACAGAGCCGGCAGAATAATGGATCAACTGGAAGCCGCCAACATAGTAGGGCCTGCCGTAGGTAGCAAGCCCCGTGAGGTTTATTTCAAGACAGAAAGTGAATTGGAGCAGTTTTTCGCTACTTTAAACTAACTTTGCGCTGCAAAAATTAACCACACTTTAAATTTTTCTTATTTAAGTTGCGCTTATGAAGAAAGTATTATTGCTCAGTATGCTGTCATTGGGGATCGTTTCACAGCCTGCTTTTGCTCAAAATGACCCGAAGGCCAAGACTATACTGGATGCAGTGACCAAGAAGGTGAACGGACTCAAGTCGCTGAAAGCGAACTTCACCATCAACCTGACCGGTAAAGGAAAAGTAAATGATGTAAAGAAAGGAACCATTGTTCTTAAAGGCCAGAAATACCATATTTCACTGAGCGGACAGGAGATCATCTGCGACACTAAGACAAACTGGACCTATACAAAAGACACTAAAGAAGTGCAGGTGAGCACATATAATGCTTCCGAACAGACCATGTCACCGGCTAAATTACTGACCAACTTTTATGATAAGGAATACAAGTACTCTTATAAAGGCGAGACAAAAGAAAAAGGCAAGACCTATGACCTGATAGAGTTACAGCCTACCGACAACGGAAAAAAATATTCTAAGATAGAACTGCTGATAGACAAATCAACCTCTCTGATAGCGGGCGGAAACATCTTTGAAAAGAACGGCAATAAAGTAACCTATACCGTCAGCAATGTAGTTACCAACGCCAATGTTACGGACGCAGAATTCACCTGGGACGCCAAGGCACATCCCGGAGTTGAGGTTGTGGACCTCAGATGATCTGAGTAACCGCTTTAAGTAAAAAGGCAGACCAAATGGTCTGCCTTTTTACTTATTTTGTTAGCAGTATCTAGCTTATACCATCCACAGCAACTTCTTTTGCTATTTTCTTCACTAACCCCTGCAAAACACTTCCCGGACCAACTTCTGTAAACTGGGAAGCACCATGCTCCACCATTTTCTGGATGGTTTGTGTCCAGCGTACGGGAGCGGTTAGCTGATTGATGAGATTCTGCTTGATGACATTCGGATCGATATAGGGGTTTGCGTCGACGTTCTGGAAAACCGGGCACGTAGGCACACCAAAATGCGTTTGAGCGATTGCGGCCTCCAGCTCCTCGCGGGCCGGCTCCATTAAGGGTGAATGGAAAGCCCCACCTACTGGCAACACCAATGCGCGCTTGGCGCCCGCGGCTTTCAGTTTTTCGCAAGCCTCATTGATACCTGCAATGCTGCCGCTGATAACCAGTTGTCCGGGGCAATTATAATTTGCTGCCACTACTACTTCCCCGGTGATGCCGGCACAAACTTCTTCAACCTTTGCATCATCCAGTCCTAATACAGCGGCCATTGTAGATGGATTGATCTCGCAGGCCCTCTGCATGGCAGCAGCACGCTTGGCCACCAATCTCAGGCCATCTTCAAATGTGAGCACTTTATTTGCTACAAGAGCAGAAAATTCGCCGAGAGAATGCCCCGCAACCATATCAGGAATAAGGTCAGGAGTATTGAGATACAATATCACCGAGTGCAGGAAAATAGCAGGCTGGGTAACATTGGTCTGTTTCAGCTCTGCATCTGTTCCATTGAACATGATGTCTGTAACCCTGAATCCAAGAATATCATTGGCTTTTTCAAAATATTCCCTGGCGAGGTCACTTTGCTCATACATGCTTTTTCCCATACCGGGGAACTGAGCACCTTGTCCCGGGAATACATATGCGTGTTTCATTTCGTTGATTTGAGGCACAAAATAAATTCAAATGAGCCAATCCGCAAAGTTGCCTATATCAGATGACTCCATTCTCCGGCGCCTTCACGCAGCAGCTCCGGGTGCCCCGATGTGCAATCTATGATCGTAGACGCCAGGGTATGCCCTGCGCCCCCGTCTATAACTATATCTACAAGTTTTCCGAATTTATCATGCATTACTTCCGGGTCGGTATAATATTCAATGTCGCCACCCATAGGCAAAGAAGTACTCATAAGCGGGTGCCCTAAACCGGCAACAATGTTGTGGCATATCTTATTATCAGGTACGCGTATACCTACCGTATCTTTCTTCGTCTTTAACTGTTTCGGCACCATTTTGCTCGCTTGCAGGATAAATGTATACGGGCCTGGCAGCGCAGCCTTCAGCATCCTGAAGATCGGGGTATCCACACTTTTTGCGTAGTCGCTCAGATGGCTCAGATCACTGCATATAAATGAGAACTGCGACTTTTTCGGATCGGTATTCTTTATTCTGTTTATCCGCGCAATGGCATCTGTATCAAAAATATTACACCCTATACCGTATATGGTATCTGTAGGGTATATGACCACACCACCCTTCATAAGGCAGTCGACAACTGTTTTGATATGCCTGGGCTGCGGATCGTCGGGATGTATATGCAATAACATACTGCGTGGTGCGTTTAAGACAAAGTTAATCTCTTTATATCAATGACCGATGAACTATGATCACCACAAGTACACTAGTATGCCGCCAGAAGAAAAAGACCATTATTTTTGCATAAACACAAATATGTGAGGAAGATCGGGCCGGCTCTACTTTTTTGTCTGTTGTTATCAATTGTGGCCCATGCTCAATATAGTTCTGTGGTCTACTATATTGTTGCTCACCCTGATGACTGGCAATTGTTCATGGGCGTCAACGCATTTGACGATATCACAGCTAAAGACAGCCGCAAGGTAGTATTGATCTATACGACAGCAGGAGACGGCAACTGCACCGGAAAGAACATCAACAAAGTCTATTACCTGGCCCGACAACTTGGGGCTAACAGATCGGTGCAGTTTTGTGCCGACATAAAAAGCAAGCATGATACGCTCAGAAGCAGGCTTATGACATTTCAAGGCATATACAAGCACAATGTGCTGCAATTCCGTTACAAAAATGTGGTCAGCTATTTTCTGAGGCTGCCCGACGGTTGCCTGGAAACCACCAGGACAGCTACGATAGGAAAACTGGCACAAGGCGCGATCAAAACGCTGACCGCGTTTGACAGCAGTGCTACCTACCATGGATACGAGGACCTTGTGGAAACCATAGAAAATATTATCCAGCGTGAAGGCGCTGGATATAAAAAAGTGACCATCAATGCCCCTGAGTGGGACCTGAAGCTAAATCCCGACGACCATCCCGATCATGTACAAACAGGCAGGCTGGCGACCGAAATAGCAACGAAGATCCCTTGTGTGAACCTAAACCTATACCAGGGCTACTCAACAACAGGCAAGCCTGTAAATCTATCAACCGAAGACATAGCCAAAGAAGCCGCGCTACTGGGACAACTGGCAACAGGGATGTCACTGATCTGGAATTCTACGGAATGGGATCCCTATAGCCCTTCCGGACATGTAGCATTAACCAGCAGAAATTACTATCGCAATTACATCTCATGCGACTCCACCGTACAGGCCAATATCGCCTTCTCTTATCTTGATTCGAACCTGGTCATAAACCGCAATTCAGTCAAAGCATTTCCCAACCCGGCCAGCAATAACATCAATATCACGTATGAGCTCATGGACAGTGGAATGGTAACCATTGGAGTATATGACATGAATGGCTACTATTTCGGAACAATACTTAATGAGCAAAGACATGCCGGAATAAATACCGTGGATTACAACACAGAGGCACTGAGACCCGGCCAATACCTCATTTTTGTAAAAACAGCACAGAATATACAATCCGTACCCTTTATCAAAGAATATCAGCCACGGTGACAAGACTATTTTTATTCATATCGTTGTTCCTAATTCCTAGTGTGTCTTATTGCCAGCTCAATAGTGTCACTATCTATGTAGTGGCGCAAACGGATGAATGGCAACTATTCATGGGAAAAAAAGCATACAATGACCTTGAACCTGACACTGTGCTAAAAAACAACAAACGTGTGGTGTTCGTGTATCTCACCGGAGATAACCCTGACTGCGATGCCGATACTACACATATCGCCTCCTGTAAAGCAAAACACCTCGCAGCAAATAACGCAGTTGAATTTTGCTCGGATCAGCATGCAGATCACAGGAACTGGGACACTGCCTACGTAACCATCAACGGCCACGGTATGCTTAAATACCGATATCGCAATGTACTCACCTATTACCTCTACGCATCATCGGGATGCCGTACACATAGTAGCAGCCTAAAAGACCTCTATGATGGAAATACCCGATCATTGATGGCGGTAGATAGCTCGTCTTCATACAAGAGCCGGGAGGACCTTACGGCCACACTACATGAGATACTTCTTTTTGAAAAAGATACCTGCAAGAATTTTACGATCAATACCTCAGATACTATTTCTTATCCGGGATGCGAACAACATTACAACAACATATATACCGGCAAGCTGGTTCTTGACGCCTTCAATGATTGCGGCCATGGCAAAGTAAACCTGTTCACTGAACACAATAGCGAAGGTCTTCCCGTAAACCTTCCTGCTCATGAGATCGCCATTAAATGCGCGATACTCGGGCAATACGACTATACAATAACCGAACTCGGATTACCATCAGAATGGACACCACAAAGGGTTAATTATTGCGGAAGAAGTTATTACAGAACAATTGTCCGATAACCCTACATCTTAGGCAAATACCACTCATAAAAAAGCACATCATCAACGCTGTCTATTGCAGACAGATGATTTCGAACAGCAAAATTCAGTGATGCATCATACATCTTTGCCGCTGTATTATCTCTGGGTATGTTCTCGCCTGTCTTATCGGTAAGCAACCTCTTTGACACGATCACCAGGACCGGTTTCTCATTCAGCTTTGCCCTAAGACGATTGTCCAGACTATCATAAGCCACCAGCTTCATGAGCATATAACTGTACTCCCGTGGTGTCCTGCTCATTTTACTTGCCATCAGCGGCAACCCCGATCTGTACGATAGCCGGTAAGTGAAATTACTCCACCGCTCATCATCATTCATACTCAGGTCATAATCTTCCGCGCCCAGCGAATAGTACGGAACAGGTAAAATAGCCTGGTACTTTTTCACATCGACATGCGGTGGTACAACACCTTGCAGGCTTTCATCGCTGAATATATTCTTATGCCCCGTCTGAGCCTGCATCTCCCATATATAATCGCGAAGTTCATACCCTCCCAGCAGCAGCATCCATATAACGATCAATCCTTTGATCTTTGCATTGTACCTGTCATACACGACAGAGAGATTGTAAGCCATCCAGATATTGAACACAAAAAAGAACGGCCATACAAAACGCTCAAGTGCCCGAAACTGCTCTACTCTCTTTGTAAGATAGTGTATATAAAAGAAAGGATTCAGCACATTCAGGAAGTGCATGCCATTCTTGTGCGGCTCTGCTGTATAATAATGCTCTCCGAAAGATATGGAGAGCAACACCAGTCCGCCAAACACCAATGCGCTACGCATGCCACTGCTGAAAAACTTTTTCTGCTGTGTAACTATCAGCTCGCGGAATGATCTGCTCACGATCATAAGCACACCAAATACCAGGAAGGCATACAGGCCGATATTGCCGAGGTAGCCGGAAACTTCCGCCTCATTGGTGATATACCCCGACGAGACAGGAAAATAAACCCGCTGAAAGTTGTAATGGGTGAAAAGTGCTGAGAAACGGACCTTGTGCTCCATCCAGTCGTACCCTGTTGCATGCTCTGGCCTCATGGCCAGGTACGGATCCGTTAGCGCCAGCAATCCGAGCGCCGAACCAAGACTGGCAGCAGCCACAACCAATGATGTGCCGATGCTGAATATTCCCTGCTTGTCCTTACGGTGATAAACACCATAGAAGAATAACATTGCCGAGCAGAATACCGTGAGTATGGCGAGGTAATAACCCTGCGCCAGGAATCCAAAAAAAGAAAGCAGGCACATACCCAGGGCTACAAGAATCTGCTTACCGGTCTGTCCCCGGTATTTGTGCCACATCATCACCAGGCAGATAGCTATGAGCACGAACGAAGAAAAAGAGAACGCATAATGGCCCGCCCAGATACGCAGTATCTGCATGTTGGCCCACGGCAAGATAGCCGCAATGATAAATGATACGGGGTTGTCTCCGGCCACATTCCTCAGTATGTAATACAGCAGCAAGCCGCACAATATGATATTGAGGATAACAATAGTGTATAAAACCGGGATGGTATGCGCTGATATATCGGAAACGTGATGACAATACCACCTGAACGGAATAGAAAATAACGGGGTGTTGTCTGTATAATAAACGTAGTCGCCAAAAGGATACTGAAATGTGTTGTATTTCAGAAGCCCTTCTGAAGTGATCGGCGCTTTTACATAAGTAGTAAGCGTGAAGATATTCTTGAGCCCATCGCCTATATCGGAGAAAAGGACACCATGAGGGTTCAACCGGAAATGAAGAAAGGCGATCATGGCTATGACCACGTGAACGCCCAGCAGCAACAGGTATGGCAGATATTTTCTATTCTTCAACAACCGACCGGAATATTTCGTTTTAAAGATACTGTTTTATGGCAATTATTATTTTCTTGCCCAATACAAACATGACTGATAATATTAACTTTGTCGCAATAACTCGAAAATGTTTTCAATCATTATCCCGACATGGAATAACCTGGCATTTGCCCGGTTGTGCGTAGAGAGCATCCGAAAAAACTCTGCTTACGACCACCAGGTGATCCTGCATATCAATGATGGCAGTGACGGTACGCTGGCATGGGCTAAAAATCAGCAGATCGACCATACACACTCTCATGATAATGTGGGCATATGCAATGCCGTAAATGAGGCTGCCGGCATGGCCCGGTACGACTACATTGTGTATATGAATGATGATATGTATGTGTGCCCCGGCTGGGATTCGGCCATTGCAGAAGAAATAAAACGTGCCGGCACAGACTGCTTCATGTTCTCGGCCACTATGATAGAGCCGATCAATTATAACAATCCCTGTGTGATCAATAAAGACTACGGACAGACCATAGAGACATTCAATGAGGAACTGCTGCTTAAAGAGTGTGCCACATTTGAAAAGGCCGACTGGACAGGCGCCACCTGGCCTCCTACCATTGTTCACCGTAAGTACTGGCTGATAACCGGCGGGTACAGCATAGAGCTAAGTCCCGGTGTGAGTAGCGACGATGATTTTTCCATGAAGATGTGGGTAGCCGGCTGTCGTGTATTCAAAGGCCTGGGCAAAAGCCGCGTCTATCATTTTCAATCGAAATCAACATTACGGATAAAAAAGAACAACGGACGTAAACAGTTCCTGATGAAGTGGGGCATCAACCAGTCCACTTTTAATAAATACTACATCAGGAGGGGCACTCCTTATACAGGACCACTTACGGATCCGGGTAAGCTGTCGTGGGAGCATTTCCGCGCATGGACCAAACGGAAGATAATGTAATACTGACTCATCGTAAAAACAACCACAATGAAGAAACCAATACTTGCACTACTGGCCACCTGCGCTTTGCTCACTTCATGCGAACTGCATAAAGGGCTCACTGTTATCAGCAGCAACGATGCGCCCAAAGCCATAGGCCCGTATTCTCAGGCCATTGAAGCCGATGAGTTGGTTTATTGCTCCGGGCAGATCGGTATTGTACCCGCATCCGGCGCCCTGGCCAGTGATGACATTGCCAGCCAGACACACCAGGCGCTGAAAAACCTGTCTGCTGTGTTAAAAGAAGCCGGAACGGACATGTCGCACGTGGTGAAGGTGACCATTTATCTCAAAGACCTGAATGACTACGCCAAAGTAAATGATATATACAAAGACTACTTCCCTGCTGTGAAACCAGCCCGTGCCACCGTACAAGTGGCCCGCCTGCCAAAGGATGCCCTCATAGAGATCGAGTGCATTGCGGCCAAAGGAAAATAATCTTGGTTCTGGTTCGTCTATACTATAACTCAGAATACTGCGTTATGTTAGAAACCACATTTGCATGAGAAGAATTAGCCTGCTCTGCTTTCTCTTTTTTGCATTGGCGCTTCACACTGATGCACAGTCCACATATGCCACTCGTGTACTTAAAGACTCGCTCTTTATCCCGTGGGAAATACTCTACGGACCCGATGACCACATCTGGTTCACACAAAAGAATGGCTTCATCTGCCGCATGGACAATGAAGGAAAGCACGTAGATACACTATATCACGAACCTCAGACAGTAACCATAAAAGAGAGCGGCATGTTGGGTATGGCCTTGCATCCGGATTTCGATAGCTACCCGTATGTATACGTTGTGTGGGAATATCTTGATTCTCCATGGCATATACGCGAACGCGTGTGGCGCTATACTTACAACAAATCTGCCAACATCCTCCGAGACCCGAAACTAATACTTGACAGCGTGAACGGCTATATCTTCCACAATGGTTGCCGCCTGGCTATAGTGGGCGACAAAATGTTCATCAGTGTAGCCGATGCCGAGGATTTTAGCGCACCGCAAAACGTAGACAGTATCAACGGAAAGATATTGCGTATCAACCTCGATGGTAGCATACCTGATGACAACCCAATTCCCGGCAATGCCGCATGGTCCTGGGGGCACCGCAACCCTCAGGGGCTTGTCTATGCAAATGGCATCTTGTACAGCTCCGAACATGGGCCTGAAACAGATGACGAGTTCAATATCATCCAAAAAGGGAGAAATTATGGATGGCCCGTAGTGAGAGGTTACTGCGACCTGCCCGGCGAGATGAATTTCTGCCGCGACTCAAATGTCGCAGAGCCGCTGCATGCCTGGACGCCCACTATTGCCCCTTGCGGCATTGACTACTACGATCACCAGATGTTTCCGGAATTACGCAACTCCATCCTGATGACTACCCTCAAGGATAAGCATCTCTATCAGCTTAAACTCAGTGAAACTCATGATGCCATCACTTCCATATCCACCATTAATGCTGTGAACTATGGCCGCCTCCGCGATATTTGTATCTCACCGGAAGGAAGAATATTTTTATCTACAAGCAACTCAGTACCCAATGATACCGCTGGACAAGTGGACAGAATTATTGAAGTCTATAATCCCGATATGTATCATAAAGATTCTTTTACACTGTCTCCTAACCCTGCGTCATCTGTTGTATATATCAGCACTCCTGTTCCCTACAAGCGATTACATTATACTCTTACCACATTTGACGGAAGAAAAATAGCAGAAGATGATATACTTCGCACAAGGCCGCAGATCAACGTGGGACCCTTGCCTGCAGGCATTTACAACCTGCGCGCTACTACCGACAACGGAGACATATTTAATACATCTTTTGTGCGTCAGAATTAAGATGATATTTCTCTTTGTTTTTAATTCGGAAACCTTATCTTTGCAATCCCAAAACGGGAGGTGCGGTAGCTCAGTTGGTAGAGCAAAGGACTGAAAATCCTTGTGTCGGGGGTTCAATTCCCTCCCGCACCACACTAAAAAGCCTTTCAAATATTTGAAAGGCTTTCTTTATTCATTAGCTTTCTCTAAAAAAAATAAAGTGCCGGTAAGAACCGGCACTTTTCATAAGTCAATTGAACATCGCAAATGGTATTACTGCACTACAACCGGAGTACTATAAACACCACGCGATGTACGCATGGTTACATAGTACATTCCTGCGGGCCGGTCAATGCGCACTTCATTATCCTTGTTTGTCTTTGTGCTGAATTCAGCAACACGTGCACCTACCAGGTCTGTTATCACAACAGACGCATCGAGTTGCTCATCTGAAGAAAGGCTGATCGTAAATGAACCGGTATTCGGGTTAGGGAACAGGTTCAGTTTAGTGACCATGGGCGCATTAGCAGCTACACCGGATACACAGGTGCCGCCAAGCGCTTTCACAGTAACACTCTTGGTCGCAGTACCAGTACCGCAGCCATTAGTAACTGAATAAGTGATGGTAGTGGTTCCTATGGCAACACCGGATACGATACCACCGGAGGCCGCCGTAGCTATAGTAGTAGCTGCGCTTGACCACACGCCGCCGCTGGTGGCATCGGACATAATGATGTGGGTACCAACACATACAAGTGTGGCGCCGCTGATGGCAGCAGGAGTCGGAACAGTATTAACTGTAACTGTGGTAGTGGCAGTACCTGTAGAGCCGACAACATAAGAGATTGTTGCGGTTCCGGCAGCAACACCACCCACAAGGCCCGACGAGTTCACTGTAGCTATGGAGGTGTTACTGCTGCTCCATACGCCACCCGCAGTTGCATCACTGAGCGGAGTAGTAGCCAGCACACAAACCGATGTCGTACCGGTGATCGGCGAAACACCTGAAGATGTTCCTTCAGGAATTGCAAGGGAACTGTTGTTCCAAAGATCACCGACATCGGCGCTTGTATTGTTATTCACAAGATTCATTACAGCATACGCCGTTACACTACCCGTTCCCGCAGTAGGAGCAGTCCATGGAATATCAATCACATAAGTACTACCGCTGCCACCACTGCCGGTTGTTACAGACAATGCGGAACTATGCTCAACGATCTTAATGCCGGTATAAGTACCAGTGTGTGTGCTGCCCGCAGTTGACAATGTTCCGGCATTTGTTGTTGGGGTCGAGGTCAATACCGTTGCGATCTGGAAACCGTATTTCGACAAAGTCGTAGACCCGGAATTATTTCCCGTAAGCCTTAATTTATAAGATGTACCGGGAACATATTGCACCGGCGATACAGGAGTTGTGCCGGTTGCATCATACAACACGATAGTTACGCCCACAGAGCTGCTGGGTGGTGAACTATGACAACCTCCACCTCCACAACCGGGGCTTCCGGTTGCTCCGGTACGGTCTCCGTCTCCCGTTAATCCGGGGCCGGAAGCGCTTCCCTGTAAACCAAAATAACATAGGGCGCCTATTGCAGGCAATAGAATAAATAGTTTTTTCATTTTGTTTTTTTTAGTTTTTAAAGAGTTAATAACAGTATTCGTTGCTATATAACGCTGATTGACAGCAAGTCAATGATCATGTATATACAGCTTTTACGGAAGTGAAGTTAAGTAATTCAAATTTTGCTACCAAACCGGGACAGGCCCAAACGGGGAGTAGGATCACCGAACCGGCATAAAAGGCAGATGAGCCAAAAAGCACTAATTTCACAGGGTGAATTCATATGCCATCATAGCGTTCATCATCTGTGTCACCACCTTGTTTGCCTATATTAACCATAGGTTTATCAAGTGGCCATCCACCATTGGCATCATGGCATTATCCCTGATCTTTTCTGTGCTCCTGGTCGTTGTCGGGCATCTGTCACCTACGGTGTCGGCACCGGTGATCCGGATCATCACTTCTGTAAATTTCCACTCGCTATTAATGGACGGCATGCTGGGTTTCCTGTTATTTGCCGGAGCCATGGGCATTGATGTGGTCAACCTGAAGCGGCTATGGCTGCCCGTGGCTACCCTGGCCATTGTGGGGACCATCATCTCCACATTTATTGTCGGCACATTGCTTTACTATGTTTTTATCATATTTCACCTGGATATCGGATATATCTATTGCCTGCTATTTGCCGCGCTTATCTCCCCTACCGACCCCATAGCTGTGCTGGCCATTTTGAAAGGTTCAGCTTTATCCAAATCCCTCGAATTGAAGATATCTGGCGAGTCGTTGTTCAATGATGGCGTGGCAGTGGTGATATTTCTGACCATATTCCAGGTGGCACAGACCGGTATAGATAAATTGTCATTTACCGACATTTCATCACTGTTCCTGCTTCAGGCAGGCGGCGGACTGGCTTATGGCGCTGTGTTGGGGTACATCGGGTATTTTGTCATCCGGTCCATAGACAGGCACGAGGTAGAGGTAATGGTGACACTGGCTACCGTGATGGGTGGCTATCTGCTGGCCGATGATCTGCATGTCTCGGGACCGCTTGCTATGGTGGTTGCCGGGATAATCATCGGCAATAAGGGCAAAAAAGCCGGAATGTCGCATGATTCGAAAGACTATGTCGAGAAATTCTGGGAACTGGCCGATGAGATACTGAATGCTATCCTGTTCCTGTTCGTAGGATTTGAAATGCTGGTCATTCATATCAGCGGCACTCTGATGCTGATAGGTGTCATCGGCATTGCGGTGGTACTGCTCTCCCGCTGGATATCTGTGGCCATACCGGTGACCATCCTCCGTTATAAAGTGAAATTTGAAAGGCATACCATAGCCATACTCACCTGGGGCGGCTTACGGGGTGGCCTGTCTGTCGCGCTTGCCCTCTCGCTCCCGGAAAACATGTACAAAGAGACCTTCGTTTGCATCACATACATTATCGTTGTTTTCTCCATTATTGTGCAGGGACTGAGCATTGGCGCCCTTTACCGGAAACTCAACCCAGCTAAAACAGGTAAGTAGCCCCCCACTTCGTGTTTTAGCTTACCTTTGCCACATGATCCGCGTCGGCAAGATAGTGGCCACTCATGGCCTTCATGGCACCCTGATACTTACCCATATTGTAGGAAATTCCAAATGGCTGAAAACAGACCAGGCACTTCTTATAGAAATGCAAAAAGGCAGTTATATACCTTATTTCCTCACCGGAGTGAAAGCGACAAACGACGAGGAGTACCTGGTAAATATTGAGAATATACTTAAAGTAGAAGAAGCTAAAAGACTGGTAGGCAAGCAAGTATATGTTGACGAAGCACTGCTTGCCGACTATGCCAAACAGTCACCTTTGCTGTGGATAGGCTTCGACCTGGTAGATACCAACCATGGAAACCTGGGGCTGGTTGCCGATGTGCTGCAAACAGGTAGCCAGTGGCTGGCCAAAGTGATGTACAAGGACGCGGAAGTGCTGATTCCACTAATAGAGGAAACCATAGAAAAGCTGGACATAAAAGCCAGAAAGCTGACCGTAACCATCCCCGACGGGCTATTGGAAATATACACAGGCTGACCTGTTTCATTTTCTGAATAATTAATACCGACCATATAAAATGCGCATAGATATTATTACGGTAGTGCCGGAACTCCTGGAAAGCCCTTTCAGCCATTCCATTATGAAGCGTGCCCGGGAAAAAGGCCTGCTGGAGGTATATACCCACAATCTCCGCGACCATACCCCCTACAAGCAGGGCCAGGTAGATGACTACCAGTTTGGAGGCGGCGCAGGCATGGTGATGATGCCCGAGCCATTAGCTATCGTAATAGAACTGTTGCAGAAAGACCGAAAATATGATGAAATAATATACATGACACCCGATGGGCCCGTTTTTGACCAAAAGACGGCCAACACGCTTTCATTAAAAGAAAACATAATAATAATCTGCGGCCACTACAAGGGAATTGACGAGCGCATTCGCCAGCACTTTGTGACTCGGGAGATATCCATTGGTGACTATGTGCTGAGTGGCGGAGAACTGGCAGCCGCGGTGGTGGTTGATGCGGTAGGCAGGCTGCTGCCGGGGGTGCTTAATGACGAAACCTCTGCCCTCTTTGACTCCTTCCAGGATGGGCTGCTGGCCCCGCCCGTATATACCCGCCCTGCCGATTTCCGTGGCTGGAAAGTACCGGATATTCTCCTTTGCGGAGACCCCAAAAAGATAGACGACTGGCGCCACGAAGAAGCGGTAAAAAGGACAGAAGAAAGAAGGCCGGGGATGATACAGGAATAAAACATAAATTTTTTTCGGAAAAAGATAAATTTTATGTTACCTTTGCAGTCCGAAAAATTATAAACAATGGAAGCCGTAGCTTTTGTACACGACCAGCTTACTGGAAAGAAAGAATTCCCGAAATTCAAAGCCGGTGACAATGTCACTGTCAACTATAAGATCATTGAAGGTAACAAGGAGCGTATCCAGTCTTTCAAAGGCGACGTTTTAAAGCGCCAGGGACGTGGTTTCACTCAGACCTTTACCGTTCGTAAAATGTCTGACGGTGTTGGTGTGGAGCGTCTTTTCCCGCTTTACTCTCCCAACATCGAATCTATTGTTCTGAACAAGGTTGGCCGCGTTCGCCGTGCCAAGCTGTTCTACCTCCGCGAGCGTTCAGGCAAATCTGCGCGTATCAAGGAAAAGAAGCAGATACACGCTTCAGCATAAGCTGTACTACGATATATCAAGAGGGCTGCACATTGTGCAGCCCTCTTCCTTTTCAAACCAACCACTCTATACTCAACACGCACCTATTATTCTCTAAAACGTCTGTTCACTATTCACTGTTCACTGTTCACTGTTCACTGTTCACTATCCTCCGTTCACTCTAAAAATCCCATCACCAGTTCCGCATACTGCGCATCTGACAGGCCAAGCCCATTGATCGTCAGTACCATAAGCGGGCTACCCTCGTGCAGCGGTTCCTCCTCATTGCGGCCATGATACATGGAGGTTAGTATCTTACCCACCCTTTCTATCACAAATGTTCCGGTCGCATCATTATGGGGTTCACCCTCATCCTTTCTGTGTAAAGGACTGGAACATGACCGCACCCTCACAGCAAAAGTTTCCATATCTATATCAGGATAGTCGTCATATTCAATGGCCTCTATCGCCGCCCAGAAGAAACCACCGTCCATATCATAGCCCGACTCAGGGATATCTATCCTGATATGGTCTCCCTTCCTGGCCCTGCGGTTCACCGCGTGGCCGTGATGATCGGTAAGCTTGAAGGTAGCATCAGCTATTCCGCTGAATTTCCGCCAGTTATTGATGTCCAGCATCCTTTCTTTGGCATCTACAAACCAATCTTCCGCATCCTCAATATGGTGGGCATATATGCTGTGCGACAGATCTTTCTCTGATCCTGCATGCTGAAGCGGCACTAAGTAATGTTTCTCCTGCATAACGACACGGTTTAAACTATGTATAGAAAAATCTGTGCCAAACTCTTCAAAAATGCCACCCAGGACCTATTTCGGGTAAAAATACCTACCATAACGGGATACGAATAAGCTAAAACAGGAAAACCGGGGCCTGCAGTTATTCCCATCTCTCACCTGCTGTAGCCCCTTGTCTCTGACCAAAAGGTCAAATACGCTACTTTTGCACAAAATCAGATTCATGAGCTTAGCAGACAAACTTTTTAACATGAAGAATGAGCGTTCTAACGCTAACCTGAAGGCCGGGCAGGAGTTTCTTGCGGCAAACAGATCAAAGCCCGGAGTAAACGAGCTGCCCAGCGGCCTGCAATACGAGATCATATCACAGGGAGATGGCCCCAAACCCACGCAGCACAACAGGGTTACCTGTCACTATCATGGCACATTGATAGATGGCACCATATTTGACAGCTCCGTACAGCGCGGACAACCAGCCACGTTTCCGCTCAACCAGGTAATAGCCGGGTGGACAGAGGGCGTGCAACTGATGCCGCAGGGCAGCAAATGGCGTTTCTTCATACCCCCGCACCTGGGCTATGGCGACAGGCAGGTGGGCGCTAAAATAGGGCCTAACAGCACCCTGATATTTGAAGTGGAGCTGCTGGGAATTAATTAATGACAGAAATTATATACTACGCATTATCTTAGTTGTCCCGCCACTTGGCGGGACAACTGCTTTAAGCAACAACTCATGAAAAGACTATTCCTTCTTGCCGCTGCTACTGTATCGCTTTCTGCCGGCGCCCAGAACATAGACCAGTACTTTGAAAGCATACGTGGCAACGAGGCTGAACTGACAGCATTCTTTTCCCAGATGCCCAAGGGGGGCGATCTGCATAACCATTACAGCGGTTCGGTATATGCGGAAACCTATATCAACTATGTGATACAACAGGATTATGTGATCAACGAGCAGACGCTGCAGGTACTTACAGCTCCTCCTGCTGGTAGCAAGGGCTGGGTACGTTTCTCCGATATCAATAAGCAGGGGCAGCTATCTGCCTACAAACAAAAGCTGGTACAAAAATGGTCTGTAAAGGATTATAATGGGGTAAGCTATCCTTCAGACAAACAGTTTTTCGAAACGTTTGCCGGCTTTGGCATTGCCAACAATTCCCAGGCACGGCTGGACACAGGCATACTGGAGTTAAAAAGACGCGCGCAGAAGGAAAACGTGTCTTATATAGAAACGATGTTCACCGGCATACCGTGCAGCAGCCTGTCTTCAATAGATACCGGCTTCAACCATAAACTGGAGGAAGCACAGGCAGACCGGGATGAGATAAGGACCAATGCCCTGCTGGATGCCCTGTATAACCAGGTGCAAACCGCGGGAGGACCCGGATGCGTCGCTTCATTCACGGCGTCTGTTTCAGCTATGCACAGAGACCTGCATATAGATGACTCAACATTCACCATGAGGTATCAGACCTATGTAACAAGGGTGATACCGCCCGCAGACGTTTTCAAGTCGCTGGTATTGTGCTTCCAGGCTGCCGGAAGCAGCCCGCTGATAGTGGGCGTGAACATTGTAGCCCCGGAGGATAATGAAGTGTCTATGCGTGACTACTGGCTGCATATGCAGATGTTCCGTTATTGCCACAATAAATTCCCGAATGTAAAATATGCAATGCACGCGGGAGAACTGGCGCTGGGCATGGTAAAGCCGGAAGAAATGACATGGCACATCAATGATGCCGTTCGCGTGGCGGGCGCCAACAGGATAGGCCATGGTGTGGATATGCCCTATGAGAAGAACTGCTACGACCTGCTTAAATATATGAGCCGTAACAACACCGCTATTGAGATAAACCTGTATAGCAATGAATTCATACTGAAAGTAAAGGAAGACAAACATCCCTTCTCCATGTACAGGGAGTTCAATGTGCCGATAGTCATCTGCACAGATGATGCCGGTGTGCTGCGCAGCAACCTGATACACCAGTATGTGCTGCTGGCACAGCGATACAGGGGCGTTACTTACCAGGATATCAAACGATATGTTTATAACAGTATTGACTTCAGCTTTATTAAGGAAGATGCTGTAAAACAAAAACTTACAGATAAGCTGAAGGCAGATTTCCGGAGATTTGAAAAGGATGTGCTGACCACCCGCTATGGCAGCGGCTACTACCCCGACAGGTCGTTCAAAGGTATGCGTGATGCGGACAAGGACAAATGGTGATCCTTACCGGACAGCCTGCAAGATTGCCGGTGTGATGCCAAAATCACCCTGAATAAGATTATTAAAATATACATACCGCAATAGCTGATTGCAATTATTGGGGCTTTATCCCGATTATTTTACTTTTGGCATCTAAAATTTACAAAACATGCAAGCCTGGCAAGATTATCAATCTCAGAATAAAGACCGTTTTCTCGACGAACTATTGGAGTTGCTCCGCATACCGTCTGTAAGCGCTGACAGCAAATACAAAGGGGATGTAGCACGATGTGCAGACGCCGTAAAGGAACATCTGCTGAAGGCAGGTTGTGATAACGCCGAAGTATGCCCGACCGCAGGCCATCCTATTGTTTACGGAGAGAAGATGATTGATCCGAACCTGCCCACCGTGCTGGTGTATGGCCATTATGATGTGCAGCCACCCGACCCGCTGAACCTGTGGACCAGCGGCCCCTTCGAACCGGTGATAAAAGATGGTAAGATATATGCCCGTGGCGCTTGCGATGATAAGGGACAAATGTTCATGCACATCAAGGCGCTGGAAGTAATGGCAAAGACCAATACCCAGCCCTGCAATGTAAAGGTGATGATAGAAGGTGAAGAAGAAGTAGGATCTACCAACCTGGGCATATTCCTGGAGAACAATAAAGCAAAACTGAAGGCAGATGTGGTGCTGATATCTGACACATCTATGATAAGCATGGAGCACCCATCCATAGAAAGCGGGCTGCGAGGCCTCTCCTACATGGAAGTAGAGGTGACCGGGCCTGACCGAGACTTGCATAGCGGCGTGTACGGCGGCGCTGTTGCCAACCCGCTCACCATCCTCAGCAAAATGATCGCATCGCTGCATGATGAGAATAATCACATCACCATACCCGGCTTCTATGACAAGGTAGAGGAACTGAACGCTGCCGAACGCACGGCCCTCAACAGCGCGCCCTTCGACCTTGATGAATACAAGAAAGACCTCGGTGTAAAAGAAGTTTGGGGTGAGAAGGGTTATACAACCCTGGAACGTACCGGCATACGCCCTACCCTGGAGGTGAACGGCATGTGGGGGGGCTATATCGGCGAAGGCGCCAAGACCGTATTACCATCAAAAGCAAACGCCAAGATATCTATGAGGCTGGTGCCTAACCAGAAATCTGATGAGATATCTCAACTATTTGCCGATCATTTCCGCAGCATTGCCCCGGACTATGTGACAGTAAAAGTGACAGCACACCATGGCGGCGAAGCGGTGGTAACACCTACCAACTCTCCGGCGTATATGGCAGCAGCAAAGGCCATCAAAACCACTTTTGGTAAAGACCCGATTCCTACACGCGGCGGCGGCAGTATCCCTATCGTAGCATTGTTTGAAAAAACACTGGGGCTGAAGACCGTGCTGCTCGGCTTCGGACTGGACAATGACAATATCCACTCCCCGAACGAAAAATACGATGTGTTCAATTACTACAAGGGTATTGAGACCATTCCTTATTTCCACAAATACTTTACCGAATCATTCGGAAAATAACAGGTATCCTATTTGATACAGAAGGCATCGGGAATCCCGATGCCTTCTTTTTTCCAACACACCACCCTATACGCACATAGAGTCCTATTAATACTTCAGGCTACTACTCCTCTCCCCCTAAAACATTTATATTGTTCAAACCATAGTAATACATCCCCTGGTACCCCGGGTAGAAACCGGCTATCTGCAGTTGGTTGCTGCTTACCAACGCCTGCTGCAGGTCACTGATGGATGTAACAGCACCATTATTGATACCGGTTATCACAAAGCCTTTTTTCATCTGCGTTTGTTTGGCCAGCACACCATTTCCCACATCGGTCACCATCACCCCACCCATATTATATTTAGATCGTTCGCTCTCATTCAACGGGCGGAACGTAGCTCCAAGCAAAGTAGATGTAGATGACGCCTTGATGATCTCCGTAGTACCGTTCATATTTGTCAACTGTACATTGGCCGTATAAGGCTTACCATTCCTGAGGTAAGTAACATTGATGTTATCGCCTGGTTGATAGTGAGCGATCTGTCCGCGTATCTCCGGCTCATTATTCACTGCCACCCCATTGATCTGGGTAATGAAGTCCCCTTTCTGAATACCGGCTTTCATGGCCCCTCCTTTGGGCAACACTCGGCTCACATATACCCCATCGCTCTTGTCAAGGCCCAACTGGGTTACCTTTTCCGGGTCGGCAGACCTGCCGTCAAAGAATTCTATGCCCATATAAGCACGTTGTACGGAGCCGTACTTCATCAGGTCGTTCACTGCCTTCCGCACAATATTAGCAGGAATGGCGTATGAATAGCCTGCATAAGAGCCTGTAGGCGAAGCGATAGCAGAATTTATACCTATAAGCTGGCCTGTAGTGTTCACAAGTGCGCCACCACTGTTACCGGGATTTACGGCTGCATCGGTCTGTATAAATGACTCAATGGCAACAGATTTTGCTTTGTTCACGCCAATGGAACGTCCTTTGGCACTGATGATACCGGCGGTGACCGTCGCGTCGAGCGATAGCGGGTAACCTACTGCCAGCACCCATTGTCCCACCCGTGTATCGTCGCTGTTGCCGAATTCCATATAGGGCATGTTCTTACTGGTCTCTACCTTAAGCACGGCAATATCTGTAGCAGGGTCGGCGCCTACCACCTTTGCATTCGTTGTATAACGGTCATTGAATGTTACAGTTACCTCGTTCGCGTTGTCCACTACGTGGTTGTTCGTAACAATATATCCGTCCGGAGATATCACTACCCCTGAGCCCGATTCCTGTTGTCCGGGTATATAATATTGCTGCGGCCCGAATAACTGGCTGAACATATCATTACGGTCTGCAATAATGGTTCGCCCATGTATGGTGCTCTTAATATGCACCACAGCTTTTACAGAATTTTCCGCAGCTGTCTCAAAATTCACAGATCCTGCACCGGCAGGTCCGCTGTAAGCGGCATTGTGAACAGGCACGGACTGCACACCGCCTGCTGCCATTTCAAAATAAGGTACTTTCTTTTGAAAGTGAGCTACTGTGAGCAGTGTCGCTACAGACGTCAACGCGGCTGTAAGTACGACCGGGATCAGTTTGTATTTCATAGGTTGCTGTTTGTTTTAAAACTTCTACATCAAAAATATTGCCTGACGATATTAGGAAAAAGTTAAAAGGATTTAGAAAAAAGTTAAAGCCTTTCCCCCCACAGTCCGGAGCCATATTCATTTATTATGTACCTTACTGGCATGAAGTGGTTACTGGCGTATTTTCTGTTGCTTATTTCTCCTTTTGCCTTCGCGCAGGGACAAACAGGTGTCAGCTATTTTACCAAAGATAGCCTTACTTATTCATTGACGGGGAACTGGCGTTTTCAGGAAGGGGACTCTGCCACGTGGGCACTCCCCGGACAAAATGACGCTTCATGGCCTGTCGTTGACCCGGCGCTGCACATGCACCGTGACCATAAGCAACCATATGAATGGTTTCACGGTATCTGCTGGCTGCGGTTGCATTTTGTAATAGATACCAGCCTTGCAAATAAAGCCATCGCCTTTGAGGCAACACAATATGGCGCGTCAGAGATATACCTTGATGGCATTAAGCTCAAGTCATATGGAAAAATAGGCATCAAAGACAGTTGTGTCTATTTCGACCCGCAGTACCTTCCGTTTGCCTTCGTTATAACATCTCCGGGCGAACATGTGCTTGCCGTCCGGTATGCCAATTATGATGCTACGCGCAACTACAATATCTTTCACAAAACGTTTGCCGGGTTCAAGATGAAACTTGGCTTTGCCAATGTACTCAACAGCATAGACCACTCAACAGCTATCGGCATTACAACGGTCACCATCTTCATGTTCGGCATTTTCTTTGCCATGGCATTCATTCACTTGCTGATGTTTCTTTACTACAGGCCTGCAAGATCCAACCTGTTCTTCAGCATATTCTGCTTTTGCCTGTCCTGTATCTTCTTCCTGCCATACCTCAACAGGTTTGCGCTAAGCCCTGCTGTTCAGCTTTATAACTCTTATGTTTCCCTGGCCATCACTACAGCATCCTGCTATTCTCTCAGTGGGTTCAGCAATTTTCTTTTCAGTGAGAGCAAGACACGGTTCCGCGTCATTACTGCAATATGCATCTTGCTTCCGATGCTCGTATTCTTTGACATTATTATTATGGCCTACAGCTTTATGGCACTTATTGCTATTGTATCGCTGGAGACCATAGTACTCATCATACGCGCCATATACCGGAAAGTACCCGGCGCTAAGATCTTAAGCTCGGGGATCCTGTTCTTCGCTCTGTTCTTTTTACTCGTCACTATTTCCCTGATATTCCTGGGCAATATTCAGATCAACGATGATTCATCAATAGGCGCCAAGCTTGTAGAGCTGGTCGGCATCTTAGCGATTCTGAGTGTGCCCATTTCTATTTCTGCATACCTGGCATGGAGCTTCTCGCATATCAACAAAGGATTGCAGGAGCAATTGTTGCAGGTGAGGTTATTGTCTGAAAAAGCACTGATGCATGAGCAGGAAAAACAACTACTGCTGGAAAACAGGAAATATGAGCTGGAACGGGAAGTAGCCGCCCGCACCGAAGAGGTTGTGGCCCAGAAAAAAGAAATAGAACAGCAACATGCCTTTCTGAAGATCGAAAAGAAGAAGACAGACGACCTGTTGTTAAATATTCTGCCGGAAGAAATAGCCGAAGAGCTGAAACAAAAAGGCTCATCATCGGCCCGCTTCTTCGACCAGGTAACGGTACTGTTCACTGATTTCGTTGATTTTACCCTTGCGGGTGAAAAAATGAGCCCGCAGGAACTGGTTGATGAACTGGACGCGTGCTTCAAGGCTTTTGACGAGATCATCTCCCGCTACGGCATTGAGAAAATAAAGACCATAGGCGATGCCTACCTTGCTGTATGCGGGCTACCGATAGGTGTCGAAGACCATGCAGAAAAAATTGTTGCCGCTGCATTGGAAATAAGAAATTTCATACGCTCGCGCAAAGAGACATTGGGAGAAAAAACCTTCGATATTCGCCTGGGTGTGCATAGCGGCAGTGTGGTTGCCGGAATCGTGGGCGTTAAGAAGTTCGCCTACGACATATGGGGCGACACCGTTAATACCGCCGCGCGCATGGAACAAAGCAGCGAAAAAGGAAGGGTCAATATCTCACAAGTAACTTACGAACTGGTCAAGGATAAGTTCACCTGCATACCACGTGGCGAGATCGCCGCGAAGAACAAAGGAAACCTCAAAATGTACTTCGTAGAGAAGTAGTGCTCACATCAGCCACATTAACTAACAGCATCCTTTCCAATCACGGTCCAGTCGTGCTTGCCGTAGCCTTTAGCGATCCATTTATCCATTTCTTCGGCTATAGGCGGTATCGCAAAAAGGCGCATTCCTCCCTGCGCCGCGCCACTCATCATCAGGCCGGCATCCTTTCGCGCCATTTCCAGCTCCCATGATGGCTGGTCGTAATTGCCGGTAGCTACGCGCTTCAATCTTCCGGGCAGCGCCGCACCCGGATTCCATGAACTGAGCAACTTCAAAATTTCCTCCGTGGAGATATTCAGCGCTTTGGCCAGTGCCAGCATATCGGCCACGCCTGCGGTCATTGCAATAAGAAACAGGTTTCCCAGCAGCTTAATGCCGGCAGCCTTGTTACTGTCCGTTCCGAAGTCCAGCAGCTCTCCGGTCATTTTTTTGAGCTCGGGTGAAACACGCGCCACAACAGCCGCGTCTCCGGATACCAGCATATAACCGGTGCTTTCCAGTGCATTCACCGGACCCATGAACACGGGCGCATGTACATAAGTATAGCCTCGGCTCTTCCACAGTTCTGTGCGTTTGGCAGCACCATCTGCAGAAGTAGTGGTATGGTCTATAATAATAACGCCCGGCTCAAATCCCGCCTTCGCCTGCTCCAGCACCTCGTCCACACTCGCGTCATCCTTCAGTGTCACATGAATGCGGGACGCACCTCTCACTGCATCACCTACGTTGGCAAATGCTCTAGCGCCGTCAGCCTCTAGTGCTGTTGCTCTCGATGCAGTACGGTTCCATACCTGCACACTTTCTCCTCTGCGGAGCATAGCCTTAACAAAATTAGCGCCAAGCAGGCCCATACCTAAGAATGCTTTCATGGCTCAAAAGTAATGAATAGCGGAAAATTGAAGGGCGGCGACACAGTTATATATTGTCTTATATTTCCTAAATATTTGTGTTTCATTACTTTTGTCCTGTTAGTGCTCACCGCATATCTATGAAAAGACTACCCTCCCTCGCAATCTTCGGCATATTTCTGTTACTGATCGTTTTCCTGTTCGTAGCGGCAGATGGTATTCGTATCATACAACTACCACCTCGCACCACGCATTTATGGAGACAGAGTGATTGCATTGCCTACACGAAGACATACTACCAGAGAAACTCAGGTTTTTTTGAACCGTCATGCTATAATCTCATTGGCCAGGGTGGCCGGGTAGTAAGTGAGTTCCCTATACTCTATTATCTATCTGCGAAACTTTGTCGCTTGTTCGGCTACCACTATTGGATCATTAGGGGTGTTACCTCTTTAGTTTATCTTTTAGGACTCTTTTATGTGTTGCTCCTCAGTAGGCAATGGATAAAGAATACAATACTGTCTTTCTTCCCTGTTGTCGTTTTGGCCTCCACGCCTGTGTACTTTTATTATGCTATAAACTATTTACCTAATGTTCCGGCTATCAGCTTATCATTTGCTGGGCTTTACCATTTATTAGCTTGGCGACGCAATGGCTCATGGGGTCAATTGGTATTAAGCACCCTATATTTCGCCGTCGCCACACTCCTCAAGCCTACTGATGGTGGATTGGTCTGGCTGGCAGCCACGGCTACCCTACTATTGGAGCGACATGATATATCGTTGAATAATACCTGGCGTAAAAAGCTGTTGCTGTTTTGTAGTGCCGCCCTCATTGCCGCTGCAAACATTTGGTGGTTCATGTTTGTAAAGGAATACGATGAATACAACCACAACGGAATTAACTTACAGGGCATATATCCAATATGGGAGCTTCGACAGCATAGTATAATAGAGACGTTTATGTCAAGGATCGTTGAGTCAGGGCGGGACGTATTCCAGCATTATCTGTTGCATCTCTTAATGTTCTTCATGATCATTGTGTATTTCGTAAAATGGAAACGGCTTGACAGATTCCTCCGTGTGTTCACGCTATGGACGATCATAGGGACGTGGATATATACTCCACTTTGGTATGCAGCATTTCATATTCACGATTACTATCAGCTAATTTACACAGTATGGATAACTTTCCTGTGTATCACGTTCCTAAATTACTATACGGTTCACGTACTACCAAAACAGAAAAAAGTAGTCGTTTATATTACCTATCTCTTTTGGGGTGCGCTCGCGACAGTAAGTATCTATCATAATCAAACCATTCAATTGGAACGATATGCAGACAAAAATATGGGGGTCGTAAATCCTGCCATATATGACATTGAACCGTACCTTAGAAAGATCGGCATTAAAGAAACTGACAGCGTACTTTCTGTTCCGGATAACTCGCCCAATATTACACTAGCGTTTTATGGCAACCCGGGCTATACCTCCGATCTTTTTGATGTAAATAAATTTGGCATAGGCCCCGCAAAAGCGATCGGCATACATTATATGATCATACTCGACGATGCCCACAAACATGATCCTGTTTACGAACCCTATACAAAAAAGAAACTCGGCGAGTTCGGCGGAATAGGCGTCTACGATATACGCTAACCCCCTGCAAAAACAGAGGTTCGTTGCGCAGTATGACTACAATCATAATGCTTCATAACTGCCATCATCATGTGTCAAAGCTATTGTTTCCAACTTTGCAGTGAACAATAAAATTCACGCACAATGAAAAAGAGAAACATGATTTTAGCAGCAGGCGCACTTTCACTGGCAGGCATTCTGGCACTCCCGGTTTTGTCATGTGCGCAATCAGGTGGCGGTGTTTACCAGACCGGACCTACAATGAACAAAACCCGAATATCTCCATACATGACCACACTCAGTGACGGACGAGTGGTCATATTCGGCGGCAGAGAATACAACTTCGTGTCTTGCGCCTATGCAGACATCTATAATCCGACCACAAATTCCTTTACGGAAGTGGCAATGAATACACCCCGCGACATGGGTTCAGTGGTAAAACTGTCGAACGGCAAGTATTTCATCGCCGGCGGCTCGCATGACCTTGGTGTAGCTCCGGGTTACAACACCACCGAAATATTTGACCCGGTAGCAAATACCTTTACTCCCGCAGCAACAATGAATTATTCCAGATGCGTGAACACCGCCGCCCTGCTGAGCAACGGAAAGGTGTTGGTTGTGGGCGCATGGTATAATACGCCGGGGGCTACCTATTCAGAGGTATATGATCCTGTTGCCAACACATTTACCAATACCGGCGCTATGGTCACTCCCCGTGCAAATGCACTGGTACTGCCCGCCAATGACGGCACTGCTTATGTGTTAGGTGGCTATGGCTCATACGGCTCACCTTCCACTATGACCGCCGTAGAGTATTACTCTTCTGCAGACAATTCATTCCATTCAGTTGGCTCTGAGATATTCCCTTCAGATCCCGGGTGGATAGTGACCATGGGTGCCGGCCAATGTAGCCCCCAGGACGACTATAAACTGAGCGATGGCAAATACCTGTTCTATGCCTATCGCAACAGCCCCTATGAAGTGGCGCTGATCACATTCGATCCGGCAACCAAGAACTTCGCAAAACTGGCTACATCCTCCGCGATCAAAAACACTTATACGGATGGTGGCTTCTTCGATGTGGTGCTGGACAAGACCTCAGGAACAGCCTATCTCTTAGGCATAGACTCCGGAACCGATAACAAGATCGCGCTTGTGGGTGTCAATGTTGCATCAGGAACCGTTTATTATCCCAACAACACATTCAGCCTTCCCGCATCCGAATACCTGTATCCGAACATGGCGTTCGTACCATCAAGCGGTAAGATACTGATGGTGGGGGTATCGTCCACAACCGGCGACTACTTCCATGCCACTAACAAAACGTACCTTATCACACCACAATTCACGGCAGGCGTAGGTGATGTTGCAAATGAACTTGGAGTCACATGCTATCCTAATCCGGCTTATAATACCGTCAATTTCAGCATAGACAATAAGCTAAATGGCAATATCCATGTGAACATATACGACATGACCGGCAGAATGGTCAGCAGTAATACCTTCGACCCGTCCGCTCATATTACCGTATCTGTAGAAGGATATCCGAAAGGCATGTACTTCTATGAGATCATGAATAACGGCACGGTATCGAGGGATAAGTTTATAAAAGAGTAACTGAATAACCTATCCATAAGAGAGCGGCTTACGGCCGCTCTCTTCATTTATCAAAGAACTATCGGTATCTTAGATAGATGATATCCCGGAATTGGTCATTGGCTGCGCTTCTCCTGGCAGCCGGCTGCAAGACCCCCGAAGTTTATACGGTTGGCATGACCGGCACCTACAACTGGCATGGCACCAGGATGTGTGGCTATCCGGATAGCCTGTACGCGGTACCTGATTCGGATGCATTCTCTATCAAAGCCATTAACGGGAAAGATATCATTGTAGGCGGCGAGAAGCTCACCTTCTCCGATATCGACAAGTCTGTACAGCGTACCATATTTGACGTAAAAGAGCCAAGGCCTCAATCGGTAACCCCTGTTGTCATTTATTACTACGGTAGAGGAATAATAACCTATCAGTCCATTGGTCCCGGCCGTAGTTACACCCGATATCTTGAAACCCCTTAACGGGAACTCTGTGATTATCATATCGCCTCAACATCCTTACCTTCCCTTATAGCGGCGATCATATCTCCTACTGCTTTCCTGTTACGGTCATCCGGCGCCATTGGCAATGCCTTGTTGGCATATTTCAGCGCATCCTTTTTATTGCCCGTTGCCGCACAGCCGCGTGCCATGCCTATAGTAGCAGTAAATGTTTCCGGGTGGTTGCTGTAATTCGTCCTAAAGGCTTCGAAAGCCTCCGCGTTTTTCTTCTCCTTTAGGAGTCCACGGGCGTAGTTATGTACTTCCTGCACATTGCCCACCTTCAGCGCCATCATACGGCTACTATCTGCCTGTGGCTTCATGCTTAGCTGGTCCTGTATCTTTGCTTTCAGCATATATACAGTAAATGTGGGCAGCCCTCGTGTCGCACGGTTCGCATACCTCAGCGCTTCCTGCAGTTTTATGTTGTGTTCAGAAAGGTAATCTGCATACTGCACAAACGAGTGCGCGTCGAAACCCTTGTCTCCCCGCAGCTCTCTTTCGAATGAAGTTAACTGCTGCTGCATTAGTGGTGTAGAGATGGTAAATGGTATAGACAGCTTTTCCCATTTCAGGCTCAGCACCGCGCTGCTGTCGGTCTCATCGCCGAATTCATACAGCAACCGTTCCTGGCTTTCCTTCAATGCCACAGCTTTTACATCCACCCGAAGCACATCTTCCTTCTTATCATAGAAGTAGCTGCCCCAACTGGTGGTGTTACTGCTGAACACCAACGTACACTTATCAGCACCATAAGCTACAAAGAATCCATACTTGCCCGCTGCCAGTGGCTTGCCTTCTATCATTACATCGTTGCTGAATTCAATGGTCGTATTCTCATTGGCACCGGCACGCCATGGCGCATCATTGCCGCTGCCAAAACCCTGGTTCTGAAACCCGGTATAGACCAGACCGCCCCACACCTTTCCTTCCCGGCCATTCACACGCGGGCGGCCATAATTCACCGTTACGTTGGTCAGGCCTACCAGCTCTGAGGATATGCCCCTTACGCTACCGCCATTGGCAGGCTCTGTCATTTGAGCAAATGACTGCGCACCTATTAATATTGTTGAAATGAGTAAAAGTGTTTTCATGTTCCTTAATTAATACAATAAATGTAGGCTGATGCCAAGCTATAGTATTCCACCCCCAAAGGGGGATTTTACTCTTGTACCGAAAGTGCGCAATTTATTTTTTCACAGGCAAAGTGTGCAATTCCGCGTATAACTAACTGAAATTCAACGAAAGAGTGGGCAATGTAAAATTGCACAGTGCGCAATTTGAGCAAAAATGCCTCGCATGCCTGACTTATTGAATACACCCAACCAGCAACTAAAGTGTTACTGTAGCCGACAACATTATGCCACAATAATGATGCCAGATTTGCTTCCAACCGGGATGGTAAATTGTAGTTTACAAATCCTCATTTAATTTACTAATTTGCAGAAAACAACTTCAGCTTATGCTTACCCTCATGGCATCTTCCTCGTGGATAGGAATAATCATTCTCGGCCTGATAGCGGTTTTTGTTATCAAGAGCTTCTTCTTCGGGGATACCGCGGAAGATTAGGAGCTATGCAGCAGATGATGAATAATGCTTTATCTGCCCGAATTCTTTTTCTTTGGACAGGCGTTCTTCTTCAAGATCATAATCGTCCTGAAGCCCAAGCCAGAACTTAGGAGTATTCCCAAAATATAATGACAGCCTGAGTGCTGTATCTGCCGTAACCCTACGATTACATTTCAATATCTGGGAAATACGGGTTTGAGGAATACCGGTATCTTTTGAAAGACGATATGCAGATATCTGAAGTGGTTCTAAAAATTCCTCCTTAAGTATTTCTCCCGGATGTATGTTCCTTAGCCTGCTCATGATATAAATCTTAATGGTAATCAACAATCTCTACCTGTGATGCATTTCCATTATGCCATGTAAATATTATCCGCCATTGATCGTTGATCCTGATCGAATAATTGTCTTTAAGATTGCCAGACAACTTTTCGAGCCGGTTTGACGGCGGAATCCTAAGGTCAGCAATGTTTTGTGAGTTATTGAGCAACCTTAGTTTACGCCTTGCGATCTCTTGTATCTCACCGGGCAGCTTGTCTGACCGCTCTCCGTTCCATATCTTTTCAGTCTCCTTCGAATTGAATGACAGTATCATGCTAACGCATCACGTTACTTACGCCAAAGGTAAGTATTTTTTCCGGAGAGCTGTCAGCCAAAATCGCATAACAATTAATTTAAATAACCTTATGCTTAAATTCCCCATTTACATTGGGTTTTTCTGGCATTTTTCCATACCTTTGCACCTCAATTTTAAAATTTAAACAGTTTAATCATATCTAAAATGGCAGATTTACGCTTACAGCGAAACTTTGGTATTGCGGCCCACATCGATGCCGGTAAGACCACCACTACAGAACGTATTCTTTATTACACCGGCGTGAACCACAAGATAGGTGAGGTGCACGAGGGTGCCGCTACCATGGACTGGATGGCGCAGGAGCAGGAGCGTGGTATCACGATCACTTCAGCGGCTACTACCTGCTTCTGGAACTTCCCTACCGTACAGGGTAAGACTCAGCCGGACTCTAAGAAATATAAGTTCAACATCATCGATACTCCCGGCCACGTGGACTTCACCATCGAGGTGGAGCGCTCTATGCGTGTACTGGACGGCCTTATGGCCCTCTTCAGCGCGGTAGATGGTGTAGAACCTCAGTCTGAAACTGTATGGCGCCAGGCAAACCGCTACCGTGTACCACGTATCGGTTTTGTGAACAAGATGGACCGTATCGGTGCAGACTTCCTGATGGTGGTGCAGCAGATCAAGGACATGCTGGGCGCAAAATCTGTGCCACTGCAGCTTCCTATCGGCGCTGAAGACCACTTCAAGGGCGTTGTGGATCTGATCCAGATGAAGGGTATCATATGGGACGACTCTACACAGGGTATGACCTACAAGGAAATTCCTATTCCTGATGAAATGAAGGACGAAGTGAACCACTGGCGCCAGTATCTCGTAGAAGCAGTAGCTGAATACGACGATCAGCTGATGGAGAAATTCTTCGAAGACCCGAACAGCATCAGCGAAGCTGAAATTCATGAGGCTGTGCGTAAAGCAACTATCGACCTGAGCATCATCCCGATGCTTTGCGGTTCTGCTTATAAGAACAAGGGTGTACAGACAGCGCTTGACGCGATCATCCGCTACCTGCCAAGCCCTGTAGATATTGACGCTATCAAGGGTACCAACCCTGATACCGGTGAAGAGATCGAGCGTAAGCCCGACGCTAAGGAACCATTTGCTGCCCTTGCGTTCAAGATCATGACCGATCCGTTCGTAGGCCGCCTGGCGTTCTTCCGGTGCTATTCCGGTCACCTCGATGCAGGTTCATATGTATTGAACATGCGTAGCGGTAAGAACGAGCGTATCAGCCGTATCATGCAGATGCACGCTAACAAGCAGAACCCGATCGACTTCATCGAAGCCGGTGATATCGGAGCTGCTGTTGGTTTCAAGGAAATCAAGACGGGCGATACTCTTTGTGATGAGAAACACCCGATCGTTCTGGAAAACATGTTCATTCCTGAGCCGGTGATCTCTATCGCTGTTGAGCCTAAGACACAGGCTGACTCTGATAAGATGGGTATGGCTATCGCCAAGCTGGTGGAAGAAGATCCTACGCTGCGCGTTAAGACCGACGAAGATACAGGCCAGACCATCCTCAGCGGTATGGGTGAGCTTCACCTCGAGATCATCGTTGACCGTATGCGTCGCGAATTCAAGGTAGAGATCAACCAGGGCGCTCCGCAGGTGGCTTATAAGGAAGCATTCACTATGATGATCGAACACCGTGAAGTTTACAAGAAGCAGACAGGTGGTCGTGGTAAGTTCGCTGACATCCAGTTCGAGATCGGCCCTGCTGATCCGGAGTTCCTGGCAGAAGGCAAGGGTACTTACCAGTTCATCAACGATATCTTCGGTGGTTCTATCCCTCGTGAGTTCATCGCTCCAATTCAGAAGGGTTTTGAAGCCTCTATGACCACAGGACCGCTTGCCGGCTTCCCTGTAGAGCATATGAGGATCAGGATATTCGACGGTTCTTTCCACCAGGTGGATAGTGACGGTATGTCATTCGAACTTTGCGCCAAGTCAGGTTTCCGTGAGGCAGGCAAGAAGGCTAAGCCGGTACTGCTCGAGCCTATCATGAAGGTAGAGGTGATCACTCCGGACCAATACATGGGTGATGTAACAGGTGACCTTAACCGTCGCCGCGCATTGCTCGAAGGTATGGACAGCCGTAACAACCTGCAGGTGATCAAGGCTAAGGTGCCACTGAGCGAAATGTTCGGTTATGTAACTCAGCTTCGTTCACTGTCTTCAGGCCGTGCAACATCTACAATGGAGTTCAGTCACTACGCCTCAGCTCCACGTAACATTGAAGAAGAAGTAGTATCAAAGTCTCGCGGTAAGGTTAACGCTTAATCCGCTACAGATAAGTACAAATAATAAGTCCCGCATATGCGGGACTTATTATTTTAAACAGACCATAGACCTTAACGCTTCACGAATGCAGCCTGGTTCATCAGTTCCTGCACTTTATCAGGAGACACGGGCACACTGTGCTTGCCGTTAATGACCAGGTATCCGCCATCTGATTTCACATAGTCTGTAAGATATTTCATATTCACTATATAAGACTTATGGCACCTGAAGAACTGGGGCGAACCGGCCAGTGTATCTTCAATATTCTTCAAAGTGCGGCTGATGACCATCTTGTTCTCATTTGCAAAGAATATCTCTGTATAAGTATTATCGGCCTTAAAGTACAGGATATCATCGAGCTTCAGGAACTTGATAGAATGAGAGTCGGGCACAGCGATCTTATCCATTACCTCTTCCTTCAGGTTCTCCTTTAGCGTGGCGATGCTGTTCTTATCCTTACCATTCCTCCTTTTGAATCGTTCTATGGCATTTTCAAGATCACCCGGCTCAACAGGCTTCAACAGGTAATCTACCGCAGAGAGCTTAAATGCTTTGATAGCATAATTATTGTACGCAGTAATGAAGATAATGGAGAAGTTGATCTCCTGTTCATCGAAGAAGTCAAGCAGCTCCAGTCCGCTATGTCCGGGCATCTCAATATCGAGGAATACCAGCTCGGGTTTCAGCTTGCGTATAGCCTTCACTCCGTTAGGAAGATCTTCGCAGTCAGCTATCACTTCGATATCCGGGCAGTACTCATTGAGCATAGAGCGGAGCAGGTTCCTCGCCCTGAGCTCATCATCTATCAATATGGCTTTTATCATGTCTTAATATAATGGAATGGATATGACCACTGTGGTACCAACCGGGTTTCCGTACTCATCTTTTTTGTCTGTGTACACAACACCGATATCCTTATTCCTCTCTTTATTCAATAATTCAATTCTCCTGCTATTCGCATAAGTGGAGAAAGGGTGATGCTTCTCCTTCTTTATCTGCTTTATCTCTCCGGCTTTCTCCCTGCCAATGCCATTGTCATCGATCGTTACACAAAGTGTTCCGTTATCCTTAGTAAAGGATATTGAAAGATACTTATTCCCCTTCTTATGCAATAGCCCATGCTTGATGGCATTCTCCACATAGGGCTGTACTATCATTGGCGGTATCTTCACCAGCTCACCATCAAAATTGCTGCCTAATACCAGCTCAAAATGAAAGTCGCTATCAAAGCGCATTTTTTCAAGCTCCAGGTATAGTGTAAGCGCCTCGGTCTCCTCATACAGGCTCACACTTTCCTTTTCCGACATCTCCAGAATCATCCTCGTAAGGCGTGACAATTTAACCAAATAAGTAGAGGCGTTGCGTTTATCATCTGAAAATATGAAAGACTGAATGGCGTTGAGCGCATTGTAAAAGAAATGAGGGTTCATCTGCGCCCGTATGGATGTGAGCATGGAATTGCGCAGGTTCTTCTCCAACTCCACCTTTTCCAGCACAAGCGCGTTTTGCTTTTTAAGCAATTGTGTCTGCCAGCGATAGTATGAATAACTACCAGCGGAAACTACACCCAGGCAGATAAGTCCGAACCACCACTCGGTCCAGAAAGGCTTCTTTATGGTAAACTTTATAGATGGCTGAACAAAAGAATTTCCGTTCTCCGACCTCAGCTCAAAAGATATCTCATAGTTACCCGGCGCCAGCGAAGCCAGTTTGAGCTCACGGGAGCCGGGAGACGCGGTCTGCCATTTACCATCATTTACTTTATAATACAGGCCATAGCGTACATCTGTACTGAATGACAGGATGGAATAACTGATATCAATATCATTCTCTTTATGAGAAAGATCCTGCATCTTATCTGCAACGACCTTGATTCCATTTACCAGGATCGAATTTATTGTAAACGCCGGCTTTATAACGCTCTTTCCCGCTTCGCTCCTGTCAACCAATATGAGTCCGCGATCAGAAGCAATGACCAGTTTGTTTCCAATAGCATCGATATCGTTGATATCTCCGCTCCTGATGCCCGGGTGCAGTATCAACGGGCGGAACGAATGTGCTTTTTCATCCAGAAGCCTTATCCCGGTATTCGTAATCAGGTAAACTTCAGTACCCGCTTTCCGCAGGTTGAGCAGCTTCTCTCCGCCCTCCCCTGCATAAAATAAAGTAAGCTTACCTTCTTTACCTATAATAAAAATATGATCCTGCGGTGTGAGTATGTACACAATACCATTATGATATACAATGCGCCGCGTATAGACAGAATTCCCTTCATATCTCAACTCTTGACTGCCACGTGGTGTTATCCTGTACAGGCCTATATTCGAACCGGTATATAATGCTCCGGCCTCCCTGTCATAGGCAATGGTGCGCCCGCGGCCGGTCACCAGCAATTCGCTCAACTCAGGAAATTGCGGAACGGAACCGGCCTTAAAAACGCTATCCCAGGGACTTTCACCCTCATCAGCAACCCTCACAAGACCTGTAACACCGGTAGCAGCATAAGCCGCGTATTTGTGATCTATCAGCGCTACATCCTTAACCGCACCGGGATAAACAACCTTTGTATTGAATGACAGGTCGGATACATAAAACTGCACACAGGAAAAGAAGAACCTCTTATTCACAGTGTCAGCAAGCATATGCAACACTTCGTGACGAACAGCTCCATGATACTTCTCAGCAAAAGCACCGGTGGCAATGTCGAAAGAGTAAATGGAGTTATCCTTAGTGCCGATGTACATCCGGTCGCCTACAGCAAGTAAAGTGTTTGGTATGAAACCCGGAGGAGTGATGAGCTTTGTCTTCAGGTCGGGCACAAAAACGATACCATCATCGAGTGTACCAAACCAGTAATTACCTTCCCTATCCTTAAGTACGCAAGATATACTCTTCGATGAGAAAAATGGTTTCCCGTTATTCACATCCTTTCCTTCCTCAGTATATGCCCATACACCACCGGGTGTGAACAACCAATACTTTCCGTCACAATACTGAAGACCATGTATATAAGAGATATCGGCGGTCATCATCTTTTGTGTCCACCTGCCATCTGCAAATTCCATCATACCACGCCACCTCTTTGTCTTATCGACCATTACGATACCCTTACCTCCAACAGACATCATACCCAACTCAGACACCGGAAATTTCCTGACGTCACCTTTCCCTGAAATGCTCAAGAGAAATTGCGAATTGAGCAAGTAGAAGTAATCGCCCATACAAACAGTGGAAATATTCAACTTGACATCTACACCTATGCTCTGAAAAGAAAGGCTCTTAACAATCTGTAAGGTAGCCAGGTCGAATATATCGATCCCATTGGCCTGGAATACCAACAAGCGGTCATTGATGATTCCATACCCTGAGTTGCCGATAGCAGTGTTTTGCTTCAGCGCCTTCATTGTATCATGCTCGACATAGTACAGGTAACCATCAAAATTCTTGTACCAAATACGACCGTACTTATCCTCTATGATCTCATTTCCTGACCGCGAGGTCTGCCGGTCACTGGAGTAGGTCTTGTATTCAAATCCATCGTACCGGGTCAACCCTTCATTATTGGCGATCCAGATAAAGCCTTTTGTATCCTGGTAGAGGTCGTAAACTGAATTAGACGGCAGACCGACCGCCTTATTGATAACTGCATAGTAGGGATCTTGCGCATATGTGTCCCTAGCCCCCATAATTGAGGACATAATCAACAATATAAAGAGCACTTTACGCATAAGGCAAAGATAAAATTATCGCTACCATTATACAGTCCGGTTAGTGTAGGTGCCTTTTCAGTTAGGGAAACCCGATTATAGCAACCCAAACAGCACAATCACCCGGCGAGCATCATGTTTTACGGTCACACACTAACCGAAAACCGATATTCACTAACTGGCACCTGATCACGCTCCGCACCCCGTGTAATCTTGCATCATAAAACAAAAGATTATGAAAAAGACAATCTACACTACACTACTGGCTGCCTGCTCGTTATCAGCTATGCAGGCTGACGCACAATTGATCAGCACCATAGCAGGTACCGGAATATCGGGCTATACAGGAGACGGAGGCGCTGCCACTGCAGCCGAGATAAATACCCCATGGGGCATTACCACAGACCACCTGGGCAATATATACTTCGGGGATTATGGCTCCGCTGTGGTTCGCAAGATCGACCCATCAGGTAATATCAGCACTTTTGCCGGCGGTGGCACCGGCGGCGACGGAAGTGTAGCAACCGCTGCAGGCCTGAGCTCACCTATAGGTATAGCGACCGACAAAAGCGGCAATGTGTATATAGCTGATGCGGGCCTGCATATGATAGGGGTTGTGGACCCATCCAATATCATACATGTAATAGGCGGCACAGGTGTATCCGGATCCTCGGGAGACGGAGGTCCTGCAACTGCCGCAAAATTCAATGGTCCGACCTCTATTGCACGCGACAATTCAGGCAACCTATACATTGCAGACCGGTTTAACCATAAAATACGAATGATAAATACGTCAGGTATCGTATCCACGATCGCCGGAACCGGTGCCGCGAGTTTTTCAGGAGACGGAGGGGCTGCAACGGGAGCAACGTTGAATAACCCGATGTCTGTTGTAGTAGATCCGACCGGAAATATTTTTGTGATGGACTATAGTAACGCACGCGTACGAAAAATAGACCCATCCGGCACCATCACGACCTATGCGGGAAATGGCACAACAGGGCTTCCTTTGGATGGCTCTCCTGCAACTGCCGCAAGAGTAAACGGCGGATTTGGCCTGGCACTAGATGCGGCTGGCAACCTGTTCATCAGCGAAGATGCTACCGGGAATACTGTACGTGTTGTGAATACTGCAGGCATCATTAATACTATTGCCGGCAACGGCATCTCCGGATATACTGGCGATGCTGTTCCTGCCACATCTACCTCATTGTGGAACGTAAAAGGAGTAACTGTCGATGTAAATAGCAATGTACTTATGTCTGACGCAGGCAACAGAAGGATCAGGAAGGTGGATGCCAGCGCATTAACCATTACCGGCGTCACTACACTATGTGCCGGTAACACAACAACACTGAGCTCCAGCGGAACCAGTGGCGCATGGACCAGCAGCGACAACGCTATTGCCACTGTAAGCAGCAGCGGCGTGGTAACAGCGGTAGCGGCGGGTACAGCAACCATTTATTATACTCAAATACTCGCGACAGGCAATACAGCATTTACTGTTAACTCATGCCCCACCGAAACCAAGATCGTAGTTGGGGTAACCGGCCTGCAGGTTTTCCCAAATCCATCAAACGGCACTTTCAACATAGTACTGCCCGAAACCAACAATGCAACTGACATCACGCTAACAGACATGTTAGGGCACACAGTTGTCACAAAAAACATTAGCGCCAATCAAACGAGGAATATCTCAATCAGTGAAAACAACCTTCCGGCAGGCAACTACATCATCACCGCAACAAACGGCGAAAACACTTTTCATAAAAAAATAACTATCACCAGGTAAACGTTATGAACGACAATAGTTTTTCATAGTCTATTGTTCCTGCATCATGAAAACCAGACAGCAGCGGGCTATTTCGGAAGAAATAGTCCGCTTTTTACTAAAATAATGACATCTGCATGGGTTTGCCTGTTTTATTTTTCTGGTCTAAACCCAAATAGAAAATCCCTGTCTCTTTGTAACGGGATGCCACCACTATCTCTACATCTCCCTGGCAGGCGGTGAATAGCTCGGTTGCAAGCTGTGGGTCATTGTTATCTCTTGACAGATGAGAGAGGAACAGGTGCGTCATAAATGGCGGACGATGAGCAAGGAAAAGCTCCAGCGCCTGATGATTAGACAGGTGACCGACATCGCTGCGGATGCGGCGCTTCAGATGTTCGGGATAACGGCCATTGGAAAGCATGGTATCATCATAGTTAGCTTCCAGGAAGGCCGCGTGGCACTCTTTGAAATGATTGATGACATGGTCGCAGGGAATACCAATATCCGTGAAAACACCTATCGTCATGTCATTGCCTTTAATAATAAAGCTATGCGGATCTGCTGCATCATGAAACTTGGGAAACGCATGCACCTCCAGTGTCCCAACCAATACCGGTGAATATGCTTTAAATGGGATCACATATTGTTGTGGTATCCTCAATCGCCCATGATGCAACGTTGCCTGTGTGATATACACCGGCAGCTTATGCTTAGATGAGATCGCTTCTACCCCCTTGATATGATCGCCATGCTCATGAGAAATGAAGACTGCCCGCACCTTATCCATCGACAAACCGATACGCTTCATTCGCTTCTCTGTCTCCCGGCACGACAGACCTGCGTCTATAAGCACAGCATCAATGTCGTTACCTATATAATAACAATTACCATTACTACCTGAATTAAGAGGTGCGACAACCAATGACATGAAGAGCAAAAATACCAATTATCGCTATTAAGTCACCAACTGGTTCACATATCCGTGCAGTACCAGGTCGTCCTGCTCCCGGAGCAAAATAGTACTGCCTTCTTTCATCAGATACAACGAATCGCTAACAGACAATACGTGCTTATAAATATGATCTGTAACAATGATACCTTTTCTCTCTTTTTCTGATAGCAGCAATTGCTTCAATCTGTCTATATGTATGGGCATGATAAAGGTAAACGGCTCGTCAAGGAATACAAACTGTACATCGGCCATAAGTATCATCAACACTGTTATCAGCCGTTCTCTGCCACCGGACAACTCATTTATGCGTTTATTCATCTCTGTTTCCAGCTCCGGGAACAGATCCATTATTGCTTGTACATCTACACCCAACTGCCCGGCAATAGCCGCAGGTGTTTGTCGGGAAGGCAGGAAAGGAAACTGTGGCGCGTAGCAAAGCAATCTGTCGGCAAGGTATGGAGCCCTGATCTTCTTACCATCAATATATACATCACACTCGTCCACCTTTTCCGCACCAAAAATAGCTTTGAGCATAGATGACTTACCGGAACCATTTCGTCCCAGAAGCCCGGTTATCCTTCCCTTATCAGCACGGATAGTAGCGCCGCGCAATATATTCCGCGCGCCAACAGAGAAATAGATATTCTCTCCTATCAGTGTATTTGCATTCATAGCCATGCCCCGATGATGATCAGCAATACTGTCAGAACAAGCATATCTGCTACAAAATATCCGATCAGCAGGGCGATCCGTGACACATGAAGGTTGTAGTAATAGTAATTATTCCTGGCATACAGTACAGAGATAAAGAAAAGTATCGCCGCGTCTGTGACCACTTTTGTAAGCAACTGCGCAACAATGTCCCCACTGCTAATATAAGACCAGCAGCATAATACTGACACCAGTAATGCAGGTGCGCAATAACGTTTATAATATGAGAAGATGACTGATGCTTGTCCGGGCCACATGTGCAAGAGGAATACAACGAATTTAAACGTTGTTTATTACATGTGGCCTTGTGCAGGGTCTATTTTAACAAAACGCTCTACTTACGAAAATATACCTGGCAGCCTATGGACTTCGTTTCTTTTACCACAACATCCTTGCCTGCCAGTAACTGATCTACCGCATCAGCAACATAGTGTTTCTTTACCTTTTGCGGCTCGGCACCGTTATCATCAATAGCCCCGTTATATCTGACCATCCACTTCCCGTTCTCCTTCCACAAAACAAACGCGTGCGGCGTTCTCTGAGCCGCAAACTGACGGGCTACCGCCTGCGCACCATCATAGAGGTACGGAAAATTGAAATGTTCCTTCTTTGCTTTTTCTACCATTTTCGGATAGGTGTCCTCTTCGTAACTGACAGTATCTGTGGAACTGATAGCGATGACCGGCACTCCAAGCGGCCCGTACTTTTCATTAAGATCATTCAACCTCGGCGGGTACAACTTCGCAAACGGACAGTGATTGCAGGTAAATACAACAATAAATCCTTTAGCTGAAGGGTAGCTCTTCAAAGACACTTCTTTCCCATCTGTATCTATAAGCGAAAAATCTCCGATCTCCCTGCTCGCCGGGGGTGTAAAGCTATCCAGCATAACAGATGCCAGCACCATCCCGAACACCTTCATTACCCTTGTCATAGCTTACTCTTTTATGAATTGTTTCGTTATTGTTGCTTTGGTCCTTTCATCAGTCAGGTGCAGGAAATAAACACCCGGAGCGAAATGACTGATATCTATGCCATCCGTCAGTTTCGGGCGCGGCAACATATAGTAGGTACGGCCTATGGCATTGGTAATAGTGACATAGTACGCCTGCATTGAGGGGTCGGTGAAGGAAACATATATGCGGCTGTTTGCCGGGTTAGGGTAAACGTTGATATCCCCTACAGGCCTTTCCACGTTTTTCACCCCCGTAGGATCCACTACTACAAACTGGCCCATCATGCCGCCATCCTCATGAGGCGCGAAATGGCAGTGATACATGAACGGATGCGTCTTATCTGCATAGTCGTCAAATTTCGCTACAAATGTCACCGACTCATTCACCGGCAGGTAATAAGTGTCCTTCCAACCGCTCTCATAAGGGGCTACTGATCCGGAGCTACGCGACAATATCTTGAACTGTATATCATGAATATGGAAGGAATGTCCGAATACATTGTTATTGGTCACGGTCCATTTTTCCACTGTACCCAGGTTGACGGTCTTATTGATCACATCAAAGTCAAAAGGAGCGCTGTCCAGTGAGAATGGTTTGCCTCCCGGACCGGGGGTTCCGTCGGTAACGTTCACAGTACGTGATACGGTCGCATCTGATGCGGTAAGGTAGGTATTGGTCACAAGCGCGGTGGGCATGGTGGTTATTCCGCCTGTTGTAGCAGCACCGGCCACTATGTGCAGAATGTTGAAGTCAACATTGTTCAGCAGGCTGCCAAAGGGTGGCGTTGTACCCGGCTCGCTGCCCGGAAAGCCAAAGGGCTGGCCCGAGTTGAAGGCACGCAGGTTAACAGTATCTCCCACGGACATACTCCCGAGGTCCAGCAGTATCTCTATCCTTTCGCCTACCAATAGTTTCACACGTGTCACCGGAACCGGGGCATCAAGTAAGCCGCCGTCGTTACCTATAATGTAAAAAGTACGGTTATCGCTAAACCCGAGATTATAACCTCTTTCCATTTCAGCATTAAGCAACCTCAGCCTCACCACCTGCTTCGGCAGTGTCACCTGCGGATTCAATGTTCCGTTCACCAGCATATAATCACCATACGGATCCACCAGGGGAATAAATTGGTTGGTACCATCAATGCGACGGCTGGTCATAGCCAGTGGTATATCGTCCACACCGTAGGTTCTGGGCAATGGTAGCGCCCGCTCGGTAGCATCGCGGATAATGATGAACCCGCCTATACCCTTGGTCAGTTGTTCTTCGGTCATGGTATGCAGGTGGGGGTGATACCAAAATGTCGTTGCATTATTGGTAACCTTCCAGTAAGGCTGCCATGTTGTGCCTTGCGGGATGATCTGGTGCGGACCACCGTCCATCACTGCAGGGAGGTGCATCCCGTGCCAGTGTATCGTGGTAGAATCGTTGGTCTTGTTCACCATATTTACATGCACGGTATCTCCTTTCTGCATAAAGAGCGTAGGCCCCCAGAAATCGCCATTGATGCCGCCGGTAATGGTCTGGTTGCCCGGAAATATGCTTTTAAAGGTGTCCTTTATGGTAAGGTTGAAAGTGGTGCCGGATATAGTATCGGGTATATGCAACGTATTATATTGCGCATTCGCATTACCGGATAAGACCGCAAAAGCAGCAATGAACAGGAGTTTTCTGAACATAATAATGGTTTCTGCTACTTAAGACGAGAGAAAGGGCCTGTTCCTTCGGGCAGTACAGATATTTTTTTTAATCCCCCACGGTTATGCGGTAGCCATTACAATCCCGTATCACAAACTCGCGGCTGCCATACAGACGGGTGGTTATTGACTCAAGTATCTCGGCACCTTTACCCGTAACCTCATCGTAGAATGCATCTATCTCCGGTACCCATATGATAAAATCGGTGTTTATCTTACGGGACTGCTCATTGGTATGAAAAACAGCTCCATCGGCTTTACCGAAATGTATCTGGAAGCCATCGCGTTGCACCATAGCATATACAAGCGGGGTGCCTACGAGACCTATGATATCAAACCCCAGCACTTCACGATAGTAATCTGCCGTTTGCTGCACATCCTTCACGATCAGTTGCGGTGCAATACCTATAAGCTTTGCTCTATTTTTCATACATGATGATCAAAAAGGTATATGCCGGTGATGCATATACCGTGTGTGGTAATATGGTACATCCAAAGCCGGAGCATATATTCATATGCCCTGCGCTCCATGATGATGAAAAAAGAAGATTGTGGTTACATTACCTGCTTCAGTATCTCACGGTGAGATGTATTCACATACTCCTTGAACTTCATATACCATTGTTGCCATTCCGGCTTGGTCATTTCGCCGGTAAGCGATTGCTCATATTCCGCCAGGGAAGTAAAGCTTGCTTCCAGCACCAGGCGGTAAGAGTCTCCGGTAAAATCTGTCAGCACCCGTGTTGCATGTTTGTTGCCGGAGAACATACCGCTTTCCTCCGCCTCATCGAGCAAGGATTTCACTTCACGGTAGTGTCCGAATTTCAGATGAAATATGTCGCGAACGATATACATGGTATTTGTTTTTTTGGTGTTCACCAAACTTACAAAAATTCACCCATATATCATACTCCTGTTTTCTTTAAGGCGGCCAGGTATATCTTTTTGATACTATTCTTCTCCTCCCTGCCGCAGATCACCTGTATAGCCGGAATAAGATCTGCATTCACCTTCGTTTTCAATTTCAGTATCTCACCCAGGGCATAAGCTGCACTCCACCTCACCACTGTTCCCTCATGCTCAGCATTGTCAAGCAGCGGCACTATAGCCTCCGCCACCCTACCGGGGAAAACACCGGCAATATTACCTATTACCTTTGCCGACTCCCATTTCACCCTCGGCGCCTTAGCACTTAACGAAGATAATGCCAGATCAAAACATGCCCCGGTAGCTGCTGCCGGATCTGACTTGGTTGCAAATTCAATAGCCTCAATGCAAGTTGCTTTTACCGGGTCTTTAGCAACATTTGCAAAAGAGAGCAGTATAGGAACATTATCTTTTGAGGCCAACAGCCAATGTGTCAACCTTTCTGTTTTTTCTTTAGGCTTTAATGTCTTGTCGCTGAATAGTTGTTTCAGGTCCATGTTACCGGGTTAAATTTCTTTGTTTGAAAAAGATCAGGAACGATCACTTACCGGCAGTAAATGTAATTCATCCATGCATCAAATATTACCAATTATAAAACTGCGCTCACTAAAAGCAGGAAGCGCTATGCCGCCTTCATAAAAATACCTGATCTCATCTTCCGCATCAGCCAGCCCCAGGCTATACAGCACCGGTACATAGTGGTCAGGGGTTGGAGCTGCCAGTTTTCCCAGTTTATGGCTATCGAGGTAATGCACCACGTTGTCAAAACGACGGTCATCGATCTGCTTCTTTATCCAGGCATCATATTCCGACTCCCATCCATATGGCGTCATGTCGTGGCTCGTGAACTTCTTCATGGCTAGTGGCAGATTGTGTATCAACGAACCGCTACCAATTATCAACACTCCCTTATCCCTCAGTGACTTCAATTGCCGGCCCAAATCATAATGATAATCCGGAGTAGCATTATAATCAATACTCATCTGGAACACTGGTATGTTCCCCTGCGGAAAAAGATGCATGAGCATAGGCCATGCACCATGATCTAACCCCCAGTCGGTGGTCTCCATAACAGAAGGTACTATACGTTTCACTTCGTGGGCTATTTCGGGTGCCCCATTCGCTGCATATTTTACCTTATAGTATTCCTCCGGAAAACCATAATAGTCGTATATCTGCTTTTGCTCTGAAGATATATTAACGAAAGTGCCGCGACTGCACCAGTGAGCCGACACTATAAGTGCCGCTTTTACATCAAACTTATGCTGCAATTTTTGCCCCAACTCATACAAAGCCATCCAGAATGGCCTTTGCTCTTTTGTCAACGGAATATCCATCGGATTGCCATGAGATGTGAACAATACCGGCATCCTCTGCCCCTGCATCGGTAATGTGTCAGTATATTGTTTAAACCCGGTCAGTGTACCCATAGACGATAATGCCAAAATTGTTTTCAAAAATTCCTTCCGTTCCATTTCGGATATTTCCCACCGCAATTTACTGAACAACACACAAACTAATATTGCTCACGATACCATCGCCTCGTTAAAAGACATTGACTGCCAATTGTTTAACAATTCTTTTTAAAGATCATTAAACCGGCAAATTTATCTTTACACCCGGTATGCGCAGAGTCATCGCATTTATTATCTTGCTGATACATATTAACACTTCGATGTTTATCCCTGTGATAGACGAAGTGGATATGTTTGATGCTCAGGGTAACCAGGTAGGTGACATCAATACATTGGTTGAGTTCGTTGACCAGGTAGTATTAGGCCACAAACCGAAGCTACATCCTGATTCCGACGACGATAGCGCCCACTTCTTCAACATCATTAAGATACAGAGCTTTGTTATCAATCCCATAGTTATATACGAAGGCAGGCCAATGCCTGTGGCTTATAAAGAAACTATATACCCTGCTGTTCGGGAAGAGAAAATATTTCCCATGTCGTACGATGTGATCGCACCTCCCCCAAAGTGCTGATAATCTCTCCGGAATAAGTATATGACAACGCTGATCAACTGTATTGCAGTTGCCGGCAACATGTGCTGTTATGCATACATCATATGCACGCTTAAATTCCATCCGATTAATACTTCTTGTTAAAAGCCGGGCTGCACAGTAAATGCCGTGCATCCCTGCTATCACGTACTATTCAATTGCTCATATGAATAAGCTTATCAAACAGATCATACATTTTTCGCTACGCCACAGGTATTTCGTTTTCTTCATGACCGGCGTATTGGCAGTTATCGGCTATATCAGCTATCGAAACACACCGATCGAGACCTTTCCCGACGTCACCAACACTCAGATAATCATTATCACACAATGGCCGGGGCGCAGCGCAGAGGAAGTGGAAAAATTTGTAACCATCCCACTGGAGACCCAACTGAACTCTGTACAAAAAAAGATCAGCCTCAGATCCACTTCCTCCTTCGGGCTATCCTATATCCGGCTCATTTTCGACGACGATGTTGACGACGCCTTTGCACGCCAGCAGGTATTCAGCCGCATCAACGGCGCAGACCTGCCCGACAATATAAAGCCTGATGTACAACCCCCATACGGGCCTACAGGCGAAATATACCGGTACACACTCAAAAGTAAGATCAGGAACATCCGTGAGCTGAATACAATACAGGAGTGGGTGCTGGACCGTCAATTCAAATCAATTCCGGGGGTTGCTGATGTCAACACCTTCAGCGGTGGAGAAAAGATATACGAGATAAGGTTGAATCCGTATTCCGTATATCATTACGGCCTCACCTCACTCGATGTATATAACGCGGTAACAAAAAGCAACATCAACGTAGGTGGAGATGTGCTTACCAGGAACGGACAGGCATTTATTGTAAGGGGCATTGGCCTGCTCAATAACATTGATGAGATCAACGACATAATTGTCACCAAAATAAACGGAGCCCCCATCCTCATCCGCAATATTGCAACTGTTACAGAGGCAGAAAAGCCTCGCCTGGGGCAGGTGCACAGGGATAACGAAGATGATGTGGTAGAAGGAATTGTAGTGATGAGAAAAGGTGAGAACGCAGAGGAAGTACTCAGTAGAATACATGATAAGGTAAAAGAACTCAATGAACGCATACTACCTAAGGACGTTAAGATCGTCCCCTTCTACGACCGCACCACCCTTATGAACTATGCGACAGACACCGTTCTTCACAACCTGTTCGAAGGCATCATACTGGTGACCCTTATCGTACTCATCTTCATGGCCGACTGGCGCACCACACTCATCGTGGGTATCATCGTTCCCCTTGCGTTACTTTTTGCATTTATGCTGATGCGCCTGAAAGGCATGACCGCCAACCTGCTATCAATGGGAGCAGTTGACTTCGGCATTATTATCGATGGCGCTGTAGTAATGGTAGAGGGCATTTTTGTGGCACTGGACCACCGTGCACATGAGATAGGAATGGAAAAATTCAATAAACTGGCTAAGCTTGGCCTGTTCAAACACGTAGGCGCAGAAATGGGGAAAGCCATCTTCTTTTCCAAGATCATCATCCTCACATGCCTCGTGCCTATTTTCGCATTCCAAAAGGTAGAAGGCAAGATGTTCTCGCCGCTGGCCTTTACCCTTGGTTTTGCTCTGCTTGGCGCACTTGTCTACACTCTTACCTTGGTTCCTGCATTCTCCAGTGTGCTGCTCAGAAAGAATGTGAAGGAAAAACATAATCCTGTGGTTTCATTCTTTGAGCGCAATATTGGCCGGGCATTCAACTGGGTTTACAGTCATCAACGTATCAGCCTGGTCATTGCTACATCTTTTATGGCATTGACGTTCTTTTCAGCGAGATTTCTGGGTTCTGAGTTCCTGCCGGAACTGGACGAAGGTGCGCTTTGGGTAAAAGCGCAACTACCTATGAGTGCTTCTCTCGAACAGTCCAACGAGATCAGCCGCAAAATGATGGATATGATCAGCAAGTTTCCCGAAGTACGGCACACTTTGGCACAAGTAGGCCGCACAGTAGATGGTACAGACCCTAAAGGTTTCTTTAATGTAGAAATAGCTGTGGACCTGAAACCAAAAGACGACTGGCCTAAAGGGATGACAACAGATAAGCTCATTGACAGTATGAACAGCCAGCTCAGCAAAATACCCGGCATCCTGTTCAATTACAGCCAGCCCATTCGCGACAATGTAGAGGAAGCTGTAGCCGGTGTACCGGCATCCCTTGCAGTAAAGATATTCGGACCCGACTTCCATATGTTGGATAGCCTTGCCAATGCGGTTATGGCACAATTAAAAACAGTACAGGGAGTTGAAGACCTGGGAGTGCTGAGAAATATGGGACAACCAGAGTTGCGCATTGAACTGGACCAGAAGAAGATGGCGCTGTATGGCGTAAGTATATCTGATGCTAACGCAGTGATAGAGATGGCCGTAGGCGGAAAGGCCGCAACACAGCTATATGAAGGTGAGCGGAAATTTGACCTCAGGATACGCTACAACGAGGAGTTCAGGAACACCGGGGAAAAACTGGAACAGATGATGGTACCCACCCAGGACGGATCTAAAGTGCGTATCAAAGAAATAAGCGACATGAGGGAGATAACAGGTCCGTCATTTGTGTACCGCGATAATAACGCCAGATACATACCGGTAAAGTTCTCCATTCGCGGCAGAGACCTCGGAAGCGCTATTGCCGAAGCGCAGAAAAAAGTAAATGAGCATGTAAAACTGCCGGATGGCTATTCGCTTACCTGGAATGGAGAATTTGAGAACGCGCAACGCGCATCCAATACGTTGGGCCGGGTGGTGCCACTATGTCTCATTGCGATCTTCCTGCTGCTTTTCATTACGTTTGGCAATGTAAAAGATGCCGTTCTCACATTGATGAATGTGCCATTTGCGCTCATAGGAGGTATTCTCGCCCTGCATATCACCCGTATGAATTTCAGCATCAGCGCGGGTATCGGCTTCATCGCCCTGTTCGGGGTATGTATTCAGAATGGAGTCATTCTGATAAGTGTATTCCGGAAAAATCTTGAAGATCGTATGCCCTTTGATGAGGCTATACGGCAGGGAGTGGTATCACGTGTTCGCCCGGTAGTAATGACCGCCCTTATGGCAGCTATCGGGTTACTACCGGCAGCCATCAGCACGGGTATTGGGTCTGAAACGCAAAAGCCTCTTGCCATTGTCGTTATTGGCGGGCTTATCACATCTACCGTACTTACGCTCCTGATACTACCGGTCATCTATAAGCGGGTGTATGATTTTATGCATAAACGGGAAAACCGGAAAGCACTGAAGCGAATAGGCGTCATCAGCAAGTGATCCAACGGGGCTTAGCAAATGCGGAGCCCCGTTTTTATCATTTCAAGTGGGCATAAAACAAAAAAGCCAGCATTGCTGCTGAGCTTTTGTAAGTCGGGATGACTGGACAACTTTCGAACCAGTTTATCAAAGATTTGCTCGCTTTGAATGCACTTCTGGAGATGATTGGGGAAGTATAGGGAACAACTAGAAGGAACAGGCAAATACTTGCCAGGACTTGGCTGGACAACTTTCGAACTGCTACATACCGAATTATTGATTAATTTCAATGCAAACCAATCCTGTGTACAAGCTTCTATTTTTATTTCTACCCAGGATCACAGAACGTGTACAATTCTACAAGGGGCAAATGGGTGTAAATCCAGGTACAGTAAGAGTGATGGAACTACAAAACCGCTGGGCTTCGTGTTCCAGGAAAGGTGATCTAAACTTTCATTGGAAGTGCCTGATGGCACCGCTCACTGTACTGGATTATATCGTAGTTCATGAAATGGCACACCTCATACATGATAACCATAGCGAAGCATTCTGGAACGTAGTGGATAAGATATTACCCGACTATAGGGAGCGTAAAGCATGGCTGAAGTTTAACGGTGCAGGTATGGATTTATAAATGCCAGGCAAGTTTAGACGAGGTAAAAACAGGCTAAAATAAGGGTAAAAAAGGGTGTTTTTGATGCATTTTATGGCACTTTTTAACCACTTTTTGTGCTACTTCCACCGTGACAACATATATAAACTGGAATCTGAAACCCATGCTGGACAACGATTACAGGCGATGTTCGCTGAAAAAAATCAGACCTTTTCGTCAATTTCGCCTATAAAATTTTAAAAAGTTTAGGAACACTTCCATTTTACCAAGCAAAAGACATCATTAGCCGCCACCAGGTGGCGGCCCTCGGTATCCCCCTCTATAGGACCCGCTCCCTACCCCATATGTGTTACTTTAGATACTAACAAAAACTTTTTGTTTCAAAAAATCGGAATATAAAACATGACCCGATTCTGGGGGAAATGGCAATTTCTGAAAAAATATTTTCGGGGTCTTCAGTCTGAAAACTTAGAACATTAGTTCAATCGGATCAATATGAGTTTTGCCCATATTCTGCAAGTGCAAATTAAGAAGCAGCCTTTCAAGTTGACGTTTGGTAAGGAGATAGGTTGCGGTTTTAGTATTTGGGGGGTAATGCACATTTATGCTACGGATAGTACGCTCAGCCGCCTTCATTATCACATCCTTTTTTGAGAGTATTTGCCCCATGATAATAAATATCACGGAACGGAAAATGTTGCTACTTCGGTAGTTGATTTGATTAGCCTGTTGAACAAACAAAATTGAATTTTGCTACAGATTTGCTACATAAAAAGACAAGACCCACTAAAATAGCGGGTCTTGCTTCATTATCAGTCGGGGAGACAGGATTCGAACCTGCGACCCCCTGGTCCCAAACCAGGTGCGCTACCGGCCTGCGCTACTCCCCGATCCTTATTTATTCGGTGAACCTGCTGTTCACCTCCGGTTAAGCTTTTTTCTGCGGTGAGGGAGGGATTCGAACCCTCGATACGCTTTAACAGCGTATGCCAGTTTAGCAAACTAGTGGATTCGGCCTCTCTCCCACCTCACCCCAACTGGCATGCAGGTTTTCACCCGCATCGTTTTTTCCTTTTTAAGGACTGCAAAGGTAATGATAATGTACGAATGTGCAAATTAAAACACACGGATTTTTACATTTATCTTGTTATCATACACCCGTTGCAGGCCGTGTGATCAGATGCTGGCCAACTGCACCTTTTGCTGCAGCTCCATCAGGTTCTCCTTATACTCCGAATCGGTCTCCATCAGGTTTTCAACCGTCTGGCAGGAGTGTATCACCGTAGTATGATCGAAGCCCCCAAAGTGGTCGCCGATGGTCTTCAGCGACTGCTTGGTGAACTTCTTGGCGAAGTACATCGTTATTTGCCTGGCCAGTACCACTTCGCGCTTACGCGTCTTGGTCATCAGGCGGTCATACGAAACATGGTAGTAATCGCACACCAGTTTCTGTATGTTCTCTATGGTCATTTCCCTCGAAGCTGTCTTCACAAAATTCTTCATCACGCGCTTGGCGAGGTCTATGTCTATTTCTTTCTTGTTCAGGGTAGCCTGCGCAAACAATGCGATCAACGCGCCTTCCAGTTCACGAACATTGCTCTGTATATTATAGGCTATGTAGCGCACCACTTCATCGGGTATCTCCAGGCCTTCCTGGCGCATCTTCACTTGCAGTATCGCTTTGCGTGTTTCAAAGTCGGGCGCCTGTATATCTGCATTCAGCCCCCAGCGGAATCGGCTGAGCAAACGCTCCTGCATACCTTCCATATCGCGTGGCGCGGTGTCGCTGGTAAGGATGATCTGCTTGCCGCTCTGGTGCAGGTGATTGAAGATAGCAAAGAATACATCCTGCGTTTTTACCGCAGAGACAAACAAATGAATATCGTCCATGATCAGCACATCTATCAGTTGATAGAAGTGTATGAAATCATTTACTTCATTATTCTTGGAGTGGTCTATGAACTGGTTGATGAATTTCTCCGCGCTTACATAAAGCACAGACTTATTCGGGTGCTGCCTGCGCACTTCATTGCCTATTGCCTGCACCAGGTGGGTCTTACCCCATCCTACTCCACCAAATATCACCAGCGGATTGAAGGCGGTAGCTCCGGGCTTCTGGGCCACATGCATACCGGCAGAACGAGCTACACGGTTACAGTCACCTTCCACATAATTCTCAAAGGTATAGTTCGCGTTCAGTTGCGGGTCTATCTGCATGCGCTTCAGGCCCGGTATGGCGTAAGGTGTCTTTATATTATGCGGATCGTCCCACTTCAGCGGCATATCCACATAGTTGTTATCTTTTAAAGGCTTGGGGTGTGTGCTGCCGGGCATATTGATAGATGCCGGGTTGCGCTGAGAGGCATTATTTTCCATCATAATGCGATACTCAAGGCGGCCTACCTTGCCCATTACACGTTTAATGGTCTTGCCCAGCAATTCCACATAGTGCTCTTCGAGCCATTCGTAGAAGAACTGGCTGGGCACTTGTATAGTGAGTACGTTATCATTAACGCTAACTGCCTTTATCGGCTCGAACCAGGTCTGGTACGTTCGCCAGTTAACATTATCCTTTATAATGTTCAAACATTTTTCCCATAGTTGTTCAGCTTCAGTTAAAACGTTATTAGATGTGTTATAAAGATGTTTATCCATGTTATGAAACAACGTTCACAAGGTTATTCAATGCTGTTAAAAAACTTTTACTTCAACCGACAATTTTTTGTCCGCTATTTTTTTGCAGACCGGGTGTTGTCAATTTCCCTTCATTTTTTTCATTTTATTTTTCCCGGAGCCACTACTCTTTTTCTCTTGCTTTCCGCGTCGTTTTCCGTTTCAAAAACGGGAGGACGAAATTGCCAACAATTTGTTGAAAAAAAAAATTGCCTGGCACTTGTTTGTTTAATAAATCTTACAGATTGAGGGTTGAAGTGTTTTGAACTTTTTTCGCCGCAGGAAAAATAAATTTTGTATTTCTGATGATAATGCTTAGACTATTACCTGATAATTTTATTTTTCACTGCTTCCGTTTTTATCAACGTCCTGAAAACAGCTACAGCAGCCAATCTTCAGCACATCACCAGTTCACTGATACTAACCTGCAAAAATTATTTTCGGAATACAAGTACTGTAATGTACAATTTTTTAATTGAAAAAATATTCTTCTTCACATCTTTTTTTTCGGCGATGATTTTCACTCCGGTAGCAAAAAAAATTTCACAAAATATTTTATCTCGCAAAAGAAAAGCCCGCGAAAAATTTCGCGGGCTTTTTTCTATATTTTTCCGGGCTGTTTTTCAGCCTCTGACCGGAGAAGGAGTTTTCGGTCAGAAAGCATCACTTTATATCTCCCTGTTTCCGTCAAATGCTTCCAGTTCGTTAGCTACGGCAGTAAGGAAGCTGGCACCGAGCGATCCGTCCACTATACGGTGGTCATAGCTCAGGGATAGGTACATCATGTGGCGTATGGCTATCACATCGCCATCGGGTGTTTCCAGCACCACCGGGCGCTTTTTGATCACTCCCAGCGCCATTATAGCTACCTGGGGCTGATTAATGATCGGAGTGCCCATCAGGCTGCCAAATGTACCTACATTGGTCACCGTAAAGGTTCCGCCCTGGGTATCGTCTGCTTTCAGCTTATTGCTGCGGGCGGCATTTGCCAGCGCATTCACGTTCTTGGTAAGCCCCAGCAGGTTCTTTGTTTCTGCATTCCTGATCACCGGCACTATAAGGTTGCCCGATGGCAGGGCGGTAGCCATACCTATGTTGATATCTTTCTTGATAATGATCTTATCGCCATCTACACTGGCATTGATCATAGGGTACTTACGGATACAGTTTACGATAGCTTCGAAGAATATAGGTGTAAATGTGATCTTCTCTCCGAATTTCTGATCGTACTGCTTCTTTACCTTATCCCTCCATTTCACAATGTTGGTCACATCAGCCTCTGTGAAGCTGGTCACATGCGGCGATGTGGCCTTGCTGCGCACCATATGGTCGGCTATAAGCTTGCGCATACGGTCCATTTCAATGATCTCTACATTGCCACCAACAGATACGGGTGCAGGTGCCGCCGCGGGAGCTGCAACAACCGACTGTGCAACAGGCGTTGGTGCTGCCGGAGCAACCGGGGCGGGCTGAGGTGCCGCCTGTGGTGCTTTGCCCCTGTTGGCTACATAATTCAGTATATCTTTCTTGCTTACACGTCCTTCGTTGCCTGTACCCGGTATAGCTTCCAACTCAGCCATGCCTATACCCTCCTGGGCGGCAATATTCAATACTAACGGCGAATAAAAACGCGCGCCGCCGGTTTCTGCAACCGCTGCGGGAGCCTGGTACTGAGGAGCAGCGGCCGCCGGTGAGGCAACTGGTGCCGGAGGTGGTGTGGCCGATGCAGCAGGCGCTGCAGCCTGAACAGCGGCACCACTGGTCTCTATACGGGCTATCACTGCACCCACGGGCACTACCTGGTTGGCGGTGTATAGTATCTCTGTTACTACGCCAGCAGCCGTTGATGGCACTTCACTGTCCACCTTATCGGTGGCAATATCCAGTAGCGTCTCATCCATTTTTATGGAGTCACCAGGAGCCTTGTGCCATTTAAGCACGGTTGCTTCCATTATACTCTCACCCATTTTCGGCATTACAAGGTCAACGATAGCCATATATATGATTTATTATTTTTTATAAAGAAAGAGACGCAAAAATAATCATTTGGAGCCCAAAAGTAAAAAGAAGTAATTTTTAAATGTGAGTAACTACTGATCAGGCGTATCCCTGTAATCTCTGCGTTTTACCAGTTTCAGGTCCTGGAGTACAGATGCCTTCACATTGATGGTAAAATTATAGCTCTTCCTCGGCCCGAATGGTATGGTCTGCAGGTGCATGGTCCAGCAATGCAGATCGCGGTATATATCTATAGACGTAGAGGTCAGTTGCTTGGCCTGGAAGTTATAACCGCTGTTCATAGACACCTTCCAGCGGGTGGTGATCTGCACCTCTCCCTGGAAAGTAAGGCTATGGCTTAAAACTATCGTATCTTTTTGTGTCGCCACCAGGTATGACTTGTTACCCGTCAGAGAGTAACTGACATTAAAGCTCCAGGGTATATTGAAGTCCACATATTCATTATACCCGGCATTTCTCATGATGCGGGCATATTCCTGGCTGTTTGTCGGGCTGTTGGCGCCGCCCTTGGGTTTTGAGTGAAAGTTAGACCCGAACGCTACTGTTGCTCCTGTGAACCTGGCTAAGCCCTCGCCTTTATCATACATGGTCTGCGGCAACCTTCTTCCCGTAGTTTTATCAAAAGAATACAAGTCGTAGTTCGCAGATGAGCTCACATTGATCTTATTCAGCACGCTGGTTCTGAAACTCAAACCAAGCGCACTCCACTGGAACGAATCTGCAGCAAGGTTGTAAGCAGTTGCAATACCGAAGGCATCTATCAGTGTCACATTTTTAAACCCGGATACAGTATCTTTTTTCGACCGCACTTTGATCTGGAGATTATTATTCAGCGCCATGTTCACATTGCCCGCTTTACCCGGCCCCGGCGGATAACCTACTATAGAATTAACGTACGGTGTCTGATACACAAAATTACCAACACTATCTGTGCGTTGCTTGTAATAGTAGTTGAATGGTGAGTTGGCAAAATCAGGATGATAGGTATAGCCCAGTGTAGGAGACAAGACATGGCGGATACCCCGGAGCTGCCCATGGCGAAACAACTTCATACCATAGATACGTGTAGAAAAACTAACACCTGCATCAAATGAGCGGGCCGCAAAAAATCCACGGCTATCGACACTGTCGGTTTTCCGGTCAATCAGATCATATTGCTGGTAAAGTTTGTCAGTCAGCCAGTATTCATTATAGTTCACGTTAAATGACATATTCACGTACCGAAGCACTGTATAGGATGCGCTGACCGGAATAGCGTGGTGTATGCCTGACTGAAAATCCTTACCTGCCAGCTTGCTGAGATCGAACGTACTGTCATAAAAGGTGGTTCGGTTAAGCATATCCATCGAGTAACTGGTCGTTATCTTATCATACCAGTGCGTACCTACTGCATTCTTATTCTGGAACGGATTGATCTGGGTTACATGAAAATTCAGGCTGGGTAGCGTGATACTGATCTGCTTTGTCGTCGCATTCTGGTTATGCAGCGCACTTACTGTTAGCCCTAGCGGAGTACCTATCCAGTTCTTCGAATAACTGACATTTGATTGGTACTGGTTTTGCAGCATCAGGTTTGGGTCATAACTGTTGTTGGCATAGTAAGAAGATGTGCCGGCTTGCACCGAAGCGTTAAAGCTTTGTCCGGGTATGGATTTACCGTCTGATTGGTGGCGCCATACAACCATAAAATCCTTCTTTACACTTGCACCCGGTTCAAAATCCTCCCCGCTCTTGTTATAGGCATAAGAAATATTGACTCCCCCGTTGAAATGGTAAATACTATTATAAGAACTCACTGCGCTCACGCCATAACTTCCTTTAGAATAGATGTTTGCCTGCGCGCGCAGATCGACGTGATCATTGATATAAAAATAATATCCGCCATTGAGCAAACCGAGTCCCCTCACCTCTTCTGTAGTATATGTTGGCAGTATGAAACCAGACCGCTGTTTCTGTGATATCGGGAACAGGGCAAACGGCAGATAGAAAGGTGTTGGTATAGACTCGATCCTAAGGTTAGCGGCACCGGACACAATCAGTTTATTCGGTATCACCTTTATCTTATTGGCATAGATGCCAAAATGTGGCGTATCGAGCGCACAGGTGGTATATATACTATGCGCTCCGTAAAGCGTCTGATCCGGGTTCCTTTTTATCTGCTCACTGTGCATATACCCCTCTCCATATTGCGAGTGGGCATTTCTCACAATCGCGCGCTTACTCTTAAAGTTATACTGTATGGAGTCATACGTGAATTTCTCTTTTCCCTGTGAGAAGGTTTGTTTCTCAGAAGTGTCCTTTGCCGCCTCATATGGTGCTGCCGATACTACATTCGTCGACTGCGCATATACTACCTGCCCGGCGTTAAGTTGAAGGTCCTCATAGTTTACCTGTGCCTTACCGTACAGGAAGAACATGTCATTCTTAATATCCAATACAGCAGAATCCCGGGCAACAGAGGTAACGGTAGACGATAAAGCGTCTTTCGAAATTCTGATCCCCAGTGTTCTCTCCAGCTCACTTTTTTTAGACGTGTCTGCCAAACCTGCGAGCTTGGTTTTCTTCAGGCTATCATTGATCAGTATTGTATCACCTTTTATGGTATCATTTTTAATGATATACACCGGTGCTGAAGTATCCGTAAAAGACAACCTCGGCTTAGCAGCCACCTCTGATTGAGAATATCCTTTATTTGTTATAAAGAATATAAAAATGATTGCTATACAGTACGTAAAGCAATGCTTTGATGAGAATTTTGAAATAAATTTACAGCGGAGGTTCATTAAGCGTAGCAAAAATAGCTATTTGAGTGCCACGTTTCGACTGTTGAAACATTTAATCTTTTGTGAAACATAACTATGCGTATTAAATACTTTGTCCTTATACTATTCCTTTCATCCACACCATTTTTTTTATCTGCCAAAGGGAAAAAGCTAACTAAGATAGTTATTGACGCAGGACACGGCGGAACAGATGCCGGCGCTCGCGGGGCATTTTCGTCAGAAAAAGATATCACATTGGCTGTTTCACTTAAAGTTGGAAAGCTGGTATCTGACAGCCTCAGATCTGTGGATGTCATATTTACCCGTACTACCGACGAATACCCATCTCTGCAGGCCAGGCACGAAATAGCCAACAAGGCCAATGCTGATCTTTTCCTCGCTATACACGTAAATTTCCACCCCTTTTACTTACACCAAAACTGTCATTGGCTACAAAAATGTAAAACGTAAGCACAAAACCGTTAAGCAACCAATATACCATACCGTGAAGCACCACGAAACAAAGCGCAGTGGCGTGGAAACATATGTACTTGGCCTCCGTAGAAACTCACAGAAAGAGAATGCGATCGGTGAGTATGGCGACAGTGTTACCGATGAACCCGGATTGCTGAATGAAGATGACCCGCAAACGGCTATCATCATCGCCCAGTACTCCCAGGCATTTTTGGGTAAAAGCGTGTCATTTGGCAGTAAGATACAGGAACAGTTTGCCCGCCAGGGCCGTCCTGATCTGGGTGTCAAGCAGATGAATCTTGAGGTTCTGGCGGGCAGTGCCATGCCGGGTGTACTTGTTGAGATTGGTTTTATCACCAACGTTGATGAGGAGAAATACCTGAATTCAGAAGAAGGACAATGGGAGGTAGCTACTGCTATCTACAGGGGCATAAGGGCTTACAAAGCCGACATAGAAAAATAAAATAAAAAAATATCTCTTCTTATTGTTAGTTTAATCCCTGTGAATGGAATATATTTATCCCTGTAAAATAGTTTTTGGTGCGCAAGATGCCATATTATTATTTTTATTTTTGTATCATTAAAACATGTTGATGCTGATGAAAACCCGTTTAAGAACAATTCTTATTTCTGCATTGCTTACAGTTTCCGCGTTCATTTCAGTTGTGTATATATCATGCAACAGGGATAAATGTAAAACTATAGTTTGTGCTCACGGAGGCGTTTGTAACAGCGGAGCCTGTATCTGTCAATCAGGATATGAAGGGTCTAATTGCGAGACCCTGGCCCGTAAAAAATTCCTTGGCAACTGGCAGGTATTTGAGAATGGTACACGCACCGAGGCTGCGCAGTACCCGATAACCATCGAAGAAGCGCTGCCTGTCAATGGATCAGACAATCCTACTGATGTTGTTATCAAGAATTTTTACAACTACTTCTTAACACCGATCAAAGCTTATGTTACCGGCGATACACTGTATATTCCTAACCAGTGCTACGAAGGCAAAGTTGTTTTTGGAAAAGGTTACATCTTCTCCGACAATACATATGGCCAGTATGGCAGGATCTCTATGGCCTATGAGATCATAGATACTGCTACTACTGCGGTTAATGACTTCGGTTATTATGAGCCAGATGGCAGCGAGCCTTCTTTATGGAATAAATAAGTCAGATCGATATCATAAACGAAATAGCCCCCGGAAATCCGGGGGCTATTTCGTTTTCAGTCATTTCTTTATAAATTATTTAATCATTTGATTAAATAATTTGCTTAAAACAAATTTTTAACCTTACCTTTGCTTCGTAAATGAATGAATTGCAGGAAATACAAGATAATCGGTCCACTGAGGACAAGATAAAGGAAGCCGCCAGGCGTGTATTTCTGAAAAAAGGGTATGCCGCAACTCGTACCCGTGATATTGCCGAAGAATCCGGCTTCAATATAGCACTCATCAATTACTATTTCAGAAGCAAAGAGAAGTTATTCGATATTATTATGGTGGAACATCTGCAAATGTTCTTCCACAGTATAGTTGACTTGATGGACGATAAGGACACTACGCTCCGGCAAAAGATTGAACTTATCATCGGGCACTATATTGATATACTGATCAAGAACCCCGACCTGCCTCTGTTCATATTTAATGAAGTAAACTCAAATCCCGGCAAGCTGGCAGAGAAAATAGGTGTCAGCGCCATTTCAAATCGTCAGCTACACATAATAACACAGTGGACGGAAATGATGGAAACAAGTGGCTTGCCCGCGTTCAACCCGATTCACATGCTGATGAACATTGTTGGCCTCACTATATTCCCCTTTATAGGAAGCCCGATGATCAGGAATCGTACAGGCATCAGCATTGAGCAGTTCAATGCTTTAATGGAAGAGAGAAAAAAACTGATCCCGGTATGGATAAACGCAATTCTGTACTCACAACAACAACTACCAAATGAAAAACAAGCATAGACATGACGCTTAAAAAGATCATCACCACTGCTCTCCTGTTCACAGCGTGCGGCACCACACAGGCCCAGGTAGTGCTCAGCTCGCTTGAAGACGCGTGGAAATATGCCGATGGGCATAATGTCACGATACGAACATCAGGATACGAACTGGACAAATACACGTTTGCACGAAAGCAATCGTATATGGCTTTCCTGCCTACCGTAAATACGACTGCTTCATTTACCGAGAACATTGCACTCCAGACAACGCTGATACCTGCAATTATATTTGGTGGGCCCGCCGATGTTTACCGCCCGGTTCAGTTTGGACAGAAGTATATCTATTCAGCAGGCATCACGGCGCAGATGGATATTCTGAACTTGCAAACATGGTTTACCGCTATGCTGGCAAAAACAGGTGAAGACATGAATAAGGCAGCATTGGCAAATAGTAAAAAAATGATCTATCAGCAGGTGGCCACACAATATTTTTCCTGCCTGATAAGCGCAGAAGCGGCTCAACTTTCGGCCCGGAGTGCTGCTATCGCAGACTCGGTCTACACATCTGTTCTCAATAAGTTCAATGAAGGAACCGTTAGCCTTTCCAGCCTTGATCTTGCCAAGCTGAACAGCGAACGTTCGGCTCAGCAACAGATTAATGCACAATACCAGGCCCTGATCGCCAAAAATTCTTTACGAAACCTTCTTAACCTGTCACTATCAGACTCCCTAGTATTGAACGGTTCCTTACAGAACGATCTCAAAAGATCGCCCAATGGCACATTCACCGAAGACCCCGCAATTAAGCTGGCTAAATTTCAGGCCGATTTCAACCTGGGCACATTGCATGCATCCAATGCTGCGTACATACCTGTAATAACAGCCACCTATAGCAACACCACACAACAAAACGACAACAAATTCGAACCATTTAAAAGCGGAGGCCCATCCTGGTATCCTGCAAAATACTGGGGAATTAAAGCTTCCTGGACCATTTTCAATGGTGGCTTACGCTGGCTTCAGTCCGAACGGAATAAACTGACTTATTACGAAAGCAAGATCCAGTATGAAAGCGCGCAGAAACAATCAGCTATCAATGACGACAACCTGAGACTGGCATATAACCGTGCTTCAGATCTCCTTCAGAAATCCGAGAGCATCATGAACCTATCGCTCGACAATTTCCACCATGTATCAGAACGTTACATCTCAGGCGTCTCGTCTCTTGATGACAGGTTAAACGCTTTCAATGATTATATCACATACCAGAATCAATATTTAAACAGCTTATCCGATATGCTGGTTCAATTATACCAGGTGAGGATTCGCCAACAATCATTTTAATATGAAAAGACCGATCATTTACATCTCAGCCTTACTGTTGTTTGCCGCATGTAAACCAAAGTACGATGAAACCTCACCAAAGACAGGACCGGTGACCGAAGCCGTATTCGCATCCGGCAGCATTGAGCCCAAGGATGCTTATACGCTCACCTCGTTATCTGACGGGTTTATCACAAAGAGCATGGTATCAGAGAACGACCTGGTAAAGGATGGACAGTTGTTATTTCAACTCGATAACCGGCAGCAGAATACACAGGTGAAGATAGCCGAGACCAATGTGGAATTTGCCCGCATCAACGCCTCCGATAATTCTCCGGCCCTGCTGCAGATCGCAGCACAGATAGAGGCGGCAAAGCTGAAGATGAGAACAGATTCACTGACCTACGCACGGTACGAGCATCTGTTCACAACACGCTCAGTCTCCCGCCAGGATGCAGACAATGCCCGTGTGAACTACCAGAATTCCATCAGTGCATACAATAGCGCTGTGGAGAACTACAAGGCTACAGCAAACAAAATGTCGCAAGACCTGAACAACACAAGATCCCAACTTCAGAATGCCATTGCAGGCAACCAGTATTACGATCTCGTAGCTATTGGCAGGAGTAAGGTGTACCAGATATTCAAGAAACAAGGCGACCTCGTTCGCCGCGGAGAGCAGGTGGCCCAGCTTGGCAACCCTGATTCCATTGTCATCAACCTCGATATTGATGAAGGGAGCATCGGTAAAATTCAGCTCGGCCAACAAACACTGATAGAACTGAACACGGACAAGAATAAAACGTACGAAGCAAGGATCAGCAAGATATACCCACACTTCAACGACCGCTCTCAGTCATACAAAGTAGAAGCAAGATTTGTAAATGATGTATCGGGCCTCATTGCCGGCACTCAGCTGCAAGCAAACATCATAACCGGCCGTAAGGAAAATGCACTGCTCATACCACACACTTATATAGTTAATGGCAAACAGGTACTGGTAAAAAAAGGCGACAAAGTTGATTCAGTGAATATCACGACCGGCACCGTATCAGACGAATGGATAGAAGTTACTTCAGGATTGTCAGCCAATGACAAAATAGTCAAACAGAAATAAAATGAAGATCAGCGTAAATACCCAGATAGCCATTACCTACCTGTCGTCCAGGAAGAAGCAAACATTAGTTGCTTCGCTGGGGGTAATGTTTGGTATATCTATGTTCATCTTCATGCAGTCTCTGATGAAGGGAACAAATGACTATTTCGAAAAATCGTCCTTCAGCACTACTCCGCATATCCGGATATATAGCGAGAACAAAGTGGCTGACACGCACCTTATGAATGATTTTTTCAAGGATGCCTCAGTAAAGATACTGGCTAACCCCAAGCAGCTCAACCAGTCGCAAGGCCTCACCAACCCATATGGCATAATAAACGAGATAAAGAAAAATCCGCTTGTGGCTTATGTTACTCCGCAGGTAACTGCCAATGTCATTTATACTAGTGGCAGCGTACAGATAAATGGCAATGTCGCGGGGGTCTTCATCAATGAAGAGGATAAGATGTTCGACATAAAGCAAAACATGCTGGCAGGAGACCTGAACGACCTGAACAAAGTAAACAACGGGATTATCGTGGGTAAGGGCATTGCAGATAAGCTCAGCCTCCATGTCGGCGACAATATCACAGTGAGAGGCGGCACAGGCTCCACACAGATCATGAGAGTTGTCGGCATTTACAACAGTGGCATAAAACAGATAGACGAAACAAAATCTTACTCCAACATTGTACAGGCGCAGAACCTGATGGGCAAGGACCGCAGCTATGTTACCGACATCAAGATAAATCTTAAGGACTATAACAAAGCACACATAGTATCCCGCGACCTGGAAGTAATGACCGGCTATAAGGCAGAAGACTGGATCATGGCCAATGAGCAACTAAAGACCGCCTTCAAGATAAGAGCCATCATCCTCAACTCGGTGATAGGGGTAATATTGCTTGTGGCCGGTTTCGGCATATATAACATCCTGAACATGACCATCTATGAAAAAATGAAAGAGATCGCCATCCTGAAAGCTACCGGGTTCTCAGGCAGGTCTGTGACCAGCATCTTCCTGCAGCAGGCTGTGTATATCGGCCTCATGGGTGGCGTGGTAGGCATCTCGCTGGGCTTCCTGATGTCTTACGGCATGTCGCGGGTATATATTGGCAGCAGCTCAGCCATGGGAACACTGAAATACTTTCCCATGTCGTTCTACTTCCCGCACTATGTAGAAGCTATCATATTTGGTGTATTGACAACGTTCGCGGCAGGCTTTTTCCCTGCACGCAAGGCGGCTAAAGTGGACCCTGTAACAATAATAAGAGGATAATGGCAGATATAGCATTACAAGCCAAGGGCATAACCAAGTACTTTCACGATCCTGTGACCATGCCGGTACTGAAGAACATCAGCATGGATGTACAGAAAGGCGAGTTCGTTTCGATTGTCGGAAAATCAGGATGCGGCAAATCCACCCTGCTCTACGTACTCTCAACTATGGACACCGACTATGAAGGTGAGTTGAGCATAAATGGCTTAAGAACTACCGGGCTGTCACAAAACAAACTTGCCCACATACGCAATGAATCCATAGGCTTCGTATTTCAGTTTCACTACCTCCTGCCCGACTTCACCTGTCTGCGCAATGTAATGATCCCCGCAATGCGTCTCGGAAAGTATTCGATCAAGGAAATAGAGGAACGCGCATATGAGAAACTAAAAATGTTCGGTGTGGAAGAGCAGGCTCTGAAACGTGCCAATAAACTTTCTGGCGGTCAGCAACAACGTGTTGCAATTGCACGCGCGCTCATCAACGACCCCGCTATAATCATGGGCGATGAGCCGACAGGAAACCTCGACTCAAAAAATACCGGGGTGGTATTCGATCTGTTCCAGCAATTATCGAAAGAATATAACCAAACCCTCATTACCGTGACACACGATGAGGATTTTGCGAAACGATCAGACCGCATCATAGAAATGGCCGACGGCGAGATCAGCAACCACGGAAAATAATACTACATCTTTTCCGGCAACCTGATACCCAGCAAGCCCATGGCATGACGAAGGACAGATGCTGTCATTATTATTATGACCAGGCGCAGTTGCTTCTTCTCGTCACTCTCAGCCTTGGATATACTGTGTATATCATAGAAACTATTGAATTGCTGCGCCAGTTGGAAAGAATAGTTACATAATGCAGACGGATTGTATTCGCTGCCCGCATCCGAAAGCACTGTGGCATACTGTTCCAGCATCAGGATGATGCTTCTTTCCATAGGCAATAAGGCCGATGTAGCCTTGAATCCCGCAAACGATCCGGACACAGGAGATACCGGCATTTGTTCTTTTCTCAATATAGAACAGATACGCGCGTGCGCATACTGAATGAATGTGGCCGTATATCCGTGCAGGTCTATTGACTCCTTAGGGTCAAAGATCATTTTCTTTTTTGGGTCCACACGCAGCAGGTAGAATTTAAGTGCGCCGAGGCCTATCGTCTCATAAAGCTTGTCGAGCTCCTCACTGCTGAAGCCTTCTGTTTTCCCTGCATTTTCCGTTTGCTCTTTGGCCAGCCGCACCATTTCCCCTATCATATCATCAGCATCTACCACAGTACCCTCACGGCTCTTCATCCTGCCGGTTGGCAATTCCACCATGCCGTAAGACAGGTGATAGATACCATCTGCACATGGTTCACCCAGTTTCTGCATGATCAGCTTCAATACCTGCAGGTGATAGTTCTGTTCATCAGCTATCACATAAATGGATTGGTCCAGTTTGAAGTCGTCGTACTTCAGCTTGGCGGTACCCAGATCCTGCGTTATATAAACGGAGGTACCGTCGCCACGAAGCAGCAACTTCTGGTCCAGTCCATCGGCAGTCAGATCTATCCATACCGAGCCGTCTTCTTTCTTGAAAAGCACACCCTTCTCCAGGCCTTGCTGCACTATTTCCTTGCCCAGCAGGTAGGTATCACTTTCGTAATACATCTTATCGAAAGTCACACCCATTTTTTTATAGGTGACATTGAACCCATCATACACCCAACCATTCATCTTTTGCCACAGATCCCTCACTTCCTTGTCTCCTGCCTCCCACTTACGCAGCAGGTCCTGTGCCTCCTTCATGATCGGAGCCTCTTTCTCCGCCATCTTCTCGTCCATACCCTCTGCCTTCAACCGGCCTACCTCTTCCTTATATATGTCATTGAACTTCACATAGTAATCACCTACCAGGTGATCGCCCTTTATACCAGCCGATTGTGGTGTAGCACCATTGGCATACTTCATCCATGCTATCATAGACTTGCAGATGTGTATGCCGCGGTCATTGATAAGATTGGCCTTCACCACTTCATTACCCGTTACACTCAGCACTTCTGCCATCGCCGCACCCAGGAATATGTTGCGCATATGCCCGAAATGCAATGGCTTATTGGTATTCGGTGAGGAATACTCCACCATTACCCGGCGCTTACTTGCGGGTTTTTCTCCGTAGTGCGCATTGCTGAAGTTTTCTGTAAGAAATGACAACCACAATTCATCATTGACCGTAAGGTTAAGAAAACCGCTTACCACCTGGGAAGCAGAGAACAAGCCACCATTCGCCACAAGATATGCGCCCAACTGCTGCCCCAGCACATCAGGCTTCTGTCGCAATTGCTTTACGAACGGAAACAGGACAATAGTATAGTCCCCGGAAAACTCCGGCTTTGTCTGGTTCACAAGAATTGCAGAAATATCTATTGCCGCGTCTGGGAAAAGCTGTTGAAGTGCGCCATGCGCCGCTTGCTTTATCCGGGTAACAAGTGTCATCAGGTACTGTGAATTTTCCGCAAAAATAACTGATTAATGCCGTCATACAGCAATATTCTGAAAAACGGTAGTGTCTCAGTTTGAAATTCTAAGGGGGAAGAATATAAATTTGAGGCTTAAATACGTGGGTAATTTTATTTTCACTTATAGAGCATAAAACAAAGTATACGTTTTCAACACACTTCCGTTTCTTTGAATCTAGATAAGTATATCCAATATAGTAATGGATGGAATTTTCCTGACCTGGCACATGTATTATAGTTCCAACTGAATCATAAGTCTCTTTGCGAATAGATATTTTTGCGTTAGGCGTGGAGGATATTATACGAACTACCTCTTTGTATTGTTCCAGTGTTTCAATTAAACTATCGAAACGTTTAATGCGCTGGTTGTATTCCAATTTATCCTGACAAAAACAGGCATTTGCGTGAATGGCGGATATTATCAATATTATATATCTAGTCACTATATAAAGATACAAAAAGGGAGCTATTCGGCTCCCTCTGTTTGTTTCTTTGTCTTGTATTTGCCCCTTGTCTTGGGTGCTTCTATCGGTGCGAGGCTAACAAGCTCTTCGATAGTCATTGGCTTTTTAGCCAGTTTAGCTTCCATTGCAGGGGTAACACGTAAAGACTTGTGTACACGGCAAAAGTTGTAGTGTACGAAAAACACTTCCCGCAGGTATATTATCGCACGTACCTGCTCGCAATGTTAGTCAGGGCCTGCTTATCTTCTTCGGTAAGATGTTTTGGTACAGTGATCGCGACACGTACATAACAATCACCCCTGGTCCCGGGATCGCTGTACACCGGCATGCCCATACCTTTAAGGCGAAAGGTCTTGTCACTGTCTGTACCTGCGGGAATGTTGATGCTGATCGTTTTATCTATTGCTCTCACCTCCAGTTTCCCGCCCAGCATAGCGGTAAATGCGTCGAGGCTGTGATCGAGATACAAGTTATCACCTTCCCGTTTGAACACGGGGTGTTCCTGCACATGAATGGTGATGAAGAGGTCTCCCGGAACGCCCCCGTTATGACCGGGGCCTCCTTTCTCTTTCATCCGCAACACTTGTCCGTCTGCGATACCTGGCTTGAGCGTTATCTTAAGTTTCTGTGTTTCCAGCTTCAGTTGCAATGCCGTTCCGTGAAATGCTTCTTCCAGCGTTATATCAGCCTCCGACTGGTAATCCTGCCCCTTTGACTTCCGGCTTTGCCTTCTGCCACCAAATCCGGAGGCCCCGCTGCCAAAGATAGACTCGAAGAAATCGGAGAACATTCCTTCATCTTCAAATTGATTTCCATGGGCTTTTCTGTACTGTTGCGAATGGTCACGCGCGTTACGGGCATACTGCTGCTCATATTGCTGCCAGTTCTCTCCTACCGAATCATACTTTTTGCGCTTTTCGGCATCACCCAGCACATCATACGCTTCGTTGATCTCTTTGAAATTTTCTTCCGCCTTTTTATCTCCGGGATTCTTGTCGGGATGGTACTTTACCGCCAGTTTTCGGTACGCCTTCTTAATGTCATCCTGCGATGCCTTCTTATCTACCCCTAAAACCTTGTAATAATCCTTGTATTCCATTGGCCATGTCTGTTGTATCTGAATGCCAAAGGTACGTAGGCTGCAATTATCTGAGTACCTGGAAAGAGTTAAAGAACCTGTTCAGTTCGTTGTTCACCGGGTAATCTTTTTTAGCGATCACACACAATTCGTAAACCCTGTTACCTACCAGGCACTGCTTTACGATGGTGATCGTATTACCACGATCAGGCTGCAGCATGAATGCTCTGCCGGGATACCCGTTAATAGTGATCGGCTGATGATCCACATCCAGTTCGGTAAAGTCTCTCTTACGATAACTGATAGCCGTATCAAGGAGCGCATTCACTTTATTGGAATCAGAAGCCACAAAAGAAGGATAATCGGTATAGCTCACCTCAAATAGTTTGAACTTATCCAGCGCAAATGTCTCCGGCTTCCACGTTACTGAATGCATAGTCAGTTTTCCGTTTTTGTGGTCGCTTTTTTTAGGGCCGGCCGGCATGAATACGGAGAACCCGGCTTCTTTCGAAGTATATTGCGCCCATGGCGTTTCGTCCTTGCAGGAAAACATTGTTGTGGCAAAAGCCAGCAATACCATCAGGTAGATAACAGAACGCATATATACTGTTTTAGCAATGATGATCATACGGAATACCCGTATGATCATCATCTTTTGATTTAGTTATTTATTTCTTTGCTGCGTCTTTCTTAGCAGCATCTTTTTTACCTGCATCCTTCTTGGTTGCGTCTTTATTCTCTTTATAACGCATGTCAGGCGTACCGTCTTTCTTCATCTTGCCGGTCGGCTTTGCTTCAGCAGCCTTAGCAGCATCCTTATTCTCCTTATGCCTCATATCCGGTGTGCCATCTTTTTTCATCTTTGTGGCTTTAACCTCTCCCTTCGCCTTATCTACGCCCGAAGATTTGTCCGCCGTCATTTCCTTCTTTGGCTTTACCGCTTTCTGATCAGCCTGTCCGTAAGATACTGAGCCCATAACGATAAGGGCCACTAACATACAAATTAATTTTTTCATATGATCTTATATTATTTCGCACTAAATTATAAAATACAGCCGACAGTTGGAAATGGTTAACGTCATCTTAGCAATTTTTTATCCCTTTTTGTTCGTTTAGAGCCTTCAAAGTATCTTTTCTGGAAATTTCATCTGTATGCGCGCTATTCCATCCCTTTGCCTTTCCCTGGTCATATTGGCATCCGCCTGTGGCTCTGGCTCAAAAAATGACGATCACTACAATAAAGGCAACGATTACGTGCTCAATGGTGATTTCGACAAGGGCATCAAAGAGTATGAAGAAGTACTTAAGGCTGATGCCGGTAATTGGAAAGCCTGTTATCAATTAGGATCTGTCTACGAACTTCAGGGCAATTTCAAAGATGCACTTTATTATTTCAATCGCGCCGTGCAGATCAATCCGAAATTTGCCATAGGCTATTACAACAAATCGAACGTCGAGGAAATGGTGGGCGATGAACAGGGTGCTTCAGCCGACATGCGTATGACCCTATCAAGCAAATCCGATTTTTTCCTCGCGCTGCTTTCCGCAGGACGAAAACAATACAACAAAAATCACTTTCGTGAGGCAGCCGCTATTTTCGATTCTGCAATAGCATTGCGCAGCGATTACTACATGGCCTATAGCATGAGAGGATCTTGCAGATATAAAATGAAGGACCTTGATGGTGCCATATCAGACTTTACAAAGGAGATCGAATTATTTCCCGATCACACAGTAGGCTTTGTCAACAGGGCAATGGCATATGGTGAGCGGAAAGAATTCAGAGCAGCCATCAACGACATAAATGCTGTTCTACGACAAGACCCTACATGGTCGCAGGGCTATCTGTATCGTGGCATTTTCCTGCATGATCTGGGTGTAAAGGACAGTTCCTGCGGCGACCTGCGTATGGCCTATAAGCTAAAGCATCCGCAGGCAGAGCAGTACATGAACATGTATTGCAAGTAACCATTCAAACTTAATATTCAAACCGCTCTACGAGCGCATCTTTTACCAGCATATCGGCAAGTGCTTCATGCTGTCGCACATGGCCGTGCGCTTGCCATGTAAGCAGCATCTTATCACCTTCTTTTACCTCATTTACCATCTCATATTTCAGCTTCGACCTGCGGAATACTTCTTTAAAATGTTGCTTTACGGTCTCCGTATAGATGCATTGCACTTTGTATGTACGATATTGGTTGAAGTCATCTATCTTTTGTTCCAGCATTGGTAATATGGCGAGTACCACAAGGATAAGCATGCTGGCAGCAGCGGACGCAAAATAATACCCCGCACCTATCCCCATACCAACAGCAGCAACGGCCCATATGCTGGCTGCCGTGGTTATACCGACCACTTTCGATTCACCTCTGAAAATAACCCGGCTTTGAAAGCCTGCCGGTGACAATATTCGATACGATCTGTCCGGAATTACCAACACCCATCATCATCGACATCATAGAAGAAACATGACCCCCACCAGATCCGCGATCATAGTACGGAAGCCCATGACGCCCGCTGGTATTCCGTTCCGCACTAACCTGCCACCCCATAATGCTGCCAGCAAAAATCGCACAACTACTTCGTGATCTGCTCCGGTCATTTTTCGGTATTTTTAGCTAATTCCACTATCCGGCAAGGCACCTCAAGGTCTTCAGAAAGGTAGTAGATAGAACAAAGGCGGTGATAGCATCAATATTATCAACCCTTTCACCTTCATTTAATAATACGTGTTTTTTATTCTTTACTGAATATTCTGCTTCACATGGATGTTATCCTTCACGGCAACAGTGGCAATTTACTGGTACAGAATATCTTTTGCCCTCTTTATATACGGTTTTTACCTGCTTCAGTCATCAATGGTCTTTTTTACTACGCCCGTCGGATACAAAAGGTCCAAGTAATCTGCTGCCGCGGGAAAAATCTCATGCGACCGTTTTGCAACCATATTTCCTTCATATAAACAATTTTCAATCGTTAAATGACGCTATTCCCATTGTAAATATCAGATATTTTACTTTCATAACAGTGGACTCCCGGATATAATGACCATTGCACAATCAATGTCTACTTTTGGCGTTTTATAAAATAAAAGGAAGCCTCTCCGGGCCGATGTCGTATAAAATTAAAAGCTTATCAATATTTTTGTTTGTTTGTCTGCTTACGACACAACGTGTTGCTGCGCAGCGTTATTATACCTCTGTGGAGTTGGGTATAGGCCTTATGCCTGCAATACTTCGGGACCTGAATGATAATTGTACCTAAAACATTCATTACGTCGCCTGTGTTTATGCCCGCAAACATATCAACTCATATATATCGATAAAGGCTACCGCCGCTTACACCGAAGTGGGCTATGACGATAAATTCAACAGCCCGCTTTACCAAAGGCTGCGTAATCTTAATTTTCAAAGCCAGGTCTACGAATTCTCAACACAAGCCGAATTCAACTTTTTCAGTTTTCGTACCGGCGATCCCTACCACCGATTCACACCATTCCTTACCGGCGGTATAGGTATGTTCTATTACGACCCATATACAACATACAATGGGCAAACAGTGCCTCTACGCCCTTTGGGCACAGAAGGCCAATACGTTGGATATGCCAACCGGACATACAGTAAATATGCTCCGTGCTTTCCTATAGGCGCAGGTATAAAATTCTGGATAAAGGGCGGTATAAATCTTACTTTAGAAATAGCTGACCGCCTGACACTTACAGACTACCTGGATGATGTCAGTACCACATATATCGGCGCGGGCATGTTCCCCACTGCATCTCCCGAGCAAGCTTTGCAGGATAGGTCTACCGAAATAAACCCAACAAAACCCATAGGCATCAAAGGCAAACAACGCGGCAATAGTGCCACTTTCGATCAGTACATGATGGGGATTGCAAGTATATCATGGCATTTCACCACTTATAGGTGTCCGCAGTTCATGAGAGACATGGATGAAATGATAAAAGTGCGCAAATAGCTCAGAAGTTCAGCATGGCATTTACCCATTCATCGTCAAACTTCACGTCGTATTTCCTATAAAAATTTAACGCAGGTTCGTTCCAGTTAAGTACCTGCAGGTAATACCATTCAGCTCCTGCCCCTGGCCTCCTGTATCAGTGCCTCCATCAGCAATCCTCCTAATCCCCTGCCCCGTTCAGACTCGGTTACCAGTATATCTTCAAGATACATCCGCTGTCCCTTCCAGGTCGAGTAACGTATGTAATACAAAGCAAATCCCTTGACCACCCCTTCTTCCTCGGCTACAAATGCCCACCACACAGGGTTGGGCCCAAACCCGCTCAGCATGAAGTGTTCCATAGTCACAGTCACTTCCTGCGGCGCGCGTTCGTACACCGCAAGTTCATTGATAAGCTCCAGCATTCGGGGGCAATCTGATTCCTTTGCTTTTCTTATATTGATCGGCGGCATGATGTTAATGTATTCTTATAGCGCAATACTAATAGCTTACGTGCGTTATTCCAAATATCATTTGTTGCCAAATTTGCGTTAAACTGTCATTACATTTACCCGCACAAAAATATTTGGTGATAATTTTAATCAGCGTTCTCAACAAACACACAAGATCATGAATACACAAGGCGAAATTCTCTGGGTTGATGATGAAATAGATTCACTCAAATCACAAATATTATTTTTGAAAAATAAAGGCTATTCTGTCACATCGCTCAGCAACGGCTACGATGCGTTGGAATTGCTCAGGGAAAAACAAGTGGATGTTGTATTGCTTGATGAGAGTATGCCCGGGCTCACTGGGCTCGAGACGCTGACGCGCATCAAAGAGATGCAGCCTCAGCTACCCGTGGTGATGATCACAAAGAACGAGGCCGAAAATATTATGGAAGACGCGCTGGGCGCACAGATCACCGATTACCTCATAAAACCCGTAAATCCGAACCAGGTATTGCTCTCCCTGAAAAAGATCATTGACTCAAAGCGGCTCGTATCTGAAAAAACAACGATTGCTTATCAACAGGATTTTCGCAACCTGTTCATGGCGTTAAGCTCAAATCCCAATCATGAGGAATGGAAGGAGTTATACAAAAAATTAGTGTATTGGGAACTTGAAATGAATAAAAGCGATAGTGAAGAGATGATGGAGATTCTGCAGTCTCAAAAAGCAGAAGCCAATACAGAATTCTTCAAGTACATCTCCCGCAACTATGCAGGATGGATAAAGGACGATAGCGGGCCTTTGATGTCGCACCACATGTTTGAAAAAAAGATCGCGCCCCATCTGAAAAAAGGCCAACCTACATTTCTGGTGGTAGTTGACAATCTCCGTTACGACCACTGGAAAGCTATTCAGCCCATTCTTACCGATTCGTTCAAGGTTGTAGAAGACGATCAGTATTACAGCATTCTCCCAACAGCCACACAATATTGCCGCAATGCGATATTTGCGGGCATGATGCCTATAGATATTGAAAAACATTTCCCGCTCGAATGGAAGAATGATGACGAAGATGGCGGCAAGAATCTCTATGAGGAGCGTTTCCTCGGCAACCAGTTAAAACACCTGAAACTGGACAATCTTAAATGGCAGTACATAAAGATCACCAACAATGATGACGCTAAAGTTTTCGAGGACAACGTCCACAACTACTTATCGAATGACCTTACTGTCATCGTTTACAACTTTGTAGATATGCTTTCACACGCGCGCACAGAAATGGAGGTATTGAAGGAGCTGGCAGGCGATGAAATATCATATCGCTCGCTGGTTACAAGCTGGTTCGAACATTCTCCGCTGCACAGGGGACTCCGTAAGATCGCAGATAAGAACATTCAGCTATTGCTCACTACCGACCATGGAAGCGTGCGCGTTAAAACGCCGAGCAAATGCGTTGGCGACAGGGCCACGACCACCAACCTGCGCTATAAGCATGGCCGAAACCTGCAGTATGAGGACAGGGACGTATTGGCTTTCCGCGATCCCAAGCTGGCTGGCTTGCCCAGGCCCAATGTCAGCTCAACATTTATTTTCGCCAAAGAAGACGTTTTCCTTTGCTACCCCAACAACTATAACCACTTTGTCAATTATTACAGGGGCACTTTTCAGCACGGCGGCATCTCCCTCGAAGAAATGATCGTTCCGGTGGTAAGATTGGAAAGTAAGTAAAGCAACCTATATGAACAGCAATAGTATTATGTTTGTGCAACAAACAAGTATACATGCTTTTCCAGGGAAGATTTACTGAAGATGGCTTCGACAACCGCGTCACAAAATTATTAGGCATTCGCTACCCTATCATTCAGGCTGGTATGATCTGGGCATCGGGATGGCGATTGGCGGCGGCTGTCAGCAATGCCGGTGGTTTGGGTATCATTGGAGCTGGCAGCATGTACCCGGATGTTTTATTGGATCACATCAGAAAATGTAAAAAGGCTACTGATAAGCCATTTGCCGTGAACCTGCCATTACTTTATCCTGCTATCGAAGAACATGTGTCTCATATCATTGCTGAGAAAGTACCTATCGTATTCACTTCGGCCGGCAATCCCAAAACGTGGACAGGCAAATTAAAGGAACACGGTATTACCGTCGTGCATGTCGTATCCAGTGCCAGATTTGCAAAAAAGTGCGAAGACGCCGGTGTTGATGCCGTGGTTGCGGAAGGATTTGAAGCAGGCGGACACAATGGCCGGGAAGAAACGACTACACTTTGCCTTATACCGGCAGTACGGGAAACGATCTCCATCCCACTTATAGCAGCCGGAGGAATTGCTACGGGGCGTGCCATGTTTGCTATGATGGCATTAGGGGCGGAAGGGGTACAGGTGGGCAGCAGATTTGTATGCACCCCCGAAGCTTCCAGTCATGAATCGTTTAAAAATGCTGTAGTAAATGCAAATGAGGGCGATACAGTTGTAACCCTGAAAAAACTTACTCCCGTCCGGCTTATCAAAAATCACTTCTATGAGCAGGTACATGCTGCGGAAGATGCAGGTGCCGGTACTGAGCAATTAGAATCGCTCTTAGGCAGGGCAAGGGCAAAGCACGGTATGTTCGAAGGAGATATGAAAGAAGGAGAACTGGAAATAGGCCAGGTAAGTAGTATCATTAAGAACATTGTGCCTGCGGCAGACATTGTCCGTGATCTTTGGACAGAATTCAGGCAAACAACAGGAGCCCCTTTCGAATATTAATAAATAAAATACTTTTCCAGAAATACCAACCATTAACGCTAGAAAACTGTCTGTATGTTCAGGCAGAAGGCGTTGATCTGTTATATATAATAAAAATTACACATCAATATCCTTATAAGCAATGCTTTATACAACAATATCAGGTGGAAAAGTGGGTAAAATTAGTAGCGGTTTTTACCTGATTTGTATATATTTGTAGTGCATTATTTGTATTTTGTCGGTAAACTGCTTTTGATTGATGCCGTTACTTGTAGCGGAATTGACATTTGTTGTTAATTGACCTGCCGTACCACGTGGTGGTAAGACAAGTTGTTTATTCAGGATCAGTTGATAAAACTATTTTTTTAAAATAAGCTATATGAGATATTTTTTCCTCGCATTATTAGCCCTGTCTGTATCATTTTCTTCTTACGCTATCGCCCCGATCACGGGGGTAACAAAGGTTTGTCAGAATTCTACAACCCAATTGTACGATGTGACCCCCGGCGGATCGTGGAGCAGCAGTGCACCCCTCATTGCTAATGTTAACCCGTCTTCCGGACTGGTTTCCGGCGTATACCCCGGCACCGCAATTATCACTTATACATCAGGTACTGCACGCGCAACCGCAATTGTTACGGTAAACGCAACAGCGGGAATAACAGGCACAACAACCCTTTGTGCTACAGCAACCACAACACTTTCTAATCCTATATTTGGTGGTAGCTGGTCTACCAAAGACCCTGCCATTGCTACCGTCACACCGGGTATCAGCAACGTAACCGTTACAGGTGTTTCGGCAGGCACCGACTCTGTCTTTTATACTTACCCGTCTGGTTGTAAAGTATCTACCATAATTACTGTCAATCCATCTGCCGACCCGATAAAAGGCTCATCTACTGTTTGTCTGGGCAATACTACAATTCTCAGTGATGTAACCTTAAACGGGGTATGGTCATCAAGCGTACCAGCAATTGCGGGCATCGGCCTCGCAACCGGTATTGTTACAGGTTTGGCCCCTGGCCCCGTTACAATCACGTACACACCACTTTCAGGCTGTTACCGCACGATGTCATTTACTGTTAATGCGCTCCCGGCTGGTATTACCGGAACTACCCATGTTCATGCACCTTTCTCTACTACTTTGACAGATGCTACTCCCGGTGGTTTATGGAGTTCAAGTAATACAACTTTGGCGGTAGTAGGTGCTACATCAGGTGTTGTTACCGGAAAAGCACAAGGCACGTTAAATATTTTTTACACAGTTACATCAACTGGATGCAGAACGCTGACGCACTTTACGGTAAATCCGTTCCCCGACAGTGCTTCTATTTTTCCTGTAATGGGCTGGTATCCTGCTTGTGCCGATTTGAAAGATCACAGTACACAATCTCACGATCTCACTTTACCTCCCAACCCTTCGCCTCCAACCCCTCCTACATTTACATTACCAACTTACGGTCCTGATCGATTTGGAATTCCAAATAATGCCTATGTGTTCGATGGGCAAAAAAATGCCTTACAATACTCGCCTGCATATTCAACAACAACACCAAGCGGCGACTTCACAGTCTCCTGCTGGGCTAAAGCATCTACAGCCGTTGCTACAATTGCTCAGAACTCATACGTTGTTTACGATGGTGTTCCTGCACTCAATGGCTTTGGCTTCCTGATAAGTGATGGTGTGACTTTTGCCACTCCCGGAAATTATATCAGTGTTTACTTTGGAGGTGTGGGTAACTACCTACCTACCGCTATTCCTGATGGGGGATGGCACATGTATACACTTATGAAGAAGTCTAACTCCTATTCTTTCTTTGTCGACAAGGCATTCTCCGGAACTTTTACAAAACCAATGAATCCGCCAACGAGTAAATTCAATATTGGAAATGATGCAACATTTGCTGGTAAAGCCTTTATCGGATATATTGATGACATAGCCTTCTTTAACAGGGCATTATCAGACACGCAGATGGCTTCTCTTTATACATTTAGCCCGGGAACAGTACCTTTTTCCCTTGGAAATGACACGACAATATGCGGAGATAGCATCACACTACAGCCCAAGCCGATGCCCGTTGGCAGGCTATTCTCGTGGAGTACTGTTGATAGTGTCAGCAGCAAGATCGTGGTTAATCCTCCGCCATTAGCAACAACTCCTTACTCACTTACTGTAACAGAACCTTATGGTTGTACCGTCACGGATATCATCAATATTACTAAGTCACCGCTGATCCTCACTTTAGGAAATGATACAAATATCTGTGCTGGAGATACGATCATCCTCGATGCCTCATATTCCGGAGCAAAATATAAATGGAACACCGGAGATACTACTGCAAAAGTCAAAGCATCATCAACAGGTTATTACATCGTCACTATCGATAGTACAGGCTGCCTGGGGCACGATACACTATTCCTGAACGCACGCAGAACACCAATCGTAGATCTCGGTCCAGACATGTTCAACTGTAAAGGAGCCCCGGTAACTATAAAGAATTTCTACCAGGCTTACGACACTGGCTTTGTATATCTATGGTCCAATGGTAGTAACCTGGACTCACTCGTGGCAAACACCTCTGGAAGTTTCTGGGTACAGGTCTCAAATAATGGATGCTTACGTTCCGACTCGATTGATGTATTGATAGTTTATGACACCTTCTCTTTCAACTCGCGCGACACTGCTATATGCAAAGGCCGCACAGTAGTAGGACAAGCGACTGCAAACCCTATTGTACACTACCAGTGGACTCCCACAACCGGGATTCCGTTATCTACAGAGGCCAGCACAAACATCACACCTGACACCTCCGCTACCTATGTGCTTACTGGTACATTCCCTGGATGCGCCGATCAGGTCTTTTCGTTCCATATAGATGTCCAACCTTATCCCATAGTCAATATGGGCGGGAACCGGCATGTCTGTCAGTTTGATACGGTCAATATCACTGCAGGGGTCATACCCAACTGGTACGATAAATATATTTTTGATTGGTCGCCGGGAACTTTCCTTGATGATTCGACGCGACAAACGATAATATTCACGGCCGGGGATACTACCAAATTGTTCATAAAAGTAAGTACACCAGCTGGTTGTTCGGGTACAGACTCTGCGTTGATATTGGTTCACCCTGGAAATTTCGACTCTTTGTTCTCTGATATCCGTGTTTGTCCTGGCGATACGGTTCGTCTGAAACCAACTATGTATTATGCTGATAGCAATGTAGTTGCTACTTATGAGTGGCATCCGGGCAGATACCTCGACGATTCGACTTCTTCCAGTCCGATGATGCGTGCTATCACGTCAGAAGCTTTTACAACAATTGGCACAAGCCAATATGGATGTAAAGATACATTCCACTTCCACGTAATTGTAAACCCTGCCGCTGTTATGTATTTGGGCGATTCGGCTACGCTATACCCGGGAGAGACCTACCAGATAAATCCACAGACGAACTGTACTTATTTCCACTGGTTCCCGCATGGGGGACTTTCTGATACAGTCATATCCAACCCACTGGCAAATCCTTCTGTGGAAACCAAATACATAGTACATGCTTCGACAGCGGAAGGTTGTAGCATTATTGATTCGATAAATATCAGAGTTGACCCGTCAACAATAATTGCTATGCCTAACGCCTTCACTCCAGGCGCTGGTGTGAACGACAAATTCTATATCCTGAAAAGAGGCATTGCAACTATTGACCATTTTACGATCTATGATCGTTGGGGTGTTAAAGTATTCGAAACAAAAGACATTACCGAAGGATGGGACGGAACGTATAAAGACACTCCTCAGCCATTTGCCGTTTATGTTTATGATGTAGAAGGAACTACAAACACCGGCAAGAAATTCCATAAGACCGGCAACGTGACCTTGATACGGTAAACACCAAAAATATTCAGAAACAAAAAGCCTGCCACATTAAGGGGCGGGCTTTTTGTTTAATTTCGTTCCAGTTTAGTAGTTTCTCATATCATGTGCAATATCATGGACACAACTAACTGAAATTACATATGAAACAAATAGGGTTTGTGCATATTTTCCCTATCTTAGCATTACAAAAACTATAATTCTATGCTGAAAACATTCTTACTTACTATTTGCATATTAGTTAACATTTCTAATATGTTTGCTCAAGGACCAACGGGACTGATCGCACACTGGGATATGACTAGTGGCGCTGATGTCTCAGGGAATGGGCACACTGGCCATCTCTATAATGTTACATCTGTAGCAGGCAAGGACGGTAACCCTAATACCGCTTATTATTTTAACGGTATTGACAGTAAAATTACAGCCGGATATTTACCCGACCTGAATACAACACAATTATCAATTTGTGCAACCGTAAAAGTGATGGGGTTTTATGCCGGATCTTGCCAGGACAATGTTATCATAGTCCGCTCTAACCCCTCTACATCTGTTTGTAGCTTCGTGTTAGACTTTGCCGATGGGCATTTCCCTACCGGCAGTTCATGTACCGTACTTGACAGCACGACCGAGGTGTTCAATATGCTGTGCCAGAACAACATGGCTGCAACAGATGCCGATCTGCAATATACCCCGACAATTAAGAGTTTTAAATGGTACAAGATCGTAACAACGTTTGATGGTACGACCTTTAAGATCCATGTAAATGATACCCTTGTAAATACATACACAAGCGCGGGCTACCCGGTAACACCCAATACAGATAGTATCTGCATTGGTTATGACATATTCGGATCAACATCTACTTTCCCTTATCCTTTTAAAGGGATCATCGACGATATTATGTTGTACAACCGCGTTCTGGCAGACAGCGAAATAACCCAATATAGTGGTGACACATGTGGGACAATTACATCACAACCCACTGCAAAATCGGTAATTACAGGAAAAAATACAACCTACACCGTTTCGACAAGTATTGGATCTCCATCATACCAATGGCAGCAAGATGCTGGTACCGGATTCGTTAACTTAACTAACTCTGGTCCATACTCGGGAGTAACTACACCAACGCTTACGATAACCGGTGTGACAAATACGATGAACAACTATCACTATCGCTGCCTTATCTCTGGTATCTCAAGTTGTAGTGCAACAAGCTCATCAGCAGCGCTTACAGTCTTACCCAATCTCGTAGGGAATATTGTGACAAATGATATGATTTCCATTTACCCGAATCCTACCCGCAACTTCATCACAATACGTTTCCCGGTTTCTACTGAATATCAAGGAAATGTACAAGTCATTGACGAATTGGGCAGAACATTGATCAGCCATGAAATCCAGAGCGATATATTATCATTGGACCTCAATACACTTGCAACAGGGATTTACCAGGCCCGGATACAGCTCAACGGAGAAACTTTCTATAAGAAAATATCAAAAGATTAGATTGGTAATGTTCATTTCTAAAGCCCCTTATAGGGGCTTTTTTAGTTTATTCCCTTAATCATACAACTTTGGTACGCTTATTGCATTATGATAAATGAGACTATCTTTTGAGAACCTTTAAACGCAGATGTATGAGTGTTGTGATGATCTTATTTGCCTTTATCCTGTCAGTGGTGATCAACTTCTTTGAGAACAAAGTAAAACATACCGAAGCCACGAAAACAGACCGGAAAGAAACGGAAACACTACTCTTTGAAGAGGCCGAGTGAACGCCGGCTGAAAAGAAAACCGGGACCTGGCGGTCCCGGCTATAATAAAGTGATGTAACGCTTACTTTTTCTTGGCAGGAGCCTGCTGTTGTGTAGCCTGCTGCTTCTTGCCACCTTCTGCTGAGCCCTGTGGCTTTTGCAGGAACATTACTGAAATGATGCACAGGCCGCCTATCACGCCGATCATGGTCCAGGTGCCCTTTTCCATCACATCTGCAGATTGCTTCACGCCCAGCGCCTGCGTACTCATTGTACCAAACGTACCTGTAAGGCCTCCGCCTTTAGGGTTTTGTATCAGTACAAAAAACGCAAGAACGATGCACGCCAGGATCAATAAAACGGTAATAAATGGTATCATGATTGTTTTTCCTTTAATATTTCTTCAATTCGACGGGCAAAGTACGCATTTTTTTTAGGATTTCGCAAACTTAATTTGCGGTACATCTCTATGGCTTTGTCATATTTACCCTGTTTAACATGTATTTCGGCAAGAGCCTCGCTGGCCAGGCCTTCCTCCTTAGTGATGGAGTTGACGGCCATCTCAAATACGTTCTCCGGTATCTCCTCGTTCTCCTCTTCAAGGGCGGCAGCCAGTTTTTCCTTCTGCCACATGGTCTTGAGTGCCTTCTGGTCGTTCTTTTCCTCGCGCTGCTTGTCTGATGTGTTCTTGAAATGCAGCAACCATTCCAGCTCATCATCACCATCAGCGACATATCTTCATCTGCCTCTGGCTTCCTTGAATTCCTCCACATCTTCCGGTATCTCTTCCGATACCTTTACGCCCTGCTGCAGGAAGTAGTCTTCTGTATATACAGGATAAATGAGTGGCTCCTTATCTGTGGCAGGCTCCAATATATCAGCCACGGGAGGGTGAGGCATAGCTATAGGTGCAGGCTTAGGAGCCTCGGGTTTGGGTATTTCTTTCTTTTCTTCTTCTATTACCACTTTCACGGGTATCAGTTTCGTCGATAATGTATGTTTCTGGGCAGATACGGCGGGTTGCAGCTCTGCGGGTTGTTCTTTTCTTGCTTCTACCTTCGTAGGGGTAATGGCTGCTATGGCCGGCTTTTCTTCCGGTTTCACCTCCGATATCACCGGAGGCGGTGTCACCTTTACTTCTGTGATCACAGGCTTCGGTTCTTCTTTCTTCACTTCTATCACCGGTGGCGGCACAGGCTTTGGCTCTTCCTTCTTCACCTCTATCACAGGTGGAGGTACAGGCTTCGGCTCTTCTTTCTTCACCTCAATCACCGGTGGTGGTACTGGCTTTGGCTCTTCCTTCTTCACCTCTATCACAGGTGGCGGCACAGGCTTCGGCTCTTCTTTCTTCACCTCTATAACAGGTGGTGGTACTGGCTTTGGCTCTTCCTTCTTCACCTCTATCACCGGTGGTGGTACTGGCTTTGGCTCCTCTTTCTTCACCTCTATCACAGGAGGCGGCACAGGCTTCGGCTCTTCTTTCTTCACTTCTATCACAGGAGGTGGCACAGGCTTCGGCTCTTCTTTCTTCACTTCTATCACCGGTGGTGGCGCTGGCTTCGGCTCTTCTTTCTTCACCTCTATAACCGGCGGTGGCACAGGCTTCGGCTCCTCTTTCTTCACTTCTATAACCGGTGGTGGCACAGGCTTCGGCTCTTCTTTCTTCACCTCTATCACCGGAGGCGGTACAGGCTTCGGCTCTTCTTTCCTGAACGGAGAAGCCGGCATTGTCGGGTTGAGGTTCACCTGGGGTTTGGGTTCCTCCTTCTTTACCGGTGGCGGAAGTACAGCAGGTGTACCCTTCACTTCAGGAGCTACCGGTTTAGCAGGTTCTGTGCGCACAGGCAGCGGCTGAACAGGTGGCGGTGGTGGCACCTTGGGCGCCGGCTTGGGCTGATTAGAGGCTACATCAGCCGCAAAGGAAGGTGCCTTTACCTCCTGGGCCGGTTTAGCGGCAGGCGCAGCCGTTACTTCGGGCTTCTTATCAGTTACCTCTACGCTCTTCTTATCGGTCACCCTTACTTCTATAGGCTGGGCAGACAAGATACGCACGGTAGCGCTGTTCATGCCTGCCTCCAGGAAGTTTGCAAACAGCATCCAGTTGCCGGAATACGGCTGTATCTCCGACAGCATGGCCGGCGACCACGCACTCTTCTTATGCTTCTCCAGCGCCTGTATATAACGGGCCGGAACAAAGTACGGAAAGGCCTGCCTGATCTGCGATACGGCGTTATGGTCCGCATCTGTGAGCGTATGCGGCTTATCCAGTAACGACGATATGAATTTGATGGACGACTGACTCATGACTTACTAACCGGTTACCAATTTACAAAAGCTTTATTAAAAATATCATCCGCGAGCTGGTTGCCGATGTCTTCTATCAGGGCCGACTCCACATTCTGCAATATCTGGGAGGCATCGAAGTCGGAGAAACGGGTGAAGGTCTGGGTGAAATCTGCCTTATCGTTCATGCGGTTTTTGAAGGTGACCTCCAGGCTTATTGTGAGCCTGTTCTTACTGGCCGTCTGCACATTGGTAGCACCCGTTACAGTGACCTCGTAAGTGGTAATGATACCGGTGATATCGTAATCGGCATCGTCTTTATTGACCGGTTTGAGGCCCGTTTGGGAGAGGATGCGGCTGCGCACCTTGGTAGTGAGCGTGGTACTGAGGCTGGGCACCACATTGCGTGCCTTATTCTCGAGCTGGTGAATATTGATGTTCTTACCCTCTATGGTGGCCCCGGAAAAGGAGTAAATGCCGCAACCCGACATAAAACACAGAACCACAGGCACCCACAATAAAAAACGGCGGAAAGGCATAGGGACAAAAATACAATTCTTTCACCGAACGGCTAACAGCGATTAGTGAACAGTTTATTAAATTGAATATACTATTTCTGCCCTATTTGTCATGCTGAGGAACGAAGCATCTCGTACGTACGATGGAAACAGGGCGAAAACCACTCGACAGGTAATGACTATCAATGAAATTAGTTTTCGCCTACTGGTGAAAGTAGAATCTTTGATTTACTTTCAGCTTCCTCCTTAATGTATTTTCTGAAGTAAAAAAATATATCATCTAATTTTTGCCATACAAAATATAAGTCATACACCTCGTATGGGTCAGGCACATCATTCTTCGCACAGTATTTATAGAAAGTGCTTATTTCAAAAAGGTCAGTCAAAAAATCATTTGAAGAATTATTTAACAAGGAGTACTTAGCCTTATTGTAGAATGCCCAAGCATCTTTCCCAACTATTTGCGGTCGTTTCTTCCAATCAAATTTATTCATAAGATCATAAAACTCCCTCAAGGCGGAAAGAAATCTATAAGCATTTCGCTTACCAACTTCAGTCCATGTTTTTTTTGTCGTGTGTGCTTGATAACCAAATACAAATGCGTCCTCGTTAAGTTGATCTATTGCATAATTAAACTCCTTTAAGCGTTTACCTAACGGAAGCATAGCTTTAATAATATCGGGGTGCAAGCGGTCCTGAAAAACGACAATGTGATTAGTTTTTGTACTCATCGTAATTTCTTTTTATAATTAAATATCCAGACAATACATACTATTCACTATCCTCCATCTCTTCCAACTGCTTCTTCAACCACTGATCATACTCTTTTATTTTCGAATAATCCTCAACTGAAACTGTTTTACCAGAGGAAGGATGAGCTACTATCTTCCTAGTTTCGTTTATAAAGTCAAGCCATTCAGTTTTCTTATCCTTACCCCCTTTTCCAAAAGAAAATACTTTTTCAAAAAAATCCCAGTTATCATGGATAATCTTCTTATAATCAATCAAATCAAAATAAAATTCTTTTCCTCCTCTTTTATTTTTGTCTTCTTCCATCCTCGCGGTGACCTTTGTACGGATTGCCGCAGGAACACCTTCATACCACCATAACTCTTCATCAGTACCATACTGCCCTTTCAATTCTTCTATTATATAACGCTGTAGTGCGACTTCCATTTGATCAATAATCTCCTTTGCATTTTTGTTTGTTTGTTGCTTCTGAAGACTTAACCATTCATCTAATCCTTCAGGATTAAAATCTTTAATAATCGCTCTCATTCCGTTTTGACACTGCCTTGTCCTAACAACAACTCCTTGAGCCCCTCTGAGATCTCTAAATGCTTTTCTTTGATCGCTATCGAACTCAGAGAGATATTTCCCAAGTGCATCTGCGTATGGATTGAGCAACTTTACTAACTCCATAGCTGAGTACGAAACAAGTTTGTGGCTCTTTTTTTCCAGAATTTCAAACACACTCCTTAATATAGATAGCATTGTTGCTATACCATCATTCATTGCTAACCCCCCACCTTCAGCAGATCCTAAGTTCCACCACTCCTCGTTGTGTTGTACGATATGATTCAACCATTCCTTTATTACTCGATTCGTACGCTTTAAAGTGTCATTATTTTCATCACCACCCCATAAAGGGCCATATTCCAGAACACTTTTATTTCTTTCCTTTGCTATGAAAAATCCTTTCTTTTCAATTTGACCAAACAAACTAGTCAACGTAATACAACGAATATAATCCTTCTCCCCATCAGTCGTTTGAATCCTCTGATGCAAAACGCATTCAGGATCATTATTTAAATCTTGAATAGACTTAGAAACAATTGCACTTATTCTTACCTCTACATCTTCTGAATCCCAATGTAATTCAGCAAATAACTCCTGTAATAAAGATTGTTTTACACTCTTCTGTTTTGCATTAATGTCTATAAATAGCTCAGCTTGTACACTCGGCTTCAATCCTTCAAATGCTAAAACCGATAGTTTGCTTTTTAATGCCTTTTCATGCCCGGAATATGCAAACAACCTATGCTGGCCATCAATTATCCAAGCTGACTTGTATGCAGGTTTAATATCCAGCCAACCTAAGACCCCACTGTCGAGATTTTCATCTAACTCAGTTTCCTGCTTTATTTTTTGAAAAAAGAGTCTGCCCCGGTCAAAATTTAAAATAATGTTTGTTGGAAAAATCCCATCATCACTTATATAGTCTTTGATTTTATTTAACCTAGACTTTGCCAACATCCTTTGATATGTATTTATATCTGAAGCTTTTCCCTTTGCTCGATGTGATACGTAAGACACCTTCAGTAAATACTCGGGAGAGATTGAGAAGCTATAACAATTAAATCCCCCCATTTTTGATTTAATTGCAGGAATTTTTATCTCAAGTCCAGGCACCTCCTTTCCAGGGATCATATCTGCAAGAATTTGGTACTTCGCCGCTTGTCCCAAATGATTTACCAAATGCTCGTAATATCCAAGATCTTTTTCATCAAATATTATAACATTAGATTTTTTTGCTCGTTCAATATCATTTTCATTTAGCATTATTTTGTTTAAGAACATTACTTGGATTATTTGCTTTTTAATCCCTTCCTCCGAGTAATTATTCTTAATGGTCTTGGCTATACTCTCTCTCATCTGAGAGAACTTTGCGAGTTCTTCCTGAAACTGTGGTCTCTTTTTATATTGAGCAGAAGATTTGCATTCTACTATTATCGCTACTTCCTTGTCAATAGCGACGATGTCAAGCTGGGATTTAAGTGAACTACTCTTAGGGTCTGGAACCAACTTTGCACCGCCAGTTCCATTTAGCTGTTTAAACTTCATTTTATAGAACATTGCCCATACCCGATCCTCTAGTAGAGTACCATGGTTTTTCTCTCGTTTCACTTGCGTGCTACTCTTTAATTTCTTCTGGATCTCCCACCCATCACCGATGAATTTCTCTACGTCGGCATCATGCACTGTTTTAACATCAAAAGATTTGTTCTTCAATCGGAAGACTGAAAGCAGTTCATTGTGTGCAAATACATTTTCTAACATAACTCAGAAATTTTTTACGATGTACTCTCTTATGTGTTCTCGCTTTGCGCCTTTTCCTCCAACCAAACTACTACGTTCTAGTACTGTGAAGCTACCCGTACCTTTATAAATCTCGGCGATTTTTTTATGGTACGCATTTGTCATAATAAAAAAAGCCCCCATTGTATTTAACGCATTTAGACAGTCTGCAAGACTGTATTGATCGTCTAAAGAAAACAATGTTTGATTGTATGCAATGAAACCATTGTTCTCATGAGCAACAGTATACGGAGGGTCAATAAATACAAAATCTCCCTTTTTTACTTTCTTTAGCGCATCAACGAATGTTAGCGCATTTAGATTTGCTCCTTGGAGTTTCTTAGATGCCTTAATTAATATATTGTCTTCAATGATATTCGCATTGGTTCTGTAACCATAAGGCACATTATATTTACCTTCGGCATTTACCCGATAAATGCCATTGAACGAAGTTTTATTGAGATAAATAAATCTGGCTGCTTGTTGATAATCCTTGTTAAATTTCTTTTCCCTTATCCGGTAATAATCTTCCTTTGTATTTTTCAGTTTTCCTAATTCCTTAATAACTAGATCTAGATTATCTCTGACTTGAATATACGTGTTTATAAGATCACTATTTAGATCGGATAAATACACATCATGAGAAGAATCTGTATTAAAAAAAACCGATCCTCCTCCAAGAAAAACTTCATGGTAATTTTTAAATTTAGGCGGCAGGAAACTTTCTAAATGTTTTATAAACCATGATTTACCTCCTGCCCACCGCAAAAACGGTTGGCACTTAGCATCCTCAATTAGTGTTAGTTGCATATACAAAGCAAGGAAATATTTATTCTGGTCCCAATTGCGATTAATAACAGCTTGTGAATAAGTGTCAAGCTATTGTCTATTAAAGCTTTATGAAAATAAAAGTAAGGCTATAATCCATAAAAAATACCGTTAAAAAACGGTTGATTTTCTTGTTTTTTTTGTTATCTGTAGATTACAAAGTCACCTTAACAAACAAAAAATGTGCGGAAGCAAGCCTCCGCACATTTCTATCTTTAATTAAACTTCCTATTTCTTTATAGCCTTAAACTTATGCAGCTTGTGTGGGTTGGCGCCTTCTTTGGGGCGGCACTGCTCGCAGGGGTTGCCCACACGCGTTACGGTATATACACAGGTTCTGCCGGTGGCTGTGGTCTGCGTGAGGTTAAAGTTGTTAGGCACCTTGTCGGTATTGCAGGGGAAATCTTCATTGGCACATACTATGCAGATGGTAGCATCATCTAGGTCGGTGCAGCCCTCTGTGGCAGCAGCACAGTAGTAGCGGCACCACGTCTGTATATTGGTATCGGTGCGTACCAGGCGCCACTGCATGGTGCCCGTTTTGTTAGCGAGTACAAAAGAATCAACAGGCGTAGCAGTAACGGTAGGCGTGGTGGTAACCGTGGTAGTGGTAGCAGTCTCAGTGGTAGCCGGCTTGTCGCCATTGCCACCCTCTTTCTTTCCGTTGTCGCAGCCGGCAATGATACCGGCGAGCAGCGCCATGCATACCAGCATAGCGTGGATGTAGTGCTTTTTCATACGCTTTGTTTTGAGGTGAATATCAAAATTAGAAAATGTTTTAATAATTGAAATTGTTTTATACCTCCATGTTTGAGGGTATAAAATATGTGGCAGACAGTTTGCCAAACAGTGAGTTTGGCGCGGTATTTGCGGCCTATAAGTACCCCCGTTTGCCATCACCAAACAGAGATCGGTTTTGTACACCTGTACGATTTAAAATCGTACACCCTGAAGTTGATTATCAGCACATTGAGTACAAAATCGTACACTTTGCTTGTGAAAAAGAAAACGTTCAGTTCTGCCATCGTAGTTACGAGATTCTTCGTTCCTCAGAATGACAAAACGAGAGTACAATTCGTACACTGTACGATTTCAAATCGTACACATTGAAGTTGATTACCAGTGCTTTAAGTGTAAAATCGTACACTTAACGTGTGAAAAAGAAAACTGGACAATTAAACTATTTTTGATCGATTATTATGAGAACGCTTTACATATCAATATCAAATACTGAATTCAACAGATTCGGATTCATAGAGGAAAAACTGTCCTTTTCTGACCTCTTATGTTTATTAGATAGAGAGCTTATAAAACAAAACTTATCTGACAGCGTGGCACTTGCCGAGAAATATGATCTGAGCAAAATGACAATGGCTGATATCAATAAGGAAATACGAACAGTTAGGAAGAGTGTTAAACGTAATTCTCATAAACCAACTGCGTAACAAACAGGGGTTTTCCATCATAGTTACGAGATTCTTCGTTCCTCAGAATGACAGGAAAAGCGAATGATAAAAGAAGGAGTATTATTCCCGATAACTCTTGGGAATAGAGAAAGGATATTCCTGCGGCTCATCGAACTCCATTTTGGAGAAGTACATCTCGAGGATGTATATGGCATTGTTGTTCTGCACATTCACGGCGCGATTGGTGGCAATGCGGCGGCCATTGTCCACCTCGTACATGCTATACTCTGAAAAGGCATGGGGGCCCGCAGGACTGCGTGTAGCAAGGTGTGCATTGCGCATGGAGCTGTCGGCAAGGTTGAAGACGAACTGCTGCACATAGTTACTGTCTTCTACCTGCATGGCCACAGAATCGCCGGAAGGAGTTGCTGATGTGATAGCGCCATCGCTGAGGGGCTCGCCCAGCACCAGGTTCTGCAGCGAGCTGAAGGACACTTCGGTGGGGAGTATCTTTGCTATCTGGTTCAGCGGCTGGATCTTCGCCTCTTTGTGGTAGTAGTCTATCATGAAGATACTATCGCGGGTGATGAAGACGCGTGCCACAGGAATACCGGCCAGGTTCACGCTGACCCATATGACGCTGTCTTTGCGGATGCGGAAGTGAGCGGCAAAATCGTTGCTGCCATCGGGGGTCTCAATATGCACCCTTGCCTTGCCGGAGAAGGTCTTGTAGTCTATGCGGCGGGTCCAGAGGTAGCGATACTGCGCTATGAGCGACTCATTGGCGGCACGCAGCATGGCAGCAGTATCATAGGGCATGGGCGCTGGCGGTACAACGGGGAAGGCAGGCTTTGTGGTATCGGCAAGCACTATGGCAGAATCGGAAGCAGATGCCATGCTTCTGCGCCCATGCTTCAGCAATCCGCAGGAGGAATAACCGAGCATGGTGATCACCAAAATGATAAGCGGTAACGTTCTATTCATAGAGTTTGCCTTCACTGATCTTTTTATCGAGCGTGGCCGCATCGCCACCCTTTTGCTTAGAGATCTTCCAGTTGTCAATGGCCTTGTCTTTATCGTTGAGGTGATAGTATATATCGCCGAGGTGCTCGTAGAGGGTGGCATCGGCACTGCTGCCGGCCACATCTATGGCTTTCTGCACATATTCACGGGCAGCATTGTAGTCGCCCTTCTTGTACATGACCCAGCCGTAGGTATCGAGGTAAGTACCTTCGCCGGGGCGTATCGCCAGCGACTTGCGCGACATCTTCTCGGCATCATCGAGCCGCTTGCCCCGCTCAGAAAGATAGTAGGCGTAGTTATTGAGCAGGGTGGCATCGTTGGGGGTAAGCAACAGCGCGCGGTCGAAGGTCTTATCGGAAAGATCGTCCTGTTTATTATTGTGATAGACATCGGCAAGTGTAGTGAGCATCTGCGCTACTGCTTCCTTATCGGCATCTGTCTCAGACGACTGCAGGTCTATGGCCCGGTTGATGGCTTTGATGGCCGGGGTGTATTCTTTCTTATTGATATGCCCTATGCCATTGTAGTAATGTACAACACCCATATTAGGAAACAGCCTGATGCAGCGCTCGGAGTATTTTATGAGCGAGTCGGCATACTGGCGCTCAGTATATACACCAAGCAGCTTGCCCCATATGGTGAAGTTTGCCGGCTTGAGAGAGAGCGACCTTTTGTACGTGGCAGCAGCGCTGTCGTGCTTGCCGGCAGACTCGAGGAAGACGCCGAAATAACCCAGCACATCCGCATCTGAGGGATGCTGCTCCACCAGTTGCCTGATGATGGGCATGCCCTGGTCGCGCGATGTGGAATCGTTAGGTAATGACGTAATATAAGAACGGAGGAGGCTGAGCTGTATCTCCGCATCGAGTGCACTATTGGTGATCATCTTGCGCACCGCTGTGATGTAGGCAGCAGAATCGCCTGTGCGTAGGTAATGCTCTGCAACGCCCAGCTCCACAGAGGGATCTTCGGGGAGCAGCTTGCGGGCACGCTCATATACCTCCCATGCCTTGGCGGGCAGCTTGTTGTTATCGTAGATCTCTCCGAGCAGCTTGTAGTACTTACCATTGCGGGGGTCGAGCTTAATGAGTTCCTCCACTGAGGCTGCGGCCTTATCCACATCGTTCAGGGAGAGATATACCTGCATCTTGCGTACGAGTATGTCCTCATCGGGGCCATTGTTCATGGCTTTGTCGAGACAGGAGATAGCTTCATTATACATTTTGGCACGCTCGTAATATTCAGCAGCGCCCAGTAAGTAAGCAGGGTCCTGCGGCTCAGACTTAGCCAGTGATGCCATGATGTCAGCAGCATCCTTAAAACTGCCTTTATCGGCCAGTATGGAGGCATATTGCTCCCTGTACCATTTGTTACCCGAATCAAGGGTTATGGCTTTTTTGATATAGTCCTCTGCCTTGCTGATGTTCTTGTTCTTATAGTGGATCTTGGACAGCTCGTAATACCCGGCAGAGACATCAGGCCGCTTAGTGACATATTCCTCAAAGAGCGCCTGCGCGCTTTTGTCATCGCCACGGGCCTTGGCCTTCACGGCATTGAAGAATACCTCATCAGCAATAGCGTTCTTGCCAATGAGAGAGGTCTCGAGCGTATCCGGCTCACCGGCAGGCTGCTGCGCATACACATGAACAAGTGTACCGCAGAGGCCAGCAAGGAGTAAGAAATATTTCAGGAGCGGTGCTCTCATATCTGCGTTGAGTAGTCGCCGAGGCTGAGATCACCGGGCTTCTCTATGTAAGTTACGCTTTTACCCAGCATAGAGTTGGTTAACTGCGCGTTTTTAACAATACTGTCGGCCTGCACTATGCTGTTGCGGAGACGGGAGTCTTCAACGGTCACACCCTTCTCCAGCGACACATGCGGCCCAATGACAGAGTTCTTCACCACAGCACCGGCTCCTACGAAGCATGGCGGTATGATGACAGAATTCTCAACAATGGCAGAACTATGTACCAGTTGCTCGCTGTTTTTCTTGAATTCGAGCACGCGTTGGTTGGAGTAAACGAAGGCGTCCTTATTGCCGCAGTCGAGCCACTCCTCTACTTCTCCGGTGTAGAACTTAACGCCGTTCTGCAGCATATGCTCCATTGCGTCGGTGATCTGGTATTCGCCCTTCAGCAGTATCTGATTATCAATGAGGCGCTGCAACTCCCTGCAAAGGCCTTCCCCATCGCGGAAGTAATACACGCCGATAATAGCGAGGTCTGATACGAACTCCTGTGGTTTCTCCACAAATGCTTCGATCTCTTCTGCGGCATTGAGCTTCACTACACCATAGGCGCGCGGGTCTTTTACCCTGTGTGTCCAGATGATGGCATCACGGCTCTTGTCTATACTGAAGGTGGCCTTGAAGAGGGTATCTGCAAAAGCAATGAATACATTGCCCTTGAGGCTCTCCCTGGCGCAGAGTATGGCATGAGCTGTGCCGAGGGGTTGGTCCTGGTAGCATATCCTGCCCCTGGCGCCGAGTGTTCCGGCAACGCTGCACAGGTGCTCCTCCACTTCTTTGCCAAAGCCCGGCCCGATGATGAAAGCGATCTCGTCTATCTCCTCGCCGCAGGTAGCTACAATATCTTCTACCAGGCGCTGCACTACAGGCTTACCTGCTATGGGGAGTAATGGCTTAGCGGTGGTGAGTGTGTGCGGGCGCATACGCTTGCCCATGCCGGCCATTGGTATAATGATGTTCATGTTGTTCTTGATTAGCTTATGCGATGATCAGGTGACCGTCACAAATGTTTTTGTTGATGTTTACTATTGTTCCACAGCTAACTAACTTATCAGCTGATCTATTTTACCCCTGAATGGCCAAAACCACCTGCTCCGCGGGCGGTCTCTTCCAGGCTTTCCACTTCTGCCCATTGTACGGTGTCGTACTTAGACACGATCATCTGTGCTATACGCTCGCCGTCCTCAATGGTCTGGTCCTCGTTGCTGAGATTAATGAGCGCAACCATCACCTCTCCGCGATAGTCGCTGTCAATGGTGCCGGGGGCATTGACCACGGTAAGGCCACGCTTGATAGCGAGGCCGCTGCGCGGACGCACCTGGGCTTCAAAACCCCGCGGCAATGCCATATAGAGGCCTGTAGGAATGAGCTTTCGCGCCAGTGGCGGCAGCGTAACCGGCTCCTGCAGCCATGCCCTGAGATCCATGCCACTGGAACCTTCGGTCTGATAGACAGGAAGCGCATGCGGCGACTTGTTGATAACGTGAACTTGTACGTGCATAATCAGGGCGCAAAGGTAAGGTTAAAGGCAGAAATATTCATCCATTCTATGATAAATAACAGGTATATAAACGCACCCTTTATATATCAGATCATAAACCGGGGCTACCTGTAAGCGCATGCAGAACATAGCAAATAGTTAGCCACCGGTTACTAACATCTGCCGGGGAGTGTTTTCGATAAATTACTATGTTGCGCTAACTTGCGCCTATGGCGCAATCGTTCTCTTACGATCAGTTATATCAATTCACGCACTCTGTGTTTACAGCTATCGGCTGCAGCCATGAAGATGCGACCACGGCTACCACCACACTACTCTCGGCCGACCTTAGAGGTATTGATAGTCATGGGGTGGCCAGGCTTACAGGCTATATCAGGTTGTGGGAAGCGGGGCGGGTGAACCCCAGGCCAAGTATCCGGATAGTGCATGAGACCCCATCTACTGCCGTTGTGGACGGGGATGCCGGGTTAGGGCTTGTTGTAGCACCATATGCCATGAGCGTGGCGATAGCTAAGGCGGGCATTGCCGGCACCGGCTGGGTGAGCGTTCGCAACAGTAACCACTATGGTATAGCAGGTTACCATGCCATGATGGCCCTGGAGCACGATATGATAGGCATGTCCATGACCAACGCCAGCGCCCTGGTAGCCCCTACTTTCTCTGTAGAGCGTATGCTGGGGACCAACCCGATAGCTGTGGCCATACCGGCAAAAGACCAGCCCCCGTTTGTGGCGGACTTTGCTACGACCACGGCTGCTAACGGGAAGCTGGAACTGCTGCAGCGCAAGAATGCTGAAGCCCCTATAGGATGGGTGCAGGATAAAGAAGGCAATGACTCCACTGATGCTAACGCGCTAAAGAAAGGTGGCGTGCTGCTGCCGCTGGGCAGTGACCGGGAACATGGCAGCCATAAGGGCTATGCGATGGGTAGCATAGTAGATATTTTCTCCGCGGTGCTGAGCGGTGCCAGCTATGGTCCGTGGGCACCCCCTTTCCCGGCTTATGTACCTATGCCTGAGAATATGCCGGGGCAGGGACTGGGGCATTTCTTCGGGGCGATGCGGGTGGACGCATTTCGTCCGGCAGAGGAATTCAAGTCGCATATGGACAACTGGATACAACGGTTCAGGAGCGCGACACCGGCACCCGGCCATATGCAGGTGTTGATACCCGGAGATCCGGAACGCGAAATGGAAGCCATACGCAGAAAAGATGGCATACCAGTGGAAGACAGCGTGGTAGGGGAATTGAATAGTGTAGCTGAGAAATTTGGCCTGAAACTGCAATAACTTATTACACAAATAACAATTAGATATTTCATTAACGAACGACGAATTATCTTTACGACAAAATACCGAGACCGTCAATGCCGGCCAACGAACAGGAAAGATTGCGAGAATTACAGGAGCTGTATATACTGGATACACTTCCCGAAGCAGATTTTGATGATATCACCCGCCTTGCTGCTGAGATATCTCAGACCCCTGTGTCATTGGTTGGGCTGATAGATGCTGAACGCCAATGGTTTAAATCGAAGCACGGAATAGAAGCAGATGAGATATCGAGGGAGCAGGCATTCTGTACGCATACCATTTCAGCGGCCGGAGAACCACTGATCGTCAATGACCTCAGCAAGGATGACCGTTTCAGGAATAACCCATTAGTAACCGGAGATCCGCACATCTTGTTCTATGCGGGGTTTCCGCTGGTGACCCATAGCGGACATGCCGTAGGCACATTATGTGTGTGGGACCATGCCCCTAAGAAACTGTCTGACCAGCAGGTGAGAACATTGAAGGCACTGGCCCACCAGCTTGTGACCCAACTGGAACTGCGGAAAAAGATATTGCAGGTCAAAAGACATAACAGCGAACTTCAACGAGCCTACGCAGACCTTGAAAAATTTTCAAGCATTGCCTCTCATGACCTGAAAAGCCCGCTGAACAATATCATATCTATAACGCACCTGCTGAAGGACGGATATGGCGCCAAGCTGGACCATGACGGCAATGAATACATTGACTACCTGAACACGGCAGCCTACGAGCTTTCGGGGCTTGTTTCCGGCATCCTGCACTACTCAAGATCCTCACAGATCACCATGGACAACAAGGAGTGTTTCGGCGTGACAGAAATAATTGAGGAAGTAAAGAAACTGCTACAGTTGAAGCCGAATTGCACTGTTACTTATGATAATGGCGTAGAAAGCATCTACACTTCGCGCATAGCTGTAAAACAAATACTGCTGAACCTGATACAGAATGGCATCAAGTACAATGACAAGGAAAATATCATCATTGGGATATCGGCTTCAGAAGACCTGTCCTATTATCATTTCACCGTTACCGACAATGGCATGGGCATAGCCGAGGAACATCTCGATAAGATATTTGACCTGTTTGAGACCGTGGATAAATCGGAAGGGCACAGTACCGGCATTGGCCTGGCGGTGGTAAAGCGACTTGTGGAGAAACTGGGCGGAGAGATATCTGTAACATCCACTCCGGGTAGCGGCACCACATTCTCATTCACAATTTCCAAGTAAGTATTATTTAGGCACCTCTCCCTTCTCCACCTGCACGGTGCCCCTGGGATGTAATATGCGATACCAGGTAAAGTCGCTGTTAGCTTCCATACCCAGACCATGTATCACTTCCGTAGCTGTGGTGATGGTAACCGGCTTCTCGGTGAAGAACTTCTGAGCACCGGCGTTCCAAATAAGTTCGTCGGTAACCAATGTTTCCCCCTTAGTGCTTACAATGACCACGCTATCCCAAACCAGTACATTTCCTTCGACCTCGTAGTAGCGGGATGAGTCGGCTGTGAGTACCGTTTCAACGGCACCACTATCATTATAGAACTCGGCTTTCAGTCTGCCATTGAGATCTATGTAGGGAGGATGGGCACTATTATTCCTGACAAACTCGCGCGCAAACGCTCTCATTTTTATCTTGCCATCCTTGCTATTGACAACCGTCACTCCTTCGGCCTTATCGAGCTGGCACCCTGAATCACTTGTCAGTGCCCGCACTTCGTTCATATCATTCTTACAGGACGTAATTCCCCAAAACAAAACACCCGGAATAAGTATCCGGGCCATCTTGCAAAAATGATATTTTGTTCCGGCATTAGTCATACTTACTAGGAATGAACCACTTATCATTGAACGATAAGCCCAGGTTAAACCTTACAAAAGTTTGCTGAAGGACATTGGCCGAAGTACCCATCTTTCCTACATCAAACGAAGCGTGCAACTTGGACAACGTGCGCTTGAACGGCATACTTACTCCGGCTGTAACACCATAGTAAGGCATAGCAGTATTATTGACCTTCAAATAATCAGTACCATAGTAGGCACCGAGACGGTAAGTAACACGGGAAAAATAATTGCGAATGTTATTGACATCAGGAGTCAGCTCTCCCCCGGCACTGATCTTATAAGAACCGCTGCCAACATTGAGATTGAGGGTCGCGTCGGGAGCGCTGTTGTACCCGCTCCATTTTGTTGCTGAATAATCTACGGCCACTCCCCACTTGCTATTCCTAACTAACATGACGCCAATGCTGTATGACATGGGCAATGTAAGCTTACCGTACTGCTCGCCGTGATAATCTGTCGTATCATGCACAACTGTGTCACCAAAATTATAGATACTCAACTGGTAGCTATTAAGTCTTTCATTCACTTTTTGCTGCAACGAAATAGTTCCGCCTATCCGGATGGTATAATCAGAATCGAGGGCGCGCTCATACATCAGCCCGCCTTTCCAATAAATACCACCTACACGAACATAGTTTGTAAAATCGGCAACATATGCCCTGTTAGTAACCGAAGTATCGGACGGGATCATGGTGGTGCTATTGCGCATATTGCCAAACATATATCCTGCGTTGGCACCTATACTAAGCCCTTTATATTTCCCGGAAAAGCCCATAAAGGCATAGTTAATACTACCCTCTCCATTATACAAAGTGATCACCTCTCCGAGCGATGTACCATAGGAGGTGTCGGTCATATCGTAATAGGAACGCGCATAAGGGCGATAACCGAAACACAACCCGGAATTCTTGCTTGTAGGTACAGCCAGATTGAGGTATGAAAGCGTTGCAGTGCCTGTCTTATAGCTCAGACCAGAACCGGTAACGGTACGTGAACTAGCCATTGCCCCTGCCTCGAAAGTTGTACGCTCAAGGAAAGAATAAGAAGCAGGATTCTCTACATTGACAAGATATGGGTTTAGATATGCAGAAGAAGCACTGCCCATGCCCCTGAGCACGGTGCTGTTTTCATTCATCAATTCGCCGATACCAAACTTTGAATATGGGTTATTCTCCCTTCCGTTAGTGGGATTACTTGAGCCGCTTGTCTGAGCCAATACCGTGCCTCCGCATAATAAGAATAGAAAAAGTGCAAAAAACCTATCGCGGTATTGGTACATTATAGTTTAAGATTAAATTTAATCCCTTCAGCAACAGATCGGGGTCAGCAAATATCTTACTTTTCAGTTTGCCTGCAAAGTATGGGCCATCACCGCCCGTTAATATGGCGTTAAAATCGGAATACTGATCATTGTAAGCCCCGATCATACCATCTATCTCTGCTGCCATGCCATATACAGCGCCACTGAGCATACAGGTAGGTGTATCATAGCCTAAAAGTATGAGCTCTGTCTTTGTCGTGTCCACTTCGGGCAACCTGTCAGTAAATTCATTCATAGACCTCAGCCTCATGTACATGCCAGGTGAAATAGCACCACCACGGAACGTGCGGTTCTTTTGCATAAGGTTGTAGGTGATGCAAGTGCCGATACCGATGACCAGATTATTCTTGTCGGGGAAGGCAGCATTGGCACCCACGGCCATAGCAATGCGGTCTGCACCAAGCGTATCGGTGGACATATACGCATTATTGACCGGCAAGCGAGTGTTGCCGTCCAGTTTCAGTACGGACTTAATGCCCGACCTGAGCAATTGTTCCAGCTCGTCTGTATGACCAACAACTGAACAAAGAATGGCCTTTGCCGGCTTGTAGGTATCCATCATCTCTGATACCTTCTCCAATACGTTATCGGGTGAGAACGTGTATTGCTTATGCAGCATATCGTTATCAAAAATAGCGGCCTTTACGGCTGTATTACCCCAATCGATACAAAGATTTATGGACATGTTTTTTGTTTTTAAGACAGGGTTGCCAAGTTAATAAAAAAAACCTCCTTTTTGCAAGTTTCCGGCAAAAAAGGGTCAGTTACATAAAAAAGTATTCGTATCAATAGAACAGCCCGCATGAGCGGGCTGTTCTATTAAAGCATTTTAGTCTTTACTGACTGATCAATATTTTCTTATAAACGGTGCCGTGATCGGTGACGACAAAGGCATAATAGATGCCGGTGGCAAGCCCCCGCGGTAGTGGAACCCTTGACTCTGTGACCGGTGTTGTAAAGACCACCTGGCCATAAAGATTCATAAGTTTCAACACATCAGTTTTGGCTGCACCGTCGATCTGGAGATAGTCGTTTGCCGGATTAGGGATGATGGTGATGATATCTGCATCTGCCATTTGTTCCACACCACTTGTCACAAGTGTGATAGTGGTACAGAAGGTATCTGTACATACCATTTTCAAACCATTGGCACGTTTCACTTTCACATACAAGCAGGCTGTGTATGTTCCTTTCGCCGAATACCGGTGTACCGGATTAGGCGCAGTAGAGGTATCCCTGGTACCTGTGGTAGGATCGCCGAAGCTCCAGTAATAAGAGAGCGTATCGCCGGTTGTAGCGGATGCGGTATTCTTGAAAGTGACCACATATCCATGACCAATACTATCGGAATAACCTCCGTTGAAGTTACCGCAAACAGGATTGGCAACCGCCAGATCGCTAACGAGAATCCCCCCGGTTGCTGACTTATCATAAATAAACTTTACTTTCCTCACTTTCTTTAGATTCACCCCAGCTGCAAAACTGTCGAGAGGAATGCAAATAGTATTCAGCATTGTCTTGGGAAGGTCTCCTGATTCAGTGCCCTTTTGCTTGAACATTGCAGAAGAATATTTGCTTACCTGCTGGCTGGCAGTGGCCCCTGCCGAATCTGTAAGTTGAACGGTAAAATCGAGCGTAGAGCTTCCTGTAACAGCATAGTTGACACAAGACCTGAAAATAAGATCCTGGTAAACAGAAAAGTCCTGGTTAGCCTGAGGAATTGCATTTTCAATATTATCAGTAGGACCATCCCATGTCATTCTTAGCTCTCCGAGACCGCCCTTATGCGGCTCCTGGGCAGAAGAACCGATACTACAAGCGGGCATTGAAGTACCATTACATATGTCTGATGTGACAAGACCAGATGGTGTTACCGTTCCTGTAAGGGTATTCGTGGCGAGGTTGGTCAGGACATCCACACGGTTAATATCCTTTCTATCTGACTTGCCGGGGTGGTATGAAACAAACACATCTGCTTTAGTAAGCGTAGAGGATGCAGGGGGATTAATATCACGCGTCTCCAGTATGGGTGCAAACTGTGTCTCATGGCCAAGATAAAGCCTGTAAAAAGCGCAGGAATACGCGAGGTATGCATTCTTTTGTTTTGTACTATCAAATCGTGAAGCCGCTTTACTTCCACAAGCCGGATCGAGATCGTTATAACCATAATCGGCCCAATCGTCTGCTCCGCCGCCAATGTATGGGTTAGGCGTCCAAACTGTGTTGAAGAAGTTGTGATTGCCACCCATCATTAGTATCGTATGCTTTGGGGTTTCGTCGGTAACAGAGGTCGGGTATCGGGAATCATCATAAAAGTGAACACCTTGCAGATCAGACACATCTCCATCGCAATAAGGAGCGATATCGAGGACAGGAATACCATTGACAAAATGCCTGTAAAAATCTACCGGTGCAAGTGTCAGAATAGCTTTTATTCCATACGGGCTACCCAGGGATTTGTTGTACTCAGCATTATAAATAACACCCTCACCACCACGTGAGTGACCCATAGTACCGACATTCTGCAAGTCGAGTGCGTTCTTGAATGTTGTACCGAACGGCGGTGCTCCAGTTGTGTTCCATATCTTCCAAAGATCGAGATGATGTTGCACCAGCACACCCCTCGCATTCATACCTGCATCGGACAAGGCGCCATCTTTTGCATTGATACAGTTTGCAGAAATAGAAATAACTATATAGCCATGACTTGCCAATACTTTGGCGGCATAATCGTAACCTTCATAACTCGGTATGGGCGCATAACCTGTAGGGCATGGCCAAGACGAAATGTCGGCCATAGTGGTAGTATTGTAGCACGTGGAGTGGCGTCCATGTAACCAAACTACTACGGGATAAGGCCCATTTGAAAGGTCAGAGGGATAATGCACAGAGCCAATCTCTTCCATATTGGTGGGGAACATAGCTGCAGGTGGCGGCGCATATGTCATATCACCAAGGTTGTACTCCTGTTTCAAAACAGTATGTGAGCCCATGAGCCCCGGGTCGGGGGTCTGTGCCAATGATGTGTATGTGGTGAGACAAACGAGTGACAAACAGAATAATATTCTATGAGAGAACAAGTTGGAGATCTTCATTTGTGTGTTGTTTTGTAAGAAGAGCAGTGAATCTATTTAGTAAGCAATGAGGGGGAGAATTTGCCAAGAGACCAGCAACGTTTGTTTTGTTTGGCAACGGCCGCACGATCGGCGCCTTCATGGAAGACATTTCCGTAAGTCAGGTACATGGCATCGCCATCCCTGAATGTCTTATACGTCTCTACCGGAACGATAAATGAAATATTATCCTTTCCTTCGAGCTTTACCTGATCGTAACGGGTAAATTCCTTATCGCCAACATACAGAATATACCTGTTACCAGCGTATAAGAACGGCCTTGTAGAGGATAAAGTAAAATTTACGTTCGTGCCCTTCTGTTTTACAGCCGAGATCGTGGTTTGAGGCTTTGTTTGTGCAGATACTGTGCTTGTGTGTGTTAAAGAAAGAAAGAGGCTAAGTAACAAAACAGTTATTTTTCTCATGCAATATGTTTTCTTTTCAACAAATTTAAAGGAATCTGATAACAAATGAGTAAGAATATTATTTTACTAACCGGGGATTTATAAAAAATGCCGGGCTGCATGCCCGGCATTTATCAAGTATAACGTGAAAGAGATCAATCTACCGCAGTGGCGTCCTCTATGAGTACGCTCGCTTTATTGTTCAGCATTTCAACAAAGCCGCCTGATATTTCATAGCTCTCTGCCGAATTCTTATCCTTCAGCACTTTCATTTTTCCTTTGCCCAGGGCAGCGATCATTGGGGCGTGATTCTCAAGTATCTCGAAAGAACCTTCTGTACCCGGCAATTGAATGCCATATACTTTGCCACTGTAAACCTTGTGCTCCGGTGTATATATGTCTAGTTGCATCTTATTTTAATTAGCTGATTTGTTGATTAGCTGATCAGCTAATTGTGTAAACCAGTATAAACAAACTATTCTCAGTCAGTGACATAAGCTAATCAGCTAATTGTCACATTTGCTAATTAGTTCTTAGCCTGCTCCATGAGCTTCTTACCCTTGGCCATAGCGTCTTCGATGCTACCAACCAGGTTGAATGCCGCTTCAGGATACTCGTCAACTTCACCATCCATGATCATATTGAAACCACGGATCGTTTCTTCGATAGGTACCAGAACTCCCTTCAGACCTGTGAACGCCTCGGCAACGTGGAACGGCTGAGACAGGAAGCGCTGCACCTTACGTGCACGGGCAACTGTCTGCTTGTCTTCTTCACTCAACTCGTCCATACCGAGGATGGCGATGATGTCCTGAAGCTCTTTATAGCGCTGAAGGATCAGCTTCACGCGGTTAGCGCAGTTGTAGTGCGCCTCGCCCACGATAGCCGGAGTAAGGATACGTGATGTAGATTCCAGGGGGTTAACCGCCGGATAGATACCAAGGTCAGCGATCTTACGATCCAGTACGGTAGTCGCATCCAAGTGCGCGAAGGTAGTAGCCGGAGCCGGATCGGTAAGGTCATCCGCAGGTACATAAACCGCCTGTACGGAAGTAATAGAACCATTCTTGGTAGAAGTGATACGCTCCTGCATGAGACCCATCTCTGTAGCAAGTGTAGGCTGATAACCCACAGCCGATGGCATACGGCCAAGAAGCGCCGACAGCTCAGAACCCGCCTGTGTGAAACGGAAGATGTTATCTACGAAGAAGAGGATGTCCTTTCCTTTGCCTGTACCATCGCCATCGCGGAAGTACTCAGCAACTGTGAGACCGGAGAGGGCCACACGAGCACGGGCACCCGGCGGTTCGTTCATCTGTCCGAACACGAAAGTAGCCTTGCTGTCCTTCAGTTCGTTCATATCCACAGCGCTCAGATCCCAACCACCTTCTTCCATGCTGTGCTTGAACTTATCACCATATTTTACGATACCCGCTTCGATCATTTCACGCATCAGGTCATTACCCTCACGTGTACGCTCACCCACACCGGCGAACACAGACAAACCCGCATAAGCCTTCGCGATGTTATTGATAAGCTCCTGGATCAATACTGTCTTACCCACACCGGCACCACCGAACAGACCGATCTTACCACCCTTTGCGTAAGGCTCGATAAGGTCGATCACCTTGATACCTGTGAACAATATCTCTGTAGAAGTACTGAGGTCTTCGAACTTTGGCGGCTTGTTATGTATAGGACGTCCGTTGGTCTTGTCGGGAGCAGCGAGACCATCAATAGCATCACCTGTTACGTTGAACAGACGACCATTGATCTGGTCACCGGTCGGCATTGCAATGGCTTTGCCTGTGTCCCTTACTTCGATACCACGAACGAGGCCCTCTGTACCGTCCATCGCTACCGCACGAACACTGTCCTCGCCGAGGTGCTGCTGCACTTCAAGTACGAGTTTGTCGCCGTTCTCACGGGTAAGCTCGAGTGCGTTATAGATTTCAGGGAGCTCTGCGCTGTTTCCGAAGTAAACGTCCACTACAGGTCCGATGATTTGTTTGATTTTACCAACGTTTGACATAAATATCAGTTATATATATAATAAAAGCCTTGAAATTTTGCGCAAAATTAAGGGGTATGAACTGAAATTCAAAAGTAAAATTTAAAATGTGGAAATATACTGTGGATAGCGGTGTGGGTTTTAGCCATATAAGGCGACAAAACAGCTTATTATAAACACATAAGCCCCTGAACAGGGGCTTATGTGCATAAAAATGTCGAATATAATTATTTCATCAACTTAAGTATCGTTGACATTCGTTCGTTACTGAGCTTAATGATATATAACCCCTGAGCATAGCCTGATGTGCTGACGGGAACGGAATTGTCTCCACGGGGCCAGGGCTGCCTGAACACCGTTCGGCCTGTGGCATCGTAAATGCTGATATTAAGCGGCTCAAAGACGTTCTCGGCGGCATGTATCGTGAGGTTGCCGGACTCCTGTGTGCTCCAGAAAGTATTCTCGGCATTAGTGACCAAAGAAATACCAGCAGTACTTACCGTCATACTGGCCATGCCTTTGCAGCCTCCGGAGTCAACTAAAATGGTATAGGTTCCGGAAACCGAGTAGGTATAAGAAGCATTGGTAGCTCCCGATATTGGCCCGGAGGCATTATACCATTTATAACTTGTGTAACCAGTTGATGGAACAGAAAGCGTTTTGCCCGTCTTAGTAATGGCCGGATGAGGAGAAGCATTTACGGTCACCGTACCATTTGCAGAATCGTAGCCGCTACCGCCATAAGCGCGCAAACGGACATTGTAAGTACCAGGAACATTGAACGGAGCCGTAGTGCAGAGAGAGAAAGGATTAGCATTGCTGAGCCTAACCGGGAAGCCTGCATATACTGCATACCATGCCACACTATCTATAGTACCAACAGAGATAGTGCTGGTGCTGGTGAGCGTGAGACAGCTATCTGTGCATATGGTAGCCGGTGTGGGCGATGTGGTGAAGGAAGCGACAGGCTTAACGCCGGTAGATGCCGTACCTTTTACTTCGATCTCATCAATGCCGAACGCCGGATCGCTTCCTGACCCGTTCTGATTGAACTGGAAAGCAAACTCGAGCGTAGCCTGGTTATCAAAAGCAGCCATAGTTATTGTCTGCTTTGTCCATGTACTCGACAAGTTGTAATTAGTTATTGGTGTTGTTATCAATGTCCACGTACCGGAAGTTGATGTACGGTAATATACCTTGCCAACTGTTGTTGCATCGCCCTGGCAAATCCACCAGAATGAGAAACTAACGCCTGTGTAACCGGTGGTAGAGGTCGCTGTGCTGAGGTAGGCAAAATGCGTAGCGGAGCCAGAAGCATTATAATTACAATTGGTACCATACAATGAGGATAAAGTAGGACCACAGTAAATATGCATATAGTAGCTATTCGGGAACCCTGTTATTCCGGAAGGTTGACTAGGAGTGGTGCTACCCAAAGGAGGCGGACCAACATAAGAGTTATTAATTATCCATTGATTCCCCGTCAACGTAACATCGCCACCAAGATCCGAGGAATTAAGGGTCCAATCAGGAGCGGAACCTGAATTAAATGTCTGAGAGTAAATGGTGGTTTGTCCGTAACTGCGACCAACAACCAACAAAAGGAGTAGAATAAACAGTTTTTTCATGAGGTAACATTTTAATAAAAATAGTATTTTTTATTATAAAGAAAAAACACTTTATCAACACAGTGGGGAATTTATTTCTCTACAGCATGAATACGGTGCAATAAACGATGCACTGCCGGCGCGAGCAGGAAACCAATATTGGTGATAAATGCCACGCCGCTGAATATGGCATAAACTGATGAGAATATCTTGCCAACATTGCCCTTTACCTCGGCTACTGGCCCCATGCCGCTGAGGATCATGGAGGCATTGTGTACGGCATCTATCCAGGGGATATCTGCGAGGTAATGATACCCAAGCACGCCGATAAGGAGACAAACCACAATAACGAAGCATGCTATACCGAGGTTTCTGAATATACGGGAATAATATACCCGAACAGGGGCAAGCGGCTGATGTTTGTTCTCGTAGGTACGCATTATCAATGGCATTTAAAATGTTCGAAAGGTTCTTTGCAGGAAAGGCACTTGTATAATGCTTTGCACGAGGTAGGGCCGAAATGGCTTACCATTTCCGTTTCCGCACTGCCGCACCGCGGACAGGGGATCTTCTCTTCTTCAAAAAGACCGAGCGATTGAAAAGACTTCCGGTTGGGCGGGGCAATGCCATAAGCTTTCAGCTTCTGCTTGCCTTCTTCGCTCATCCAATCAGTGGTCCATGCGGGGCTAAGCTGGTGCTCAATGGTAATGTTCTTCACGCCACGACCGGCCAATGCCATACGAATACCCACAGCAATAACATCCATAGCCGGACAACCACTATATGTAGGCGTGATAAAAACTGACACCGACTCATTGCCGGCTGCACCCGACACCTCTACTTTGCGGACAATGCCGAGATCGATAATGGTAAGGACAGGCACCTCCGGGTCTGTGACCTCTGCGAGCCACCGCATCACATCTTCACTTGTCATATAATACCTAAAATTAGTAATAAGGAACGAGGTACACAATTCGGGCATAAGCAGTTACCTTTATCCCATATGTTGCGGCTGCTCAAAACAAGGTGGGAACTGGCACTGATACTGACGGTATTTGTAATAGCAAAACTACCTGCGCTGCACTACCTGTTCTATGCCGATGAGTCGTGGTCGTACGCGCCGGCGGTTCGACTGATGTATGAGCATGGCCCATCGTTAATGCCGAACGCCATAGACCTTTTCTACTCCAGGGGGCATCCGTTGCTATTCTATGCCGCCGCGGCTACCTGGATGAAAGTATTCAGCGCGTCGGCTCTGTCACAGCACACATTTGCACTTACCATTTCGTTACTGACCATTACCGCAGTGTATGAAACAGCACTGCGGATGTATGACAGGAAAATCGCCGCGCTATGTGCCATGACACTGTGCCTGCAGGTGATCTTCTTTGTACAATCTACCTTCCTGCTGCCGGAGGTGATGATCGCATTATTATCTGTATTAACACTATATAGCTATGTAAGCAGGAAATACATGGCGACATTCCTGTATTGCACGGCATTGGTCTTCACCAAGGAAAGCGGGATGGTACTGGGGCTGACGCTGGGCATATGCGCCTGCATAGACCTGCCTGCAGGAAAAGAACCTTTAATAAACAGGGTAAAAGGAATAAGTTCCCTTGCCGGAGCAGGGGTGCTTATCGGTTGCTTTTACCTGTTGCAGAAAAAAATAAACGGCTGGTACCTTTTCCCGGAGCACACGGGGTATATAGTATGGAAATGGGAGCCTTTCTGGCTGAAGATGCGCTACTCGCTTGAAGTGATATTCCTGCAAGATGGAAGAAAGTGGCTGACGTTGCTGTTTTTACTGATCAGCAGTGTAACTGCCATCAAGAGAAAGAATGCACATTACCTGGCGCCCCTGTTTACTGCAGCGGTCATTTACCTGATCGTAGCCAACAGGGGAAGCATCATACCCCGCCAGGTAGTTTTTGTCCTTTTCATTATTTCGCTTATCTATTCATCATACATACTATCAAAGATCAATACTGCAAGCAGCCCGCAATCACAGCGGTTCATGATATTGGGGGCGGTATTCTTTGTGGTCTATTTGTCGTTCTCGTGTATCAACTTCTTCACAGTACGATACCTCATCTGCATACTTACCATCATGCTTATCATGCTACCAGCCTCGATCTGCCTGATGGCTGAGGCGATACATAAAGTAAGTTACTACCCTATTCTGATCTGCACAGCAGTAGCCGGTATCATTGGATTCAAAACCACAACCGGACTGGGTGATGTAACATTAGGCGCGTATGATGCCATGAAGGTACATGAGGACATTGTACGCTATTTTGAAGGAGAACAACTCTATGACCGCTATATATTCTCCTCGTTCGCCAACAAAGAACACCTGCAAAAGCCGCTAACCGGATTCAGGATGACGACGCAGCCATTTCCACATGCCGGATTTGAGATAACGCCACAAACCGAATACCTCATACTCGATAACATAGACTCTGTGACGCAGTTCTATGAAATAAAGGATAACCCGGCCTATCATGTTGTTTATAGAACCGGGCATGGGGATGCATGGGGAGAGGTCTATAAGAAATAACTTCATAAAAAGATAACGGCAAGTACATACAAAATACTTTTATTTTGCCGCCATCATAAACATTCATATGGCTATTCCTGTTGTAGATCTGTTTGAATTCACCCGGGGTGATCTTTCCCAAAAAAATGATCTTGTGGCACGCCTTGGCAAAGCCTTTGAAGATGTTGGTTTTGTGGCCGTAAGAAACCATGGCATCAGCGACGAGATGGTGGCCGATATGTATAAAGGCGCAGAAAGTTTTTTCGGGCTTCCGGAAGAACAAAAAATGAACTACCAGGCACCGGAAACAGCCGGACAGCGGGGCTACACCTCTTTCGGCAAGGAACATGCCAAGGGATATGATGCCCCGGACCTTAAGGAGTTCTTCCAGTTCGGACAGGAAACAGCCGGAATGGGGTACCCTCCCAATGTGCACGTGAAAGAGCTGCCGGAGTTTACACCAACCATGCTCCGAGCCTATAAAGCATTTGAACAGGCGGGCACATCTCTGCTGCAAGCAATTGCCTTATACCTGCAGCTTGATGAGCACTATTTTGACGCATATACTGAAAACGGCAATTCCATACTCAGGGCGATCTATTATCCCCCGATAACTATGGAGCCCAGATCGTCGATAAGGGCTGAACAACATGAGGACATCAACCTGATCACGCTGCTGGTAGGCTCATCGGCAGATGGCCTTCAGATACTCAATATGATGGATGAGTGGGTGCCTGTAACCTCGCTGGAAGACCAGATAGTGGTCAACGTAGGCGATATGCTGCAACGGCTGACGAATAACAAATTGCGATCAACCACTCACCGGGTCGTTAACCTGCCAAAAGATAAATGGGGCACCCCCCGCTATTCGATACCATTCTTCCTTCATCCAAGACGTGACATGAGCCTCGCATGCCTGGAAAGCTGTATCACAGACAGCGAGCCAAAACTGTATGAAGACATAACTGCTGGCGCATACCTTGATGAAAGGCTAATGGAAATAGGACTGAAAAAGTAGTTCACCTGTGCCCATCGCAACCAACTAATATACGTTTACAATATCTTTATAGAACATGGAACGTTTTACCGGCATCATTGGCATCATACTGATACTTGCTATTGCTTATTTGTGCTCAAATAACAGAAAGAAGATCAATGTGCGCCTTGTGCTCAGCGGGCTGGGGCTACAACTGGTCATAGCAGTGCTGGTATTGAAAGTTCCCATTGTGAACCAGTTCTTCCAGTTTCTGGGCAAGGGCATGCAAAAGCTTGAGGGATTTGCCAGCCAGGGGGCAGCATTTGTATATGGAGGCATAGGCGTCTATGACCACAGCGGACAGGTGGTGAACTACCGTGTATCGCCCGCATTCGTATTTGCATTCAATATCACCGCTACCATCATTCTTGTTTGCGTATTGGTTGCCATGCTTTATTACCTGAAGGTGATGCAGTTCATAGTGGACAGGATAGCACGCGTGATGCACTTTGTAATGCGCGTAAGCGGCGCCGAAGCGCTCAGCAATGCCGCCAGCACCTTTGTAGGCCAGGTGGAGGCGCAGGTGATGATACGCGGCTATCTGCCGGGGATGACAAAGAGCGAGCTGCTGGCATCTATGAGCGGCAGCATGGCCTGTATAGCCGGCGGGATACTGATCGTGTATGTGAACATGGGAGCACGGGCCGATTACCTGATAGCAGCCAGCCTGATGGCCGCACCCGGAGCAATGGTGATATCGAAGATCGTATTCCCGGAAACAGAAGCATCACAGACCATGGGGAGTGTGAAACTGGACGTAAAAAGCGGCTATGCCAACCTGCTGGATGCTATAACACACGGAGCAGCCGATGGCTTTAAAATAGCCATGAATATGCTTGCGATGCTGATCGGCTTCATTGCCCTGATCGCGATGCTGAACTGGATATTGGGCCACATATGGCACGGGCTGACCCTTGACCAGATATTCGGTATGATCTTTTACCCTTTTGCATGGGCCATGGGCATACCTGCTCAAGATGTGAACAACGCGGCCACACTGCTGGGACAAAAACTGACCATCAATGAATTCATTGCCTTCAAGAACCTGACCGGGCAAACGCTACCTATTACCACACCCAAGGGACTAACGATCATCACTGTGGCTATTTGCGGCTTTGCCAATTTCAGTAGTGTGGGCATGCAAATAGGCAGCATAGGCGCCCTGGTGCCTGAACGCAGGACCGACCTGGCAAAACTGGGATTGCGCGCGCTGCTGTGCGGCACGCTGGCCTCGTACATGTCTGCGGCATTTGCAGGCATGCTCTTATAGAAAGCCATTGCGGAATCTCTGTATTGTTGTTTACATTTGAATATGGCAACACCAACCTCCACGAACAGAATACGTTCTATTGATATCTTAAGGGGTATGGTCATGGTCATTATGGCGCTGGACCATACCAGGGACTTTTTCAGCGGCTTCAAATTTGACCCTACCGACCTGCAACATGCCAGCAGCTATATGTTCTTCACCAGGTGGATCACGCACTTCTGCGCACCGGTATTTATTTTCCTGACCGGGACCAGCGCCTACCTGTCCCAGGGAAAAAACACGAGCCGTAAACAAGCGTCGTGGAAACTGTTTACACGCGGGCTGTGGCTGATCGTGCTGGAGCATACGTTTGTGCGGCTGGGATGGACCTTTGACCTTAATTACTCCATTATATTCCTGCAAGTGATCTGGGCGATAGGTGTCAGCATGATATGTCTTTCGGGGCTTATATTCCTGCCCTGGCCGATCATATTGTCTTTAGCGGCGGTAATGATATTGGGCCACAATGCCCTTGACGGCTTGCACAATGACAGTATCCTGTGGAAACTACTACATGTGCAAGGCCCTATAAGCTACGGACATGGCAATACGGTAATGGTATTTTACCCCCTGGTACCGTGGATAGGCGTAATGGCTGCCGGATATTGCTTCGGGAGGATGTTTCACCATCATGCAAAGGACAGGCATTTCCTATTCTACATCACCGGGTCGAGCATGATCGTTTGCTTTATTGTATTGCGTATGATAGACGGATATGGCGACCCATCTCCGTGGTCATGGCAAGAGAACATATGGCGCACCACACTATCATTTGTGAACTGCACCAAGTATCCGCCCTCTCTCTGCTACCTGTTGATGACCCTGGGACCCGCCATCATCTCACTGCCTCTGCTTGAAAAGATGAGCGGCAGGACAGGTGCATTCTTTACCGTGTTCGGGCGTGTACCATTGTTCTACTACATACTGCACCTTTATGTGATCCATGGACTGGCAGTGGCGGGCAGCGCCTTGTTCAGGCACAATGAGCAAGTCAGCGTATTCTCTCACCCCGGCTATACCCTTGTGCGTGTATATCTATTCTGGATAACAGCCATTGCCATCCTTTACTTTCCGAGCAGGTGGTTCATGCATATAAAACAAAACCACCGGAAATGGTGGTTAAGTTATCTCTAATATCATCTGCCAATCAAATACCCTTGAGGAAGGCATCGATCTTTTTAGCTGTTGCGTCGCTTACAGGCACTACCGGAAGACGGAAGTAATTGCCGCAGACACCCTGCTTGCTCAACACGTACTTCACACCGGGAGGATTACCATCAACAAACAGCAAGTCCATACCAGTCAATAATTTATAGTGGAGCTTACGCGCCTTATCATACTTATTGACCATAGTAAGATTCACCATATCGGTGAAGTCTTTAGCGAAACAGTTGGCGGCAACTGATATAACACCATCAAAGCCAACAGCCATCTGGGCCAGCACGAGATTATCATCGCCTGAAAGGACGACAAATGATTCAGGCCTGTTCTGCACCAGCTCCATACACTGAGCCATATTGCCACTTGCCTCTTTTACCGCTATGATATTCTCAAAATCCTTAGCCAGCCTCAACGTAGTGGCAGGGAGCATATTGCAACCGGTGCGCCCGGGCACGTTATATAGTATTATGGGCTTTGCTGTTGACTTAGCAACTGCCTTAAAGTGCTGGTACAGGCCTTCCTGTGTCGGCTTGTTGTAGTATGGCGTAACACTGAGAATGGCCGCCACATCTTTCAGATCATACTCTTTGATCTGCGCTATCACCTCTTCGGTATTATTACCCCCAATGCCGCATACTACAGGCACACGCTTTTTGCAATAAGTGATAATGGCTTTGAGTATCTCTTTTTTCTCATCAGATGACAGCGTAGGTGTTTCCGCGGTAGTACCCAATGCTACCAGAAAATCGACACCACCTTTAATTACATTATTTACGAGTTGTTCCAGCGCCTTGTAATCTACCGAGCCATTCTTCTGAAAAGGAGTGACCAACGCCACCCCGGTACCCTTAAGTTGTTGAGAAGCCATTTCTAAATTTGTTTGTATAAAAACAATGAATAAACATCCTTAATTGTCACATCATTTCTATGATGTCTGCGGCAGTTCATCGTAAGCGCCCATCTTAGAGAGCTTTGCAATGCGCTGACCAATGCGATCTTCAGGAGTGAGTTTCGATAGTTCTGAGAGTTCGTTCAGCAGGTATGTTTTCAGCGTTGCGGCCATCTCCTCAGGGAATGAGTGCGCCCCCCCCACCGGCTCCTTGAGCACATCATCCACCAGCCCGAAACCGCTCATGTCTTCGGAGGTAAGCCTCAATTGTTCTGCCGCTTTTTCCTTGTAATTCCAGCTACGCCACAATATGGACGAACAGGATTCCGGAGAGATGACAGAATACCATGTATTTTCGAGCATGGCCACCCTGTCTCCAACACCAATACCTACGGCACCACCCGATGCGCCTTCTCCTATGATAACGCAAATAACAGGCACCTTCATATCCACCATTTCGTAGAGGTTACGGGCAATTGCTTCTGCCTGTCCTCTTTCTTCTGCCTCAAGACCCGGATATGCCCCCGGGGTATCTATGAAAGTAATGACGGGACGGTTGAATTTTTCGGCCAGCTTCATGAGTCTCAGGGCCTTGCGGTAACCCTCGGGATTGGCCATACCGAAATTACGCATCTGGCGCATTTTGGTATTGATACCTTTCTGCTGCCCCATCACCATTACTGGCATGCCATCCAACTCTGCCATTCCGGCCACCATTGCCTTATCATCCTTCACCTGGCGATCGCCATAAAGCTCAGTGAAGTTGCTGAATATCTTTTCGATGTAATACAATGTATAGGGACGATCGGGATGGCGGCTTAACTGTACCCGCTGCCATGGAGTGAGATCGGTATATATGCGAGCACGTGTGTTATCAAAAGCGGTCTCCAGCTCGCGCAAACTATTGGTCACATCTACCTTATTCTTAGCAGACATTTCTTTGAGCTTACTGATCTGCGTGTAGAGATCTTCGAGCGGCTTCTCAAAATCAAGAAATTGCATAATTGAAATTTGGGATTACAAAAGTAAGGATAAAACTACACAACCATTTATTGCCACCAATGATATTAAACTAACTTACCATTTAGCGCTTTCCATAACGCTCATAAATATACTTTGAGAACTTAGTGCCCGGTACATCCACATATTTTGTCATTAGCCATGACAGTGGCACACATACAACAGTTGTAATAAGGAATACAACCAGCACAGCATTGTTATAAGGCATTGACTCAGACAACTTCAGGAATATAAAACTGCTGAGCGACCCAATAAGCAACGGATGTAACAGGTATAACGAGAAAGATATGTAACCAAGGAAAATAAAGATGCGCCAACTCATGATACGCTGCAGAAGATCTGACATGACAAATGCGCTTACTACAAAGAATGCGCCGATACTATGATACCACTTACTGACACCAAGCAAACCCGGCGAGAACTGCTCAAAAAATGTACCGCCTATCATGCCATTGGTGGGGAAAGACCCCAGCACACCACCGACAAAGACCAGCAATAAGGCAAGCGCAAGGGCAACCGTCCCGTTCATTGCTGCACGCTTCTGCTCAAGGTAGTTGAGGCCGATGCCAAAAGCAAAGGTGGCCGTATAGATATGCCCGGTAATAAGACAATACAATACGACTAGCGAAAGCATTGCCAGCCTGTTCCGGATATTATGTGTAAGCGCCAGAAACGCAAATACGAAGAGGGATCCGTAAAACTCGATAGACATACTCGACAGCGTGGTATCGAAAGAACTATCGCCCATGAACATAGTACCATATAGCATGGTCTTCAGGTAATTAGCCACCACATCGGGGAAAGTCCACATGCTGCCCAGCCACCACTCTGAATGGGTGACAGCACTTGCCGGAACATTATAATAGAGTCCGCACTCAATGAGCAGGAATGACAACGTAATGGTAGCAGCTATGGGCACGTATAACCTCAGGAACCTGCGCTGGGCTGCAGAAACAATACTATCAAAGGAATTTGTCTGAAAATACTTCCTGCTCAGCACAAAGCCACTGAGCACAAAGAACACATAGACACAAAAATTGCCGTTGGAAAATACACTCCACAGGCTCTGGCCATAACTGATCTCCATGCCATTGAGGTGCGATGCCTCCGGATTGTGAGTAAAGTAAGCAGAATAGAAAGCCAACCCGAAATGATGAAAGAATACCAACAGCGCCGCAAGGCCTCTTATACCCTCGAGGTAGGATATTTTACCATTAGTCTTTTCCATGTAAAACAAATGTAGAAAAATAAATCAATCCTGATTTTTGAAAGAAGTTTGGACAATTCAAAAATTAGGCACTATATTTGCAGCCCAAACCGGAAAAAAGGGTGTTAAAAACCTTCTTTTCACAAGAACTTTGGATTGGTAGTTCAGTCGGTTAGAATGCCGCCCTGTCACGGCGGAGGTCGCGGGTTCGAGTCCCGTCCAGTCCGCAAAAGCTTCACAGAAATGTGAAGCTTTTTTGTTGTTTGCTGATGGTAACAGAAACCTTTGAACAATAGCTGTTATTGATCTTGCGACTACCCATATAAAAAAACATTGCATAAATTCGTCAGTCCCTTTTTGTAGCTTTAATTGATGAAGTCCTTTACCCTAAAAATTACATTAATTGCCATCCTGCTATGCGTAGCGAAGAGAATTGAAGCACAGATGCCCAATGTTGTCATTGACAGCGTTCGCTTCAATAGCGGCTTCAACTATCTTGAGGAACCATGTATTGCCATGGATTTTAAAAACCCTACGCGGCTAATTGTAGCGTGCAACCCGCCCTTCGTGTATACCGGCCAAAAGCCCGGAAATATGTTCTACTCGACAGACGGAGGGCATAACTGGACATCAGATACCGTGACAACCACTATTAATGATAATGGCGACCCGGTTGTTTTTACAGATACAAACGGCTATTTTTATTTTCTGCATATGGGGTCTTCAGAAAAGGCCCTTGTCTGCCACAGATCGGATAATATAACAACGCATACATGGACAAATGGCAGCATTGCGGGCTCAGATACACCCCATACTGATGATAAGCCATGGGCAACAGTGGACAGAAGAAATAACCAGATCTATCTGACATGGAGCCGCTATGACAAGTTTGGGGGAACAAACCCACTGGACAGCACCCTGATTTTTTTCTCAAAATCGACTGATACCGGGCATAGCTGGATAACCCCTACATGCATTAGCAGAACTCCGGGCGACTGTTCTATTTGGAGCAATTCGGTGGAGGGGGCGATGCCCTGTGCCGGACCGCACAGCGAGATATATGTGGCATGGGCGCATAATAATGCGATATTATTCAACAGGTCGTATGATGGTGGGGCCACGTGGCTGAATACGGAGTCAACAGTCTCAAATTCACCGGGCGGATGGTATTATGATAACATTGCCGGCATCTTCCGATCGCCCGGCCTGCCGTTCATATCCTGCGATAACAGTTTCGGCCCGTATCGGGGAACCATATACGTTAATTGGAATGACCAAAGAAACGGAGTTGGGAACACAGATATATGGATCTGCAAATCTACAGACAGCGGCAACACGTGGAGCAGCCCCATAAAAGTGAACAATGACCCCGGGCCCGCCGAACAGTTCATGAGCTCAATGACGGTAGACCCAATAACAGGACGCATTTATGTATTGTTCTATGACCGGAGAAATTATGCGGCCGGAGACAGCCTGACGGATGTATATATGGCTGTCTCAAAAGACGGTGCCTCAACATTTCAGAACTTTAAAATAAGCGCGCAACCCTTCAAGCCACAGAAGAAAGTATTCTTTGGCGACTATACCTGTGTTACCGCTTATAATAATCATGTTCACCCGGTGTGGGCAACACAGGAAAGTATAGCCGCATACCAGTGTGACAGCAAACTGATGACAGCGATCATTGATTCTTCAATAACAGGAGCCTCTGTGGCGCCAATAAACGAATATGCTTATAACCTCCGGGTATACCCAAATCCTTTTTCGGGACAAACATCAATTGTCTATGATCTGCCGGCGGCTGAACCGGTGACCTTATATATCACTGATATGATTGGTAAAAGGATGGCGGTGATCCATGACAACGAGCTAATGAGACCATACAGGCATACGGAAGTATTTGACGCAAATAAATTTGGGATGGCTCCCGGAATCTATTATTTGTGCCTCAGGAGTAATGCATATTTACAGGTGGTAAAGATGGTGGTGGCAAGGTGACCTATCCGTACACCACTGCCCAAATTGTTATGCTTTATTTTTTTGACCAATGGACTCTACCGGTTTCGGCGAAATACCCGAAAATACAGGCGCTGTATAACAGATGACGACCTTCTAAAATGATACTCATTTCATTTCTGATTTTGCCCCCGATATACCAACCAGCATAAATAAAATACAGAACTTATATGGAACAACTACAGAAACTACCCGAAAGCAAAATGAAGATCCGTTTTCCGGACTGCGATCCTTTCAATCATTTAAACAATTCCCGGTATATTGATTACTTTCTAAATGCCCGTGAAGATCACTTATTGGCCAGCTACGGATTTGATCTATACAAACTTGCCATAGAGAAAGGAGTGGGCTGGGTAGTAGCGCAAAACCAGGTCGCTTATCTGAGTCCCGCTACGCTGATGGAAACCGTGACCATACAAACCCACCTGCTCGCCTATGACGATAAAAGCCTGCTGATGGAAGGACTGATGTGGAATGAGAACAAGACGATCCTGCGATCTGTGCTCTGGGCAACTTTTGTTCACTTTGACCTGAAAACACAACGCAGCAGTAATCATAACGCGGAGCTTATGGAATTATTCGGAGAAGTGACTGATCCCTTACCCGGCAAAATGACTTTTGAAGAAAGGATCAGAAACCTGAAAGTATAATAATTCGGCACCATCCCAACCTTGCCAGGGATAAAATAAGAATGGGCGGTATTATGATTGGTAAACAGGTATAGTTAAATTTGTCAGCGCACAATAAAGAAAATAAGACCCAATTGACAAATTGCACCTATTGTGCGCCAAGCAATAAGTAGTAACAAATGTCTAATATCCTGCATCAAATCGTGCGCAGAAAGAGTACGGGAGAAGAAAATAATAAAGCTGACCGCTACATTGTTTTGTTTTCCTGGTTTATTGTGTTATTTGTAGTTGTGCTTAGGTATACCCAGGTCAACATGTTCTCTCCTGTGATAGTGGGCGACGAGAGCACATACACAACAGAGGTAGACTACTTCAATAAATTCGGGTACTTCAAAGCATTGGCGCAAGGCACCTCATTCTTATATACTCTGCTGATCTATATAACGTCCTGTATCACTACTTTCAACTACCTGGTGAGTACCCGGATCTTAAGTGGGGTATTCTATTTTATTGACTGTTATTTATTTCTGAGATGTTTCCGGAATTTCGAAGGTATCAGCAGACCGATAAGATATACAGGCATGGTCATTTTTGCCACACTTGCGTCGAAATGGATGACAAGGGGTACGCCAGACCTAATAGAAACAGCAACCCTGTTAATTATATTTGACCTGACAGTATCCGGGGCAAATAATAAGAAAATGATATTGGCGGGTATACTTTTATTTGCCGGATTTGCAATAAAGCCGGTCAATATCTTCGCGATACCGGGCTTCCTGCTTTTCATTCTCGCCCGGAAAGGCGGCGCAATTACAATGCGTACAAAAATGATACAAACAGGCCTAATGATCTGTAGCTTTCTTTTTTTGTTCTTTTTATACCATATACCCGGATACAAAGTTTACAACAAGCTTATGCTGGAGGATAAGAACCATTATTACCAGGGTGAACAGCGAATAAATTCCGACCTGACATGGGTTGAATCGAACGTATATTTTGAAATTTACAACATAAATCACAAACCTAACAAGTGGATGCTGACCCCCAGTGAAGTGGAAGGTTTTAAAAAGGAACATCCGGAAATAAATCTCAATCTTGGCTGGAAAGAATACGTTGCAAAGTATACCGGGCATTGGGCATCAAATGTCGCTAACCGAATTATTCTTTTACTGCCATATAGCATACAAGGCGGTTTCTTTTTTGCCAAATGGACCGTAATCAACAGCTATTTTCACAGCACGTTCATCATCTCGTTGATAGCATTATTGCTGATCGCTTTTATGTACATCTCGGAGTACAGTTTTGTCAAACACAACCTATTGTTGCTGTGCATTCCGTTGTCCTACTATGTATTGTTATCCCTGTACCTGATACCCCAACTGGAAGATAACTGGCTACTCTATTGCCTTCCTTTCTTAGGATTGCCTGTTGCCAGGTTCGTAGGCCGATATGTGCCTGCCATCATATTCCTGGCGCTGCAATTAATATATATCATTATCAGATAACATTATTATACTACAGCCACGGTTGTTTCAGTATCTTAGCAAACAGATAGCGCCTTGATACCAGGCAACAAATGCCACAGTAAGGAAATAAGTTCGAAGCCGGATGAGAAAGCAAACTCTTTTAGTTATTTTTTTCTTACTACTCATCGCTCTTCCGGGCGCATGGTATGCACGACGACATTACCACCACACTGCCTCCTACAAAAGGGAAGACGTTTACATACAGATGCGTGACGGAAAGAAACTATTCACCGTTATATACAAAAAAGAAGGCGTAGCTGACAGACCTATAATGTTTGTACGCACCCCGTATTCTGCTGAAAAATTCTGGATAATGAATCTATGGCCCTACATGGAGCAGAATTATATCATTGCGGTACAGGATGTAAGAGGTAAATTCATGAGCGAAGGTGAATATGAAAATATCAGACCCTACATTCCTGACAAAAAAGGATCGCAGACCGACGAAGCCAGCGATACTTATGACTCTATTGACTGGCTGGTCAAAAATGTAAGCGGGAACAATGGCCGCGTGGGCATGACGGGCATATCATACCCGGGATTTTATGCCGCACTTGGGGCATTGTGCGGACATCCCGCTCTAAAGGCCGTGAGTCCCCAGGCGCCAATATGTGATTGGTTTGTTGGCGATGATATCCATCATAACGGAGCCTTTATGATGATGGATGCCGTAAATCTATTTCATGTTTTCGGGAAATACAGACCGGCGCCTGCCAAGGAATATCCGGCGGGAGCTCATTTCCCGGACACTAACAGTTATAAGTACTACCTCGATATAGGCACTTTCAGGAACCTATCGTCAGCACTGGGAGATAGCATTCCTTTCTGGAAGGACATCAGCGAACATCCTGATTATGACAAATGGTGGCAGTCAAGAAATGTTGCTAACTACATAAATAATATACCCGACAATGTCGCCACCCTGGTTGTAGGGGGTATGTTTGACGCTGAGGATTGTTATGGTGCGTTAGCATTGTACAAAAGTATAGAACGTGCTACCCATGCGGTCAACAAACTGGTGATGGGCCCATGGTCTCACGGAGCGTGGAGCGACTCGTCATATGACCACCTGGGCATAGCGCAATTCGGGCAAAAACCATCCTCATGGTATATAAAGAATGTAGAAGTACCTTTTTTCAATAGCTACTTAGACAGCACTCACACCGGCAACATAGCCGAAGCAACCATTTTCTTTACGGGCACCAATAAATGGCGCACTTTTACAGAATGGCCCCCTAAAGAAAAGAAAGATACGCACCTGTATCTACAGAAAAATGGCAGCGCATCATTTGACAAACCAATCACAAATGACCAAACAGGATTTAATGAATATGTGAGTAACCCCCAGTCGCCGGTACCATACAATGACAATAAAAAATTTGCCCGATCAATAGAATATATGACCGATGACCAGGCGTTTGCAGGCACCCGACCTGATGTACTTACATATCAGACGCAAGCACTGAATGAGGACATTACTTTGGCAGGAAACATTACGGCAAATATTTTCACCTCCATTTCAACGACAGATGCGGATATAGTTGTAAAACTAATAGACGCTATTCCATGTGACAGCACAGATGCCAAGCATCCTAAATCGCATAGCAAAAGAACAATCGATATCGAGATGTTAATCCGGGCAGAGGTGATGCGCGGCAAGTACCGCAATAGCCTTGAGCACCCAGAGCCTTTTATACCAGGGAGAATAACACAGGTCAACTTCCAAATACCTGATGTAGCCCATGTTTTCCGGAAAGGCCACAGAATAATGATACAAGTGCAAAGCACATGGTTTCCGCTGGTAGACAGGAACCCGCAGCAATTCCTGGACATATATAAGTGTGAACCTAAAGACTACATCAGCTCAAACATAAAGATCTTCGTGAGCACCAGCCATCCTTCATCCATAACCCTTCCCGTACTGGCTCATTAATCTGAGAAAATTGCCTTACACTTGTAATGCACGTATTTCAATCAATGCGTTGTACTACTCATAACCTTGTAGCACTCAGAAAGATTGGCAGAGGCCTGCTGAAAATCCGGCTTGATCTTTAATGCAGCTTTGAAATATTCAATAGCTTCATCATACCGACGTAATTGAAACAAAGCATAGCCCTTGTTGTTGAGCAACATACATTCATCAGGAATTACTTTTAACCCTTCATTGAGTACATCCATTTGCGCCTTGGTATCCTGCATAGCGGCATAACATTCAGCAATGAAAATATAGCTATCCGGATTATCAGCCTTCAGCACCTTTCCTTTTCTAAAAAAAGGTATTGCTTCACTGTATCGTTTCATCCTGAACAGTATGAATCCTTTCTTATTCTGTACATTATAATCGTCGGGTACATGAGCTATTGCGTCGTCAGCCGCACGCATAGCGCTATTAAGATCGTTCAGATCAATATAACAATTCACAAGGTTCATATAGGCCATAGCGTAGTCAGGTTTTATCTGTATCGCTTTTGTGAGCAGAGAAATGGCCTCCGGGTAGTTGTGCAGCTCTTTCTGAATGAAACCTTTGTTATTTAACGCGAGGCGGTCATCGGGATATTTTTCCACGAGGTCATCGGCAAGTGTAATATCATTTTCCCAAACGAGGCAACGGGAGTAAGTTTGATAAGAACAAACGGTAGCAAGTATCGCTATCATTGCTATTATAATGTTCTTTCTATTACTGTCATAAACATCGTAAAGCAACATTCCTGCAACAAACAAAAGGCCAATATAGGGCACATAGGTATATCGCTCAGCTACAATCGCATCGCCAACAGATACCAACTGCAATACCAGTAACAGGTTCACCACAAAAAATAATACTCCAAAAGCGATCAACCGGGTACGTTCTACTGTTTTGAATACCAGATAAAACAACAACAGAACAACGACCGGAGCTGCATAATATGCGACAGGTAAATGCCCGTCGGTAACCCGGGGATAGGGATGAAACAAAGCCAGGCCAACCGGGGCAAGGAACTTAATAAAATACACAAGCAAGGAATGAGCCGCGAAGAAGAATCTCTGAGACAGCGGATAATAATCATGCAGCAGCCTGTCTGCCTGCTGTGCCCTTACCGCAATGAAACCAAACAAAACTGACAATAAAAAGAAAGGCAACTTCTCTATCCACAAGCGGGTAGTACTTTTCCGGCCGGCATAATAGTCTATAAGCAGCAATACCACCGGAAAGATGATGGCCGCCGGCTTAGAGAGTAGCGACAGAATAAAGAACGCCAGCACAGCCAGGTAGTAACCGATATGCTCCTTAACAGGCGATCGCTGCTTTGCGAGATAATTCCAATACACGATGAGCCCTGAGAAGAAAAAAGCGGTATATAATACATCTTTCAGTTCTGCTATCCATGCAACGGATTCAACATGCATGGGATGGATACCGAAGAACAAGGCAACAAAGAATGCCACTTCCCTTTTCTTTCCACTTAACAGATAGATGAACCAGAAAACAAGCGAGACATTGACCAGGTGAAGGAAAAGACTTAATGTATGGTATGACTGTGCATCTAAACCTGCCAGGTGAAATACAAAACTATACAGGCTCATAGTAAGCGGTATATAATTGCCTATAAAGTAATGAGGACCGAAAAAATAGGCTACCGCCTCCCCTAACGGCCTGCCTAAATGAGCATTCTCAAATACATAGCCGTTATCATCCCAGTTGGTGAAACCATTCCTTAATGCAGGAAAAAAGGACAGGAAGGTTATAGCAAGCGCCGCAAATAACCAAATGGGAACACCCGACTTGGTAGCTTTTTGCCGGGCCAGATCCTTACTTGCTTTATCTACCTTTTTCATGCAGCACTTTTATTGACTAAAGTATCTTTAGATGGGTAAAATAAGCCAAAACAATACATGGTCGTTCTTCACTACCCTACCTTATTTCCCTAACGATTAGTTATTGAGCAAAATAATCTGTAATTGGTAAATTATAAAACATATCTTGTTCTCAACGCCAACTAAATATCTTAAAAATGAGCTTTAACATCAGCGATGACCGTCTCGACTATGTCATATTCGGAATTTTCTGCATTGTTCTGTTCGGGTTCCTGATCTGGAAACGCCAGTTTATAACACACGCATTATGCGAAGGAGATAAACCAAGCAGTAAGAGGCTTGGTGGCTTTTTCCTTATTGTGGTCATCTGTTTCAATGAAACATTTACGACACTGAAGACCATGAAATTTGAATTCAATCATTTATTGGCCATGCTGGCTGCTGTGATGCTGTGCTGGGGAATAACCACTATGCCACAGATACTCGAAGCGTGGCGCGGGGCGAAGCACAATGACAACAAACCTGCAGACTCCCAATCTAATGCGCCAAATAATACGCACTAATATCTGATGAAAAAAGGCGCTCCGTGACTGAAGCGCCTTTTTTATCAGATGCAGGAATTAACGTATCAGAGTAGTGAGTTTTTTCTCGTCACTGATCACTACTTTACCATTCCGTATGTCTATCAGCTTCTCGGATTTGAAGTCGCTCAGCGTTCTGATAAGAGACTCTGTAGCTGTACCTGCAATAGTGGCCAGCTCTTCACGGCTGACCTCTACAGCAAACGGTTCTTTTTTATTAACGTGATATTTCTTCTGCATGGACACCAATGCTTCCGCAACTTTTTTGCGCAACGTATTGTAGGCAATACCCAACAGGTGCTCTTCCTTTGCAGTGACATTCTTTGCCAGCAACGAAATGAACTTCCGGGCAATAGCAGGATTGCTATTGATCAATTCCTCAAAATCCTTTTTAGGTATCAATGCCAGTTCAGCATCTTCTATGGTCTCTGCGGTCTCCTTATAAGTTGTATTCTCCAGTAGCGAGGTGTACCCGAAGAAATCACCCTCATTAAAGAGGTCTATAACGAGATCTTTTCCATCATCATGCGTCTTAAATGTCTTCACCTTACCCTTGATGATGTAGAAAAGGTAGTGCGGATGATTGCCCTGTTTGTATATGACCTGTTTCTTCTTGTACTCGTTGATATTACCTTCATTGGTCAGTTCCTCAAGCGTCTTATTACTCCCTACGGAAGATCTCAATTCATTGAGACCTTTCAGATCGGCGGTAAGCGTCTTCTTAATGATCTCTGTTTTTTTGAACCTGCTCTCGATAGCGTTCAAAAGTTCATTACCTGCGAATGGCTTAGTGATGTAATCATCTGCCCCCATTTCCATTGCGGTACGGAAGTCGCCTCTTTCGCTTTTTGAGGTAAGGAAAATGAACGGAATACTCTGCGTTTCAGGGTCTTTATGCAATACATGCAGTACACCATATCCGTCCACACCGGGCATCATGATATCGCATATGATAAGATCCGGCTTGTTCTTCTGTGCCACTTCAATACCCTCTTTACCATTGGGTGCCATCAACACCTTGTAGTCAGATAATGACAATATCTCTGCCACATTCTCCCGGATATCTTCGTTGTCTTCAATAATAAGGATCGTTTTCATTTTTCTAAACTATTTATTATGATCAAAAGTTACTGTAAATGTTGTACCCTCACCAAGCTTGCTATCACAATCAATTTTACCGTTCATCAACTCCACATATTTACTGACGATATGAAGGCCCAGCCCCGTACCCTGGATATTGGTGACGTTTGAAGACCGGAAGAATCTTTTATAAAGGCTCTTGATATCATCCGGCGGAATACCTATACCATGATCCTTAACTGTAAAGACAAATCTCTTCGCTGTATTTTCAGTATGGATCATAATCTCGGCCTCATCATAAGAGAACTTTATAGCGTTAGATAAAAGGTTGGTCACCACATGCTTCATCATTGAAGGGTCGAGACTTACCGTATTGTCGTTACCCTTATGCCTGTATGTGATCTTCTGGTCCTTTTTGAGCAGGTGATTGACCTCCTGAACGATCTGCTCCATCTGGTCCTTAATGTCGTACTCCCGATAGTTGGCGTGAATATTTCCTTCTTCTATCTTACCTACGGAAAGGAAATCATTGAGTATCTCTGTAAGAGATGTTACAGATGAAACAATACGCTGAATATGTTTTTCGCGCTGTGGCTGTTCCTCCGTCTTTGTATATTTCGACAGCAGGTACGCCGATGACAGAACTGCGCTAAGCGGAGTCCTGAATTCATGCGAAGCCATTGAGACAAACCTTGACTTTAGCTCATTCAGCTCTTTTTCCTTTTCAAGTGCCATGAGCAACTCTGTCTCTGCATGCTTCTTCTCAGATATATCAATGGCTATGCCCAGATAACCGGAAATATCTCCATGGCTGTCGCGCAGTGGTGTAACATTAAGCGACACAAAGAACGATGTACCGTCCTTTTTCACATAATGCCACTCCTGGTTGTTACCAAGCCCCATCTCCGATGAAACCTTGAACAGATCAAAATTCCCTTTCACTTTCTTTCCGGAAGCAAGAGACAACTCTTCTGCCTTCTTCTTCAGCTCATCGGCCACATGAAAATGCGGTACTGATATCTTATTTATCACCTCCTGGGCTGTATAGCCCAGGCCTTTCTCGGCAGATGGGTTAAAGAACTGTATCAGGCCGGTAGTATCTGCTACAAAAATGATGGCGCCTGCATGATTCCAGATGTTATTGAGAAAATTATTGACACGCTCCAATTCAGCATCTTTTCTTTCAGTCTCCTTGATCTGGTTACCGAGTTGCTCAACTGTCAATGCGAGTGATTGTGATCCTTCCTTTACCTTTTCTTCAAGGTGCGCATTGAGCTGAATGATGGCCTGTTCCGTTTCCTTTCTCTGCGTGATGTCACTAATGAATGCAAGGGAATAATTGTCACTACCAATAGAATAATGGCCAAGACTTACCTCAACCGGAAATTCTTCACCATTCTTCTTAGCCCCCCACAACTCCATACCTAAACCCATGGGCCGGCTATGCGGATTGCCATTGAAATTTTCCCTGTGCTTAACATGACGTTGGGTAAAACGAGGAGGGATCAACACTTCAACTTTCTTACCGATAAGCTCTCCATGATCATACCCGAACTGGGTTTCAATGTACTTATTGGTCATTTGTATCTCCCCGGCAGAATCAGTGATCACAATACCAATACTGGCGTAATTGAACAACGCCTGAAAGGTGTCATTATTCAGAGTGGTAAAAGGCATGCTTAAATGTAATACATTATCATTTAAGTTACCTTCTGTTTCGTATATTTTCCTATTTGATTTTTTCATTACGTATAAAATAAAAATATCAACGATCGAAAAATATGAACATGACGAATATCAGGGAATGACCTGCTCCTGGTCATTTCTTATGACAGCAGGAATGTATCTGGTGCCCCGAAACCACCACTTTGGGACTGATGTACGGAATACCCAAATTGAGGCCACGCAGAATGAACAGACACCCAAAACAAAAAACCACAACCGGAACCAGCTTTTTTACATGAGCTACCCTAAGCGCCGAAGCCTTATATTTTAAGACAGAGATACTGATAAGCATAGGCAATGTACCTGCACCAAACAGATACATAAATGCTGCCGCCTGAGCAGAAGTGCCTAATGTAAATGTGGCTGACAGCGCCATATATACCAGGCCACAAGGTAGTAGCCCATTCAACACACCGGCAGCCGTGATGGCTCCAATACCCGGGCGGCCAATGAACTTACCCAATAGTTTTTTCACAGTGCCGCTCCAGGGGAGGTTGAACCCTGTAAAACCTGCAGCGGGGAGAAATGACAACACTCCTGCCAATAACAAGAGGCTCCCTAATCCTATAGAGATATATTGTTGGATCCTGGGATCAAAGAAGCTGCGGAATGAGTGTAAAACCACAGCCAGCATAGCATAAACAGATACCCTTCCAAGGTGGTATAATGTGACCGCCAGCACCTTTTTTGCACCGTTAAAGAACTGGAATGGCATAACCCACATGATAGGGCCGCACATTCCCGCGCAATGCAGGCTACCCGTAAATCCCATCAAAAAAGCCATTATGATAACTGAGGTTGCCATTATTGATGCAGCATTATCTGTGATTCGTGGTAATATTCCTTTCCATCCACGTTATAACTTATCTTGATCTTATAGTTTGTATTTTCCAGCTTCGCGCGCGGGATAATGGCAGTGCCCCCTTCATTGTTTACCTTAAATACACGATCCCAGTCCTGGTGAACTACAGAGAAGAACCTGATCTCTCCCTGCATGGCCTTTCCTTTGAACTCCTGCGGGAAATCAATAATGACGTTGTCCCTGTCGGCATGAATATCTATGTTGCCGGCCAGCAAAGCCTCATTCTTAGACGCGTCCAGCACCTTCTGATATCCTATTTCATCTTTATAATAATCCTTAGACACAAGATCGAACTGCTGGTGGCTGCTTTTTATTACCAGTATGATGATCATCGTAGCAAAAGAAGCATATAAGAACATTATTCGCCATCCCCATCCTATTCTCATGAACATTGTCAATAGTTTTAATTGTTTGTAAACGGTCCTAAAAATGAAGTGGTGATCGTGGTGATCTTCTTGCCACCTTCATATACGCCTATCCTTATCGGTGTTTTTCTTCCTTTTAGACTACTATTATCGACATACACAAACATTGTTCCGGCGATAATACCATCCTTCGGCACCTTTAACCTTTCCTCACCTACCAGTTTAATAGAACCTGTAAAATTCTCAGGCATTAATGTCAGTTCCTTGTCCACAAAAGTTTTGTTGAGCAGTTTGTAGTTGTACAGATTGCTCATCTGGTGATTGGGCTGCTCCTGGTAAAGCTGACCGGGCGTACGGAGAATTGTCACCCCTACATCAGTACGGCTCGCCAGCAACCATACCAATACCCCCAACAACAGACACATCACGATACTATATGCCCTCATCCTCCATGTGAACTTCCACGGCTTATTCTGTGCAATGTTATTCTCAGACGCATACCTGATAAGACCGGTTGGCAAACCAACAGCTTCCATCATATGATTACACACGTCTATGCAGGCTGTACAGTTCACACATTCCAACTGAGTACCATTCCTGATATCTATACCTGTGGGGCATACACGTACACACTGGCTACAGTCGATACAGTCGCCGAGCGTACGCTGCTCATTCTTGTGAAATTTCCCTCTCTTCTCCCCACGTTTATAATCATAGGCAACAACAACCGAATCTTTATCAAGCAACACGCCCTGCATGCGGCCATAAGGACATATTACTGTGCACACCTGCTCTCTCATCCACAGGTAAACAAAGAAGAACACAGTAGTAAAAATGATGAGCGCTACCAATGTGCCGATATGCTGGCCAATAGGTTCGGTGATCATCTTATATAACTCGTCCACACCTATAATATACTCGAGAAAGGTATTAGCAATAATGAAACTCATTAACCAGAAGATTATCCACTTGGATACTCTTTTGATCACTTTATCTGTATTCCAGGGCATACCCGCAAGTACTTTCTGTTGGGCGGCATTGCCATCGATCCAGTATTCCACTTTGCGGAAGATCATCTCCATAAATATGGTCTGAGGACAAGCCCAACCACAGAAGACACGTCCGAAAACAACAGTGAACAGCGCCACAAAAACGATGAACAACACCATTCCTATGGCAAAAATGAAGAAGTCCTGCGGCCAGAATATCTGTCCGAACAGAATAAATCGGCGTTGAAGGATATTTATAAGAAATACAGGGTGCCCTCCTACCTTAACGAATGGCAACCCGAAAAACAGTAACAGGTAAAATACCGTTACTGTTTTTCTGAGATTATATAATTTTCCTTCGGGCTTCTGCGGAAACATCCATATCCGCTTACCCTTCTTATCTACAGTTGCTACTTTATCTCTAAAAGAATCCTGCTTAACATTCGTATCGTTCATCACTAGTATTATTTAGCCGCCACCTTCTCCACCTTTGCACTATCGGTGGCAGGAGCTCCGGCTTCAATATATATGTCTCCTTGAGGGGCTTTGGGGGTGGCCGGATGGGTACCTTTCAATGATTTAATAAAACTTGCTACTTGTTGTATCTGCTTTGGAGACAGGTCGTCCTTCCAACTCTTCATGCCTTTGTCCTGCCAACCATACTTAACAGACTTGAATATGTCTTTTATACCGCCACTATGCAGCCAGTACTCGTCAGTAAGGTTTGGACCTACCGATCCACCACCGTCTGCGAGGTGGCAGGCCGCGCAATTCTTCACAAATACTTCTTTACCGGCAGCTATATCAGACTCAGAGGTCATCAGGGTCACTGTATTCTCATCCACGTTGTTTGCAGATTTTGCGAGGTATTCTGCCTTGTCCTCTTCTCCCTTCTGCATTTCAGCAACGAATTCTTCCTCAGAACTAGGGCCGGTATGTGATACATGGAAACGATACAGGTATATGATACCTACTACAATGGTGAGGTAAAAACCATATTTCCACCATGGAGGAAGACTATTGTCGAGCTCGCGGATACCATCGTAATCGTGATCGAGCATGATATCCTTCTCTTTCTCCAGTGTAGCTGCCGCATTGAACTTATCCCAGAACCAGCTTTTCTGTGCAACAGCCTTTGCTTCCGCGCTATACTCTGGTTCGCCTTTGATCACCTTAAGCAGAACTGTAATATAGATGCTCAACATAAAGATCACCACCAGCTCTAAGGAAATAATGATCACCAGTAAGTAGAAATCGGACTCAGGAATACCTTGTATGCTATGTGATACGGGTGCAGCTACCGCCTCCGCAGCCTCTGCTGCCATAGCTTTTGTGAAAGGAACAGCAAGTGCAAAGAGCAGGAGCACTGTCCTGATCACATTGCCAGCGCCATTCCTGGCCTTCCTGTTCTTTTCTCTCACTATCTGCCCTAACTGGCGCATAGTACCTGCTAACATTCCAATGACGAACAACAATATCAGAATGAGCGTTACCATTCCAATGAGTGTCCAGTTGTAATTCAGACTGGCATCGCCTGCTACCGCCCCTGCAGCATAACTCAGTGCCGGAGAGAGGATCAGTGAAGCCGCGATCAGTGATATTCTTCTATTTAGTTGCATACAGATGCTTTTTTATTCAGTTATTATTCTTCGTCTTTTTCTGTAAATGGAATTGATTTCAGTACATCGATATATTTTTTGTCAGCCTTCATTGACCATGCGAACATGGCTGTGAAGAACACAAAAAATATGGTCAGAGATGTCAGTGGAAAAATGCCGACCCCTGTTATCGTTTCGAGATAGTGTATGAATTTCATATGGTTACTATTTAGAAGCAGTTTTGTTCTCTAATTTGATGTCAGTACCAACCCTCTGGAGGTAAGCGATCAGCGCAACTATCTCCTTATTGTTCTTGATAGTGATCTTATCTTTGGACAAGCTTTCCACTATCTTGTTCTCCTGGTTTACAAGATCCCTGTTTGCCATCTTGTCGTAACCGGCCTCGTAAGGCACTCCCAACGTGATCATAGCCCTGATCTTTGCTGCCGTTGTTGCTGTATCCAGATCATTCGTGAACAACCATGGGTAGTTTGGCATGATGGTACCCGGAGAGATACTTGAAGGCTCATACATATGGTTGAAGTGCCAGCTATCCGGATACTTACCGCCTATCCTCGCCAGATCGGGCCCGGTGCGCTTACTACCCCACTGGAACGGGTGGTCATAAACAAATTCTCCAGCCTTAGAGTATTCGCCATAACGTACTACCTCGCTCCTGAACGGACGGATCATCTGGCTATGGCAGAGATAACAACCTTCACGTACATATATGTCCCTGCCCTGCAATTCAAGCGGCGTATATGGTTTCACACTGGCTATGGTCGGGATGTTTGATTTCACCATGAACGTTGGTACCATTTCGATGATACCGCCGATAGCTACCAATACCAAGCTCCATACGAGCATCTGAATTGGGCGGCGCTCGATCCACCTGTGCCAGTGCTGGCTGCTGTGCGCTTCGTAAACTTTGGCAAGTGGTGCTGCTTCTGCAGGTTCTTCATCAAGCACATTGCCTGCCTGCATGGTCTTGTACAGGTTGTAACACATGATCAAGGCGCCGATGAGGAACAACACACCTCCGATACCACGCATCAGGTAAAATGGCTGCATTTGTTTTACTGTATCGAGGAACTGATATTTCAGTGTGCCTTCAGGTGTAAACTCTTTCCATGCCAGACTCTGCATGAACCCTGCCCAATACATAGGCACCACATAGAACACGATACCAAGTGTGCCGATCCAGAAGTGACGGTTAGCCAGCTTCACAGAGTACAGCTTTGTTCTGAATATCTTTGGTATCAGGTAATAGAGGATACCGAAGGTGAGGAAACCATTCCAACCGAGTGCGCCTACGTGTACGTGTGCAATGGTCCAGTCGGTGAAGTGACTGATCGCATTCACACTCTTCAGACTCAGCATAGGCCCTTCGAACGTAGCCATACCATAAGCTGTTACCGCAACCACCATGAATTTCAGCACCGGATCTTCACGTACACGATCCCACGCTCCCCTCAGGGTGAGCAGACCATTCAGCATACCACCCCATGATGGAGCAATGAGCATCACAGAGAACACAGTACCTAATGACTGAGCCCAATCCGGCAAGGCAGTATATAACAAGTGGTGCGGGCCGGCCCATATATAGAGGAATATCAGTGCCCAGAAGTGAATGATGGACAAACGGTAAGAATATACAGGACGGTTAGCAGCCTTTGGCAGGAAGTAATACATCAGGCCCAGGTAAGGTGTCGTAAGGAAGAACGCTACCGCGTTGTGTCCGTACCACCACTGCACCAGTGCATCCTGCACACCGGCATACCAGGAATATGATTTCAACAGATTTACCGGGATCTCAATGGAGTTCACGATGTGCAGCATGGCTACTGTTACAAATGTGGCTATGTAGAACCAGATCGCCACATAAAGATGACGCTCGCGCCTCTTCAGGATAGTACCAAACATGTTGACACCGAATGCTACCCACACCAACGCGATGAGGATATCTATCGGCCATTCCAGTTCGGCATATTCCTTACCGGTGGTGTAACCGGTGAGCAGTGTCAGCGCTGCCAGCACAATGATAGATTGCCAGCCCCAGAAGTGGAATTTGCTCAGCTTGTCGTTGAACATCCGGGTCTTGCACAAACGCTGAAGCGAGTAATAAACGCCCATGAAGATACCATTACCCACAAATGCGAAGATCACCGCATTGGTGTGTACCGGGCGCACCCTGCCAAAAGTGGTAGGAGCGGTACCCATATTCAACGATGGGTAAACCAACTGAAACGCTGCCAGAATACCGGCAAGCATACCGACTACGCCCCAGATAATTGTTGCGTACGCAAACCATTTGACGATCTTATTGTCATAAGAGAATTTGTCTGTCTGCACCGTTGTAGCCATGTGACCTGATTCCATATTCATATTTGGATTATTAATTATTATTTGTTCGTTGTGTTATTATGAGTATCGTCATCAAACAGCATCCTCATAGCCGCTCCGTCTCTGTCATCATACTGATCTGTGTAAACACTCCATAAAAAAGCACCAAGGAAAGCCCCGGCAACCATTATGCTTATTATGACCAAAACCACAAGCGCACTCATATTGTTAATTTGTTGACAAAACTACCTGCCGGCTCAGGGGCAGTTTATGACGGTGCTCAAGCAAAAACATGATTATGGTCATGTAAAATGACAACATGTTGAACGTGAGGGGGTAAGATGACTGATGGAATAACTGTGAGTCAGCTATAAGAGCTACTTCCATATCTTGAAATTCAGGCGAAATTTCCTGTACTGGATAAGCATTCTCCAGTCGATACAAAGGAAAGCTACAATAATTATGAGCCCCGACACCATTCCGAAAATACTCTTCCAGGAAAGCAAACCTTCGGAAATGGCAACCGCATTGCGGGCGACGTGGTCTCCGGCCAGCACCATAACCATGTCGCTGACAAATTTCCCCACAAGAAAGGACGGTATGAAATGTAAAGGCCTGATGCGGGCCATGCCGGCAGCAGTAAACAAAGGCGTAGAGGGCAATGGTACAAGAGTGTAGATAAGTACGAATAACCTAACCTTCCAGCCATCATTTGACAACCTATTCCCGATAAACTCTATATCTGCCCTTTTCTGGCTATTGACAAAGCGATCAGAAATATATGGCATATATACGCTCAGCATATAACGCCCTACTGTAGAGCCAACCACACCGGCTACCAATACTGCCCAGATATTCAGGGAGTACTTCATCTGAAGAAATACCATGACAGTCCAGGCCGGCGGGCCTACAAATGGTACAAGATCTACCAGAAATGAAGCAAAAAAAACTATTATATAAAAGTGCACTGTCGTTCTTACAAAAAAGATATCCGGCGCTAAATTAGTGCCGGATATCCATTAAATCACATTTTACCTCAACACAATCGCATATTCTATCTATTTCACCGGAATAGATTTATCCGGTTTCTGTTCCGCTACCACCTTCTTAGGCAGCATGATGCTCAATATTCCCGAATCGTAGGCAGCATCTATTTTCTCCTGTAGTACATCCGCAGGTATAGAAAATGAACGGGAAAAGGAAGAGAAATTATACTCTTCCTTATGCCATTTCTCCTCCTTTGTCTCTTTATTTGTTTCACGTTGTGCGCTGATGGTCAGCACATCGTTAGCCACATTAACATAGAAATCATCTTTATTCAGCCCCGGAGCAGCAATGGAGACATTGTATTTGTCCTTATCCTCTGTGATATTCACCTTAGGAACCGTAAGTGTATTACTGAATTTCCTGTCATCGAACCATTCATTCCATGGGTTGAAAAGATCATTTACGAGCGATGTAAAGTTTCCCGGTCTTGTTAATATCTTAGTTGACATGATAACCTCCTTTGTTTTAGTTTGGTATTGCAAATATCCTGTGACAGAAAAAAGAAATTAATGACAACCGTCAATCGGAAAAATGAGTTTCATCAGCAGGTTTGGATTATCTTAACATGACGATGGTCACTTTTAAAGCTATTTGACATCACGCGCTCAGAAAGTAAACATAATAAATTTGCCACCCTGAATTTACGCTTAACAAATGAACGAACGATCTATTAAATACATACCCGTTTCTGATGCTGTAAATATTGTCAAATCCGGAAACCGGGTATTTATGCAGGGTGGTGCCGCTACTCCTGAAATACTGATAAACGCGCTGCTGGACAGGGCAGAACAACTGGAGCATGTGGAACTGGTTTCGATAAGTACCCACGGAAATATTAATTGGAAGCGTGCCGGGGTTACCGATACTTTCTTTCTGAACTCCTTGTTTGTATCAGAAAATGTACGCGAGTGGGTCAACTCCGACCGCGGTGAATATGTACCTGTCTTCTTAAGTGAGATACCGCGTCTTTTCGAAAGCGGGATACTACCTCTTGATGTTGCGTTGGTTCATGTATCACCGCCTGATAAACATGGATTTTGTACATTAGGCACTTCCGTAGATGTGTCTATCAGCGCAGTGCGCAATGCAAAGAAGATCATAGCCCAGGTAAACCCCAGGATGCCTCGTGTGCTGGGAGATGGCATAGTACACTACTCCATGTTCGACGCGATGGTATGGGCGGAAACGGAACTGCCGGAGGTGAATTATGCTTCAAAGGCAGATGCATTGACAACACGTATAGGCGAGCAGGTAGCTACCTTAATAGAGGACGGCGCCACATTGCAAATGGGCATAGGCGCTATACCGGATGCTGTGCTGGCATCGTTGACCGGGCATAAACACCTTGGCGTGCATACCGAGATGTTCTCAGATGGCGTGATACCTCTTATAGAGAACGGGGTAATTGACAATTCAAAAAAGAAGATACACCCCGGCAAGACGATCAGCTCGTTTGTTCTGGGTACGAGGAAGGTGTATGATTTTATTGACAATAACCCTTCGGTAGGTTGTATGAGCACCACTTATGTGAATGACGTGGATGTAATAAGACGCAACCCAAAAGTAGTAGCTATTAACAGCGCAATAGAGGTGGATATAACCGGACAGGTATGTGCAGATTCTGTGGGGACTTACCAGTTTTCCGGCATCGGTGGCCAAATGGACTTTATGCGGGGTGCTGCATTATCTGAAGGCGGGAAACCTGTAATAGCACTGCCATCTGTGACCGGATCGGGAATATCACGAATTGTACCCTGCCTGAAAGAGGGCGCAGGTGTAGTGACCACGAGGGGACACATACATTATGTAGCAACCGAATATGGTATCGTAAACCTCTACGGAAAAAATATGGAGCAACGTGCACGACTGCTGACCAGCATAGCTCACCCTGACCATAAGGAAACATTGGAAAAGGCTTATTTCAACAGATTCGGGAAACTGATAAAGGGGATATGATGCTGCGCAAACGAACCATACAATCCATAGTAGCATTAGCAGCATTGCTATGCTCTGTTCACATTTCGCTTGCCCAGGCAACAGATAGAATCAACAACCCGGCTTTTCAGGACCTTGTGAACGGATTCTATACATCCCATAACGGAGGGCCTGTATGGTACTCGGGTAACGCGCAATCCTGCGAACTCAGAAATATTGTAAGAAGGCGTATAGACAGCGCTGATTACGACGGATTAAACAAACGAGACTACCCACTTCCTCCCGACAATGAAGCGACGAATCTATCTGAGACAGACAAAATTGACCACCTGTTTACACACGCATTCCTGGCCTACAGCCTTGACCTGTTACAGGGCACGGGCATAACCGAACACCTGAACAATGATGAGATATCTCGCAAATACAGTACAGCTACTTATGATCAATTACTGAAACTAAGCAAGAATATCGGATCTGCCGAAGACCTTAATTCCTTTTTCGCGTCACTGGAACCATCATCTCCCGCATACATCACACTAAAGAACCGGCTCAGGCAACAAATTGATTCTGCAAATACAAAAAAAATAGCCGCCATAAGCCTGTCCATGAATATACTACGATGGATAGACCACTTTCATTTCGACAAGTATATCCTGATCAATATACCGGGAGCCACCCTACGATATTATGAGAACAGAACAGAAGTATTAAAAATGAAGGCTGTCGTCGGAAAACCCAAAACGCGCACTCCGAGATTTTCTTCCTGGTGTACCAGGGTGATATTCTATCCTTATTGGAATGTACCCAGAAGTATCGCAATAAAGGAATTGTTGCCGGCATTCAAAAAAAATCCGGGAAAAATCATGGCAGAGAACATGCAGGTACTAAACTCTTCCGGCAAAGTAGTAGATCCATACAGCCTCAACTGGAGCTCATTCAACGGAAACAACTTCCCATATACTATAAGACAATGTACCGGTTGCGACAATGCGCTCGGTGTGATCAAATTTGATCTTACCGACCCGTTCAACGTTTACCTGCACGACACCAACTTTAAAACCGCATTTTCATCAAACGAACGATTCTTCAGTCACGGATGCATCAGGATATCAGACCCTATAGCGCTCGCCGATCATCTATTGGAGAGCAAAACTGATAGCAATTTTTTAAGAGCCTGCCTGAAAGGCCAGGAACCTGTAGTGAGGAATCTTAAAGAGCGGGTACCGGTATTTGTTGTGTATATGACCGCATGCGTGGAGCAGAACAATGTGGTATATATGCGCGATATCTATCACCTTGCTGCAAAATGAAGCTACTTACGGCGGCCATTCAACCAACGTTCTCCGAGTATTCCCAATGGCCTGATCTGTTTCTTCTTCCGCAAGCCGAATCTCTCCACCGCATATTTGTTAATATGGGCTATTGCAGCCTCTATGGAATCTGTGAACAAATACAATTGCGCATCTTCAGGGCCAATGGTCCGCTCACTTACCATTCGCTCAACGTGCAGCTCAAGTTCCTTGTGATACTCAGTGCCCATCAATACGATAGGAAATCTGCTGAGCTTTCCCGTCTGTATCATAGTAATGGCTTCAAAAAACTCATCGAGTGTCCCATAACCACCGGGCATTACTACAAAAGCATAAGAATATTTCGTGAGCAACACCTTCCTGATAAAAAAGTAGTCAATATTCACCCAACGATCAAGGTACTTATTGGGTTTCTGCTCCATAGGCAGAACAATATTACAACCAAGGGATCTGCCATTGCCTTCTTTAGCACCACGATTCGCAGCCTCCATAATACCGGGGCCACCACCGGTGATCACAGTGAAGCCAAGCTTTACTATCTCACGACCCATCTTACGGGCCAGCTCGTAATACGGATGCTCTTCATGAAACCGTGCAGAACCAAAGACGGTGACACAGGGCCCGATGAAATGGAATGTGCGGAAGCCACGAATGAACTCCTTCATCACATCTATAAGAAAAACAAATTCACGCCAACGTGATTGCGGCCCCTGCAGGAAGACCTCCTCCTGCCTGGAACCCACAGGCGTGAATACGGATGGATCAACTGACATCAGGCGTTGCTTACTTTTATCAGCTCTTCAGCCTGAAAGGGGCAATAATGAACTTCTTCTTTACCGTTCACGTTCTTATCAAACCATATACAATCGAACATATTGGGACTGTATTCGTTTGCCATAACATCGTAATGCTGTCCTCTTATCGTCATCTCAGGGCCACCTGACACCAGCTTTACTTTATCGCCAGGCATAAATTTAGCTTCCATGGGAACATTATTTTTTCAAAAGTATGCTTGTCTTCAGGCGGCAAGACTGACTATGGTCAGTGAAGCAGGTGTTCCTTATCAGGTGGCATCAATACGCACATAGCGTATTATACTCTATATCTGCTATCTCCCAGTTGAACCAGTTGAAATCTCCGGACTTTAATTTCCATATTGCCTTACCTTTTACAGGGATACGTATGCCTTGAAATACGCCATAATCTGTTACCGGTACATACCATTTTTCAAGAGTAAAGATCCCATCATGCTCCATATACCTATCTGCAGAGAAATTAGCTACATCTCCCTCTTTTGTAAAATCAAAGACCCCCGAAGCAGTGATGCCACCATAGGAAATAGTAGCTTTCGCAGACCGCTCATTGATATCGGTCCACGAAACATACGGGCAGATAGCCGCAGATGGGAACCACTCCATCTCTGCCAAAAACCTGAGCATGGAGCCCTGGCTTGTTTCCATCCCGCGTGTATCTGCAACCGGGAACATCGAAAGGACCCTGATCTGCATATTTCCAGCTCCTCCCGCATATTTATCTTTACCTGCCACATACATAAGACCGGACCTGATCTTTGAAACCCATATAAAACCCGGAGCTGAGGTAGTAAAGTACTGATCTGCATTCATAGACATCCACGCCCCATCATATTTAGTGCGTAAAGTACCCTTTTGCCGCAACCTGGCTGTATGAACGATAGGCCTCCCTACCGCACCGGAATGATGAAGCCATTTTTGTACTGATGCCGGAAGATGAATGATCTCATCATCCGTAAGCAATTCCCGGTTCACATTTTCGGTGGCAAGCAATGCCTGTGCCTCCCGTTTACCCTTGAGCCTGAATTGCCAATCTGAATAGTTAAGGACAACTGCCAACAACAGCAACACATTCAACCATGTTCCATAGCCGGCATCCTTCCAGGTAGAGATAATAAGTATCTGAGAAAGTAATAACCCTGCTAAACCAAGGTACCACCAGTCTTTACCTATCCATATAATGACTGCAACTGTCACCATGAGCAACGCTGTGACCAGCCATACCAGGCCTGCCATGCGGGAGACATCAGCTATCATACCTCCTCGGGAACCAATTCCGAATGCCCGGGCAAAACCCATCAGATGTATGGCTCCATGCACTGCGATCAGTAAAGCAAATACAGCCTTCATTACGCAGTCCTTTTCAGTATCATCAATGTCTCAGACAATCGCTTGTAAATAAACCCGCACAATATCAGCAATACACCAACGCTCATCATTACAACATGCAGCGTAACCACATACCTGAGCATCAGTAACTGAACAAATATCCATCCGCAAAGAATAGTACCCTGCCCCGCAACGAGCATCCAGGCGCGTTCGTATTTAGTGAATAGAACAAATAACGCAACAAAACTCAGAAGCCCGTTACATACAAACAAAATGATACCCGGGATCAGAAAATCGTTGAATGGAGAATGTTTCAACCACTCACCTGACATCATCAACCCGCTGCCATCAGGGTGTAATATGAAACTACCGCCACCGTAAATGGCACCGGCACCGTTAAATAACAAAAGGAAAGCAATAAGCGCCCTTAATACTGTCTTTTCCATATTTCCGGACATAGTATCTTTTTTCTCAAAGCTATTTATCGTGAATTTCCCGAGCTGTAATTATAATCATGTTCATAGCTGACCATCGTCATATGCGGAAGTGTAGGTAGCCTATACTTTTGTGAAAAATAAAACAATGAAAAAAGTCAACATCACTCATGTCAGCAACGAGCATAACGCCTGGTTGCGTAGCCTTACCTTCTATAAAACCGAATTAAGCATTTTGAAGGGAATACTTACAGAGGTAGCGGGAAAGAACACAGCATCCGACGTAAGCAAAAAAGTAGAACATTTTGAGAACCAGTTCAAGATCCAGACAGATAACATTGACCGTCTTTGCCACAACATTCACACAAACATTGATACGATAGGCAAACAGGCAAGGCAATCCGGCGCAGGATATATAGACGGCTCATTGCTGGCTGAACATACTGACCTGGGAGACAAATTCAAATATGAAGAACGCACTGTAATAGAATTGATACATTCCTTCCGCAGCTTTGCTGAACAATGGATGTAGTAAACTTGGTATGGGTGGTTGAAAGGGTAAAATGCTGCGTATTGCACGACTAATGGATGAAGATAAGTTCGATGGTTTAATGTAGCGAAACTCAGCATACTCTTTAAAAGCTCCGGTTCTCCGGAGCTTTTTTCTTTTCACACGGGTCCCGTTGCAGGAGAGAGAGATTATACTAAAACAAAACCTCCCGAACATTTCTGTCAGGGAGATCCCGCTACGATCTGGTAATATATTTATTCAGGAGAATTCAACTTCAGGCCCTTACGCCATGCAAGCAGGCTGCCGAGGCCACTGGTTACAATAACGATACTGAGAGTGCTGCAAGGCATTAATATAGCGGCTGATACCGGCTTTAGCATACCCTGCATAGCAAAATAAAGCCCGATCACATTGTAGACAATAGACACAACAAAGCTAAGCCGTATGATAGATTTAGAGGTCTTTGCCATATCCAGGATGGCCGGTAGTTTTCCTATCTGTCTTGCATCCAGTATCGCATCGCAGGAAGGTGTGAAGTTGTTGATATCATCTGTAAGTGTGATCCCTACATTACTTTGCTGCAAGGCGCCGGCATCATTCAAGCCATCGCCTATCATCATTACTTTTTTACCCTGCTGCTGCATTGACTCAATATAATGTAACTTGTCGATCGGTTTTTGCTCAAACAACAGATCACTATTATCTCCAAAGAATCTTTTCAGAAGAGGACGCTGTTTATCGTGATCACCCGACAGCAGGGATAACCTGTATTGCTTAGCCAGCTCCGGCATTATTTCGGCAATATGCTCGCGAAATACGGAAAGCATATGCAAACCGGTGATCTTACCATCAATATTTACATAAACACTTGCCTGCTCGTCTTTCAATGCATTTGTTTGAACACCTGTGAATGTGGCAGATCCAACGATGATACGGCTCGGACCGGCACAAGCTGTTAGCCCCTTACCGGGAATTTCGTCCCACGTATCAAGCTTAATGGCATTACGAGGTCCAAGCCATGCAGCAATTGCCTTACTATTAGGATGTTGGCTATTCTTTACAACTGCGAAAAGCAGGTCTTTATCTGATTCAGATAACCGGCCACCAGAGGAAATGAATCTGCCAGCGGCGGCCTGCGTAATAGTTCCTGTCTTGTCAAAGACAATATGATCAGCTTCTGCAATTTGCTCTATAACTGTAGCATCCCTGAGGTACAGGCCATTGTTGCTGAAAATACGCAAAATATTACCATTTGTAAATGTGGCCGAAAGCAGCAACGCGCATGGACAGGCAACGATCAGCATAGCCGAAACGCTATTTATGATAAGAGCCGGGTTGTGATAATACCAATAAGCGGCAGTGCCGATAGCAAGCGCAAAGAGTATATAAGTAAAGTATTTACTGAGCACATGGATCGCGCTTTCCTTATCATTCTGCTCTGTTTTGTTCTTAGAGAACGCATAGTGGTTCCATAATGATGTGAGATAACTACCCGCTACCGGCTTTACGATCTGTATCAGAAGCTGCTCACCTTTTTGGCGGCCACCGGCATACACAAGCTCATTCTGTTTCACCTCAACTGGCTCAGACTCCCCGGTAACAAAGCTATAGTCTATTACGGCCTTGCCCTTCACCACTATCGAGTCGGCAGGAATGATCTCATCATTGTGAAGCTGCACAACATCTTTCTCTTTCAGGTCCTGGAGCTTTGTGGGTACAAATCCACCGGCAGTTTTCACATGAACAGCTATGGGAAAGTAAGACTTATAATCTCTTGTAAAGGATAGGAACTTATACGTCCGTTCCTGTACCAGCCTGCCAACCAGCATAAAGAAAACAATACCGCTCATACTGTCGAGATAACCGGCTCCGGTATTTGCAACTATCTCATATATGCTGCGGGCAAAGGTGATAACAATGGCCAGGGCTATGGGCGCATCTATGTTCAGGGTTTTCTGTTTAAGCCCTTTCCATGCGGTCACAAAGAATTCAGACGCGCAATAAAAGAATACCGGAAGCGCGAGCAAAAGATTCAGATAGCGAAAAAGGTGTGTGTAGCTCTCTTCGATACCTGTAGCCCCGGATAGATACTCGGGGAAGCTCATCATCATGATATTACCGAAACAAAAACCGGCAATACCCAGCTTTATGACCCGGTATTTGTTATAAGACGTGGTTTTCTTACTGTCCGCATCATCCAGGCTGATGTATGGTTCATATCCAATGGTAGCCAGCAATTCGGCTATCTTACGGAGCGAGACTTTCTTCCTCGAGAAGTGAATGGTCACCTCCTTAGCCATAAAGTTGAGACGGCTCTCACTAACTCCGGGCTCTATCTTGCCCAGATGCTCTAAAAGCCACATGCAGGAACTGCAGTGTACATTTGGCAGATACAGTGTAATGATAGCCTTATCCCCATCGGTGAATTTATATAGGCCTTTGGCTATTTCCTCATTATCGAGAAAAGCGTATTTATCGTTCCTGATCGCTTTTACCTGTGATAAACCGGGGTGATTCTGTATCTTATAATAATCACAAAGGCCATTCTCATTAATGACCTCATACACAAGTTTGCAGCCTTCACAGCAAAATACTTTTTCGTCAGCAACAATACTTGCCGAAATACACGGCGCCCCGCAATGATAACATAATGTTTCTGTAAGTACAGGTCTCCTGTCAGTTACTATGGGCTCACTTACCACCGGCATTGATACTATTTTGGGCTTCCACTATTTTAGGAATGAGATAGTTATTTTCCAGGAAGAACAACTCACTCAGGCTATTTTCAATCAGCACCATCTGGTTGCGCAACACTCTGTAGGCATCAGGATACATCGTATCTGCATACAGCGGCAGCGATAACATCTGTAGCCTGTTAAGCATACTTTTCACTGCCTGGCAGGATACTCTCAATTCCAACAGTTGCATATCATGGTTCAACTTACACCCGCCGCTACAATTAGTGCAATCGTGATTGGTGGTCGATTTCTCTGACAACTGTTGTATATAAGGCACATATCTTTCAGTACGCTCTTTAATGAATGCCTCTATCTCCTGAATAAAATCCTTACAATTGTTTATATACTGTGATGGTCCTTTTGTCACTTCCAGCTTCTCTATCTTTTCGGCTTGCTTCCTGGCACTCTCACAAATAAGCGAAACCGAGTTGTAATACTCCTTGTGCAACTTATCTGTTAGCTGCAGCAATGCCTGATCGCTATATTTATCTTCAGATACCATTTCTTTTATTTCATTTTTTACAAATGTATTTTCCAATGGCTTCTTTTTACATGACCATCGTCAGGCAAGAAGATTTTATATTATTTTATTTGAAATTTTATTCCATATCATACTCCAAAAGTGCCGGAGCATGTGTCACTACTTCTTTTATACCGCCTTCAAGGCTGGCTATAAAATGGTAATCCCGGGCCTTCAGAAATGACGCAGCTATCATTGACCGGTACCCACCGGCACAATATATAAGCCATTTTGTATTCATGTCAAGTTCAGCGAATCTGTCTTTGAGTTGATTCAGAGGGATGTGCGTTGCTCCGGCTATCCTGTGCTTTGCCACTTCTTTCCTGTTCCTCACGTCCAGCAGTGTATATTCTCCGGCCTGTATCATGCCTTCCATCTCCTGAGCATTATAGGTAACTACATACTCGTATGGCTGTGTACTGTTGAACCATGAATGCATTCCATCATCCAGAAACCCAACTACCTGGTCATAACCTATTCTTGCCAGTCTTTCTATTGCCTCGTTCTCCTTACCCGGCTCCACAACCAATAGTATTTTTGTATCAGGGTCTATAAGAGATCCGGCCCATACAGCGAAATCTCCGTTAAGACCTATGTTGAGCGCACCATGTATGAACCCTGCTGCAAATGTCATTGGATCTCTTGTATCAAGCACTACCGCGCCGTTTTGCTGGTGTAGTTGAAATTCAGCGATACTCAATGCCCTGGCCGATTGCCTGATGATATCCTCATACGGGTTGCTGCCTTGCTTGTTGATCCGTGCATCTTTAAAGAAATATCCGGGGATCACCGGAAGATCAGAGGTGACTGCATCTATGAACTCCTGCCTGTCATTTATAAGAAGCGCGTAGTTTGATGCTTTCTCATCCCTGATACTGGAAAAAGATGCAGATCCGATATTCTTACCACATGCCGAGCCCGGACCATGCCCGGGATATACGATAAGATCATCGGGCAGCACCTTGATCTTATTCTGCAGCGAATCAAACAGCATACCCGCCAGTGTTTCTTTGGGCAAATTACCACTCAGCAGATCGGGCCGGCCAACATCTCCTACAAACAATGTATCCCCGGTATATATAGCCTGGGCATATCCGGCCTCATCCGTCAGAAGATAGCAAGTTGACTCGATGGTATGTCCCGGAGTATGCACCACTTCTAAAGTAGCCTTACCGATATGCAGCTTCTCGCCATCTTCTGCTACATAGGCTTTATAACCGGGTGTTGCACCTGGCCCAAAAACAATTGTAGCGCCCGTCTTCTCCGCAAGATCAATGTGCCCGGAAACAAAGTCAGCGTGAAAGTGCGTTTCCAGCACATACTTGATCGTTGCGCCTCGTTCCTTTGCCAATTTGATATATGGCTCAGGGTTTCTTAACGGATCAATTACAGCAGCCTCATTTCCTGATTCAATATAATATGCGGCGTGTGCCAGGCAATTGGTGTATATCTGTTGCGTGTACATAAAATTGTTTCTAATGGCATTTAAAATATTCAAATGGCTCTTTGCAGTTGTGACACTGATATAGTGCCTTGCACGCGGTTGACCCAAACCTGCTCAGCATTACCGTATCTGCAGACCCGCAAAGCGGACACTTTATAATATTGTCTGAAAAGTTTCCATGGTGACAGGACATTGAGGATAATGGTGGCGCAATACCATAATTTTTCAGCTTGGTTTTTACTTCGTCTGTCATCCAGTCAGTGGTCCAGGCCGGGGAATAGATCATCGTTACTTTCACAGGTGCTACCCCATTCTTCTCCAGCGTCATCCTGATATCCTGTTCTATAAGGCTCATGGCCGGACACCCGGTATAAGTAGGTGTAAGTAACACTTCACAACCATCTTCTTTGACCAGTGCATCCCTCACCATACCCATCTCTATGATGTTGACCACAGGTATCTCGGGATCCGGAATGGATGCCAGTAGTGCGTATATCTTTTCTTTATTTATTTGCGCTGTTACCATGCTGCATCAGGATATGCTCTTTGCAAATACTGCATCTCTGACAAAATATGTCCCAGGTGCTCTGTATGCAAACAATCTCTGCCACCTGTCTGCATATACACATTTTCAGGAACAGACAATGTAGCCTCGCCAAGTATAGCGGAAATACGGGCCAGCCATTGTTTATGGAATTCCAGCTCATTTATTGTGAGGCCCATGGTCGTCATGGCCGCTTCAGTTTCATCAGCCTCAAACAGCTCACCGGTGTACATCCACAGATCATTAACTGCATCCTGCATACGTTCGTGGCTTTCTGCAGTACCATCGCCCAATCTTAAAGCCCAGTCTGTAGCATGCTCCAGGTGATATTTGATCTCTTTCAGTGTTTTCGCGGCTATACCGCTTAATGTGGCATCCGTGCATTTTGCAATCTCAGAATACAACTGATATTCATATGCTGCAACAAACAACATCTTTGTAATAGCATGCGCAAAGTCAGCATCCGGCTGCTCCACAATGAGATGATTGAAGTATTCCCGCTCGCTTCTCCTGTATGCCAGCATATCTTCGGTCCGGCCTTTGCCTTCGATCTGTCCGGCATAAGCAAGGATCGCCTGCGCGCGGCCTATCATATCAAGCGCAAAATTTGTCAAGGCCAGATCTTCTTCCAATATCGGCGCGTTACTGCACCACTCTGATAGCCTGTATGAATGTATCAACGCATCATCCCCCAGCCTAAGGCAAAATTTGAATAATGCTTCCTGTTGCTGTGTCATGTCTGAAGTTTTTAAATTGCTTTGGCTCCTTCCGGAATTGTATAGAATGTTGGCAGGCGGTATGTCTTATCATTGGCCGGATCAAAAAGCATATCGCTGTCACAGTAATCCCGGATTTGATGCTACTATTGAATCTGTAGGCACAACCCATATGCTTGTACCCTCACCCCTGCGCGTATAGGTGTCACGGGCATTCTGCAATGCCATTTTCCGGTCAGAGGCATGAACGGTACCAGCATGCACATAATTGGCACCGGGCTTTGACTGCATGAACACCTCCCATTTTTCCAACTGTGAATCTGTTGCCATAAAATCTGTTTTATTGTGAACTAATTTCTGTTTAATTGTTTCTGCCGGTAGGCTTCTGCGGCTTCTCTTACCCATGCACCATTTCTGTGTGTCTGTTTATGATGCGCCATACGCTGCCTGTTACAAGGGCCGCTACCATTGATGACCCTGGTGAATTCTTCCCAATCGATCTCTCCATGATCGTAATGACCTGTAGCTTCATTCCATTTCAGGTCTGGGTCGGGCATGGTCAGTCCGATCACTTCAGCCTGCTGTACGGTTTTGTCGATGAACTTTTGCCTCAACTCATCATTAGAGTGTCTTTTTATCTTCCATTTAAAGGCATCCCCGGTATGAGGCGACTGGCTATCGTGCGGGCCAAACATCATCAAGGCAGGCCACCACCATCTGTTCATGGCATCCTGGGCCATTTGCCGCTGCTCACTGGTACCCTTCATCATTTTCGCCATTATCTCATAACCCTGCCTCTGGTGAAAACTCTCTTCTTTACATATTCGCACCATGGCCCTGCTGTATGGTCCGTATGATGTTCTTTGCAAAGAGACCTGGTTCACAATGGCAGCACCATCCACCAGCCATCCAATAGCACCTATATCTGCCCAGGTGACAGCCGGATAATTAAAGATATTAGAGTACTTAGCCTTTCCTGTATGAAGCTGTGCTATCATTTCATCACGTGATACGCCAAGAGTTTCGGCAGCACTATACAGGTATAGTCCATGCCCGCCCTCGTCCTGTATCTTTGCCAGCAATATTTGCTTGGACCTGAGCGACGGCGCCCTCGTGACCCAATTGCCCTCCGGCTGCATTCCTATCACCTCTGAATGCGCGTGCTGCGATATCTGGCGAATGAGGTGCTTCCGGTAACCATCGGGCATCACATCCCTTGGCTCTATCGCGTCATCTTTTTCAATTTTCGCTTCAAATTTTTTCAACCGTTCGTCGGCAACATTGGCCGTTGTTAATGCTTCCATAATTGATCTTTATGTATGAACTGATGGATCGTTATAATGTTCCCCGGCGTGCCTGCTCAGCTTCTATTGATTCGAACAATGCCTGGAAGTTTCCTTTACCGAATGACCTGGCACCTTTGCGCTGAATGATCTCAAAGAACAGTGTGGGCCTGTCTTCTACCGGCTTGGTAAAGATCTGCAGCAGGTACCCTTCCTCATCCCTGTCCACCATAATGCCAAGACCCTTAAGTATCTCAAGATCTTCAGCTATCTCGCCCACCCTGCCGGGAACTGTATCGTAATAAGTGCCTGGAACATGCAAGAACTCTACACCTCTTTTCCTCATCTCAGATACCGTAAATACAATATCATCTGTGGCCACAGCAATGTGCTGGCAGCCCGGACCACGGTAAAAATCAAGATATTCCTCCACCTGCGATTTTTTCAATCCAACGGCCGGTTCATTTATAGGGAATTTGATACGGCCGTTTCCATTGCTCATTACCTTACTCATCAAGGCAGTGTATTGTGTAGAAATGTCTTTATCGTCAAATGTGATCAGGTTGGCAAATCCCATCGTATGCGCGTAGAATTCAGCCCACTTGTTCATCGCGCCCAGCTCCACATTACCTACCATGTGATCTATGTACTTAAGCCCGCAATCGCCTGGATTATACTCTGACCGCCACTCCACAAAACCCGGCAGGAATACACCTTTGTAATTCTTACGTTCTACAAATACGTGCACGGTATCTCCATATGTATGTATGCCGGCACGTACCACTTCTCCATGCTCATCCTTCTCTACTACCGGTTCGAAATAGGATTTTGCACCTCTCGAGGTGGTAGCCTCATAGGCGCCTCTTGCATCATCCACCCATAGCGCGATCACTTTTACCCCGTCGCCATGTTTTCTTAAGTGTTCAGATATCTCACTGTCCGGATCGAAAGGAGTGGTAAGCACAAGCCTTATCTTTCCCTGTGCCAGTACATAAGATGTCTTCGACCTGTCGCCGGTCTCCAGACCGCTATACGCCAGCGATTGGAAGCCCAGGGCTGTCTTATAATAGTGAGCTGCCTGTTTGGCGTTACCTACATACAACTCTACATAATCAGTGCCGCTTATCGGCAGAAAGTCTTCAGCTTTGTCAAAGATCTTCTCTATGCCATAGCTGAAATTGTCCACATGTTTCAGATCAGGAGTATTCATAAATATTCATTTATTCAGTTAACCATGATTTGTAATAGTCATTTACTTCTATTTCCAGCGCTTCTTTCGTGATCATCATCGGCTGGAAAGGATCTATCATCACAGCCAGTTCTTTTGTTTCTTTCTGACCAATGCTGCGCTCTATTGCACCGGGATGAGGCCCGTGAGGAATACCGCCCGGGTGCAGCGTCAGTTGTCCCGCCTGAATATTGTTCCGGCTCATAAAGTCGCCATCCACATAATACAATATCTCGTCGCTGTCGATATTACTATGATGGTACGGAGCAGGAATAGCGAGCGGATGATAATCATATAACCTGGGCACAAATGAACAGATCACAAAATTCCTGCTCTCGAACGTCTGGTGTATCGGAGGAGGCATATGTATTCTGCCTGTGATCGGCTCAAAGTTGAAAATGGAAAAGGTATATGGATAATGATATCCATCCCATCCTGCCACGTCGAACGGGTGATTGGCATATACATATGGGAACATAGTGCCTTTCTTCTTGATATAGACATCAAAATCACCCTTAACATCATGTGTCTCCAGGTTCTCGGGCTGCCTGATATCACGCTCACAGAAGGGAGAATGCTCCAGCAACTGCCCGAACTCATTCCTGTATCTTCTCGGTGTGAATATCGGGTCTGCAGACTCCACGTATAACAAACGATTGTCTGTCGTGTCGAAGGCTATCTGATAAACTGTTCCTCTCGGAATTACGATATAATCACCGTACTGAAACTTCAGAGAGCCATACATGGTATAGAGCTTACCACTACCCTTGTGTACGAACAGCATTTCGTCTGCGTCAGCATTCTTGTAAAAATATTCCGTTGACTTCTGTGGTGCCGCAAGACCGATCTGCATGGCCGCATTAACAAAAAGAGTCTTCCTGCTTTTCAGGTAATCCTGCTCCGGCTTAATATCAAAGCCCTTAAAGCTCATCGCGTTCAGACTGTTATCTATGGCTATCTCCGGCCTCACAGAATATGGCTTATCCTTTTGCTTTACCCTCGTAGGCGGATAAAGATGGTAAACCAATGATGATAACCCACTGAACCCCTGGGTTCCGACTAATTCCTCCTGGTATAGATTTCCATTGGCCTGGCGGCTTACAACATGTCGCTTATCCGGAATAATGCCGAGGCGATGATAAAATGGCATATTAATAGTTTATCTCACAAACCTATTCACCACTTGAACCGGAAATAATGACCTTGGGCATCTAATACGCTGATTTTGGTCATGTTACACAAACCAAACATGCAATTCTTCTTCTATTTACAACGGCCACCATGAGATACAGGAATATTTCAGAACTTTGAGTGCAACCTCAAAAAAAATGCCATGCAAGAATATATGCTGCTCATCCGCAATGACGCTGACTCCAAGTCAACTTTCTCTCCCGAAGACCACCTTTCATTTGTAAATGCTTGTAAGGACTACATCAATCAACTGACCAGCGAAGAAAAATTGATAGGTGCGCAGCCTATGGTACGCGAAGGCGTGATGCTGTCTAATACTGCGGGAGAGTGGCAGGCCGGTCCCTTCAGCACATCAAAAGAGGTTATTGTAGGTTATTATCACATCAGGGCAAGTGATATGAACGAAGCAATTGAAATAGCTAAAGGAAACCCCGAATTCTCCTATACAAACACTGTGCGTATCGAGATACGCCCGCTAAAGACAATAGAAAAAGACAATAATTTCACCTACCCGAAACATTGACACTATCGCTTCTTACCATCTGTAATTAGCAGGAACTCGATATTATCAACCACGTCTCCATCTCTTCCTGCATTTATCCTGAAGGCTGTCTTAGATTTATCGGAAGTATAGTGCAGCTTCTGCATTTGCGCCGGATCTACTCCCGCAGTATATGTGCCCGGAGATAAGCCCAGGTAGCTGAAATAGCCATCAGGTTCGGTAATGGTCCTGGCAACAACACTACCATCGCTACCGTAAACATTTACGATCACCTGCCCTATACCCTTGACCTTGCCTGTCTCCATGTTCTTCAGCGAGATAGTTCCCGATACTTCACCTACCACGGCTACCGGCACATCAACTTCTGTAAAGTCGTTCGCATTTACAGATACCTGCACTGTCTTTTTCTTTACCTGCCACGAGATATTATCAAAGCTGTTCCTATCTAATTCTATATAGTAATTGACATATGGTTCCAGTTCCAGCACACGCACACTGGTATCCTTTGTGTCATAGACTATCTTCCCGCCGTTCATCCTTATTTTAAGCCCGGCAGCTTTAGGCTCGTCCTTATCCCATACCCCGTTGCAATTCACATCAAGGAAAGGACGGACAACGATCGCACCCTTACCAATGTTGGCGCGGCTATTAGGCTTCGCGTATTTTGTTTTGCCATCAAAGAGCACGCTGCCTGATGCTGACTCCACAATACTGTAATTGCCGTTATTGCCGGCAAGCGCCGTTACGTTAGTCCTCGCGAATGAGAAATCATACCTCAATCCAAGCAGTACGTTTCTGTTATTGCTCACAAAATACTCCTGGTAAGTAAGATTTACGAACCCTTTGCCCATCAGGTGTTTTTCAAGTGTCAGCTTAACAAAATCCGTCCGCGACCTCCGGTAATCATACTGCAACTGCGAAGTAAAATAGAGCTTGGGAACTACAAGGAAGGATAATGATGCAAGACTATATGCGTAAATACCCGATACAGATGTCACCGAGGCATATGACGACAGGTTTATGCCGACGCGCCTTATAGATCCCGCAAAAGTAAGTTCAGCATTAGTATATTTTGATGTTGGCAGAATGATCTGGTCCATAGCTACCCTCGAGAATACAGATGTCTTGAACACATGCAATGGCACTGTGACGCTGGCCTTCCTATCTTCGAGGTAATTGAAGAAGATCGCCGTTTGCCCTTTGACAAACTTTGTGTAATCAATATCAAACTGAACATTTGATGGCAGCCTGTAACTAAGTATGCCTTTAGACCTAACACCATGTGTATATTCCCCGGACAACATCAGGTTTGACGCCAGGCGGAAAGACGTATTGACAAATGGCATTCCCGGTCCGGACTTCACGGAAGACAGGTATTCATAACCGGCACCAACAGTCACATGATTAGACAATCCATAATGGGTGCTCAGACGGCCAAACTTACTGGTCAGCCCGTCTTCAATTATGCCCCCGGTAGCCGAATATTCAAATTCCCTCGCAGGCACAAAGTTGAAAGGCACACTGATATATTGCTGGCTGGTACGCTCTTCTCCATAAGGCCCGTAAAACCTTAGCTTAATGATTGAATAGCCATAGATCAAGGGCACATCAAACGTGTAAAATCCCGACGCGTCGGTCTTCTTATAGTCAACCAATACATCATTCACATATAACTCCACTACCCAACCCGGCTCGGTACTATTGCTGATCGTGTAAGTGCCATAGGAACGGCGCTGAATGGTCGGGATGTTATTGATCTGCACACCAACCAATGGCGCATACAGGCTGGCTACAGACTGCGTATATATCTTCCCCGCCACTACCTGCCTGAGTGCTGCGTTGTCATTATTTACAAACCGCCATTGGTAGTATTGCTGTTTTTCATTGAATTGCTGGTCACTGTAGTAGTTCAGGGATACATTCGTTTCTCCTCCGGCCACAACACCTCCAAGTCCGAGGTTCAGCCTTGTTTCATCATTGGCCTGCGACTGCTGTGTGGAGATAACCGCCCAGTCTGCCGTGCCAAAATGAAATAAAGGGTAGGAACGTTTGATCACCGTATCAGCTTTTAGCTCTCCTTTCAGCTTATTGACATTCTTACGCATTGTCTCCAGCCTTGCTTCTCTTAGCGCCGGCAACTCTGCATCCGAGACCATCAGCACGTATAGTTGCCTGAAATTGAACCTGCCATCCAATCCGAATACTGATTTGAAGTATTTCAGATTCACATACAATGCAGTCTCTCTCAATATTAGGTCGCCCGTAGGCAGATCATAAGCCTTGTCCCTGAAAGTAATTCGGTTGTGTGTCCAACTGATCGAATAAGCATCCTGTGGGTTTATATAGAAGCCTTTTACAGAATCATAGTTTGTTGAAGGCGTGTTCCTGATCTTTATGAAATCAAAAACATTGGTCACAGACAGAAAAACATCTTTGTCCCTTATGATAGCCGGAATTTCTGTGGTGCCGATACCCTTTACTTCCAGGGTCACCCCGATCTCCTCTTCATCTGCATCATCATTCTTCTGCTGGGCGTCAGCCACAAACGGAAGCAGTAACGACAATAAGAACACGAAAACATATCTCCTGTACGAACCACAGATGTTTCGTATAGGATCAATAATAAAATAGAATTGTTTTGTTTGAGCCATTAATTTTTCAAGGATTTTTTATAGGTCTATTCTTGCAGGAACATTACGTAAAAAGTTCCCGTATAAGTCCCTACAGGATTTGCGGTAGGTGAACCTACTGTTAATACGCCCCCAATATACACTGTACTAACGGAAGGAGGGGTAGCAGAAGTGATAAATGGCGACTTAGGGTCACTGGCGCCCACGTGAAGATTCATGGTCCCGCCGCCACTTCCGCTAAGGGTTACATCAGGTCCATTCACAACAGAGATGATAGTGCCGGGGTTTGCCAGTATCTCGAAACTGGCAGCGCCATATGTAAAACCCGACAAAGTTGCCTCAATGACACCGCCTGTTGACGAGCGGGATCCATCTGGGAGTATAGTCAGTGTGCCTCCGGTAGAAGAAAGATAAATAGCGCCGAAACGCAGATCGTATGCGGGGTTGTGATAGACAGAAATAGGCTTGGGTGGCTGCACCTGCGCGCCGGCGCGGACACAGCCGGTCATTGCAATGAGTATCATTGCAAATAGCCTGCCTGAAATGTTAAAAGGCGTTTTCATTATTGGTTACCTATAAATAATTTTTTTGACTGTTTCCCCATATCCGAATAAAGGGTAACGATATATAATCCGTTTGCGAGGTCACATGCTATTTCATGATAACCGCTACCTGTCACATGTTCCCTCCTGACCACCTGCCCCAGAAGATTGGTCATCACAACATCCCCCTCTCCGGCCATCACAAATACGTAAACGTTTCCTGAATAAGCGTATGCATTGAGTTCTCCACCTACTACGGGTATGTGCGCCTTATCCCTCGAGCTGAACATAAGGAAGAACCTGTTAGCATGTTCACCCTGTGCCAACCTTACCTGGTAATTTGGTGTTGACCCCATGTCCTGCGATATTCCCGCTTTTGTATCGTAGAAATAGACATGCTGCCCTGCAGGCATATGCTCAATGGTGCTGGCGGTGAATGTTACCAGCCCATCCTTAGCCAGCTTCAGCCCCAGTGGCACCACCTGCATACTGTCTGACAGCACCGGAAGCGATCTGATGGACAGTTTTGTTGCATCAGGCAATACCGCATATACGTTGGGGGTCATGTCGGTATTCATGAGCTTTATGGCGTCTTTCTCTTTGTTGAACGCAGCCGTTGATTGTTCATCGAAATAGGCAACGAAATGATCGGCTCGGGCCGTTGGCTCTGCAAATGCGGCATCCAGGCGCACCAATGCCGGCTGTGAGGCGGCACTCAGCCTGTGATAGACCGGGTTAGCATTGGTCACCCGCACGCTGTTGGTCATACCCAGTGTAGCCGTTACAGGATACGATCCCGCAGACACATGCACAAAGAACCCTTGCATGGATGGTATGATGTTATTGGCGATACCATCGCTGGAAACACCACTTATATATGAGCTATACCTTCCGGTATATTGGTTCGTGTCACTGGAGTTGAAGTAATAAACAGCATCGTCAACATTTGTCTTTGTCCACCCAGACGATGAGCCCCAATCTATTGGTGATGGATATGGATTGCCCACAAGATTGAATCCCTGGGTATAGGTTTTATTGTGATTGTACAGGGTCTGCGACAATGTACCATTACTTACTACACCCGTGAGCGATATTGTTTTCGCGGAAAGTGATGATCCGAAATTGCCGGCATATCCCCACATCTGTTTAAGTGTATCTCCTCTTGCCGTATCGGCCACCCAGCCTGCCGACGCCAGGCTTTCATCATAGCGGTAAAGAGTTGGGAATGTATCCGCAAGATTGATATAGGAAGAAAGTCCGCCTACTTTTGCCAGCGTGAAAGGAGAACTGATATAGCGGTAACCATAGCCCGTATCCAGGTAGCGCTGCATGGTCACATTGCCCAATATATCTCCTGATCCGCTACCATCCACCAACGCTGTCTGGGATGATGAGGAAAGAAGGGTCAGGTATCCTCCCGAAGTAAGATTACCACTCGTCGCCTTTACTATACCGGAGACTTTTACATTCCCGGATAGCGTCACACCTGCGCTATTGTTGATGGTCAGATTTCCCAACAGATCGCTCGCGAACGCGCCGGATGGGATAGTTTGCGCAGATGAACCCTTCATCTCTACAGTACCACTGCTTGCAGTGATGGTGCCGCTATTTGACAGGGAACCTGCTATCTGCATCGTTCCGTTTATAGTAAGTGTAGTGCTGGTCTGCAGTGTAAGGTCCTTGCTGTAATATGTACCTGTGCCGGTTACAGGATAATAGATGGTGCCGGACGGGATCACCACATTTGTGGTGATAGCGGGCACACCTCCGCACCAGTTATTGGTATCAGACCATGAGGTATTTGTACCACCCAGCCAATATCCGTTAGGTGTCACCGTAACTGTGGTCGTGTATATCGTAGATGGACTGCATCCGGGGTACGACGTACCATAACTCACCGTTAACGAGTAAGTACTGGTCACAGTAGGCGTGGCAGTAGGGTTCTGTGCCGTGGTTGACGACAGGCTTGGCCCGCTCCATGTATAAGTATTGGCACTGCCGCCAGGATTTGCGGTAAGGGTAACAACTTTACCCGGACACTTAGGACCATTATTGGTAGGTGAAGCAGTAGGTGAACTTGTTACTGTAACAGTGGTCGTATAAACAGTAGTTGGGCTGCACCCCGGCAAACCAGTATTATAGCTTACAGTCAATGAATAAGTTGCAGTAACTGTTGGTATGGCAGTGGGGTTTTGTGCAGTAGTTGACGAGAGACCCGGCCCGCTCCATGTATATTTATTGGTACTGCCGGCGGGGTTAGCCGTCAACGTCACAGTGCCACCGATACACAATGGAGAGTTATTGGTAGGTGCCGCTGTTGGTAATGTATTCACTGTCGCAGAGGTTGTATAATTGACACTGCAACCTGCTCCGCTGCCATTGCTCACAGCGACCGTATAGGTGCCGGTAGCTGAGGTTGTTGCTGCGGTCACAGTGGCTGTAGAAGTGGTTCCTCCTGATACACTAACTGGGCCTGACCACAAGTAGGCGGTCACATTGGATGGCGTATTTGCCGTTAACGTCAATGTGGCTCCGGCGCATATCGGGCCATTATTGGATGCGCTGGCCAATGCCGGGGCCGGCTTCACTGTAACCGTAGTTGTGGTTATACAACCCGTACTCAGTGAATAAGTAATAGTAGCTGTTCCCGATGTAACAGGGCTAACTGTTCCTGATGAGGATCCGACCGTAGCAACACTTGTGTTGCTGCTGGCCCAGGTACCTCCTCCCGCGTCACTTAATGTAGTAGTAGAACCTGTACACACAGTTGTTGTGCCGGAAATAGCTGAAGGCAATGGATTTACGGTAACTATAGTAGTAGCCGTACAACCGGTACTGACCCTGTAAGTGATCGTAGAGGTACCTGACGCCACACCAGTTACTATGCCCGACGATGTACCTATGGTTGCTACCGTAGTTACAGAGCTGGTCCAGGTACCGCCACCGGCATCACTTAATGTGGTTGTCAATCCCACACAGACACTCTTCGTTCCGGATATGGCTGCTGGTGACGCAATGACGGTAACACCGGTTGTAGCTGTGCACCCCGTACCCAGCGTATAAGTTATGGTTGCCGATCCGGCACTGCTACCGGACACAATGCCGGTTGACGACCCTATCGTGGCTATACTGGTATTATTGCTGGCCCACGTACCACCGGAGGCAGCATCACTCAACCCTGTAGTGGCGCCCGAGCAGACGGTAGGCGTACCGCTTATCGATGCAGGTAACGCATTGACGGTTACAACTGATGTGATGAGACACCCTGTGCTTAGCTTATAGGTAATGGTGGAAGTTCCGGCTGAAACTCCGTTTACTATACCGGTTGATGACCCCACCGTTGCCACTGTTGTTGTTGTGCTCGTCCAGGTACCTCCACCCGCATCGCTGAGTGTGGTACTCAGGCCGGCACACACACTTTTTGTGCCGCTGATGGCAGACGGCAACGCATTTACCGTCACCGCGGTAGTGATACTACACCCCGTTGAGAGAGTATAGGTGACGGTGGCAGACCCCGACGAAACACCCGTAACGACTCCGCTGGACGATCCGACAATGGCAATTGTCGTATTACTGCATGTCCAGGTTCCGCCGGAAGATGCGTCGGTCAATGTAGTTGTCAGGCCTGCACAAACGGTTTTTGCACCGCCGATAGTTCCCGGTAACGCGCTGACGACGATCGTCGTGTCACTCTCGAGAGAGCCGCAACCATTCGTTACCGTATAGGTCATATCTGTCGATCCCGCAGATATACCATTGACAATACCGGAGGTAGAACCGATAGTGGCAATTGTTGTATTATCACTGGTCCATACACCGCCACTTGAATTACTGCTTAATGTTATTGCCGACCCGACACAGACGCTATCAGGACCTGACAGGTCGCCGGGGTCAGGAAGTGGGTTTATGGTCAGCACTATAGAGGTATCATTGCTGCCGCACATATTGGCAACAGTATATGTTATGGTCGCGGTACCTGCGCTTTCCCCGGTCACATCCCCGGTCACTGCATCTACTGTTGCAACATTGGTATCACTGCTCACCCATGTCCCTCCCGTCACCGCATCACTCAGCGATAACACATCAGCTTCACAAACTGAGGTCCCACCGGATATGACTGCTATTGTCGGTAATGGATTTACCGTGACCGGAGTTGTTGTCTTACATCCTGTTGATAAAGTATAAGTGATCGTTGCAGACCCCTGCGACACGCCTGAAACCACTCCGGTTGACGAACCGACGGTAGCTATTGACGTAGCGCTGCTGGCCCAGGTACCACCTCCCGCGTCACTTAGCGCGGTCGTAGCAGCAACACATACAGTAGGTGTCCCGCTTATATTTGCCGGCAGGGGATTTACGGTCACTACACTTGTAGTGATACATCCCGTGCTGAGCTGGTAAGTTATGGTCGCCACCCCGGAATCTATTGCCGTAACTACTCCGCTCGATGAGCCTATTGTGGCAATACCGGGACTACCACTCGCCCATGTGCCACCACCCGCATCACTCAGCGTGGTAGTGGATCCGTCGCAAACAGTCAAGGTGCCTGTAATAGCGGAAGGCAGCGGATAAACAGTGACCACAGTTGTTGCGGTACAGCCGGTAGCTAATGTATAAGTTATTGTTGAGGTCCCTGCCGAAACACCTGTCACTATCCTGTTACTTGAACCAACGGTAGCCACACTCGTAGTACTGCTGGTCCAGGTTCCGCCACCCGCATCACTCAATGTAGTGGTCAAACCCGAGCACATTGTTTTTGTACCGGTTATAGATGATGGCAGCGGGTTCACCGTCATTACAGTTGTCGTGTTACAACCGGTACTTAACGTATAGGTGATCGTGGTGGTACCACTCGCTACTCCACTGACGATACCGGTACCGGAACCTATAGTAGCAACAGTTGTCGTGCTGCTGGCCCAGGTACCGCCACCTGCATCACTTAGTGTGGTGGTCGAACTGATACAAACTTTAGAGGCGCCGGAAATTGCCGATGGAAGAGCATTTACCGTGACTGCTTTTGTCGCTGCTGTGCCGCAACCGGTTGAATAAGTTATGGTTGCAGAGCCTGCAGATACCCCCGTTACGATACCTGTTGAGCCAACAGTGGCAACGCTCGTGTTATTGCTGCTCCAGGCACCGAAAGGCGTGGCATCGCTGAGTGTGATATTTAGCCCGACGCAGACTCCGGACGCTCCCGATATCGAGGCGGGCGTCACATTTACGGTGACAACTGCCATTGCCGCACAACCACCACTCGTGTAGGATATGGTTGAAGTGCCTCCTCCGGTGCCGGTCACCACCCCCGATGATGAACCTACAGTCGCCACACTGGTCAGTCCGCTCGTCCATGTTCCGCCAAGCAACGCGTCTGTAAGAGAGGTAGTGCTGCCCGAGCAAACAGTCATCGTTCCCGTGATCGGGGAGTTACCAACCGTTACATTTTTGGTGACCGCGGCCCCGCAACCGGTATTATAGGTGATCGTAGCAGTGCCACTGGCCCCACCGGTAACAACACCCGATGATATGCCTACGGTAGCAATAGTAGTATTACTGCTGCTCCAGGTGCCGTAGAGCACAGCATCTGTTAGTGTAACTGATTGGCCGGAACATACCGCGCCCGTGCCGCCAATAGCTCCCGGAGAGGTGGTCACCGTTACAGTTTTTACGGCCGCACAACCGGTGCTTAATGTATAAGACATATTCGCGAGCCCGTTGGCTACGCCGGTCACTGTTCCAGATGAGGATCCGATCGTCGCTGCTGCAGTATTGCTGCTGCTCCATGTTCCGCCACCTGTTGCATCACTTAATGAAACCGTGGCACTGGTACAAACCTGCGCTGTTCCGCTCACGGCAGCAGGCAAAGGATTAACAGTGACAACTGCTGTATTTGAACAACCGGTGCTGGTTAGCGTATAAGATATGGTTGACGTACCGGCGCTGACACCCGTGACCACTCCGCTTGTACCAATTGTGGCCACGGACGATGTACTGCTGGCCCATGTTCCGCCTGCGGTTGCATCACTTAGCCCTGTGGTCAGTCCGGCACAAACAGTCGTTGTTCCCGATACAGAGGCCGGCAGGGGATTGATGACAACGACCGAATTATCTTCGGTGCTCCAGCACCCTGCAGACGATTGCGCTCTGAAGTAATAGGTACCGGATGAGCTCACCACCTGCGACGATGAAGGCGTGGCCGTGGAAGTACCTCCGGACGTTGTTCCCTGGAAATACATCGTACCGCTTCCTCCGTTAGAGGCCGTCACAGATGTACTTCCACAGAATGTTCCGTCTCCGGCACAGGTCACCGCGGTAGGAAGTGCATTAACAGTGAATGAAGCGGTATTACTACTTGAAACCACGGAGTAACAAGACCCTGCAGTGATCCTCGTGACCGTGACGGTAGTTGTGCCGATACCGGATAAAGTGGATGTGGAGAATGTACCGCTGCTGCCACTCATCGTCAATGTGGCTGTCGCGCCCGAAGCCGTGTTGGCGCCACTTAATCCGTAGGTAGCTGTGAACGTGCCGCTGCCAAGTGAAGTTGAATTCACGGTAACAGTAGAAGCAGTACCCTCACAGATTGATGTCGCGGACGGTGAGGTAAAGTTAGTTAGGTCAGGCGTCGGGTTCACGGTCATTGTAACAATGCTCGAGGTAGCAGAAGGCGTTGTGATACAAAGACTGCTGATCACATTACAGGTGACCTGGTCACCGTTTGCTAATGCCGAACTGCTGTAAGTGGAGTTTGTAGCGCCACTTATATTTGTTCCGTTCAGCTTCCACTGGTATTGAGGAGTTCCGCCATTAGTGATAGACGATGAAAAAGAAACATTCGTGCCGCTACAGATAGCTCCTGTGGGCGACGGGGTGATGGATATCGTTGCTGTCCCTGTGCTTGGAGTGGAGGGTGTGAGTGTACCAAAGTTTGTACTGGTACTCACGCCGGTTAAAGTACCCGAAATTGAGGATGGCTTGATGTTTCCGGCAACAGAAGAAAAACTGGTCGCCTGAACTTGCAATCCTGCAATGGTAAACTGGTCTGATCTACCTTTTCCGCTTCCTGCAATTGTTATGGTCAGTGCAGTAGATGTCAGGCTTGTCTTTGTGACACTGGTAATGTTCTTTGCCGCTGTGTAGGCCAGGGATATTGTCGAGGCACTGTTAAACTGCCAGCCGGTTGGCGGGGACAATGTTAAGGTAACCGTCCATGCCCCGGATACCTTTCCCATATCAGAAGCCGAACCTTCTTTTACTGTCATTGTCCCCAGGGTGGTCCACCGCGTAGCGCCGCCGCCTACTGCATAGTTCTTACAAATGGATGCCGAAGCAGCAGTAACTGTGATCGTCGCCATAGCCCGGAAACCTCCAAGGCTAAACAGCATGAGGAACATTATAGTGATCGTTCTTCTGAATGATATGGGTTGTATCAATGTCTTTCTGTTTGATCGTTATTGTATATCAAGTGTTGCTTCCGCGGTTTTCGGGTTTCTTTCTTTATCCTGTGTCTGTAACGTGTACACTACATGTATCTTTCCCTTCGAAAAATCCACATTGCTGTCACCGTCAAGATCCATATTTATCTTCCGCACTTCATTAGGCGTATAAACACTCACTCCTTTTACTAATTTCACCTGCGTCACTTTCCCGGATGGAGAGATGTATTCTACTTTCAGATCTCCATACACAGACATGTTTCCCGTTCTTTTCAACGATAAAAACAGCTTAGGCACATTATTTCCCTGCTGCATGATACTTAGATTATCCACCTTCGCTTCGGCATCATTCTCCCCTACCCTTATGATCACCGGCGATGTGATACCGAATATCGGCACTATCTTCACCGACACAGCAGTACTGTCTTTTTTGGATGGCGCGTCGCCCAGTGGCTTCTCGTCCGGTACCGCGCGGAAGTACAAATGCGAACGGTACTCTCCCGGCGTCAGTTCGTTGGTATGTGTGAGCTGCACCTTGACCACCTGCGCTTCATTGGGGGCAAGTGTCACACGTCGTGGAAAGAAACGGATATATTTCCCCGCCGTGCGCATACCCGGCACAGAATCGGTCACCTGGTCAAAGGACCCGTCCTCATTCATTCGTATATCAACCACAGAAATGGCAAAGGTTGCCGTATCCTTTCCCACGTTAGCCAGGTTTATCTCCTGGGTCTTCTTGTTCCCTTCAAATACCAACCTCAACGGAGATATCAACAGATCTCCTTGCGCATACGCTCCCGAACCGGACAATACCAGCAGTAACATGCCCAACAATCCCCGCAAGCACTTTCCATAAATGTTTATTTGCATATTCATGGCAAAAATTCTGTTTTTTGTTAACTGAAAACATGACCATGAACAGCTAAAAGCGAAAAAGTTATTTCATCAAATAACATATAGCGATTTGATAAAATAACTCCCTCATTATTATCTGTCGTCTTTGGGTTTACGATACCCATTGGCCATGTGAAGTACAATTCATTAACAAAGTTAATCATTAAAGCTTTTTTATTCGTCTTATTCGCTGAAAAAGTTGCAAAAACAATTAAATATGGGGCGAGTGGCTTTTTTGGCACTTGCCTTTTACTTCATCGTTATCAACACTTTAGCATATACATATCACGGCTATGCCACTTCCGAGGCATGCATCGTCGCAACCAGTATATTCCCCATTGCTTTGCTGATCAGTTCCAGGTCATTCTTACCTTTAGGAATGTAGTCATAGGCTCCGTTCTTTAACGCACTGATCACTACCCTGATGTCTTTCTGTGACGACAGCAGCAATAACCGGATCGCCGGGTTATATGACTGGATCTTTTTCAGCATGTCCAGCCCGTTTATCGGTTTCATATCATAATCCAGGAATACGATATCCGGCTGCTCTTGTATCACATGCTCCATGCACTCATCTCCGTTAGAGAAAATATGGCTATCCTTGAAACCAAGGTTCTTCAGGTGTTGCTGGTACATAAGCCTGCAAAACGGATCATCATCCACGATAAATACTTTCAGGCTTTTTACATTTTCCATTTCTGTGAATTTTCTATTTCATTTCCAATTAACATGCCAGTTTTATAAACAATTGATATTCAATTGATTTAAGCGGATGGAAAGCATTATTATTTCTATTCAATAGACACTTTTTCCAGATCGTGGAACGCTACACATAAATATCAATGCAATTGTTTAAGTGTAAAAAATTAATTTCCATTACAAAGGATTTGTATAATTTTATGGAAAACGTCCACATTATGGAACACTTTAGAATATTTATCGTAGAGGACGATCCCTGGTATGGGGAGATCCTCGGCTATCACTTGTCGCTCAACCCTGACCATGAAGTATTTCGTTATACAACAGGGAAAGACTGCCTGGCCAATCTTGCCTCGAAAAAACCCGGCCTGATAAGCATGGATTATTCCCTGCCTGATACCAACGGCGTGGAACTGCTGAAAAAAATAAAAGCACAGAGCCCGGACACGCCGGTTATTGTGATCAGCGGCCAGGAAGATATTTCAACTGCCGTAGCCCTATTGAAGCAGGGAGCATCAGACTACTTTATCAAGGACGACAACACAAAAGAACTGCTGTGGAATGCTGTCCGAAAGATCAAGGAGCACGAATCACTGAAGAAAGAAGTGGACACCCTTAAAGAGGAACTCGTAGAGCTGAAAGAAGAGCTGGGACAAAAATATGATTTCAATAAAGCGATAAAAGGAAATAGCCCTGCACTGTTACGCATCTTCTCCCTGCTTGAGAAAGCGGCCAAAACAAATATCAATGTGTCCATCACCGGTGAAACAGGTACCGGTAAAGAAGTTGTTGCAAAAGCAATTCACTACAACTCCGACAGGAAGAAGAAACCGTTTGTCGCTGTGAACATGGCCGCCATTCCGCGTGAACTTATCGAAAGCGAACTGTTCGGACATGAGAAAGGCGCCTTCACAGGTGCGCTTGCCCGAAAGGCCGGCAAGTTCGAAGAAGCGAATAAAGGCTCCATTTTCCTGGATGAGATCGCCGAGCTCGACCTGAGCCTCCAAAGTAAACTTCTACGCGTGCTCCAGGAGCGTGAGTTAATTCGGGTAGGAGGCAATGAGAAAGTTTCGCTGGACGTGAGGATCATTGTAGCGACACATAAGAACCTGCTGGATGAAGTGAAGAAGGGTAACTTCCGCGAAGACCTCTTCTACCGCGTCATGGGGCTGCCTATTGAACTGCCGCCATTGAGAAACAGGGGTAATGACGTACTGCTGCTGGCCAAGCATTTCCTCGACGAGTTCTGCAAAGCCAATAAGATGCCGGTGATCAATATACTTCCGGAGGCAAAGGAAAAGCTGATGAAGTATAACTACCCCGGTAATGTACGTGAACTAAAGGCCGTGATGGACCTCTCGGCAGTAATGAGTGACGGCGCGCAACTAAAGGCCGATGATATCTTCTTTGCTTCCGCGTCATCTGACGACCTGTCGGTCTCTGAAGAGAAGACCATGAAGCAATACATGATCGATATCATCAAACACTTCCTGAAGAAGTACGACAATAATGTAGTAAAAGCTGCTGACAAACTGGATATCGGTAAGTCAACAATTTACAAGATGATACAGAACAAAGAGATCGTTATCTGATGACAGGAGGTCGGTGCAATTATTTTTATAATTTTGAACAGGGTTTTCAATTTCTAACGGGAAGAATAACGCAGGCATGAATATAATACCGCAATCCGAACTGGACAGGCTCGCAAAACTTGCGGCTTTCATTGCACATGCTCCCGTATCGCTGATCTCTATTGCCGGCTCCGACGGCCAGATGTATTTCACTCGACTCGGGCCCGACAATGGGGAAACTACACTCGAGGCGTCTTTCTGCCAGGATTTCGGCAAACTGGAGAAACCTTCATTTATTGACGACACCATCAAGGCCGCGGAATACAAGAACAGTAAGTACGTCATCTCCCCACCCTTCATACGTGCATTCGCAGCAGTTCCGGTTATATCTGTGAACGGGGAGACCATCGGAAACATCTATGTTCTCGATAAAGAGCCCCGGATATTTACAGAAGAACAGAGAAACGCCCTGCTGACACTTAGTGAGGATATCGCCTCTCGTTTTGATGCTCATAAGAAGGCGCATCAGAATACCGCGGAACAAGACCTGGTAGATTACAAATACGCGCTCGACCAGTCTTCCATGGTCTCTATCTTTGGTATTGATGGTAAGATCACCTACGTCAATGACAAATTTTGTGAAGTATCAAAGCACACTGCCGATGAGATAATAGGCCAGGACCACCGCATCCTGAATCCCGACCTGCATTCTAAAGAATTCATTAAGGACCTCTGGAATGCCATTGCCGCGGGAAGGATATTTCAGAGCGAGTTCAGGAATAAAGCCAAAGATGGTTCCCTCTTCTGGGTTTCGTCAACCATAATACCGTTTTTCGATAAGAATGGAAAACCCTATAAGTACTTATCCATCAGCTATGATGTAACACAGAAGAAACTGCAGGAAGAACAGTTGATACAGGTAAAAGTGCTGGCAGAAAAACTGGCTAAATCGAAGGATATCTTCCTCACGAACATGAGCCATGAGATCCGCACCCCGCTTAATGCCATTACCGGCCTCAGTAAGCTGCTCGGCAAAACAGAATTAGACGAACAACAAATAAATTATGTAAGCGGCATACAAAGCGCGTCCGACAACCTCTTGTCCGTGATCAACGACCTGCTCGATTTTTCCAAGATCGAGGCCGGAAAGATCACCATAGAGCAGATCAGCTTTAACCTGCGCAGCATCTGTGAGCAGGCCGTAAATATACTTTCTCACAAGGCTGAAGAAAAAGGCCTGGAACTGAAGTGTGACATTGACGACCGTATAGCCCCGGTACTTATAGGAGACCCCTACCGTATCAACCAGGTATTCATGAATATGGTGGGCAACGCCATTAAATTCACTGAGCAAGGACATGTTCACCTCGATGCCAGGCTGCTTGAAGAAACGAATAATTCACAAAAGATACTGGTCACCATAGCAGATACCGGCGTGGGTATCAGTGAGGAGTACTTACAAAGTATCTTCGACAAGTTCACACAGGAAGATGAAACAGTGGTACGCAAGTTTGGAGGTACCGGCCTGGGCATGAGCATTACCAAAGAACTGATGGAACTCATGAACGGCAACATCAGCATTACCAGTCAGAAGAACAAGGGAACAACAGTATCCCTTGAGTTCACGTTCAACATCGGCACAGCCCGCGTATTTGAGAAAAAACGCACGGTACGCGTAGATACGGGCATCATTAATAATAAGCACATACTGCTTGTTGAGGACAACAACCTCAACCGCCTGCTGGCCAAAACCATTCTTACAGGTTATGGTGCCCGCATCACCGAGGCCGAGAACGGGCAGATAGCAGTTGATATGATGCGCAAGGGCGGGTTCGACCTGGTATTGATGGACATACAAATGCCAGTAATGGATGGCATCAAGGCCACACAGATCATACGTGCGGAAATTGACGACTCCATTCCGATACTGGCACTTTCCGCCAATGCCATAAAGGGAAAACTGGAGCAGTTCCTTGACGCGGGCATGGATGATTATATCTTCAAGCCCTATGATGAGCTGAAGCTGGTGACGCCTATAGCTAAGTGGCTGAAGAAGAATACCGGGGAGTCGGTAAAACGGGCCGAAGCTGTCGAATCTGTAGCCTCTGCAGATTCTGCCACCGAAGACGAGATCACCTACCCGCTTTACGACCTTTCTAAATTAAAGGCAATGAGCGGCGACAACGACGACTTCATTTCAAAGATGCTGCAATTATTCATCACAGAGATACCCCCTTCCATAGAAAAGATAAATGAAGCATATGCTGCGGCAGATATGGAGACTGTGAAATACTACGCCCATATGCTCAAGCCTTCTATGTCCAACCTCAGCATCACCAATATTCTGCACGAGGTCATTCAGTTAGAATCTATGGCTGCCAGGGGCGAACGTGGCGCAGAAGTAGAGCGCATCATCAAAAAGCTTGGTAAAGTAACGGCAATGGTCGTGGACCAGATGAAGAAGGAACACAGTATAGCTGATTAGTACTAAAGCACCACTAATTTAGCGGTATAGTACCCCGTCGCGGAGCGGATAACAACAATATACATTCCTGATACCACCTTATCTATATTCAGCACTGTGCTGCCGTTCACGGTCAGCATTTCTATCTCCGCCTCATAAGCCTTCTTGCCCGACATGTCTATCATGGTCACCTGTGCTGTATAGTCAGGCTCATTACTCCAGCCAATCGTCAGTTGATAAGTAGCCGGGTTCGGGTACATAGTATAGATACTGCCTTTCCCGTCCTTCGGTAATACAACGATATTGACTGAAGTATCTGCATAACATCCGGCGCTATTATACACACGGTAAGTAATGGTCACCATTCCCTCCCTTACACCTGTCACTATGCCGCGTTCATCTACTTTCGCCTTCATGGTATCACTGCTGATCCATGCTCCTCCCGGTATTTCATTGACCAAAGTGGTTGTGTGCTCAGGCATTGTTTTCTGCGCACCTGTTATATGACCTGCATAAGGTAGCCGCTCAACGGTCACCGGCATAGACACTTTACTTGTTCCACAACTATTGCTGACCATATACGATATTTCAGCCCTTCCCTCCTGCAATGCAGTGGCCATCCCCGACTGGTCAACCGACAATATATCTCCGGCATTGCTACCCCACTCGCCCCCGGCTACGGCATCACTAAGCAACATGCTCCGCCCTTTGCAGATACTGTTGCTGCCGGAAATGAAGCCTGCATCCGGTGCGTCATATACATCTTCTTGTATGGTGCTGTGAACACTGCCACAGCTATTGGTCACCTTATAGCTGACAGTAACACTACCCTGGCTCATGCCCGTAAGCCTTCCGGCTCCATCAATGGTCGCGGTTGTAACGTTGCTGCTGCTCCAGCTACCGCCCGCGACTGTGCTGTTCAACACAACACTATTCCCCTTACACACAGGTACATTTCCCGACAAGCTGCCCGCCACAGGCTCCGTTTCTACCTGCACAGCAACAGAAACACCATTTGCACCACAAGTATTAGTAACGATATAACTGATATTTGCTACACCCGGCGATACGCCATTAAGCACACCTCCGGCATCTATTGTTGCTATACCTGCATTATCGCTGCTCCATACACCACCAAGTGTATGGTCGGATAATGTGACGCTCGTTCCCATGCATAGCTTTGTTTGTCCGGCTATTGGCTGCACATTTGGCGTCTCAATAGTTAGGGCATGTTTTACAAAGGCAGTGCCGCAGATATTGCTTACATAATAATAAATATTTGCCGTTCCTGGTCCCATACCGGCGACAACGCCCGTGCTCAACCCCACAACTGCCACACCTGCGTCATCAGAGCTCCAGGTACCTGTTAACAATGTTTCCAGCAAAGTATCTACTGACCCAAGGCAAAGCCTCGCAGCGCCGGATATGGCGCCGGCGTCAGGAAGCGGGTGAACAGAGATCACCCGGTACACCCTGTCTGTACCACATGAATTAGTAACGGCATAAGTGATGGTAGCGCTTCCGGTAAGTACTCCGTTTACTACTCCGGATGAAGAACCAACAGACGCCACAGATACATCACTGCTGCTCCAACAGCCACCCAATATGGCATCGCTCAAAGTGATCGCAGTACCGGTGCACACATCCGGCGTACCCGCAATACTTCCCGCATCTGGCAAAGGATTAACAGTGATATTATTCATAGTAGTAGCAACACCGCAACTGTTAGACACCGAATAACTTATATTGACTGTTCCCGCGCCTGAACCAATTACTATACCGGTGGGAGTTATTGTTGCAACCGCAGTATTGGAGCTGCTCCAGCTTCCAAACGGAATATTATCACTCAGCGTTATTGTGCTGCTTACACAAACCACGCTGCCGCCTGAAATAACCCCTGCAGAAGGAAAGGACTCCACTGCCATTGCATAGGTAACAGTTGTCGACCCGCAGGGTGCGCTAACAGTATAGCTGATAATAGTAGTTCCGGCCGTCAATCCATTCACAACACCGGAGCTGTTTATTGTCGCTACAGAGGTGTTACTGCTGCTCCAGGTACCGGTAGGTGTTACGTCGTTAAGCAATGTTGAGGATCCTGCACAAACGGCAGGCGAACCTGTAATTGCCGCAACCGCCGGCAAGGTACCAACAGTCATGATTGCCGTGGTGGCAGAGAACCCGCAACCACCGATCACTGAATACGTGATAATGGTAGTTCCTGCGTTTACTCCCGACACCACTCCATTTGTCCCGACAGTTGCAACAGAAGTATTGCTGCTGCTCCATGTACCCCCTCCCACAGGATTACTCAATGTTGTAGTATTGCCTGTGCAAATCGTGGTCACCCCGGTAATGATTCCTGAAGCGGCATTAACGGTTATGCTCTTTGCAGCCGCAGCCGTACCACATCCCGTCGCTACGGTATAGGAAACAATGGTCACCCCTCCTGCAATACCCTTCACCTTTCCTGTACTATCCACAGTAGCAACAGAAATATTATTGCTGCTCCATCCGCCGCCCGTAGCAGCATCCGACAGCATAATGGAATCACCCGAACATACTGCTGATAGCCCTGTAATGGTGCCTGCATTTGGAACAGGATAGATACCTATGGCATGCTTGGCCACATCGGTCCCGCATGAATTGGACACTTTATACAACACCGTATCCGGACCTGTGCTGATACCGGTTATGATACCTGCGGGCGATACATAGGCATGCCCGGTCACACTGCTCCATGTTCCGCCCGGCACAGTGGTCGTTAATACGGTAGAAGCCCCTATACATAAAGAGGGTAATCCTGTCAGCGTTCCAGCGGCAACAGGATGGTCCACACCTATAATGAATACCGCCACCGATGTACCGCAACCAAGACTGGCAGTATAGCTGATAGCGGTCAGTCCCGGGGACACACCCGTAACAACACCAGAACTATTAATAGTCGCTACGGTGGTCACGCTACTGCTCCATGTTCCTCCCGGTGTTGCGTCATGCAGTGTGGTCGTATCACCTGCACAAACAGACGAATGTCCGGTGACCGGCAGTATCGGCAGTGAGGAAACCACATTTACAATGGTCACTGCCGAGCTGCTGCCGCAACTGTTGGAAACTGTATAAGAGATAACCGCACCTCCCGCGGCCACACCTGTTACAACACCGGTACTCCCCACGGTAGCTATACCCGGCGCACCACTGCTCCACACGCCACCCGGCACAGCATCGCTCAGCGTGAATGAGCCTCCAGTGCATATGGTACTTAATCCTGTAATTGATCCTGCCGAAGGCAAAGGCGCTACAGTCATTGTTCTTGATGCCGTTGCAGATCCGCATACACCAGTGACCGTATAATTAATGACTGCAGTTCCGGAAGCATAGCCAATAATAAGCCCTCCGGGATTTACTGATATATACGGACTTGCAGAGCTCCATGCTCCTCCGGAAACAGAATCTGACAAAACCACTGATGAACCAACACATACACCTGCAGGCCCCTTTATCGCACCAACAACGGTAGCTGGATTGATGGTTATTTTCTTGGTCGTGAATGCGCTGCCGCAGGTTTTATTGACGGTATAAGTGATGGTAGTTGACCCGGCTAAATAGGCCGTAACATACCCAGACGATACAGATACATTAGTATTACTAGCGCTCCACACACCACCGGGCACACTGTTACCAAGACTGGTAGAGCTTCCTTCGCATACACTCCCCGCCCCAGTTATCGTTCCCGGATTAGGAGTGCTGGCTATGGTCACAGTTATAGTGGTCGCTACTGTATCTGTACCATCGCTCGTCATGATCTTAAATACGTCAGTACCCACATACCCCGTATCAGGTGCATACAGCACACTGCTTGGTGTTATGTTCCCTCCGGTAGAAGTAGCCACATAATTGAGCCCTGTTATCTTTCCATGTACCGGTGTATCCAGCACGCTCCATGTTACAGTATTACCTACATCCCCGTCATTCACAGTAAGGAACGTATCAATGGCCATAGCCGGTGCATTCTTGCAGATACTCATTGTCTGTGCCCTGCCCTTTGTAAATAATGGTGGCTTGTCTATCGCACTGCTCAGGCAGCATACATCACGGATAAAATTATTGCTAACAAGCAGCAAGTGCCCATTACTACACATTTCCAGATAGTTTGCACCTATCATCGCCGCCGTTGCCGGGCCGTTATCGCCGGAATAGCCGGATCCCAAGGGCGTACCGGCAATGGTCGATATATAGCCATAAGGGTCTATCCTACTTATAATGCTACCCCCAAAATAAACACACCCGATGCTATCACAGGATATCCGGCCACCTCCGCCATTAATTAGTGTACTAATAGTACCCGAAGTATCTACTTTACGTATCGCTCTGTAATCTGAAATAAAAAGGTCCCCATACTTGTCAACATCCACAGAAACCGGCGTATTAAGTTGAGCAAGTGTTGCCGCTCCTCCATCTCCGGAATATCCGGGACTGCCGTTACCTGCCACCGAAGTGATAATACCGGCAGGAGTTACCTTACGAACGAGATTGTTGACACCATCAGCAATGTAAACATTGTATTTATTGTCAACCGCAATGCCATTTACAGAAATTACTGCCGCCGTAGCCGGGCCGCCATCACCAAGTCCTCCTGAACCACCTCCCGCGATAGTTGTTATGATACCCGATGTGCTTATTTTACGGACATGGTTGGTACCATTATCTGCAATATAAAGATTACCGCTTTTATCCATCGCTACATCTATAGGATTTTGTAACTCAGCGTTTGTTGCTGGTCCTCCATCTCCGCTAAAGCCGATGATACCATTACCAGCTACAGTGGAGATGATACCCGATTTAGACACTTTACGTATTCGGTTATTCTTTGAATCGGCTAAATAAATATTGCCTGCCGTGTCCATGACAACGCCTCCGTATGAAAATTCAGATAATAAAGCATCTCCTCCATCTCCTGAGAACCCGCCAACCTGTATATTGTTACCGGCAATACTGTTGATGACCCCTCCCGTATTTACCATTCTTACTCTATTATTATTGATATCAGGAATAAATAACTTACCCGTTCCGTCAATTGCTATCGTTTGGGAACCCCAATACCCCCCACCTATATTTAGCTGTCCTGCAGTCGCAGGACCACCATCTCCCGAAAAACCGGAAGAACCATTACCGGCCACCCAATAAAAAAGACCGCTGGCAGTTACCTTGGATATCCACGAACCAAATCCGTTTGGAATGAACAGGTTGCCTGATGGATCAATAGACACTCCGTACGGCTCTATTCTTGAAGCGGTAGCTGGGGTCCCCCACGAACCTCCCGGACCTGAAGGTCCATCCCCCGCATAAGTACTGATGATCCCTGATGCATCTACTTTTCTGATTAGTTGATGTCCATAGTCAGCAATATAAATATTCCCTGCCGCGTCGGCTGCCACGCCATTTGGCTGAGAAACATTGGCGGAGATCGCCGGCCCGCCATCACCTAATGCCCCTGTGCTGCCTCCGGCAATAGTGGTAATGATTCCCGAAGTGTTGACCTTACGCACTCTGTTGTTCCCTCGGTCTGCTATAAATAAGTTACCCGAAACATCAAATGCAATACCCCTCGGATCATTAAGTTGCGCTGTCGTTGCCGCACTCCCGTCGCCGCTAAAACCACCACCTGATGATGGATTTCCCGCTACAGTTATTATGGTCCCGGCATTATCGATCTTATAAATCGCATTATTCGAAGAAAAGTAAATATTGTTACTCGCGTCAAGTACCAGTCCTTGAGGAGAACCAATACCCTGATAGATCGCTTTACCACCCTGGGTGAACCCGCTGCCACCGCCCGCAATTGTTGTCAATATTCCCGATGGGCTCAACTTGCGGATACGATTATTATATTGATCTGAAATGTACACATTCCCTGCTCCATCCACTGCTACAGCATTTGGGTAAAACAATCTTCCATAGACTGCCCCCTGTAAATTATCCCCAATCCCTCCGGCTATAGTTGTAATAGTTTGTCCTTGCGTCCCTAATGGCACCCCGGCGGTAACAAGGAGTGATAGCAATAATGAAAGAGTGATACGAAGGCGTTTCATAAGAGCCTGTTTATAAGTAAGAGAAACCGTGACTGCTAATTTACTTCATATTTTACATATTCAATATCATATATCTTAGAGATCCCCTTGAATGCTGATGAATTAAATACAGCCTCACGATCGAAGAATCCATTACTATAGATCAATCATTTTCATCCTAAAATCCAATAAATCCCGGTTCAGACAATTGGAATTGTTCCATTTTTCGGAAAAATCATCCGCTATACGGAAGAAATCAAGATGTGCCATAATCCTATTTCATTGATTTTCAGTTGTTTATAACTCTGGCACGTAATTCGCAATATTCCTGTCAAACAACAAACAAAAACAAAACATTCTTAAACAACTCAAAAACAAAACAAAATGAAAAACATCGTAAAAGTTCTCGCCATCGCAGCCATCGCAGTTATCGCTTCTGACAAATCTTTCGCTCAGGCTTCTGCTACCGCTTCTGCTACTGCTACCATCATCACACCCATCGCTATCTCTAAATCTGTGGATATGAACTTCGGTAACATCGCTGTATCCGGTTCTACTTCAGGTACCGTTATCCTCTCTACTTCAGGCACCCGTACTACCGGCGGTTCCGGTGGTGTTACACTCCCTGCTACTACAGGTACTGTTGCCGCTGCTGAATTCGCAGTATCAGGTGAGCCTGGCTACACTTACGCTATCACACTGCCTACAAGCGCTACACTGACCGACGGTAGCTCGCACACAATGAGCGTAGGTTCTTTCACCAGCAACCCGTCTTCTACCGGTACTTTGAGCTCCGGTGGTACACAGACACTCTACGTAGGTGCTACACTTAGCGTTGCTGCTGCACAGGCTGCAGGTACTTACACCAACTCTACTGCTGTACCGGTAACTGTTAACTATAACTAATTCAGCTCACCATATAAATAGGGAACGCCTTCCATACGGAAGGCGTTCCCTATTTACGGCATTACTCATTTTTAACAATTCTCCACACTACAATTCTCCTATATTTATGCTGCAATTACCCGCCGGGTTCGCGCATCTCTATGAATATAAAACGTGCGGCTCCTGTCAATGAGCTTCTTGCAAGACTGATATTCCTGATACTGCCTACCGCAGTCATCGGGTATTTTCTCCTTGTCAATATCAACCATTATTACAGCATACTGCAAGACCAGGCTATTCAGCAGTCTATATACCTCGCTGCGGGCATGGCTGTTGCAGCCATATTTTATTCATTTCGCTTCCGGTTCCTTGTGCCTTTCATCATACTGCTGGCCGTTATGTACAGCATATACAAAGGCCTCGACAAATATGCGGTCGGCGAGTTCGATGCTTTCTTCATAGCAAGGCAATTCCAGGTCTTCGCCATATTATTCACCACAGGCTGGATAATGGGCTGGGGCTTTACCCGGCTACGATACTGGTCTATCTTCATATCTGCTTCCCTGCTTACGGCATGTATAGCTCTTATTGCCAAGGCAAACACAACTTCGATCTATAGCCTGCTTAGCTCTTTTACCCCTGCCCTGCTCTACGCTATTTATATCATTTTCACGTCTGAGCAGATATATAATTACAAAGACAGATCGCAAAGGTTCTGGTGGTTCCTGGCTCGCCGGCTCACGCTGTTTACAATACTTGCCGCACTGATTCTCGGCGGTGTCGTATATGTTATGCGCGGACAGATAAAGGAAACTGTGGCCAATTATGGCGGCGGCGGCAAACCGGGCAAGAACAGCATGCTGAAGGAGAACAAAGATGGCACCTTTGACATCACACAATACTCCCGTCTCGGCAGTTCTCTTAGTCGTAGCAGGGAATTATTGTTCTGTGCCCGTATAGACAATTTCTTTCCCGGCACTGACATACCTAACCCGCTCTACCTGACAGCCTTCTATTTCACAAAATTCGACACCCTCACAGAGACTTTTGAAAGGGATTCAACGATCCCTTACAATGACCTCTTTATGCCCGACCCGTCTAAGATACCTTTGTTCTATACAAAAACAGACACCTCTGTTATTCATAACAGCCTCGGGGAAAAGCTGCGCACTACCGTAGAAATAGAGGTGTACCTCAGGAAATTATCACCGAAAACTTACCTTGCTCCCAATGTTGGCTACTTCGTTCAACCCATTGCGGTAGAAAAGGAATTCCGGGGAGAGTTCACTTCAGCATTCCGTGCAAAGAGTTATGTGTCCGTCCTCAACAGCGCCTATTTTGTCTATAATACCCAAAACAAGGACCTGCGTAAATTTCAGGAACAACGATTCGAGGTACTCCGGAAAGTAACGGACTACTCATCCGTTGATCCGAAATTCATGAAGTACTACACCTATATGCCGGGCGGTGATAAATACAGGCCGATCTCTGCCCTCGCCCGCACTATAACCGATACAGCAACCACTCCCGTCGATAAGGTACTGGCCATCCGCAACTATTTTTATTCAAAGGATGAGAACGGCGACCGGCTTTATACATATACAGACAACCCCGGCATTCCCGATCTGCCCAACGCGTCCAAACTGATGTACTTTCTCAATGAAAGCCACAAAGGGTATTGCGCCTACTTTGCGGGGGCTGCTCTGTTCATGCTCCGTTCGTTGGGCATTCCTTCCAGGATAGCCGTAGGCTTCCTTACCGAAGACCGCAGCGACAAGAATAAAGGCTGGTATTGGTACTATGCCAACCAGGCTCACGCCTGGATACAGGTGTACTTCCCCGGCTATGGCTGGCTGGATTTCGACCCGACCGCCGGCAACGATAACGAGAATCGCCCCACCCCGCAGCCGGACGGCACTCCTCCCATGCAGCCACCCCGTGCCTGGTTGGCGGCAGATGGCATAGTTGATGAGATAGACACCATAAAGAAGACCATGCGCATGTCTGTCAAACAATTTGTCTTCCACGATAAGGAATTCAAATTACAGACTCCGGCACTCGTCAACATGGACATGAAGGTAGCTGTTGTGTATCGCGATAGTACCGCAGTAAAACTGGCCGCTGTTCATAAAGGCGACGAAGGCACAGCAGTTTCCTATGCAGAAGCTATGAAGCTGTTAGAACCGAGACCGGGTGAGAACGGCGCGGAATTACTAAAACGCTTTCCTGAACTGACACCGGTGGACGAAGTATATCTCAAACAAAAAGAAACAACAACCCCGCCCGCGAAGCCAAAGACAGAAGCAACTAAAAAACAGGCCAACCCGGGAGAGCTCATTATGCTGGCACTATCAATATCCGGCGCGCTCCTGATATTACTGTTATCACTTCCCCGCCTTGTATTGGGCTATTTTATTTTGAGGTACAGAAATGCGTCTGCAGCCACATCCAAACCATATTGGGCTTACATGGCCGCATCATACTACCTGCATATGTGCGGTATAGTGCGCGGCAAGCTCACACCCATGCAATATGCCCGGCAGATCGTAGATCCAAGGTTGGGCACAACATTCACAGGGTTCATGAATATATACCTGAAAAAGAAATACGCAAAACAAGCCTTGACTGCTACTGAGCAAAAGTATGTTGATGATTTCCTTAAGCCATTCCTGGGTGCCGCCCGTAAAGGCATCGCAAGGTCGGCGAGGTTCTTCGGCTTCCTGAATCCAGTCCGGACAATAGGCTTTTTCATGATGCCTGAGGAAGAAGGAAAAGAAGCATAAATTTGACCAATAAGACAGGCAGGACAAGGATATTGTCACAATACTTTATAAATTACACTTGTTTTGAACAACAAACCTGATAATATATTTAAGATGAAAGGAGGAGATGCTAAAAAGAAGCATCCGGGCAGGGTAAAGAGAGCCATACGGGCATTATGGATAATATTCATTATCCTGCTTGTCTCGTTCACCGGGCTTATTATTGGCATTGAGAACGGCCTTGTTGGCTATATGCCTTCCCTGGCCGAGTTGGAGAATCCACAAAACGCAATTTCATCTGACGTTTATGCCGCCGATGGTGTTCTCCTTGGCCGGTACTATGTGACCGACCGCTCCAACAGCAAGTTCTCAGAGATATCTCCCAACATCATCAATGCGCTTATTGCTACCGAAGACGCTCGGTTTTATGAGCATGCCGGTATAGACCCCTTTGCTACCATCGCCATCCCCTACTATATGCTGCTGCATAAAAAACGTGGTTCGTCCACTATTACACAGCAGTTGGCAAAGAACCTCTTTCCCCGTAAGAGCGATAATATGTTCACCCTCCCCTTCATGAAGCTGAAGGAATGGGTGTTGGCTGTAAAACTGGAGCGCAACCTGACAAAGAATGAGATCATCACTCTTTATCTTAACACTGTTCCTTACGGAGACAACGTATATGGGATACGTAATGCGTCACTTACGTTCTACAACAAGACCCCTGACAATGTAGGTATTGATGAAGCTGCCACACTGGTGGGTATGCTTAAGGGCAACACGATCTACAACCCGAGAAGCCATCCGCGCCGTGCTAAAGAACGGCGGAATACCGTGCTGGAGCAGATGCTGAAATATGGCTATATCTCGCAGGACCAATTCTATGAACTTACCGGAAAGGAAACGCCTCTTGACTATCATAAGATAGACTACCACGATGGCATAGCCCCTTATTTCCGGATGATCGTGGAGCAACAGGCCAAAGCAGCGTTAAAAGACCTGAAGAAACCTGACGGCACTCCCTATGATATATACAAGGACGGGCTAAAAATATATACAACACTGGATACCCGCATGCAGCGCTATGCCGAAGAAGCGATGCAGGAACACCTTACCGAATTGCAGAAAAAGTTCCTTGCGCAGCCAAAGTATGCGGATGGTTCCATTTGGGCAAAGAAAGGTAATCTGCTGAACTCCTTTGTTAAGGGCTCAGAGCGCTACCAGTTTTTCCGCAACCAGGACATGACCGAGGAAAAGGCAATGGCGGCTATGCATGTACCTATAAAAATGAGGGTATTTGCCTGGAACAAATCGCACTACAAGGATACAGTGATGAGCCCGGTGGACTCTATCAAGTACATGAAAACCTTCCTCCAGTCAGGCTTCCTGGCTATGGACCCGTTCACAGGAGAGGTAAAGGCATGGGTAGGTGGTATAGACCATAATTTCTTCCAGTACGACCACGTGAATATCAACACCAAAAGGCAGGTAGGCTCTACTATCAAACCGCTATTGTATTGTTATGCTGTCGATAACGGTTACGACCCCTGCGGCCTGGTTTCTACCGCACCCCAGGAATTCCCCGGAATGGATCATCCTTATGATGCCGATAACCCGGTGGTGTATGCCGCACAACTGCCTATGAAAACAGCATTGGCATTATCTGTGAACAATGCCGCGCTATATATGCTGAAGCAGGTAGGTATAGATGCCTTCGTAGACTTTGCACATAAGTGTGGTGTAGTAAGCCGTATGGATCGCTTCCCCTCAGTCGCACTAGGCGTTTCCGATATCTCTTTGTATGAGATGCTGGGAGCCTACAGTATGTTCCCCAGCGGCGGCATGCACACTGAACCTTTCTTCCTCACCAAGATCGAAGACAAGAACGGCATGCTGGTAAAGAACTTCGCGCCGGCACAGAAGGAACTATTGAATGCTAACACCGCTTATAAAATGGTCAAATTGATGCGCGAAGTGGTTGACCATGGAACGGGTGGGCGTATGCGCTTCCGTTACGGGCTCATGAATGATATCGCCGGCAAAACTGGTACTACCAGCAACCAGGCCGACGCATGGTTCATCGGTTATGTGCCACAACTGATTGCCGGCGCGTGGGTTGGTTGCGACGACCGCGAGTTCAGGTTCACAAGCGAAGCTCAGGGACAAGGTGCCGCGGCTGCATTACCTATTTGGGCATTCTTTATGAAGCGCGTTTATGCCGACAAAACTTTGAATATAGATCAGACGAAGCGCTTCAAGCAACCGGACGGTTTCATCGACTGTGATGCCACCGACCAGACCAGCGCCGAACGTGCCGGACTGGAAAAGGGCGGCACCGGCAAACCGGGCAGCGAACCTGAGCCAATGGAACATGGTCAGAAACCTGATAAGGATACGGACTAACTACATCATTGACAAAAACGATACTGTTCCATTATTCCGGTTAGAAACACCGTTCATTTAACTGTTTTCAGGAAGTCCAGTACGTCATGTGTGAAATCTTCAGGACGTTCCGCCTGCACCATGTGGCCACAATTCTGGTACACTTTATGTGTGATCAGGTTGGGGTGGCTTTTCTGTAATTTGTTGTTTTCTTCTTCAAAGTCAAAGACGTCATTTTCACTAACCGGATCAAATATCAGCATCGGCACATCAAGATTGCGGTAAATGATAGCCGGGCAAAGCAAATGAGTTGACGCCCCGAATAGATGATCTGCCGCAAACGGCATGAAAACGGCCTTGAATAGTTGTTCAGCCGTCGTTTCACAAACAAGATCGTTCACCCCCGGATTGAATCGCCATTTCCTGTCTGTATCATGCTTTATTGCACTCAGAACAAACATGCCGGTCTTCTTGAATCCTGGCTCATTTTTTCTGTTCATATATACCCGCACGAACATTTCTTGTTCGCTTTCATACATCCGGGGCGGCTTTCGGCCGGCATATCCTTTCTCAAACTCTGCCCTTACCGAGTCTATTCCTTTTTTATGACCATTGACGTCCCATGCCACCGAGCCCCCATCCTCAAGTATCAGTGCGCTCACGCGATCACGGTAAGCATCATAGAACGCTGTTGAGATAGATCCTCCTCGCGAAAATCCGCCAACTATTGCTTTCTTTATCTTAAGTGCATCCATCAGATACCTGATATCATCAGCAACATGATATAATGAAACTTCTTTCTGAGGAATTGGTGTTTGCCCATGTCCATAAAAATCGATCGCCACCACGTAATACCCGGCTGCTGCAAGAGTATCTGCAATATCATACATTTCATAGGCGTTCCCATTGGTACCATGTGTCCATAGTATGGGCTTATGGCCAGGATCACCCCATGTCAAATAATGCATTTTCACATTCGGCGTTTGTATAAAATGTCCATGCCGATTTTCAAATTCATTGTATTCCGACTTGTACTGAGTGTATGCCTTAATGGCTTCAGCACGCAATCCCGCACTATCAACAAAAGATTGTGCCTCGGCGTGAACCGACAGGCAGAAAGCAGCGTATAGTATAAGATTTCTTACAAACATAAAGTTGAGTGGCAAATTGACATTTGCAGACCGCAATAAAGCTAATGTACGAAAGTTGTGCCCGCGAAAATATTTATCAATTATTTATAAATAAGAGATTGTGCAAGGTCAATCAGGAGAAGCAACGAAATTACCGACACAACATAATATGTAAGTAAAGCGATAAGACAAGCATTTATGAAGCAGACAGCCGCCGCCGATCAGCGCAAAGAAATAGCAGGAATAGCTATGTGATTGGGACAACCATATCTCTTAGAACCACAAGAAGTTATTGTCATAAAGACAGCAACCGCAACGATAGAGAAGATAAATCTCTTCCGGGGAAATAAACGCATAATAGAATGGTTATAAATAGTAAAAAGCTCGTTTAACTTTGTACGAAGATACAAAAAAATGAGAAAAATCCACTTTATAGCCATTGGTGGCGCTATCATGCACCAGCTTGCTCTTGCGTTACATAGACAAGGATATAATGTCACCGGCAGTGATGACGAAATAACAGACCCTGCCAAAAGCAATCTGGCCTCTGCAGGGTTACTTCCTGTTAGCTTCGGCTGGTTTCCTGAAAAGATAACATCTGATCTCGATGCTGTGGTGCTCGGCATGCACGCCAAAGGTGATAACCCGGAACTACTGGCTGCAAAAATGGCCGGCATCCCGGTTTATTCTTTCCCGCAATACGTCTATGAAGTAAGTAAAAACAAGAAAAGAGTTGTTGTTGCAGGTAGTCATGGAAAAACTACCATCACATCCATGATCATGCACATTTTGCGTGAGAACGGGTTGGATTTTGACTACCTCGTAGGTGCGCGTGTCGCAGGTTTCGACCAGTCTGTACAACTTACAGATGCGCCTGTTATAGTGCTTGAGGGCGATGAATATCCCGCTTCTGTTGAGGAAAAACGTCCGAAAATATTTTTCTACCACCCCCATATTAGTGTGCTCAGCGGCATTGCATGGGACCATATAAACGTATTTCCAACCTACGAGATCTACTTCAACCAGTTTGAACAATACCTGCAGGGAATGGCCCCGGGCACAAGGGTATTTTATAACAATGAAGATCCGGAGGTTCAGAGGGTCATCGAGACATCCGGCGATCACTTGTCAGCAGAGCCTTATAGCACACCTGTTTTCCATTACGAGGAAGGTGTCCCTGTTATCGACACCTCCGGCGGGCCTGTGAAGGTTTCCGTATTTGGCAGGCACAACATTCTGAATATGCAGGCGGCAATAGATGTATGTATGGAATTAGGGGTCTCTGAACAGGACTGTTACAAGGCCATCAGGTCATTCACAGGGGCGGCTCGCAGGCTGGAAAAGGTAAAAGAAGAAAAAGACCTGCTTGTTTACCGCGACTTTGCCCATGCTCCCAGCAAACTGAAGGCCACCCTGAATGCCGTACGTGAGGCATACCCCGATCATCACCTTGTCGCCTGTTTCGAATTACATACCTTCAGCAGCCTTAATGAAAAATTCCTCTCGGAATATGCCGGAAGTATGGACGCTGCCGACGATGCCATGATCTTCTTCAGTCACCATGCGCTTGATCTGAAAGGTCTTCCTGATCTTAACAAGGATATCGTCAGAAAATATTTTGACCGCGACGACGTTATAGTTATAGATCAGAAAAGTGTTTTGGAATCTACAGTTCAGGATAAGATAAGTGGTAAAGAGAAACCGGTGTTCTTATTACTGATGAGTTCAGGTACTTTCGACGGAATTGACTGGAATAGCGTAAGTTCGCACCGGAATCAATAGAAACAGCTAACGACCATGTCAGGATTAATATTAAAGAAACCTATCATTTTTTTCGACCTCGAAGCTACAGGTACAGATGTGGCAAAGGACAGGATCGTAGAACTGGCTTTTATAAAGATCATGCCTGACGGCAAAAGGGAGACATTTACCCGTCGCGTAAACCCCGGTATCCCTATTCCACCTGAAGTGACAAAGATCCATGGCATATCTGATGATGATGTAAAAGATTGCCAGTATTTCAAACAGATAGCACATACCCTGTTTGACTGGATGCGCGGATGCGACCTTGGCGGCTATAATTCCAGCAAGTTTGATATTCCCCTGCTGGCAGAGGAGTTTCTGAGAACCGGTATCAATGTGGATTTCACAGAACGGAACATGATCGATGTACAGCAGATATTTTTCAAGATGGAAGCCCGCACACTCAGTGCCGCCTATAAATTTTATTGCGACAAAGAACTGGAGAATGCCCACAGTGCCGAGGCAGACATCAACGCTACTATCGACGTACTGGAAGCCCAACTACAGAGATATGCCAATATCGGCAATGATGTCCCTACATTACACAAATTCACCAATGGTGATGAGTACGTAGATTATGCCCGCCGCATCATCATGAAGGAGGGGCACCCGGTTTTCAATTTCGGTAAATATAAAGGCAAGAAAGTTGAGGATGTTTTCACATCTGAACCGCAGTATTATGACTGGATGATGCAATCCGATTTCACACTACATACCAAACAAAAAATATCAGAAATTTTAAACCGTATGAAGCTGCGTAAGGCCGGACTTAAAGTTTAGCAAATTATTTTAGCAAAAATCATTACATAATCACTATTTTACGACCTTATTTTTTAGCGCGGCTTGGACAAACTCGTAATTATACCAACATACAACGAAAAGGAGAACATTGAAAAGATCATTCGCAAGGTACTTTCATTGTCCGGTGATTTTCATATTCTTATCGTAGATGACGGATCTCCCGATGGTACCGCTGGTATTGTCAGGTCGTTACAGAATGAGTACAAGTCGAGCCTGCACCTGCTGGAGCGAAAAGGCAAATTAGGGCTGGGTACGGCATATATTGCCGGATTCAAATGGGGACTGGACAAGGGCTATGAATACATTTTTGAGATGGATGCCGATTTCTCCCATGACCCCGACGACCTGATAAGGTTGTATGAGGCATGTAAAAATGGTGCCGACGTATCTATTGGATCACGTTACACTTCCGGCGGCAAGGTGGTCAATTGGCCTTGGGACCGGATATTCATCTCAAAGGGCGGCGCCATGTACACCAAGCTTATCACATGGATGCCGGTTGATGACCCCACTGCAGGTTTCATATGTTATACACGCCGCGTGCTCGCCCGTATCCCTCTTGATAAAGTACACTTCATAGGCTATGCCTTCCAGATCGAGATGAAGTACCGCGCATGGCGCCTCGGATTCAAGATAAAGGAAGTGCCCATTACCTTTAAAGACCGCAAAGAAGGCGTATCCAAGATGAGCAGCAACATCGTAAAAGAGGCCATGTATGGGGTCTGGAAGATGCGCGGTTTCTCTAACGACCAATGACCAGCCCATTACTAATAAGTGGCTCAGACCAGCATTTTAGTAGCTGAGGGACCTTCGGAGAACAACAGATCCAGGATACTAAGATCAGGTATGAAGCCCACTCTATCCTCAAACACCTGGTAGTATCTGGGTACCGGACTACCGGATCTCACATTCCGCAGATCCTTTACTGTTTCAGGGTATTGCTTTATGTAATCGTTCGTTTCCTGCAATTCAAAATTCAGTTTAAGCTGGCGCATCACCCATTCGATGGTAGCCCGGTTGAAAACGGCAAGATGAGTATATTCTGTTTGAAACAACTGCTGCAGACCCGGCTCATAATGCTCGAAATAAGGTGTTCGCTTGTACACCGATACTAAAGTGCGCCAATGTTGTATCTGCCATCTTTCCTTATTATAGATCAACACATCACTCATAGGGGTGTGCTGACTTCTCCCTGCGGCCAGGGGCACTGACAGCCTGACGGGGTTATTAGATCCGGTTATATCATACCGGTTCCTGCCTGTCATCTTCTGAAAGTGCTCAGCCCCATCAAGCACAACGATATCGGCATTCATGACCTGCATCCACCAACTGATACAGGGAAAGGTAAAAAAGGAAGATACAACCTGCATTACCGCAAAGCTAACAAATACGCAGGCTATCTATAACCCATCACCTCATTTATCGAACCGTTCGCACTTTAAAAGTCGTGTGAAAAATTACCATATGAAAAAGTATAACCGCTTAATGATACGGCCCCGGTTAATTTTTAACACCCCTTTCGCCGTATGGGCTATATATTTGCGAAAAACGCACAATATGGTTCGCCTGCTGCTGGCAGCTCTGTCACTTTTATGCTTCCCCTTACACGCTATGGCGATAGATGCCACCGTGGCACATGCTACCTTTTTTGCCAATGACCCTACACATGGCAACCGTTTCACGCCGTCACTTGATATCTATTGGCAGGTTAACCCGCGTACACTACATTATGTAACAACTCCTGACAAGACAATTACCGCGCATATCAAAGCAGACCTTGTCTTTACAGGCGATATGGGATTGATAAAAGAGGACCACTTCCTATCATCAACACCACCCCGGAATAATCCGGCTGACCTCGTGCAAAATTCCGTATTCATACTGCGTCATTATGCACTTCCTTACGGCAACATAAAGATCAAACTGACATTAACTGACCTCGCCGACTCTACACATCCCTTTGTATATGCAGACAGCATCAGTACCTCCAGGTCTGACAAGCCATTTTACGGCTCGCTTCAGCTCCTGGATACGATAATTTCGTCATCAGCCAATACGTCTTTCAGCAAGAATAATTCGCAACAAATTCCACTTTGCCTCAACTTCCTCGACGACAACAAACACCAATTGCACTTCTATACCGAACTTTACCATACTAACTCTTTGTCTCAAGGAGATTATCCGATCATACAAAAAACATACATCTCTCATAAAGAGGGCGAAAGTCCACTTACAAAATATGTAAGAACTGACACAATCACGTCTTCAGACAAACAACCCATCTCCGGCAGCTTTCTTATCAATGCACTTGAATCAGGCAATTATTATCTCAATACTACACTGCAGAATAGTGCCCGCCTCACAATTGCGTCAGCCAGCACATTCTTTCAGCGGATGAACAAGAACCCGGAACAACCTGACTCCGTAACAAAAACAGTTGCCGCCAATGATACCGGGCTGGAACATGTTACTGTGCTGAACCTCGACAAAACATTCCTGCACCGGTATGACCTTGCTCAACTTAAAGCTATCCTTAAAATGCTGCTCCCGGTGAGCGACCCAGTGGGAACACAAGCCATACAGGGCTTCATCAGGAAACCCGACGAGATGTACATGCGCTATTACATTTACAACTATTTTGCCGGCATCAACCGAAAAGATCCGGGAGAAGCGTGGAAAGAATTCTCGTCGAAAGTAAAAGAAGTAAATAAGCGATTTTCAGAGTCAGGCATTCCCGGTTATGAGACCGAACGCGGGTTCATATATTTGAGATACGGACAACCAACGGAGATCATCAACGTTGAAAATGAAGTAGGTGCCCTGCCCTACGAAGTATGGCAATATAATGTGCTGACACAACTCAACCATAAGGATGTGGCGGACGCGGTATTTCTTTTCTACAAACGAAGCGAAGCCATGTCCGTTTACAGGCTGCTGCACTCGTCTGTGACCGGTGAAATGCAAAATCCCGCGTGGCGCAACTACCTGTATGTAAACGACCAGGGTGGTCAGAACGGCAATTCGCGTGCCGAGCAGTACATAGGTAATAAGTGATCAGCTCAACTGGGACTTGCCATGCTTGGCATCTGCCCACAGATTATCTTCCTTCCACTCTTCCAGTTGCCTGAAAGGCTCTTTACGCTCACGACAATCGGGCATGGCACATAGCTTGCACTGGTAGGGCATACAACCATCTATATGAATGAATACTTCAACCTTATTCCTGAAGTGGGCAACTATCAATGCTTCCACATCATGTAACGTCCGATCGGCATCTGCCACGGAGAAATACCAAGGCAGGGTCATGTGGGCGTCAACATGCAGCATACTGCCGTATTGTATCACGCGCATATTATGCAGGTCCACCCAGTGTGGCTGACGGTTTTCCTGCAGCAATACGATCACCTCCCTGAGCAGATTTACATCCATCTCGTCCATGATCCCGGATACCGATCTGCGCAACACCTTGTATCCTGTGATAATAGTGATCACAGCAAAACACAATGCGACAGCACTATCCAGCCACGGAAAACGATTGTTTGTGAGAAACACAAGCACAAGGCCTATCAGCACAGCAATGGTTGAGTAAGCATCGGTAAGCAAGTGGTTACCTGCAGAAACAAGAACCATGGAATTATGCTTCCTGCCCATATTTTCCGCATATTTTCCGACAAAATAATTGATAAGCCCCGCTATAGCTATGATGTAAATACCGATATCCAGACGTTGGAGTGTATGTGGTATGACCAACTGGTGGATGGCCTGGTAAATGATCACAATGCCCGAAATGAATATCAGCGTACCCTCGACTGCACTGGACAGAAACTCTGCCTTGCCGTGGCCATACGGATGATTGCTATCGCGTGGCATGGCTGCTACCATAAGGCTGAACAACCCCAGAAAGCCCGCCACCATGTTCACAATGCTTTCCAGGGCATCGGTAAGTATAGTTACTGAGCTTGTGAGATACCATGCCAGCATTTTGCCTGCGAAAAGCAAAACAGAAAGCCAGGCAATATTCCGCTGCACGCGTACGGTCATCAACTTTTATTTGAATAATTAAAGATAACTATTTTGATCCGGCAAAGCTGATCTTAAGATAGCCGAACACCAAAATACCCGACATGATGATACTGGTCACAGATGCCGCCAGCAGCGTATCAATAAAAGGGTCAAAAGATGTCTTAGCACCTTCGGATGCTATCTCGAGTGAGACAAATATCGACACTGCCATTATGATGATACCAAGCAGCAAATTGGCCAACCGGTGCTTATAATAAGCCTGAACAGCAAATGCCGCGGTGATAATAAACGCCTGGTAATTGAAATAATGTCCAAAGTATAATGTGGCAAAGAACCAGATGGCACCGACCAGTATATAGTAGCCATATGCCACATATACCAGCTTCTCAAACAAACTCATCGGTTCTTTTCCCATACAAATCAATTAAACCTGACATTACATGCCCTGAGGCGGGTTCTGCAACATTACCGCATTTTATCCTTTGGCCAATCAACCTTTCGCAGCCTTCTTACGCCATTCCTCCATTCGTTCTTTCTCATTGACCGATACCGAAAGTACTACTTTCCATTCATCCTTTTTATCCAGTTTCAGCGTGTAGTGATAGTCGCAATTATAGATAGGCTGATTCAGGCTGTCGTAGTACTGCCAGTTCACCTTGATGTTCATGATACGATCCGTAAGCATACGACGGCTCCATATCTCCGGATATACCTTTGCTATTCCGAATTGCTTATAAAAACCTACCCCCTGGTTAAAAAAGCCCTCCAGCTTGCCCGCATCGTTGAAAAGCGCTGTACTCTCATCAGAAAGCATGGTGCAGGGAATGTTATACAAAAAAGCCATACCCTTTGTGTCATAGCGCTCCAGCGCGCGGGCGTATAATTCAAAAAAAGCATTTATCTGTTGCATATCCTTGGCCATGTAGCCATTTTAAGGCCCACGAAATTATAGCTCTTTACACACATAGCCGTTTCCGTAAAAACATTTTTCCCTTACTAATTCGTAAAATCGGACAGGTATCGCTATTTTTGATGTTAAATACACCACTTTTGAAGACCTTGCTCAATAAGGATCAGCTGGACTTAACACTGCAACGGTTGGCACACCAGTTGGTCGAAAATCATCTTTCTTTTACAGACACGGTCATTATAGGCATCCAGCCACGTGGCATATTTCTGTCTGACAGGATTGCCACGCTGGTGAAAAAGATCACCGGCAACAGCAGGATCGAATATGGTAAGCTTGATATTACCTTCTACCGGGATGATGTGCATAAGAACGACATCCAAGTACCCTCCTATACCGATATTTCTTTCAGCATACAAGACAAGAACGTGATATTGATAGACGATGTGCTGCATACCGGGCGCACCATACGCTCGGCCATGGACGCGCTCATTGACTTTGGCCGCCCACGCAAGGTAGAGCTGATGGTACTTATTGACCGCCGCTTCAGCAGGGAGCTGCCTGTGCAGCCCGATTATGTGGGGCAGACGGTGGACACTATTCTGACCCAGAAGGTGAAAGTGTACTGGAAAGAAAAAGACGATAAGGATGAAGTAGTACTGATAGATAAAGTGTAAGATAGTTTTTGAATATTAACTTTTGAATTTTTAATTTTAAATATGCCACTTTCTGTAAAACATCTGCTAGGTATCAAGGAACTGAATGTCTCAGATATAGAGCAGATATTTCAAACCGCTGACAACTTCAAGCAAGTACTGCAACGGCCAATAAAGAAAGTGCCTACCCTGCGCGATACCACCGTCGCCAATATCTTCTTTGAAAACTCTACCCGCACCCGACTCTCCTTTGAGCTGGCCGAAAAGCGCCTCGGGGCAGATGTGGTCAACTTCTCCGCTTCCGGCTCTTCGGTATCTAAGGGAGAAACCCTCATAGATACCGTGAACAACATACTGGCCATGAAGGTAGATATGGTGGTGATGCGACACTCGGCAAGCGGGGCCCCATGGTTTCTTGCCAATCACATAGACGCGAGCATAGTGAATGCCGGAGACGGCACCAATGAACACCCTACCCAGGCGCTGCTTGATGCCTACTCTATGCGCGAAAAACTGGGCAACCTGAAAGGCAAGCGAGTAACCATAGTTGGTGACATCATGCACTCGCGCGTAGCACTGAGCAATATTTTCTGCCTGGGCAAACTGGGCGCCGAGGTAACTGTGGCAGGGCCGCCCACACTGATCCCAAAACACATACAAAGCCTTGGTGTGAAGGTGGAATACAATGTAAAGAAGGCACTTGAGCGGTGTGATGTCGCGAATATTCTCCGCATACAACTGGAACGCCAACACAAACCGCTCTTCTCTACCCTGCGTGAATATGCCCTGTACTATGGCGTGAACAAGGACATGCTCGACAGCATCAAGCGCGATATCGTGATCATGCACCCCGGACCAATCAACCGTGGCGTGGAAATAACATCAGATGTAGCCGACAGCAAGCAATCGATCATCCTCGACCAGGTAGAGAATGGTGTTGCCATCCGTATGGCGGTCATCTACCTTCTTTCCGGCAAGAGAGAGCTGGAATAATTACCTCTCCGACAGCATCAAGCGCGATAGTTGTCTTCTGCCTGCGGTAGTAACCCGGTTCGTTGTCGTTGCCTGATGCACAGAACAAATAATAAGATCACGACCATCTACTCTGAGCAATTCCCGTTTTCATCTACAAGTGTGCAATTCCTGGTGCAAAAAGTTGATAATCAAGCAAAATGTGTGCAATCGTTATTACACATTTTTGCGCTTCTTTTGGTTGGGGACTATAGATTCCAACCACCCCGACTCCTTAACTAAGGGGGGAGTTGTCATCACTTTCTGAGATCGCTTTGTTCCTCGCAATACCGGGCGGGGTTTTTACATCCCCCTGGCCCCCTTCGGCCAGCGCGCCTGGCTATGCGCAAGGGGGATTGCCATCATTGTTTTGTTGCCATCCTTGTTACGAGGTTCTTCGCACGGCTCAGAATGACAAAAAGAAAAAAACGGGAATGCCATCATTTTCTCGTTGCCATCATTGTTACAAGGTTCTTCGCACGGCTCAGAATGACAAAAAGAAAAACGGGAATGCCATCATTGTCTCGTTGCCATCATTGTTGCGAGGTTCTTCGTACGGCTCAGAATGACAAAAAGAAAAAAACGGGAATGCCATCGTTTTCTCGTTGCCATCATTGTTACGAGGTTCTTCGCTCGGCTCAGAATGACAAAAACATTAGTTCGATGGCAAACGTAGAATTTTAGTGAATACGGAAAATTGCAAGATATCCACAAAAAAGAGGGGTATTTCGGCTGTATGGCTTGCCTGAAGCGGGATAGCGGCTAAAAAATCCTTGTGATATCTTTTTTTAATTAGCAGATGGGATGATTAGCTGATGTGTGTATTGTACTAAAATAAGTAAGACAACCTGGTTGGTAAGAGAGGGAGGGAGGAGGCACTTTAGCTTGGCGGGTAGGTGAAGCCGTTCGGAGAACGGGTCTTATTTTTGGTTCCGGATGCCCTGCGGAACATCCGGAACAACGAAAACAACGAATGCCCTGCGGAACAGCGAGGATCAATAACATAAACTATCACTAAAACTCAAACTTAACACTGCCGAAAATACCAAAGTAGCGGTTTGTTGCCTCAGATGACAGCGGCCGAGGTGTGACACGCCAGACAAAGTCGAGGCGAAAAACCTGCAGAATATTAGAAACGCCGGTACCGAGCTCCAGGTACGGATCGCCCTGCAGAGAACGGAAGGGGTAGCTTTTATTTACGATATTAAGCCGGAGATTGTCCGGGCTCAAAGCGCCTATAACACCCTTTGCCGTCCAGAACTGCCGGAGCTTTAGCTTCTTGACGGCCGGTATCCTGTTGAATATACCCCCGCCAATGTTGTGCTCTATATTGAAGCCCGCATACCTGTCGCTCAGGAACTCGTATGTGCGCATCATCTCGAAAGCGAATTGATTGTAATACAGGAAATCGTTGCCGAGGTGTATCTCCAGCAGCGGGTAAGGCAGCGTTCCAAAATATTGCCCGGCGAACACATTGTAATAAAGGTGCCCCAGAGGCGGTATATTGATATCCTCAGACACGGAGAGCCGCAGGCGCTTATAGTCGTAAGCGCTGTTCATCACTCCTTTTACGCCGCTGGACACTTCAAAATTGACCACTGGGTATTTGCTGCCGATGTTGATGCGCTTATACAGCCCTTCAAAATACTTTTCTTTATACGCATACCTGAAAGCAACACTAACTTCTGTGCTGATGACACCAGATGACGGGTTTCCATTCTTATCTGTAAAGATGCCAACAGACGGCAGTGGTAAGAACGGCGTAAAAACGGCATGCTTTATGGACACTTTATGACTGAACCCACTGAAGTACCCCTTGAACAGCTCAAAACGGGCATCATCGACAAATGCCTGCTTCCATACGCTGCCCGGCTTACGAACAATGTTACTGAAGATATTGTCTGAGGATATCTCATCGCTGAGCTCTATGGCGGGATTGATATCATGAACATAGGACCCGAAAGCATAGGTCCAGGGGTGGCGGTTCAGAATCCATAAACCGTTGGCTCCATATTTATATTCTTTATCCCTTGTACCATAGGCGAGATAACCCGAGAAGTGCGCGTCCTTCAGCTTACGCGGGGTACCCATCGAGAAACGGAAGCGGTTCCCTTCAATGGGGTTATTACTGTACACATAGAAATATGGCCCAAGTTGTATGGGGCCAATATCCTTGACCCCGCTGGACAGGAAAGTGATCAGGTTCTTATACACGGTCGTGATGCGCATACTATTGATCGTATCGACCATCTTGTAGATAGCTTTCTCGTTGTTACTCAGGGTATCGGGGCGATTGGCCGCCCACCAGTCATCATCGTGCTTACGCGCGGAATCAGACCTGATAATATCCTCGCGATACTGATCATCATTCAGTATGTTCTTTGTTCCGGCATCATTGAGCTTAATGTGGTGATAGGTTGTTGTCTTTCGCCCCGTGATACCAGGCAGCTTGTTAGACTTATAAGCACTGAAAGTGGCTGAGAATTTGTCCTTAACGGGAAACCAAACAGAGTCCACCGGGGCAAACTCCTGGTAAACAGACACTTTATCTGTCCAGTTGAGATTAGCAGTCTCCGAAACATTCATGCTCATACGCTGTATGGCAAACACGGAATCCACCACCCAGAAATCGCCGGTAAAGCAATTCTCCCCGCTGCGCCGGGGCCTGAACTGCACCAGTATGATATTGTGCCCATATGCCTGCTGCGTATCAACGATACGGTATTTGTAGTAAAACAAGCCCTCGTTGCTGACAGGACTGATAAATTTCTTATCAAAAACCGGGATAAAATTCCTGTACACGTTCACATTCTGGTAGAGGGACCCGAGATACTTATCTATGTTCTCATTGTTCACCCCCTTTACCATCGTAGCCTTGATGAACTCCCTCTGTTTCCGGGGATCTGCCCTGAAGTAATAATCTGAAATGGACTCTGTAAGGTATAACGGCAGGTATGGCTTTTCCTCGGATACTGTATCGAGGTTATCAAAGATGAAGGTATAGCTCTTGAGTATGGGCATTTTTGAGAACTGCGCCTTTGTCATTTTCTGAAGGTCAGCCTCGAGCCTGTTATAGGCCTCATACTGGTAATACTGAATCTTATCGGGATTGTTCTCCGGTTTGTGAGCGATCACATTTTTCATGAGTGTCACTGCAGGGTCCTCACCGGCATGAAACACAACCTCAGAAAGCTGTGCCTCAGCACGATCGAGCTCAATGATGTAATTGTAATCATGTTTATAGGCATGTAAATAACGGTCGGCGGTCTTATACCCGAGGGCGCTCACTCTTAATGTATCAGAGGGGAGGAGGCTGTTCCTGATAATGAAATTGCCATCCAGGTCTGCTGTTGTTCCGGCCGTAGTTCCGGCAAACACCACTGAAGCAAAAGGTATGCCTTCATCCGTATTTACATCCACCACCTTGCCGTGAATCGTATAGCCCTTCCCCTGGCCATATGATAATACGGTCAGCGACAGTAGTATAACGACAGTGACAGCAATACAGTATCTCATGGGATCGTTATAGCAATGTAGCATTTTTTCCGATTCATACGTGTTAAAGAGCGTGGTGATATTCATTTAGTTGCTCTATGAGTATGCCGGAGATAGGTACCGTAACGATGCACTATATTTGCGCGCAAAACCAACCCGAATTTGGACAGTAAGATCAAGATCGCGGCAGTCAGCTACCTGAATACCAAGCCCCTGCTGTATGGCATTGAACACAGTGACATCATCAATGAAATTGATATTGTAGTTGATTACCCGGCTATGCTGGCGCGGCAATTGCAGGAGGGTATAATAGACATGGCGCTGCTTCCGGTAGCCGCTATTCCGACGATACCGGGGGCAACCATAGTGAGTGATTACGGCATTGCCGCCGATGGAAATGTAGTGTCTGTAGCCATATTCAGCCATGTGCCAATAGAAGAGATAGAAACTGTGTACCTGGACTACCAGTCACGAACATCAGTGAGGTTAGCGGAACTACTGCTGGAACTGTACTGGAAAAAGAAGGTGGTATTTAAACCAGCCACAGAGCACTATATAGACTATATCAATGGTACCAATGCCGGTGTAATCATCGGTGACAGGGCATTGCAACAGCTCAGTAATTTTGAGTATGTCTATGACCTCTCTGCCGCATGGAAAGCATTTACAGGGCTTGACTTCGTATTTGCGGCATGGGTGGCCAATAAGAACCTGCCACAAGAATTCAGGGAACGATTCAATAACGCCAATGCCGAAGGACTGAAGCATCTCGATACAATTATCGCCGCCAATCCTTTTCCATACTATGACCTGCGCACTTACTACACGGAGAATATCAAGTTCTTCCTGGATGACGGTAAGAAACAAGGGTTGAATAAGTTTCTCGAAATGATACGCTAAGTGATCACTACCTTAGCAAGACAGTGTTAATCATCAAACCATCAATATGAGCCAGATACAGGAATTCAACGAATACCGCGCGAAGATGAATGAAGTGATCCTCAGCAAGGAAAACAAGGTCATCAACCGCCTGTTCAATCTTGACACGAACACCTATGCTGAAGGCGCTCTGAGCACACGAACCAAGGAGCTACTGGGCCTTGTAGCGAGCATGGTACTGCGCTGCGATGACTGCATCAAGTATCACCTGGGCAAGTGCCATGAGCAAGGCATCAATACTGCCGAGATGTATGAGCTATTTGCAGTTGCCAATATAGTAGGTGGCACTATAGTGATACCGCACACACGCCGTGCGGCTGAGTACTGGGAGGAGTTGATGGCTCAGTAACTACTATCAGGCAGACAGCTTTTCTTCCAGGTCCATGATCTGTTCGAATACTTTGTCGTATTCGGCAGACAGCGTTTCATATTTAGCTGTCACCACGCGGTACTGTTCATCCACTTTGAGGAACTCGGTCTTGTTGGCATAAAATGCAGGATCTGCCAACTTACCTTCAAGTTCTGCCTTCTCCTTCTTTAGTTTATTGATCTCTTCTTCCTGCTTCTGAAATATCTTTTGCTGTTTCTGCAGTTCTTTGCGCCAGGCGTTGGCCTGCTCATTATTAATAGTTGCCTTGGGTGAAGGTTTTTCTTCTTTCTTCTCCACAAGAACAGGTTTAGCAGGTTGTGCACCGGCAGCCTGTTCGCGTTTCAGCTTCTCCTGCTGCCATATGACCCATTCATCATATCCACCATCGAAATCCTTGATGAGACCATTCTCAATATTCCAGATCTTATTGGCTGTTTTACTGATAAAATAACGGTCGTGGGAAACAATGATAATAGTACCTTTATACTTATTCAACGCGTCAATAAGCATTTCTACGGACTGCATATCCAGGTGGTTGGTGGGCTCGTCGAGCAGCAGGAAGTTCCCTTTGGCCACGATCACCTTTGCCAGGGCTACCCTCGCCTTTTCCCCTCCCGATAGTACTTTTATCTTCTTAAATACATCATCTCCCTTGAACAGGAAGCACCCGAGCAATATCCTCAGTTCCACTTCATTCCTGCCGCTGCCACACTGTTTCAACTCTTCCAGTATCTCATTCTCTACATTCAGCGCCTCTAACTGGTGCTGGGCGTAAAAGCTCTCTTCCACGTTATGCCCCCATTTACGGTCGCCTTCAATCGGTTCCTGGCCGGTGATGACACGGAGTAAAGTAGATTTACCCTTTCCATTGGCCCCTATAAGGGCTATCTTATCGCCCCTGTCTATCTCAGCACTTGCATGCTCGAGTATGGTTAGGGCTCCGTATCGCTTAGTAACGTCAGTAAGCGTTGTGATGATCTTACCGGGCTGAACGCCTACATCGAAATTGATACTCATTACCGGAACAGAATTATCCGGCGCTTCGATAATATCCAGTTTATCCAGTCTTTTGATAGCACTTTGTGCCGCAGCGGCTTTCGTTGCCTTTGCGCGGAAGCGCTCAATAAACCGCTCCTGCTGGCGTATATATTCCTGTTGATTCTCAAATGCGCGCTGCTGTACCTCCATGCGCTCCACCTTCTCTTTCTCAAAGAAAGAGTAGTTACCACTGTACTGATAGAGGCCACGCTGCCATACTTCTACGATCTTCGTGACCATCCTGTCCAGGAAATAACGGTCGTGGGAAACAATAACGACACTGCCCGGGTAGCTGATCAGGTATCTTTCCAGCCATTCAATAGACGGGAGGTCAAGGTGGTTGGTCGGTTCGTCGAGGAGCAAAAGATCGGGCTGCTGCAACATCATTTTTGCGAGCAATACCCGCATACGCCAGCCACCGCTGAACTGATCGTAAGGACGTGAGAGGTCTGCAGTAGAAAACCCGAGCCCTTCCAGCACTTCTGCTGTACGGTGCTCCATCTCGTAGCCCCCTGCAACCTCAAAATCGTGAAGCGCATGACTGTAGTCGTCCAGTAACTGAGGATCGTCAGGCCTGGAATCCAGCTCTTTCAGAATGCGGTCCATTTCCTTCTCAATGTCATGCGCCCTGTCGAATGCCTGCATACCCACCTTCAATATAGATTCATCAGTAGAAAAGCTGAGGAGGTCCTGGTTGAAGAAGCCAAGAGAAACGTCCTTAGGTTTGTTGATGACTCCCGCATCAATGGTATAGGCCCCCGTCATCAGGCGCAGTAAGGTAGATTTTCCGGCTCCATTTGCCCCCACAAGGCCAATACGCTCCCCTGTTCCGATCTGCCAACTGGCATCTTCTAATATGGGCCTGGCACCAAAAAAGAAAGAAATATTCTGCAACGACATTAACATAGGGTGCGAAGTTAAGTCAAAAGTAAAAAGCATCTGCCTTGCACACGGCCACAAACATCAAATATTTTATCACATATCATACATTCTGATGCAAATACAAAGGCTAAAATTTTAAGTAAATATTGACATTCCTATGTATCATCCTTAACTCTTTACCAAGTCATTCGTGTACTTTTGTCGGGAAATTTTAATGTATGCGCATCTTATTCTCAGCACTTATCTGTTCTTCGGTATTTTTTATTGGTTGCGGTGGTGATGCCGGTAGCCAAGGACAAGCAAATAGCGATAGCAAGCCTGCCGCACCACGCCCCCCGGTAAGCAGTAAGCTGAATACAGAAAGTACGCAGGCGGTCATGTCGCTGATGAGCAAATACTATGTATTGAAAAATGCACTTGTAGCCACTAAAGCTGATGAAGCAGAGGCGGCAGCAAATCAACTGGCAGCGGATGCAGCGGGCACACTTAACACGCTCCAGAAAGATTCTGCAAATTTTGTTGCGATAAAGCCTTTCATGGATAGCATCATATCACAGAGTAAGTCCCTGAATGGCGTCAAAGACGCTAATTGCGAAAAACAACGGGTAGTATTTGAAGTGATATCCAGAAATTTCTATGCCCTGCTCAAGAATACAGAAACAAAGAACGCGGGGGTATATCATGCATTCTGCCCTATGGCATTCAATGACAAAGGCGCTTACTGGCTCAGTGAAGAAAGCGAGATAAAGAACCCATACTTTGGCAAGAAGATGATGGAGTGCGGCGAAGTAACAGACAGTTTTTAATCAAATAAAGGACCAATAGCACAAAAGAAAGTCACCAATGACCAGTACGCACATCACTCTAAAGAACTTCTTTCTACTTTTTATATTACTAATCCCGTCAGCCGTATTTGCACAGAAAGTATCGCTGAGCGGATATATGCGTGATGCCTCCAATGGTGAATCCGTGATCTCCGGCACCGTGTATATCAAAGAAGCCGACCAGGGCGCACAAAGCAATGCCTATGGTTTCTATTCTGTGTCCGTACCTCCCGGAACTTATACCGTTATCTTCTCTTATGTAGGGTACAACACCATTACCAAAACAATGGAGCTGACCAAGAATACCACCTTCAACGCAGAGCTGCAAAGCGCCACGCTGATGAAGGAAGTGCAGGTAACAACCACGAGGAAGGATGAGAATGTGAAGAATACAGAAATGGGCACCATAAGCCTGTCTATGGCACGCATCAAGCAATTGCCGGTGCTATTCGGAGAGGTGGATGTATTAAAGACCCTTCAATTGTTACCGGGTGTTCAGTCTGCGGGAGAAGGCAGCTCGGGTTTCTATGTACGCGGGGGTGGCCCTGACCAGAACCTGGTGTTGCTGGATGATGCCGTGGTGTATAATACCGGGCACCTGTTCGGGTTCTTTTCCGTATTCAACGGAGACGCCATAAAGGATGTGACCCTGATAAAAGGCGGCGCACCTGCCAACTACGGAGGCAGGCTCTCTTCTGTGGTAGATGTGTATATGAAGGAAGGCAATAACAAAGAATACCATGCGGAAGGCGGTATCGGGCTGATCGCATCGCGCCTGAGCATACAAGGGCCTATAAAGAAAGAGAAAGGGTCCTTCATCGTTTCCGGACGCCGCACCTATATAGACTACCTGGCCCGTCCTTTTGTAAAACAACTGAAGAATACCGGCTACTACTTTTATGATGCCAACCTGAAAGCAAACTATAAAGTAGGCGACAAGGACCGCCTGTACCTCAGCGGCTATCTTGGCACAGACAAATTCAAGTTCCAGGCACCAAACGGCACCTTTAAGGCAGACATACCGTGGGGAAATACGACGGCTACATTCCGCTGGAATCACCAGTTCAGCGACAAGATATTTGCCAATACCACCCTCGTGTATAATGACTACAACTTTGCATCGTCGTTCAGTCAAAATACATTCGCGATCAAACTGGCATCCGGCATTAAGGACTACAATGCCAAAACAGACTTTGACTACTATACCAACTTCAACCATCATTTCAAAGCAGGCCTGGCATACACACACCATACATTCATACCCAACCAGGTATCGGGACAAGTGGATACCATCAAGCTTGATCCCAACAATGCTTTCATCAAGTATGCACATGAGGCAGGCGTGTACCTGCTTGATGATTTTGAGCCTGCAAAGTGGTGGAAGATCAACCTGGGCCTGAGGTATTCCTGGTTCGGACAGACCGGGCCTTATACCGCCTATACTTTAAGCGCCAGCGGACAGGCAACAGACAGTACCAAGTATGGCGCAGGGCAGCTTGTTAAGACCTATGGCGGATGGGAGCCACGTTTCAACATGCGTTTTCAGCTCAATGATAATTCTTCTATCAAAACAAGTGTTTCGAGAACCTACCAGTACATACATCTTGTGACCAATAACGGATCTACCCTCCCTACGGATGTATGGGCACCGAGCACCTTCCTTGTGAAGCCGCAGGAAGCACTTCAATATTCAGGTGGCTACTTCCAGAATTTCCTTGACAATAAACTGGAGACCTCGGTAGAGGTCTATTACAAGGACATGAAGAACCAGATCCAGTACAATGACCACTACACACCCAACTCTCTGGAAGACGCTGAGCGTTCCTACGTATTTGGTAACGGGCGTGCCTATGGCGCTGAATTCTTTATCAACAAGACACAGGGCAAGTTCAACGGGTGGATAGGATATACCCTGTCGTGGACCAACCAAACATTCAAAGACCTGAACAATGGCGAGACCTTTCCGGCAAAATATGACCGCAGGCATGATGTATCTGTAGTGGGCAGTTATACGTTCAACAAGAAATGGAATGTATCTACTGTATTTGTCTATGCTTCCGGCAATGCGATCACCCTGCCAACCTCGTTCTACCTGATAGGCGGCCAACTTGTGGAGCTATTCAGCCAGATCAATGCATACAGGCTGCCAGCCTACCACAGGCTCGATCTGTCCGCCACGTACACACCGCAACACAGCAAGCCCCGGAAATGGGAAGGAAGCTGGACATTCTCCGTTTACAATGTATATGACAGGCACAATCCTTACTTCCTGTACGTAGATAACGCGGGAACGGCAGCTACCGGCATTTCGGTAAAGGTGTATGAGGTATATATACTGCCTATCATGCCGAGTATCACTTATAATTTCAAGTTCTAACGCCTGGCATCTTTCATTACAGGCTGAAATGAACTAATTTGCAGTAAAACAGAACAGGCATGCATAAATCGTTGCTCGTTGTATCTTTTTTCCTTCTTTGCAGCTTCCAGGTATCGGTAGAGAGCCTGACAGATATGATGGTGATGAAGGCGGCAGAATCCCAGCTTGGCGTCTATACTTCTAAAATACTGCCCGGCGATGCAGGCCTTTACGGCTTCAGGAACGAGGACGATATGGAACTGCTGACCATAGGAAAACCATACCGCATACTGGAATTCAATGAAGATTTCTACTACCATGACCTCGAAGAAGACCACAACTATATCGACATGAAGCAGGAATGGCGTGTACCGGTTCAGGCTAAAGGTGTGAACAGAGTGTTGCTGACCGTAAAGGGAAACTCAAGCAATTACTCTGTCACAGCGATGGGCGATACGCTGCTGGCACATGAACTACAACACAAGGAAAGCGTCAACGACAGTGATGAATATTACCTGCTGCGCGTACCTGCCCTATCTGCCGACTTCTTTGTGCATGAAGCACATGAAGCATTTGACGAAGCTGTATTCATTCCACTCGCTAATGCCCGGAAAGCAATACCTGCTTTCGGTAAAGATCATACAGCGACCTATGGCCTTATTGAAGTGCAGAAACAAGTAAAAGCTGCACTGGCAGCAAAAGCTAAGAAAGCAGATCAGAAAGATACGCCTAAACAACCTGCCAGGAAGGGCGGCAAGAAAGCCAAATAGCTATTGTTTAGCAGCCGGCACCAATTCTTTACAGATGCCTTTTTGCACAGCTACATTACGCCATGCACGGGTCATTTCGTTGAATAAAGGGATAGCCTCGGTTCCTCCAAAATCGTAGAATTCTGTCATCTCCAGATCGTTAGCGAGGATCTTTGTCACCTCCTTCGCCTTCACGCTATCACCGACCATAACCAGGTTTATCTTCCTGCTCCTGTATAATGGAGCCAACACCTCATCATACCCTGCGGTGTTGAAGACCTTGACAATGTTCTTAGAACCTGTGATAGACTGAATACCACAAACAGTTTTTACGAGGTCTTCTTCAGCCGCAAAGACATTTGACGTCACATCTATAATGATCTTTGAACGCACATCTCCCAGCCAGTAAGCGACCTCACGCACATGCCTCGGCGCAGTAGCCACTACTATGATATCCGCAACTTCAGCAGCCTCTTCTATACTGCACACCGTGATATTGTGAAGGCTGTAAGATATGCAGGCCAGTTCCTCTCCCTGACGGCACGCCCTGAATACTTTGTGATCTGCAAAAGCAAAACCAAAAGCATATACATCCGCTATCTCCTCATTTCCGATGACAGCAATATTCATTGATGCCAGTGTCTTATAACTCATACCTGTTCATTATTATAGGAATACAACTTCTGCCGCAAAATTCATTGCGTACAATCTTCGTGGTAAAAGGTATGTATGGTAGTAGTTTTCAAATGTCAGTATAATTATTTGCATTACCAATAACCCTGACCATAACTCCAACCGGGCATTTTATTCCGGGTTTGCTATCTAATTGCTTTAATGCAAAGTACACATTTGTTATTTCATCTGAGGAGTAAAGAATACTTTCATCTGTGGCTAATGGCATCTTTCCTGTGGTCAACGACCCGGCTGCCAACCAGAGAACCCACCGTACAAAAAAAGTAAGGGCCGCCACACGGCAGCCCTTACTTATTCAAAGAATGAACTATTACTTATTGTGCTTCAACGTCATTGTCACACGACGGTTCTTAGCCCTTCCTTCCGGTGTATCGTTAGGAGCAACCGGATTATCAAGACCGTGACCGATGGTCTTCAGACGTTTAACAGAGATACCGTTGTTCTGGAGGTAAGTCCTCACGGCAGCAGCACGTCTGTCAGAGAGGCGCTTGTTGTAGCCGGCTGAACCAGTGTTATCTGTGTAGCCATCTATCAAAATAGTAGCGCTTTCGTCTTCGTTGAGCTCTATCACTGCTTCCATCAGTATCGGGTAAGAAGCAGGGTGTATGGTTGCCTGGTCGAGATCGAAGAGGATCGGCGTAGCCACATCAACTCTTGCGCCCTTACCTTCTATCACCTGAGGTGGTAACGGACAACCATTGTTGCTCTTCGGACCGTACTCATCCGGACACTTATCATCCTTATCAGGTATGCCATCACCATCCTTATCAGGACAACCATGGAATACAGCCAGACCAGGAACATCAGGACAAGCATCATCCTTATCGGCGATACCGTCGCCATCCTTATCAGGACATCCGTGAGTGCTAACCGGGCCAGGCTGAGTAGGACACTTGTCATCCTTATCAGGGATACCATCGCCATCTGTATCAGGACATCCGTGGAACTTAGCAATACCAGGAACAGTAACGCAAGAGTCGTCAATATCAGGAATACCATCACCATCACGGTCAGGACATCCTTTGTATATCCACAAGCCGGAGTCAGGTACGCAACGATCCCATTTGTCAGGCAAGCCATCCTTATCCCTATCCTTAGGCGGATGAATGAACCAGCGCAGGCCAAGGTTTGCCCCGTAAGACTGATAAATGCTGGAACTAACTGAGCTGGTAAGCGAATGATACTCTCCTACCTTATCGGTAAGTTTATAACCATTCTGAACATGATTTGTTACCGGCTGGTACATGTAGTACAGCCCTACATTAAGCGCCAACCTGTCGTTGAAGAAGAAGTTAACCGCAGGTCTCAGGATAATGCCAAGAGAACCTGTTGTGTAGTTTGTTTTACCAGTATTCTTATCAACAGCCTGGTTGAGAGCCACGTTATACCCTTGCGCACGATAAGACTTGAATGTGTCAACGGGGCTTGATCCGGCAGTTCTGCCGATCTGAGCCTTGGTGATCATCCAGTCATTCTTATCCGGAACGATGTTGTTGTCATACTCAGGAACATCTCCCTTATCGAACGAGTGCTTGTAAATAGCCTGGTAGTCGAAAGAAGCGTCTGTAGTGTATGCATTCTGCATCTGCAGGTTATACATAACGCCCGCATCGGCAGTAAAACCTATTCTGCGGGTAAAGCGGCATTTATATTTAAGAACGAGCGGCAGATTCATATTGGTGATCTCCAGCTTCTCCGTAATGGGATGGTTTGCTGTCACCCACTGCCTGAATGTTTCACCAAATCCGTCAACAGACTGGTACTGAACATCAAACTTGTCGAGTGATAACTCTCCCATCTGGCGCAGATAATTGAAGCCAAGACCGACTCCAAAATGCGCCTTTGTGCCAAAGAAATATCCAAGCTGAAGCTCAGCGCCATAAGAAACGCCTTTAGAGAACTTCATATTGCCGGTATTGGTGAGCGCACCAATGTAGTTAGCATAATTAGGATAGGTATTGGCCGCCTTCAGGTCCTGAGTAAGCAACCCACCCATAAGATTAAAATCCAACACAAAATGAGACAAGAAGCTGTCTGCTTTCCACTCGGGCCTAAGACTGTCTATATCCTTCCTGGTGCTATCCGTACTATTGGCCACAGGAGCCTTAGACTGGGCCGACGCCGAGAAAAAGCCACCTGCTGCAAGTAACAATAAAGCTATTTTTTTCATCTATCCGATTTTTAATGTTGAATATTAGTTTTTAATGAACCTTGATGTGGCAATTTTAACTCCGTTGCGATAGCAATCTACAACGTAACAACCAGCAGCAAGATTAGACACATCTATTGATGCTTTACGGTTCACCACATCAGCAGTGTTGAGCTTCTGGCCCAGCATATTCACTACATCTACAGTCATCGTACCATCAATAGAGCTATTTATTTCCACATTAATATTATCCTGAGTCGGGTTAGGGAATACACGCACATCGGTAAAGTCTGCATTCACTTCGTTCACAGCGGTCGGCGCGTTGAAATATGACTTCTGCTTACAACCATTATGAATTGTCATAACCCAGTAACGCTTGTGCTGGAAGTCGGCATTAGGCAGATAGTAGTTCTGCAGGTTCGCACCCTGGAACTCAGTAGATGCAAATGTTTCGATGTCATCACAACCCCACTGGTAAGAATCCATATCACTTTGCAGGCAGATGAACTGACCCTGGTGATAAATGATCCTCGGAGCATCGGCAACACCATAACCTACGTTAACCTGTATGCTATCCTTGTAGATACAACCTGTAGCAAGTATGGTACCCTTCATGATCACGAATGATGTACCCGGATTGTTGAAGTTTACGTATGCATGCTGATGGTTTGCTGTTGATGACCAAACCTGCGCGTTAGTTGCAGACCAATCGAACTGCACACCCGCATCCGGAGGAGCCGCCGCGTCAAATGTCTGGAACATCATGTTGGAGCAAGGACCGTTAGGCGTATTCGTAGAGATCGCAGGAAGCTTCGGAGCAGGGTTAACCAACAGTTTCACCTGATCGTAGAACTGGTTGATACAACCATTAGCCGATAACCTGAATTTGTACGTCACGTAGTGATACTTAAAGTCGGTAGCTACAAGAGTATTGTAATCACCACCCCAAACATCGCCTGATCCGAAGCTTGTAGCCGGGCTGATACCATTTACTGTATCACGCTTCCAGTCGAATGTAGTACCATCTACATAGCTTGTAGGATGATAATAGAACGGGAAGTCGCTACATACATAATGCGGCGTAAGCGTTGATGACAACCTTGGTGTAGGATGTACTGTCACGTTACGTGTAACAGAAGCACCTACACAACCATTGGCCGAAGGCGTGATGGTATAAACAGTGGTCACATCAACATTTGTTGTATTGGCAAGACCTTCATTGATGAAGTTCGTAGTACCTGTAGTACCTACATTAGAGATACCGGAAACATAATCGCGGCTCCACATAAATGTAGCACCGTTAACGTTGCTCAATATCATATACTTGCCCATGCCAAAGCTGTCACATATAGAAGTGTCGGCCAGAGAGCTTGTGATCTTAGGTGTAGGATTGATCATAGCATGTACCGTATCGTTGCTGGTACAAGAAGCATAATCAACCGTTACGAGATAGTCAACTTTTACCGGCTTGCTGGTAGTATCAGTGAACGTCTGGTTGATAGTACCTGTTCCGAACGAACCGCTTGTCGTTGTTACACCACTTACTACAGGGCGTATCCATGAGAAAGTAGTTCCCGGAGTTGAGCTTGCAAAATTGTACATGAACGGAGTTCCGCTACATACGCCGGCCGGAGTCCTGGTACTGGTCATAACCGGTATCGGGTTAACCATCTGCCATACTGTATCATCAGGGGCAGAACAACCATCGGCGCTCAACTGGAACCTGTAAGGAACGTTGAATGGCAATGTGGTAACGTTGGTCAAAGTCTCATTGATGACGCCACTATTTGTATTTCCGCCTTCAAGTATCGGAGCATACATAGAGCGATCCCACTTAAGATCAGCGCCTGGTGTAGCACTTGTAGGAGTATATGAGTTCATGCTACCAGAACACATGTCGGGCATAGCATGAGCACTTGACAGTTTTGGTATCGGCTTAACAAACAAATTCACGTTCTGATGATTGTCACAGCCATTTGCAGTAAGGGTGAATGTAAATAGTACATTGATCATTACCGGAGCTATACTGCCCTGCATTTCGCTTACACCGCCTGTTCCGCTCATAGCAGGCACTGTAGACCCGGCAGGTGAATTATGCTGCCAAGCATAAGTGGTACCGGTAGTAGCTGATGCAGGTGTGTATACAAACAAATCACCCGAGCAAACTGTATCTTTTTGTTTAGACGTAAATACAGGGGTCGGGTTAATAGTTACATTAACATATTCCGTGTCCTTACAACCATTGGCCTCAAGCGCATACTGGTAAATAGCAACTGCAGGATAAGTGAATGTATCTACCAGAGTCTCATTAGGATCTCCTGAACCTGTGTTTGCAGCATTGCTGATACCGGAAGCAAGGTCACGAGACCAGTCAAATGTAGTACCGGAAGTTGCGCTGGTAGCGTTGTATGTAATAGCAGTATTGCTACAGTAAGCAGCAGGAGTAAGAGAACTATTCAGCTTAGGTGTAGGATTCACTGTTATCACAAAAGTATCGCTAACACCAACACAACCCGTAACAGGCTCAACAGGCATCACGATAAAGTTTGCCACGGCCGGAGCAGTTCCGGCATTCGTACCAGTTACTGAACTGATATCTACAGAGTCAACAGCAGCAATGCCAATTGTTGGATCATCATTTGTCCAGTGGAACACTGTACCGGGTATTGAACCTGTGAAGGTAACACCTGATATCATGTCTCCATTACAAATAGTCTGATCTGTTGTAGGATCCACTGTAGGGAGCGGGTCTACTGTTACCGTGAACGGATATGTGTTGCTGCAAATACCATTGCTGATAGTCACCGTTGCATTATAAGTGCCCGGCAGTGCATTAGCAGGAACCGTAACAGGGAAAGAAGATGAAGGAAGCGTAGTAGATGCCACATCAACAAAACCCTGACCTTCTGCTACCGGATCGTAGTCTATAGAGTACATCGCGATCGTTGTATAGTTGATCACAATGCTACCATTTCCATTATTATATCCAGGAGTATGTGTCACCAGCGTAGTAGTCACCGGATCGTTGTATGACGAACCGCCGCCACCGCCATTCCACATACCACCGCCACCGCCGTAGTAGCCACCGCCACCACCGCCAGAGATACCCTGAATGCTGCCATATCCTCCTAAACCGAGTGTACCATTACTTCCGGGGATCCAGCCGCCTGAATATGTGGCACCTGTGCCACCGGCTACCTGGTTACCACCACCTGAAATAACACCGTCCTTATTAGCCTGGCTGTTTCCGCCTGTAAGGCCACCACCTACACCACCAGCGTATGCGCCGAAGAAATTATCCCAGCCATTACCGCCACCACCACCGGCTACAACAGCACGGTCAGTAAGCGCCTGGCCATTCACACGAATATCGGAAGCACCACCGCCACCACCTGCTGAGCCAACACCAGGATAGTAATAAGCGTTACCGCCGCCATTATAACCACCTGCAGCGCCAAACACGGAACCATTGAAGCCGCGGCCGCCTACATAGAAATAGAGCGTCTGGAAAGGACTAACATTTAGAACACCCTGCGCACGCGCGCCCTTACCTGGGTTTGGTGAAGGACTCACGTCATCGCTACCGCCTATAGCGCCGACCATATCGAAGCTAATGCTGGTGATACCATCCGGAACAATGAATGACTGCGGATTAGGGTTACCACCGAGGAAACTATACGTGTTTGAGTATGAACCTATATTAATAAGATTTGAGAAAGAAACGCTTGTAGAAGTAACGCCGGAACAAATCTCTGGATTTGAACCAAGCGTAAACATGGGAAGCGGGTTGGTAGTCACCGCGAAACTTGTAGGTTGACCAACGCAACCAAACTCGGTAGGAGTTACTGTGAACACCCCAACGAGTGGCCCTGATGTACTGTTTGCCGCAGTAAATGACAATGTGCCTGAACCAATAGCAGGAGCGCCTATGGCCGTGTTGCTGTTAACCCAGTCGTAGGTAGGCGAGGTACCAAGAGATGTAGTGAAAGGTATGTTCACCAGATCACCATCGCAATGTACTTCACTTGAAACCGGCATTACATCCGGTGTCTGCTTCACTTCTACGGTAAATGGATAATCAGTAGAGCAAACCCCGTTGCTGATCGTGAGCGTTGCATTGTAGAATGCTGCCGGTGCACCAGCGGGAACTATAATCGGGAAGTTGCCGGCAGGAATAGAAGCCGCAGGAACATTCGCGAAACCATATGATTGTGCCGTAGCATCGTAAGTGATCGTGTACGAACCAACGGTGTTGTATGATAAGGTGACATAACCGCTACCTGAATTGCAGGCAGGAGTAACCGTAACAGAAGATGTCATGAGCGGATCTGTATAAGATGAACCACCGCCACCACCATTGAATATACCGCCGCCGCCGCCGAAGTAGCCGCCGCCGCCGCCGCCAGATACGCCCTGAGAGCTACCGTCACCGGCGATGTTGTTAACACCCGGATTGCCGGGAGTGTAGCCAGTATATGTTGCGCCAGTACCGGCACCAACCTGTGAGCCGCCTGTAGCAAAAGAACCATCGCTGTTTGGTGTGCCGTCGATGCCGTTAACGTCACCACCATCGCCTCCATTCATGGAGCCAAGAAGGAAGTCGTTACCACCACCAGCACCACCACCTGCTACTGCGACACGGTTGCTAAGCGCAAAACCGCCAACACGTATATCAGACGCACCACCACCGCCGCCGCCGCAGCCGTTAGCAGGGTCAAAGAAAGCATTACCACCACCATTGAAACCACCGGCAGCACCATATGCAGAACCATTGGCACCCGCAACACCAACATAAATATTCAACTGATCGTTTGGATTAACGGCCAATGCGCCCTGAACACAAGCACCTTTACCGCCGTTAGTTGCACCACTCACATTATCAGATCCACCAACACCACCTGCGATGTCGAAATAAATTGTATTCACACCTACAGGAACAATAAACGCATCGGGATAGCCAATTGCGCCCTTTGATACTGACACAAGACCTACGTTGGTAAGTGCTGAGTAAGGTAAAGACGACGAAGTAGATCCCGTACATACTGAAGGCAATGTACCTAATGTCAATGCGGGTGCACCATTTATGGTAATGAAGAATGAATAATAGATGGTACCGTCAGCACCGTTGTCTACCTGTATCTGAAAATAATCACTACCTGAAAAACCACTAGGCGGTGTGTATACAACACCAGCTATACTTACAGTACCACCAGCTCCGGTGTTCAAAGTAACGGGAAGTCCACTTATGGACCCGCCACTGGAGGGTGTTGATGATACAGAAAATATCTCATCCTGAGCTGGATCCGGGTCCGTGACTGTCAGATAAGAGCTGATGTCTATGCTGTTGTTCTCGCACGCAGACAAAACAATTGTATTCCCTGCCAATGGTACCGGTGTGGTTTGCGCACCACTTCTCAAGGGCATAGAAAGCAACAGTACCCCCGCAAAGAAGAGAGAACGCATCAAGCGATAGTACCTTAGATTTTTCTTAGCAAACCCCGTCCCAGTGTAGAAAAGTCCTGATCCCATATTCATTTTAGTTTATGAAACAATGCCGAAAAATAATGAAAAAATAATGAAATAAAACCGTTTTGTTATAATTTTTATAAAAAAAACAAAATACGCCCTTCTTCTTCACTTACCGCTAACACCAGCGGCAAGTCTATAAAGAGCCACCAACAAGCATTTTGGCCGAAATGCACGAAAAAGTCCGCATTTTTTGCCAACCCGAAAAAACCTTCAGATCGAAACATGAAAATGCGATTTTGAGGTGCAATTTCCTATATGATCCTTTGGGAAAAATCAATGGCAAACACTAATCCTAAGTTAAACAAAAAAAAGTTAAAAAAAAAGTCTCAGACGGGTATTTATACCTACTTAACCAATGCTTTGCAAAAAATTCATATTGCATGAGTAAGACTGTACGACTAAAAGGAACAGAATGTTTAAAAAAATCACCGAAAAAAGCTGGTTTATCGCCGGTGAAATATTCGTTTCCCGCCGGAATAAATACGCCCCCCAACATGATAATCCCGTCTTTGACCGGCATGAAACAGGAATTATAAATAACGAAGCAGCCCCTCTCGAGGAGGGGCTGCTTCTTCAAAAAGACTTCAAAATATTATTGCTCCATCACAAAGTGGAACACACTATTCTGATCGCCTGAGCGAACGCTCAGGATATACATACCATTTGCAATCGTGTTGCTGAGCTGAACCTGCTCATTAATTACACCATTACGCGCCACAATGTTGTTTTTGTATACAACCTGACCAAGCATGTTTGTGATCTCGAGTGTTACATCATGATCAGTGTTGTCAGCGATAGAACCCTTTACGGAGAATACGCCCTTGTTAGGGTTAGGAATAACGCTGATATCTGTTGCAAGACCTGTAACCTGGTTGATACCAGTTGTGTTCCTCACAGACAGGCTGGTTGAAGCATCAACAGAAATACCACCACAAAGCCCGTCACCTGTAATGATACACGTAACTGAATCGTGGTTTCTGAAGTTGTCACGGATCAGCATGTTTGATTTTTCGTTAGGAACAGTCACACCGTTGATCCTCCATTCGAATGTCGGATTAGGACCGGCGCTTGTTACGTTGTAATTAGCAATAACGGTATCAAGCTGCCCTTCGATGATACTCTTGCCCGGCTTAGCAGTCAGAGATACACCCGTTGGCTTAACAGGAGCAGGAACGATCATTGAAACTGAACCAGTCACATCAGGAGCAGTAGAACAAGAATCGCTGCTGGTAACCTTTACAGAAATCACATCATTGTTTGCAGGAACTATGTACTCATATACATGTGTGCCAGCAGAAACGGAACCTTGCTTCCAAGCATAAGTTGGCGTAAGGCCTACGTTGTGCGTGATAGCATGGTAAGTAACCGTAGTTCCGGCACAAACAGTAGTACCCGGATCAACCTGAATACTAACCATAGGTGTGGTACGTGGAGTTACGTTAATAGACATACCATCCATTGCTGTTGGTGACGTTGTACAGTTAGCCGTACTTGTTATTTCCAGGGAGATCATATCCAGATCGGAAGGCACGCCACTGTATGTATCATTGGTCTCGCCCGGAATTGGTGAACCATTAACCGACCATTGATAAGAGGGTGTTCCGCCATTTACAACAACAGAAGTAAACGAAACGGCCGTACCGGCACAAACAGTTTTGCTTGAGGCAGAAATAGTCACACCAGGAGTAACAACCGGATCGATAGTAACGGAAGCCGAACCATACATATCACTCTTACAACCGGTAAGCGCATCTATAGCCTTTACAGTGTATGTACCAGATGCAGTCATCAGTCCGAAATCAAACACACCGCCAGGGCTCATGATCTCGCTACCTAAAGGAGTGCTGCCATTATACAACTGGTATTTGGTAGAGGAAGATGAATTATTGAGGCCAATACTTACTCCAGTAGTTCCTGAGCAATAATGACCGCCGCCGGTAACAGTATCAACATTTGGCACCGGATTGATACCGATCGATGCACTGCCCATCATGTTATTAGTACAAGTAGTAGCTGTATTGGTGGCTACAACAGTATATGAACCGGTTGAGGTCTGAGGCCCAAAGTTAAGAGAGACACCAGAACCTGCCAACGGAGCACCTACAGTAGCAAGGCCATTCATAAGCTGATAAGTATTCCCTGCTTTCGAACCAGAAAGAGTAACACTTGAACCAGGATCACCGGCACAATAATTACCACCGCCCATTACGGTATAGGCATCCGGCACAGGCAATGTAGATACGGTAGCAGTACCGTCCATCCATTTTGTACAACCCATAGCGTCAGTAGCAAGGTATGTGTAGGTACCCAATGCAGTGTGGTAGCCCATATCTATAGAGCTGCCTGTGCCAGGGAATGAAGAACCGGTGGCAACACCATTCAGATACTCATCATAAGTAGTACCATTCTGAGAGTTTGTCAATACTATGTCCGAGCCAGATGTACCAGGGCAATATGCCCCGCCACCAGTCACAGCATAGGCATCAGGCGTAGGATTAACGATAACACTAGCATTGCCGGTCATCCAGATAGAACAGCCCGAAGTGCCATTAGTTGCAAGAATAGTATATACACCTGGTATTGTCTTGAGTCCAAAGTCAAGAGAGGAACCGTTAGAACCATTCTTCGGCAGACCTACCGGAGCAGAACCAAGGAACAACTGGTAACTGATCCCTGAGTTAGAAGAAGAAAGACCTATACTAACACCAGTACCACCTGCACAATAAGAACCAAAATTGGTCACTGTAACATTATAAGCAGTAGGCAAAGGACTTGATGATACATTTACGCTGCCAGACATCAGGTTTTGGCAACCAGAAGTTGCATTTGCAGCTACAATGGTATATGTACCGGTAAGCGGCTGGGCTCCGAAATCAAGAGCTGCCCCCGTACCACTGAGCGGACCACCTACAGGATTACCATTAGCATACAGCTGATAGTCTACACCGATGTTTGAATAAGATAACTGAACATCTGAACCAGCGCTTCCTGCACAGTAATTACCACCACCCAGAATTGAGTAAACTGTAGGAAGTGGATTAACATTAACTGTTGCAAAACCCAACATAGTAGAGCTACAAGAAGTTGCTGAATTAGTAGCAATAATAGTGTAAGTGCCCGGAGCAGTTTGCATTGGGTACGGAATCATTGAACCTGTACCGCTAATGCCAACCCCCACTTTAGTGGTTCCGTTATACAACTGATAAGTGATGCCGCCATCGGAGCCAGACAAGTAAATATCAGGTGCTGTGCCGGTCTGTCCGGCACAATAACCACCACCACCAGTAACGATATATCCATTTGGAACCGGATTTACATTTACATTCACACTTCCGATCATGTTGCTGGTGCAACCTGTACTATTGTTTGTGGCAACAGCTGTATAATTACCCGCTCCGGTTTGGTTGCCGAACGAAATAACGCCACCTGTACCAGGAAGTAAACTTCCTACTGCGCCAGACCCGTTGAATAACTGGTATGACACACCAGGAGTAGATCCTGCAAGGCTTACCGGAACGCCAGCACCACCAGCACAATAACTACCACCACCTATAATATTTTGAGGAGCAGGCGGCAAATTTCCTATTACGGTAACACTACCTGTCATATTGTTTGTACATCCAGTAGTGATATTAGAAGCGCGAACAGTATAAGTTCCCGCGGTCTGTGTACCGAAGTCGATCGTTGAACCTGTACCAGCAACTAAAGCGCCGCTTACAGGAGAAGTACCCAGATACAATTGGTAATTAACACCAACATTAGAGTAAGACAACTGTACATGAACTCCAGCTCCACCAACACAATAAGAATTAACTCCACCAGGTGTAGCAACAGTAAACGGAGAAGGAAGCGGATTAACCGCGACTGAAGGTGTACCCGCCATGTTTACGCTGCATCCTGTGGTCGTATTAACGGCCAATACGGAGTAAACACCTGCAGTAGTCTTATTTCCATAATTCAAAGTAGAACCATTACCTGTCAAATAACTATCAAAAGTTGTTCCGCTGGTTGTGGTCAGATAAAGTTCATACCTGATCCCTGATTCTGAACCAGTGCCCAAAGAGACAGGAACACCACTACCACCAGCACAGTATGCACCACCACTACCCACACTAACTGTATAAATGTTTGGAAGCGGGTTAACAGAAACTGCAACGCTTCCATTCATATTCGCTGAGCAATTTAAAGAGGTTGTAGTATCAACCGCCGCTACAGTATATGTTCCAGCTGAAGTCTGATAGCCGAATGTCAGACCTGAACCTGTTCCTCTCAAAGGAGTACCAACTGCCATAGCGCCATTATATAACTGATATTTCACTCCGGTTTGCGAGCCGCTCATATCTATCTTCACTCCAATTCCACCGGAACAGTAACTGCTACTGCCGCTGGTAGAAACAACATATGCTGTAGGAAGCGGATGAACATTGATCGTTGGAGAGCCATTCATAGCATTTGTACATGCTGTGCTATTATCTGTAGCTACCACGGAATAAGTTCCGGCAGTCATTGCACCAAAGTCTATAGCAGATCCGGTACCAGAAACAGAAGTTCCAACCGGAGATGCACCATTGTATAACTGGTAGCTATATCCGAGATCAGAAGTCTGCAAATAAACGTGGTAAGATGCAGGTCCGGCACAGTAATCGCCTGTCAATACACTAGAAGATGTACTAAGAGATACATTACGCTGATTAGGTAAAGGAGTAGTATAAACCAACGCATTGCCTGTCATGCTTAGTGAACAACCAGTGCCCGGGTCGTAAGCCTTTACATTATAGTTGCCGGCTAAACGATTACCAAAGGTTATCGGTGAACCGGTGCCGGAAACGAACGTCAGCAAAGTAGTACCATCATACAATTGGTAAGTGATGCCCACATCAGATCCATCAAGCCCAACCGGAACACCAACTGTACCACCAACACAATAACTTCCCCCACCGGTCACAGAATACATATTTGTCTTTGGCAACACCGTGATCGAGTACGTCGCAGTTCCCTGAGTACATGAATTGGTCACAGTATAAGATATTGTACTTGTACCTGGCAAAATACCAGTCAGCAAACCAGAGGAAGCACCTACAGTAGCTACTGATACATTACTGCTGCTCCACACACCACCTGTGGCACCGCCAACATCGCTTAATTGCGTGGTCACACCGCCAGGACATACTGTGGTTGCACCAGTAATAACACCAACTAAAGGCTGAGGACATATTGTTACCTTTCCATCACCGCAGTTAAAACCCTGAGTGTGGCTAAGGTTTGAAACGCCACTACCATTAGTTGCCGGGTAAGATGAACCTCCTGCACCAGCACCATAGTAGTAGCCACCGCCACCACCCCAGTAGCCACCGCCGCCACCGCCAGAATAATAATACTGACCAGAAGCACCTGTACCCTGACTGCTTGCATTACCACCAGCACATGTACCGTTATTACCACCGGTAGTTTGAGAGCCCCCAGTTGGTGAATAACAGAAGTTTGTATTTGTACTGCAGTAGTAGCCGCCTTCGCCGGTGAGCCCACCACCGTTTCCACCATTCTCACCATTCGAACAGTTGTAGCCACCGCCACCACCGCCACCAGATACCACAACCCGGTTAGATAACGCAGTTCCGCCTAAACGGATGTCAGACGCACCGCCACCACTAGCACCATAATAATATGTACCGGAATTGCCTCCTCCGTTCCATCCGCCGAGCAAGGCACCAGTAGTACAGCAAGACTTACCAGGCTGTCCTTGCCCGCCAACGAACACATATACGGACATACCCGGGGTAACTGCAACATTACATGTTACACGGCCACCACAGCCTCCCTTTCCATAACTGGAGTAGGAGTCTCCTCCTTTTGCGCCCTGGCAATCAACGTAAATTCCTGTTACACCAGAGGGCACAATGTACGTCTGAATCGCGCCAGAATACGCAAACGTAGAAGTTTGGGCAAAAACATTACCATTCGAGCCGAGGAGAAGGGCCACCAGAATGAGTAGTTTTGAAAGGTAGAATCGTTTCATAATAGCACTTATTTAAGAAGTCTGATAAAAAAGTTATTCTATTAACTGTTCAACTATTTTTTCCTGTTACTATTTATTTGGGCTACAACTCATCAAAATCAGCCACCAGCAAGGCTTAACAATAAAATATCATTAAGCAGTTGACTGGCTATTAAGCCCACTAAGCCAAAAATGAATACATACTCCTACAATAATAAACATAAAACGGAAAATTTTAACGAAATTATTTGCTAACTAAAAGTTAACACATAACTCGCTTTAAATAATAAAATCTATTTGTTAGGATGGAAATAATGTTCGAAAACTACTAGAAAAGCGACAAAAAAGAAATGGTCACCTTCATAGGTGACCATTTCCATATAGCAAGATTTACTGCCTATTGTTCGATAACAAAATGGAATACAAAATTGCCCTGTATAGTATGTACATTAAGTAAATACATACCATTAGCAATTGAATTGTTCAATTGAACTTGTTCGTCCAGTCGGCCATTACGAGTAGAGAATTTATTGCTGTAAACTGTCTGTCCGATCATATTAGTAATATCTAGTGTAACCTCTTCGTTGTTTTCACCAATATTGCCAACAATGCTAAACAAGCCCTTGTTAGGATTTGGTACTACACGAACATCCGCTGTTGTTGCAGAAAGCTGACTTGCAGCGAGATTCCTGACATTCATGATCACATACTTAGAAGATGTAAGTCCACCACATACACCGCTACCTGTTACCTCGCACGCAACAGAGTCTTTGTTGAATAGTCTGTCACTGATAAATGTGCTGCTTGTAGCATTTGGAATTGGTGTAGAGTTCACTATCCATTGGAATGTAGGATTAGGACCGCCATTTGCTGTAACAGTAACTTTGATCGTATCTGACTGGCCAATAACAAGGCTACCCGTAGGTGTAGCTGTTATTGTGAATGTAGGTGCAACCAGAGTCTGCGTTTTCAGTGTAACACTAGCTGTAACAGAATCTGTACCCGGCAGGCGACAAGGATCATTGCTTGTCATCTGAACAGTCACTACATCGTTATTAGCAGGCTTGTATGTTGTTGAAACACCACCGGCAACAAACGCTCCGCTATTTATCTTCCATTTATAAGTAGGTGCAGAACCACCAAAGGAAGATGCTGAAGCTGTAACGGTCACAGGAGCACCCGGGCAAACGGTAGCACCGGGGTCTTCAGACAATGTAACCACCGGAGTTCCCTTAGGATTGATGGTAACCACTACCTTGTTCTTAGCTGTAGTCGATGTTGCACAATGCTCATCTGAAGTCATTATAACAGACACAACATCAGCCATTTTCAACGTATCTATCTGGTAAGATGCACCTGTAGCCATCAACACACCGTTCAGATACCACTCATAAGTTGGCATAGAACCACCATAGGTAGGATTGGCGGTAAATGTAGCCGTATCAGTAGCACATATCACAAGACCACGGTCAGACGAAATTGCAACTGCCGGAGTAACAATCGGATCAACAGTTACCATTACTGTATTGAGCATATTGCTGGCACAAGATGTAACCGGATTAGTAGCCTTAACCGAGTAAGTACCAATTGCAGCATGTACTCCAAGATCCAAGCCACTGCCAGTACCCCACGCAGCGAAACCCACAGGAGTTGTACCGTTGTACAACTGATATGTGATACCAACCGAAGAGCCAGCTAACGAAATACTATCACCCGTACCACCTGCACAATAACCACCACCGCCGCTAACCATATATTGAGCAGGCGTTGGGTTAACAGTAACCTTAGCATTACCCATCATTGTACTTGAGCATCCAGAAGACACGTCAGTACCTATAACAGTATAAGTGCCTGATGCGGATTGCGTACCAAAATCAAGACCAATACCACTTCCACTCATAGGGCTTCCAACCGCCAGGGAATTCATCAACTGGTAGTCGACACCGGCATCGGAACCGCTAAGTGTAACATGGTAGCCTGTGCTGCCGGCACAATAAGCGCCACCGCCAGTTACTGTGTATTTGTTAGGTAATGAATTCATGATCACATTTGCACTACCGGACATCCATGTAGTACAACCTGATAAAGCATCAGTTGCCTTGATGGTATAAGACCCAGCAGCTGTTTTTACACCAAAGTCAATTGGAGAACCGGAACCTGGGACAGCAGAACCTTGTGGTGCTGTACCGAAATACAACTGATAGTTGATACCGGCATCTGATGTGCCCAAACCAACATTCACACCTGCGCTACCGGAACAATAAGCACCGCCACCTGTCACAGAATAAGCATTTGGCATTGGATTAACATTGACATTTACAGTACCTGCCATGTTATTCATGCATCCTGTTGATGCATTGGTAGCCACGACTGAGTATGAACCGGAAAGCGTTTGCAATCCGAAGTTCAGTGCGTAGCCTGTTCCATGAACTGTTCCACCAACAGGTATGGTACCATTATAAAGCTGATAATTGATTCCTGCATTTGAAGCGCTGAGTCCAACAGGAACGCCGGGTAATGTAGCACAGTAGCTACCTCCACCAGTTACGGTATAGTTTGTCGGTAACGGAGTCGATGAGACAGATGCCGCACCAGACATTGTACTGATACAACCGGTTGCTACGTTAGTAGCTACGACAACATATGAACCAATTCCAGTCTTAACGCCAAAGTCGAGCGGAGCTCCACTACCTAACAATGGTAAGCCAAGCGGCGATGAGCCATAGATAAGCTGATAGCTAACTCCTACATCTGAGAAAGACAAACCTACATGACTACCGGAACCACCGGCACAATAAGCACCACCGCCTGAAACTGAATATGTCAGAGGAAGTGGGTTAATTGAAACCGCCGGGCCTCCATACATCATTGAGGTACAACCTGTAGCTGCTATAGTAGCACCTACAGTATAGATACCTGTAGTAGTCCTTGCGCCGAAATCGAGACCTGAACCAGAACCGGATAAAGAAGCCGCGGGATCAGTAAGTGCCACCCCGTTGAGGTATAATTGGTAGTTTGTACCGGAAACAGAATTGTTCAACATCACATTAACGCCTGTACCTCCGGCACAATAAGCGCCGTTGGATGTAACAGAAACGGTATCTGTATTAGGTAATGGGTTTACAACGACATTCACGCTGCTACCCATCATATTAGTACAACCTGTTACTGCATCTGTCGCCTTAACAGTATAATTACCTGCTGCGGTGATAGATCCAAATCCGATAGATGATCCTGTACCAGTAACCAAAGAAACTCCGACAGCCGGAAGACCGCCTTGTAGCAATTGGTAGTTAACTCCGAGGTCTGAACCGCTCAGATTTACCACTTTACCAGCACCGCCAGCACAATATGCTCCTCCACCTGTTACAGTATGTACTGTAGGCAGAGTATTTATAGTAATGTTGGCAGTTCCAAGCATAGTGGCTGAACAACCTGTTGTAGCATTTGTTGCCTTCACAGTATAAGAGCCAGCTGGCTGGAATCCGAAATCAAGCGGTGTACCTGAACCTGACATAGTACCACCAACAGTAGCAAGACCATTATAAAGCTGATAATTAACACCCAGATCGGAGAAGCTAAGCGTCACATCTTTACCCGGATCACCAGGACAATATGAAGTACCTCCCACAGAAGAAACCGTATTTAATGTTGGCAGCGGGCTTATGGCCACTACTGCAGTACCTGCCATAAGGCTTGTACAATTAGTAGTGGTATTTTTAGCTACAATAGTATATGTGCCCGGAGCTGTGATCAGGCCAAAGTCGAGCACAGAACCAGTTCCGGATTTGATATTACCGGTAGGCGCACTACTCAGATAAAGCTCATAATCAATGCCTATGTCTGATCCCATAAGGGTATCTCTTACACCTGCACCCATTGAGCAATAAGACCCGCCTCCTGTAACATTGTATACCGCAGGCAATGCATTCATTACCACTGTAACGGTATTAGACATATTACCACTGCATGAAGTTGTACCATCTGTACCAACTACATTATAAGTACCGGCTGCAACTGTACCGAAGTCGAGGGAGGAGCCAGTGCCGGGCATTGATGCCACAAGACTGGCACCATTATACAGATCATAAGACACACCAATATCTGAGCCAGCAAGTTGAAGATCAACACCTGAAACAGAAGCACAATAGCTAGCTCCACCAGGAGTAGTAACTGCATATTGAGTTGGCAGAGGTGTAACATTAAGAGCAGGTGTCCCGAGCATAGTTACCGGGCACGCTGTGCCAAGATCAGTCGCAATGACTTTGTAAGTACCTGCCGCTGTTCTAAGACCGAAGTCAAGTGGAGCACCCGAACCTACAACAGCGGTACCGTCTGGAGTGGATCCTTTATATAATTGGTATGAAATATTAGCATCTGTACTGCTGAGACGAACATGTAAGCCAACCCCACCAGAGCAGTAATTACCAGGCGCATCAACAGAAGTAACATATTTTGTAGGCAAAGCATTAACGGTTTCATTCAAAATAGCGTAACAACCTGTAGCGGTAAGCTTATAGCTGATATTGGCATTACCAACTGCAACACCTGTTACAATACCATTAGTAGAACCGACGGTGACAATAGTAGTATTGCTGCTTGACCACCTACCTCCAGGAGTTGCATCACTGAGCGTAGTATTCAAACCCAAACATGCATTCAGGTTAGCACCTGTAATAGGCGCGGGTAAAGGATTTACTGTGATCACTTTACCAAGATTCACCGCACCACATGTATAAACTATGCTGTAGCTGATTGTTGTGGTTCCTGCAGATATACCTGTTACAACCCCAGTTGTTGGATTAACGGTACCAACAGCAATATTTGTAGAAGACCATGAACCTCCGGCAGAAGCTGTAGTAGACATTGTTGTTGTAAGTCCAATACATACGGAAGTATTACCTCCAATCACACCGGTTGTAGGAGGAGTACAGTTAGCAGTGAATGTAACAGCACCACAACCTGTGTTATAGCCAGGGGTATGATTCACGCCGGATACTAAGCTACCATCTGTATAAGACGATCCGCCGCCGCCGCCGCCATAGCCGCTGCCGCCGCCGCCGCCCCAGTAGCCGCCGCCACCACCGCCACCGCCATAGGCACCGCTAGAACAGTTGCCACCAGTGCCGAAAGTGCCCGGAGAGCCGGTACCACTGTAAGTACCGCCAGCGCCACCGCCGTTTTGTCTTCCACCGCGGCCATCTGAACCACTACAGGAAAGTCCATCTCCACCAGTCAGGCCTCCGCCCTTGCCTCCGTAAAGGTTACAACAGTTGTAACCACCACCACCGCCGCCGCCGGCAACGATGATACGGCTGGAAAGATCGCCTATTGCAGTACGGACATCGGTAGCACCGCCACCGCCGCCGCCGTACTGATTGCCATCGCCACCGCCGTTGTAACCACCTTTGTTGACGCCGCAGCAGACATAGTTTGCGCCACAACCTCCAACATAGAAGTACAACACCGAGCCCGGCGTCGTTTGCAGTGTGCACTCAACACGACCGCCACCCTGCGCATTGCCCGAACAGTTGGCGTTTCCGCCATTCGCACCTTGCACATCAAGCGTCAATGAGAACACTCCCTGCGGAACCGTATATGTATAATACGGCGTACTGGAAGAATAGGAATACGAAGTGACAGTCTGTGCTGAACCACTTAGATTCCATCCTAATAAGGCCACTAGGATTAACATTCTGGAAAAGTAGAATCGTTGCATACACGCGTTTTTAAAACGATTAGAATTAATTAATTATTAGCTAAACACAATGAAACAGCTATTTTTTCTAAAAAAAGCGGCTTCACGGGTAGTATTAAATATCCGTTAAGATGGTAAATTTAACAAAATAATCTGAAAAATCAAGTTTCAAAGATGATTTTTTTGCAACAATCACATGGCGTTAAAATATTCGAAAAATCACGCATCGGTTTCCGCGGCTAAAGCTGATTTTCTACTTTTACCTTTCAACTAACCAATAATGACGAAAACATTACCGCTCAGGGTCTTCCCAAGGTTTTTTCCTGTGTTCCTGCTTATTACACTGTTTTTCAGTTCTTGTGGCAACAGTGACCAAAAAAGTAAAGTTCCGGATACCAGCAATATACAACTGACCCTGGAAACACACCGTTTTGACAAAGAATTGTTTGGTATTGATACAAACAATATTGAAAAAGGCTTACAGCAATTAGCATTAAAATACCCAGATTTTCTCAATTTTTATCTTGATACGATACAAGGCTTCGGTTTGCGAGGAAATTATTCCGATACGAGTGCCGCCATACGAGAGGGATTGAAAGTATTTCTTACCTACAAAGACTTTAAAGAGCTTGAAGACTCTATCTGCAGCCACTTCCCCGATACAAAAGACCTGGATGACGCGCTGAATAAGCAGTTTCGGCTGATGAAATATTACTTTCCCAGCTATCACATACCAAAAATCATGTATGTAACTTTGGGGTTGAAGAAGCTTCCGGCATTCACGATAGACAATAACATTGCGGGCATATGCCTCGACATGTTCCTGGAAGAGAAATACCCTTATTATGCATCCGTGGGTATTCCTGCATACATGGCACCACATCTCAGGCGCTCTTACATTCCTGTGGCCCTTTTCAAGGCTATATATACGAACGAACACCCTTTCAAAATGGAAGAGAACACGCTTCTTGATTTAATCATACAAAGAGGCAAGGAGCAGTATTTTCTACACAAAATACTAACAGATGTGGCCGACTCTGTGATCTTCGGCATTTCAGGCGACCAGGTGAACTGGTGCTATGAAAATGAAGGAATGATATATAATTTCTTCATTCAACAGAACCTGCTTTATAGTAAAGACGCAGGCACTGTTATGTCTTATGTGAATGACGGGCCATTTTCGCCGGGGCTTCCTGTTACCGGCAAAATAAAGCAAACACCGGGAAATATCGGCTCCTGGCTTGGTTATAGGATAGTCAGCACCTACATGGACCGACATCCCAATATGACACTATCTGCACTACTGATGCAAAAAAACGATCCGGCAAAATTTCTGGAGGAAGCAAAGTACAGACCCGCAAAATGACCTCGCAACTGACATGAAAAATTTAGATATTAGCTGCAAACTTTTACAGAAACAAATTGAGCGAAAAAGCTACTTTTGATGCTCACAATCCGAATTCCGCTACGCAATGTCTGTTTCATATCAAATTAAGTTACCACAGTTCGAAGGTCCTTTTGACCTGCTGTTGTTCTTCATAGAACGCGACGAGCTAGATATCTACAATATTCCGATAGCGCGTATCACTAACGAATTCCTTGGGTATATCCATTCAATGGAGAGCCTGAATATTGAGCTGGCCAGCGAGTTTATCCTGTTCGTGTCTACCCTTATGCGCATAAAGGCGAAAATGCTGCTGCCGCGTAAAGAACTGGATGTGCATGGGAACGAAATAGACCCGCGGCAAGAGCTGGTTGACAAGATACTAGAGTACAAACGCTTCAAAGAGGCGTCGGAAGCGATGATGATCATGGAAGCGGAGCGGCTGATGCAGCAAAAACGCGGAAATATTCGCGCAGAAATGGATAGCCTCGGAGACTCTTATTCGGAAGGCACAGAGATACAGACTGTAACTATGTACAAATTGTTGCAGGCTTATGAAAAAGTGATCAAACGATTCAATGACAGAATGAATAAACCACAACACGTTGTGGTAAAATATGCATACAGCCTGGAAGGCCAAAGAACATTTCTCGTTGATCACCTGAAAGAGAAAAAACGTGTGCCTTTTGAAATGCTTTTTGCTACCTGCCAGAACAGGATACATGCTATATTTACTTTTCTGGCCATGTTGGAATTGATCCAGCAAAAATTCCTGGGAATACTGATAGGAACAGGCCGCAACAACTTCATTGTAGAATGGGTGCCTGAATCACAAAATGATGCAACAGGAGATGAGGTGATTGATGAAAATGCCGACGACAGCGATGACAACAACTCTCAACCTGAAGATCTGGCACAATAATTGTACTATATCTAATTGCAGTTAACTACACGAAAATTCCCGGGGCTGTCGGACAGCAAGGCGGGGATTTTTAGTTTATAAGAAGGCTGTCATTTTTTACCGCTATGACCCTGCGGTGTACCATTCAAGGCTCCCATTGCCGCTTGTAGTCCGCGTTGCGCTTGCGTGTAATCCGGCTTTAGCTTTAACGCAGTTTTCCATGCATCTATGGCATCAGGAAGCTGCCTGTTGGAATAAAGCGCACCACCAAGATTATACCACAGTTCCGGATTAAGAGAATCAACTGCTATTCCTTTTTTCAATTCCGCTATTGCTTCCGGATACAGCCCAGCTTTACCATAGTTGATCCATGCCTTCTTCATGTAAAAATCACCAAGTAACTTATACATCGCAGGCAACGTAGGATATGTCGGATATAACTGTTTCACCGCATCAAAATTCGGCTTGGCACGATCAATGCTGTCGAGCTTATACCAGGCAATACCACGATTCAGATAAGCAGCAACAAACTTCGGGTGTATCTCAAGCGCATGATCCAGGAGTGTGATCGCCTTTTGAAGCTTTTGCCTGCGGGCCGCTTCTGCTGTTTCAAAATCTGCCTGCGTAATATAAGCTGCAGCAACATTCGCATTTACTAATACACTATTGGGCTGGGTCTTCAGATCTTCCTCAAACAATGTGGCATCATTTTTCCATGCTGCATTTCGCGGTATGGTCTTGAAAGCAGACAGCAACACGATAATGCCAACGAGCCCGGCAAGTACTTTCAGCCGTGCAGGTTCTGGATTGATCTTCTCCGCACCCCTGACGAGGAAGTACGCAACGGCTATAGCAAAACCAACAGACGAATGAAAAATAAGACGCTCGCCCATAGTAGCACCAATATCAAAAATGATATTGCAAACCATGGCGAGATGGAACATATAGAACGCGATGGCAAAACCCAACACATGACGACGCACAATAAATATTACCATTGCCACCAATAGTCCTATGTGCACAATTAGTGACAGCCAAACAGAAATCGCCGAAAAATCTTTGTACGGTATAGAATTGTATGAATAATCTGCGGAAAGCGGATGAGGGAATATCAACAACTTAAGATAATTGAGCGTGGTAGATATCTCTGTTGCCAATTTTTCAGCAACGCTTGCGTAGACATATGGATTATTCAGCACCTCGGTGTCGGCATTATCGCCGGGTGGTTCCACCACACTGAACCGAACAGCCATGTAAGCCCCTATCACCAGGAAATACGGCAAGAAAGCCATTATGCTTTTCTTAACTGAGTAGCCACGAAACAAATACAGCGACAATGGCAACAATGCGACGAGCGTGATCGCATACTCTTTAGAAAGAAACGCGAGAAAATAACACGACAGGCTAGCCCATAGCATTCCTTTGTTCTTCTTATCGTCCTGATACCGGAAAGCAAAAATAAACGTAAGGCAGATGAGCATCAGCGACATGATCTCATCGCGGCTCTTTACATTAGCTACCACCTCGGTATGTATCGGGTGTACAGCAAAGATCACAGTGGCGATCAAGGCCATTAAAGGCGAATCGGGAAATATGATGTAGCGTAGAAAATAAAGTAAAATAACGACACATGCCATATACCACATCACATTGAAAATATGGCGTATGTGCATATCATGTATGAGCTTCTGCTCATCAGGACCATGAACACCATAGGCAACATTTTTTTTCAACACACTGTCCATTTTTTCCTGCGGTACTGCACCGAGAAATTGCTGTTCGACCGCAAACGTCACGATAGACAAAGGGCGGTAACGTCCGCCGGACAATTGATTTATCGTATTTAACTGACGGTAATAACTGTCATATGCATCGCGCGAAAAAATCTTAGGGATGCCTGCAAAACCCTCCTGTACATACTCATTCTTTACGATAACAATACCATCATCGTGTGCCACCTCATTGAAAAAACTATTAAAATACAAGATAAACGCAAGCGCCGAAACAATAATTGCCTGCACCTTAAAATCAAGAATTGACAACGGCTTTGCAGGGGCTATAACAGGAGGAGGTGCTATTACCTCTTCGTGTTCCGTCATATCCTGCCCGGTTTTTTTCTTTATTTTTTTAGTCATGATCTATAGTTATAAAAAACAGGCAACATCCTTTGGAGCTCAGCACCCTGCAAAATCGCCCACAATACCCATCAACTCCTTAGTAGCTATCTCCAGGTTTTCATTGATAACTATCTTATCGAAGCGCGGCGCAAATGTAAGCTCATGCGCCGCCTTAGTGACGCGTTCTTCAATGCTGTGTTCAGTTTCTGTGCCACGCGCATGTAACCTCTGTCTCAACACCTCTAACGACGGAGCCTCGATAAATATCGTTATGCTGCTTTCAGGAAATTTATCCCTGATGGCCAACGCCCCCTGAACATCTATATCCACAAGCGGCACACGTCCTTCGTCCCAAATACGTTGTAATTCCGCTTTCAGCGTGCCGTAATATTTACCGGTGTACACCATCTCCCATTCTACAAAGGCATCTTCATCTATCAGTCTCTTAAATTCATCTTCGGAGTAAAAGTAATAGTCGCGGGCATGCACTTCTCCCTGTCTCGGGTTGCGGGTGCATGCAGATATGGAGAACTCCAGGTGCGGGCAGGCATTTAATATCCTCTTTACCAAAGTGGTCTTGCCGGATCCGGATGGAGCTGTAATAACTATAATTCTTCCCTGTGCCAATTGACCTTATTTATTATCTGCGAATAACGTAAAAATATGTGTGTTTTTCTAATTCTGCGCCTGCCAACCCTCTATTGGCGACAGATTCAACTCTTTTGCTTTCTCCAACAGCAATCTAAAAGCCGCGTCCTTGTCGTTAGGTATAATACCGTCCAGGATCGCCTCCCGTATGGTCATTTTCAACACCCCCACCTCCCGCGATGGTCCCAGTCCGAATATACGCATGATATCATCACCCGAAACTGGTGGCTGCCAGTTGCGGATCTTATCACTCTCCTCCACTTCTTTAAGCCGTTGTTTTACTATTTCAAAGTTCTCCAGGAATCGTTTTACTTTCTGCCTGTTCTTAGAAGTGATATCACTTTCGCATAGTATCATCAAATCTTCGAGTTCTTCCCCGGCATCAAACAACAAACGCCTCATCGCAGAGTCTGTAATGTCTTCCTTCGTAAGACTGATGGGGCGCAAATGAAGCAGCACCAGCTTTGCCACATACTTCATCTTTTCATTCTGTGGAAGTTTCAACTGTTTAAAGATACGGGGCACCATACGCTCGCCCACCACCTCATGGCCGTGAAATGTCCATCCATGACCATCCTCATATCGCTTGGTAGGCGGTTTTGCGATATCATGCAAAATGGCAGCCCATCGAAGCCAGAGGTCCTTACTGCGTTCGGCTACATTATCCAGCACCTGCAGTGTGTGATAAAAATTATCCTTATGCCCTTTCCCTTCTATGATCTCCACGCCTGCCAGCTCCACCAATTGCGGAAAGAATTCTTTAAGCAAGCCACTGCGGTACAACAGATCAAAACCTACGGAGGGTTTTTCTGCAGCCACTATCTTATTCAACTCATCTGTGATACGCTCCTGCGAAACGATACGGATGCGTTCCTTGTTTCTGCTGATCGCTTCAAATACTTCATCGGTGATCGTAAACCCCAACTGGGTGGCAAAACGGATAGCCCGCATCATACGCAGCGGATCGTCGGAGAATGTAATATCCGGATCGAGCGGGGTTCTTATGATCTTTCTGTCCAGGTCGCCAATACCATCAAACGGATCGACAAGCTTGCCATAGTCCAGGGCATTAAGGCTTATTGCCAAAGCGTTTATTGTAAAATCCCTTCTTTTCTGATCGTCATCTATGGTCCCCGGTGCCACTTGCGGCTTACGGGAATCGGACGAGTATGATTCTTTTCGTGCGCCAACAAACTCCACATCAAAACTATGGAACCGGAACTGAGCAGTTCCAAAAGTCTTAAAAAAATTGACCTGGGGCCTATGTGGTAATTTTGCCGAGACTGCGTGTGCCAGCTCAATCCCATCGCCGGTGCAAACGATATCAACATCCTTGGTAGGCCTGCCCAGCAGTTTATCGCGCACAAAGCCGCCTATAAGGAAGCAACTGACATTCATACCTGCCGCTGCATCACCTATCAGTTTAAATAATCTTAGTTCTTCGTGGCTGCAAACAATATCCATAACCGGGTGCAAAACTAAAACAGAAGCACTATTATGCATCAACGTGCATGCATTTTAATAAACGAATATGAATATCTATCCCCTCAGTACCTGCAATTCACCATCATCTGTTATACGCACGATCCTTGAGGGGGGGCTTATGGCGTCATCGTCACGTCTGTGATATACCACATAATCAGCACCGGCTACTATCTGCCGGTCTATCATTCGGTATATCGGAGCACCGGGAGCCCCGCTGATGTTGGCCGAAGTGGATACAACAGGACGTTTGAACCGCTTGATAAGGGCTTTGCAGAACGGATCGGTAGTGACACGGATGCCCAGGCTACCATCTGCATTCACCACATTGGGGGGAAAGCCCAAAGCGTGCTCATATATCACCGTAGTGGGCCTTTCAAATGACTCAACTATTGAAATAATATCCGGATGTGGCGCGGGTACATACTGAATGATATCTCTTGCCTCCGCCACCAGCACTATCAGGCTTTTTTCTTTAGGCCTGCGTTTTATCTCAAATATTTTTTCTACTGCCGACTCATTCAGTGCATCGCACCCCAGGCCCCACACCGTCTCCGTAGGGTACAGTATTACCCCACCCTGCTCCATCGCGGCGATGCAATTCTTTATATCACTTTCTAAGTCCACCATAACAGTTGTTCATTAGTGATCTCCTTAGCGCACTTGAAGTGCCCTTGCGGGCAAGTCTTATGCCCATGCAGGCCACACGGCCTGCAGCTAAGGCGCTCTTTTATTTCCACCACCCGGGCCGATGCTCTCAACGGGCCAAAACCAAAAGCCGGTACTGTGGAACAAAATACGGCGGTGACAGGCGCATCAATTGCCGAAGCGAAATGAAGCGGGGCCGAGTCATTGGCATAGTTCATTTTTGCGTCCTGCATCAACGCTGCCGATTGCAGGTATGAAAGCTTTCCGCAAAGATTCCGTACGTTCTTATTATTCGTTGCTTCTGCTATCGCATCGCCCAGTCCCTTATCACCGGGAGCGCCAATAATATACACGGTAACATCTGCCGGAAGCCTGTCTATAAGATCAACCCATTTCTCAGCAGGAAACTGCTTAGTGTACCATACGGAGGACGGGGCAACACAAACATATGAGCCCGATTTGAACCCGGAAACAAACTGTCTGTCTGACGCTGACGGATAAAGTGCCGGCATAGCAGCATCGCCGTCAGTGATGTTCGCTATTAACTGTTGGTTACGTTCTATTTCATGAACAGGATGTTGCGTGTATGGCTCAGATATGACATGCCTTACCTTTCTGGTATAACAGAAAGACATTGGGTTCTTGTCAAACCCGGCCCTAATCGGCGCATTGGACATAAATGTGATAAAACCAGATGCCGCGAACCGATGAACATTTATCACATGCGTATATCGTTCATTTCGCACCCTGATGGCCATATCCAGCAGGTTTCTTTTCTTTTTCACCTTCTTATCCCATACCAGTAAATTGGTAATGTATGGATGTCCTTCAAGTAAACCTTCATTGCCCTTACGCAACAAAAAATCAATCTGAGCAGTCGGAAAGGTACCATGCAATTTCTCGACAAGCGCAGTTGCCAGTACCACATCCCCTGTGAAAGCCGTCTGTATAACCAAGAATTTATGCATCCGCCTGCAAAACTACAATTGTAAGGCTTTTGTAAGGTTTTAACAATAAAAAACTGCATTTTCGGATTTTTGGTACTAAATTTGTTAGAAACAATCTTATACAATACGGTAAATTTTTGTGACGATGAAAAAAGCTATCCTGTCAATTGGTTTGTTACTGTTGTCTGTGAGTGCAACCCTGGCACAACACAAAAAACATAAGAAAGACGCGGACAATGACAATCAGCAGACAAGTTCTTCTGTTACTGCTTCAGCCCCCGTTGGATCGGTTGCCGCTCCTGCTCTTGCTCCCACTCCTGTGACTGCTACTCTGAAGGCAGAGGATATGGAGTTTACGGACATGACACACGATTTCGGCACGGTGGCAGAGGGACCGGACGCCACTTGCATTTTCACATTCAAAAATCTGGGTAAAGAGCCAATAGTTGTACAGAAGGCGCAGCCTTCGTGTGGATGCACGGTTCCATCGTTTTCGAGCGAACCGGTATTGCCAGGCGCCACCGGCAGTATCAATGTGGCCTATCATACAAAGGGCAAGCCAACTCCTTTCAATAAGACGATCTCTGTAGTTTCAAATGCAGGAACCAAAGTGCTCACCATTAAGGGTAATGTGGAGAAAGCCCCTGTGAGTTCAGTACCTGAAGTAACTTCAATGATCAAAACAAATTAAGGTCTTTTTATTTTCACGCAACCAAAATTTTTAACCAATAAAAGTTAACCACACAAGAATCAGATTATGAAAAAGGTATTCGTAACACTTCTCTGCCTGTCTTTGAGTGCAGCCGCAGTTAAAGCACAAAACAACAAAACTGCTCCATCTGCTGCAGGCAACCCACAGACTTCAACCCAGATGGCTCCGCAGCCTGTTGCAGCCCCTGCACAAGCTCCGCAGGCGCCCACTCCACCTCCTGTTGACCCTAATGCAGGTAAGTTCAAGTTCGAAGAGGAAACTCACGATTTCGGTACAGTTCCGGAAGGTCCGCTTGCTGAATATGATTTCGAATTCAAGAACGTAGGTAAGAGCCCTATCGTTATCACAGACGCTCACGGCTCTTGCGGTTGCACAGTACCTACATGGCCTCACGACCCTATTATGCCAAAGCAAAAAGCAAAGATACACGTTGCGTATACTACACAAGGCCGCCAGGGTCCGATCAGCAAAGACGTGATCATCAACTCAAATGCTCAACAGAACCCTATGAGGTTGCACATCACCGGCAACGTAACTCCAAAGCCGGCTGAAAATACGGCGGCTCCTGCAGGAAAATAAACTACGCTTTTGCGTTAAAATATCTGTAAAATGGTTGGCACATGCCAACCATTTTTGAAATAACCAAAGTCTAAGACAACAAAACAACTATATGAGAAAACTGTTCATCCCTTTATTGTGCATGATAGTGGGTTTTTCACTGCAAGCGAACGCACAGGCCAAATTTAAATTCGATGGTGGAGACACGCACGACTTTGGTGTCGTAAAAAGAGGCCCTGTTGCATTTCACAAATTTGAATTTACCAATGTTGGAGACCAGCCGCTTGTGGTGATGGACGTAAAGCCATCATGCGGATGTACTAATGTAGAATGGATCAAGACACCCGTATTGCCCGGTCAGCGTGGATTCATTCAACTGGGCTTAAAAACAGAAGAGCAGCATGGCGTCTTCAACAAAGAAGTTTACATTCAGTCTACTGCCATAGTTCCTAACGGCGAAAAACGCTACACACTTTATATAAAAGGGAATGCCATTGATGACGAACCGGCAAAAACTAAATCAAAATAACCAGCTTGTTTTTAAAATAATTATGGCGGCTCCTGGCCGCCATAATTATTTTATGTAACGTCTATTTGTTGTTAAAATTACGCCCCTGAAGCATGGGCACAAAAGACGAATCGCCCATCTCTTCTTCAACAATATTCCCATCACTATCTTTTCTTATGCGTAGCATTTTCTGCCTGGCGTCCTCACCTACCGGAATAATCATGATCCCGCCCGGCTTCAGTTGTTCTAAAAGTTTCGGTGGCACAAAAGGCGCTCCGCAGGTTATCAGTACCTTATCGAATGGAGCAAATGACGGCAGGCCCTCAAAACCATCACCATAAAACCGCTTCACATTCGGATACCTTGACATGAAGAAGAACTTGCCGACATGATCGTACAAAGCCTTCTGCCGTTCAATGGTGAACAACATTACACCCATTTCTGCCAGTACACACGCCTGGTAAGCACTACCAGTACCGATCTCCAGTACTTTATCAAATTTTTTCAACTCCAGAAGTGATGTCTGCCATGCCACAGTGAATGGCATAGAAATAGTTTGTCCGGACAAAATTGGGAACGCCCTATCCTCATAGGCCTGCCGTTCGAATGCGGGGTCAAGAAAAAAATGACGTGGAATTGCATTAATGGCATCCAATACACGCTCATCCCTCATTCCCTTCTCCCGCAGGCTTTGCACAAGCTGTTTTCTCAGTCCCTTCTGCAGGTATGTATCTTCTCTGGGTTTTGTATGCAACATACTCCGCAAAGGTAATTTCTATAATGGAGATTATTAGCTTATTATAAAACAAAGAGATAGCCCCATTGATAAGACTTAACCACAGGCCCGAAAACTATGCGTAGCTTCAATGTTGCTAAATGTTCATTCTTTTATGGAATCTCCCGAATACATTGTCAGGATACTGGATATAAAACCGGTAACACATGACGTAAAGTTCTTCAGGATAGAAAAGCCCGCCGGCTATACCTTCAATCCCGGACAGGCAACAGATGTTTCGGTGAACAAAAGCGGCTGGCTGCAGGAAAAACGTCCATTCACCTTCACCTGCCTGAACGACGAGAACTATCTGGAATTTACGATCAAGGGATATCCCGCTCATCATGGAGTCACGGAATTGCTGCATAGTCTGAACATCGGGGATGAGCTCATTATCCGTGATGTATGGGGCGCTATAGAATACAAAGGACCAGGGTATTTCATTGCCGGCGGTGCTGGTATCACGCCATTCATTGCCATACTCCGCGACCTAAACAATAAGGGTCAGTTACGGGACAACAAGTTGATATTTGCTAACAGATCGGCTGCAGATATTATCTACAGAGAGGAACTGTCCGCAATGCTTGGCGATAATTTTATCAATGTGCTCTCAAGGGAAAATAATCACGCTTATGAATACGGACGAATAGATGATGCATTTATTAAAAAACACATCGCCAACTTTGGCGCGCACTTTTATACCTGTGGCCCCGACCAGATGATAGCAGATATAAATAAGATCCTTACAGACAATGGCGCCAGCCCGGAAAAAGTCGTTTTTGAGAAATGATGTCCCCGGCTGCTATTTACTTCGTTAAAACACCGTTAAACCGTATCTTGCCTTCCGTTTATGAAGTGAAGGCAATAGTACATTTGTTTAGCGCATGAAGAAGGTTTTTCCATTGATAGTGGTGCTTATCACGTTGTCTGTAGTGGGCATACTGTTCATACAGATGTCATGGATACAGAATGCCATGAAGCTAAAGCATGAAGAGTTCCTCCGGGAGGTGGACAACTCGCTAAAAAGCGCTGCAGAAGCGATGCAAAATCAATTCCTGTCAAAACAACCAACTCAATTCTTCTCAAAAAAAGACAGGCAATATCAGTTGGAGAAGAATTTTACGACACAAATCTGGTTTACAAGAGATGAATTACACGGCATCATTTCGGATGCCCTTAGAGAGAACAATATCAAACTATCCTTTGAGTTCTGTATCCTTAACATCTACAAAAACCCTGTTTTTGTGTCAGACGGGTTCAAATTTGATGACCAGCAGATCTATTCAATAGGCCTCGCTACTGACAACAATTCAATGAACCAGGAAACGTTGTATCTCAACATACACGAGGATAAGAATATACTACTCAGGCAAATGAGCTGGATCATTGTGGCGTCTATATTATTTACAACCATAATAATCTCCGCATTTGTGGTCACTGTTCGTACGCTATTCAACCAGAAAAAAATATCGGAGATTAAGTCAGACTTTATCAACAATATGACCCATGAACTCAAGACCCCCCTGGCAACAATATCGCTTGCAATCGATGCGCTGACCAACGAAAAAGTGATACACGATGTAGACAAGATAAGAGTATACAGCAGCATGATCAAGGAAGAGAATAAGCGTATGAACAAGCAGGTAGAAAAGATACTACAGGCTGCCCGGCTGGAGAAAGAAGAAATAAAACTGAACCTGCAACGTCTCGATGCACATGCTATTATCAACAAAGTGGCCGACAATATAGCCCTGCAACTCCAGGAAAAGAATGGCACAATAACATTAAAACTAAGTGCCACAAACCCTATGATCGAAGCAGATGAGGTACATTTCTCCAATATCATTTTCAACCTTCTCGATAATGCCATGAAGTACTCATCGGGCGCCCCGCATATAGATGTAGAGACCTTCGCTCATGGCAACGGCATGTTATCAATAAAGGTGAAGGACAATGGTATAGGTATGGACAAGGAAACGCAATCGAGAATATTCGAGAAGTTTTACCGTGCGCATACCGGCAACCTGCATAACGTTAAAGGTTTCGGGCTTGGACTAAGCTATGTCAAGGCTCTTGTAGAGGCACATGAAGGCCGCATTAAGGTAGAAAGCACTCCCGGAAAAGGAAGTGCTTTCACAATTACATTACCTTCCGCGCAGGCTGAATTACATGGCGACGCATAATCCCTTTATCACTGCGCCCAAACGTATGGCATCATACACCCTTTGCTCTTCAGCACCCAGTTCTTTTACAGAATGTTCGTGAGATGTAACACATCGTTCGCAGCCATTAACCGCTGAAACGACGAGACTCATCAATTCGAACAAAGCCTTACCCATCACCGGGTTCATCAGCACGCTCATACGTAGTCCTGCAGGTTGTTTGTTGTAAAATTCAATATCGTGCATCCAATGCCTGAAACGGTAGAAAACGTTGTTCACTGCCATAATAGAGGCGCATGCATGAGTTTCGCCTATTTCTTCTGCTGAAGCCCCTTCTTTCTGCGCAAGACGTTCAAATGCCTGTGTTAACTCCGTATGGCGCTCAGTGACGGCCACTGATAACGCCAGCAGATAGGCTTCCTTTCTGGTCAGGTTACCACTTCCCAGCACCGAAGATACATTAAGCTTCATGTCTTTCAGGTACCGGCTGTTAGCATGAGCAAGAGTCTGCAGGCTTGGACTTACATGTTCAGGGTCCATTCCGAGGTCTTGAAGCAGGCTGCTCACTGTTTCATGTTCTATAATTGGCATAATATGATGTGTTTTATTTGCGAACGTCCCGCTTTGGCGGGACGTTCGTGTTCATTTCTGAATATTATTTTGGCACTATCCCACCGGCGCAACCAATGTTTCCTGTCCTTTCTCCCAATTACAAGGGCATAATTCATCTGTCTGCAAAGCATCCAGCACACGCAGCACCTCTGTCACATTGCGGCCTACACTCAGGTCATTAATGCACACCCAGCGTACTATTCCTTCCGGATCAATAATATAAGTTGCCCTGTATGCAACTTTCTCATCTTCAGAAAGAATACCCAGTTCTTCTGCCAGGCTCTTGGAAGTATCCGCGATCATGGGAAAACGCAGATCCCTGAGATCCTTATGATCCTTACGCCATGCATGATGCACATATTCATTATCTGTAGAGGCTCCAAGCAACACCGTATCCCTGTCTGTGAAATTGGTATAGTTCTTATTGAACTCAGCGATCTCAGTCGGACATACAAAGGTAAAATCCTTTGGCCACCAAAACATTACAGTCCATTTGCCGTCTATATCCCTGTTGCTGATCTCCTTAAATTCTTTTCCTTTTTCAATAGACACCACAGATTTCTTGCTGAACTCCGGGAATCTTTCTCCTACAGTAACAAATTTGCTTGACATTTTATTTTTTGGATTTTTGTTTAAGGTGCAAATATCGCCAATCCGTTACAGATATAACTGACGGTGGTCATTGTGTTTGATTATCAAAGAATAAGTGATTTCAATTTTGCTAATTCAGAGATATTCCGGGAAGTGTGGCAGGAAGTACGTTATGAAACAATAATGGATGACAGAACACCTCCACAAAATGCCTATACAGAGGAAACGCCAATACCATCTCCATAGCCTCCTGCTCATCTTCTGCATTTACCACACACCATATCATGTTACGGTGAATAGAAACGCTATAAGAAAGCAGCCTACCTTCTGAGAACAGCTTATTGACATGCTCCCGATGCACAGGTACTACTGCGGCTATGTCTTCTGAAAATTCAGGTAATTCCAGTTGGAACAAGTATGCGGCCATCACGCGATGTTAATGATGAGGACTATCGCAGCAATGTAACGTTGCCTTTTTTCTTCAGGTGTTTTCCACTGTTACAGTATCCATCTGCCTCCCAAACGTAAACACCTACAGGGCATATTTTCCCGTTATACGAGCCATCCCATCCTTCATTGATCTTGTTTGTTTCGAATACAAGGACACCCCAGCGGTCATACACCCTGAAGTAATTCAGCTTAACCACCTCCTGGTTGATGATAGCAAATTTATTTACCGCAGAACTAGCGCTGTTTGGCGCAAAAGCGTTTGGCAAAACAAAGTCACCGCAGTCAACATGCACAACAACTGTATCCATGCTCTTGCACTTAAAGGTATCATTCAACTCAGTTACCGTAAGATAGTAAGTATAATCGTGAGGAGGATTAGCAACAGGATTGGTAGCGGAGCTATCGTCAAGGAATTCGTAAGGCGACCATACATACTGGTACACCCCGTATTCACTAAGCACCATATTGTTAGTTGTCGTATACGGACCGCCTAGTGTGGTAGAAACACCATCGTGGATCCAGCGATCAGGACCAGCATCTGCCTTAATACGGCTTACGTGTATCTTCACATTAGTATCCACCTTACATCCGAATCCATAATACAGCACTACATGATAATCGGTAGTATACTGCGGCCATACCTTTACAGAATCACTGTACAAGTAAGTAGTATCGATATTGTATGTAGTGAACCAACGAACGGAGTCTGCGAGGTTTGACTTGCTGTATAATTTAATCGTATCGCCCTGGCAAATGGTTGTATCCATGTTCATTGCGATAGGAGGATAAGGCAACACAGTTATTGGCTTACAATTCACTCTTTGTGTAGGCAACCCCTGATCAACCACGTAATAAATGTTATATACACCCGGAGCATTATAGCTATATACAGGTGGGTTTACCTCCGTGTAAGAAGGTATTGATGAATTGGTACAATGAAAAAAATCCACCTTGGTCAGCGAGCTGTCCCTGGGATTCACAATAAATCCGAACAAATTGTCTTTGTCACGAATGATACGTGAAATAGCAGAAGGATAATTCATCAGGCCAACATTATTGTAGTCTATTGCATAGTAAGGACCTGTAGGCGTATGCATCTGCAAGCCCACAAGCTGGCTCGTTGTGCTGTCTGTAATGTAGGCATACATCTCACCACAATCCTTATTGAGCGTAATTGATGACGGATAGTTGATCCTGAAATTGAAATTGCCGAGGTCAGTTCCCAGAGTAGCGCCGACCCCATATTCAGAGTCAACAGCCGACCCCATATCCATCCGGACAACGTTGTTGGAATTGGCATTAGTGACAAAGAAATACCAATTGCCATTGTCCTTTACTGCTGCCAGGTCTGTGGGCGCGTTAAGCAGAGGGCTACCCGTCGCATCGGTGATGTTTCCAAGGCTTTCCAGCAAAGGAGTATTCGACACGTTGAAGGAGAAATCCATGCGAATGAGTTCGCTGTTTCCCTGGTTCACACAGAAACCAACCCAGTTACCATTCTTCTCCTGGGTAACAAAAAGACCTTTAGGATAGTTCAACAAGGTTTTGTCATTGCCAAAGTTGGCAACGTTCGGACGTGGATTACCCAAGTGCGGCCCAAAATCCACACGGCCAAGTGTAGATGTTCCGGCAGTAAACCCACCACCGATAAATATGAACCAATGATGCGAAAATGTATCCTTCAGAATGTAAAGACACGTAGGATTCTTTGGCAAACCCGATTTGAGACTATCAAAATTGGTAACTGTAGGCGTATTATCGAGGCTGTTTCCAAAATTCAGGCGGAGCAACTCGCGGGTTTCATTGTTGATGACAAAACCGTAATACTGACCACTATCTTCAATAATGTCGATATCTGTAGGGATATGAAAACCAAACTTTTTGCCCATGTTTGTGCCCGTAGGTGCATTCACCTGGTAACCGGAACAAAATCCCCAATAGTAATTTGCGGCATTGAAAACACCACTTTTCAGGGTCACCGGCTGATTGATACACACCGTGTCCGGTGCATAAAAAAGCGTATCAACCGATGGGGTCAATTTTTGTTGTGCACTAAGGTTATCTGCAAGCGAAAAAACCAGTAGCGTAACGAGTAGTATAATTTTTTTCATAATCCTATGTAGCAGTATAGATACTCCTTCCCTAAACTTCCCGCTAATATAAGCTAATACTGCAAAACTTTGGTAGTATTGCGGTACTTTTTATTTTGTAAATCAAAAAATTATATGTCAACGATGGCATCAGGCAAATTTTCATTAATTAAAAGTTTAATATTCATAACTTTTGTTTTTTCATGGCCTTCCCTGATGGCTAAAGAGGGTATGTGGATACCTGCCACACTCAAAGCACGTGAAAAAGACATGAAAGCCGCCGGCTTACAGATACCCATAGAGCAATTATATAATGAGAATGGAACAGGATTCAACAATGCGGTTGTCCTGTTTGGCAAGGGTTGCACCGGTGAAATCATTTCCACAAAAGGCTTAGTTCTTACCAATCACCACTGTGGCTACGGAAGTGTGCAAGGCCTGAGCAATACCCTCAATGATTATTTTGCCAATGGCTTCTGGGCAAAGAACCTTGGCGAGGAGTTGCCTTGCAAAGGCCTCACCATCACCTTCATTCGTCGTATGGAAAATGTGACTGACCGGGTACTGGAAGGCATCAGTGATACGATGAACGATGCACTGAGAGACACACTCATCAACAGGCACATCAGCGCTATAGAAAAAGACATTGCCAAAAGCACTAAGCTGGACGCGACCATAAAACCATACTATAAAGGCAACCAATACTGGTGCGCTATCACAGAAACTTACCGCGATATTCGCCTCGTAGGCTTCCCACCCAATGGCATCGGCGCTTTTGGCGGAGATGTAGAGAACTGGATGTGGCCGCGCCACACAGGCGATTTCAGCATTTTCCGTGTATATGCAGGTGCAGATAACCGTCCTGCAGACTATGCGACAACTAACAAACCTTACAATGCAGAGCAGTTCTTCCACGTCAATATATCGGGCTACAAAGAGGGCGACTTTACCATGGTATATGGCTTTCCGGGCACAACGGATGAGTACATATCTTCTTATTCTCTGAAGCAGGTATATTCTATTGCCGACCCAATAGCCATTGAAGCCCGCACCCGCAAGCTGGATATATGGAGCAAACACATGGCTCTGTCCCGCGACATCTTCCTCAAATACACCTCAAAACGCGCAGGTGTAGCCAATGGCTGGAAAAAGTGGCAAGGTGAAGTTACAGGACTAAAACTGAACAATGCAACGGCAAAAAAGGAGGCCTACGAAAAACAATTCCAGGCATGGGCCGATACCAACAAAGTATTGCCCTATGCCAAGGGCCTGCTGCCACAGATGCGTACCGCTGCACAGGGTGTAGATCAGTTGCTCATCACTGACCAGTATAACAAAGAAGCGATACTCGGCATAGAGCTGATACAGCAGGGTGCAGCATTGGAGGGTCTGTTAAAGTGTTTCAGACTAGGCTTAACCGGCTCCCTACTCACTGACACTCTGCAGAAAGTGGTACACAGTATGGCAGGCTTTAGTAAGAACTATGATGCTGCCACCGACAAAGATGTGTTCATATCACTGATGACCCTCTACTTCAACAAATGCAACGCATCACTGCCAGACTATTACAAAACACAGTACGATGCACATAAGAAAGATATCATCTCATGGGCATTTGATGTTTATGGCACCACTCTTCTCACATCACAAGAAAAGTTGATCGCTTTTGCAGAAACAGCGAAACCGGCTGACAGCAGTAAGATATTCAGCGACCCCGCATGGCAATTATTCAATGCTATAAATACTACCCGCAAAGAAAAAGTTCTGCCTGTGCTGAACGACTACAACGCCAGGATGCGCTATCTCAACAGGCTTTATCTGAAAGCTCAAATGGTGAAAGACAAGAAAAAAGAATTTTACCCGGATGCCAACCTGACACAACGCATCACCTACGGACAAGTTAAAGGCCTTGACCCTGATGGCGCCGAAAAATATGCATGGCAAACCAACCTGGCACAGGTTGTAGCGCTCGACGACACTACATCAGACATTTTTAAAGTACCTGCGAAGCTGAAAGATCTTTACAAGAAAAAGGATTATGGCCGCTGGGGTGTAAATGGTACTATGCCGGTTGCATTTGTGGCTTCCAATCATACATCAGGTGGCAACTCCGGCAGCCCTGTGCTAAACGCCAAGGGTGAACTGATAGGCACCAACTTCGACCGAGCTTACGAGGGTACCATGAGCGACTACTACTTCGACCCAAACCGCTGCCGTAATATCTCTGTAGATATCCGATATACGCTCTTCATCATCGAGAAGTTTGGTGGTGCTGGCTGGCTTATAGATGAAATGGCAATTACGAAGGAACCAATTAAAAAGAAGCCCTAATCCGTCATTGCGAGGTTGAGTTTATGATGAGCTTTTCGTCGCGCCCGTCATTTACTAATAACTCCTTAGCCACGATCACTATCTATGACCATTCTATATTATATCTAATTACCGTGCTAACTTAACAATGGTTACTATTATTATAGTATTAACACAGACCTCATTAAATTTGGTCATTCAACAATGCAATTAACCTTACAGGAAATAGTGCCTATACCGCTGCGTGAGCATGTGAACAACTACTCATCCGGCATCTGGAAAAAGACACTCTCCTTCACCAAAGGCGAGCGGGTATTTATACAGGCACCTTCCGGCACCGGCAAGACCACACTCGTACACATACTGTATGGCCTGCGGCAAGACTATACCGGCGAGGTTCGCTGGGGCAATGACAGCATGACAGGCATCAATGCAGAAGCACTGGCAAAGTTGCGCACAGGTAGTGTGTCCGTCATCTTCCAGGATATGCGTTTATTTCCTGAGCTTACTGCATGGGAAAATATAGAGGCCAAGCGCAAGCTTACCAATACCGTAACAGAAGAGCAGGCACTTAACTGGCTCGATCGCCTGGGACTAAAAGACAAAAAGAACTCACTCGGCAGTACTCTATCGTATGGCGAGCAACAGCGCGTGGCTATCATCCGTTCGCTGTTACAACCCTTTGAGTGGCTGCTCATGGATGAGCCCTTCAGTCACCTCGATCATGCCAATATCGATAAGGCGCGAGCGCTCATTGCAGAGGTAGTGCAGCAGCACAAGGCAGGCATGATACTCGCCGATCTTGATGACAACAATTATTTCCCCTACACTAAAAAACTACTCCTGTGAGCGATACCACGCAGAAACATATACTCCGTAAGCTGTTACTGCGCTCACAGCAGCGGTCACGGCTGTGGGCTGCACTCATAGCGCTGTGTGTGGGTACTACACTGCTGCTGCTCTCCGTGCTCATCTGGTGGAATTTCCGCGAACTGCTCTACGGCAAGAACCGCAATGATTCACTCGGCAGCACCTACCTCATCATTGGTAAGCGCGTCACCGAGCAGAACATGGGCATCCCCAATGCCACTATCTTTACAGAGAGCGATCTGCAGGGCATCAAACAGGCGCCACAGGTAGAAGAGTTGGGTATCATCTCTTCCAATCATTTCCCTGTATACGCCACTATGGGCGGCAGGCTGGCATTTGCCACAGACCTTGCCCTCGAAAGTGTACCCGACCATTTCATAGACAATCTGCCTGCCGACTGGAAATGGCAACCCGGCAGCAAAGAACTGCCTATTATCATCTCCTCGCAGTTCCTCGATATCTACAACTACGTCTTTGCACCCAGCCAGGGACTGCCACAACTGTCTGAGAATTCCGTAAAATCCATCGTACTCAGCCTCAAAGCAGGGCCTGAGGAACAGAACGAGACCTATCTCGCGCATGTGGTTGGCTTCTCAGACAGGATAGGGTCTGTATTAGCACCTCAGTCATTCATTGATTATGGCAATAAAAAATGGGGTAAAACGGGGATGACTGACGCTACATCGCAAGTCATACTAAAGACAAAAGACCCTTCAGATGTCGGTTTTGCCAGCTTCCTGAAAGCACATGATTATACCACCAATTCTCAGAACCTGCGCTGGAGCAAGATGCGCGCTATAGTAGAAATAGTAGCCGGCGCTACGGGCCTGCTGGCCTTACTGCTCATGGGTATCGGGGCACTGGTATTCATCCTATTTATAGAACTGACCATAGCGCGCGCACAGGCATCACTTGCTTTGTTACTACAGATCGGCTATGCCCCACGGTTTCTCAGCAGTTTTATGATACGCCGTTTCCTGCCGATGGCACTGGCCTGTGTTGCCGTTGCCTCGTTGCTGACCATTGTCACCCAGGCAGTAGCAGTGCAATTAATGGCTGCCCGGGGCCTTGTATCATCTGCAATCCCGGGTTGGCCTGTATGGGCGGCATTGACTATCAGCACAGCAATACTGATGATGCTCATATCATCATCCATCAGCAGGTCAATAAAGAAGACAAATTAATTGTATTGCAGGTAGGCTGTTCTGTGGCGCATGATGTAAATTATGTTCACCAGCAGTGCAAACATTGTTATCCAGAACATCACAGAGAAGATGTCCCAGCGCAGCGCAAACTTGGAGATACAAGCAACTGTACTCAGCCCTGAGTAACCCTCATAGTAGTCGCGGTGATGCACCAGAAACGACCAACTGTAACTATAGAAGATAATGGTGAAAATGATATGAAAGGCGTGGAATGGCGTTCTGTTCTTATCCCCCGGCCAGAAGAACTGCTTCAGGCAGCATAGTGATGTGGCACACAGGATAAAGTTGACATAACTGATAACACGAATGGTGAAGCCGATACGGCCGTCGTTGATACCTGGTATCAACATAATAAATCCAAGGATGATCAACAGAATGACCAGCAGGGCATTTTGTTCACGGTTTGTCATGGGAAGCAATTGATGATGATGCAAATTTACATCTCATCTCTTGCTATATATCGTTGCGGGATTGTTAATAACTTTTCCTTACATGAACGGTTAACATTTAAGCAACAATATCAATGGCTGTGCTTCAGCGCACCTTCCCACTTACTCACCACCGCTGTGGCTATACTGTTGCCTACGACATTCATAGCCGACCGCCCCATATCCAGCAGCGGATCTATACCCAGCAGCAATGCCAGTCCTGCGGCAGGTATCTTGAAGGTATCGAGTGTTCCGGCTATTACTACGAGTGAGGCTCGCGGCACACCGGCAATACCCTTACTCGTAAGCATAAGTACGAGCAACATGGCTATCTGAGTCCCTGTATCGAGCTGTATGCCGTATGACTGAGCTATGAACAGCGAGGCGAAGGTCATATACATCATAGAGCCATCGAGATTAAAAGAGTACCCAAGCGGCAGCACAAAACTCACCACCTTCTCCTCACAACCAAAACGCTCCAGTTCCAGCATCAGCTTCGGGAAGGCGGCCTCGCTACTGCTTGTAGAGAAGGCTATCAGCACCGGCTCTTTGATATGCCGCAAAAGAGTCAGCACCTTCCTGCGAATGAACAGAAAAGCCGCCAGCACCAATATGGTAAAGAGTATGCCCAACCCTAAATAGAACTCGCCGATGAATTTGGAATAAGTACCTAATATGCCTAAACCTTGCTTTGCAATAACCGCCGTCATGGCACCAAATACAGCTAACGGAGCAAAATTCATTACGTAGCCTGTCATCTTCAGCACAATATGTGCGAGTGAATCCAGCAGCTTAGTTATTGCTTCGCCTTTTTCGCCTAATGCAGCAGTAGCCACGCCAAAGAACAGGGAGAATACCACAACCTGGAGTATCTCATTCTTTGCCATCGCATCAATGATGCTCGTTGGAAAGATGTGGGATACAAAGTCTTTGAGCGTAAGTGTGGCATGCTCAATATTTGACGCAGCGGCAGTAGCTACCTCGTGGCGGTCAGCCCCCGGCTGAAAGAAATTGACCAATATCATGCCCAGGAAAAGACTTAAGAACGACCCCATTACGAACCACAGCATAGTCTTGCCGCCTACACGGCCTACCGTCTTCACACTACCCTGTTTGGCTACGCCCACTACCAGAGTACTGAATACAAGGGGGGCAATGATCATCTTTATCAGGCGAAGGAAGATATCGGCAAGCAACGAGAAAGGCTCAACAACATTAACAGGCACATTTGCACCATAATTCTTATTCAGAACAAAGCCCAGCGTTATCCCCGAAGCCATTGCAATGATGATGTACAAGGTAAAACGGTTATTCCTGGTTGGGTGCTGCGTGTTCATACTCGTGAATTTTCAGAATAAAAATACTCTTTTAACTCACATGGTAGCAAAGTTTATCCTGTACAGACGTATTGCCCTGCAAGCCCCCGGAATGTATGCAAAGTATCTTATCGCCAGGTGCAAAATGGCCTTCATGTATCAATTCGCGCAAGCCATACATCATCTTTGACGTATAAACGATATCGAGTGGGATATGGGTAGCATCGTAAAAGTCATTCATGAACCTGGTCAATTCGTCGGTCCATTTGCCAAACCCTCCGAAATGCCATTTATCAAAAAGCTGCCAGTTGTGATCTTTCCCGGACTGCAGGTGACCAGCAATGTATCCGGCAAGGTACGCCCCTTGTTTCATGGGCACAAAACCCAGTATATGCTGATGTTCAGCGATCTTATTTCTCAGGCCTATGAGCGTGGTACCCGTTCCTACTGCTACAACTATGTGTGTATAACCAGGGGCAACGAAACGGTTGAGCAACCCGGCTCCAGCCCGGCCCCACTCATTGGCACCACCTTCAGGTATGATCAGTGTTTCATCAAAATGAGCAACAAGATCCTTGGCCCAGTCCGGCTCATGCCTGTTCCGGTAATCATCCCGGGTCATAAATATAAGCTCCATTCCCTCCGCCTTACACGCCTGCAATGTTGGTGTAAGTATATCATACTTACCACGAACCACTCCTACAGACTTTACACCAAATGCACGAGCAGTAAACGCGGTGGCAATAAGATGATTTGAATAGCCGCCGCCGGAGGTAATGATGGTTTTGAAACCATGCTCGATCGCATGTTTCATGTTCAACCTCAGTTTGAACCATTTATTCCCCGAAACTACCGGATGCAGCAGGTCGAGCCGGAGCATATCCAGCGCGGCTACTTTACCCATATGCCAGTCAGGCCCTATAGGTTGAATGACAGCAAGGCTTTCATCAATTATATCCATACTCGCGCAGGTAATTTTCATTATCGCGCCACTTAGGACGCACCTTTACGAACAGCTCAAGATGTACTTTTTTCTGCAGGAACTCTTCTATCACCTTCCTCGAGTTGATGCCCAGTTGTTTGATCATGCTGCCGCCCTTTCCCAGCAATATCATTTTCTGCGTCTCACGGCTTACTATTATATCCGCTTTAATAACGTTGAGCGTTGGTTTCTCCTCAAAAGCCTGTATAAGTACAGCGGTATGATAAGGGATCTCCTCATCGTACAACGCAAATATCTGTTCCCGTATCATTTCTGATACAAAGAAACGTTCGTTGCGGTCTGATATACTGTCTTCAGGGTAGAACGGAAATCCTTCCGGCAAGTATTGAAGTATGAGCGGCATTATCTTATCGGTGTTCGCCTGCTTCCTGGCGGAGATGGCCAACACCTCCCATTTAGGATATTTTTCCTTAAAAGCTTTTACGGCAACATCTATCTGCGCCTTATCCTTTACAGTATCTGTTTTATTAAGCAACAATATTACCGGCACGCTGAGCTTCAGCTGGTTGCTGATAGCTTCAAATTCCTCCAAAGGCTGGTTTATATCATGCATGAGTATGGCCACATCCGCATCTTCCAAAGCGCTCTTTACCTGCATCATCATCTTCTGGTGCAGTTTATATTTGGGATCAATAATACCGGGGGTATCTGAGAATACAACCTGGTGATCCTCTTCGGTAAGAATGCCCAAGATACGATGGCGTGTTGTCTGCACTTTGGGAGATACAATAACCAGCCGCTCTCCCAGCAGGAGATTCAGCAATGTAGACTTTCCCGCATTCGGCGCACCGAATATGTTCACAAAACCTGATTTAAAGTGTCCCGTCATAACCCTTGCCATTCGACAAACAATTCATTATATCCCTGTCAACGAACCAATGATCAGCTGCGCACGTTGGGCAATGTCAGCTTCTGACACATTCCCGTTTGTTATGTTCACCTCCTTCACAAAGCCACGGAAGTGACAGTTAAAAGCGTCGGTATTCCCAATGGTAAGGGGGATATCACTGTTAACGATCGTTCCTCCATTTGTTCCAACAGCACTAACTATTTTTCCGTTATCATATACTTTCAGGGAACCTTTTGAAATATTGAAGACCATATAATGCCAAACATTATCCTCCATTGAGAATGTTGCGGCCGGCATACTCTGACCAGCTCCAAACGCAAAAATGTATTGACCTGGCATACCATTGTTAGATTGAAAGGCAAAGCCTTTCAGTTGATTCACACGATTAAAATTACTTAAAACAGATGCAGTCTTCATTTGCTGTCCGAATGGCTTAACAACCACCTCAACACAAAAACTATCAGCCACATTGACGCCGGAATATTGTTGACCATTCTGCGCAAGAGTGTCGCTCATTGCAATATGAAATTGAGATTGCGTCTCAGGCAGAAGTGGTTTTACATCTTCCCTAGCAATGGCTATCATATCTCTTTCCTGATATGACTGATTATACTTCAAATAAGGTATATAATCAAACATTGAATTGTAGAACCTGGCGTTATACACTATATAATAATGTTTGTCTAAAAGTCCCTGAAGAAACTCCAGCAGATCCTTCCGGTATATCCATGATTCAAGAGGATTAAAATAACCAACGGGTCTGTAATGCCCATAGTAGTAGTAATAAAAATCCATGTTAAAATCTATGAAATATACATCTGGGCTATTCCTGGTAATATGTCTTACTGCCGCTGTATCCATAGGCATAGGCAGCATGGGACATATATACTGAGACTCCTTAAAATTGCCTGACTGTATCTCATACTTTTCGGCGATACGGCCAGAATAGTAATAAACAGACATAAACAGAAAAATGAACGGCAACGCAATTGCGGCTTTCTTCTTTGAAAAATAATTTGCGGATCCAACTGATTCAACCTTCTCCTTCTTTCCTTTTACTGTATTTCCTTCGACAGATACCGACACATCCTCATTAGTCTCTGATATCACAATATCAAACAGAATAAACAAAACAAGCACAAGTGCGCCTGCTATATTCAGAATATTATTTTCGTGACTACGCCCATAAAAGTACATTGATTCACCGATTGTCAACAGAAGAGCAAAAAAAGCTGTCGATGAGTATTGCGGTCCGAGCTGTTGCCGCATTCGAAAAACAAATACACCAACGAAACTAAGAACGATCGGCACATACCAATAAAATGAAAAACTGGACGTTTGCATCATCCCGACACCTAACTTTCTATACACTAGTGCACTCGGCGAAAATATCTCCTTAAACAGCACAATACACATAATGACCGACACACCAATAATTATCACATTCGGAAGATTTTCCTTTATGTGCCTCACAATAATGGTCGCAAAAGTCTCACCTTCCGGCCTGTTTTTTCCATATAAGGCTACAACATCTGCGAGCAGAAGCACAAACAATAACTCTACATAAGATGCGAGATATATCAATCCCAGATTTCGATGAAATAAAACTAAAAGCCCCAACGACAAACCAACAAGCCAATGCCTTGCACCCTTCCAATAAGCAAATGCAAGAGGAATTATCCACAGATCAAGTCGAATTGGTGAAACCTGGAAAACCCCAGAGGTAACCTCCCAAATGGCATAATATCTGATCACAAGCAGCGAAAGCGCAAAGATCACGGCCAAACCCTTCGACTTAAAGAACTTATCGGCGAAGAAAAATGAAACTACAAAAAACAAGAAAAAAGAAACCTGCCCCAGGTAAGCAAATGACTCCAGTGAGTAATTGAGTTTAAACCACAGCAAGGCGAGATAAGAAAGAAATAGATCATATTGAAAGTATATATCCGGGATCTTCGCACCATAAAACATTCTTAACCCCGGGTAAAGAATAAACGAAAGATCCACAAGGCTGCTTGGTAGTATCATTACCAGACATGCTGCGGCCAACAACAATACGACCAATGCTTTAACAACAACATTGAACCTATCATACAATAAGTACCCACCTATACTAAACAACGCAAAAAATGCAAACGTCATTCCAAAACCTGAAGTACCATCTTGCATAGTGAGCTGCATCATCGGCGGTACAAAACTTATATGAAATAGATAATACCCGGTGAGCAAAAACAAAACGGCAGTAACAGCAAAATATGCTGATCTGTTCGAACGTAACTTCAGCAGAAAATGAGATGTCACAAGTGAAATGATCATGTTAATGAGCATCATCAGATACAAAACAAAACTTTCAATGCCATCATGCTCATTAATGAATACCCTCAAAGACGGCGTATATTCTGAAGCCGAAACATGTGGATTTTGTGACCAAATCCACTCTGAACAGGCATAAAAAGCAATCCAAAGAACGCCACTTACCGCTGCCGCAAGCATAAACAACTCACTAAACCGCGGTTTGTCCGATGACACGACAATATCCTTTGTATTCCTGAAAAATGGCAGGACAAAAGCTATACCCAAAAACAAGAGAAAAACCGTAATGAGCGCTTTAGCTCTCCCGTCATTTTCTGCAGACGCCTCAAACTCTGCGATCATTGGTTCATTTTTCGGATCAGCTTTACGCACCTGTTCAACAATTGATTCAGCTTTTGACCATGCACCGACTCTGGTATAACAGTAGAAAAGATCTGGATAAACAGGCAAATAACCAGGATCCATGCTAATCGTTTTTTCCCCATTAATGATCGCCTGCTTCCAATGGTGTTCAACAGCCTCAATGTGACACAAGTAATAATACGAAACCGAATTCTCCCGCTCCAGAAGCGCCTGCTTGATAACCGGCCTTGCCTCATCAAGCTTACCCATATTAAGAAGCATCAACGCCTTTCCATTAAGCTCCTGCAACTTCACATCTCCAGAAGGTGCTCCTTGCTGGCCAAAGGATCTTATGCCCCCCATTAACAGAAACAAAAAAAAGAGGAACCATTTTGTTGATACCCTCTTTTCCAAAAACCCTAATGACATACTCGTCATAATCATTTATTTTTCCAATATGATACCCATGTTACCAGCATTTATAGCCAGTATCTTATTATATAATCCCAGCATTTTGAATATCCCTTTCCACATTCCTTTTAGCGGCAACGGGGCCATACGCACCCAGTAGCTATACGGGTATCCGTTTTTAACGTCAAAAACTGATACGACTTTAAATCCGGCCTTTTTGCACAACTCAGGAAGATTCTCTTTGTTAAACAGATAGATATGCTCCACATCAATAATCGGTGACTTCTCACCAAACAACCTCGCCTGCAGCGCCTTTGTGTTGTGCATGATCATATATACGTGCCCGCCGGGTTTAGTACTATTGTACATATTCTTCAGCATGCCCAGCGGATCACTCAGGTGATCTAACGTCTGGAAACAGGTCACCAGGTCAAAATAGTTATCCGGGTACAGCCCCGGACCATAAAACCCTGTAACGATATTATCTCGCACATCAGCACGGGCTATCTTTTTAGGTTCTTCTCCCGGTTCTACTCCATGTACCTCTGCATATCCATTGTCTTTCAACACTTCGAGAAAGAAACCGTTGCTGCATCCGATATCAAGTGATCTGCCTTTATTCCATTTACTTACATAGTTCTTGATCGGACGCCAATAATCATTCTTAATGAACTCAGTCTGCTCACCAAAGGTCACAACACTATCCTTATACAATGCATTCAATGAGTTATCATCCAGTATATGACGGGAGAAAATAAGACCAGTCTTCTGACATTTTACCATCTCGTAGTGAAAATGCTCTGTTGTACGCCGGGCCGAAAAGACATCGGCATTCAGATCCTCATCTCTGAAATTCTTCTTGTACAGCACCGGATGGCTGGCCTCATCTGTGCCATTACAAAACAGGCATTCTTTGGTTATGTAGGTGTATTTACCCATTGTATCAGATTATTTTACGCGTTGACTATCTTTTTTGAAATTCTCAATTTCTGTTGCTGAATCCATCTGTTTTCCACGGAAGATAACAGACCTCCGGATGAACTTAGGCCTGCTTTTCGCTTCCTCAAATATCTTGGACAGATACTCTCCTAAGATAGACACGGCCAATAACTGGATACCACCGAAGAACAATACAAGTACTATCACCGTTGTGGTACCATGCGGCACATCAGGATATAATATCTTTGCTATTACCTGGGCAATGATAGCGAGGAAGGATACTCCTGTAAGGATAAACCCGACATAACTCAACAACTCGAGTGGCACGAAGCTGAATGAGAAAATTGCTTTTTTTGCCCATCCTATATTACGCCTCCAGTTATTGGTGCTCTTACCAAACATACGTTCCGGTCTCACATAATCCACGCCTACCTGCTTAAAACCAACCCAAGCCCTCAATCCCCTCAGGAACACTTCCGTCTCCGGTAAATTGGTTAGTTCACGCACTACCTTTCTGTCAATCATGGAAAAGTCACCTGCATCCACAGGTATCTTGATATAAGACATAGTACTGAATATGCGGTAGAACCCCTTATACACAAGGTTCATAAAGAAAGACATCTCCCTCTTCACGCGTTTGCCATACACTACGTCATACCCCTGGAGCCATTTTTCGTAGAAGGCAGGAATGATCTCAGGAGGATCCTGGAGATCTCCATCCATCAGCACTACCGCATCGCCGGTAGATATCTCCATACCACTTAGGAATGCGGACTGAGAACCAAAGTTCCTGGAGTGCGTGATCCCGATAACGTTATGGTCCTTAGCCGCGATCTCTGCAATCACTGCTTCTGAATTATCAGGCGAGCAGTCATTAACAAAGATGATCTCATACCTGATCCTGGTCTCATTGAACATCTTCACCAGCCGCTCATACATCACAGGAATGGCCTGACCATCCTTATAACAGGCTATAATGGCGCTGATCTTAGCATTTAACTTTGTATTCTTAAAGGCAGGAAGTATAGTGTCTGCATAGTTTACCTCCTCATGCCATTTATAGGTAGCCTGCAACCCCTCCCTTAAAGAGGTCTTTGCCTGCCAACCAATATCTTTTGTCGTACTGGCCGGATTGCCATACCAGTCTTTAAGATCCCAGTTCCGGTTCTGCATATTTCCCCACACCGGAGCTGCATTTATCTTAAATTCAGTGCGCTCCAGGTCTATCAACTGCTCAAGAGTTGTCTTCTGCCCAGTACAAATGTTGTATGAATTGCCCCTTATATCTGCTCGCATATTAAGCGCCGCATCCACAAAGGCTTCAACACAATCTGTAACATAAACAAAATCCCTGCTTATCTCTTTCTCAACAAGATTGGGATAGGTGCCTTGTCTTGCTTTTTCTATCATCACCGGCACCAGCCTGTCAGGCTCTTCCCACGCACCATAGATCGAGTACAAGCGAAGATTCAGAGCAGGTATATTCTTGAAACGGCCGTAATACTGAATAACATATGCGGCAGACACTTTTGACGCCGAATAGTGGCTGTTAGGTTCCAACGCATCTGTTTCCTTCGGACCGGCAGAGTTAGTACCATATTCTGAGCTGCTACCGGCATGAATATATGCGCTTACACCATCACAACAATCCAGGATATTTACCGTGCCATTTACGTTGGTCTCATAAATAAGGCGTACATTATTTTGTTTACTGTATGCTCCGTATGCGGCAAGGTTAAAGACAGTCTTGGGAGTAAAAGTGTTAAATATGTTCCTTACAGATGCTAATGAAGTAATATCGCAATGCAGGATATTTTGACCGGGTACATTTAATATTTTTAACCTCCAGGCACTGTAACTGTTATGTGTAATAGCATAACAATCATTGCGAACTGAAAAAATGTCCTTGATAATATTTGCACCAATAAAGCCACTGGCTCCGAAAACGAAGATAGGGCCTTCCAATTTCTCGATCTTTTCCTGAAGCTCCTGGTAATTTATCATGAAATTTAAAAATAAGAGTTTATTGTTTGAGAGATACCGGCCTCATCCAGTCCGCTGAGTTGCTGATGATAACCCTGGCTGCCATATAAACCATTAGGATAGCCTTCTGCATGCAAGCTGACAAACCTGTCAGCAGCTAAATGCGATTCATTCATCAGTAATGTAATCGTACTGCCCAATCCACCAACCGAAACATGTTCTTCGATAGTCAGCACATTCTTTGTTCTCGACATACTGGCAGATATGGCTTCCGGCAACCCCGACATGGGCATTTTATTGACCACAAAAAGATCTATTTTTTCCTTATTGGGACTAGTATTGATAGCCGCAATAGCATTATTGACAACCGGACATTGCGCTATGATCGTCAACCTTGAGTTATTATTCTCGTTGGTAGCAGCGCCATACTCATTCAATGACATGTAATCAGGCATATTCTTACCAAGTCCGAGGCGAAAATATGCCGGTCCGCGGCGGGACAACATATCATCAAGACACGTCTTCATATCTTCTATGAATGCCGGCACATAACACTTCATGTTCGGCAAACAACTTAAGCAGGCAATATCTTCAATAGCATGGTGAGAAGACCCCATGATGCCATATCCATACCCTCCACCATTACCTACTATATAAACCGGGAGATTGTGAAAACAGACATCGTTGCGTATCTGCTCCAGGCAGCGATATACAACAAACGGCGCTATACTATAGCAAATTACACGAAAACCCTGCGAAGCCATGCCTGCAGCCATACCCACCATATTTTGCTCCGCAACACCGGCATTAATAAAACGGTCTCCCATTTTAATACCAAGGTTCTCCAAAGCATTATATCCAAGATCGCCTGTTATGAAGACAATATCTTTTTGTTCCTCTACAATTTGCTCTAAGTAGGTTGAAAAATGTTTCCTCATTGAGTTTGTGATTAGGTCTTAAATGTTATAATCTGATCTTATTTGCCTGACGGCTTCATTATATTGAGCTTCACTCATTGGCAGATAATGCCATTCAAGCCTACTCTCCATATATGGCACTCCTTTGCCTTTGATTGTTTTTGCAATGATCAGTTTGGGTTTACCATTCTTTTTAGAAATAAGCGACTCCTTCGCAGATACCATTGCGCTGATATTGTGGCCATCAACTTCAACTACTTCAAAACCGATAGCTTCCCACACCCGACCTGAAGCAGTATCACCAAGCACATCAGCCGTATTACCGTACCCCTGCAATCCATTCTTATCCACAAATATAACCAGGTTGTCAAGTTTGTGCGCCACTGCAAAATGAGCTGCTTCCCAGGTTGTTCCTTCATTTGTTTCACCATCACTCATGAGCACATAACTGATAGCCTGCGTAGATTTCATCTTCATTGCCTTTGCAACCCCAGTTGCCAGAGGTAAACCATGACCCAGCGACCCAGTTGCAAACGGAATAGCTTTATACTTAAGTGCTGCCGGGTGAGCAGGCAGAGTAGTGTCGTTTTTGTAAAAAGTTCCCATTACCTCGTCAGGTATTTCACCAATCTCATTAAGGATCGTGTACAAGGCGGAAGCAGCATGTCCCTTCGACAAAATAAAGTTGTCCCCCTCTGACCTGAACTTTAGAATACTTATCATTATGTCGATACAACTCAAAGAACATCCTATATGACCGGAATTCGCCTTATAATGCAACTCAAGTATCTTCGTCCTGAGTTTACCTTGCAATTGATTATATTCCATAAACCGTGAGTCTTACTTTAATAAGTATGAACTATCAAATAAAATAAAAAAATACCTTAATAAGACCCTTTAAAACAGGTCTTTGTAAAGGAAACAAAGTTAATATTCATTTGGGGTATCTTAAAATAATTTAGACCGATAATGTTAATTGTTTGATTGTCTGCTTATTTGTATTTTTAACTCATTTCCAAAACTATGTAGCGTGGCCGCTAAAAAGAAATCAGAATCTGTAGTCATACCTGAGAAAAAGGAACAACAAACCACAGAAAACCCTGTGAAAGACTTTTTTGACACTTTAGGCAATAAAGCCCCGATACTGGTATCTGGACTCATTTTGCTGATTGGTTTTTTGATATTCAGAGACTACCTGTTGTTTGAGAAGGCGTATTTCTTCAAAGACATAGGTAGCGATTCTTACAACTATTCTTTCCCTTTTTTAACTCAGGAAGCAGACTATATATCAAAATACGGCATACCAAAATGGTCCTTCAACTTCGGAATGGGGCAAAGCCTATTCCCCTTTTTCCTTCGCGACCCATTTGATATACTTTTATATATTGCCGGAAAAGACCATATTGTCTACGGGATAGTATATAAAGAACTGCTGAAAATTGTACTTGGAGGGCTGGTTTTCTTTTATTACCTTAGAGCTACGGGTGCCAGTAATTTTTCGTCTATTATTGGTGGTATATTATTTGCGTACTGCGGATTTACTATACTGGGTAGTAGTTGGTATATCTTCTCCTTCGAATCCTTTAATATGGCATTGCTATTGCTGGGTTATGAGCAATTAGTAAAAAATAACAAGTGGTATCTTTTCCCATTCGCAATATTTTTGATCTGTATCTCGCAACCTTTTAACCTTTACGTTTATGGGGTGTTGCTTATCGCCTACACTATACTCCGCAACATTCAACTGGGTACTGCAACCGTCAGGAATATTGGTGGATTGTTCCTGAAAATGGCCGGGCTTGGATTCATTGGAATGCTGATAAGCGCCCCGCTGATGATTGAGAATATCGTACAGTTGCTGGAGAGCCCGCGCGGAGGCGGCACCAATTCTTATGCCGCATTACTTTCCACAACTCCACTTACGGCTATTTCAGACCCGCTGCAAATGGGGACTAGTGTTATGCGCTTTTTCTCCAATGATCTGTTGGGTAGTGGCTCAGACTTTAAAGGATGGACCAACTGTATTGAATCACCGCTTTTTTATTGCGGTTTATCGTGCCTGGTATTAATGCCGCAGGTTTTTCAGTTCCTTGAAAAAAAGGTGAAGATAAGCTTCATCATTTTCATAGGATTATGGCTTATGCCGATCGTTTTCCCGTATTTCCGCAGGGCCTTCTGGTTATTTACCGGCGACTATTACCGGGCATATGCTTTCTTCGTAAGTTTCTTCTTCATTTACTATTCTGTCCTTGCTCTTGACCACATCATGGCAAGGAAGAAAATAAACCTGGTCGTACTTATTGCAACTATGGTAGTATTGTTTGCCCTTCTGAACTATCCTTTCTTTGAAGACCACGAGATCGTTAACCCGGCAATCACCGTGTTTGTATGCATTCTTCTGCTGGTATATGCCGCCTTGCTTTTCTTTATAGGAAAGCCCGGCAGCTCCGTTTACCTGAAATATGCCTTCTTTGGCGTTATTGTGTTTGAGGCGATCTACTTGAATAACATCACTGTTAACGACAGAAAGGCCGTAACCAGAGAAGATCTGACTGGTAAGAAACAAAATAATGACAAAGGATATAACGATTATACCCTTGATGCGCTTGAGTATATCAAACAACACGACAATTCCTTCTACAGGATAGATAAAACATATGCATCATCACCGGCTATGCACTTTTCTATAAATGACGGCATGGCGCAAGGTTACCGGGGTACCAGTGGTTATAGCCCATTCAATCAACAGCATTACATTTTCTATCTCCAGTTGATGGGTATATCCAATAAGGATGTGGAGATCGAATCACGATGGGCACTTGGCCTCGCTTCAAGACCACTGCTTGAGTCTCAGAACCGGGTGAAGTACATGTTGGCGAAAACTAACCCCAATCCGTTATGGGCAATTACCGCAGACTCCCTGACGACAATTGGCGATGTCAGGATATTCAAGAATAAATTTGTTTTGCCTGTAGGCTTTACGTACGATCACTTTATGCGAGAGAGTTCCTTTGAGGGGCTTACCATCCTTCAAAAGGATTTCACTACACTCAGAACCTGCGTACTTAAGGACACCGATATAGATAAGGCAGCAGGCCTGCAAGAGTTTAAATTGTCTGATACTATCCCTCCATCCTCTTTCAATGTTGCTTTTTACAAACAATGTGTTGATGCGTTGAAGATTGACACAATGATCGTTACAAAATTTGAGGAGACATCGTTATCAGGTTCTATAAACTGCAGCGCTGACAAAATGATGTACATCTGCATACCGTACGATGGCGGATGGACACTGAAGGTGGACGGACAGGTGCGAGACAAAATAATACTGGATGCCGGCATGACCGGTGTTATGCTGAAAAAAGGACAGCATATAATAGAAATGTCTTACGACCTGCGCTATTTCAGAACAGGATTGTGGATATGCCTGATAGGCCTGCTGGCTTATGCCGGGCTGTGGGTGTACCTAAGGAAAAGAGCTACGGCAAACTAAGCGCGACAATAAACAGATGCGCTACTTACTGCAACATATCAGAACTATCACTGACAGCTATGATGGCAGCCTGCCACTCTCCCATTACCTGAAGAATCACTTCAGGCAATACCCTATACTTGGCAGCCGGGACAGGAAACAACTATCTGCAATGGCTTATAGCTGGTACAGATGCAGCAACGGAATTTTGTCTGCCGCTTCCTTTGAAGAAAGACTGGCGTACGCGCTGCACATCTGCGGGCATTCCGCAATGATACCCCTGGTACATAAAGAGCCTTTTACCACCGGTATAAGCTTTGACGCAGATAAGCTATTCCCGTCTGACATAAGCCTTTCTGCAGGCATCACCAGGGAAGAGTGGCTCCACTCAATGCTTTCACAACCTGATCTTTTCATAAGGATAAGAAAGAACAAGACTGACATCATCAAAAAGCTCGACGCGGCGGGCATTACGCACTCAGACATCAATGAGTTGTGCATGGCGTTGCCAAACGGATCTAAAATAGACAGCATATTGCCTGCCGACAGCTATGTAGTACAAGACGCTTCTTCCCAACAAACCGGGAAATGGTTTGCCCCCGTAAAGAATGAATCCTGGTGGGATTGCTGCTCCGGGGCAGGTGGAAAATCTCTTTTACTGAAAGACATGGAGCCATCTATAAAACTTACCGTCAGCGATAAGAGAGCATCTATCATCCGCAATCTGCTGCAGCGGTTTGGTCAATACAATCATAGCACACCTGAAAGCATCATCACTGATGTAAGCGATGCTGCTGCACTGAACACGACACTAAATGGCAGAAAGTTTGATCACATTATCTGCGATGTGCCCTGCAGTGGTTCCGGAACATGGGCCAGAACACCTGAGCAGCTCCACTTTTTCCGGGAAGCGGCTATAACAGAGTTCTCCGCGTTACAGCAAACCATTGCCACTAATGCCGCACAGCACCTGAAGGATGGCGGAACGCTATTCTATATCACCTGCTCGGTATTTAGCGCAGAGAACGAACAAGTCACAGAGCGGATAACAGCCAACACCGGCCTGCGCGCTACAGAAATGCAACTGATAAATGGCATAGCGCCCAGGGCAATATGTTCATTGCTGTTTTGCAATAACTACTGCGCTTTCAACCTCTCAATAAATGAGATGACCGATGAATCTGACCAGTCTGCTGCGTTGATATGCTTCATGGCCACGCTGCCATCCTTCGCATATATAAAGGTGACGGGATACTGCTGAAAATTCATTGATGCCGGGATATCGGTATCGTTGATCGTGCTGAACGGGAGCGAGTATTTATATTTTGCGGAGAAAGCATTCAGCTTCTGAACATCATCCAAGCGGGAGGGCAGCACAAACGCGCCACGCCTGTATCATTCTTATACCGATCATACAACTTCTGGATGGTGGGCATCTCCCAACACACGGAATACACCATGTACCCCAAAAGTTCACAAATACAACCTTTCCCTTCAGATCTGACACACGCTTAGCGGCCCCGGCAAGTGTGGAGTAGCGAAAATCATAACTCTCCCGTAGCTGCGCGGGCACCACCGGCGGCTTTATACGCTTACCGACAAGATATTCTCCATACTTGTATAGTCCGTAAGCACCGGCTATGGCAGTAAGGATACTTGCAAGTATCCCCATCCAGAAACCTTTCCAGAACGGACCCATCAGTAGCTGCTATTTAGCTGTCTTCGCCTTGAATTTGTTGATGGCATTGCGCGTGAAGTCGCTAAGCACGAGTTCCCCGCTTATTGATGCGCGGTCGGACAACAGTGTATCCCAATGCTCTGTGCCCTGCCAGAAGGTCTTCTTCAACTGGGACATCGCATCGGGGCTGCTGTGTGCCAAACGGTCGGCCAGCCGGGCTATGCTGTCATCTACCTCATGAAGATTCTTATGTATCTCTGAATAGAGTCCGTGGCGCTTTGCCCACTCAGCCGAACGCCATTCTGTGGCATCTATGGCCAGTTGTGAAAAACCGGATACACCTATCTTGCGCTCCACAGCAGGGCCTACCACAAACGGGCCTATACCTACGGCCAGCTCGCTCAGCTTTACAGAAGCTCCTTCTGTTGCTATGGCGTAGTCGGTAGCGGCTATCAATCCAACACCACCACCTACTGCCTTTCCCTGCACACGACCTATGATGAGTTTATGGCATTTGCGCATAGCGTTGATCACATGGGCAAAGCCGCTGAAAAATTTCTTTCCTTGTTCTTTATTACTGATGGCCATCAGTTCATCAAATGATGCTCCGGCACAAAACGCGCCTTCACCTGCGCTCCTGAGTATGATCACCTTAACCCGATGGTCAATACCAATATCGTTAATGGTCTTAGCGAGATCTGCCAGGATAGCTGCAGGCAGGGAATTACTGGATGGATGAAAAAACTCGATAGTAGCGATGCCATGCTCTATCTCATGGCTTACGTGACCTTCAGAATGACGCATATATATTTAATTATATTAGAGTGGTTCATTCAAAGGTATATTGAAAACTGTAAAAAAAGAAGACTAAACACCACAACATCCGTTCAGGGCGCAGTTTTGGCACACAGATTAACAATATTTTATTGACAGTAAACCCTCTCAACAATAAATATGTTAAATAAACAATTATATCATGGCGACTTACCACTTTCATAGCTTTATCATAGAATCTAAATAATGAAGAAAAAGAAAGTTGGCGTTATGGGCGCTATGCCTGAAGAGATCCATGAGGTAGTGCACCTGATGACCGACGTAAGGGAACACATGGCGGGCATGCGCACCTATTATTCGGGTTTACTGAACGGGAAGGAAGCAGTGGTCGTTTTTTCGCGCTGGGGCAAAACCGCTGCGGCAGCTACGGCAACCACCCTCATCCTGGAGTTTGGCGTTACTGAACTAGTGTTTACCGGAGTGGCAGGAGCCATTGATGGCAAGCTGAAGATAGGCGACGTAGTGGTCGCTGACCGGCTGATACAACATGACATGGATGCCCGGCCGCTAATGCCGAGGTATGAGATACCGCTGCTCGGAAAGACCTACTTTGATTGTGACAGGTCCTTAAAAGAAAAAGCGATACTGGCCGTACGATCTCTGACCGATAATAAACACCTGCATGAAGTGATAAGCGATAGCGCAGTACAGCAGTTCGGAATTCAACATCCGGAGATATATACGGGCGATATTGCAAGCGGCGATAAATTCTTTGCAGACAATGACAGCAAACAAACATTGTCCACGCTGCTTCCCGAAGTACGCTGTGTAGAGATGGAAGGCGCTGCGGTGGCCCAGGTATGCTATGAGTACGGCATACCTTTTGTGATCATCCGCACGATATCTGATACGGCAGATGAGCATTCCGAGATGGATTTTCAGGCGTTCATCAATTCGGTATCGAGTAAATATTCCCGGCAGATCATCAGGAATATGTTCGGCTAGGATCAGCATGTCTGACCACACTGATACATATCATATGTGCAGTTGACAACGGTTATGTGTGCAGGCGTGGCCTATAGATACCTTTGTGTGTATCAAATTCACTTTTATGAAAAAGCACATCATTTTATCGGCATTGGCATTAACAGTATCAGCCACTGTATTCACATCATGCAGCAAGATCAAGGACGCGGTAGCTGTACCGGCAACATTTACCTGGAGCGCAATGGATGTGACGCTGAATGTACCGGTGGTAACAGACCTGTCCTCTCATGACGTCATGGGGTCGGGAACATTCAGCTACAACCTGGACAGCTTCATCAAAAAACAAACCGGGGATGTATATGGCATCAACAATATTGATGAGTTCAGGTTTCATTCCTGTACGTTGACCATGCTAAATCCGGACGCTGACAACAACTTCGGAAATTTTGAGACCGCGAAAGCATCATTCTACACCAATGTCAACAATACCGCGGCAACTATCGGGCAGATAGACAACAACCCCAGCAGCTATGCGGGTGTTCTATCCATACCAATCAACAACACTTCTAACATGAAATCCTACATTCCGTCTTCCGGGCCGATTACCATCTATTATTCATTAGGAGGAAAGATGAGAAAGGTAACCACCAAGACACTCAACGTGCAAGTACATATTGAGTATGACATAAAGACAAAATAGAAGGGATGTCTATATTGACAGAGAAAATAAAGCGGTCCGGCAAGTATGCCGGACCGCTTTACGAATAGCCTAATCTTGTTTCTTCATCCTGACCATAGTTAGGATCGTGGCTATGGCTACGGTCTCACCGGTATCGTCGTAAACATCTACCAGCCATTTCACTATACCCTTGGCCACATCTTCGGGTGTTCTCTTTTCCTGGGCCGTCTTTTCTTTTACCGTCAAACGAACCCCAATGGTCATTCCCGGATAGACAGGCTTTGTGAACCTACATTCATCTATGCCGTAATTGAGCAGCACGGGGCCTTTCTTCGCATCCACAAATAATCCCGCAGCTTTGGAAAGTATAAAGTAGCCATGCGCCACCCTTCTCTCAAATATCGTACCCTCAAGTGAAGTAGCATCCATATGCGCATAGAAATTATCGCCGCTGACATTGGCAAAATTGGATATGTCTGCCTCGGTAACCGTATGTTTAGCGGTGACAAGTGTTTCCCCTATTTCCAGGTCCTCGAAGTGCTTTTTGAACGGATGTATATCTGTTTCGTGCTGCCTGCCAAACTGCTGGTACACATTGGTGATCTTAGAAATAGTAGTGGGAGAGCCCTGTATGGCAGTGCGCTGCAAGTAGTGCATGACGCCACGCTTACCGCCCATCTCCTCGCCACCGCCTGCACGGCCCGGGCCACCATGCACCAGCATAGGCATAGGCGAACCATGACCTGTACTTTCTTTGGCACAGTCTGCATTAAGTATCAGTATGCGGCCGTGCATGCTGGCCGTACCCAGTACAATCTCCTTCGCGATATCATCATCGGCAGTAACCACAGAAGACACCAGAGATCCCATACCCATACGCGATAAGGCTATAGCCTCATCAATGTCCTTATAAGGCATGATGGTAGATACCGGGCCAAACGCCTCGATATTGTGACAATCGGTCTTATTGAACGGATCTGTATTCAGGAATATGAGCGGCGGCAGGAAGGCGCCCTTCTCTTTGTCAGCACCCATCACTTCAAACTGATCTATATTGCCGATAACTATATCCTGCGACCTGGCCAACTGCTGTACCTTTTCACGCACCTCATTGCGCTGAGAGATACCAGCAAGAGGGCCCATACGCACTTCCTTGATTGACGGATCGCCGATAGTGGTGGCCTGGAGGCGCTTACCCAGCGCTATCTGCACGTCATCTACCCTATCTGCCGGAACGATGATACGGCGTATGGCTGTACACTTCTGTCCGGCCTTGGTGGTTATCTCGCGTACTACCTCCTTGATAAAGATGTCGAACTCCGGCATGCCGGGATGCACATCGGGGCCGAGGATGCAACAGTTGAGCGAGTCTGCCTCCATATTGAACGGAACAGCTTCAGACAATATCCTCGGGTGAGATTTGAGGCTACGCCCAGTAGATGCGGAACCTGTAAAGGTGACCACATCCTGCGTCTCCACATTATCCAATATACCACGGGCGGAACCACATATAAGCTGCAATGAGCCCTCAGGGAAGATCCCCGACTTAATGATCTCTTCAAATACCGCCTCTGTAAGATAAGAAGTGAGCGTAGCCGGCTTCACAATAGCGGGCACGCCGGCAAGCAGGTTCACAGCTATCTTTTCCAGCATACCCCATACAGGGAAGTTGAATGCATTGATGTGTATGGCCACACCTTCACGCGGCACCATGATGTGATGCCCGATGAATGTGTTGTTCTTAGACAGTTTTGCCACATCGCCATCTACATAAAAACGCTCGTCGGGGAACTGGCGGCGCAGGCTGGCATAAGTGAACAGGTTGCCGATACCGCCCTCGATATCCACCCATGAATCTATACGTGTAGCCCCAGTATTGGCACTGATGGTATAGAAGTATTCCTTACGCTCCATCAGGTACATGGCCAGCGCCTTAAGCATCAGGCCACGCTGCTGAAAGGTAAGCTTGCGCAGGGCCGGGCCGCCCACTTTGCGGGCATAACTCATCATAGCGCCGAAATCGAGGCCATCGCTGCTGGCAGTGTATATAGGGGCGCCGGTAATGGCATTATACAAGGTCTCACCTTCTTGCCTGCCCTTTACCCATTGTCCTTCCGCGTAATTCTTTAGTTGTGTCAGAGACATACTCAGTTTAGATTAAAAGTCAACATTTATGTCGTCAAAAACCGGGAACAGAACCGTGTTACATACCGGTTGCCCGAAAGCTATTGACAGGGCATGCAAGTTAGCAGTTTTTGGCCTGTAAAGCGATAGCACGCGCGTTGTGTTTCAAAATTTTACCATATCTTTACGCGTCTTAATCGTGAAAAAGAGCATTCTTACATTATTGGTTCTGCTTGCGTGCATCTGTGGCTATGCGCAGAAAGTACATTTTACCGATGTGACCAACCGATGGCATATGGAAGACAGTACCTCTACCTGCTGCACCATAACGGGCATTCAGTATACTACTAACTACTACCTACCTGACGGCGACGTTACATTCATGGGGAATATCTACAAATCACTCATCCACTCAACCGGGTACTGCCTGGTGCGTGAAGTGGGAAACAAGGTCTATGTGGTTGGCACTTCAGATTCCATAGAAATGCTGCTTTATGATTTTGATCTTGGCCTGAATGATACTATGCGTTTTGTTTATCCGTTAGACACCTATACTTCGTGGGTGACCAGAACGGACTCTACGCAGATCAATGGCACCTGGTACAAAACATGGGCGTTTGATGGAATTGATGTCAATAAGGATTCTACCCGTTCAATTAAATATAACGTTATTGAAGGACTCGGCTGCACCAACGGCGCTTATTATCCGGCATGCCCCTACCCGCTTACGGCCTTCTCTGACGTGATGCTTTGCTTCAACAACAGCGACTATATCACAGGCCTAAGCAACCCGGTGATCGGCTACGCGCAGGCGCATACGCAGAGCTTTGACAATACTACCAGTTGTAAGGCTGTGGCTACCTTAAATACTTCATCGGTTGTTGCCGGAAAGGAAAATGTAGTTGTTGCGCCCAATCCCGTAGTAAGTGATAGTAAGATCATATTACCAGCCGGCGTCAAAAGTGCCCGTGTAAGTATCTATAATATGCTGGGCCAATGCGTTTACACCGTTCAGGTATGCGGAACATCCATACAGATCGGAGCAGCCATACAGTCTCCGGGCGTATACACCTTTCTTGTAACGGATAACACAAACGGCCGGATCTATTCCGGGAAATTCACAAAATAACTGCGTAACTATTCCACTGCGCCAAACTGCCTGAGATGGTGGATACCATGCTTGTGCAACAATTGCACCTGGTGTTCAAAGTCAAGGTTCCCGAAGAACGGGTTAGCCGTTATTTTACCAGGATGCTGTTCATGAACAGCAAAGAAATGATCTATTTCCTCCTGCAGCTCCTTTATTGCATCGGCTTTTGTAGCGTGCCTGGTCGGCACCGGGGTGTCCGGCATCAGTACATTAGGCGTGTTCTCAGGAAACTGTTTCTCGCTGGAAAGAAAACCCTGCATACGTGGCAGACGCTCAGCCTCGGTCACTATCTCCATAGGCACCTTGCCACTTGCTATGCGCACATAATCGCTCATATGCTCTATCATCTGCTGCACATTCATCTTGCCCCATTTGCGTGGCGCGTCAGCATCCAACTGAGATAGTATCTTAGTGTATTCGTTCCTAAGGAAATTGGCTTTGTCCTGAATATGCTCCATATCTCAAAGATTAAAAAGTATGGTTTACAACAATTGTTTTATCAATGCGTCCTGCGTAACCCCTTCCGCCTCAGCCTTGTAGTTCCTCAGCACACGATGACGAAGCACCGGGAGCGCCATAGCCCTAACGTCTTCGATATCGGGCGAATACTTACCCTTTAATAAGGCGTGGCATTTGGCACCCAGCACTAGGTATTGCGACGCTCTCGGTCCCGCGCCATATGCCACATATTTTTGCGCTACGGCATCAGCGGTTCCGGCACCAGGCCTTGTTTTCTGTACTAGCCCGACCGCATATTCCAATACATTATCAGGGACCGGCACACGGCGTACCAGGTCCTGGAAATAGAGAATATCTTCTCCTCCCATCACCTTCGACAGTTCCGCAGCAACAGCGCCAGTAGTATTGCGCACGATAATGACCTCTTCGGCAAAAGAAGGATAGTCTAATGTCACCTGGAACATAAAACGGTCTAACTGGGCCTCCGGAAGCGGGTAAGTGCCTTCCTGCTCTATCGGGTTCTGGGTAGCCAATACAAAGAATGGTGATGGCAACTTATACACTGTACCGGCAGCCGTCACATTACGTTCCTGCATGGCCTCGAGCAGCGCTGCCTGTGTCTTGGGTGGTGTACGATTGATCTCATCGGCAAGGATGATATTGGCAAAAACGGGGCCTTTTATGAACTGAAACTGCCTTTGCTCATTGAGTATCTCCGCACCCACTATATCGCTCGGCATCAGGTCGGGGGTGAACTGGATACGCTTGAAGGACAGGTCCAGCGCTTCAGATATGGTCTTTACAAGCAGGGTTTTGGCAAGGCCTGGTACGCCTACCAGCAGTGTATGGCCGTTGCACAATATGGAGATCAGCAATTTCTCAACTACATCATCCTGGCCAACAATAATTCTGGCGATCGCCTTTCTCATGGCGGCCACCTGTTGTTTAAGGGCTTCTGCGGCTTCTATATCATTAGCGTATGATCGCATGTTGTGGTATTCTTTTTCTTTTAAAAAGGGAAGTTCTATTATTTTGTGTTAAGAAACAAATACAAATCCCCAACAAATACTTAAATCGCATGGACATCACGATAAAAGAGGCGCAGCAGCAGGTAGATAACTGGATAAGGACCGTGGGCGTACGCTACTTTAGCGAACTGACCAACCTGGGCATACTAATGGAAGAAGTGGGCGAACTCTCCCGCCTGATGGTGCGTAAGTACGGGGAGCAATCTTTTAAAGAAAGTGATAAACAAAAGGATATAGCCGACGAAATGGCCGATGTGCTATGGGTGCTCATGTGCCTTGCCAACCAGACAGGTGTGGACCTGACCGATGCTTTAGAAAAGAACTTTGAGAAGAAGAATATGAGGGATGCGAACAGGCATAGGGACAATGAGAAATTAAGATAGACACACAGAACCATAAAAAGCGAAGCCCCCGAAAAAATCGGGGGCTTCGCTTTTTATCATCACTGCCTGATTACTGTCCGTTCTTGATGAACTTCTCAGCCTTCAGCAGCATATTATTTTCATCATAGATCATGATCATGTACGTGCCATTAGCCAGTTGACCAACATTTACGCTGATCGCTTCCTTCTGAGCCAGCAACATCTTACCATCCATGGTCAGTACTGTTACAAATACACGCTGTGGCGCATCTATGTAGAGGACATTAGATACTGGGTTTGGATAAACTTTGATATCGTCTGCATTACGTACGATGTGTTTAACAACATTCGGAGGCGTAGGACCATCAAAGATGTATGGAACATCCGCAGTATCAGAACATCCGTTTATGTCTGTTACTACCACGTTGTACTCACCTCCATAGTTTGGCGGCGTGCTATAAGAAACTGCACCAGGTATCGCTACGCTATCAAAATACCACTGGTATGAACTGAACGAACCTGTATACAACAGACCTGCAACACTATCATAAGATATTACTGCAACCGGAGATGGTACTACGTTGATAGAACCTATCTCTACATGGCAGGTACCATTATCTACAGTCACGTTGTAAGTTCCGATGGCCGTAGTGCTGTAGTTGGCATCTGTTGCGCCCGGAACAGGAGAACCACCGAGGTTCCATTGGTAAGTAAGACCACTACCTGAAGTCACCGCTGAAAGGTTAACAGGAGCTCCGTGACAAACAGTAGCAGATGTCGTAGGCAATGTAGCCAATGGTGGCATTGCATTACCGATAGAGAATCCATAAGTAGCAGATGTTGTACAGCCGCTCAGGTTGGTTACAGAGTATGAGATAGTAACACTACCGAACGACATACCTGTCACCACGCCGCTGCCTGATACTGTAGCTACTGATGCGTCGCTGCTGCTCCATACTCCACCCGGAGTCGCATCGGCAAGAGTAGCAGAGATACCGGCACACATATTGGTCATAGAACCAGTTATGGCAGAAACAACCGGAGATGCTATCACCGTAAGATCAGTGCTGCCTACAGTAGTAGTACATCCGAACGGCGTAGTAACTGTGTAGCTGATCGTTGTTGTACCTGCGGCAACGCCGAACACATTACCTGCAAGGTCAACCGTAGCGACAGACATATCGGCTGATGACCATACACCACCCGGAGTTGGGTTGGTAAAGAGCGTAGTATAATTCTGACACAATGTAGACGCACCGGAGATAACGCCAACCACCGGCAATGCATTTACGGTATCAGTAACCGCAATGAAGCATCCAGTAGCAGTGAGCGTATAGGTGACATTAAATGTACCTGCGGAAAGACCGGAAACAAGGCCGGTTACAGGGTCAATAGTAGCTATAGACACATCGCTGCTGCTCCACAATCCACCGCTGGTTGCATCACTAAGCGTAATGAACGAGCTCACACATACATTGGTTGGTCCAAGTATTGCCGTTGGCAGCGGGTCAACTGTAATAACTGTGCTGCCAAGCATTGTATTCATACAACCGGTTGTAGCGTTTGTTGCTATGATGGTGTAAACACCTGCGGTCAGTGTCATATTAAGGGCTGAACCGGTACCAGGTATGATCGTACCTGTTGGTACACCACCGAGATATATTTCGTAGTTCACACCTACTTCAGAGCCACTCAATGTCACATTAAGACCAGGGCCACCTGCACAATAGCTGCCACCTGCACTCATTGCAAATGCAACAGGAAGGGGATCAACAACGATAACAGGAGTGCCGCTCATATTGTTAGTACAGAAAGTGGTCAGGTCAGTAGCAATAATGGTGTAAGTACCACCTGTGGTCTGGAAACCAAAGTCAAGCGGAGAACCGGTTCCGGAAACGAGTCCACCAACAGGTATGCCGTCAACAAACAACTGGTATCCTATTCCCAGATCCGAGCCGGAGAGGGTAATATCAATACCTGGGCCACCTGCACAATAATGGCCACCTGCACTCAGGTTGTACGGCGCAGGAAGCGGATTAACAACAACTGTTGCGCTAAGTGCCATATTGCTCGTACATCCTGTTGTTGTGTTCGTAGCAACGCAGGTGTAGGTGCCAGCCATTGTCTGGAAACCAAGGTCAAGCGGAGAGCCTGTTCCCGCCACTGCTGATCCAACAGGGAATCCACCAACCCAAAGTTGATAGCTTACGCCAATTTCTGAACCAGTCAATGTAAGGTCTATACCAGGACCGCCGGCGCAATAAGCGCCACCAGGGTTCATATTAAATACTATAGGAAGTGCATCAACAACCACAACCGCAGAACCAAACATTACTGAAGAGCATCCGGTTGTTGCATTGGTAGCAACGATCGTATATGTACCGCCGGAAAGCTGCAAGCCGAAGCTAAGTGCAGAACCTGTACCGGCCAGAGGGCCACCAACAGGGAATCCACCATTGAATAACTGATAGTTTACACCTACTTCGGAAGAAGAGAGTCCAACATTCACGCCTGCACCACCTGCGCAATAGTGTCCGCCACCGGTTACATTGTAAATGATCGGCAATGGATCAACAGTGATCGTAGCGCTTCCTGTCATTGGAGCGGTACAACCAGTAGCAGTAATTGTAGCTGTGATCGTATAAGTACCCGGATTAGTCTGAGCAGGGAATGTAAGCATAGCACCGGTTCCTGCCATCGGAGCACCGATAGCAACGATACCGTAGTATAACTGGTAATCAGTACCTACATTAGAACTGCTTAGTGTAACACTGATACCGGCACCACCTGCGCAGTAGCTACCTGAACCACCCACATTGAACGCGGTTGGCAATGGATTAACGATCACATTCACGCTACCTGTCATATTATTAACACATGTAGTAACAGTGTTAGTTGCCACTACTGTATAATTACCTGCCGCGGTCTGTAATCCGAAATCAACTGCTCCGCCTGTACCCGGTTGAATATTACCGGAAGCAACCGCATTGATATACAATTCATAGTTTGTAGTAAAATCTGAACTGCTCAGCGATACGTCAACACCTGTACCACCGGCACAGAACTGACCACCACCCAGAACAGCATATTGGTTAGGCAGCGGCAGTATTGATATTGCCACTCCGCCTGTCATTGTATTTGTACATCCTGTAACCGCATCAGTAGCAACAACAGTATAGAAGCCTGCTGCAGCCTGCACTCCGAAATCAAGCGGGCTACCTGTACCAGCTACAGCACCACCTACAGGTGCAAAGCCATTCATCAATTGATAATTAACTCCGATCGTAGAGTTACTGAGGCCTACATGAATTGAAGGAGAACCTGTGCAATAGCTACCACCACCTGTAACAGTAAACTGTGTAGGCAGCGGATTTACTATGATCGTTGCAGAACTGCTCATTGTATTAGTACAGCCTGTTGAGGTGTTTGTTGCCAGAACAGTGTAGCTGCCGGCTGCCAGTTGCGCACCAAAGTCGATAGGGCTACCTGTACCTGCAATAGGAGCACCTACAGGACCTCCATTCATTAACTGGTAGCTGATACCAGGATCAGAAGAACTGAGCGTAACGTGCAGACCTGCACCACCGGCACAATATGCACCACCACCTGCAACTGTATATGCAGTAGGCAGCGGATCGATCGAAACATTTACGCTACCGCTCATATTATTGGTACATTTTGGCTAATATAAAATTGTAACCTGTTACTGTATAATTACCTGCAGATGTTTGGTTGCCGAATGTGATAGCAGAACCAGAAGTACCACCTACAAGACCACCTACAGGAACACCGCCCAGGAACAACTGGTATTGAATACCGGTCTCAGAGTTAGCAACTCCCACAGGAACACCTGCGCCACCGAAACAGTATGCACCACCGCCTGTAACAGCATAAGCCACAGGAAGAGGATCAATGCTTATGGTTGCGCTACCGAACATCGTATTAGTGCAAAGTGTAGTAGCGTCAGTTCCGATAACTGTATAAGTTCCGGCAATGGTCTGTGAACCGAAGCTGATCACACCACCGTTACCGGCAACTGAAGAACCTACCGGTACACCACCGAGATATAATTGGTAATTAACTCCAACATCAGATGGAGATAAGAATATATTGACACCACTTCCTCCTGCGCAATAACTGCTCACACCGAAAGTAGTTACGGTGTATGCATTAGGAAGAGGGTTGATCGTAACATTTACTGATCCGCTCATATTGCTCGTACAACCTGTTGGCAAGTTAGTGGCTACTACAGTATAAGCACCTGCAGTTGTCTGGAAACCAAAGTCGAGAACACCGCCGGTACCGGAAAGTATAGTACCTGTTGGTGAACCGCCTATATAAAGCTCATAAGAGATACCCGGAGTAGAACCGGACAGTCCTACATGAACACCAGAACCACCTGAGCAATAAGCACCACCACCTGTCACATTGAATACAAGAGGGAGAGGATTAACTATTACCGTAGCGCTGCCAGTCATATTCTGAACACAACCTGTCGTAGCGTCAATAGCAATGGCAGTATATACTCCGGCAGCTGTTTCAAGGCCGAAAGTAAATCCGAAACCAAAACCGGCTACCGGGCTACCGGCAGGGGTGATACCATTATATAATTGGTAGTTAACACCACCGTCAGAACCACTGAGGAATACATTTACACCTGAACCACCTGCACAATACTGGCCACCGCCGAATACAGTATAAGCATTAGGAAGCGGGTTGGTGAATACAGTTACTGAACCCGTCATGTTTGCTGTACAGGTTGTAAAAGGATTAGTAGCTACCACAGTGTAGACACCTGTGGTAGCATGCAGACCGAAGTCCAGTGCACCACCGGTTCCCGGCACAGCACTACCTGTAGGCACGCCGCCGAGATATAATTGATATGAAATGCCAATATCTGAAGTGCTCAGTCCTACATGAACTCCCGTTCCTCCTACACAATAACCACCACCGCCTGTAACGATGTAGGCATTAGGCAGCGAGTTGATAGAAACCGTAACACTACCTGTCATAGTATTGGTACATGTAGTCAGTGTATTTGTAGCAACAACAGTATAAGTACCTGCTGTTGTCTGCAAACCAAAAGTAATCGCAGTACCTGTACCTGCAACAGGAGCTCCGGTTGGCAGACCGTTCACATACAGTTGGTAGTTAACACCGCCCTGTGAACCGGCAAGACCAACTGCAATTCCTGAACCACCTGCACAATAAGAACCACCTCCAGATACACTGAACGCCGTTGGCAATGGATCTATCGATACTATCGCGCTTCCGCTCATGTTGCTTGTACAACCGGTAAATGCATCGGTCGCAACTACGGTATAAGTACCTGCCAACGTTTGGTTACCGAAAGTAATAACGCCCCCAGTACCTGACTGTGGGCCACCTAACGGCGTACCGTTACGATAGAGCTGATAATTTACACCAACTGTAGAACCACTTAATCCTACCGGGACACCTGTACCACCTGCGCAATAGCTCGCAGTGCCGGTTACTGAAAATATAGAAGGCAATGAGTTGATCGAAACCGTCACACTACCCGTCATATTATTAACACATCCGGTTGCTGTAACTGTTGCTACAACAGTATAACTACCAGCTACTGTTTGATTTCCAAAAGATATTGCAGCACCTGTACCGGATACAGGGCTTCCTACAGGGCTTGCACCAACGTATAACTGGTAAGTAACTCCTGATGTTGAATTGCTAAGTCCGACAGCAACACCAGCTCCGCCAGCGCAATAAGCGCCACCGCCTGTCACATTAAATGCGGTAGGCAATGGGTTGATAACAACTATTGTGCTTCCCTCAGTTCCCCAACAACCTGCAGCAGACTGTGAGCGGAAATAATAAGTACCCGATGTACTGATCACTTGCGATGACGTTGCTGATGCAGTAGAAGTACCACCTGAAGTTGTACCCTGGAAATATATTGTGCCGCCTGCACCGCCACTCGCTGTAATTGTTTGCGTTCCACCACATGTTGTTGTACCACCAGTTACAGTTACAGGATTTGGTACAGGATTGATAGTAACTGTAGCGCTACCCTGAGGTCCCCAACAGCCTCCTGCAGATTGAGCTCTGAAATAATAAGTTCCTGTTGAGCTGATAACCTGTGAAGTAGATGGAGTTGCTGTTGATGTACCACCGGATGTTGTACCCTGAAAATAGATAGTGCCACCTGTACCACCACTTGCTGTGAGCGTTGTGCTTCCGCAATAAGTTCCGCTGCTGCTAACAGTAACAGTAGTTGGCACCGGATTAACAGTCATTGTGATCGAGTTGGACGTAGCGGTAAGTGGATATATACAAGAACCGCCACCTGCAGTCATTACACAGTTCACAACCTGGCCATTACTCAGTAAGCTGGTAGAATAAGTACCACCTGAACCAACAGACGATCCATTAACATACCAAGTATAACTTGGTCCTACCCCACCGTTTGTAGGGCTCGGGGTGAATGTAACACCATCACCGGCACATATTGTGTTGCTGGGTGATACACTGATCGAAACAGAAGGAGTAGAGCCTGAAGCGAGAGAAAGGTCTCCAAAGTCAGTACCGGTACTGCCTGTAGCGATACCGGCTATAAACGAAGTACTTGCATAAATGTATCCGGCGGAGGATGCTGGCGAATTAGCCTGAACCTGCAATGCACCAATAATTATCTGGTCTGTTGCCGTTGTACCGGAACAAACAATATTGATAACAAGGTTACCTCCGGAATAGCTCGAAGTAATGTTTGTAATATCTGCACCGCCGGTCCATCCGATCCCGGGAAAATACCCGGTATTGAAATGCCATCCCGAAGGAGGCGTGAGTATAAGCTGATTTGTACCCGTAGACAGGTCATTAGTTGCCCCTTCAGTTATTGTTATTGAACCAGTCGTTGTATACGCAGAGGCACCTCCACCTGTTGCCAGAGTAGGACAAATGCCGGTTCCACCACTCGCCGGCGTCACCGTGACATTGGCAAATGCCGACCCGCCTGTTACACAAAACAAGCCCGCCAAAAGCAAAGTTTGCATCGATTTCAAACGACAGAAACTTGCTGCACCGGCAACAAATGATTGCAAGGAGAATTTTTTCATGTTCTGAATCTTAGATTATCTACTTTATAATATTCCGAATTGAGGGTAAACATACTAAAAAAAGATTACCAGACAAATAGGCTGTTAGTAATTTTTTAATAAAATTTAATTTTAATTAATATGTGCGGTTGCTTTTGCTAAAAAGAATCAAAAATATATATGTGAAAATAAAAATGCATGGCGTATGCCATGCATTTTTAAATAATATAAAGGCCCTGATCAGCCCGGTATTCGTGCCATATACTTAGCCATTTCTTTCATTTGTTCCACCACCTGGGCATTGGTTGGCTTAGCCGCTTTGGCTTTGTTGAAATACACCTTTGCATTACGAAAATCCCTGCGTTGAACACAAATGGCGGACAATTGCAGATACGCCGTAGCCTCATTGTCCTTGTCGGGAAGCCCGATCTTTACAGCTTTTCTAAGGTTTTCGTATGCTTCTTTAATATTGCCCTTCTTCTGTGCGATAGCCCCTAACTGGAGGTAGGCTGTCCCTTCAAACTCTTTTTCGGGCATCCCGGTCTCCAATCCCTTTCGAAGCTGAGATTCTGCCTTATCAAGATCTTCTCCCATAGTCGAGAAGTTAGCCTGCAACATGTAAAAAGACGAACGAATAGGTTTGTATAAAAGATTAGGATACTTTACCCTCGCCAGCAAATTTTGCGCGCCGTCTATGTCGCCGCTCTCCATATACCCCTGTATCAGGGACATAGGGCCGATCAGAAAATGGGCCACGACCATAAGAACAGACACCAGGAACGGGATCCAGGCCATCCACCAGCCATGCGGAACTTTGAAGCCGACCAGAAAACCCAACAACAACAAACCCACAGCGATGGGAATACGATAGAAAACTAATATACGCCTGAAATTCATATAATAAATTGGGCAGCAAATATACCTTATTTTTGTTAGAGTAAAAGATGGGAAAGGGCCTGCATACTTAGCCCGATGTTCTATTTTTGCCGCACTTACTACTCGTTTATCATTAAATGGATTGGTTCAAAAATTGGTTTGGCTCCCCTTATTATCAGATACTATATCAGAACAGGGACGAAATTGAGGCGCAGGCCTTCGTAGAGAACCTGCTGGGATACCTGCACCCGCCCGCGGGGAGCCGCATGCTTGACATAGCCTGCGGCGAGGGGCGTTTTGCCAAACAGCTTGCAGAACATGGCTTTGATGTTACCGGCATTGATATTTCGAATGAAAGCATTGAACGGGCAAAAGCCTACGAGTCTGACCAATTGCAGTTTTTTGTGCAGGACATGAGGCTTCCCTTCTATATCAATTACTTCGATCTTGCTTTTAATTTCTTTACCAGCTTCGGATATTTCACCTACGACAGGGACAACACTCTTGCAGCCCGGTCTTTTGCATCTTCCCTCAAAAAAGGCGGCATACTGGTTATAGATTACCTTAATTCAGAACAGGTAATAGCGAACTTTGTGGAAGAGGAAGCAATTAAGAGAGGTAGTTACACGTTCAACATCAGGAGAAAAATTGAACGGAAGCACTTTGTTAAAGAGATCAGTTTTCAGGATGTACAGAACAGACCAAGAAAGTTTACTGAGAGTGTTGCGGCATTCAAACTCGAAGACTTTGTGGAAATGTTCAAAGCCTCCGGAATGTCGCTGGTGACAACATTTGGTGATTATAAATTGCGCCCTTACCACCCGGTCAACTCTCCGAGGCTCATTATGATATTCAGGAAAGATCATGCTTAGACAACTCCACGACCTGCTGCTGAAATGGGACTACACTGCGTGGTACTATATGAACACGAAGTGGCATAGTGAACTCCTGGATGCAGTCATCCCATTCTTCCGTAATCAATGGTTCTGGGCTCCCCTATATTTATTTCTCTTGCTCTTTATACCAAAAAATTTCGGCAGGAAAGGCTGGATATGGTGCATCTTCTTCTTAGTATCCTTCATCTTGTCAGACCAGGTGAGCGCTACTTTTATGAAGCCTTTGTTTCATCGCCTGCGTCCGTGCAATACCCCTGCGCTATCCGGCATTATTCATCAATTAGTTACCTGCGGCAGTGGATTTAGCTTTCCATCGTCACATGCGGCCAATCACTTTTCAATGGGCATATTCAGCGCTATTACTTTAGGAAAGGTGGCAAAATGGGTATGGCCTGTTGCTATTTCCTGGGCAGTATTGGTTTCCTTTTCCCAGGTGTATGTAGGAGTACATTTTCCGTTAGACGTTACCTGCGGCGCCCTGGTAGGCATTGCCATTGCGATACTTACGGGAAACCTCTTCAATAAATATTTCCTGCTATCAGCGGCTGCATCTTCTGAACCGGGTCATTTATGATCTTTCAGAAAATTATTGAAGTCATCTTGTGATGATTTATAGCTGAACTTCCCGTCAAGATCTCCGTAATACTCTTTATCAACCACCTGCGGGTATGCCCATTTTGCAAACTCCACTTTACTTGCCTCGAACGAGAACCAATCCATCATATCGGCAATGTCGTCTGTATTGAGTTTTTCATCTTTCAACTCCTCTTTCAGCAGAGCCAGCTTTTGCGTATCGGTAGTTTTAGCAGACACCTTTGTCTTAAGGCCATTCATCTTTTCACCGGTCATCGTACCTATCTTCTCTTGTGATACCGGAGAAGCGGCCGGAGTGGACGACAACCCATTGTCATTGCTGTTGCTGTTTGTTACTCCGTTATCCCTGACGTCGTTGTATGGCTCCTGCCCGCTATTACGACGCGCACCGTAAGGATCGTTCATATCCTGTCCCTTACTGAAACGCGAATCATAATCACCGGGAACGCCCCCCATTCTGCCCGTATTTGATGAAGGATGGCTGGCCATGTATTCGTCAATGTCCACCTCTTTTATTTCCCTGCTTCCATTTCTCGGGTCGAATACAAGAACCGAGACCATACCGTTATAAGTAGTTATCCTGCCGGAGTATATAAGGCTTTCTGTTCTCCTCCCCCACCTGTCGTAGAGGTAAGCATATATCTTCAAAGAATGCCCGCCATAGGGCAATTCTCCAACCGTTACAGATGTACCATGCTTGCGAAAATGTCTTTCGTCCACAGAAACGCTGATCTGCGTATTATCACGTAAGCTCACCCTAAGCATGGACTGTGCATCACATTTAATAGCTGCAGCTGCCATCAGAAAAAACATCAGTAACCTTTTCATAATCCTCCGAATATTGATTTGACCCTTTATCCAAATATAAATTTCTGCTTTATTTTGACTCTTATCCCCCCTAAAAGTTTAATGCGGCATCAACAAAGCGCATAATATTCCCGCAGATACGGCAGCATTTAGCGACTCGGCCCCACCCCTGCGGGGTATGAACACTTTGTGCGTAGCTACAGCCGCGACCTCTGCGCTCACTCCTTTTGATTCATTACCAATGATGAGCACACCTGCCCCGGCTCCTTTTACATGATAAACATTCTCCCCATCCAACACAGCAACATACTTTGGCAATGCTATCCGCGACAAGAAGGAGTCAAGTTCTTCCTCATATACCTTAACACGTAAATGTCCTCCCATGGCACTTTGAACAACTTTGGGATTATACACATCCACACAACCCGGTGAACAAATTACATGCTTTATACCAAACCAGTCGGCTATGCGGATCATTGTGCCCATATTACCGGGATCCTGTATATCATCCAACGCCAGGCACCATTCATTAGCCTTTTGCAGTGTTTGTGCCTCCGGCTTTCTGACAACGAGCAAAACCTGGTTTGGTGTTTGCAGCCCGGAGACAGCTTCCAGCTCATGTGGCTTTACGATGCATAAAAGAGCGTCGGGATGACGAGCAATCAGGGAACTGTTGCCGGCTACCCACTCCTCTATGGCAACGATCATGTCTATCCGGGTGTCTGACAACAACCACTCACCGGCTATTTTCACCCCCTCGGCAACAAATACCCCATGCTCATTTCGGAATTTTTGCTGCGTTAACGACCGAATATATTTATTTTGCGCTTTCGATAGCATTATACCACAAAGCTACACTTTTGTGGTTTTCAAGGGTAACATGGCCAACAGATCATCAGATAACAACAAAAGTGTACTGTACTTTGTGCTGACAGGGCTTATCTTTTTGTCTGTTTCCTGCAACAGCACCCGCAGATTAAAAGAGGGCGAAGCGCTCTTGTGGAAGAACAAAGTTGTTCTGCGATCCGATAAGGCTGTAGCCAACCGCGGAGAAAGAAAAGATAATTTATACAAGATCATCGCTCAGCGACCCAACACAGACGCCCTGGACCTTCTGCCCTTCAGAACACCTTTTAAGCTTATCAGGTACAATCACCGCTATCGCAAATTGTATAACCGTCCCGATTCGCTTTTGCCTAAATCTGTAGAGCGACCCGTAGTGCTCGACACTACCCTTATGCCAAGGACGATGCAGAATATGAAAAGCTATCTCTTCAACCAGGGATACTTTTATGCCGCCATCAAAGATTCTGTAATCATTGAAAAAAAGAAAGCTACCGTCCGGTACTTTGTAGATCTGGGCGACAACTACCTCATCAACAGGATCAACTATGACATCGATGACAGCCTGGTGCTTGGTATCGTCCGTGCAGACAGTGCCGTGTCAATTCTCCAGTCTGAAAAGGAATTCTCCTTCAGCATGCTGGAAGAAGAACGAAGCCGCCTGACCACGCTTTTACGCGACAATGGGTATTTCAGGTTCACACAGGACAATATCGCTTTTGTTATTGATACCTTTGATAAAACAATATTTAAGAACGCGGAAAGCCCGTTTGAAAGCGCCATCAATTTCATCAAGCTTAATAAACCAAACACCAAACAAACCATTGACATAAGCGTTGTCATCCGGCTTGCAGACGACACTAATGCTTATAAAAAATATACTGTTGGCAACGTGAATGTCTTCCCTGACTATTACAGCGCAAATGACCTCAAAGATTCCACGTTGCGCACAGACTATATAGACAGTGTTGCATTCAAATACCACAATAAGTATGTTCACTCAAATGTTTTATACAGGCACATATTTCTGTCTCCCGACGATCTCTATTCTCAGTCAAACTTCAACAAGACCTATACTAAACTGAATGAACTGGGTATATTCCAGTTTGTTCGCATAGATGTACGAGAGAACCGGAGAAACAGGGGCACCGTTGACTACAATGTATTATTGAATAAGACCAAGAAATACGATTTCTCAGCCGGCTACGAAATATCAAGAGGCAGCACCTATGCTTTAGGTAACTCTATAAACGTTAATGCACGCGACCGTAATTTTATGCATGGAGCCAATCTGCTGACCATAGGCGTGAACGGTGGCATTGAACTGGCATATGACAAGAACTCCCCCAAAGATGTGCTGGAGCGGTATAGCCTGCTCACCAGGTATTACGGAGTGAACGCCAGCATTGATTTTCCAAAGTTTCTTGCCCCCGTCGCTTCATCACTGTTCGATAACAGCAACCTGCCGCATACTATTATTGGCGGCGGGGAAAATGTCATGGACCGCGTATTATATTTCAAACTCATCAACACAAGTACAAACTTCTCCTACAACTGGCGGCAGACAAATACGACAACATGGAATTTTTCCCCGGTATTTGTGAACATCATCCGCCTTCCACTGAAAACAGATTCATTCATCAAGGTACTCCGCAACAACGAATACCTGCGGAACAGCTACCAGGAAAACACAATTGAGGGAGAGAGTATCTCCTACACTTTCGACAACAACGGAAAGAAACATGGCGTAAACTATTCTTACCTGCGCCTGGGATTAGAAGAGGCGGGGTTGTTGCTTAGCGGCATAAACCAGGTAGGCAAGGCCCTGAACAACCTTTACAATATTTCTTTCTACCAATATGTGAAGTTCGACTTCGATGCGCGGCATTTCTTCACGCTGCCCCACTCTACAGTTGCCTTGCATTTTTATGGAGGCATCGGCATCCCGTATGACAAGTCAGATGTGCTTCCCTATATCAAACAATATTACGCCGGCGGGCCTTACAGCTTGCGTGGCTGGCAGATACGGACATTGGGGCCCGGTAGCTACATAGACACTACCACCAAGACCACCTACAACCAAATAGACCGCACCGGTGATGTGAAACTGGAATTCAATGGCGAATATCGATTCCCGGTCACTACTCTTTTTGCGGGTAACGTAAAGATGAATGGCGCTTTATTTTTCGATGCAGGAAATATCTGGCTCACAAAAGCAAACTCAAACTACCCTGACGGAGAATTCCGGCTTAACAAACTGGCCCAGGACATTGCCGCCGATGTGGGTATTGGTTCGCGTTTCGATATCGCTTCGTTCCTTACTATTCGGGTGGAGCTGGGCGTGCCCGTAAAAAAACCGTATGTGCTCACCAACAACGGGTGGGTATTTGACAAAATAGATTTTGGCAACAAAAGCTGGCGCTCCCAGAATATGGTCGGCATCTTCACCATTGGCTATCCGTTCTGATCTGAACAATTTCTTTATGCAATGTCGGAGCAGGCACGGTACAATATACCGGTAATTTGAGGCTAATAAACAAAACCTGTATGCCGTCAACACCTTAATAAATCATTTTATGTATTTGTGCTATCTTTGGCTCCTATGCGCAATATTAAGATCATAGAAGTACGGTCGGAGATAGGAGCAGGCACCCGTGGCGCCAGCCTGGGTATTGATGCCATCAAGATTGCCGCGCTCGACTTCATGAGCAACCTGTTTGTTAACTTTCCTTCCGAGGTCATCGAAAACGAAAACAGGCTGCTGTATGAACCGGTATCATCTCCCTATGCCAAAAGAATACAAGGCATTTATACTATGTACGACCGTGTATCGCGCGCGGTATGCGATACGGTAAAATCAGGATTATTCCCCCTGGTGCTTGCCGGCGATCACAGCACAGCAGGCGCCACCATAGCCGGCCTGAAAATGGCCAAGCCCAAACGCAGGTTGGGTGTAGTATGGATAGATGCGCATGCCGATATGCATTCCCCATACACCACACCATCCGGTAATATGCATGGTATGCCATTATCTGTTTCCATAGCGGATGACAATATAGACAACCAGGTACACAGGCCTGACGCCCAAACAGTGGAACTCTGGAATAAGCTGAAATCCATTGGAAAGATAGAGCCGAAGGTACTTCCGGAAGACATTGTCTTCATTGCCCTACGCGACTATGAGAAAGAAGAGGAGGCGCTTATCAGGAAAAACAACATCAAGGTCATCCCGGTAACTGAGATACGCAGAAAAGGCGTGGAAAATGTGGTACGCCAAACCATTCAACACCTTTCCAACTGCGATGACATCTACGTATCATTTGATGTGGATAGCCTTGACAGCTCCATATCCCGCGGTACCGGAACACCGGTAACAAACGGACTCAGGGAGCGTGAAGCTGAGGACCTTGTCGCCTCATTTATGCAGCACCACAAAATATGTTGTTTTGAAATAGCGGAAGTAAACCCAACGCTTGACAAAGAGAATCTGATGGCAGAGATCGCTTTCAACATTCTCCAGCGTAGCGTCAACCTGCTGCTTCTGAATTAATTCACTTGCGAGTCCCGGAGAAAATAGTACGCATTGCTGTCATCTTCACGTTGGCTTTTATGGTACTGTGGGGCTTCTCAATGACTTTCTTCGAGATCCGCCCATTCTGGGTAGATGAATGGCGCATCATCTACAACCTGAAATTTAAAACCCATCGCGAGCTTTGGGGCCATCTTGATTTCATGCAGCAATTCCCCCGGGTGTTCCTGCAGATCATTAAAGCATTCACTTCCGCTTCACGCTATAGCTATACCGCTCTGCGCCTGCCATCATTCCTGATTGGAACTGTTGTTATTTTCTTTTGCTGGCACCTGATGAATAAGATATACAACAAACAAAACACAGGCCGTTTCCTGTTTGTTCTTATCCTGGTATCCGCCTGTCCGTTTACAGACTACTATGTCCAGATCAAGCATTACACAATGGAAATGCTGATGGCACTGCTGGCCTTGTGGCAATTCATAGAGCTGGCATCCATAGAATTAGGAAAAGACCTTAAAAAATATTCAGTGCTCTTTGCCAGTCTTTTTATAGCACCATTTTTCAGCTATACTTACCCCATTGCTATCTTACCGGCATACATTATTCTTGCGAGTAGCCTTACCTGGAAAAACTGCAGCAAAATACTCCCACCTCTTTTCTTTGGCCTTGTGGGTATTGGTTCGGCATTCTTTCTGGATGGGATAGATCTCCTGTATGACAATAGCATGCACGATTTCTGGGCACATCTTATGGTTCACGACAGCCGTTTCTTCATGAATTTTTACAACCTGTTCGCGCAGGTAGGCGCCGGCGTTGTTTACTGGTACCTGTTTGGCATACTTGGCATTGTTTCTTTCGTTTTTGGCGCCATACAGACCATTAAAAAATTTCGTGAAAGGCAACTTACGGTGCAGCAACTACTAGTAGCCTACAGCACACTGCTGATCTTCCTTGTGGCGGCCATGTCATTCCTGGGAAAACTACCGATGGGAGAGCCAAGGCTAAATGCATTTACGATCCCCTCCATAGCTGTACTTATCATATTCTTGCTCAGCAAATTAAACAGAGAACAAAGGACGCAGAAGGTATCCACCATTCTTCTATTCCTGCTGTTTGCAGGTACCATTGGCAACATTTACAGTACATTCTTTGCGAGTTTTACCCGCCCTGAGTATGCGAAGCAAATGAACATTTACCGTGCAACACAGAACGCCATAAGTGTGGCACAGGACAGCACACTTCCGATATTTGTAACACCGGGTGTGGCATGGCCATATGATAAGACGCCTAACCTGCCGCTAAACGGCAATGTGCCGGGCGGCTGGGTACTGAAAACTTTCCCGGCATATAATGTTGTCAGAGAGATAGAAGTAATAGATATTGATAGCACAGCCGGATTCTACTACAACGCTCCGGCAAACGTGAATGGCTATTATGTCAATGTGTCAAAAGCAATGGTCGGCGATGGGATCAATTACAGGATACTGACCAAATAACTACTCTGCCCTGGTCCTTCTTGCCGTATCTGCCGCGTCCTGTATTTCCTGTTCTTCCTTCTCTTTTTTCTTCGACAGGTAACGATTGCTTCTGAAGAACTCTCCGAAATTATCAAACGATTTTCGCCAGCTTACACCAACACCCGTACGTGTGATATTCTGATCTATGGTCACATCATAATCACTGGTCCTGAATGCGGTAAGGCGCAGTCCGCTTGTATAGTTCAGCTTATACTGTACACGGTAATTGCCCGTAAAGTTGAACGACGAGTTCGCCGCGCTTGCAGTTCGCCCCCAATCAGATGTACCTCCCACTTCTACATCCAGCTTGTTATTGAACAGGCTGCGGCTGGCAGCTACCTTCACCTGGTTCCTGCCTACGCTGCCAAGTGTCTGGTCGCTGTAATTATAGTTCGTGTAGCGAAGATCAATATTCAACTGCTTATCCCCTGTTAGCTTGTTCACGATATTTGTCAGCCCCGTTGACATAGTGCTCGACAACATCTGGCTCACATTGTTCAACCCACCCCTGGCAACGTCAGTAGATCCGATACCCTTGCCTTCGATAGGCATAAAGCTGTTGATCATCAGCAGAGCGGCAACCTCTTCTGTTTTTTGCCTGTCATCGCCATTGATAAGCATCAGTTTGCGGTAGGCCAGTGTACTTTGTGAGTGTTTATCAGGCAGGTCCATATCAAATGTCAGCCTGGGTGACTTCAACTCACCGCTCATATGCAGCAATACATCAACTATCTGCGGAGTCTGTGCATCCTTTATCTCATTGCTCTGCAGATTCTTCATATCATCACTGCTCAGCAGGTCAACAAGTTTTGCCTTTGTAGAATATACAGCATCAACATTAAGGCTTGTGGCGGAGAACGGCCCGTTAAAACTGATGGTGCTATTAGGCTTCAACTGGAAAACACGGTGTATAAAGAAGGACTTGAAGGTAATGGTATAAGTACCATTGTCTATACTGTAAACACCTGCGGTGTGCATATCATTATCAGACGGAATATCTATCTGTATGCGTCCGTCACCACGGGTCATGATCTCATCACCTGTTGAAGGATCAAGTACTATGTGCATCTCTCCCAGCGTATTCAGGTTAGCATCAATATTCACATGTATCTTGAATTTGTTCTTGCGCACCACCTGCTCCGGTGATTTGCCGTATTTTTTAAATGTAACATAACTATAGGTCCCCATATCTCCGCTGCTGACGTAGGGAATATACATCTTCGACATTGCCGCAGGAGTGGCATTGTAGGCGTTAAGCCGAATATTATTGAATGGTCCCCTGATGGTAAATGAGTCGAGGCCGGCTATAATATTGCCGTAAAACAAATTATTATCGTTACTGCCCAGGTTCATGATCTCAAACTTCTTAGTGCGTATTGTAAGCCGCATCCTCATGTCCTTGAACATATTATGTGAGAAATACCCGGTAAGCGATGCCGTGTTCTTAAAATTATCCAGCAGCGTAACGGTACCAAAACTGATGATTCGGTTATCAATGTGGACATTAGCCACCGGAATAGAATAGGTACAACCCAGGTAATCAACCTTTAGCCCCCCGTTACTCAAAGCCACATTACCATTGATGGTGGGCCTGTATGCCGCACCACCAAAGTTGATGCTGCCGTTCACCTTGCCGGAGAGGTGACTCATTACGCCGGCAAGGAAAGGCGAAGCCCACGACACAGGAGCATTATTGAATTGAATGATGCCGTCAAGTTTCTGATGAGTGGCGCTATCGAAAGATATATTTCCCGAAGCTATGACAGATGCATTGCCCCTGTAAATACCCGTCTGCGGATCAAGACTATATAACTTCCGCCCACCATCATAATTACCTATCAGATTCACCGTTCCGACTGTATCTGTGCCTAGTTTCACACCGGTGGCCTTAAGATTTGCTGAAACAAGAACCTCCTTGAACATCTTTTCTATCCTGATGGTGCCATTCACGCGCCCGTCAGGCTGATACCCGGAAAGCCCTGCCCACGAACCGAATTGACCCAGGTCAAGGTTCTCAGTATTTATCGCTAACGCTTTGTCGGCAGTTTGCAATTCGGTAGCCACACTAATGCGCTGCAATCCCGAAACCAGCGACAAGCCATTTACCGAAAGATAATTGTCGCTATATACCACTTTACTCCCCCCGGCAATATCCCATTTCACCTGGTTCATGTAAAACTGAGATGGCTTAATCGTGAGAAACAACGAATCCTGGTGAGCTATCACATACCCGTTCAGTGTTATGGAACTACTTGGATCCGGTGTAGTTGTAGCTACTGTAAAGGTTACGGAATCATTCGTTACTCCGGCAGTAAGGCTAAGCGAACCATTAATAACGCTATCACCGATAACTACATTCTCAATAGTTGTTCCGAGAGAAAGTGCCTCGAGATTTCCAACACCCTGAACTGATAGATTATTCATATGGAAACTCCCAATGCTCCCTTTAGGTACATCGGCGTTCAATGTCAGTTTTTGAGCAGAGGTATTGAAAGAACCTGTTATAGTAGATCCGTCAAACCCACGGAGCCTGCTCCCCGACACAGCAAGAACAGTATCAATATTTCTGGTGGCTATCGTAAAGTCGAAATTCTGTTCCGGTGCAAACTTATCCGGCGTTTTAATATAGTTAGGTAGGTAACGCGACAAGTAATACTGTACCGACGCCGGTAGATTACTGAGGCGGTAATTCCCTTTGATGGCGGCTGTAACATTATTACTCTCCAGTCGCAATGATTTCCTTTCCTCCGCCCCTCCCGAATACATCAGAACGGAATCAATCGCGATACGCCGGCCATTCCGAACCATGTAAATATTGTTAAGCTTGGCATACCCGGAAAAGTTATCGATGTTACTTCCCGTGCAATTCAGATCAAAGTCAGCCGAACCCTTTATGGAATCTGTGACAATATTCAAAGCTTTAAAATTGCAGTTCATCAAATGTGCCGTAGCATTAACATTGATGTTCTTTCCGCTGAAGTTGATACCTCCGTCAAATTCCAAAGCAAGGTTAGGATCATCTACCAATAAAGATCCGTCAAACTGTTGTTTAGCCAGTAATCCATGCGCTGTGATATTGTGATAGAGATAATTGTTTATACCAAGCTCTTCTATCCTGCTGTCAATATTCAGTTGTGCCTTCTCCATATTGAATGAAGACCCGGACACACCTGCACTTACCGTGATGCTTCCGAGCAGTGGCTGCTTTACAAGCGTCCCCAATTGAAATTTTTCAGAAATTACGGTACCGGAATATGCAGCCTTATTGCCGTCAAATCCCGGTATGCTCATTTTCATATTTGCGGTCACCGACCCAAGGCTGGTATTGAACATACCCTCAACAGAAAAATTCTCAATATACCCTTCATACCTGCCATGAAAATCTGCAAACAACAGACTGTTCATATCCACACCCGGATTATCTTTAAGACCGGGCGCATACCTCATGATACCTACGTTAGTAGTATGTAACTCTCCGTTGGTGAACGTAATGTAGGTCTTATAAATATCCGGCAAGCCCTTCATCGTCACATCGCCCCTCAGCACAGAATTCCCATCGCTCACATGCAGATGTTCTGCTGATATATCGGCAACAGAACCCTTACCATCTCCACTTACCTGTAATACTATTGGCGGGAACGACTTTAGCTCCGGCGCGAAGTAGGCAATATCCCTCACATCTATGCTTGCATTCCTGATGTGGCCCACCATTACTACGCTGTCAATATAGTCATTGAAGTTCGGGAAGTGGCGGTAGTGCATCGAGTAGTGATCCTGTAACTTGCTGTAATTGGTCTCCAGGTATAGCTCATCACATATCGACGCCACCGGCGACACTGTGATCTTACTTCTCATGTTCCTGATAGCGATACCGCTTCGCTCCTTAGCCTCCAGGTGCACCAGGTTACCATGTATGGTGTCCCCTCTTATAACACCGTCTTTTACATTTGCCGCAATACCGGTAACGTCAATATGATTGTAATCAAACTCGCCGGGCACGGATCTGTTATCATCCATCGCCAGGTGAAACTCACATTTCCGCAGCTCCACACGCCCCACATTTACCATCCAGTTGTCTGGGTTGAATGGCGTCATGTCAAACTCATTTGTCTTGTGCCTGCGCAGGTGCTTTGGTCGCCCCCCTGTATATTCCCTGATAGTGATACTCGCCTTCTGTGCCTCTATCTCTTTAATGTCTATCAGTTTCTTATTGAAATCCACACCGTGTGCATCCACAAGCAGGCTTCCTATGTCATAATCCTGATCCTCACCCACCCACTTATCATCAAAGTGGAACCTCACATTGTTTAATTCCACCTTCTTCAGGTCTATCTCGAACGAAGAGCCTGTATCCTTTGTATTCTTTTTGCTGCCCGAACTGAATGCATCAGCGATAAAATCATAGTTCCAGTCTTTTGATGATGCTGTGCGGTACAGATGCACGTAGGTATTCTCCACAGCAATGTAATGCAGAACCGGCTTATCCTTAAAAATGAACCAGTCCGATATTCTCACCTGTATATTTCCGGCACTCACAAGTGTATCATTGGCCTTATCCTGTATTAGGACTCCCTGCAAGGAAAGGTGATTCAGAAAATCAATGCGGATCCTCGATACTTTAACCGTGGTTTTCAGCTTCTTAGACAAGATGTCTGTGGCCCTGCCGACAAGATAATTCTGTACCGGTGTCAGATTCACCAGCACAACAATAGTTATCATCAGCAGCAGTATAGTTGCCAATGTAAACCTGAGTATTTTTAAAAATCGTTTCAGGCTATGAACGCGTTATTATTAATTTCTTACAAATGTAATTTCAATATTGCAGCTTACCATCCAATAAACTGTTAACATTGACGTGTTCAGGGGGATTCCTTTGTCGTAAAAATACATTTATTTTGAGCGTTATTCTACACGTATATTTTAAAACAATAATAATGAGAACAATTACTATTTGTACTTCTCTCTTAATGGCAGGTATGGTAGCAAACGCGCAAACGGGACCGGACTTCAAAGGCAAGTATCCGCAGACCCGTAAGACTGATCAGACAGATGAATATTTTGGCACAAAGGTCAGCGACCCGTACAGGTGGCTTGAGGACGACAGGGCCGAAGAAACAAAGAGCTGGGTAGCCGAACAAAACAAGGTGACCGGCGACTACCTTCGTCAGATACCATTCCGGGACGCAATAAAGAATCGCCTCACAGAATTGTGGAACTATGAGAAGTATTCTGCACCTTTCAGGGAAGGAGAATATACCTACTTCTATAAGAACGATGGCCTGCAGAATCAGAGCGTCCTGTATCGCCAGAAAGGAAACAGCGACCCGGAAGTTTTCCTGGATCCGAATAAATTCTCCGCTGACGGCACTTCTTCGTTGCAAGGCATAGACTTTACCAAGGACGGAACCCTCGCCGCTTTCCAGATCAGTGAAGGAGGTTCGGACTGGCGCAAAGTAGTGGTGATAGATACCCGTACCGGGCAAAAAGTGGATGACACACTCCGCGATGTAAAGTTCAGCGGCACCTCGTGGTTTGGTACTGAAGGATTTTATTACAGCAGCTACGATAAGCCAAAAGGAAGCGAGCTTTCTGCAAAGACCCAGATACATAAACTGTATTATCATAAACTGGGAACGCCGCAAAGCGACGACAAACTGATATTCGGAGGTGAGGCCACGCCACGCAGGTATATAGGCGGCGGCGTAACTGAAGACGAAAAGTTCCTGGTGATCACTGCGGCAAATGCCACTTACGGCAATGAGCTGTACATACGCGACCTCACAAAGAAGGATGCGCCTATTGTACCCGTAGTTACCGGTTTTGATAATGAGCAGAATGTTGCTTACTCCGAGAATGGCATCTTATATATCGAGACGAACCACAATGCCCCTAACAGGAAACTGGTAATGGTCAGTGCATCAGACCCGGCGGAAAAGAACTGGAAAGAAGTGATCCCGGAAACGAAATTCCCGCTTAACGTATCGGTGTGCGGCAGAAAATTCTTTGCACTCTATCTCGAGGACGCAGTATCTAAAGTGTATCAATACAGCCTTGAAGGAAAGAAAGAACAAGAGATAACCCTGCCCGGCCTCGGCACTGCAAGCGGTTTTGGCGGCAAGATGGACGACAAGGATTGCTACTACACTTACACGTCATACGTATATCCGCCTACTATATTCAGATACGATATTAAAACCGGCACTTCTGTGGTCTATAAGAAAGCCGGAGTGAAATTCGATCCGTCGCAGTATGAGAGCAAACAGCTCTTTTACCACTCAAAGGATGGCGAAAAGATACCAATGATCATTACTTACAAGAAGGGCATGAAGCTCAATGGCAAAAATCCTGTTCTGCTGTATGGCTACGGAGGGTTCAATATCAGCCTTACGCCATCATTCAGTGTCAGCAACCTGGCGTTCATGGAGAACGGCGGCATTTACGCGGTGGCTAACCTTCGCGGTGGTGGTGAGTATGGTGATAAATGGCACAACGCGGGCATCAAGACCAAAAAGCAGAATGTGTTCAATGATTTCATTTCCGCAGGCGAATTCCTCATCAAGGAAAAATATACATCAAAAGAATACCTCGCCATTTCAGGTGGCTCTAACGGCGGCTTGCTGGTAGGTGCCTGCCTCACTCAGCGACCGGATCTGTTCCGTGTTTGCTTCCCTGCCGTTGGTGTCCTGGATATGCTGCGCTATAACAAGTTCACTGCCGGTGCAGGCTGGGCATACGATTATGGTACAGCGGAAGACAGCAAAGAGATGTTCAGCTACTTGTATAAATATTCCCCCGTACATAATGTAAAGAACAAATGCTACCCCGCTACTATGGTAACGACAGGCGACCATGATGATCGCGTGGTACCTGCTCACTCATTCAAATTTGCCGCTTCATTACAGGCTGCGCAGAACTGCAGCCACCCTGTGCTGATACGCATTGAAACAAAGGCCGGCCATGGTGCGGGCAAGCCTACAGATATGATCATAGCCGAGCAGGCAGACAAATGGGCTTTCCTATTATGGAACATGGGCCTGACCTACAAATAACAGGCGATAACGCGTAAAAAACTAAGGGCTGCACTTTTGTTGCAGCCCTTTTTATGTTTAACCAAATTCTTTTACTGTAGTCTGCCTATGCCGGCATAGGTCTTGCGCCAGTATTCCTCATTCAGGTTACTGATCATCACGCCGTTCGATGTAGAGGCATGAACAAAATAGTCGTTGGCGAGGTACACACCTACGTGTGATATGCGCTTACCCCTTATCCTGAAGAACACCAGGTCACCTTCTACAGCATCTTTCGAACGCTTGATGCGCTGGCAATTCTTGAACTGATCTACAGAGGTCCTTTCCAGGTCTATGCCATATATCTCCGAATAAAGCTTACGAGCAAAACCCGAGCAATCTATGCCATTCACATCGCAGCCCCCCATCTTGTAGTCAGTGCCATACCACTTATCTATAAAGGCATACAATGCCGTATTATCTATTTCCTTAGGTTGCATCCCCAGCATTTCCGCATACTTCCTCACCACTGCTCTCGACTCAGACCTGGATGGCATCTCTTCTTTCGAAGGTACTTCCTTTACCGCCGGGTGCGATTCCTTATAGACATAACCGGCTTTCGGATCAGCAGAGGCAATAACTGGTTCCGCGGCTATCGGAAGTGGCTTGCTTACAGGCTTAGGCTTCTCAACATATTGTCTGGGTTGTATCGCGTTGGCAGTAGCACTGCTTTTCGCATGGTGATCCATGTATATGTTGTCGATGAATTTAGGCTGGCGGGAGTACCTTCCGGATACCGGGTTAGGCGCAGACTTGATAGCCGGCTTAACGGGTTTGGAACTTGACGACCCCGCATGCTTCGTCGTGTGGCAGCTTGTCAATAAAGCTACCAACGTAAAAAGACATATACTGTTCAGTGATCGTAAAACTCCCTTCATCTGCACATTTTGCTGGCGCAAAGGTACTTCACATTATGAAAAGAAGCAATTCTCCTTATCCCCTGACTGTGAAAAATAACCTAATATTAATGCCTGAAGGAGATTATAAATATATTATTACGGTATATAATCGGACTCCGCGGTGCCTCTATCCTCTTTTTCTATCCTGCCACAGCCCGAATACCTGCGATGCCAGTAACGGCTTTTCAGATTGCTGATCATTACCCCCTGAGAGCGGGATGCATGCACAAAATAGCCATTGGCAAGATAAATGCCTACATGCGAAACGCGGAGGCTGCGTATATGAAAGAATACAAGATCACCCTCCTCAGCGTCATCGTAATGTCTGATACGCTCGCAGTGGCGATGCTGCTGGCGGGCAGTGCGTAACAGGTCAATACCATAAACATTGTTGTACAGCTTTTGAGAAAACGCCGAACAATCTATGCCGTAATGATCGTTACCGCCATACTTATATGGTGTACCATACCAGTTATCAATGAAGGAAAAAAGAGGCCTGTTGCTCATGTCTGCAGGCTCGGTCTCTATCATAGCGGCATACTTGAAAAGCACATCGTCATTATTACCCTCAAAGAAACGTGAAGTTTTCTGCTCCACCTCCTTTGCCGACATTTCCGTCCGGAAATAAGGCTCTTCTTTAGCAACCTTGGGCACGGGCAGATCTACATGGGGCACTTCTACCTCTTTCGCTTCTGCGCGTTCGTTCCTCGCCACTGAAAATAACATACTATCAATGGACAGCCTTTGTCCACTTCCTTTTTCACGTTTAGCCGGCACAGCAGCAACTGCATCTGTGTTTTTCTTCCCCGGCGCCACTGACTCTATGGTCACTTTCTGCTGATGAGCGGCCATATAGCTTCCGCTCATGAATGTAGGATGAGAAGATGTCCTGGACGATACCGCGCTGCCCGTATGTGTTGTCTCACGGGTAGTACTGCAGCTTGTAAGACAAGCGGCAAACACCATCCCCATTAACATACATAACAGTACGCGTACCTTCATATACAGCAAGGTTGAAAAAAATAAACAGCTTTACAGGATAGACAGGTAAAGAAGAACTTAATGGGGAACTTAAATGTAGAAAAAAGGATTCAGAAAAACGAATGGAAGAATATTGTGTTATTAACAATTTTCAGATGATATTTTGCTTAACAGAGCTACAATATCTAACCAATACTACTTATCTGCAATCCAAAATGACCATCACCATATCAGCACCCATACTGCTCTTCAGCTGAAAATATTCATATACTATCAATACCCGGTTCATGCAATAATATCCTTCAGAATATCTGATCACACAGGTTACAATGTAAAAAAATATGAAGTTGTTCCTAACCGGGGCAATTTTTACTCCCTACCTCATCATTCTTTCATATTCAGGGAGTACAGGTCATTTCGTTTGTCCATGAGGTTTCTTACGCTGCCATGAAAATGCAGATCCTCCAGCAGGCTCAGATCAACATCCGAGATGAGTATCATTTCGGTATTTGCGGTCGCCTCGCTTTTAATGCCATTTGACGGAAAGGCAAAATCGCATGGCGTAAAAACCACAGACTGTGAATAGTGGAGGTCCATATTTTCTACCTGCGGCAGGTTGCCTACACTGCCGGTAATGGCCACAAAGCACTCATTTTCTATTGCCCGGGCCGCGGCACAGTATCGCACCCGCATATACGCATTGTGTGTATCGGTGAGGTATGGCACAAACAATATCTGGATCCTCTGCTCCGAGAGTATTCGCGCCAGTTCGGGGAACTCGACATCATAACAGATCAAAATGCCTATGGTCCCCGCATCGGTCTCAAATGCGCTTATTTTATTCCCTCCCTTCAATCCCCAGTATTTTTCCTCATCCGGCGTCACGTGTATCTTCTCATATATTTCCACCTTCCCGTTCCGGTGGCAAAGGAACCCCACATTCCGCAATCGGTTATTCTCCAGCATAGGTATGCTGCCGGTAATGATGTTCACATTATACTTGATGGCCCACTCACTGAATTTTTCTCTCACCACAGAAGTATATTTGGATAACTGCCGCATGGCCTCAGCCTCATTCACGCTCTCCTCCAGCGCCATCAGAGGCGCATTAAAGAACTCCGGAAAAACTGCGAAGTCAGAATGATACGAAGAGATCGAGTCAATGAAATATTCAGCTTGCCTGAACATTTCGTCGATCGTATTGTAATACCGCATTTGCCATTGCACCAGGCCCAGCCGAACACTGCGTATCGTCCTTTTCTTAGTACTATCGTCACTCACATAATAAACATTATCCCACTGCAGCAGTGTAGCATACTCCCTGCTCTGCACATCATCAGGCATATAGTTGGTCAAAACCTTTTTTACATGAAAGTCATTGCTCAACTGGAAAGTCAGCACTGGGTCATATATCTCCTTCATCTTCACCTTTGAGATATACTCCCGGGGCTTCATCTTGTCAGCATACTTATGGTAGTTAGGAATGCGGCCACCAAATACCACCGCCTTCAGGTTCAGCTTTTCACATAGCTCCTTACGTTCGTCATACAGTCTCCGCCCCAGTCTTTTTCCCCTGTAGTCGGGATGTATGAAAACCTCAATGCCATAAAGCACATCTCCGTGTTCATCGTGAGTCGAAAATGAATAGTTGCCCGTTATCTCCTTATAATTATGGTTGTCACCAAATTCGTCGTACCTGACAATGATGGACAGAGCGCAGCCAACTATATTTCCGTCAAAGGATATCACCAACTGGCCATCGGGAAACTTATCTATAAGCGACTCAATGGCCCTTAAAGACCACAGGCTCCCGATCCAGTTCTTATAGGCCGCCTTCATGGTTTCAATTAACAGTTTATAATCCTGTATCTGTAGTTTTCTCACTTCAACTATCGGTGACATAATGTAAGTTTTTTAGACTGGAGAGATGGACTTACGCTGCGCCTGCAACCAAAGCATTGAGCTGGTCTGGGAGCAACACTTCCTTTCAAATTTACGAATACTACCTCTTAGAAATTTTCAACAACATTATGCCATGAGCAATTCGCCGGCGCGATTTAACAACTATAAAATGAGACCGCAATAATGTCTGAACTATTAAGGTATATAAGACACTCAGAGTCATATAGATCAACTTGAGAAGGGTCTAAGGACAAAGAATGTAACAGCATGTAGCAAAAGAGGTTTTTATCATTATGCTCTGTTAATGTGCCGATACACCTTTTGTAAGGTCTGTGATCAATGATTGAAAGTCGAGTTTACCTGACAAATATCATTTCTAACACTAACAGACGTCATAACATATTTATAATCAACACAATAGCTTGCACCTTACAATTCTTAAACTAAAAAATAAGGAGGTATCCATGACGGTAAAAAACATTGTCAGCACAAACAAATGGCACAAACACGAAATCATTGACATTGATTTCCGGAATAATTGAAAATGTGATCAAATAACTAAAGACCACAACATGCAAGGGTTTGATAGCTATTTGATCGTTCCGGAAAGCTAATCTTCTTAACACACTAAACAGTACGGTATGAAGAAAATAATTTTATTATCGCTGGCACTGGCATATCTGCCGGGTGCAAAAGCCCAGAGCATAGGGCCGGCAACGCTCAATATCATAGGCGGATCTGATATCATAGGCGCGAATGTGTTTGATTGGTCTATCGGAGAGATGGTTCTGGTAAGTACATTCTCTGCCGGTAGCGTTATTGTAACGCAAGGTGTATTACAGCCCTCGAATGACAATTCCTCTGCTGTCATGACCTCTGAGTTGCAAAAGCAATTACAGGTATTTCCCAATCCTGCATCCGCGGCTGTGAACATACACTATACATCAGAAACAAGTGGTACGCTTTCTTATCGCCTGATGGACATGACCGGCAAATCGATTGTTACTGACGCCATACAATTGAGCGCAAAACCAGTCACAGCGCAGGTAGATCTATCAGGTATTGCTGTTGCCACCTACATGCTGGAAATAAGTGTTACATCAGATCTGGGAACTTCAAAAACATCTTATAAAATAGAAAAACTCCAATAATATGAAAAGGACACTGTTACAAATCGCTTTCCTGGTTTTAGCCTCGCTAACCGCGTTAGCCCAGGCTCCTCAGAAATTCAATTACCAGGGTGTAGCCCGGAGCATAACGGGTACTCCGCTCGCGTCAACTCCGATAGGCCTGCAACTGACCATTCACGATGGTTCGCCATCAGGTACAGTAGTATATAAAGAAGCACATACGCCCACAACCAATGCATTCGGCCTTTATAATGTGTCTGTAGGCGGCGGCACCGTAGTGTCGGGTACATTCAGCGCCATCGACTGGAGTACCGGCAGCAAGTATATGGAAGTGGAAATAGACCCGTCAGGTGGAACAGCCTATACCAGTATTGGCAATGGTCAGTTGCTGAGTGTGCCCTATGCGCTTTATGCTGCATCAGGAAATACCGGACCAGCTGGTCCAACCGGGCCCGCCGGACCAACAGGACCGGCTGGTCCTACGGGAGCCACTGGCCCCGCAGGACCTACGGGCCCAACGGGAGCGACCGGACCTGTCGGTCCAACAGGCCCCACAGGTCCAACAGGCCCTCCCGGAAGCGGCAGTGTTACCTCTATTAATACAACAGCAGGACAATTGACCGGCGGCCCGATAACCACCACAGGAACAATAGGGCTTGCCACTGCGGGCACCGCAGGAACATATGGTTCTGCCACACAAGTGCCGGTTATTACCACAGATGCTTACGGGCGTGTGACCAGTGTCACCAACACCACAATTACAGCCGGCGGAACAGGCACGGTTACATCAGTTACAGCGGGCACAGGTCTTAGCGGCGGAACTATCACCGGTGCAGGAACAATAAGCATGCCTAATGTGGGCACTGCCGGAACTTACGGTTCGGCTACCCAGGTTCCGGTGATCACTACAGATGCACAAGGGCGTGTATCGGCGGTAACCAATACTACCATTACTGTACCTTCTGTATCGGGCACCACAAATTATGTTGCAAAGTTCACCGGAGCTACGGCGATCGGTAACTCAGCAATATTCGATAATGGTACTTCCGTAGGCATCGGAACAGCATCCCCCTATTCAGGAGACGCGCTCGAGGTCATCAATCCCAGCAGCGCCTCATCAACAAAGGCTATTCGCGGTATTTCTCACAGTTATCCGAGTATCGGTATCACAACTCCTGTTGCTATTTCAGGTGAATCAGATTCTTATATTGGCGTAGCCGGTATCAGTAATTCCCAAAACGGAATTTATGGCGCGAGCAATGGTTCAAGTTATGCAGGCGTTTTCGGTGTCAACTTCAATGGCGGTTACGGAGTATCCGGAGCTCTGGGTGGCTCTTCCGGTATAGCGGGCTATTTTGACGGTGGCACCGGCGGCGGATTAGGTGTTGTTGTACCTAACGGTCGTTCAGGTTTTGGCATTACCACACCAAGCAACATGGCGAAGGTACACATCTCAGGCGTAGGTACCTATAGTGTGGCTCCGGCCTACCAGGCAGGGCTCATCGTTGATGGCACTACAACACTCAGCGCAAGCGGAGTGTATGCTGAAGGTGGCTGGAAAGGAGTATATGGGCATAACCTGGGTGCACTTGCCGGCGTAGAGGCTATAGGCGTGCATGGAAAACAGGAAGGCAGCGCATATACCGGTACAGGCTATGGTGTGAAGGGTGAGAATATCGGCACCGGCGGCACTGCAAACTACGGTGTGTATGGTGTTGCCAGCGGCACAAAAGGTACGGGCGTGGGTGGTTCTATTTCAGGCGGTGGTATAGCCGTGTCTGGTATCATAACATCAGGCGCGGGCATTGCCGGCAAATTTGATGGTGGCAGCAGCGGAGGATACGGAGTGATCGTGCCAAATGGTGGTTCAGGTTTTGGTACCTCTGTACCTTCAAACATGTGCAAACTACACGTTTCCGGCGTTGGCACCTATAGTGTTGCGCCATACTACCAGGCAGGCATTGTAGCAGATGGCGGCGGTTCGGCCGGTAGCGCAACGGGCGTGTACGGTGAAGGTGGATGGAGAGGTGTTTATGGACGTAACCCCGGCTCATCGGGCGGCTCAGATGCGATCGGTGTTCAGGGACGACTGGAGGTTGGCAGCTCTTATACTAATGGTTATGGCGTTAAGGCTGAAGCATTTGGCGGTGGCCCGACTAACTATGGTGTATTCGGCAATGCCTCCGGTGCCTCTTCCAATAATTATGGTGTATATGGCACAAATACCGGCACAGGTTACGCGGGTTATTTCTCAGGCAATGTGCGGATCACCGGTTCTATTACAAAGGGCAGTGGTACATTCCTGATCGATCACCCGCTTGATCCCGAGAATAAATACCTCTATCATTCGTTTGTGGAAAGCCCTGATATGATGAATGTGTATAACGGCAATGTCGTAACTGACGCATCCGGCACGGCTGTGATCGCCCTGCCCGGCTATTTTGATGCACTGAACAAAGATTTCAGATATCAATTGACCACCATCGGACAACCGGCACAGGTATGGGTTTCGAAAGAGATCAGTGGCAATCAATTTGAGGTGAAGTCTGACAAACCCAATGTAAAGGTCAGTTGGCAGGTAACGGGTGTTCGGAAGGATAAATACGCGAATGAACACCGTGTTGTTCCGGAAGTAGAGAAAGAAGCACAATTCAAAGGCCACTACCTGCACGCTGCAGAATGGGGTATGCCCTATGAAAAGAGCTTTGATGCAGTAACGACACCAAAAGATCCGGGCAATAATATGGCAGCACAACGCTAAAGAGAAACCGGCATTTTCTGAAGAGGCGGGCACTATGCCCGCCTCTTTGCGTTTAGAAACTTCCACAAAACATCCTGCAAGAATGACCAGTCCGGTCATCAAAAAGGCAAGCAATGGAATGGACAGGGATCGAACCTGTGACCAACATTGTTAGCGAGCCTGCCGCCAAATGAAAAAGGCAACCATTTCTGATTGCCTTTGGTAGCGAGAACAGGGATCGAACCTGTGACCTTCGGGTTATGAGCCCGACGAGCTACCGCTGCTCTATCTCGCGATGTGGGTTGCAAATGTACGCACTCGTATCGGAAACACCAAACTTATTGCCCGGCAAAAAACATAACACCTCGGCCGGCCGGCTTCAAAACCTTTACTGGCAAGAATCTCCCATACCCATGAAAAATGGCATTTTCTTTTTAACCATCTGTATTCATGCCCCTTTTGTGCATTTCGGGCTACCTTTATACTACTAATTTTTACAGATGCCCAAAAAAACCAAGAAGAAACAAAAGAGCCCCGAAGCCGGCCGCAAGGTATATACCGGCAAAATAGAGATCACCCGGGGCGGAATGGGGTTTGTCACCGTAGCCGGCATGGAGCGCGATATAATGGTGGACCGTGATGGCGTAGGCACCGCGCTTAATGGCGACGAGGTGCGTGTGGAAGTACGTGGCTACTTCGATAACAACAAACGGATGAAGGGCAAGGTAACAGAGGTCGTACGCCGTAAACAAATGGAATTCAATGGCGCTGTCGAGGTGCATGCGCACTTCGCCTTCCTTGTGCCCGAAAGCGACAAGGTGCCTGTGGACATATTCATTCCGCTGCACCTCCTGAATGGCGCCAAACATGGCGACAAGGCCATTGCCCGGATCGTAGAGTGGAACGCCAATACCAAGAATCCTGTAGGAGAGATCGTGAGCGTACTCACGCATGAATCTGTGAATGAGATAGCCATGCAGGGCATACTAGTAGAAGGTGGCTTCCCCCTTCACTTCCCCGATGAAGTATTGGAAGATGCGGCCCGCTACCCGGAAGGCGTGGACAGCCACGAGGTGAAAAAACGCCGTGATATGCGTGGTATACTCACAATGACCATAGACCCCGTTGATGCAAAAGACTTTGATGATGCCCTTTCCTTCCGTGAGCTGGAAAACGGTTATTATGAAATAGGCGTGCATATTGCGGATGTGAGCCACTACATAGAGCCGGGTTCAGCGCTCGACAAAGAAGCCTACCACAGGGCCACCAGCGTATATCTTCCCGACAGGGTGCTGCCCATGCTCCCCGAAAGGCTGTCAAATGAATTGTGCTCGCTGCGCCCGAAGGAAGATAAATATACCTTCTCAGCCATATTCCACATCAATAAGAGTGGAAAGGTAAAGGAGCACTGGCTTGGCAAAACGATCATTCACTCAAACAGGCGCTTTGCCTATGAAGAGGTACAGGAGATCATCGAAGGCGCCGAAGGAGATCACCACCATGAGATACTGATATTGAATACCATTGCGCAGCACCTCCGCGCCCAGCGGTTCAAAAAGGGTGCGATCAATTTCTCATCGCAGGAGGTACGCTTCAAACTCGACGACAAAGCGGCGCCCATAGGCATTGTGGTCAAAGAAAGTAAAGAAGCGCACCAGCTCATAGAGGAGTTCATGCTCCTCGCCAATCGTACAGTTGCCGAGTATGTCAACAATATCCTGGTCAAAGACAAGCCGGTTCCGTTCCCTTATCGCGTTCACGATGTGCCCGACGAGGATAAACTGAAGATATTTACCGTATTTGCCGCCCACTTTGGCATCCGCTTCGACCTCGGATCTCCGGAAAGCATTGCTAAATCATTCAACACAATGCTGCAGTCGGTAAGAGGTTCTACAGAGCAGCATGTATTGGAACAGTTGGGCATACGCACCATGTCTAAGGCTGTATATACCACAGATAATATAGGTCACTATGGCCTTGGATTTGAACATTACTGCCACTTCACCTCTCCTATTCGCCGCTACCCCGATGTTTTGGTGCACCGCATACTGCAGCAATGCCTGGAGAAAAACATACAACCCGCCAAGCACCTCGAAAATCAATGCCGCCATTGCTCCGACCAGGAACGCCGCGCTATGGAAGCAGAGCGCGCCGCGAATAAGTACAAACAGGTGGAGTACATGACCGGCTATGTAGGCGAGGAGTTTGATGCGGTCATCAGCGGCGTGGCCAATTTCGGTTTCTGGGCAGAGACCGTGGCTCATAAATGCGAGGGCATGGTTCCCCTGCACGATCTTTCCGCATTCGATGATTTCGAGTTCAGGGAAGGCGAGTATGCCCTTGTAGGCCGCCATACAGGTTTGCGGTTCACTATGGGCGATAAGGTGCGTGTGCGTGTCATAGCCGCCAACCTCGATAAGCGCCAGATAGATTATGCCCTGGCCGAGGTCGGAGACCAACCCGTCAGCCACAGGCCTTCAGGCGGCATGAACAAGAAAAAGAAACAATCTGCGGGCAGCAAGGGTCCGAAGGGAAAAACAAAACAAGGAAAAAACAAGAAAAGATAGATGCACGCATTTACCGACCTCGTAAAAGCATTTGAAGACCGTTTTACAAACTCACTACCCTTTCCGCCATCTCCGGGCACCCTGTATGACCCTTGCCGTTATATGATGACGTTGGGCGGCAAGCGTGTACGCCCGGTGCTGTGCCTCATGGCCAATGAGCTGTTCGAGGAGATCAGCGAAGACGCATGGCATGCCGCCATAGCGGTGGAGCTGTTTCACAACTTCACACTGGTGCACGACGACATCATGGACAAGGCGCCGTTAAGAAGAGGCATGTCCACCCTGCACGAAAAATATGGCATGGTGGCTGGCATCCTTTGCGGCGATGTCATTTGCATACAGGCATATGCCGAGCTGGGAAAGATATCAAAGGGCCTGCAACAGGTCATTGCGCTCTTCAGTAAAACAGCCATAGAGGTGTGCGAGGGACAACAGATGGATATGGACTTCGAGACCCGCAATGATGTGTCTGTCGAAGAATACATAGAGATGATCACCCTCAAGACCTCTGTACTGTTAGCCTGTAGTCTGAAGATGGGCGCCATCGTCAGCGGCGGATTCGGCGACAATGCCAACAAGCTCTATGCTTTCGGCAAGAATATGGGTATCGCTTTCCAGCTCCAGGATGATTACCTCGATGCATTCGGCGACACGGACAAGCTCGGCAAGCAGAATGGTGGCGACATAAAAGCCAACAAAAAAACATACCTGCTGATAAAGGCCATGCAGAATGCCGGCCACGAACAGAAACAGAAGATCGAAGAGCTACTCCATACCGGCAGTGATGAAAAAGTACCTGCCATGCTCGATATCTTCCGTCAGACCGGGGCCGATGTACAGTGCCGGAATGCAGTAGCGGAATATTCCCGACTGGCTTTCGCCTGTCTTGAAGAGGTCGCTATCCCCGCTAAACGCAAGGAGCCGCTTATGGAACTGGCAAAGTATTTATTGATGAGAGATAAGTAACTTTACGGCACATATGAAACCTGTATTATTATCCTGTTTATCGGCTATCATGTTACTTGCAGCTTGCAAGAAGAATGACACACCCTCCGGCCCTGTTTATACAGGCACCATACTGCGCAACATCTGCGGGCAGGTTATGGTACAGACTACAGGCACCACCCTCATCGGGCAAAACAACTGGGTGGACGGCAACGATCCTTCAGGTAAGAAATACGACCATGTGTTCCGCGTTCAGAATGCCTGCCAGCTTGGCAATTATCCGGAGGGCAGCAACATCAGCTTCCGTATCAGCGCGCCCGAAACGCAGAACTGTGCCGTATGCATGCTCTATGTAGCCACGCCGGACACCACATACCCCATTGAAGTAGTTAAGTAACATTATTGCGATATTTCTTTTACCTCTTTATTTTTGACCAATGAACTACTGGCTTGTAAAATCCGAACCTTTCAAATACAGTTGGGACCAATTCGTAAAAGATAAAAAGGCCACATGGGATGGTGTCCGCAACTTTGCCGCGCGAAACCACATGAGGACGATGAAAAAAGGAGACCAGGTTTTCTTCTACCACAGCAACGAAGGCCTGGCCATCGTCGGTATTGCGGAGGTGATAAAAGAAGCATACCAGGACCCCACGACCGATGACACTAACTGGTCGGTTGTGGACTTAAAACCTGTAAAGGCTATGCCAAAGCCGGTGACACTTGCCGACATGAAAGCCGACAAAGCTTTTGAGAATATGGCGCTTATACGTATCGGCAGGCTATCTGTAAGTCCTGTCAGTGATGCTGAATATAAGAAAATAATGAAAATGGGCGGGCTGTAGTCACTTCTCTATCTCGCCTTCTTCAAAGATGAAATTGTAGCTGCCAAAGCCGCTGTCTATCGTGTATTGCAGGTGCAGTATCTCAGAGCCATTATAGGTGAGCCCCTTTACATTCTTATACTCTTTCAGCTTGTTCTCGTTCTTTATATCAAGAATGATCTTCGCGCATAGGCTGTCGCCCTGCACACTTACTATCATGAACGGCTTCTTGGCCCGCTCTATATATTTCTCTATAAAATAGCGCAGCTTCAGCGGATCTTCCTTCTTCAGCAGCCGTATCACCTCCAGTTTATATTGCGGATCATCAAACGAGTATTGTTCAAACACAGGGTCTGTATTGTGGCATACATGCTTATGCCGGCAAGACGCAAGTACAAATAATAAAACGAAGAAAATGGCAACCCGTGTCATAGCACCATCTTTGAGGCAATGCAAGATAGTGATCGTAGTAAAGAAATGCAATCCTTTATTCAGCGCTCATGCCCGGCTTCCAGTCACGCTGCAGCTCTTTTGATGTCTTGCTGCTGCCATCGTGGCTCCAACCCGGGGGATTGAAGATATATTTCAGCTTGGTTTTCAGAGAGTTGGTCTTTCTAAGGTCTCTGCCTATCGCTTCCCATTCATGTGTCACAATATGCACCGGGTGAAAAGGTTTTTCGAGTGGTTTTGTGAGTCCGTAATAAGGCACCTCTTCGGGCATTTCTTCTGTGAACGTTCCGAATATACGGTCCCAGATAATGAAGATCATACCCATATTCCTGTCCAGGTACGGAATATTGCTGGCATGGTGCACCCTGTGGTGAGATGGTGTCACGAAGAAATATTCCACCCAGCGGGGCAGCTTCTTAATAGCCTGCGTATGCACCAGTATGCCATAGATCTGCGTCACGGCATACATGAATACCACATCCATCGGCCTGAAGTTGAGCAGCACTAATGGTATAAAGTACAGGTACTTATACAGCGGCATGAATACTGACGAACGGAAGCCTGTAGTAAGATTATACTCCGGTGATGAATGGTGGGTAACATGTACCGCCCAAAACAATCTGACGGTATGATCAACATAATGTTCCGTCCAGAAGAGCAAGTCTTCACCAAATAACAGCACCAGCCAGTAAGCTACCGGGTGCCAGTGTATATCCAGGTGGTACTGAAAGAAGAAGCTGAGTAGCGCGAACGCGATGAAAAATCTCAGCAACAGGTCAATGCCGGCATTCAACAGGTTCAGGTATATGTTTACCAGTGTTTCCTTCCAGCTATAAAAATGAAGCCGTCTGAAGTTGCTCAGCAATATCTCCAGCGGAATGATGATCGCATATATCGGCACAGAAAACCAAAACACTATCTGTTTATGTAATTCCTCCATTGCCTTTTTTAGTAAACTGTAGAAAGTCGCACATCACATTCAATCACATTACCGCATTCCCCACATTAAAATCACGTTGTCGAATTGTCAGATTGTCAGATCAAACAGTCATGATCTCCTTCTCCTTATCCTTGCAGTGCTGGTCTATCTGTGCTATGTATTTATCGGTTATGCCCTGTATCGCAGCTTCTGTATCCTTTGCGGTGTCTTCGCTCAGGCCATCTTTCTGCAGCTTCTTTACTTGCTCTATGTGGTCCCTGCGTATGTTGCGTACAGACACTTTCGCATGTTCCCCCTCCCCGAATGCCCTCTTGGCAAACTCCTTACGGCGCTCTTCAGTGAGCGGCGGCAGGAACAAGCGGATGATGTTACCATCATTCTGCGGATTCAGGCCGATGTTGGAAGCTATGATAGCTCTTTCTATTGGCTGCAGCATATTCTTTTCCCATGGCTGGATAGATATGGTACGCGCGTCCGGAACAGATACATTGGCTACCTGGTTCAGGGGTGTAGCATTGCCGTAGTAATCTACAAAGATACCATCCACTACCTGTGGTGTTGCCTTACCTGCACGTATCCTTCCCAGTTCAGCTTCCAGGTGAGCTATTGCTCTTTTCATCTGCACAGACACTTCGTCCATTATCATATCTAATTCCTCGGTCATATTTATTGCGGCTTTTAGAGCGGCAAAAATAAAAAAAAATCATGAACGTATTATTCCGTTTTGTACATCTTTCCCTTCGGGCCTCTTGCTCATAACATCATTTTACTATATTTACTAAAACACACAAAATGTACATGGACGAACAGAAAAAAGATAAGCACCTCCGGATGCTGATCGCCATGAGTTTCTTTACATCGGTAGTGGCATCCGTGGCCGGCTGGTGCTTTCCACCCGATTTCTCCGTAGAGCCACCCAGGATCAGCGAGATCGGGCTGCTGATGGGCCACCTGCAAACAGCGCTCATTATCATCGGGTGCACGGCGCTCGGCGTGAAACTGGCCGAGGAAAAACAGACCATCGCGGCCATAGGTTTTACGATGATGTCTGTTACTCAGGGCGTTATTTTTGTGTTGTACGTTGTATCTCCCGAGCCGTCAAAAGAAAATCTCGATGAAGTGTACAAGCTGTTCACTGCCAGCCTGTTTCTGCTCATCCCCAGCATGCTGCTTATTGCATTTTATGCTGCTTATCCGCGCTGGCTCAATATTACGGGTGTTATAGCCACTGTACCATGGGTAGCGGAGAACATCATTTATTTTCAGCAGCATAAGTTGTCTGCTGCTTCCGGCTCGGCAGATTTTATTGGCCAGGTGCTCATGGATGTTACTATTGCTTTCTGGGGCATCTTCGAGCTACGCAAAGGCACCCGCTCCGCTAAAAAGGGGCACACACAGCATTGACCTATTGGTGAGGACGTATAAAGCCCGGCACCATGGCTTCGGTTATTTTAGCAAAATGCAGCAATTCCGGCTCAGAGTAGTAATTGCCTGTCACTTGTATGGCCAATGGCAACCCGTCTTTGTTCAGCCCCATCGGGATGATGATAGAAGGCAATCCCGCTGTGTTAAGAATGCTACCGAATCCAAAGTACCTGGCATACGGCATGGTTGTGTTGTTGTCGCCCGGCAAGGCAGTTCCCAGCGTACAATGTTTTATGGCCGGGCCATAGGTTATAGGGCAAATAAGAAAGTCATATTTCTTAAAGAATGTCTCCCACTCCGCGTGTAGTTGCTTAGCCTTCGCCTGTAGCTTATCCCACCTTGCATCAGAGTTGTCACTCATGGCGTCAAAGAACTCATCCATATCACCCGAGCCATCATCCCATTTTTTGAATTCCATGCCTATCAGCTTTCTCAGGGCCCATGGCTGTCCCTCGCCTATCATGCAGGCAAACTGGCCGTAGAACAGTCGGTTCATTGTTTTATACACATCCGGTGCCGCTCTTTCTGTAAAGGCGTGCCTGTTGGCCAGAGAGTCAATGAATTGTTTCAGTTTCGCCTTTACATCACCGCTTGCATTTCCTGCTCCCCACTCATCGGTCCAGGCTATGCGGTAAGCATCCGGGGTTCGCGCAGTTGCAGGACGCCAGGTGGCCGCTGCCATCGGAAAGCGCGGATCTGCCTTCGTATCCCTGATCACCGCCCACATCAGTTCCAGGTCTTCGGGTGTTCTTGCCAGCGGGCCTGTACAGGCCAGGGCCAGTCTTTTATACTTAGTAGTGGTATCGGGCCCCACACCCTCTGTCATGTTGATGGTGCCAAATGTGGTCTTCAGCCCGTATAGCCCGCAGAAGGCGGAAGGGATACGTATGCTGCCTCCCATGTCGCTGCCCAGCTCTATACTGGTGAATCCTGCGGCCAGGGCCGCGGCTCCTCCTCCAGTGCTCCCTCCGGGTGTACGCGTTGTATCGTAGGGATTCTTACCGGTCGGATACACTTCTCCCTGTGTCTGGTAGTCACTGAGCATATAAGGTACATTGGTAGTACCGAGTATAATGGCCCCTGCTTTTTTGATACGCGCCACTACTGTTCCGTCATACGGGGCGGTGAAGCGATACATTTTCGCGTTCATCGTGCTCGGCGATCCCTTCACCCAAAACATTTCCTTTATGGTCACCGGCACCCCCAGCAATGGACGCCCGGCTGTGTCGCCCCGGGCTATGGCCTCATCCGCCTGCCTGGCCTCCGCCATCGCCTCCTGCTCACGCAGCCATATCACCGCGTTATACCGCCAGTTGTTGTTCCGTATATTGGCTATGAACTCCCTCACTACGTCCTCCGACTTCGCCTGCCCGCTCCTCATCATCTGGCTCAGCTCTGTGGCCGGCTTGTATATATACTTGCCTTCCATGGGCAATGGCTGGTCGGGCTTACGAAACAGGTCGGCCTGTAGCACTATTGGCTGCCCTGTCGGTTTGGGAATAAGCGTATAGATATATCCGCCTGCGGCGGCAAGCAACACAACCAGTACACCTGCCATGATACCGGTGTATTTAAGCGCTTTCTTAGCAGATGGTCCCATATTTTTTATTTTGCTGATGAATGACTGCAAATATCCTGCACTGTCAGGCATATCAATTGTACAATGCGGACAACATTACATGTCCCTGTAGATATGGCCAATACCAATGCTCTTTTGTTCACGGTATGTTCCCGGCGTCATCGAAGTGTACGATCTGAATTCCCTGATAAAATGACTCTGGTCGTAATAACCGGACATATGCCCCACCGTTGTCAGGTTTAGCTCGTCCGAATGTAAAAGTGTCAGGGCTTGCAGGTATTTTCTGTAGCGTATAAAGGCCTCGGCGCTCATACCCAGCCAGTCATTACATTTCCGTCGCAGCGACCTTTCCGACAGGCAATAGTCACCGGCCAGTTGGGCTATTCTCTTTTCATTGCGGTGAGCGGTGGCATAGAAGTGGCCAAGTGCATCAAGCCCCCGTTCGGGGCTGGTTAAGCAGGTACGATGGCATATCCACTCGCGCAAAAGAGCTACCCTGTCTGCAAATGCAGTATTTTCCCCAAGCCGGTGCCATATCGCATTCAGACTTTTATCCAGCAGCGTGAGATCCAGTATGCTGTTGGTAAGTTCATATGCAGGGATACCAAACAAAGCCTTAATGGCAAACGGGCGCAACTGCACACCTACAAAATGCTGGTGCTTGTTCTTAATAAGCGTTACATCATTTAAGCTCACCCCCGTTATAAAACACCTTGGCAGTACATCCGTACGGCCATCAAAATTCCGGTTGAAAGATACCGGCTCCGATAAATTGAAGATCAGCTCGGCCATTCCCGAGGGCAGTATCTGTTCCTGTTGAGGGCGTGCAAAACTTCCCGCCACATACCAGATGCAACTGATCAGTTGCCGCTCATAAGCAGTGGACGGAAAATATATATCCCCTTGCAAGTGATACTCGCAGAACTCCATACCATAAATATACCTGAAAAATATAAAGAATAAAACCCTTCACTATGTAAGAGGAGATCATTGATCCCTTCAGCTAAAGCCTGTAGGTATTTGGCCCATGTAGCATTGATGAAAAAAACATCCATTCCATCCTGTCAGATCTCGTCACTTTGGTACAGCATTTGCGGCATTATATAGCCGGGATATCACTATCATTTGATACGGGCATTTTGCGCACTTTTTTGCACACTTCGCATTTTCCGTTGCGCAGATTTTTATTGACAATCAATTACTTAAATGCACTTTTGCGCACTTCACCTATGAAAAAGAAATTTGCACACATTTCGTTAAGATCAGCACAATCCCTTATCCGGCGAACGAAGGTTCAGCCCATTGTCGTAAATTTGTATAAATAATAGTTATGGAAACCGTAGTAAGTGCCCCTGTAAAGCTGACAGCTAACGCAATAGAAGAAGTAAAACGACTGATGAATGACCCCGGTTTTGTGGCCGGCCAGCTTTTGCGTGTCGGTGTAAAAGGTGGTGGTTGTTCAGGCCTCAGCTATGTGCTGGGCTTCGACCAGAAAGAGGCTGACGATGAAACTTATGAGATAGAAGGCATAACTGTGATCATGAAAGCTGCTCACGGCATCTACCTATTGGGCATGGAAGTTGACTATTCCGATGGCCTCAATGCCCGCGGATTTGTTTTCAACAACCCCAATGCCACCAGTTCCTGTGGCTGCGGTAGTTCTTTCTCCGTATAACTGCTCAGTAATCCATGACTTTAGACATTGCAGAAGAGGTCCTTAGTGACTTTGAAGACCTCGTTGACACCGAATTCTCGATAAATGGTAATAGCTACATAGTTGATGCCATTGTTATCAGCCCCGCTGCGCAGCCCGGGAAAGATGCGTTTGCAGAAAGCTGGCTCAGGGATAAGAACGGGCAAAATTATAGCGGAGATGATTGCGACGTCCTGCTCATGGTCACAGATACATCTGGATCTGAAGCTGCGTCGTATATCTCCATTGAAACGTTCATTACCGAAAAGGGGATCAGCTACAACTTCCCGTCATAGCGCGTCAGAAGTATCCCAGGTACAGCCTGGAGTAGGTAGTATATTCTATACACACCTCGTCACCTTCCCCCAGGTTGTTATAGTCGTCTGCCGAAACCTCAATGCTCAGCTTGTTGCGTGAAGTGATGTAAAAGTAATAGGCATCCTTCGATGGTATGTACAGCTTCCTCGTTACATGGCTCGTCTCTATGGTCTTCGTGCCATTCCTGATATCCTGCTGCAGCTTACGCAGATTGTAGCGATAGCTCATATAGGTAGAGAATGATGAAATGAACAGCAGTATGCCTGCCGTAAAGAAGAATTTGGTTGCAGAGAACGCGTTTGGCGCGCCGTCATAAGCGCGGTACCAGGCGCCCGCAAATGGAATAATGAAACTCAGGAACATCAGCATCCGGAACACCTTATAATACTGGCTGCGTTCCGTAGCCTCTTTCTTCTTCAGAAAGCTGAATTCATCCGGGGTCAGCGGCTCAGTATATGGTGCTATTGCCTGCGACACAACTATTACTTTGATCCATAGATACCCATGTACTTATCAGTAGCATAACGCATAAAATGATCAGCATTCAACCCTTCCCCTGTTATCTGCATGCAGAGTTCCTGCGAGGTGTACCTGCGCCCATGCCGGTGCACGTTCTCACGGAGCCACGCAAGCAGCGGCGCCAGCTCTCCCTTCCTGATGCCATCCTGCAGCCCGGGTATATCTTTCTGAGCCTGGCGGTAGAACTGCGCGGCATAAAAACTACCAAGCGTATAGGTGGGGAAATATCCGAAGCTGCCATGGCTCCAGTGCACATCCTGCAGCACCCCGGTCTTGTCGCCATCCGGCGTCACACCCAGGTAGCGATGATACATTTCGTTCCATTTCTCCGGCAAAGACATCGGATCGAGCGTGCCCTCAATAAGCGACTTCTCTATTTCATAACGTATCATCACATGAAAATGATACGTGAGCTCATCCGCTTCTGTGCGTATCAGCGACGGCTCTACTTTATTACATGCTTTATAGAATTCGTCAACACTCACCTTCGCCAGTTGCTTAGGAAGATACTCCTGCAATACGGGATAGAAGTAATGCCAGAAGTCTGTGCTCCTGCCCACACAGTTCTCCCACAACCTCGACTGCGACTCGTGTATGCCGAGAGAGGCTGCTGCACCCAGCGGCAATCCGTATTGGCTTTCCGGGAGCCCCTGCTCATACAGCCCGTGCCCGCCTTCGTGTATGCAACTCCACAGGAGCGAAGCATAGTTATGCTCATCAACACGGGTAGTGAGGCGCACATCTCCCGGAGCGAACGAGGTAGTGAATGGATGCTCGGAAAGGTCCTGCCGTCCGGCTTCAAAGTCAAAACCCATTTTCTTCAGCACATCAATACTGAAGTCCCACTGCTGTTGTTTTGGAAAGTGCTGGTAAAAACACGCGTCACTCACCTGCGCAGCGTCCGATATCTGTTTCAGCAGCACAGGCATCTGCGTCCTGATACCTTCAAATACCGGATCGATAGTTGCCACCGTGGCCCCTTTCTCATAATCATCCATCAGCGCGTCGTAGGGATGATCTTTGAACCCGTAGAGGTCTGCCTGCCTGCGCTTCAGCGTTATCATCTTTGCCAGCGACGGCGCGAATATCTTAAAGTCGTTCTGCCGGCGCGATTCTATCCATGCATTGAAACACTGGCTTGTCTGCTTCGACATTTCTTCTACAACTTCCGACGGCAGCTTCCTGTTCTTATCGTAGTCTTCAAGGCTCAGGCTTACGTTAGCTTTCTGTATATCATCCAGGTCGGTAGCGGCGGCCAGGGTCGCAAGCATTTTCCCATAGTCTTCAGAGGTCAGCAGCTCGTGGGCAGAAGAAGCGAGGGTGGCCAGTTGCCTTGCTCTTGCGTCAGCGCCCTTGGGCGGCATATAGGTCTCCTGGTCCCAGCTAAGTACAGCAGATGCATTATTGAGATCGGCCGCCTTCTGAGTCATGGCGGCATATTGTTCATACAACTTGTTGTTATCAGACATATTTTATTCAGTATTTCCGGGCTGTATCACTACTCTTCCGTGCTTTCTATTCGTTCTATTTTATTGATGCCGTCCAATGCACCAAGGCGGTTGCAGAAATTATTCAGCTCTTCCCTGTCATGTACATACACCATTATATTTCCCTCAAAGATCCCATCCCTGGAATCTATGCTGATAGAGCGCATATTCAGTTTCAATTCGCCGGAGATGACATTAGTGATCTTTTGTATCACCCCTACATCATCCAGCCCAATGATACGCACACCGGTAAGGAAGGATATCTCTTTGTTCTTGGCCCACTTGGTCTTTACTATCCTGTGGCCATAGTTGGCAAGCAACTGGGCAGCATTAGGGCAGTCGGTACGGTGCACCTTCAAACCCTCACCCGATGTTACAAACCCGAACACATCATCACCGGGGATAGGCTGGCAACACTGGGCCAGCTTATACAACACCTTATCAGAGCGCTCACCGAAGATGATAAGCTCTGCAGCCTTCGATGGCTTATGCCGCACCTGTTCCTCATCACCGGACTTAACTTCCTGCTTCTGCTCCTTGCCGGGCTGGTGCAGTTTGTCACCATGTACAGAGAACGTCTTCAATTCATGAAGATCAATATCACCTACAGCAATAGCATAACAGAGATCAAGCACAGACAGCTTTTTATAGAAATGAGCCACCTCATTCAGATTGAATGCCGACATAGGCACCTTGATATGTTCCAGCTTACGGCGCAATATATCTTTACCATCTTCTGCTATCTTCCGCTTCTCCTCCTTCAGGTAGACCTTCACTCTCGACTTTGCCTTTGCCGTCACCAGGAACCTGAGCCAATCCTCCGAAGGTGTTTGTTTGGACGAAGTGATGACCTCTACCTGGTCTCCGCTATCCAATTGGTGGCTCAACGGCACAAGGCGGTAGTTTACCTTGGCGCCTATACAATGCGCGCCAAGCTCACTGTGTATGTCAAACGCGAAATCAAGAGCGGTAGCGCCCTTCGGCAGCACACGCATATCACCCTTAGGAGTATAGATATATATCTCTTCGGTAAAAAGGTCCAGCTTGAAATCCTGGATAAAGTCAATAGTATCCGTATCCGGGTTTGTGAGTATATCACGCAGATGTTTCAGGAAGCTGTCCAGCTTATTCTCCTGCAAAGACGGAGCGCCCTCCTTATACTTCCAGTGAGCGGCGAGCCCCTTCTCTGCTATCTCATTCATCCGTTCGGTGCGTATCTGGACTTCTACCCAGCGCCCTACCGGCCCCATCACCGTGGTATGCAATGCCTCATAGCCATTACCCTTCGGCACACTGATCCAGTCCCGCAAACGGTCGGGGCTGGGGCGGTAGAAGTTGGTGACTATGGAATACACCTTCCAGCAATCTTCCTTCTCGTGATCCGGCGTGGACTTGATAATGATGCGTATCGCAAACAGGTCATACACTTCTTCGAATGCGACCTGCTTCTTCTTCATCTTATTCCAGATCGAGTTTATCGCCTTGGGGCGGCCATATATCTCGAACTCAAACCCGTTGTTGGTCAGTTCTTCTTTTATCGGCTTGATGAACTCATTGATATAGCGGGTACGTTCACGCTTCGTCTCTTTAAGGCCCTTGGCTATTTCAGTATAGACATCCGGCTGCGTGTATTTAAGGGCCAGGTCCTCCATCTCCGACTTGATCTCGTACAAACCGAGACGGTGCGCGAGCGGCGAATAGATGTACGTGGTCTCAGAAGATATCTTCAACTGTTTCTCACGGCTCATACTATCGAGCGTACGCATATTGTGCAGCCTGTCTGCCAGCTTTATCAGTATCACCCTCGGATCATCCGCCAGTGTCAGCAATATCTTCCTGAAGTTTTCCGCCTGCAGCGTAGAATCACCCTTGATATCCACCACATTGGATATTTTGGTCAGGCCGTCTATGATCTTGGCTATATGGGCGTTGAAATCGCGGGTGATGTCTTCTAACGTTATCTCGGTATCTTCTACAGTATCATGAAGCAGTGCACAGATAGCCGAAGTAACCCCCAGCCCTATCTCCTCAACAGCGATACGCGCCACAGCAATAGGATGCAGTATATATGGCTCACCCGACTTACGTCGCATATCCCTGTGCGCATCTACGGCCATCTCAAAAGCATGGCGCAACAGGGTCTTGTCACCCTTCTTCAAACGTTCCTTCAACGCACGCAACAGCCCGCGGTATTCCCGTAGGATCAGTTTCTTCTCTTCTTCCTCGTTCTTATTGTAAGCTTCCTGCTGGGGTGCTGTGGTCGTATGCATATCCTTGCCGTTTCTATCGTATTTTCAGCATATAAATTTACGAAAAAATGCCCTCAGAGGGCATTCATATTGGCTATACTGATATAATTAAGGCGCTATTCCAGCATCTGCCCTATCATCTCCTTCAGCAATTCCCTGTCCGGGGCAATACTATCTATACCTACGGCCAGGGTGCTGTACTTCCCCAGCAGCAGCAGGCACCGCTCTACCCTGTGCAGAGGCCAGTTCTGGGCCACGTCCATGATGCTCTTTACACGGAACGGGGGCACCCCTAATGCTGCCGCCGCATCCTTGTCTGATCGGCCTTTGACAAAATTGGCCACATAAAGCCTGTTAAAATGCGTATAGAATGTACCTATCAACAGCGGCATAGGCGCCGACTTGGGATTTGCCAGGAAGTAGGTCAGCATACGGTACAGCTTCTCCCTGTTGCCTCCGGTGAGTGCCTCGGGAAACTCAAAGACATTGTATTCCCGGCTTACGCCAATGTACTTCTGGATCAGCTCCATTGTCAATTCCCGTTCCTGCGGCACATTGATACGCACCTTTTCTATCTCATTGATGATCTTCTGCAGATCGTTGCCGAGATAAGTGGCCAGTATCTGTGATTCCCGTTCACCAACCTGGAAGTTCATCTCCTTTCCCTGGGCCTGTATCCATGCCGGGATCTGCTCATCCCTTACTTTATCAGAAGTATAATGAAAACCCTTTTCCTTGACATATTTTACGAGCTTGGTCTTGCCGTCAGCTTTTTTAAAGCGGTGTTCTATCAGGAACACTGTGCTTGGCGTAGGGTTTTGCACATATGCTGCCAGTTCGTTGATACTTTTCATCTGCGCGGCATCTTTAAGAATAACCACCTGCTTATCGGCAAACATCGGGAAACGACGACAGGCATTGACCACATCTGTCCAATCGGTGTCCTTTCCGTAAAGCGTAATGAGATTAAAGTCCTTTTCGGCATCGTTGAGGATCTCATTCTCAAACCAGGACGTGATGATGTCCAGGTAAAACGGCTCTTCCCCGTCAATAAGATAGACCGGCGCAAATTGCCTGAGCTGGATGGACTGGTATAATTTCTTTAGTTCCGCGTTCATTGATCAGGCGCAATTTAATTCAAAGTAGCAGAACCGGGGCGCCTTTTTGTTAACAGGTGTTCGATACTAATTACGCATATCAGCATACTTAATCCCCCTCTACATACACCGGCTCTATGGCCACGTCATGAACACCTTTCAACCGCAGATATACACGGGCGCTGGTCAGCACATCCTGCACACAATAGCGGCCTATACGCGGCAGGTCTTTATCATGCCAGTAGGCTTCAGATACCTTGCTGCCATCCATGTCACTCTTTGGCGATGGAATACCCAGCACCTCTGCCAGCAACGACAACGATGTGAAATTCTTATAATCTCCGAACCGCCACATATCCATAGTATCGATGTGCGTCACTTCCCATGGCTTTTTGCCCGACACCTGCAGGCAACCCGGAAGTGGAATATTGTTGATGACCATGCGCCGGCAGATGAACGGGATATCAAACTCTTTGATGTTATGCCCGCAGAATTTTATGTCGGGATAGCGGCGGGTAAATTTGTTAATTACCTCACAAAAATCGGTCAGCAAAGTATGTTCATTGTCATTGGTCAGCGCCTTCAAACGCATCTTCCAGCTCCCCTCCGAATTATTGAGGCTTCCAAAACCGATACACACGATCTTCGCGAACTCAGAAAATATGCCTGCCCGCTCTGAGAACAGCGTTGCGGGGTCTGCTACACCCTCTGTTGTACTTTTCACGAAGCGTGATTTTCTTGTCCATTCCGCCTGCATCGCCTCCGTTAATAAATTGTACTCCGGGGCCGTTGGCACGGTTTCTATATCGATAAACAAAATCTCCTTTGCATATTCCATAACCAAAAGATGTGCATATATTTGCACTTAATTTAATTTCAGCAAATTAAACAAAACAAAATTATGAGCCAATTCAGCCAGCCACAGCAGCCGCAGCAGCCCGCCAACCAAGGCAAAAAGAACAGCTCGATGATCTATTGGGTGATCATCCTGATATTATTGGCAGGATGTATCTACCTGTTTGTGAGCAAGAACCAGATGGCGGCAGACAACAGCAGTAAAGAAAAAGTAGAGCAGAAACGCATGGACTCTGTGCTTACAGACCGTGCTGCATTGCAGGCTGATTTTGACGCGGCATCTGCTAAGATAGACCAGCTTGTGACTGAAAACTCCCGTATGGACAGCGCGCTGCAGGGCAACAAGAGCATGATAGCCAAGCTGCAATCTCAGATACGCACCATACTGAGCAACAAGAACGCTACCCAGGCCGAGCTGAAAAAAGCAAGAGAGCTGATCACCAGCCTGAACGACAAAACAAGGGACATGGAAGCCCGTATAGCAGAACTTGAAAAAGAGAACAAGCAACTGACCGGCGATAACCGGACACTCACGAAGAAAGTGGACTCGACATCGGCCGAGAACGTGAGCCTGAAGAAAGTTGCAGCAGTATTGCACGCCTCAAACCTGCGCATGGAGCCTATTCACAAGCGCCGCAACGGCAAAGAAAAGGAGACCTCGAAGGCTAAAAAAGTAGATATCCTTCGTATTAAGTTTGATATTGATGAGAACAGGATAGCAGAAAGCGGCAGCAAGCAGTTGTATGTACGTATCATATCGCCTGAAGGCGCGGTACTGAGCACACCTGCCAACGCATCGGGTATGATGAGCACTACCAAGGGCCAGATGAGCTACTCCATACTGAAGAACATTGTTCTTACCCAAAATGAAATGGTAAAAGATGTGACCGTTGACTGGAACCAGGATGGCGATTACAGCAAGGGCAATTATACCATCGAAATATATAACGAAGGGTATAAAGTAGGCACAGGCGTAGTGACACTGAACTAATTCAACACCCGAAAAATCAATGATTTATGATACGGACGGTTATGCCGTCCGTATTTTTTTGTTAACGGCCTGCAATCTCTTAACAATTCCGTAATGTGGCGTTATTCTTGCCTTAACATTCGCATCGTACCTTTGTATAAGATTTAGTGCTACTATGGAAGTATTCCCAGGAAAAATTCTGATCGTTGACGATGAACCGGATATAGTCGAGTTCATCAGTTATAATTTAAAAAATAAAGGATATCTGATCGCTGCAGCCCGCGATGGCGTGGAGGCGATACGGAAAGCGCGTGATTTTCGCCCCGACCTGATACTTCTTGACATCATGATGCCGCATAAAGACGGTATTGAGACCATCAGGGAGCTGAGGACGATGCATGAATTTGACGATACCGCCATCATTTTCCTTACAGCCCTCAACGATGAGAAGTATGAAATAGAAGGATTGAAGATCGGAGCGGATGATTATATCTCAAAGCCAATAAAGCCGGAACTGCTGGCTACCCGTATAGGCTCAGCACTCCGCCGTTTCCGCAGAGATGATGACCAGGAGCAGAAGCAGACGTTCGGCGACCTGGAGATCAACAAAACGAAATTTACGGTATCCTACAAAGGCGAAGAGATATTACTGGCAAAAAAGGAATTCGAGCTACTTTCACTACTTGCTTCAAAACCCGGGCGCGTATTTCTCCGCAACGAGATATTGCAGCGCGTATGGGGCACCGATGTGATAGTGGGCGACCGAACCATTGATGTTCACATCCGTAAGATCCGTCAGAAAGCAGGCATAGACCTCATAACCACTGTAAAAGGCGTAGGTTACAAGTTCGAAATGGCCTAATTAGCCGCTGATAAAGAGTAACCTCGGCCCGCCGCTCGTATGCTCTTTTTTCTTTTCGCTATTTACGTCTAACTTAGTCCCATGTCTGTCCTGGATACAAAAAATCTGTCTCCCCGCCAGTTATCGTTCATTACCGCGCTGATAATCGCCACTGTGAACGCTCTGCTGAGCCTCTTCCTGCACCAGGACTGGTACGTGCCTATATTGGTATTCGGCATTACCCTTATTATCATCTATTGGCTGTATTACTATACACTGCAATACTTCATCTACCGTAAGATCAAGATCATCTATAAATTCATTTACCAGACCAAGGCCACCAAAAAGGAAGAGTTCTTTTATGAAAAAGTACTTCCTCAGAAATCGATAGAGGAAGTGAGCGAGGATGTGCAGAAATGGGCCATGCAAAGAAAGGACGAGATAGAGATGCTGCAGGCCAATGAGCGGTTTCGCAGGGAGTTTCTCATGAACCTCGCGCATGAGCTACGCACTCCCATTTTCTCTGCACAGGGTTATGTGGACACTCTACTTGGCGGAGCACTGGAAGACGAAGCCGTAAACAAGAAGTTCCTTTCTAATGCCTCCAGAAGCATTGACCGCCTGGTGAGGCTTGTAGATGACCTGGATGAGATATCGAAACTGGAATCGGGTAAGATACCGCTCATTGAAGAGACCTTTGTGATCCAGGACCTGATACGTGATGTGTATGAGGAACTCTCATTGAAGGCCGCGGAAAGGAACATACAAATGATTTTCAAAAAAGGTACAGAACGCCCCATACAAGTAACCGCAGACAAGCAAAAAATAAAACAGGTACTGGTGAACCTGGTGGAGAATGCCATCAAGTATGGAAACGACCAGGGCAACATCATAGCCGGCTGCTATGAGATGGATGAAAAACTTATTTACGTAGAGATATCTGATGATGGCCCGGGCATAGCCGAAGAGCATCTGCTGCGCATCTTCGAACGCTTTTACCGTGCTGACCGCAGCCGTTCACGCGCCATCGGAGGCACAGGCCTGGGCCTTGCCATTGTGAAACATATCATTGAGGCGCATGGCCAAACAGTGAATGTGCGCAGCAAGCAGGGGGTAGGATCTTCGTTCGGATTTACACTGAATAAGGCTTCGGTGTAGTTATTGTTCATATGTTTGCTTTTAAAAAAAGTGACCGGTCACTGTTAATGAAAGGAGGCTTGTGATTTCTGCGTAGCTTTAACATGATGAAACAGACTCTTTTACTGATCCTGATCACCATGTTAGTTGCCTGTGCGCAGCAGAATAACAATTCACAACAGCAACAAGCGCAAATTGACAGCTTACAAAACAAGCTAAAGAAATCATACCGGCCGGGTTTTGGAGAATTCATGTCCGGTATCCAGGTTCATCACGAGAAGCTTTGGTTTGCAGGAGTTGCGCAAAACTGGGAACTTGCTGATTTTGAGCTAGGTGAAATAAAAGAAGCGTTAGATGGCATCAGGGAATATAATTACGACCGACCCGAATCCAAGTCTTTGCCAATGATAGCGCCTGCAATTGACAGCATGGCCTATGCCATACAAAAGAAAGATCCGCGATCATTTAAGAGTGGTTTTATACTGCTGACAAACACCTGCAATAATTGTCATCAAGCTACTAAACATGGATTCAATGTCATTAAGATACCGGAAACCCCTCCGTTTTCAAACCAGGTCTTTAAAGCGCAGGAGCCATAAGGAATATCCTGTAAATAAATAATGCTCCTTTTCTCATTATTGTGTCAACAACTTTTGCAAATATCAGGCAGCACATGTACATCAAAAAGGTATTGGGTGTATCAGGGCGAGGATACAGGGGTGATCTTGCTCCAACGTCAGTCCCGTTCTCTACTTTTACCTATATAGGTTACCAACTGTTTCCTGACTTACGACTCTATGGAAAAGCGGAAAGATAAGTTACGAGAAGTTGCCGAAGTTTTTCTGAAATTAGGCTGTATTGGTTTTGGTGGCCCTGCTGTCCATATCGCCATGATGCAGGATGAGGTCGTAACAAAACGTAAATGGATCTCCAATGAACATTTTCTTGACCTGATAGGTGCTACAAACCTGATCCCCGGCCCTAACTCTACTGAAATGACCATGCACTGTGGCCATGAAAGAGCCGGATGGAAAGGGTTGATCGTTGCCGGCCTATGTTTTATCATCCCGGCAGTTATCATTACCGCGATCTTTGCCTGGGCGTATAAACAGTACGGCAGACTGCCCGAGGTGGCTCCGTTCTTGTATGGTATCAAACCTGCAATATTGGCGATAATAGTGTCCGCTATGATAACGCTGGGTAAGAAAGCATTCAAAACAGCAGAACTTGGCGTTATAGGCATAGCATGTGCGATAGCAAGCCTGGCAGGAATGAACGAAATAACAGTACTTTTCGGTGCCGGAGGGATCGGAATGGTATATCATCTCATCAAGACATCACGAAGCAACAAGCTGAATAGCTTCCTGCCTTTATCAATACTCAAATTGCCAGACCTGAAGATATTCTGGATATTCCTGAAAGTAGGCTCCATATTATATGGTAGTGGCTATGTGTTATTTGCATTCCTGAATACCGAGCTTGTAAATACCGGAATTCTCAGCCGAAAAGAGTTGCTGGATGCGATCGCTGTGGGACAGTTCACACCCGGCCCGGTATTTTCTGCCGCCACTTTTATTGGCTGGCAAATAGGTGGGCTACCGGGTGCTATTGCCGCGACAATCGGAATCTTTTTTCCTTCATTTTTGTTTGTAGCACTACTTAATCCTTTTATCCCGGGACTTAGAAGATCGGCATTGATGTCCGCGTTCCTTGATACGGTGAATGTTGCCTCGGTTGCCATCATTTTGGCAATATGCGTCGAATCAGGCAAAGATTCGATTCAGGACTGGCGGAGTATGACCATAGCCATTACAGGTTTTATCGTTGCTGTTTTTTTCAAAAAACTCAATACCGCATTTATTGTTTTAGGCGGTGCTGTTGCCGGTTATCTGCTGCATTTGATCTGACACATTCTGACAACAGTAATTTTCACAAACGGCTTTCGTACATAGCCACGTCGGATAATAGCACCTGTGTAGTTACTTGCTTATTAAGACATTATAATTAATTTCGTTATCAATGATGATGAAAAAGCTATTAGCCATATTACCCGCTTTTAACCTTTTGCCCGTATGGTCATCAGCCCAATCAGCAGATAGTGCGCGTTCCGCGACACCCATCACATACGTACATGGCCATTCCAATTTTGTGTACGGAGAAATGTCTCTCGGCGGCGCTACCCACTTCATGTTCAATATGCTGCTGAATGTTATGTTCGATGACAATATCGTCTCCTCCGGCTATGTTTTCAACAGTGTCATTGATCCCGCAATGCCATCCGACTATCAGCGTGGACTGCTTGAAGCTTTTCCAAGGATCAGAACAAAAATGCTCGGGGTAATGTATGGCAGGACAGTTCACTTCCGGCATGCCACCACGCGATTTACCTACAGGGGTGGAATTGGTATGGGTAGCTCATCGATCCCTTACTCATATACTCCTCATGGGGGTTGGTTTGAAGGCAATTACGAATACTCACGGAGAGATGAGATAACTATCGGCGCACTGGTCAATCCTGAATTTGAGTTTGCAACCTCACGCGGATTCGGGCTGAACCTGGGATTAATGATCAACGTCAATTCCGTAACAAGATCTGCCGGCGTAAATATTGGAATGCTTTTCGGGAAAGTCCGGAGCCGCAGGAGCTGGTAAAGGCCTTTTGTGCTTACCAGGTACGGTCCAGTTTCCACTTCTTATTTTCCTGTACCAATGCAACATTGATGCAATGCTTGGTATCGTTATAAGCCTGGTGATAACATACCTGGAACACATTATTCTTCGGGTCGGTCTTCACCACTTCAATAGTGGGCACACAAGTAGTATCATAGTCCTGCCCTTGTATGATAGGATCGAACTCTCGATTGCCGTTCCTCGCCGTACGCACTAATGCTATAGTGCAGTATTTTTTCAGCGTATCAACAATGTTTTTTGCATCAGGAATATAGTCATCCTGCACTGAGTTCACTTTAATATATGCCGAATAAAACTTCCTGATAAGTTCCGCATTAGGGTCCTTTACTGTTTTAGACTTGCCCCCTTTCTTTTGCGCTGTAGCTATCGCCGGCCGGAGGCCGCTTTGCTTATAGCTGGCATTAATATCTATAGGTTTCTTCACCTGTGCAAAACTCACATGGGCGCTAAAGCAGATCAGCAGCAATACCCTTAATCCGTTCTTCATAACAAAAGCCGTTGGCGGGAGGCAATGTTAGGACTATTTTATAAGCGGGCAAAATGATTAACAACCAGATATGATAGCATTAAAGAAAATGCCGGGGATATGACCGGCATTTTACGACAATACACATACGATTATTGTTTTATAAAATCCGCTACATCATTGGCTCCGGACCTCAACAGGTAAACACCGGTTGGCCATGTAGCGACATTGATCAGTGCTCGGTGTTCGGTGGCCGAAGGCGCCAATGTACCCGTATAAACCACCCTGCCGCTAATATCAGTAACCTCAACATCCAGCTTCTCTTGTGAAGTAGCCCACTCTACCGAAAGGACAGACCTTGCCGGGTTTGGATACACTTTGATACCTGAAATAGTGGTCAACTGAGTCACCGACAACGGATCGACGGGCATTGCATAGTATGGCACCGAATCGGCATATATGGTCACTACGTCTGTATTCACGCCATCGGATATTTGCACCTGGAAGGAATCGAGCCCGGCATACACCGCACCCGCGGTATAGGTTAGTCCTTTTGGCTTTACAGTAGTGTGTACACCGTTCGACAAAGCATATGTAGGAAAACCAGAAAGGGTGCCATGAACCGGTGGCTTCACTACGGTCCATGTTTCCGTTTGTGCAGAGTCAAGATCAGTGATCCATAACATGGAATCGAGGCTGGTAGTGTGTGACGGTATGAACTCTGTGAATTGTACGTTGCCAAAAGCATACGCAGGGCTATTCGTGAGCTTAATGTACTTCCTGATCCTGTTGTTGCCACAGTCTGCAATGAAAACAGTTCCACCGTTGTCCACAAACAAGCCATAAGGCACATTCATATTGGCAAGAGGCCCGGGCACATCATCCGAGAATGATTGCACATAAAAGTTACCGCCAACCAGGTGCATTGTATCTGAGAGGGCATCCATATCTCTGCAAGAGCAGCTCATCTCGTTACAAAAAAGCTCGCCACCCGGAGCAATGGAAAGACCTGTAGTGGTACCAAGCACGCACTTCAGGGCAGGGACATCAGCCACAAGCCCGCTCATGGCAGTATCGCCTGCAAGACGAGTAACAGTGCCTGTAACGGCATCGATCTTACGGATAACAGAATTGTCATAGCCCGGATAATTTGGGTTATTATCTGAGAAGAACAAGTCTCCTGCCGGGTTGACAGTGATACAGGCAGGCCCCTTCAGTGTTGCAAGGCCAGCCGGCCCTCCATCTCCTGACATGATGGATGTTCCATCTCCTGCAATGGTGGTAATAATACCGGTCGTCCCGTCGATCTTACGGATACGTTGGTTACCTCTGTCCACGAAGTAAAGATTGTCGGCTGCATCGATACAAATACCCTGTGGGTTTTTCAGCAAAGCCGCACCGGCAGGGCCTCCGTCTCCGCCAAAACCCGACGTTGGTATTCCAGCTACTGTGGTGATGATGCCCGCCGCGCTTATCTTACGGATCATGTTTGAAGTAGTGATGAAAATATCCCCCGACGAATTCATACACATATAGTTCGGCGCGATTGAAGCATCGGTGGCGGGTATGCCGTCGGCATATGAATATCCGCCCCCGGCAATGGTTGTAACGATACCCCTTGATGCCGACAATTTTCTGACCCTTGCTCCATACACCTCGGTAAAATATATGTTGCCTGATGCATCGCGGATCACGTCCTTAGGCCCGTACAGCATTGTTGATTTTCCCGCCTTCAGTTCTCCGTTATAAGCCGCTTTGCCTGTACCAACTATGGTCACAGCTATTCTCTGCGCCTGCGCATTTATGCCTGCAAGGCCCAGCGCAAGGGTAAATATTGAGGTAGTGAACTTTCCCATAAGATCTGATTTTAATGAAATGTAGGAATAATATCAATACAAAACAAGAAATCATATGATTTTTTTATAGAGCAAACAATCATTCTTCCGGCAGATAAATCACGTCAAATCCTTTTCCCGATAGCTGTTATCACGTACCTTTGCGGGCCAAAATCTTATAAAAAATGACTCCTTCGAAGATCACGATGGGCCAGAACGGCCAGCTCAATGTACCCGAAAATCCGATCGTACCGTTCATTGAAGGCGACGGCATAGGCCCGGATGTGTGGAATGCCAGTAAGCGCGTGCTTGATGCAGCCATAGACCTGGCATACGGCGGAGCCCGTAAAATAGAGTGGAAGGAGATACTTGCCGGTGAAAAAGCGTTCAACAAAACAGGAGAGTGGCTGCCGGCTGAAACACTGGAAGCTGCCCGTGAATATCTTGTATCAATCAAAGGCCCGCTCACAACCCCGGTTGGCGGAGGTATCCGTTCCCTCAATGTGGCTATGCGCCAGGAGCTGGACCTATACGTTTGCCTGCGTCCGGTAAAGTGGTATCACGGTGTTCCTTCACCTGTTGTGCACCCGGAGAACGTGAACATGGTCATCTTCAGGGAAAATACAGAAGATATATATGCCGGCATCGAGTTTGCCGAAGGAACCGAAGAAGCTAAAAAACTCTTCGCCTTCCTGCGTGACGAATTGCATGCAGCTAAAAAAGTACGTTTCCCGGAAACATCAGCATTTGGCATCAAGCCGGTATCAAAAGAAGGGTCGGAGCGGCTCGTTCGTTCTGCTATTAAGTATGCCCTTGAGCACAGGTTGCCTTCAGTAACACTGGTGCACAAAGGCAATATCATGAAGTTTACCGAAGGTGGTTTCAAGAACTGGGGCTACGAACTGGCTGAACGTGAATTCGGAGACAAAGTATATACCTGGGGCCAGTGGGACAAGGCGAAGAAGACAGAGGGTGAAGATGCCGCCAATGCGCGTATGAAGCATGCAGAAGCACAAGGCAAACTCATCATTAAGGATGTGATAGCTGATAACTTCCTGCAGCAGATACTGATAGCTCCAAAAGATTATTCGGTTGTTGCTACACTGAACCTCAACGGCGATTATATATCTGATGCAGCGGCAGCTTCGGTTGGCGGTATCGGGATCGCTCCGGGAGCAAATATCAACTACCTGACAGGCCATGCGGTATTTGAAGCCACACACGGCACCGCACCAAAATTTGCCAATACCAACACAATGAATCCGTCGTCGCTGCTGCTGAGCGGCGTAATGATGCTTCAGTATATGGGTTGGCAGGAAGCAGCCGACATGATAGAGGAATCATTGTCAACGACCATCAAGCGCAAGCGTGTAACGGTTGACTTCTACAACCTCATGAACGATGCTACGCTGTTAAAAACAGATGAATTCGCTAATGAGCTCATAAAGAACCTAAAAATGTAATATATTTGTGTGAGAGCGATCTGTGATGTATGTTGTTTGACCTTGCTGCCTATATTGACCACACCCTCTTAAAAGAGGGAATCCGGATTAGTGATGTTGACAAGCTTTGCCTTGAGGCGGGGCATGAGGGATTTGCAGCCGTGTGCATACCCCAAAGGTTTGTACCCGAAGCAAAGAAAATGCTGAACACCTCAATGGTCAAAGTGGCCACTGTTGTCGCTTTTCCGCTGGGGTATGGTACGCGTGAGGCTAAAGTCTCGGAGATAAAATCAGCCATCAGATCGGGGGCCGATGAGATAGATATGGTGATAGACCTGATCGCGCTGAAGGGTGGGCACTGGAAGGTGTTGGAAGATGAGATAAAGAAATGCCTGGAGCCGGTGAAACAGTCGGGAAAGGTATTGAAGCTTATCATTGAAACGGGGATACTTACCGACAAAGAGATCGTAGCATGCTGCGAGCTGTATAGCAAATATGAGGTGGATTTTCTAAAGACATCTACAGGATTCGCGAAAGTAAGTGCCACCGTAAGTGCCGTTAAGCTGATGAGGGCCAATCTGCCGCAAAATATCAGGATCAAAGCATCGGGCGGAATCCGCACCTACGCGTTTGCAAAAGAACTGATAGATGCGGGGGCGGCAAGACTGGGATGCTCTGCAAGCATGGATATAATGAAAGAATACAGGCAACTGGTCAAGAAAGAAAACGAATGAACCGCTGGTATCACATATTGGTAATTGTAGCTGCACTTTTCTCTTATACAGGGGCTATGGCCCAGGAAGATGTAGTAGTGCATGCCGACCCACGCCTGGGACAGATATTGAAGCGCACGCAGGCGAAAGCTCACGAGAAAGAACGGATGATAGCGAAGGCGGTAGTGGATAAGGAAAAAATAAAAGATATTCCCACCTCCGGGAATATCCCTTCCGCGACATCCGCAACACCGGGAGGCGCCGCCACTGCCAATACACCTGTTGCTAAAACTGAAGAAGCTAAGCCGGCACCGGTGAGATTGCCGCATTCACTGCAACCTCCGGATGGTAAAGTGATCTATTCAGGCAAGGGGTACCGGGTGCAGATATACAACGGGCCTGACCGTGCAAAGGCCATTGATATCAAGACCGAGTTCATGCGCCACTACCCCACAGTACGTACTTATCTCACCTATATGTCGCCCGACTTTCGTGTGAAAGTGGGCAACTACCGCAACAGAAGCGATGCCGAAGGTATGCTCCGTGAGGCTAAGTCCATGTACACACCCTGCCTGATAGTACCGGATATCATTACTATCAACACTTTTTAAAGTTTACCAACTATTTTAGAAAGTAAGGATTAGCTTTGGGGTAGTACAAAGCATCTGCTGACCATGATCGAAAAGATTCGCGAGAAAGCGCAAAAGTATTTTTCCGACATACAGGCTATCCGCCACCATATACATGCCAACCCGGAACTCTCTTTCCAGGAGGTCAACACCATGAAATATGTGTCTGAAAGACTCACTGCATGGGGTGTTGACCACCAGGCCGGCGTTGGCGGCACCGGGCTCGTGGGCCTGATAAAGGGCAAAAATCCCGGCAATAAGTGCGTGGCACTGCGGGCCGATATGGATGCCTTGCCCATACAGGAAGACAATAACACATCCTACAGATCGCGCAACAATGGGGTGATGCATGCCTGCGGGCACGATGTGCATACCAGTTGCCTGCTGGGCGCGGCAAGAATATTGCAGGAATTGCGCAATGAATTTGAAGGCACCGTAAAGCTCATCTTCCAGCCGGGAGAGGAAAAAGACCCGGGCGGAGCCACGCTAATGATAAAGGATGGCGTGCTGGAAAACCCGAAGCCGGATTCCATTTTCGCATTGCATGTATACCCCAGCCTGCCCGCCGGAACCATCGGTTACCGGGCAGGGCAATATATGGCCAGTGCCGATGAGGTGTACATTACCATTATGGGCAAGGGGGGCCATGCAGCGCTACCCCACCAGACCATAGACCCCATTTCCATAGCCGCACTGGTGATCACCGGGTTGCAGCAGGTGGTTTCCCGGAAGGGCAATCCACTTATTCCTTCAGTACTCACTTTTGGTAAGATACAGAGCGGCTTTGCCACTAATGTCATACCTGATAAGGTGGAGATACTTGGTACTTTCCGCACGGTCAACGAACAATGGCGCTATGAAGCCCATAAGTGGATAAAGGACTTTACAAAGCAGACCTGCGCTGCATATGGCGCCACGGCGATCGTAGAGATACCTGCCGGCTATCCATCGGTGTATAACGACCCTGCACTTACCGGGAAACTGGAATCGTGGGCAAAGGCCTATGTGGGTGACAGCAATGTGCACGAACTGGAGATGCGCATGGGTGGCGAAGACTTCAGTTTTTATATGCAGCATGTACCGGGCTGCTTCTTCCGCTTGGGCACCAACAAGGACAATAAGGAATTTACTGCGCCGGTGCACAATTCGCGGTTCGACATCAACGAAGATGCGCTGATAACCGGTATGGGCATGATGGCATGGACTGCCGTTAATGCATTAAAATAAAATAAACTATTTCGAACAAAAATAAGTTCACTATAACTCGTTATTTTTTTATTTTTGGAAGAATGAGGAGTCTTACCGGCCATATTGTTCTGTTCTTCTTTGCAAGTATTTTCTGCATTAACCTAGGCGCACAACAGAAGCGCCCGGTAAAGCCGCAGCCAAAGACCAATGCCAGGAAGCCATTTCTGCCGCCGGTATATTTAGGCAACTCCGACTACAAAGGTGGCCCCCTGACGAGGGAACAATTCAGAGAATTTATGATGCAGGGGCTCAGGTCTCGTGATTCTCTTGGCAATACTTATAAGATCACCGGGTTTGATTTCGGATTTGCAGAGCACAAAATATATGAAGACTCTATCGGAAACCTTATTAAGGCTATCGACTTCACGTCTCTATACTGCAAAGGAAACCTATTACCACCTGAGATCACAACAGATGCCGACACTTCACAGGAGGGAGAATTGTCGTTCAGTATCTTCCAGAGGGTTAAGCCCGGAGACACAATCTTCTTTGATCACATCATGGTGAGAAAGCATGGCAAAAATACTATCCTGTCCATACCGGATACAATAGACATCGCGGGCAAGCCTATTAAGTGCGTTATAGCAAAGCAGCTTTAATAGCCCCTGCCTTCACGCTTTTCCATATAATTCATGAACGCCCTGTTGGCTACACGGTTACCACCGGGAGTTGGATAATCTCCTGTGAAATACCAGTCGCCCATGTTGTGCGGGCAAGCCTCATGCAGGCCCTCTATGGATTGGTATATTACATCCACTTGTGCTCCCACCTCTTCGTGGCGCAGCATCCTGGCTATCTTGTTACTGATCTCATCATCTGTGAAAGGATCGTACACACCTTTCACAAAATTCTGTTCCTGCAACCTGCCTTCTGTTTCCGCCTTTTTACACTGGTCGTAGATATCCTGCAACCTGTCTTGTTTTCCATGATCGGCAAGCAAACCAACAGCGGCCTGGAACGCGATAAAATCGCCCATGCGGCTCATATCTATACCGTAGCAATCGGGATAGCGTATCTGTGGCGCAGATGAAACGATGATGATACGCTTGGGCCCGAGCCGGTCGAGCATCTTGATGATGCTCTCACGAAGCGTGGTACCTCTCACTATCGAATCATCGATCACCACAAGCGTATCAACTCCCCTCTTTACCGTACCGTAGGTGATGTCATATACATGTTGTACCATCTCATTGCGGGACGCGTCCTCAGTGATGAACGTTCGCATCTTCACATCCTTGATGGCTATCTTCTCTATTCTTACACGCCTGTATATCAGTTCTCTCATCTCGTCCTCGGTCATACTGTCACGGCGAGAGATTATTCGTTGCAGTTTTATTTCTTCCAGGTAATCCTCAAGGCCTTTTATCAGGCCATAGAACGCGATCTCGGCAGTATTGGGAATAAAGGATACGATGGTATTCTTCAAGTCATTATTGAGTGACTTCAGCACATCTCCTGCGAGGTTGCGGCCAAGCTCCATGCGCTCGCGGTAAATATCGGGATCACTGCCACGGCTGAAATAAATACGTTCGAAACTACAAGCCTTGTGCTCCTTAGCGGGTAGTATCTCAGCGTTCTTAAACTCTCCTGTGGCCGATACGATGATAGCATGTCCCGGCTCCAGTTTATGTACATCCTGTTGCGTAACGTTGAAAGCCGTCATGATAGCAGCACGCTCAGATGCCGCCACCACTATCTCATCGCTCTTGTAGTAGTAGCACGGGCGAATTCCGTTGGCATCGCGCATCACAAAGCTATCGCCATTGCCTACCAGGCCGCTGAATACAAAGCCGCCATCAAAATGCGATGTAGCCTGCTTCAGTATTCCTTCAATATTCAGTTTAGACGGATCTGTACTGTCGGCCATACACAGGTAGTAGTGTATGGTCTCTATCATTGCGCCGAGATCGCTCTCGCGCAGCGTATTTGTCGGGTGCTGATCGAGCATTGAAAACAATTCGTCGGTATTGACGAGATTGAAGTTGCCTGCCATCACCAGGTTTCGTGTAGGATTGATATTCGGCTTATGGAACGGATGACAAAACTCAACATTATTCTTACCCTGTGTGCCATAACGTAAATGCCCCAGCATTACCTCACCCACAAACCGCATGTATCCCTTCATCATTCCGGCATGTTGCAGTATCTCGGGGTACATTTTTTCCAGTTCACCTACTTCCTGGCTGATATTCTGAAATATCTGCGATATGGCTTGTCCGCCGCTTATCCTAAGTCTGTGCATGAACTGGTGCCCGGGCTCTACATTCAGCTTTACGGTAGCAATACCCGCGCCATCCTGGCCACGGTTATGCTGTTTTTCCATCAGCAGGTATAATTTGTTGAGCCCGTAGAAGGCGGTACCGTATTTGCGGTGGTAGTATGAAAGTGGCTTCAGTAGGCGGATATAAGCCAGGCCACATTCGTGCCGTATTGCGTCAGACATGAGGCCGCAAAGTTACTATCTTATTTGGAATTTCTTCAGCGCATACACCCCTGCATTTCGCACTTACACGCTCAGAAAGTATCTTGTCAATATTGCTTTTTTCGTTCTTGTTCGAAGATTCTATATTTAAGATTGTAGTAATAAGTAGGGTCAGCCCTATGAGCAGGATACACAGTGATGAGAAACGATGCATGTAAATGATCCTCCGGGCTGTCAGTAGCTTTTTGATCCGCTCTGCAAGGAATATCTTCAGAAAGTCAATACCCAGTATGATGAACAGGCAGGTGCCGAACAATACAAACCTGTAGAAACCGGATGAATGTCCGGTCAATGTTACCGCTCCCAGCCAGGTAACAAATACACCCGGGTTGAGCGTATTTATCAGGAAACCACTCAGCCATATTTTGAAATAGTGCCCCCCTTCTATGGGCATCGGAGTTGACGAGGGTCGTTTGGGTTTGTATTTTTTAAGCAACCCCACCGCCCCGATGGCGATCAGCGCCACAGCCCCCCCGAAGGCAATATGCCGTTCGTACGGTCGCAACAGCTCCAGCCATCTGGCGGAAATATTGGCTATCGTCACATAAATAATATCACTTATAGAGACACCCAACACAAATGCTATGGCTGATCTGTGGCTGTAATTAAGGCTGTATTTGATGACAGCAAACAGAGTCGGGCCTACGGAAATTGCCATGAACAATCCTACAAGAGTTCCTTTGAACAGCGCATCTGAAATTTGTTCATGCATGAAAGATCAGGTCTTCTTTAGACCACGAATTTACAACTTCCCTGAAATGTTCATCTATGACGGTAATCTTACAGACAAATCATGTTATCGACCTATATTTGCACTCCATTTCATTTAAAACAAAATCAGACCATATATGCAATTACCCAGCCAAACCAATTTCTACAAAGGCAAAGTTCGAGACGTGTACACTATTGCCGACAAATACCTGGTGATGTTTGTGAGCGACCGTATCTCCGCATTCGATGTGGTGCTCCCGCGCCCTATACCTTACAAAGGACAGGTGCTGAACCAGATCGCTGCACAATTCCTGGAAGCAACCAAGGACATTGTCCCTAACTGGATGATGAGTACGCCGCTTCCCAATGTGACCATAGGCCTCAAATGTGAGACTTACCCCGTGGAAATGGTGGTACGTGGCAACCTTACCGGCCATGCATGGCGTACGTACAAGACCGGCAAGCGCGAATTGTGCGGAGTTACCATGCCCGATGGCCTGAAGGAGAACGACTTCTTCGACAAACCGATCATTACTCCAACTACGAAGGCTCACGAAGGACATGATGAAGATATCTCCCGCGACGAGATCATCAGCTCCGGGCTGGTATCAAAAGAAGAATATGAGCAATTGGAAAAATATACCATGGCCTTGTTCGAGCGCGGCCGTGAAATGGCAAAAGAGCGCGGACTGATACTGGTAGATACAAAGTATGAATTCGGAAGGATTGGTAATACCATTTACCTTATTGACGAGATCCATACTCCGGACTCTTCGAGGTATTTCTACCTCGATGGTTACGAAGACCGCCAGAAGAAGGGAGAGCAGCAGCGCCAGTTGTCAAAAGAATTCGTGCGCGAATGGCTCATGGAGAACGGTTTCCAGGGCAAGGAAGGCCAGCAGATACCGGAAATGACCGATGACGTGGTGGGCCAGATATCCGAGCGTTATATTGAGTTGTTCGAAGTGGTGACCGGAAGGACCTTCCAAAAGCAAGACGTGAACCAGGCCGACCAGATGAGAAAGTTGGAAGAAGAAATAAAGAAATTAACTGCTTAATAATAGTACAATGCCAACAACTCGTGTGATCCGCGCACCAAAAGGCTCGCATCTGACCTGCAGGAACTGGGTAACTGAAGCTGCTTACCGGATGATCCAGAACAACCTGGACCCTGAAGTGGCCGAACGCCCGGAAGACCTTGTGGTGTACGGAGGTATAGGCAAGGCAGCCCGGAACTGGGAGAGCTTTGACAAGATATTGGATTGTCTCAGAAACCTCAACGAGGATGAGACCCTGATGGTACAGTCCGGCAAACCAGTTGGTGTGCTGCGCTCACACAAACACGCGCCGCGCGTATTGATAGCCAACTCAAATCTCGTGGGCAAGTGGGCCAACTGGGAACACTTCCGTGAGCTGGAGGCAAAGGGTCTGATGATGTACGGACAGATGACCGCAGGTAGCTGGATATATATAGGATCCCAGGGCATTGTACAAGGCACATACGAGACCTACCTGTCGCTTGCGAATCAACACTACGACGGCTCTCTGAAAGGCAAGCTGAATGTGACGGCGGGCCTCGGCGGAATGGGTGGCGCTCAGCCGCTGGCCATCACCATGAATGAAGGAGTTTGCCTTGCCGCTGAAATGGAAGAATGGCGTATTAAAAAGAGAATAGAGACACGTTATCTTGACAAGTGGACATCTGATATTGACGAAGGTATAGACTGGGCTGTTGATGCTGCGAAGAAGGGTGAGCGTGTGTCTATAGGAATATGCTGCAATGTGGTGGATATGCTGCAGCGCATGCTCGACCGCAACATCACTCCTGATACACTGACCGACCAGACATCTGCACATGATGAGCTGATCGGCTACTTCCCCGAAGGATTGAGTGTTGCAGAGGCGAATGCGCTGCGCGACAGCAACCCTGAGGAATATATGCGTCACTCACTCGACACCATGGCGAAACATGTACGCCAGATGCTGGAGCTACAGAAACGCGGTGCCATCACTTTCGACTACGGCAATAATCTTCGCGGCCAGGCACATGACAAACGAGGTGTTACTAATGCTTTCGACTTCCCGGGATTTGTTCCTGCATATATTCGCCCATTGTTCTGCGAAGGCAAAGGACCTTTCCGCTGGGTAGCATTGAGCGGTGATCCGGAAGATATATATACAACAGACAAAGCCATGATGGAGTTGTTCCCGGATAACAAGGGGCTGCACCGCTGGCTGACCATGGCGCGTGAACGTATAGCCTTCCAGGGGCTCCCGGCACGTATCTGCTGGCTGGGCATGGGCGAGCGCGAAAAAGCAGGCTTGCTGTTCAATGAACTTGTGCGCACAGGAAAGGTAAAGGCTCCTATCGTAATAGGGCGCGACCACCTGGATACAGGCTCAGTGGCATCTCCTAACCGCGAAACCGAGGCCATGAAAGATGGCAGCGATGCCGTTGCCGACTGGCCGATACTCAATGCACTGATCAATACGGCGGGAGGAGCCAGTTGGGTGTCCTTCCATCATGGCGGCGGCGTAGGTATGGGCTATTCCTTACACGCAGGTATGGTGATCGTTGCCGATGGCACACAGGATGCAGAAGAACGCCTGAGAAGAGTGCTCTTCAACGACCCTGCCATGGGCGTGATACGCCATGCTGATGCCGGGTATGATATTGCTATTGATACCGGAAAAAAATTCGGACTAAATATTTGATCACCGCCATGTATCGTATCGGACAAGGAATTGATTTTCATAAACTGGTGGAAGGCAGAGAGTTCTGGCTGGGTGGCGTATTGATACCACACCATAAAGGAGCTCTCGGCCATTCCGATGCCGATGTACTGCTTCACGCCATTTGTGATGCCATGCTGGGCGCGCTCAGTCTTGGTGATATAGGACAGCATTTCCCCGACACCGATGCCGGCTACAAAGGCATAGACAGTAAAATATTACTGCAACGCTCGTACCAATTGGTTTGCGAGAAGGGTTATAAAATGGTGAATATAGACAGCACCGTTTTACTGCAGGCACCGAAGATCCGCAAGTACGTGGACGACATGCGCAGAGCCATAGCCAACATTCTCGGGATATCAATTGATGATGTGTCTATAAAGGCTACAACCACTGAACAGCTCAGCTTCATAGGCCGTGAGGAAGGAATAGTGGCGACAGCTAATGTATTGTTGCAAAAAGCATAAGACTCACTTTTATATCTCCGGTCTGATGAATTAATGCTCTATATGAGCAGTACAGTAGGTCGTATCCGTACCAAACGCAATAGTGTCATTGATACTCATCTCGTACAGCGCATGACCGCTGAAAGGATCTTTGTTGTATGTTCCCCTGCCCCATATCTTACCACTGCCCAGGTCTTGGAACGGCACTACAACTATGTCGGATATCTTTGCACGTATCCACACATTGGCACCCATTACGTTTATATTCGAAATGTAGATAGTATAAGCGCTATCGGGGTTAGTCTTCACAACAGACTGATACTTGAATATTTTCGGTGCACAGAAATCATAGCAACTGTCATAGGTGCCAACAAATTTCGGAGCATAATCTATCGGAGGAACGATATTCAATAAGAGTTTACGATTCTGTGTACCTGTTGAGTGGCTGTAAACGCTGAATCTCAATGTATCTGTTCCTGTAGGAATATCGCCAGCGCTCAGGGTAAAAACCCCTCCCTTCAACTGTGCCACCCTCAAAGTGGCAGGAGAAACGGTCATGTTCCCGGGTAAGCTATTGATCGTACAATAAAGGTTATTATTGGATATGTTCCCATTCACCACATCTACATAGAAAATAAAAAGGGTGGAGCTGTTGGCCTGCATCGTAATAACAGAATCATAACGGAGATCATAAACAAAATTGAAATCCGGATCAGGAATAATAACAGGATCCTTTTTCTTCTTACAGCACCAAAGCACTATAGGCAATAAAAAAAACAGGTATGTTACCTTCTTCATAGAGTCGTGCACCTTTACGTTGTGTCAAAGCCCGTTCAGCAGGGCTAAGGTCGTCAATTATTGCGCAAAAGCCAAAAACACAGCTTATTACACCCGGAGCATTAACCGCTGGTTATTGCCGCCCGGCCTTTATGTCTTCCACTACCGCAGGGTCCAGCAATGTCGTGATATCGCCCAGGTTGCTCATTTCTCCTTCCGCTATTTTCCTCAATATACGCCGCATGATCTTTCCGCTCCTTGTCTTTGGCAATCCTGTCACAAACTGCACCTTGTCCGGCCTGGCTATAGGTCCTATCACCCGGGACACTGTCTGCAATATGTCTGCCTTTGCCAGATTAGTATCTCCCGGCATATTTTCCATGATCACATAGGCATAGATACCCTGCCCCTTGATGTCATGAGGGAACCCGACGACTGCGCTCTCCAATACACCTGTATGCATATTGATTGCATTCTCTACCTCGGCAGTTCCTATACGGTGCCCGCTCACATTCAGCACATCATCCACCCTGCCGGTGATCCGGTAAAACCCATGTTCATCCCTATAACAACCGTCTCCGGTAAAATACATGCCATCATACGTGACAAAATAGTTTTGCCTGCAACGTTCATGATCGCCATACGTAGTTCGAATAACGGAGGGCCATGGAAATTTTATGACCAGGTTGCCGCTTACATCATTGCCGGTCATTTCCTTTCCCCTCTCATCCATTATCGCAGGTTGTATACCCGGCAACGGCAAGGTCGCATAGCTTGGTTTTGACGGTGTGACGCCCGCCAGGTTAGAGATCATGATACCGCCGTTCTCAGTTTGCCACCATGTGTCTACTATGGGACACCGTTTCTTTCCTACATGTTCATCAAACCAATGCCATGCCTCCTCGTTTATAGGCTCCCCAACAGAGCCAAGAACCTTCAGGCTTTCGAGGTTTTTTCCTTCAAACGGTTTCAGTCCGTAAGCCATTAAGCTGCGTATCGCTGTTGGCGCGGTATATAAGATATTTACCCTGTACTTGTCTACTATATCCCAAAGTCTTCCTGCATCCGGCCACGTGGGTATACCTTCATACATCACCGATATACCACCCGCACACAATACACCATATATGATATAGCTATGCCCGGTTATCCAGCCCACATCTGCTGTGCAGAAGTGTATATCGCCCGGTTGATATTGAAATACATTCACAAAACTGTAGGTGCTGTATACCATATAACCGCCACAGGCATGCACCACCCCCTTTGGTTTACCTGTAGACCCCGAGGTGTATAATATGAATAGGGGATCTTCTGCATCCATTTCTTCAGCAGGCAATAATTCTTCTCCGGCCACGCTATCCATTTCATCATGCCACCATACATCACGATCCCTGATCATACTAACCGGGGTATTCGTTCGTTGCACGACAACAACCCTCTTTACGAACGGGCAGGCCACCAATGCATCGTCAATGATATTCTTAAGTGCGATATCCTTACCCCCTCTGAAGGCCCCATCGCAGGTAATAATAAATTCTGCCGTCGCATCCTGCAACCTGTCTGCGATGCTTTGTGCACTGAACCCTCCGAATATTACAGAATGAATAGCGCCTATCCTGGCACAAGCCAGCACGGCTATGGCAAGCTCGGGCACCATACCCATATAGACACATACCCTGTCTCCTTTCTTCACACCGTTGTTCCGTAGCACACGCGCAAATTGACATACTTTACCATGCAATTCCCGGTAGGTAAACACCCGACCCTGCTCACCCTTGCTATTCGGCTCCCATATCAGCGCGGGATCGTCACCTTTTTCGGACAGGTGCCTGTCGAGACAGTTCTCAGATATATTCAGCTTCCCGTTCAGGAACCATTTTACATCCGGCTTATGGAAATCCCACTCCAGAACTTTGTCCCACTTCTTCCGCCAGAAGAATTGAGACGCTACTTCATCCCAGAATCGCTCCGGTTGTTCGACACTTTTTCGGTATGCGTCTTTGTATGCGTCGTAGGTCTGTATCTGGAAAGGATAGTTCATAAGCCCGGGATTTTACCTTGATTAAAACTAAAAAAAGAACACGATCAGGTACTCTTGAGTGTTGGGTCCACAGCCCTGGCGGCACGCACCGATGGATACCATGACATCAGCAATGCGATACCAACAAGAGCAATAAACACCAGAACATCATCTGTGGCTTTCAGCGCAACCGGGAAAGTATCTATCAGGGAACCCTCAGCACCTACCTTTACCAGCCCGAACTGTTTCTGGGCTACTACAGTCAACGTACCGATCAGGATACCTGCAACACCACCCACCAACGACCACAAAATACCTTCGAGCCTGAAAATGATCTTCAGTGCATTATCAGTAGCTCCCATTGCCCTCAGTATAGCTATGTCTTTCTGTTTCTCCAGTACGAGCATAGAAAGAGCGCCCACCATATTGAAAGTAGCAATAAGCAGCACCATCACCATGATAGCATATATTGCCCACTTCTCTGTGCTGATGATCATGTACAGTGTCTTATTCTGTTCGGAGCGTGTCTCCACTTTCCAATCCTGCCCCAGAAGTTGCTTTAATCGAGAGCTCACCTTATTTGCTGCCCCCTGCTTTGTCTTTATCTCAATTGACGAATACCTGCCTTCCGCAGCAAATAGTTTTTGTGCCAGGGACAATGGGGTGAACAAGTATTTGCTGTCGAAATCATCCTGAATGCGAAAACGCCCAGATGGATGCAACCTTAGTGTCTGATAAGCGTTCAGCGGGTCCAGCTCCGGGTTAGTGATCCGGGGATTGGGATAAAATAACTCCGTATAAGCGAATACATCATCCACGTCTATCCCAAGCTCATTCAGCAGGTGGCTGCCGCCAATTCCTGTATACGGATGTCCCGCTGATACGGTGTCATCTCCCTGTACGATAGAGTCCCTTATATCATTAACTTCAAAATAATTGCGTTCAATGCCCTTCAACACGATCACCTTTTGCTGGCCATGGTTATCTGCAAAGACATTATCCTCTATGGCTGTGGTCACCACTTCCACTCCATCCGTCGCTCCGATTGTTTTCTGCATCGCCTCGTCCATCGCGAAGAATTTCCCTTTCGCCGCGCTGACACGGATATCAGGATAGAACATTGAACAGTTGTGTTTGATCAGTGCCTCTATACCATTGAAAGCCGAGAAAATAATGATCATAGCGGCGCTGCATACGGCAATAGCCACCATGCTGATACGGGACAAGACAGGCACAGCATTACCCTGCCGCTTTCCGCGCAGGTACCTGTATGCTATCTGCCATATCAGTGTCCTGTTCAATGCTCCGTAAAGTGATGTGAAATATTATTCCGGTTTCTTCTGTGCAGCTTCGCGCTCATCGTTTATCTTCCTGAACAGCTCTTCCATTTTGAACACATGATCGAGCGTATCATCTGAGAAGAAGGAAAGTTCCGGCACCCTGCGCAACTGGTTCTTGACACGCATACCCAATGCTTTTCGCCACTCCCAGCCACGCTCCTTTATCAGATGCAGCAAACCGGCGGCATCTTTCACCTGGTACATGCTCAGGTACACTCTTGCCTCCAGCAGATCTGGCGTTATGGACACCTTTGATATGGACACCATACCACCATCCACTATGTTCATGCCTGCACGCTGAAAGATATCACTCAACTCTTCCATCACCAGCTTGGATACCTGCTTTTGCCTTTTACTTTCTTCCATACAATAGTAATTACCCCCTAAAGGTAATCCATTTAAAAATCAGCGAACAGGAAATCAGGTCATTCATATCTGTATCGCGCGTATTGTAACATGTAATACATTTTTAAAAAACACAATTGAATCGGCGCATTTAATTTTTATGTGCTAAATTCGCCTCTTCATCTACATTCTATGAAGAAAATTATTATAGCGCTTAGCTGCGCAACCGCCCTTTTCTATGAAGGTTGCAGCGGATGCAAGGAAGTTGGTCCGAATGTGAACCTGGTTCCCAGCGCATCCGATAGCTATGATACTACCTATAGCCTGTCCTCTTCGGAAACCGCAGCACTGACGTCCGATCCGCATAATGTATTGATCGAGGAATTCACGGGCCAGAACTGCAACAACTGCCCGTCGGCTCATGAGACGCTTCACACATTGTCCAATGCCAATCCCGGACGCCTGAACATTATTGGCCTGTACGTATTTGGTATTCCCCAGGGCATACCTCCCACCGGATCGGTGAATGACTTCAGGGATTCTACAGCTACGCGTGTAGGCAATGATATCTATGGCGGCGTACCTGGACTGCCAAGCGGAGGTATTGACCGGTTGCCGAATTCCACCGGTATAGAAACGAACAGGGCATTTTGGGGCAGTAATGTTGCCAGCCAGCTCAGTATTCCCGATTCTATGAACCTTTCCCTGACTAGTAGCTGGGATGCCACCAATAACATAGCAACAATCATCAGCAAGGTCACATTCACACAAGACATTTCTACAAAACAGCACCTTAATGTTGTGATCACAGAGGACAGTATGATGGACCTGCAGGAATTCCCTGACTCTGTTCACACCGGCTATGTATTCACCAACGTATTCCGCGATATGGTTTCTTCCCCGGTACTTGGGGATCCGATACTGGATACTGTGGCTACCAAGCTGAAGGGACGTGTTTTCAAACGTACATACTACTACAAACTGAAGACCAAGACTCCGGCCATCATACCTGCTAATTGTCACGTAGTGGCCTTTATCAGCAATTCAGGCGGCGCAGAGAAACGTATCATCCAATCGACACAAACAAAGTTGGTTCCATAACAGGGCATCAGGATATTGTTCATATGCCTTGTCTCGCGACAAGGCATTTTTTTAAACCGGATCATGAGAATAGTAACATTTAATTATACACTGGCACTATCTATTCTGCTGGCGTCATGCGGGGGTAACAACGAACAAAAGCAGGAAGCTCCTGCGGAAAAAGCTCCGCAACCTCCAAAACAGGTAAGCGTACCTTCGTTTGAAGCCGACAGCGCCTATAACAGCGTAGCAGCAGTAGCAGCTCTTGGTCCGCGTACTCCGGGATCAAAGGCGCAGGCCCAATGCGCGGAATGGATGCAGCACAAACTGTCCGCGGTATGTGATACCGTGTACCGCCAGGGTGTACAGGTAAAAGGCGGCGATGGGAAGATGCTGCCATGCATCAACCTCATTGGTGTCATCAATCCACAGGCTACTAAACGTATCCTGCTGCTCACCCACTGGGACAGCCGCCCGTGGGCCGACGAAGACACAAAAGACAAAGACAAGCCGATAGTGGCCGCCGATGATGGCGGCAGCGGTGTGGGCGTATTGCTGGAGGTTGCCCGCCAGCTCAAAGCCAAAGGCCTGTCTTCATCCCTGGGCATAGACATTCTTTTTACCGACGTTGAAGATTACGGACGTACTGAATGGGGCGAAGATTCTTATTGCCTCGGTACACAATACTGGGCAAAACACCCGCATGTAGCAGGTTATAAAGCCGAGTTCGGCATATTGCTGGATATGGTAGGCGCAAATGGCACAGTATTCCCGATGGAAGGGTATTCTACCCAGTTCGCGGGCGATGTACAGCAATTGGTGTGGGGTGCCGCCAACAGGGCAGGATACTCGTCGTTCTTCCCTTATGCCGCGTCTGTGCAGATCACCGACGACCACCTGCCGGTCAATACCATCGCCGGTATAAAGACCATAGACATCATCAGCCTTACCACCGATCCCAACAAACCCTTTCCGGCGCACTGGCACACCCATGCCGATGATATGAAGGTCATTGACCGGAATACGCTGAAAGCGGTGGGCCAAACGTTACTCCAAACCATATATGAATCTGCTGAACCCAATATTTAAGGTTTTGTTCAGTCAATAACTCCTGCCTATACAAGTCTAAACAGTATATTTGCCCCATTAATTCAGAACGATTGAAGTACCGCCACGCTATAATCATTGTACTGGTCATCATCTTCGCCGACCAGGCACTCAAATACTTTGTAAAGACCAGCTTCTGCAATGGCGATGATGTGCGTATCATGGGCGGCTGGTTCCGCCTGCACTTCATTGAGAATGAAGGCATGGCATATGGCCTTAAGATCAGCGAATCGGTCATCGGCAAGATCATACTCTCTTCATTCCGCCTTGTAGCGGTGGTCTTCGGCTTTTTCCTGCTTAAGAAACTCGTGGCGAAGGGTTATACCAACGGTGCCATCCTTTGCGGTTCACTGATACTGGCCGGCGCGCTCGGCAATCTCATAGACAGCCTGTTCTACGGCATGATATTCTCAGATAGCCCATATTCCTGCTTTTCCGGCAACTATGAGAACCTTCGCAGCATGCTGCAGAATCATAACCGCGATGCCGTGGCGCACCTCACTGCTTTTGGGCATGGTTATGGCAAGTTCCTTCAGGGCAAGGTAGTGGATATGCTCTATTTTCCCATGATCGAGACCACCCTGCCCAAATGGGTTCCTTTTATGGGCGGAAAAAATTTCATATTTTTCGAACCTGTGTTCAACTTAGCCGATGCTGCCATATCGGTGGGCGTTATTACACTTGTGCTTTTCCAGAAAAGGCTCATACATAAAACGCTCAACCCCACTGCAGCCCCGGCGGCAACAGAATAAAAAATGTCAGAAGAAGCAGGCACCATATCCATCAGTGTGTGGCTCGCAGGCCGCAGCTACCGTATCCGTATAAAGCCGGAAGAGGAATCTGCTGTGCGCAAGGCTGTAAAGCTGGCCGACCAGAAGGTAAATGAGATGCGCTCCCACTATGCCGGCAAAGACGACCAGGACTTTATGGCCATGACGCTCCTGTCTTACGCGGCCGATACGGCCATAGAATCCTTCAACAATCCTATCTTGACCGACGAGCTGGATAAGATCTCCCTCCGTATAGAAAAAGGCCTTAAAGGAGAAACCGGGTAAATTATCCCCAGTCTTATTATTTTTGACGTACTTTTCCCCTGTATGCGGAAGAATATATTAATATCATTTTGTTATATATTGTTATGCCTGTCCGCAACTGCACAGTCGCGGAAGGCAGGGCGTTTGCATATAAAAGCCATTAAGTATAAGGTAGCGAAAAGAACTGAGAAGGCCTATAAAAAGATGGAGAAGTCCATCAACAAGTCACCGACCACACCCGAGGGATATAGTGAATTAGGACAATGGTATTTCGAAGCCCATGAGTTTGCTAAAGCCGCAGAAGTGTTCAAGGCAGCTTCGTCAAAATGCCATAACGGCGGCATGCGTTTTGCGCAGGCATACGCGCGCAGTCTCGTTTATTCGGGCAATGCCGACAAAGCCCTCAGCATCATAGGCACCTATGCCAACCTGCGCGACAGCGCCGAATGGAACAAACTGCAGCGGCAGGCTTTATTTGTCAAAGAGAACAGCAGGCTGTCCTGCCCATGGCCGGCAGCGCTCAATTTCCGCATCAATACCCGCGACCCCGAGCTATACCCGTCCATGGGGGTAGATACACAGTCTATATACTATACACGCCGCCTGGAGAACCAGAACGACGATTTTTACATGGCCTATAAAGACTCCTGCGGCGAATGGTGGGGCGCGCACAATCTTGGCCACCCACCCAATACTCCGAACCAGGAATCGGCACAGTATATATCTGCCGACGGCCACTACCTCTTCATTACCCGCTGTGAGGAAAGAAGCGATGATGGTTTCACACAAGGCGGTTGCGATCTCTTTATGGCCTATCGGGTAGCCTACGACAGCCCGTGGACCATACCTCAGCCATTTGGTTTCACCATCAACTCTCCCGATTATGAAGGGCAGGCTACACTGTCTCCCGATACCCGCGAACTGTTCTTTGTCAGCGACCGCAAAGGGGGCTATGGCGGCTACGATATTTATGTTTCCCGTTTTGAAGATGGGTTGTGGCAACCCCCGGTCAACCTCGGTCCGGCTGTGAACACGCCCGGAAATGAGACTGCGCCCTATATGAACCTTGACAATAAGACCTTGTTCTTCACATCAGACGGCCGCGCGGGCATGGGCGGCACAGATCTCTTTATGTGCCGAAGAAAAACAGACGGCACCTGGACCGCTGCACAGAACCTCGGCTACCCCATCAATACCGCGTACGATGAGCGGAGCGCATGTGTAGCGCTCGATGGCAAGGAGTTATATTTCGCATCAGACCGCAATGGCCCTGCCGGCAACTTCGACATATTTGAGGCCGAAATGCCTTCAGAAGTGCAGCCCGGCCGTGTCACCTATATTGCCGGTTGTGTCTATGACAGTGTCACAAAGCAAAAGCTCACCTCAGCCTCCATCTACATATGTAACAGGTATAAGGGCGATACTTTGTACGAGTTCAAAAGCAACCGTGGAGATGCCAGCTTTATCATTACATTGCCATTGGGCAATACCTACGCCATTCATACCGGTTACATGGGCCATATACCGGTAGATGACACCATCACGCTCGATAAGCAATATACCCAGAAGCCTCTGGAACACAATGTAGTGATGCTCCCCAGCAATTGGGAAGAGATACGCGCCATTCAGGATAGCCTTATCGGCACCATACACTTCGACCCCAATGTGATTGAGATATCTGCTACAGACCGCAGCGAGTTGCAGAAGATACTGGCGCCGTGGATGCAGCACCGTAATTACATCTTTTCGGTGAACGGCTATACCGATAACACCGGCAACCCGATGCTCAATGAGGAACTATCCACACGCCGTGCGTCTATCATCACCAAAGAGATCATGGATATCATGGGCATGGATGGCGTTACCATCTTCAGTAAAGGCTGGGGAGAGATAAACCCCATAACCACCAACGATACCGAAGAAGGCCGCCGCACCAACCGGCGTGTGGAGATACGCCTACGCAGAGAGGGTGTATAAAATATCTATTATTGCAAAAAATCTTAACTACTTATCTTTGACAAGCCTGATTGAGCACCCATCAAATTTGGCTCTTGATTCAAATGTGCTGCCATCCTCACCAACAACAAAAACGGTAGCGAATTTACCATCCCTCCTATTGCTTGTCCACCAATAACCCTTTCTACCAATGTCGTCTGCTTTATAATCACCTTTTATCAATCCAGATGGAAGGCCTCCAAACCCATAAATGTTTGTACCTGCTTTACGCCACATATCTTCAGATCTGATACTTCTGGTATCTTTTGGGCTTTGAGTATAGTTTTCAAGAACAGTCCAATCTAGTAAAGAACAAATTTGCCGCATAGCTGTTTTTGCTTTTGGCATAAACGATAATAGTATAGACCGGAAGACAGATCCTTACGTTCAATAGTAAAATTGTCTGTAGTAGTAGTTTCAGGGGCTCGTAGCATCTCGCCTAAAATATTATACAGAAAAAGAGTAGTTGCTTCCCCCGTTGAATTGTCAAAACTTAAGATCGCTTTGTCAGAAAACGGGTTAGGTGTAATACGAGAAATATCGGCAGATAGTACTTGGCTAATCTTTGTTGAAGATAATTTTTCAACAGAGACATCATCGACATAGTAATATGAATAAAACGGCGCAAGTTTACTGGGTTGGTTATTAAACGCTGTAATATTTGTATTCACAATATCTTTAAACCCTCCGATGATCAAATTTGTATATTGAGAATCTGCCTTAAATATTGCTGTAAGTGATATCCAGTTTACAGTGTCTGAAATTATCCCATAATTACTAAAATCAATTTGCGGAATAACACTTATCGCCCCTGGAGCATTCTGATCCGGACTGCCATATGTTGTGAATACAACCCCAAAGCCATCGATAGCAAATCTTGAGCTATCCGCTAATGAAACTCTAATAACAACTCGGTAAAAAGTATCTATTTGAAGCGCCGGAATTTCTGAAATAAGATATTCTTTGAACCATGGTATCATTGAATCATACATTACAACCCCTACATAAGCGTTGCCGTCGAAGGCATTCTGAAAGCCATAACCATTTTCCGGAACCCCAACTAAAGGTTTTAATCTGTTAATTGATGCTGCAGCCGTATCACATGAGTTATAGTAATCAACAGATCCCTTTGATGCTTGCCCCCAATACTTACATCCTAAAGAATACTTGTAGGTATGACTATTAAAACTAACGGGACAGGAATCCGCCACTTCAAAACTATAGTTCGGAACTATATTTTGACCAAATGTATTTATTGACAAAAGAAATAATAATAACAGTATGCAACTTGGGCGCGATTGGCGAAAATGACCACACAACTCACAATCGGACAACTGATCAATAACCTTTGTTTTCATTATAGAAATTTGAACAACCCCAATTGCAACTGATCAGAATCTTATTCCGAACGATGGTACCAATGTACCACGATCCAATAAGTCAGCGGTTTCCACATTAGAAATTGTATTAACAGATCTGACATTGTAGGAATTGTCGATCATTTTCAGCGAAACATACAGAAGCATATCCCCATCTCCCACCTCCCAGGCGTAAGCTATTCCCGCGCCTGTATAGCGGCCATTATCTCCTGTCACAACATATTTTTCGTCGCCTTCTACCCAAATGTTATTGTTGTGCCTGTAAAAGTTATAGCCAATATCCACAAATACATAAAATCGGCGGGGCTTTTCAGGAGCAATATTGAGGCGCAACTCTCCGAATATCGTAGGTATCATTTGAAAGTTGGTCATTGTTGGGTAGTGTCTCAGTTTGAAAATAATATTTTTTAGGACGGTTGTATGTGTAACTTTGTTACATGGCAAAAGCAGCTAAAAATAAACAGGACACTAATCAGTACGCAAAGAGCCTCGTAGATATGCTGACGGGGGAGAAACCGAAGGTTAAGAAGAAAAAGGCGTTAGTAAAGAAGGGGAAAATTTAGCGGCTCGAGCAATCATAAAGGCCATGTATGTTTTATATTATGCTGCGTAATATGCCGTAAGAATACACGGTCAATATGGAATGTTATCTTCTTTAAATTAGTCAGTTTTTCAATTACATCCCTTTCATTAATTCCAGCCGGGATTCCAGAATGTGAAATTGCTGACCTTAAATCATTATAGGAGTCAATAAGTATATGAATATTTTCTCGAGCATCTTTGTTCAATTCATTTAGCATATTAGCCACACCGATTCTCTTAAAGACTGCCTTTATGTTGTCAGGGGATGGGTATTTTTTCCTTTCGTAAACCCTTTTTGATTCTAATGCAGGTAATCGCTCGGTTGGTCTGGTTAAACTGAAAATATTATTATTTAAATTTTGCACTATTAAGGAAATATACTCCGACTCATTATTTTCTATTATCAGATTTTTAAAAGCATTTTTCAAAAAGTTTTGATTAAAAAACAGAGCTTTCATATTGTCAGGAATGTTGGCAACTGTTAGATCCGCACCATTAACATTAGCAATCCATCCGTCAATTACATTTTCAATGTAAACTTCAAGTTTGGCGCTCCCGAGCATCATACAGCTACTAAGAATATAGTCTTTTATTCTCGGGTCAGGAGTCTCTGATTCCTTTAATAATTTCAAGGTGCTTCTAATAACGGAGATCATTGAGTCAGCCTCAGAATCAAAATCCCTCTTAGCCCTACTTTTCCTATATGGCATTAGACGTATTTTTCGACCAATTTTGATATTATTTTTATCCTCTTAGTGATATTATTTTTATCACTTGTTGATAGGCTAATCGTCTTTATAAAATCCTCATTTTCCGCGAACAAATTTGAAAGTTCTTTTACGAAATTATTAGATGTGGCTTTACTAACGTCAATCACATCATCATATTGGCTTAATGAAAGCATCTCAGCATCAAATAACGCTGCATTGAATTTATTTATAGGCCGCAGCTTAGTATCAAAGATTTTAAAAGCTAACTCTCCGTATAGATTATCTACATTTTGAATAGTAAGCATAAATAAAGCATAAAAATTCTCTTTTACTTCATCAGATATATCTTTATTTTTATCACAATAATCATTTAGAAAGTGAGCCAGTGGTTTTTTGTAATTTGGTAAATTAAAGTGTAAGGCGAAAAATCTAATTATTAATTCTTCCCCTTTCATCCTTTTATTGTCAGCATTTGAACTCATTAACCGCTTCCATATTTTATTTTGCCCGAGACTTGTAACAAATTTCATGAAATTGCCGTGATAAATCCCATGTCTAAGTTCTTGTGGGGATAGTTTTACTGAGCCTGAATTTAATCTCTCAAAAACATCAAATTTTATTTGCGGATGAGTACCCTTAGAGATAACTATACATCTCAGGGTTCTATTTAAAATATGCCGCTGTATTCTCGCATCTAATTGAAAAAATTTAAGTCCTTCAAGCTCGGGATATGCCGTCAATCCCTTAAGTTCAAACTCATTATTTTTAATATATTTTCTTAAACTTAATAAGCGTTGATTCCCATCAATAACAGATAGTTTTTCATCTGAACCCTGATTCAGATAAATAACAGGAATGGGACATTGAATTATTAGTGATTCAATCAATCTCGAGGCTTGAGGGGCACTCCATACATATCTTCTTTGAAATTCGGGAATGTAAATGCTTTTAGCCTCTAAATAATCCAAAATTGTAGATACTGAAAAGTCTATCGTCTCAGTTTGGAGCCTCCTTTGCTCGGGAGGGATATCCATTATTGATTCATTCAATTCCTCCTCGCTAAGTGTTGGGAATAACCTATCGGCTAAATCTTGGCTAACTCCTCTTTTTATTACCCTTGGCATATATGAAATATTTATAAAACAATATTAATGAAAAAGAATTAAAGATTCTCGAGAATTTAAAAGAAGAAAAAATATTTAGTTGAAAGTTTGCAACTATGGATTTTAATTGTACCTTTACATTATGAAAGCACAGTCGATAGATATTCATTCGTTGCAAACAGTTAAGAACTACGCAGTTCTTAATGCTGTTACACCTTCGTATATCTACAAGTTAGCTAAAGAAAACAAAATGCAGATAGTAAACATTGATGGCGTACAATTCGTAAACACAAAACAATACCCAGTTCTGCCAACACGCAAGGACTAATATTTTTTTCTCAAACAAGTTGAAAGTTATAAACTATGAACAAGTTAAGCACACAACAAAGAGCGAACATCATTAGAATGTTAGTAGAAGGTAACAGCCTTCGTTCATGCTCCCGCATTGCTGACGTATCAATCAACACAGTAACAAAGTTGCTCGTTGACGTTGGCAAAGCATGTGCAAAATTTCACGATGAAACAGTAATCAATGTTAATAGCAAACGTATCGAGGCAGACGAAATTTGGGCGTTCTGTGGAATGAAGCAAAAGACCGCAGACCGCATGGGCATTGAAGAGGGAGCAGGTGACGTGTGGACGTGGACAGCAATAGATGCAGATACTAAACTGGCTGTGTCTTTCTATGTTGGTCAAAGGGATGCAGATAGCGCACACGAGTTTATGTACGATGTAGCAGCCCGTCTACGTAACAGGGTGCAACTTACTACAGATGGTTTCAGACCATACCTTAAAGCGGTTGAAAATGCGTTTGATAACGAAATAGATTATTCGCAGTTGATAAAAATATACGGGGCACCTGAAGGCAGCGGTAACGAAAAGCGCTACAGTCCTGCCAAATGTACGGGCATTGAAAAGAAATGGGTATCAGGTGACCCCGAACCCAAGCATATATCGACAAGCTATGTCGAGAGGCAGAACTTAAATATGAGAATGAGCATGCGTAGGTTTACAAGACTTACAAACGCTTTCTCTAAGAAGATTGAAAACCACTTTTATGCAATAGCCCTACATTTCGTACACTATAATTTTTGCCGTGTACACAAGTCGTTACGTGTTACCCCTGCAATGGAAGCTAAACTGGCTAAAAAGCCAATGACTATCGAAGAGCTTGTAAGTCTCGCACCGATAGAAGCACCCAAGACAAGGGGCAAATACAAAGCAAAGAAACAAACAGAGGGAGCCGAATAGCTCCCTTTTTTGTTACCTTTAAATATGGATATTGTCGGTATTAACCCAGTGCTCGGTATATTTATCGCTATACTCTTATTTGCGTATTGGGTGTTTTGTATGTATTGGTTAGTTAAATTTTTTATATGGCTCTATAAATGGTTTACTAAATAAATTTCAAACTGAGACACTACCCATTGTTGCATGAAAATCGTAAACCGGCACCCAAACCCACGTATTTAATCGGGTTATGATTGTAAGTGAGAGACAATCCCGGAATGAATCGCGCCATAGAAATTCCAAGGTCTGTATAAAAAACATCCTTTTGCGCCAATGACCGTACTGTCGTCAACAAAGTAAGGAAAGCAACAAATACAGCCTTGACAAAATTTCTTCTCATACTTATTTGATCTGATAGTGACGTTGACAATTAATGCAAGATAATAACAACTGATAAATATATGCAATACAAAAAATGGACAAGTTAGAAGCACGGTATTAAGTCAATGATAGGCATTTACAATAAATACCTATGATATCGCTGTAAATTCTTACTGGCGCCAACTTCTTATTGCCGGAAGCATACGGCATAAACTGGCTATATGTTAGTTATTTAAATAGCTCTGTTTCGATCAAAAGAACCTCGATTCTGACAGCCCGGACGGGGGACTTTGGCATAGCATTTGCTGCATAATATTGCATCAAACCTGATGGTAATTGCTACTATACAATAGAGTTCATTATGTGCCATCCGGGAAAAAAATTGCACAGTGTGTAATTTTGCTTTGCGCACATTTTTGTTGAATACCAATCATTTAGGGTTGATCTTGCTCACTTTGCCTGTGAAAAAACGAATTGCGCACATTTCGGCCAATTAAGCAGCTAACCGATTAGCCATTTGACCCAAAAACGCTATTTTTACCCTTCGTAAAATCGCATACATGACACACCAGGTACTGAAAGGAAAGAAAGGGATCATATTCGGAGCACTTGATGAGCGCTCCATTGCATGGAAAACCGCCCTGGCCGCGCACGCTGCCGGAGCAGAGATAGTGCTCACCAATGCCCCCATAGCCCTGCGTATGGGTAAGATCAATGAGCTGGCACAGCAGTGCAATGCCCAGGTAATTGCTGCAGACGCTACCAGCACGGCCGACCTCGACAACCTCATGACCAAAAGCATGGAGATACTGGGTGGTAAAATTGACTTTATCCTGCACTCCATAGGCATGTCGCCAAATGTGCGCAAGAACATAGGCTACACCAATACCAATTACGAGAACTTCCTGAAGACGCTAGATATATCTGCCCTGTCTCTGCACCGTGTGTGCCAGAGTGCCATGAAGGCCGATGCCATGAACGAATGGGGTTCTATACTGGGCCTGAGTTATATAGCTGCGCAGCGTACTTTCCCGGGCTATAACGATATGGCCGATGCCAAAGCGGTGCTGGAAAGCATAGCGCGCAGCTTTGGTTACCACTATGGCTTCGCGAAGAAAGTACGTGTGAATACCATTAGCCAGTCACCAACGGTTACTACAGCAGGCTCGGGCGTATCCGGCTTCGATGTATTCTTCGACTATGCCGAAAAAATGTCGCCATTGGGCAATGCCAGCGCCGAAGACTGCGCTAACTACTGCGTCATGATGTTCAGCGATTACACACGCATGGTCACCATGCAGAACCTCTTCCACGATGGCGGTTTCTCCTTTACAGGTGTGAGCCAGCTACTGATAGAGGAGATGCAAAAGGCACACGGATGATCCGGCAGTGTGACAATTCAGCGATCTGGCAATGCCATCAATACCCTATAAGTATGTGTCAGGATGCGTTAACAATATTTTAGATGAAGGAGCGTTTTAGGAATATGCAGCTATGGAAATATACAGCACTGTGCCTGTTGCTGATGGGCAATAATACTGCTCTGGCACAGGTAACAGGAGGCGTTTACGCTATGGAGTTCCTGCGGTCTTCCAATTCTCCTCATGTATCTGCGCTGGGAGGCATCAGCGTTGCCAATCCGGATAACGATATCTCTTTTGCGCTCCAGAACCCGGCCATGATGCGCCCCGGCCTGCACAATAATCTGCAACTCGTGTACAACAGCTATTATGCGGGCACCAGCTTTATGAACATGCAGTACGGCTACAATGTGCCGTCTCTGAATACCGCATTCTTCTTTGGCCTCCAATACCTCAATTACGGCAGCTTCAACCAGACAGATGCTTTAGGTAACAGCCTCGGCAACTTTCACGCAGCCGATTACTCGCTGGCTTTCGGTGCGTCACGCACTTACCTCGAGCATTGGCGTTATGGCGCGGCGCTGAAGTTTGCCCATTCCGATTATAGTATTGTTACCGCCTCTGGCGCGCTTATGGATGTAGGTATCAATTACTTCGATACATCTTCCCTCTGGGATTTTGGCGCAGTGGCTAAGAATATGGGGGTGATGGTAAAGAAATACAATCCTGATGCGCAGGCTGAGCCTCTTCCATTCGATCTGCAACTGGGCGTGAGCAAACGTTTTGCACACCTGCCGCTCCGGCTCATCGGCACAGTGCACCACCTATACACCTGGGATATCCGCTACAACAACCCCGACGACCTGGTGAGCAGCAATGCGCTGGGTAAGAATGACACAGTAACCGATACAAAGAGCCACTTCGGTGATAAGCTGTTCCGCCACTTTATTTTTGGTGCTGAACTTACATTTGGTAAGGTCATCACTTTGTCGGCCTCTTACAACGATCTTCATCGCCGCGAGCTGGCCATGTCACAGTCTCCCGGCCTCGCAGGTTTTGCATTCGGCGTAGGCGCAGAGCTGAAGAAGTTCCAGGTACACTATGGCCGCAGCTACTACCATATAGCTGGCGCTTATAACGAGATCAGCCTTACGCTGGCGCTCAATCGCCTCGTGGGCCTCAATAAGACCGGCGAGCGGATACACTGGAATGCTGTTTACGAAGATGCCGAATAGTGGGGTTACCCGCATTTGTATTAGCTTAGTGTCTTATTCTGCTCAAGGCATTTATGTCACAGGAAACTGCAAAACGTTCGCTGCTGTTCTTTTCCCTGCTGGTGATCGCATTTCCATTGTTGCAGCACAGGTTCTCTTTCTTCGAAAGCAGCAAACTGAATGGAGCCGTGACAGATGCCGCTAATCCGTCATTCAGTTGGAATAATTGGTTTGAAGGTACTTACCAGAAACAGAAGGCTGACTACCTGAATGACAGCATGGGCTGTCGCCCCGGTCTGGTAAGGCTAAATAATCAACTCGATTTCTGGCTGTTCCGCAAGCGTCATGCAAATGGTGTGGTCATAGGTAAGGATGAGTGTTTCTTCGAGCAAGCCTATGTCAATGAGTATTATGGAGCAGACTTTGTCGGGTACGCAAATATGTTTAGTGCCGTGGAGAGATTGCGCAAGATCCAGGACACCCTGGAGAAGATGGGAAAGACCTTTATTTTCATACATGCGCCATCTAAAGCTTATTACTTTGCTGACAAGCTCCCCTCCAGGCCCCATGGATTAAAAGAAAATGCACCTACTAACTACTACCTGTTCAAACGTCTCGCAGATTCTGCGGGCATTAACCAGATAGATTGCAATAGCTGGTTCTTGTCACTCAAGGAAAAGACGGCCGACCGGATCATGACCTATCATGGAATTCACTGGTCTGTTTATGGCTCCTTATTAGTGGCAGACAGCTTTATCAGGTATATAGAACACCGGAGAAATATCCGGATGCCGCGGATACATTGGGATAAGATAGTTCATACTACTACTCCCAGAAACACAGATGACGACCTGGTGAGCGGTCTGAACCTGATATATCCACTGGCACCGGAAAATTTCAGTTACCCGGAGTACACGTTTGAAGGAGATAGCACCTGTACAAAGCCGCGCATATTGTATATAGGGGATAGTTTTCTTTGGGTGTGGTTTTATGATTACCTGATGAATAATATCAGCAAAGAGTTTGACATATGGTATTACTTCCGCGATGCATGGAACCAGAACACATCCCACACAGAATCATCAAAAGATGTGAGCGAGATCAACTGGCATGAGGTGATCCAGAAAACTGATTGTGTAACAATATTGTATGTAGCAAGTAGCTACCATAGCTTCCCTGATACCGGCAGCGTAGTGGATAAGCTATATAAATATTTTTATGGTAGAAAGTAATAATTGTACAGATGAGATCCCGTTTTGTGATATTATTGTTTGCTTTTGTTTGTGTCTTCATCGCTGCCAATGAAGTTGCCTGGAAGCACAACATGTACAAATGGGATATATCCGGATACTACCTCTACCTGCCCGCGACATTTATATACCATGATATTGGCGGGCTTAAATTCTATGACCACATCAACCGGAAATATGACCTTACAGCGAGCGACGACAGCTATGGTATATACCTACAGCCTACCGGTCGCAGGCTTAATAAGTATGCGATAGGCACTTGCCTGTTCCAACTGCCGTTCTTTCTTGCGGCACATGGATATTGCCTGGCTGACAGGTCTTTGCCGGCAGATGGGTATAGTACGCCATACCAGGTAGCGGGAATTCTGGGCAATCTGTTTTGGGTCATTTGCGGCCTGTTTGTTCTGCGAAGATTTCTTCTGGACTATTTCAACGATACTATTACAGCATTTACCCTATTGTGCATTGCTTTTGGCACCAACTTATATTGTTACTCAGCGTTCCTGTACGGCATGAGCCATACTTACGGTTTCTTCCTGATGTGCTGCCTTTTATGGTTTACAGACAGGTATTATAAAACCAAACGCAGCTCACAGTTATACGCCATTGTTTTGCTGCTGGGCCTCATTACCATCACACGACCGATCAATATTATAGCGACAGTCATCCCTGTATTATGGGGCGTGCATAACGACAGGTCATTAAAGGCAAGACTTAACTTAGCCATTAACCAACCAAAGAAGATACTTATAGCTCTTAGTTTATTTATGTTCGTCTGTATGATACAAATGGCCTATTGGAAATACATCACAGGACATTGGATATACTACAGCTATGAAGGAGAGCACTTTAATTTTCTAAAGCCACATATCATTGACGGCCTTTTCAGTTACCAGAAGGGATGGTTCATATATACACCTGTAGCTTTGATCAGCGTAACCGGATGCCTGCTTGTATGGAAATATAATAAACGCATCATTGCCGCTATATTGGTATTTTTTGCAGCAATGATCTATGCCGTATTCAGCTGGGAGCAGTGGTGGTATGGAGGAGGGTATAGTGCTCGCGCACTGATAGAGACCTTACCAATATTGTCCATACCATTGGCCTATACGTTGTATCATTTCCATGGGGCTGACAGACACAGAACCTTGCGCAACGCTTACTTACTCACGCTGGGTCTTCTTATTGCGCTTAATATTTTCCAGACCTACCAGTTTTCGATGGGTGTATTACATTCCACCTATATGAACAAAGAATACTACTGGAAGATATTCGGGAAATGGGATTTCAGCCTGATACCAGAGAACGAACGGCTACACTGACAATTCAAATACATTCTGCTGTTTGGCCCTGAAGAAACCAAGATGCTCGTAGAATTCACGCGCCTCTTCACGTTTCACATTACTACGCACACACAGTATGTTGCATCCTTTACTCTTGCCCCAGAACCGGGCACGGTCCACCAGCATCTTACCAACACCTTTGCTGCGATATCCGGTATCTACTACAAGGCCACCTATCTCGCAACAAGAAGGCCGCTCGAGACGGATGTTATGAAATACATGTACCCACGCAACGGGTTTATCATTGTCAAGAGCCACATATGCAGTATCGTTATTGCTCTGGATGATCTTCTCGATCTGTGCTTTAGTGTCTGCTGCAGACAGTGTATAGCCAAGCTGTGCGGACAGCGCTGCAACGTCTGCGGCGTCGGTGGCTTGAATAGGACGGATAATGATGTTCATACGGCAAAAATAATAGAAGGTATCTAAATGAAAAATGCCCCGTCGGTAAGACGAGGCATTTAAAAGAATATGGCAGCTACCTACTCTCCCGCATTGTGGTGCAGTACCATCGGCCATGGCGGGCTTAACTTCTCTGTTCGGAATGGGAAGAGGTGAACACCG
>JBGAIF010000009.1:0-52021 GCA_044225795.1 Flavipsychrobacter sp.
TCTTTTTTGATCCTGTCTAGGGTGAATACAAGCACTGCACAGATCGTTGACACTAACAAGGTTGTGCGCGAGCTCAACAGGTGTTGGCGGGTAGTAAGTCATGAAGTGTCTCCTATTTATGGATTAGAGGATGAAGAGATAAAACGTTATTCGAAGCAGAGGATATGTTTTAGCAGAGATAGCATTGTCATGCTCAACAGTGTATTGCTGGCCCCGGCTTATTCGATCAAAAAGGTAAATGCGGAAGATTATGCCAGGAAGAACTTTGATTGCGGCAGGATGAGCCTGGCAATTATTGCCGATAGTGTATATGAGATAAGAATATCTTCGGTAACCAGGCCCGATAAAACAGGTGCTGTGTATAAGATGACAGATATTATCGCTTTTGATGATGATTTCATTTATGTAGTATTGGATGGAGTTATTTTTAAGCTGTTTGCTGCCGATCGTAAAATTGAAGCAAAAGCATCCAGGTGATCGCCATTATTTCTGCTCACAACAGAATTAGTCCCCATCACCCCAATTGTATATCTGTGGGATGCAGGAAGTATATATTTGGTATATGAGAAAGGGACTGCTGTTTTTCGGAATTATTCTTGGGTCTATTAGCTCCAATATATATGCCCAGAATGTATCCTATCCCGGGCGATATTATTCTATATCATACGATGTTAACGGGTTCAGAAGCGTGAATGAAGAAAATGCGCTGATGGAGCAGGTTGTTGCAGAAAGACGCCGTAAGGCAAGGCTGGAAGAGCGGTTGCCTGCTGATGACAAAGGGAATAAGGGAAATAATACGAATCAACCTGTGGCAGCACCGCGGATTAAAGAAAACAAGGATAAGCAGGTATTATCGGGGAGTAAGTAAAGGTTTCGTTCTATTCTGTCGCTGTCGTTTGAATTTGCGATTTGTACCGCAGCGATGAATTGTCTTTATTTTCATTTCATGATTAAGAAGGCATTGGCAAAATATCAGTTGTGCCCCAGATGCCATTCTTGATGGATGTGCTTATATAGGTTTATAATTAAAGGCGAACAATGTTGCAACATTGTTCGCCTTTAATATGCTCATTAAAAAACTACTGGTTCGCTATTGGCATTGTGATATTCACAATATCCGTGGTGATACCATTGTTTGTAGTATTAGGGCCAAAACTTACAATACCGGACTGGCCAGAGGGGATACGTTTCCCACCTAAGTTTAATGCTGATAAAGGGTCCGTTGAGCCATTTTGAGGAAAATTGAATGGTCCATCAAATGTATAAGTTAGTTCCGATGCAGGAGAATTTTGGTTTTTGTCTTGCAATGGTTGATGATAATATAAGTTTCTGTCATAAGAGATCATAATATGATCATTGTCACCGGCAGGATATGAGAATGTCACGTTCGTTCCATGTCCGGAAGGAACCGCCGCCCCTACCGCGCATATACCCATACCAGAGCACATGCTCGGTGTAGTGGTGCTATCCTTCTTGCCTTGAGAAGGTACGCTAAGGCTTTTCATTTTTGGTGCTGCCGTTCCCCCGTTTCCTCCATCCGGTGGGTTAACTGAATTTGTAGTGTCGCCATTTGATTCATGCCCTAAATCAGCAACGACGGTCGCTGAAACCGGAGGAGCCAGTGGCGGTTGGGGTGGTTGATTGTTTGTTGGTTCTGAAGGGCCGCAACTGCTTGTTGTGATCATAGTTCCGATCAATAACATGCCTAAAATGTGCACAAGTTTTCTGCTCATAATGTATATTTTAAGGTTAACAAATTAATAAGTATAGCGTTGTAATAGTCAGATTTTTAGAAATAGACATTACTCACAAAATAAATATTATTTTACATGGTCGTACATTTATTTGAATTTATTAAAAAATAATTCGTTTGTATTCTGCTGGCCGTGATCCCGTTTATGTTGTCGCATTAGTTACTTGTCTGATCTTTTTCCAGCCGAGTCTGAAAGCAGGTTCCCGACCTAAGATCGATTCTTTGAAGGAATCAGTCAAATCGGCCAAAACAGAGATGGAAAGGGTCAATGCGCTGATAGCTGTTACAGTTGCTTATAATTGGACAGACAGCACAGAGAAGCTCAATTATGTAAATGAGGCGCTGCTTCTTTCAAAAAAGATAAACTGGAAAAAAGGCGAATCAAGGGCGTTACTGGTAAAAGGCGTCATTTACTCTAAGTCATTAAACAATAGTATCAAATCACTTGAATTATTACAGGAGGGCTATGTAATAGCTAAAGCAATTAGTGATACGAACTTACAGTCGGTTGGGTTGGAAATGATGGCGCAGGCATATGGTAACCTTAACAATTTTGCAAAGAAAATAGATTGTTATCGGGAATTTCTCGCCTTGAAAATAAACTCTGAACGAAAGATAGGTGCTTACGCAAATATGGGCAGTAGCTATTCTTCACTGGGTAATTACACTGCTGCGCTGAATTGTTATGACAGCGCTATGAGGTTATTCACAGAGCTTCCCGGAGATGCTGACAGGAATCGTAAAGATGAGACCATCGCATGGCTTAAAATGTCTGTTGGTGACATCTACATGTTGATGAATGACAATGACAATGCAGTTGGTAATTACAAGGCAGCCCTCACACTATTTGAAAACAGCCCGAGCAGAGAAGGAACAATTATGGCCCTTACAGGTATCGGAAGGGTTTCTTATGGTTCAAAGAACTACGAAAAAGCAGTGGAATATTATAACGCTGCGTTGAGTAAATGTACAAGCGGCGCGGATAGCAATGACTACAAAAGTGACCGGCTCATACTCTACAATTTACTCGGGAAACTATATCTAAATAAAGGATTGATATCCGAAGCATTGGGATATGAAGTGAGGTCATTAAGTCTCATAAAGGATGACCCATACAATAAGCAGGTGGCTGTCACGTACAACTTACTTGGAGACATATACACAATTCAGAAGAAATTTGATAAGGCTGTTTTTTATTTGAATGAAGCGATTTCTATCTGTAAACGATCGGGAACGCTCGATGTTGAAAAGGATGCTTTATTCTCATTGAGCAATACATATGCACTGATGAAACAACCTGCAAAGTCGCTGGAGGTATATAAGAATTATATAGCTGTACGCGACAGTGTGTACAGTCTCGACAAGGCAAAAGAAATAACCCGCCATGAAATGAATGCTGATTTTGCAGAAAAGCAGTTGATACTTAAAACGGAACAGGATAAAAAGGATGCGATACAGAAGGCGGTGCTGGAACAAACGTTGAAGAGACAACACCTTGCATATGTTACATTCTCGGTCATCATCATACTGCTACTTGTTGTCGGTTTACTTGTTCTGGGGCGTACAAGGCTGAGGAAGAAACTGGAAATGCAAATGGCGATTGCGGAAGAGCGAACCAGGATAAGTTCGGAAATGCATGATGATCTTGGTTCAGAGTTGTCAAAGATATCACTGCTGAGCGATCTGGTGAAAGGGATAGGTACAGGCCCCAATGCACAGGCTCACCTCGATAATATATCCCGTTCCAGTAGAGAGTTACTGGATAAGATGGGAGAAATAGTCTGGTCGTTGAGCGATAAATACGATACGCTGGAGAGCTTACTTATCTATATCCGGAGGTATGCCAAGGAGTATTTCAGTGTAACAGATATTGATTGCAGGGTGGTCATGCCTGAACATTTTCCTGAAGTAACTCTCGAAGGCCAAAGGAGGCGGGAAATATTTCTTGTTGTAAAGGAGGCCTTGCACAATGTGGTGAAACACGCAGGGGCACGTAAAGTAGCTATAGTGATCGCATGCGGTGATGGCTCGGTAAACATTAAAATTCATGACAATGGTGTAGGGGTCGATCTGGCTAATATATCCATGTTTGGCAACGGACTCGGGAATATGAAGGCAAGGATAGAGAATGTAGGCGGAACTTTTACCATTAAAAATGAAGAAGGAACGGTAATCGATATTAACTTTCCGTATGTAGGATAATGTAGTACCCATATTTGGTTATTCCTATGACCTGCCGGAAAGACTACTTTTGATCATTACTTTTTTATGAAAGAGATACAGGTAGTAATAATAGAGGATAACAATGACATCAGGGAAGCCCTGAGAACATTGATAAACGGCTCTCATGGTTTTTCATGTGAATATACTTTCAGTAATGGAAAGGACGCGATACTGGAGCTGCCGGATATAAAACCGGACGTTGCGCTTGTGGATATTAATATGCCGGGAATGACCGGTATAGAATGTGTAAGAAAGCTGAAGGTGCTTATTCCAAAGACACAGTTTCTTATGCAAACGGTGTATGAGGATGATGATAGCATTTTTAACGCGCTTCGCGCCGGCGCAAGTGGATATATATTGAAGAAGACTCCGGCGGCAAAGATACTGGAAGCAATCACTGAGCTTTACAGTGGTGGTTCTCCCATGAGTGCTGAGGTTGCGCGCCGGGTTGTTTCGTCTCTGCATAAAAACACCGGATCTAATGCTGATGAGGTGTTGACTGACAGGGAGCGGGAAGTCCTCGGTATGCTGGCAAGAGGTTTTATCTACAAAGAGATAGCTGCCGAGATGAGTATAGAATACGAGACAGTGAAGAAGCACATCCAGAATATCTATTCAAAACTGCACGTGCAGAATAAGGTGGAGGCCATCAATAAGGTCTTTCCGAAATAACACACACGATTACATTTCTTTCTTCTTTAAATACTTCCCGCCCCGGGATGTGGGTACCCCTTTTGCCCGTTTTTAAGCTTTTTTCATGTTGACATACCCATAAATGGTTATTGCCCGGAAGTGGCTGCCAGAGTAGGTTTGCATTGTTTTAAAACATCAATTCACGCGTTCCGGAGCGCGGAAGGAGCCTGCAGAAAATCCTTAACAGAGTATGCGCCCGATCTGCCCGAAATGGTATAACAGGCAAAACATCTGAAAGCTAAAAACAACAAACGAGTGCCGTCGCAAAGGCGCCGGTGCTATTACTAACGTAATAAAAAGCATGGTTATGAAAAAGATCATTTTATTTATTTTACTTGTCTTCGGCAATTTATTGACGAGAGCGGCCATTACAGGCACGTCGCACACGTTATGTGTTTCCGATTCTATTGTACTTACAGACCTCTCGCCGGGGGCTGTAAATCCCTGGAGTAGCAGCAATACATTGGTGGCTACTGCAGGGGCTTCTACCGGCGTTATCAAAGGAATAAGCCCGGGTGTGGCAACGATATCCTATAAACTCAGCGGCGGTACTTATGACACGTACACAATGACCGTAAACCCGTTGCCTGCGGCAATAACCGGGAGTTTTACGGTATGTGCCGGCGCCACTACGGCCCTGTCTGACGCGGCTGCGGGAGGAACGTGGAGTAGCAGTTCACCGCCATGCGGCAGCGTCTCTGTAGTTTCAGGCGTAGTTACCGGTATAGCAGGCCCATGTACTACATTGATCACATATACCCTGGCCACAGGATGTAAAACTACGGCCACGGTGACAGTGAACCAGGCGCCGCACAAATACACCATAAGTGGAGGGGGCGCTTATTGCCCGGGTCAGCCATGCCCTCATATATTGTTAGATACTTCCGATATCGGTGTGAATTATCAGTTGTATTGCAGTGGCCCCCCTCTAACGCCCATGGGCGCACCATTAGGTGGAACAAGTGTAGGTCTCGATTTCGGTTCGCAGTGCACTGCGTGTAACTACACAATAGTTGCTACAAATATTATTACCGGGTGTACGGCTACTATGAATGGTATCACTACGGTTTCTATGACTCCGGCACCGACTCCAATCCTGGGTTCAGATACTCTGTGTGCTGGATCTTTTATTACAATGTCGGATGCAACTACCGGTGGTACATGGAGCAGCAGCAATACATCTGTGCTCACTATCACCAATGCTGGAGTTGTGACGGCACAATCTCTTGGCTCTGCGGTAATTACTTACTCACTAGGTGGTAGTTGTTCTGCCACTAAGATCATCACTACTATTTCGTGCCCGTGTTCATTTTTGTGCAACGGGAATTTTGAGGTCCCGCTAACGCCATTGACCCCGAGTTCGTTCCAGTACCCCGAGGATAGCATTACGTGTTGGAAAACGAACGAAACTATGGGTACCATAGAGATATGGGGCCCCGGTGCAACGTTTGCAGCCAATGGTACACAGTTTTGTGAAATTAATTCCCAGGTTGGATGGACCACTATCTACCAGGATTTTAACGCAGTGGCCGGTGCCAATGTGAATATCTCTTTTGCGCATAGGGGGCGTTACACACTGGACGATACGATGACAGTTTACATTCAACAGGGTGCACTTACAGTTCCTGTGGCTCCTGCGGCGCCGGGTGGTACTGCAGCCCAGATAGGTAATCTGAATGGCTACGGTGATGCTAATTTGCCCGGTTGGCGCTATTATAATATCAATTATACTTTCCCGTCATCGGGACCAACAAGATTATTCTTCCATTCCAAAGTAGTAGGTGGGTTGCCGAACTATGGCGGTAACTGGCTTGATGATGTATCAGTGAAACTGGCAATCCCTCCTATCACCGGACCAGATTCGGTATGTGTTGGGTCCACCATTGCAGAGCATGATGCAGATCTGTGCGGCACATGGTCCAGTTCAAATACGAATGTAATCGTCGGGTCGGCTACAGGTATTGTTACAGGCGTATCTGCCGGTACTGCTACGATCACATTCACCAATTGTTCCGGATGTACCGTTTCTAAGGTTATAACTATCCTGTCATCGTGTGTTATTACGGGGATCAATCATATTTGTGTTGGTGATACTACTACGCTGCACGGCTGTACAGGGTGTACCTGGAGCAGCAGCAATGTGGCTATTGCTACTATCGGCACTTGTACCGGTTTGGTGACCGGAATATCGCCGGGTGTCACCACAATTACGTATTTCTCATCTAATGGGTGTATTTCCACTTACCCGGTAACTGTCAATGCCACACCTTCGTTCTGTAGCATAACGGGTAGTGGTAGCTACTGCAGCGGCCAGCCCTGTCCGCATATAGGCCTGGGCTGTTCTACAGCAGGTGTCAATTATGATATTTATAATGGCGTGACATTTCTAACCAGTAAGCCGGGCACGGGTGCATCCATTGATTTTGGTGTCTATTGTGCGGCAGGTATCTACAATATCGTCGCAACGAATACAACGACCGGGTGCAAAGCTACCGTGTCAACAACCATCACAGTGAATGCCGCTGCACCCATCACAGGTGATACTGTTTTATGTGAGGGGTCTTCGCTCGCGCTCAGTGATGCAGTTGCGGGTGGCACCTGGTTTAGTGGAAATTCTGCGGTGGCTACGGTAAGTTCCGCAGGTGTGGTTACCGGCATCACTCCGGGTACAGCTATTATCAGCTATACAAATGTGGCTGGTTGTATAAGTACTGTGGTTATTACTGTGAGGGCTGTACCGCACCTCACCAGTGCGCACGTGTTGCCGTCGTTGTATTGCGATTCAATTGTTGTGTATGTGCCATCAAGTGATGTGACTGGTGTGACATTTGCATGGACCAGGGCTGTAGTGCCTGGAATTTTGAATCCGGCTGGAAGCGGAAGTGGTAATATACATGAGGCATTATACCTGGCCAGCACATCACCCGTATTGGTTACCTACGTTCTTACGCTTGATAATAAAGGATGTAAAGCTACTGATAGTGTGGTGCTCACTGATAATCCTTGTGCAGGATCAGATCCCTGTTCACAGGTGTCTGCAAAGATCATTAAGGACCCTTCGGGTTGCTGCTATAATATTTATATCTCAAACAAATACGAGGGTGCGAAGTTTACGGCATTCTCCATAGAGACAGATCATTTGAATATAGATAATGTAACACAAGGTAATGTATGGGGTGGAATAAACTATCTGTCCAGCCATGCTGTCATCTTCACAGACACATTGAATCATACCATTATTCCGCTCGATAGTGCAGGCGGTGATGGTTTTCTGCTGGCGAAGATATGCGTGTCGGGATACGGCTCAGATGTGCTGCGTCTAAGATGGCTTACAAACGGACAGCCGTTAGATACAGTGTGCGTGAAAGAATTGCCTATATATGGTTGTGGTGTACCGGTTGATACAAATTGTGCCGGTATCATCAATCAGAAAGCTGTATGTAATAACGGAGTAGTTACTATGCAGTTCCAGGTAGTGAACAAGAGCAATTTCACCATGAGGGCAGTTACATTTTATACTGCTGATCCTAACGTGAAGCCGGTGCAGGCATTCTTTCCGATAGCCGATCTGGCCCCGGGAGCTACATCTCCGGTGTATTCTGTTCCCGTTATTGTAAAGAATAATGCCTCAACAGGCTGCTTCTACTTCTCTGCATGCGACCAGAATACACCTCCGGGCACTGGGGGCAAGTATCCTAACTATTGCTGCCTGGATAGTATCAAATACTGTTTTGACATTCCGTCTTGCAATGGCTGCGATGCGATAGGTATCACTTCTGTAAAGACCGATCCCCAGAACTGTTGTTACAAGCTTAGCCTGACGAATCATTACTATGGCAATGCTATTAAATGCATCCGGTTCAATGGGCAGTCGGGAACACAGTTTGCTATCGTGTCAGGTTGGAATATTCAGGCGCCCGTATCTGCCAGCCAGGTTACTATGTGCCCGCCTAAGGGTTCGATAGATACTGGTGCTTCGGTAGATTTTGCAAGCTTCTGTATCACCGGAGCTACTAATCCTCCATACAAAGTTTCGATCGACTTCCTGGATGGTGATGGTAAAGTCATCTGTACGAAGGAACTGTCTTATGACAATTGTACGCTTGTAAAGCCTAGTTGTGCAACGATCACAGACGATTCTATGTACTGCGATGGCAAAAAGACGAAATTCTCTTTCTATGTAAAGAACTACAGTCCGTTTGCGCTTTACCAATTCGATCTTAGGTTGTCAGACACAACTTTCAAGCTCGATAAGTATTTCATCACACCTGTGCCACCGATCGGGGTAAATGGCGTGGGTGGACCATATGAGATAACTGTAGATAGTACTGTGGATGGCATGAAAGACTTCTGTGTCTATCTCACAGGGCATAACAATGTCTACATACCGGATAGTGTTGCTGCTACACAGTGTTGTACAGACTCTATGTCGGTAGCTTGTGTGCCTGTGATGTCTTGTGCCAAGGGCGAAATGTGTTGCCAGTTCTCCGGGCTTACCATACCTAATGGTATCACACCGAATGGAGATGCCGACAATAGCAAGTTCGTGATCGGTAATTCAGCTATCTGTTCCGGTATTGATATTAAGGTTTACAACAGGTGGGGCAATATCGTGTACAAGCAGGATCATTATAACAATGCATGGGCCGGTACCAATATGCAGGGCCAAAAGTTGCCTCAGGATACCTACTATGTTGTATTAACGCTGGTTACCGGAGCTCAAAAGGCCTTCTTTGTTGATATCAGGTATTAATCCAAACCAACTAAAAAAAGAGTTATGAAAAAGAAACTAATAATACTTGCAGCGCTGGCGCTTTCTGTGGCATTCCCGTGCGTAGCACAGCAGCAACCACAGTACACACAGAATCAATTCAATAGCAATCTTATGATCAATCCGGCATATGCAGGCAGCAGTGATTGTTCCAGCCTTGGCATCCGGTACAGAAATCAATGGGTGGGACTGAACGGTGCACCCGTGACCACGAGTGTCATAGGCGAAACAAGGATCGTAGAGCGGCTATTTGGCGGTTTGTGTATCAACTACGACAAGATCGGAATTGACAGAACATTCGATATTAACGGTAATGTTGCCTATCAACTGAAGGTAAGTGAAAAAGGAAACCTTGCAGTTGGGCTCAAACTTGGAGCGGAATTTATCCGCTCCGATTTTGGCAAGCTTGTTAATGTCAGTGTTACTGACCCGCTTTATCATACCAATGCAAACGTTACCATACCGTTTGTTGGAGTTGGGGGATTATACCATACAGACAGGTACTATATTGGCCTGTCTGCCCCCAACGTGGTATCATTTGGCAAGGTGCCATTGAGGAGCAGAATAGTTGCACCTCATTATGATGGTTATGGCGGAGTTCGGATCACACTGCCAAATGATTTTGAGTTGCGGCCTGCTATGCTCGTTAAGTATCAGCCACAGGCACCGGTAGAATTTGACCTGGCTACAGATCTGTGGTTTAAGCAACTGCTTGGTGTGGGTGTATCCTACAGAACGGGAGACGCAGTCAACTGTATGCTCAAAGTGAAATACAAACAGTATTTCTTCGGGTATTCCTATGATATCCCGGTTTCGGGTCTCAGGCGCTTCAATTACGGCTCGCATGAAGTTTTCCTGGGAATAGATTTTCCGAAGAAAGCTAAAAGCGAAGAATCAGACAAGAACATCAGGTACTTCTAAAAAAACACTGACATGAGATCAATAATCATATTTCTGATATTTTCCCTGTGCTGCATCAGATTGCAGGCACAGAAGAGCGCTGCCGATGAAAAGTTCAAACTGTATGAGTATGCAGCAGCCATACCCCTGTATGAAAGGTACGTTGCCGATCATGCCGGCGATTATGAAGCTCATTCGAGACTGGCAACTTCATACCGGCTTACGAATAATGTTCCCAAGGCGATTGAAACATACAACAAGATGTTGTCATTGCCGGAATCTAAGCCGGAGGACCTTTGTGATTTGTTCGACCTAAACCTCATTATGCAAAATGAGGGAGAGGCCAGGAAATATGCAAATCTTTATAAGCAGAGGATGCCCGGCGAGAAAGCAGACAACATGATCAGGTCATTGGATATGCGTGGACATTTCCTCTCAACGGCTAATGACTACACGGTTGTCAATAAGACCTCAGCTTATCCATTCTCAGTACTATCAGCTTACCCATATTCGGGTAAGTTGGTAGTCACCGCTGAGAAGAGGAATGACAATTCCAACAAATGGACAGGCAGGAGTTACACAGACCTGTATATAACGAACGCTGACTTCTCCTCACTAGATGGGTTTGCCGTAAATATTATGAGCGATCAGAATGATGGCTTCCCTGCGTTTACAAATAATGGACAGACTATGTACTTTACGAGTACAAATAAACAAGGGGTCACCATAAATAATGTAAATACGCATAAGCTACATCTTGTATGGTCTGATCTGAACAATGGGAAATGGACGGAAACACAGGAGTTTCCCTACAATTCCAGTGCATACAACACGGCACATGCTACAATCAGTAAAGACGGGAGTATAATGGTGTTTGCATCAGATATGCCTGGTGGCAAAGGGGGTATGGATCTCTACTATTGCATCAGGCAGGGGAACAACTGGTCCTCGCCGAGAAACATTTCTGCATTGAATACCTATGGTAACGAACTGTTCCCTGTTTTTCAGAACAACGGCGATCTTATTTATTCCTCCAATGGCTTACCCGGCCTTGGTGGTCTGGACCTGTACAGATCTGTTGTCAGTGGAAACGAGTTCGGTACTCCTGTTAATTTGATGGCACCATTAAATTCTTCTTATGATGATTTTAGCATGGTGTTCTCAGCCGACAATAATTCCGGCTATCTCACCTCAAACAGGTGGGGAAGCACCCAGATAGATAATATCATGTACTTTGAACAGGCTAAAAAAGTGGAAACACCTGCACCGCCTGCTGTGGGTGAAACAGGGCTGAAAGTTGTCGTTGTAGATAAATATACAAGAACACCCCTGCCATATGTTTCCGTGTCTGTAAAGGATAAGGGGGGTTATGTTTTCTATAAAGGCATGACTGACGAGAATGGCCTGATGGAAGTAGAGGCTTTACCCAAGGGCGATTATGTAGTTCAAGGTGTACTCAATGATGTGACCACAACAATAGCGAGTGTATCTGAGGGGGAATTTACCGCAAAAACGAAGGTGATATCTAAGGAGATAACCCATAATGATCCGAGGTTTACCTTGAAAGGGATAGTTGTGAACAGCAAGAATACAAAGCCGATTGAGGGAGTTACGGTTACCTGCAAAAATCAGACTCTTGGCACGGAACGAACAGCGGTTACCGGAGCAGATGGTATATTCTTCTTCCAACTGGAACAAAAGAGCGATTTTAAGGTGAGTGCCCAGAAGAATAAGTGGTTGTCAAGCGAAACGGCTGACGAAACTACTAAAGGCCTCGACCGTTCAAAAGAACTATATGTAAAACTGACACTGAACCTCCAGGAGCCGAGCAGTGATGCGGTCATCAGGCTGAATAAGATATACTACGACTACGACAAGTGCGATATCAAGCCCCAGGCGGCTGAGGAACTGAACCGGTTGGTGCAATTACTCAATGATTATCCGGACATGAACATTGAACTGTCTTCACATACAGATTCAAGAGGTGCGGATGCATACAATCTTAAGCTATCGCAGTGCCGTGCTGATGCAGCTGTTGCCTATATAGTGAGTAAGAAAATAGATAAGAAACGAATACAGGCCAAGGGTTATGGCGAAACAAAACTGTTGAACAAATGTGGCAACAACGTGAATTGTACGGAAGAGCAACACCAGGAAAACAGAAGGACGGAATTCAGGATCATATCCTGTAGTACTTGTCCTCATGGTGCCGAGTAGTCCAGGGAGATCTGGTTGGGGCGGAATGCGAAAGTGTTCCGCCCCTTTTATCTTCAATGACACAGATGTCAGTTTGTATTGTGGAACAGTCGTTGCATGATATTTTTTGAAATGCAGTATTAATGCGTATATTTGATTGAACTCCTGTATTTAAATAAAAATACATTTTACACGATTTCTTTCGCCAACCATTGATAAGCTTAACGTCATACGATCATCCCAAAGCTTTTTATGACCAGGCTGTAATAAATATGTTGCAGCGGTACAGTGACTTTCTCGTGAAGGCAGGGATGTTCTACCTCTTTCTAAACCTTCATGTTCTGTTTTCGGAGAATTTTGTGACATTGTTGTCGGCGCATATATATCTCATGTGCGTGTCGGCAGGATTTATGGCCGACTTTATACACGGAAAGAGCAGATCAATACTTATTGTGCTTATTCTTCAGTTGCTGAGTGTTATTACATTTGTTATTTCGGCTTTTATTCCACACTTTCTTTCACAGTTCAGGTATGTGCAGATATTTGGCCAGCAAGTTCACTCGCCAGGTAGTATCCGGTTGTTTGTTACGGGCTTGTATATATTCAGTGCCGGCTTGTTCCGTCCCAACATATATGCATTGCTCGGCCAATATGGTGTCCGGCATAACCTGAACGTAAAGTGTACATTGTTTTACTTCTTCAATAGGGTTGGTGTATATGCGGGTATATACACTTTTAATAAGGTGATAGGTATTCAGTTTCCTCATGAAGGTATGACCAGGATACCAGAAAATAATGACCACGTCAAAACATCAATAATATGACAGCTCGTGATAATAAGTATACGGTTTTGCAGATGGTGGGCATTGTTGTGCTCTGCATCGGCGTAATGATCTTCATAGGAATTTGTTTTGCATCATTCTTGGGTAGAGATATAAGCAAAGAGAATTATGTAGCGGCTTTTGCATTCTTCATGATCATGTTATCAATGGCTTTTATTTTCCCTAATATGCTCAAGGGAGGGAAGAATGACACGACCTCTACAATGAGGGTGTCTGTGTACATGATCATCAGTGTGTTTGTGTTTCTGTGCGTAAAGTATGGATGGGGTGTCAATTCATTTGGTGAAATGCAGCTTGACGACAACTGGACGTACATTATTATTGCCGCACTAGGAGGTAAAGCTGCACAATCATTCAGTGAGAACAGGTCCTCTGGTACCGACAAATCATCTGGCTAGGACCAGAATGGTGAAAAGAAATGATGTGATACGTGCCTAATTGCTCATAGACCTGAATATCTGTGCGGAATCAGGTATGCCAACGATCTCATATATCCTTGATATGTATTCGAGTGAGCGCTTACGTTCCTGTGCTGATGACAACTGCACGGCGGTACGTAATTCCCCCAAGGCCTTGTCGTACTGTTTCAGGTTAGCATAGCATGCACCAAGATTAAAGTGTGCGGTGCTGTTTTGGGGCGAGCGTGCTAAAACAGAAGTGAACATGTCAACGGCCTCCCGATAATGTGTAGTAGCCATATAAACAGTACCGAGAATATTGGATGCGTCATTGTTTTGAGGATCGAGAGATAGAGCCTTCCGTGCGTTCTGCTCAGCCTGGTCATAGATATGTGCCTCATAATAGGCACGGCCAAGCTCCACGTAAGCATCCCGGTATTCCGGGTATATTTCTATTGCGTTTTTCAGGTAATGAACTCCTTCATTCAGTTTTTGTTCCCGCTCTGGTACCGGTATCTGGGTGTCAAATGCAGCCCTGGTTAGTTCATTTCCCAATAAGAAGTTCAATCGGCTATTCGCCGGAGCCTTTTCAATATCAGCCCGGAATAAAGTGGAATTATTTGCCCAGTCCGCATTCCTGATCACAGTCAGCGAGAAATAGACAACAGATATCAAGGCAACTATTACCATAACCACTTTGCTTTTCAGCAAGTTTTGTTTGTTGCTCAACAGCAAGACCGGTATAACACAGAATGATACAGATGGGAAGAATAGAAACCGCTCAGCCATATTGCTGCCTATCAGGAAGGGTATGTTGGAGAATAAACTTATTACTAGTAAAAAGAAGAGCAGGAAGAATGAAACTCTATCGCGTCCGTACTTGATGGTGCGATATAAGGAAATAAAAAAAAGTGTGGAATATGCAGCAATTGATAGCAGTGTAATGACATTGGTGAAATCTGCGAAGGGTATTGTGTTATAAGTGTAATCAGAGAGCAAAGGGTGGGGAATGATCAAAAGCATGAGATACCGGCCTAACACGAATATCGCAGTAGCTACCCTGGTGGTGTAACTTATGTCAGCCGAAGCCAATGGGTTATCTGTAAAACTAACGCTAGATGCCCCGGAACCGGCGTAACCCAGGACCATTACACGAATGAGCAAGGTTAGTGCCACCGCTACAGTTGTCGATATACTGATAGAAATGTTTTTCTTCTTATCGCCATAGAGCATGAAAAAAAGTGCAGGGATGACAGCTAAAAAAGTAAATGTTGTCTCTTTTGCCATAAGAGAAATGAATAGAAATATAGTTCCCCATATCAGGTGTTTGTAGCTCTTGCCTGAATGATAGTCGAGATAGTGATTTAGTGACAGGAAAGCGAATGCAAAGCACAATAATTCATCCAGGCTTTTACAATTAGCGACTACCTCGGTATGGATCGGGTGAAGGGCGAATAGCAGCGATCCGGTAAAGGCTGCGAATGTCTTTTCTTTACCCAGTACACGAGACAGGAAACTAAACAGTATTAGTACGCAGCATACGAACATGAGTAAATTTACCAGGTGGTAAGTAAAGGCGGTTTCTCCCGATATCTGGTGAATCACGGCAAAAACAACAAGCGATAACGGACGATATAGGTCATTTGATGCGGAATTAAATCCTTTATGATAAGATGTGGTCAGTATGTCCGGTATGCCGGATATTCCCTTGTTTACGAAGTGGTTCTCGCTGATCACCAGGAAGTCGTCGAGAGCAAAGTCGTTTCTTAGCGTATTGGCATAAACCGAGAATGCCAATATGGCCAGTATTAATGCTAGTTTGTTCTTCGTCAATGAAAGCTTACCGGGTTGCAATTTGTTCTCTTCCTTTGCCATGACAGGCTTTAGCTAATGGGCTAAAGGTATAAAGTTTGTGTCATATAAGCCGTCTGCTATCTGAATGTACCCTCCTATATAGCACGTATTTTACACCTCGCAGTCCCGAATGTGCTATGACGCTATTCTATACTATTATTCCGGTTGAAAAGAAGATGGTGTGATTTGCGTATGCCTTTTCAGAAAGATGGCAGCTAATCAAATGTTGATTTGGCAGTTTCGGGTTAAATACATAAATTGTAATGTTCAAAAATTATGGTTATGCATAATGTTTCAGAAAATGCGTCTATCGGATTATCTGTTCTTGATATGCTTGCTCACGGACAAGGTAGGGAGGAAATAGAGCAGGCATTATTGCAGCAGGGGCATGATGAAGGGTTTGTTAAGAATATAGTGAAGGAGACGATCAAGCTCAGGCAGGAAAAATTACGTGCACAGGGGTTGACACTGATATTGTCCGGAGCCGTGATCTGTTTTCTCAGTTTCTTACTCACCATCACATCATCATTTTCACACAGTAGTTTCCCGCTGGTGTTGTATGGGCTGACAAGTGCGGGTATTCTCGTTGTTTTCCTCGGGTTTATGAGAATATTTTAAACTCGTTTTTGTCATTTCTTTAACCCGCGCATTTTTGAATAATTGCGCCACATCTTTAAATTTGGTAGAGCCAAACCTGATTGCTGCCAATGAGATATGTTATTGCTTTTATTTTATTTCTGTTACCTTTTTCCGGCAATGCACAGCATGCCAGGAATGACATACAACGACAAAGAATAAAAGGCAACGCAAAAGTGGTTACAGAATATGAGCATGACGCGAAGACCAATGTTCTGGTCACAAAAAGTGTCAGCAGGTACAATGATGCCGGCAACCAACTGGACTATCACACCTACGCTGCCGATAATTCATTGCTCTCGAAGTCGGTTTATACTTACAATGACAGTGGAAAACTGGTAGATGTAAAAAGATACAGAAGCGACGGGTCGTTGAATGTTCGGACAACGCATACTTGTGATGCGAGGGGAAATGTTATAATAGACAGTAATTATGATGGTTCGGGTACATTATTTATGGTTGGCAAGTCTGCATATAATGGCAATGGAACCCGACGGGTATATGACAGGTATAGTAAAGAGGGGTTGTTGTTCCTTAAATCAAATTTCAAATATGATAGTGATGGGAATGAGATAGAGGAAAAACAATACGATTCACATCATGGGCTTAAATATGCCACCTCCTACGACTATGATCAGTTTGATGCAAATGGCAACTGGACCCGGCGTACAATGCTGAAAAATGATGAACCCTCTACAGTGATGGTGAGGGAGATTGAATTCAGATAAATTCCGGCCAGTATAGCGCAATTCTACAAATATTTTGATATGCTACATGGGTGATCGTATGATTATGTGTAGTGTATGCTATGGATAAACTATCTTTACCATACACTGAAAAAAAATGACTGTGACATTTGACGATTTCGGGTTTGATGATGATTTAATGGATGGCATTGATGCCATGGGCTATACAACACCTACCCCTATACAAGAACAGGTGATACCTCATATTATTTCTGGTCGTGATGTGATAGCCGCTGCCCAGACCGGGACAGGTAAAACGGCAGCATTTCTGCTGCCGATCGTACATAAATTGTTAAGCGAGCCGCACGATACCCACAAGATAAATGCAATGATCATTGTGCCTACCAGGGAATTAGCTATGCAGATCACGCAGATACTTGAAGGGGTGTGCTATTACACAGATCTGAGTTTTATTGCGGTATACGGCGGCACCGGTGGGGCTTCATTTGCCAACGAGAAAAAAGCCTTCTCATCAGGGGTGGATATCATTGTGTGTACACCCGGTCGGATGATCGCTCACATGAATATGGGATATGTAAATCTGAGCAGTTTAAGATATGTGGTGCTCGATGAGGCAGACCGGATGCTGGATATGGGTTTCTATGAGGACATTGTGAAGATAATATCCCAGATGCCCAAGCAACGACAAAATCTTTTGTTCTCAGCAACCATGCCATCTGCTATCAGAAAGCTGGCAAACAGTATTTTGCACAATCCGATAGAGGTAAATATTGCCATTTCTAAACCACCAGAGCAGATAGTTCAGGAGGCCTTTCTGGTTTATGACGCACAAAAGATACCCCTGATCAAACATATACTTTCGGAGAAACAACTGGATAGTGTTCTTATCTTTTGTTCCAGTAAGCAAAGTGTGAAACAACTCACTGAGGAATTAAAGAGGGCCCGCTTCCCTGCCGATCAGATACAATCAGACCTCGACCAGGAAAAGCGAGAGCAGGTGCTGCTTGATTTTAAGAGCAAAAAGCTGAAAATACTGGTTGCGACAGACATTCTTAGCCGGGGTATTGATATTGAGGATATAAACCTTGTTATTAATTTTGATGTTCCGCATGACGGTGAGGACTATGTGCACCGTATAGGGCGAACAGCGCGTGCAGCAACGACAGGCACGGCTTATACTTTCATCAGTGTAAAAGAACAATCAAAGTTTGCAAAAATTGAAAAACTGATAGGGCGGCCTGTGGCAAGGAGGCAAGTGCCCGAACAATTTGGTGCATCGCCTGTACCTGATGAGCGGGCACATATTGATACTAGGAAAAAGAAGAAATACAAGGGATCTCGGAAAGGGCCAAAGAGTAACTGATAGTTAATCATTAACATAGGCGTGGAGACATAAAATTTATTGAATTTAAAACCAACGGGATATAACTAATTCACCCCATTTTTCTTGTAAAATGTATGGTAATGACGGTATTTTTTAGTTCTTTTGTCTCCCATTATTTATAACAGCAGCTCAAAGACAAAACATGAACGTTTCTACCAGGTTCATTATCATAGATGACGACGAATTTAACAATAAGATCTGCACGGTAACCATAGAAAAGATTTCCGCCGATGCCGATATAAAGACGTTTATGGACCCTTTGGAAGGCTTTGTGCATATTGTTTCTCACTACGCCAAGCCGGGGAATATGGATACGGCAATATTATTCCTTGATCTCAACATGCCGGTGATGAATGGGTGGGAATTTCTTGATCGTTTCGAAGAATTGGAAGAGTCGGTCAAAAAACGCATCAAAATATATATTCTTTCCTCTTCTGTTGACAAGCGAGATATGGAGCGGGCTAAGGCAAACAAGAATGTTCAGCATTACCTCGTAAAGCCGCTCACCAGGGAGACGATCAGGCTTGTTACACATTCTCAGAACAGAAAATGAATAGATTCTGTTTTGAATAGCTGATGATAGCTATTATTGACGGCACAATAGAAGGATTTATTACATTAAAATAAACTCATTTTAATAGTGTTTTTAAAAAAGACAGTAGTAAATAAAATATTCCTTCTTGGTTATCCTAAAAAGTATATTTTTGCACCATAAAAATTAAACGCATTATCTATGTCTGAAATTGCAAATCGCGTTAAGAAAATTATCGTAGACAAACTTGGTGTTGACGAGTCTGAAGTGGCACCTGAAGCAAGCTTTACCAATGATCTCGGAGCTGACTCATTGGATACAGTAGAATTGATCATGGAATTCGAAAAGGAATTCAATATCTCAATTCCTGATGAGCAGGCTGAAACCATCACTACAGTTGGTCAGGCTATCTCTTACCTTGAAGAACACGTAAAGTAATTTTACTAACAAACTACAGTAACAGAAATCGTTAGATGAACTTAGCGTTTAAACGAGTTGTCGTTACGGGTCTCGGCGCCGTGACGCCATTAGGCAACAATGTACCTGCATATTGGGAAGGGTTGGTTAATGGTGTATCCGGCGCCGATTTCATTAAGCAATTTGATGTAACCAAGTTCAAAACGAAATTTGCTTGCGAATTAAAGGGCTTCAACCCGGAAGATCATTTTGACCGTAAAGAGGCACGTAAACTTGACCGCTTCTCCCAGGTCGCTCTCGTAGCGGCTGACGAAGCCGTACGTGCTGCTAATCTTACTGCGGAGGGAATTGATCACGATAGGGTTGGTGTTATCTGGGGTTCCGGAATCGGTGGAATGATCACGTTCATTGAAGAAATGAAGGGATTTGCTTCCGGCGATGGAACGCCACGTTTTAACCCTTTCTTTATTCCCAAACTTATCCTGGATATTGCTGCAGGGCACATATCTATGAAGTATGGATTCAGGGGGCCGAACTTTTGCACGGTAAGTGCTTGTGCTTCGTCCACCAATTCTATAATTGATGCCATCACGTACATACGTCTTGGCAAGGCAGATGCTATCATTTGCGGAGGCTCTGAAGCAGTAGTTACAGAGGCGGGCATAGGCGGTTTCAACGCTATGAAGGCACTCTCTGAGCGCAATGACGATCCTAAGTCGGCCAGTCGTCCTTTCGATCTCGACCGTGATGGCTTCGTATTGGGCGAAGGTTCAGGTGCTTTAGTGCTTGAAGATTACGACCATGCAAAGCGCCGCGGAGCAAAAATAATTGCTGAAGTAGCAGGTGGAGGCCTGAGTGCAGATGCATACCATCTTACAGCGCCTCACCCCGAGGGTCTTGGCGCGTATAATGTAATGAAGAATGCGCTTGCAGATGCCGGTATGAAGCCTGAGGAGATTGATTACATCAATGTACATGGTACCTCTACGCCACTTGGAGATGTGAGTGAGGTTACCGCTATACAGCGTGTATTTGGCGAGCACGCTTACAATATCAATATCAGTTCCACAAAATCAATGACCGGACACCTGCTTGGTGCTGCGGGAGCCATTGAAGCTATTGCCAGTATTCTGGCTACGGTGCATGATACTATTCCACCAACAATAAATCACTTTACTGACGATCCTGCGTTCGATCCTCGTCTGAATTTTACATTCGGACAAGCCCAGAAACGTGTTGTAAATGCTGCTTTGAGCAATACATTTGGTTTTGGCGGGCATAATGCGTCAGTGATATTCAAAAAGCCGGCAGATTAGTCGTGCGGCGCCTGATCAACCGTTTTCTTACTAATTCCTCAGACAAGCAGTTGTTACTGCAATTAGAGCATTTGCTAGGCTTTACCCCTAAGCATATCTCCTATTACCGGCTTGCATTGATGCATCGGTCCAAGCCTGAGGAGGTCACCGATAGCAACGAGCGTCTTGAATTTCTGGGCGATGCCATCCTGGGGGCCATTATTGCAGAATACCTTTTTAAGAAGTACCCTTACCAGCCTGAAGGCTATCTTACCGAATTACGCTCGCGTATTGTCCGGAGAGAGACGATGAATAATGTAGCGTTGCGCATGGGCCTGAACAAACTGGTGCAGTATAATAAGAACGACAGGGGTCTCAGCAGGAGCCATATATTTGGTAATGCACTCGAAGCGCTTATAGGTGCTGTTTACTTAGATAAGGGGTTTACCAAGACACGTACATTTATCCTCAATCAGATAATACGGGAGTACATCGACATAGACACGATGGAAAGTACGGATACCAACTATAAGAACCAGCTACTCAGTTGGGCGCAAAGGAATAATCATGTACTTAGCTTCGAGACCATTGATGAAAGTATGGATGCCACACGCAAGTTATTTACAGTGGGTATCATGCTGGATGGTGAATTGATGGCCAGTGGTACCGGATATAATAAAAAAGAGGCTGGCCAGGTTGCCGCTCAAAAGGCACTTGAGAAGATAAACTCGTCCCGGTGATCACTTCCTGATCATCTTCTTTATTTTCCATAGCAGGGAGTCATTCTTTTGCAGCACAAGGTAAAGCGCCCTTTTCCCCCCGAAATTGCGAAAAAAACGTTCTACCCCTTCATCCATACTACCCTCAAAATCAAACAGCTTATTCCCCGATCTCTTGGCTTCTTTTATGGTATGCCACAGAAGGGCGGTCATAGCTTTATAACTGTTGCCGTCATGGTTTTGTCCGCCCATAAGGTAGTAGCTGCATTTCGAATCCCAGGCATGCCATACGATCGCCTGTACATCGTTGTTGGTCCGGGCAACCCAAAGGGCTGAGTGCTTGTGAGCTAGACATGCTTCCATCACTTTCTGAAGCTGAGCAAATGAGTATGCCTGCATAACACCCTTGCTATCCAGTGTGTCTTTTTGAAATTTGTACAACTGTTTTAGCTGCGATGGATCATTGACTATTTCTATCTCTTTCTCTGCACTCCTGATATTGCGGCGGTTGTTTTCCTTCATGTTTGCCAGCAATGTTTGCTCATCCGCATTAAGGTCCAGTAAGAACGTTTGTTGCGCATTTGTTTTAAGTCCGGCATGTTTGAAAAGCCCTACTTGTTTCATCTCCGGCTGCATAGCCAGGTGCCAGACCTTTGCATCGGGTATCTGCTTCAGCAGTTCGGTAACCGTTTCATGTTCAAAGCTGTCTGTATTGCTTTCCTTTATGTCGGGCGGATAGAAAATATGAGGGCCCATGTAGGGTGTGAGCTTTGGGTTGCGCAGAATTGTTACACCGGCTTTCTTATCTATTGCATATGGCCATACACCCGATATGTGATCGCCGTTGCTTGTCATGGCTACATCCCACGAATTGCAGACCGAGTCGAGCCACCATGGTTGTAGGAACAGAGGAATGTCTGTCCGCTCATTGCATAATCTGATATAGAGGTCTTTCCTGCTCATTATTTGAATTGCAGCACCCTGGCCGGTTGTATCCTGCGAATATACATAGCCGGGAGCCACATGCAAAACACGCACAATATCAATGTTGATATATCTATCAACGCTACCTGCCACCATATTATTTTAATGGGCACGTAGCGCATATAGTAATTCTCCTCCGGTAGCTTCATGAAGCCAAATTGCAATTGCAGCCAGCATAGCAAAAGCGCGAGCACATTTCCGGCAGCTACACCAACTATGCCTATCAGACCTGCCAGGCTCAGGAATATATTGCGCATGTTCTCGAATGGCATGCCAAGTGCCTTCAACAAGCCTATCATTGCTGCCCTGTCTACCATAAGAATGACCAGCACGGCACCCATGTTGATGATCGCAACAACTGCCATGATAAATAACAAAATTGTGCTGTTCACATTCTGAAGATTAAGCCAGTCAAAAAGAAAAGCATAATTCTCGGAGGTGGTATATGACTCCAGCGGAGCGTCTATCAGGTTATAATGAATAAAGTTGGATAGCGTGTCTGCATACTTCTGGTCGCTAAGTTCCATTTGTATGCCACTTATACTATCTGCAGACCAGTTATTGATACGCTGCAGCAGGCGTATATCGCATACGCCAAATATTTTATCTACTTCTTCAAGCCCGCTGTGATAAAAGCCCGCTACCCTTACCCTGCGAATACGTGGTGCTCCGTTCTCTATGAAGTCAAGCTGTATGGTATCGCCCTGGCTTATATTCAGCCTGTCGGCAGTAGTACGTGATAGTATGATCTGTTTGGAATAGAACGAATCGCTAAAGTCAATCGAAGCGCCCTCTGTAGAGATGCCGTTTTGAAACCTGTACTCCTTATTCACCCCTTTGAGTTGCAGCCCCTCCATTTGCCCATGTGCCTGAATAATGACGGGCCGTAGTACAAATGGCGCTACGCCTGCTACGTTAGGCAGGTTTTTCAGTTCTCCTATCAATTTCCTGTCATAATAGATAGGGTGAGGGGTCATCGAGTTCGAGTTGGTCTCGTCAAACCTGCTGATATGTATGTGGCCGGTGAAGCTGAATAATTTCTCGGTGATAGCATGTTTGAATCCGGTAACAATAGCAAGTGTTATGATCATTACGGCAACACTAAGGCCTGTGGCCACTATTGCCAGCTTGATGATGAATGACGAAAAGGCGCCTTTCTGCTTGGCAAGGTATCGTCGCGCTATGAAAAATGAAAGATTCAAAATAGTGTTGCTACTATTCAAAAGTAAATCATTTAGCCATAAATCCTGTTATCATTCGCTGTCTCTTAGCATGCTGAAACGGTAGGAAAGGCCTATGGTAAAGAGGTATTGCGATGCTATAGCTGTACCATTGATATATTGATACAACGGAAACTCGCTTAAGGCATATACAGAAAAGTTGTTGTGGGCATAACTGACCTGCGGCGCAATGGCCACCTTTTTGCTGCCAAACGAGTTGACATCAATATTGTAACTAGCGAGCATGTTCACATTCTTATCATACTGAAGCCCATCTATCCACTCTCCTTTTAGCTGCAGGGTAACTCCTAATGTCTTGTAAATAGTTTTCCCGGCAAATAAGCTGAGGCTGGCGTAGTCGCCAAATCGCTCTCCCAGGCCATTCCAGCCTTTATGGATATAAAGTGCATTGGTAAACAACCGGAACTGTTTCTCCGGATACCCCCTGTACCCAAAGGCATAAAAGATAACATCCTGAGCCCCCGTAGTTGGCATTACGGCAGGTGGCTTGGGGACATATAACTGAGCCCCGGAAACAGGATTAGTGTATACGAGTGTGGAATCGAGGTACTTGCCTACGGGTATCTTGTATCCAAGCCCCACGGTGATCTCATCCCTTGTCTTTTCTGTATTGTGCTCATATACCTTGTACCGCGGAAAAATGATCAGGTCGCCAATGCCCCTTGATTCCTCTCTGTCTGTCTTATTAATGGCTATTTGCGTTTTATTAATGTAGTAGCCCGATTCCAGCGACATGGTGAGATGATCTGTAACACCATATGCCAAACGGGTATAGAGATACTTTATATTGAAGTTGTCAAGGAAATTCATGGCAGGGCTATCTCCTGTCAGAAATTTCTTGCTGTTAATGTACTGGAAATTGGTGCCGGCTTCTGCCTGCCCATACGCCAATACACCCTGTGATGTTCCGCCCGCAATAGGGCTGCCGCTGCCTCCGCTGCAACACCCCTGGGCAAATGCGACAACGCCCGGAGATAATATGATAATGCAAAAAGTAAGAAAAAACAGCTTCACTGATCTTATTCGGATATCGTGAACTTAATTGACGCAACACCATCACCGGTGTTTATTCTAAGCATATACACGCCAGCGGGCAATTGACCATCAAGGTTTATTTCAGCAGTATGAGTTCCCATGCCTTGTACGCCCTGTGCAATTGTTTTTATCACTGCGCCGGATATGTTCAGAATTTCGAGGTTCACATCTGCAGAAGCACGCAGGTTGTAATCAACAGATATCTTGTTCTTTGCAGGATTAGGATACAATTTTAAGGACATATCATTGCTGGCATCAGGCACCTTGCTGGCCACTGCCGCCAATGCCTGGTTGATAGCTGTTGTGATGGCTGTACCATCATTTGATCCATTCAGCTTGTTATAATAGATCTTATGGTCTGCGCCACTCATTACTACAACATGCGGCATTCCCGATCCTCCATAGTCAGACTCTTTTACAACGGTGCCGGTATTATCCAGTATCACAGGGCTGCCAATACCATTCGCAGTTGCCCATGTGTTTATTGCCGTGCAATTCTGATTGCCCACATCATCGGCAAGCCAGTAAAGTACTTTGCCGGGGTGCGCGGCTGCAGCGGTCTGTGCCGCATCGTATGCCGCCTTTGCATCGCTGACACATGAAGAACATGGCATGACCCATACCAATACAACCACATTGCCATTGTCCAGTTCTGTAAACAATGTGTGGCTGCCACTCGTGCAATCGGGCGCTGTAAAGTTGACAGCGTTTGTCTGGGCCCGTAAGCTACCTCCTGCCAGGAACAATACAGATGCAAGTATCAGTCTTTTCATATATCGTTTTTTATAACAAGGATAGCAAAAATAAGGATAATACCAGATAATAGTGCTTAGAGCGTAACGTGGTATATGCGGGTACCGGTATTTTTGTCCTTAGGGCAGCAGGAAGCCATGGTGCCGGTCTCATAACACTTCATTTTTGTGAATTGAGCATACTTCTTATGTTCTTTTGCCGATATGAAGTTCTTGTCTACAATAGTCAACACCCTGTCGCCGTTCAATGTTTGTTTTGGTACATCAACGAAGTGAAATGCGTTGTTGCCAATAGTGATGTGTGCATCATTCTCAACGGGGGTATTGCTGAATGATGCGGTGAGCTTGAGTGAAGCGACGGAGAAACCGGCGTCCTGTACCGCTTTCTTAATGTCGTCGGGCACTACTGTTGCACCATCTTTAAAAGAGATGCCGAAAGTAGACTTCTCCACATCAGACGTGACTGTTTTTACAAATGACAACCGACCGAGAGACTTATAAATAGCCTTGCTGCACATGCTGCAGGTAAGCCCGCTGGCGGTAAGTACTGCCGATCTGATCTGTGCTTTACAGTTTGCGCCCCAGGTAATAATAAGTAGCAGGAATAATAGCCGTTTCACTGTATAAAGTTAGCCCAAATACGGCAATCACAGAGTCGTTGGGTCAACTATTGATGTTTCTTTAACTGTTGGGGTCTTCCTCTGTCAGTAACATCATCAGTTGTTGTATCTCTTCTGCTTTCTGTTCATCGCGGAGGTAGCGGTAGCAAAGGCAGAGTTCTTCCAGCATTTTGCAGATGATACGTTTGTTACTCAATGGCACAAAATAGGTTTCGGTATCGTGGGCGTTGATCTTGCGGAGGTAATTGTCGACATCGGTTTGTGTATATACCATGCCGCTGATGGGGTCTATGTAGAATTGTATCTGCTGAACGGGTTCGGCATACTTACTCGTAAAACTCTGTAGTGTATCTATGTATGCAAATATGAACTGCCTCGGTACGTCTACCGCGAATATGGGAATATCGAGTACCTCGCACAGCGCCAGGAACAAAACCCCTATGGTATAGGAGTTACCTTCTTTACTCTCCAGCAAATGATTGATGAAGAAATACTTTGGCTCGCGGGTGGTGAGTTCATTGCCATGCAACTTATAAAAGTTGTACAGTATGCTGTTGAATACATTTACCTGCTCCAAGGGGGAGAGATAGTTATTTAATTCAAGCCATACATTGCGGCGCATCTGATCGAACTGGGCCAGGAGCGCGGGCACGTTAAGGTCGGGATACTGGTATCGTGCCACTAAGATGGCACCCCGCAATAGGTCGGGATGGCCGGCGCGGCTCCATTCCATGAAGTCGTGTTGCAGATCCTGGAAATGCACCCTGTGTATCAGTTGTTCAATACGCTCCTGAACCGATTCGTCGGCGGTCACCTCCCAAAGCTGCTCCAGGTTGGGTATTATTTCCCTTCCGTAGTGCAATATCTGGTTGGCTACTGTATCGAACACCTCATTATCAGGGTCGTCGAGTAACTGTAATAGTGCCGATATCTCTTTATTGGATTGCATGCCCGAACCGAATAAAATACGAACCGAAATTAGGAAGTGTAACGGCAATAATGAAGTATCGCTGCCGATACTTGTTCACTTTTTACCCACCGCTAATTCACTTTTTCTTTCCGCGTGCTGTTTTCTTTGGCGGATTAGCTTTCGCCTCCTCTATTATTGCCTTCACCTCTTCTATGGTGAGTGTATCGGGAGTCTCTAGTTTTTCCTTAGGTATCTTGTAGTTGCGGAGGCCTTGTTTGATGTATGCGCCATAAGGGCCGCGGAGTATGCGGATCTTTTCTTTCTCAAAGACCTTTATCTCACTTTCGGCCTTCGCCTTGCGCTTCTCTTCTATCAGCGGAGCTACCTCATCCAGTGCCACAGTGTATGGGTCCATCTCTTTCTTCAGTGAATAGAACTGGCCTGCATGCTGTGCATACGGACCAAAACGACCTATGTTGATCACCACATCTTCATTCTCGAACTGGCCTATATTGCGTGGCAGCCTGAAAAGCTCAAGCGCCTCGTCAAGCGTGATGGTCTCAATGCTTTGATTGGCACGCAGCTTGGCAAATTTCGGCTTCTCTTCTTCCTCGGCCGCTCCTATCTGCACCATAGGCCCGAAACGGCCCAGGCGGGCTACAACAGGCTTGCCACTCACCGGGTCTGTACCCAGTTCCCGCTCGCCTTTGGCCCTGCCTGCATTCTCTATGGTATGAGATACCAGTTCGTGGAAAGGCAGATAGAAGTTATCTATCATCTTGTGCCATTCCTGCCTGCCTTCGGCTATATGGTCAAATTCAGCTTCGATCTTAGCAGTAAAGTCATAGTCCATCACTTTATGGAAATGCTCACGCAGGAAGTCTGTGACCACCATGCCCAGGTCTGTAGGGAATAGTTTATTCTTTTCGGCTCCTACCATCTCGCTCGATGTGACCGGAGTTACTTTATCATTCTGTAGGGTAAATATACGGTACTCACGCCTGGTGCCTTCTTTCTCGCGCTTCTCTACATAGCCGCGTGCCTGTACTGTGCTGATAGTAGGTGCATAGGTAGAGGGGCGCCCTATACCCAGCTCTTCCAGTTTCTTTACCAGCGAGGCTTCGGTATATCTTGGCTGCGGGCGTGTGAAACGTTCTGTTGCAGACATACGCTGAAGGTCGAGCTGCTGGCCGATGGTAAGTGGCGGCAACATGCCTTCTGCTTCGTCTTCGCCGTCTTCTTCATCACGCCCTTCTGTATATACTTTCAGGAACCCGTCAAAACGTATCACTTCTCCTGTAGCGGTCAGTGGGTCTTTCTGTGTAGATATTTCTATTTTGGCAATGGTGCGCTCCAGCACGGCATCTGCCATCTGGCAGGCCATGGTACGCTTCCATATCAGGTCGTAGAGGCGGGTAGTGTCTGCATCTCCGGCCTTGGTCACGCTCATGTCTGTAGGGCGTATGGCTTCGTGCGCTTCCTGTGCCGAGTCGCTCTTGGTCTTATAGATACGCTGCTGGTGGTATTTGTCGCCATACTGCTGATAAATAGCATTACGTGTATCCTCAAGGGCTGTTTCAGACAGGTTCACAGAGTCGGTACGCATATAGGTGATATGACCATTTTCATACAGCTTCTGTGCCAGCAACATCGTTTTAGACACCGAGTAGCCCAGCTTGCGGCTCGCTTCCTGTTGCAGGGTAGATGTGGTGAATGGTGCAGACGGAGACTTCTTGCCCGGCTTTACCTGAATATCCTTTACGCCATAGGATGCGCCGATACATTTCTCAAGAAAACTGCTGGCATCCTTTGCCTCACTTATCTTGTCAGGGCCTTCTGCTTTAAAGGTCACCTTCTTATTATTATGGTCCGGCGCGGTAAAGAATGCCTCTACCTTGAAGGTGCCTACCGCGTTGAACTTATTGATCTCACGCTCACGCTCTACGATCAGCCTTACTGCTACAGATTGTACCCTGCCCGCAGAGAGGTTGTTGCGCATGCTCATCTTGCGCCACAGCACCGGCGACAATTCAAACCCTACAATACGGTCCAAAACCCGGCGTGCCTGCTGGGCATTCACCAGGTCCATATTTACTGTACGTGGTTTCTCTACTGCTTTCTTAATGGCCGGCTTGGTGATCTCATGAAATACGATACGCTTGGTCTTATAAGGGTCCAGGTCCAGCACCTCGCACAAATGCCATGAAATGGCCTCACCCTCGCGGTCCTCATCCGTTGCCAGCCATACCTCTTCAGATTTCTTGGCCAGTGATCTCAGTTCCTTTACTACCTTCTGTTTATCTTCTGATACTATATACTTTGGCCTGTAACCGTTTTTCAGGTCTATACCCATATCCTCCTTCTCCAGATCGCGTATATGCCCATAGCAAGACTTCACCTCAAAATCGCTTCCCAATATCTTCTCTATGGTCTTGGCCTTGGCAGGCGACTCCACGATCAACAAATTTTTAGCCATTACTTATATAGTGGTTTTGCTTAACCTGTTTCGGGTCAAGTGTGTGCAATAATAGAATATTGTTTTGATAAACAAAAAACAGTGCCGACAAATTGGGTACATATACCAGTAAATGAGTATCGGTGTTTGTTGGTGTTGGAATCAGGAATCAGGTATCCGGAATTTGGGATGAGGTGTTCCATTTCTGTTCCACCTGTTCCATTATTCTATGGTGGAACAGTGGAACACGCACTACCGGATAACGTCATTGCCGGGAGGTGAACTAAAGTGTTCCACCCGTTCCATGTCTTCTATATCCGGAACAGTGGAACACATGGAACAGTACAAATACATACTATATTATTACTTTCAGTTAATAATTGTCCGGTTTTGTGGCGATGTGTTCCACTGTTCCACTGTTCCGGAAGTGGAACAGTGGAACGGGTGGCCACAAAAGAGTGATCCTGGTACTATATATAATATATGGTATGGAATATATTGCTGTAACAACTGATAGTATAACCGCGTGGTAACACCCGAACTGTAGCAGGTACAGCATAGATTATACTATACTACTATATAGTTCTATATGTTATAGTGTATTGATAATATAATGTAACGTAACAAGAGTAATAATAACAGCGGCTATGTAACACTTAGCTACTATAAATACTTAACAGGTAATATACTACAAATACTTTTCCTGTTCATTTATCCGGGTATTCGTCGTGGCTATCCCAAGGGCACTTCACTCCTGCAATGTAGTCAAGGAAAGTGTTCCGGGTGTTCCATTCCGGAACAATGGAACATGTGGAACGGGTGGAACGCTATGGAACGGGTGGAACATGTGGAACGGGTAGGTAGGCAGTATTATTTAGTGTTCCGGGTGTTCCATTCTGGAACAGTGGAACATGTGGAACGCTATGGAACGGGTGGAACAAGTAGTACTCCTTAAGGAACACGTTCAAGGTGTTCCGGTGTTCCACTAATAATTATTGGAACACCGGAACAGGAATACTTAATGAATGACACTTACTTGTCCTGTAGTGCGTTCGCCGTTCGCCTCCAGGGAATATATATAAATGCCCTGGGGTATGCCGGCTGTGTTGATGTTCACAGTGCCGCTTGTGCTGTTGCGCACTGTTTGCCGGTTCACCGTTTGCCCCAGCATATTGGACAGGGTTACAGATATATCTGTGGCCTTTGCCAGTGTGTAGCTGATATGAAGTGTATTGCCCGCCGGATTAGGTGTTGCGGAGATATTGTTCGTCAATATTGTTTGTTCGCTCTGCAGTGGCACTGCGGCACAGGAAGGACAATGTATGTGGAATCCTATCTCCGGGTATTGCCAGTAGAACGGTCCTGCGGGAGTTCCGGCCGTCCAGCTCCAGTTGGGAGAGTAGATGTGGTACTTACCGCTTATCGGGGTGTAGGGCATTTTTTTGAAGAGGCCCGCATTCAGGTTAGTAACATCATACGGAGCCCAATCGGCAGCCGGCAGTGTAGTTACGGTAGAAGGGTCTGTGGCAGTATAGAACGCTATCCTCTGCTGAAAGACATTGTACCGCCAGTTGGGTAGTGCCAGGAAGCTGACAAGGGTGTCTCCCGGCAGGCCGGCAAGAGATCCCGAGCCATGTGTCTGCGGGTCTCCGCTGATAAATGTTACAGTTGCGGCCAGCAATTGATTGCCGCCGCTTGTTGTTCCGGCAACATTGATGGGCGTTACCGGATCAATGAACGCGCCTGAGCCAAGCGAACCATTCTTATCAAACCATTGCCTGCCTATGGCTCCCGGTGTTGTACTCTGAACGATCGGGAAAGTTTTGGTTATCGAGAAAGAGGAGGTGTCTGTTGTCTTGAGCAGTATATCCATATAGGTTACCGGGTTGCTGCCGGTATATGCCGTGAAAGGCGCTTTTGGCGTAACGGCCGTCGTGTTGATACTATCGAACTGCAACGTCAGGAAATTGATGGTGCCATAGTGAGCGGACGTTGTGAGAAACCCGGAGAATATTGTTGATTGATCTGACGAGTTGGGGACATCATGCAGCAATGCAATACGCAATGTATCTACCACTCCCGGAGTCTTCGACGGCCCCGAGTAGAACCCGTTGATGTAGATAGAATCCCAGGTATAGCTGTTGGAGGCGGCTACTTTTATATAATTGCCGCTGCCATACACAATGTCGTATAGGTCAGTTCTGTTGAATCCCGGGAATACCGGATCGAGTATGAACCCATTGCTGGTAAAATTGCAATGAGCCGCACCGTTGGTATACCCTATGACACCGAATGTATCTTTCCACATAAAAGGCGCATACGAATCTATATAGTCAGGAAAGCCACCAATTGTTGCCTGGTCGTGGTCTGCCTTTAGCCGCATATAGTCGGCATAGTAGTACCATCGGTCAGGCATAAGCGATGTGGTCTTTGCCGCTCCTTTTGATACGGCTGCATGCTTGTCAATGAATTGCAGTTGTTTATGCTGCTTATCCTCACAGTAGCGGATGGGAAATGAATGAGTAACAGCAACTTCCGGTGGCGATTGTAGCTGGGCCTGCGCATCTGAAGTAATGTAGCAAGCGGACAAGAGTAAGAGTAATTTCCTCATAACTGGACATTTTAGAGATTAAAAAAAACAATAGAAATATGGCATGCCCGTGCCGCATATACTATGCATAGCACATAGAGCAGTAGTATTGTTATTTATGCTCGCTGTCCGGTGTTACTTTGCTGGTTACGGATTATAGACGTACTTGTTTCCGAAAATGTTAGTACAGGGTTTAGTTAATATTTCAACTCAGTGGAATGAAAATAAAAAAGGGATAACCTGAGTTATCCCTTTCCATATTGTTAAGAATATGATTAGTGTGTAATAGCTACACGGCCACTTGAAGTTTCATTGTTTGCTTCGAGTGTATAAGTATACAGGCCAGCAGGTAAAGCTGACGTATTGAATGTTGCTTTGCCGGATGTCATATTGCCCAGGCGCTGAGAAGCTACAGTCTGGCCCAGTACATTGACGAGTGATACCTTCACATCAGAAGCCTTAGCGAGTTCAAATGTTATGTTCAGCTCTGCATTGGCCGGGTTTGGAACAGCACTGATCTCATTAACAGATACTGCCTGCTTAACATCCATCGGAACGTCGGCACATGAAGGGCATACGAGGTGGAAGGCAACTTCAGGGTACTGCCAGTAGAAGGCACCTGTAGAAGTAGCGGATGAAGACCAGGCCCATACCGGAATGTAAGAGTTCTTCCATCCATTTGATGTGTAGTTTGGAAGCCTCTTAAATGTACCAGTGTTCCTGTCATTGGCATCATATGGAGCCCAATCGCAAACAGTATTGGCAACTGAAGCAGGGTCATCCTGTGTGAAGTAGTTGATGAAAGGATGGTAGATGTTGTAGTAGAAGCCACTGATACAGTTCAGAGAATCGCCTGGGAGGCCATGGATAGCCGCAGCTGTTTCACTTGTCTTGAAAGATATTCCACAAGCGATCATATTGCCGGCACTGATAGAAAGGGAGCCAACTGAACCTCCGCTGATAGTGAAGGCACCGGTGGTCTTATCTCTGTGAATGTAGCAGCCCTCGCAGTAAGGGTATGTATAATTCCTGTTGTCAGTTACAGATGTATCTGAGTTGTCAAGGAGCACATACATATACTTTGGTGTCAATGAACCTGTGTAGTTTGATGACTGGCCAACATTGTTAATAACGCTGTCGTAGAAGACATTGGAGAAACCGATAGTGCCGTAGTGGCCGCCGCCAGCAAGGCCGCCTGCAAACACGCAACCTGCAGTAGTAGTGCTACCATCACCTTGTACAAAACCGAGACGAAGTGTATCTACATGGCCTGCTGTAGATTTCTTACCGCCAACGTAGAAGCCCGGAACATATATAGAGTCGAGCTGGTAAGCATCGGCGTTGCTTATCTTCATAAAGCTGCCGGTTCCATAGAGATCAGTACGGTTGAACCCTGCAAATTGAGGTTGCAGGATCATAGCGAGTGAACAGAAATTCAGGTGGTATGTAGTGTAGGTGCCACCGGTATTCACATAAGAGTTGATACCAAAAGTATCATTCCATATTGGCGTATTATATATATCGGTGTATTGAATTCCACTACTGTTGGTACGGTCATAGGTTGTTTTCAAATTCATATAAACGCCGTAGTTGTACCAACGTTTACCAACACCGGTAGCTTTGGCTGCACCACCTTGATTGTGATACTGTTTAATAAAATTGTTGTGCAATGCTGCCGCATCCACCTTCAAGTTACTGGATGGCTCACTGCCAACAGTACAAGTACTCTGTGCCTCTGCGTTGAATGCAAATGCGCCACATGTTAAGAGTAGAAGTAATTTTTTCATATCCTTTGATATATTTTTTGGTTAAGACGTTTATAAAGGTATAAAATAAAGTAATTCATAATAGTGTAGTAATAAAAAAAGGGTAACATTTCTGCTACCCTTTAGTTTATTTTATAATATAGTTATTAGTGAGCTATAACTACACGTCCGGTAGAAGTTTCACCATTAGCCTTCAAAGTATAGGTATAAAGGCCTGCTGGTAAAGCTGAGGTATTGAATGTAGCCTTGCCGGAAACAGTGTTAGCGATCTGCTGTGAAGCAACCGTCTGACCCAGCATATTGATCAGAGATATCTTAACTTCTGATGCGCGAACCAGGCTGAAAGTAATGTTCAGCTCGTTGTTAGCAGGGTTTGGAACTGCATTGATCTCTGTTACAGAAGCTGTTTGCTTTACGTCCATTGGTACGTTAGAGCAGCCAGAGCATACAATGTGGAAACCAACGTCAGGGTACTGCCAGTAGAATGCGCCAGTAGAAGTACCTGAAGATGACCATGCCCAGTTTGGAACATAAAGATTTGTCCAACCATTAGCGTCGTAGTTAGGTAATTCCTTGTAGAGGCCAACATTCTTATCAGATCCATCGAACGGAGCCCAGTCACATACCGTATTAGATACAGATGCAGGATCGTCCTGAGTGAAATAGTTTACGATAGGCTGATAGATGTTGTAGTAGCGACCGCTGATAGCGATCAGAGAGTCGCCGGGAAGACCATGGATAGCAGCAGCTGTTTCACCTGTTTTAAATGAAATAGATGTACCGATCATGTTTCCTGCGGCAACATTGATTGGAGTTGGTGAACCGCCGGAAATAGTGAAAGCACCAGTGGTTTTGTCGCGATGGATATAGCAGCCGCCACATACAGGATAAGCATAAGACCTGCTGTCTGTGATAGAAGTATCAGTGTTGTCGAGCAGAATGTACATGTACTGCGGAACGTTAGTGCCGGTATATGTAGATGGCTTGCCAGCACTGTTCTTTACGCTATCATAAAGTACGTCTACAAAGCTGATGGTGCCGTAGTGACCACCTGTAAGGGTACCGCCAGTGAAGATACAACCGTTTGTAGTTGTGCTTCCGTCACCCTGTACAAAACCAAGACGCAGTGTATCTGTGTGACCAGCAGTAGATTTCTTTCCACCTACATAGAAACCAGGAACAACAACAGAATCCCACTGGTATGTGTCAGAGTTGCCAACTTTAATATAAGTACCTGTACCATAAAGGTCAGTCCTGTTAAAACCAGGGAACTGGGGCTGGAGAACCATAGCTTCAGATACGAAATTCAGGTGGTAAGTAGTATATGTACCACCGGTATTCACATAAGAGTTGATGCCAAAAGTATCATTCCATATAGCTGGAGCATAAGAATCGATATACTCAATACCGCTCGCGTTCGTTCTGTCCCAAGTAGTTTTCAGATCGCAATACACTGAATAATTGTACCAACGGCCACCGCCAGTGGTTTTTGCAGCACCGGAAGCACCGGTATGGAACCTGTCCATGAAGTTTTTGTGAAGCGCAGCTGTGTTAACCTTAAGTCCATCCGGCTGTTTAACGCCGCCCGTGCGAACTGACTGAGCCTCTGCATTAGAGACAACTGAAATTGTCGCTAAGAGTAAAAGTAACTTTTTCATAAAAAAATTTAGATGTTTTTGTTTTTAAATGTTGTGTAAAATTAAGGTAAACAAGGGTATTGCCCAAATAAAAAATCTTGCTTTCAGACACAGGTACGTTAAAAACAATTCTTATTTAACGTTCTTTATCATCTGTGCATTTTTTAGTGATAATAGCCGGTACCGAAAAGTAGTATAACAAACAGTATGCCACATTTTTCGTGATATTGGTTTGCGTGTAATATAATCGTCATTTTTCTCAGGTTCACGGTCGCAACAGATTTGCCGGGGTTGCATGACACAGATCAATATTATTTCCGCGGCCAAAAGCTACCTTTGCAGCCAATTATGCTTCCACAATTCGATAATACAGAGATCGCCTTCCAATATCGTAGTGATAAAGAGCTTAAACGTGCTCATTTTCTGTTCTCATCAATGGGCTCTCCCTTGGTTACAAATATTGGCATGAAGCTAACAAAGCTTGCGATAGACTGGAGCCTGCCTGTAAAAGGAATTATCCGCAGTACGATATTCGATCAGTTTTGTGGTGGCGAAACAATGGATGAGGCCGCTGCTACTGCCGATAAGATAGGTGCTTACGGAGTGGGTACTATACTGGACTATGGTGTGGAGGGAAAAGAAAGCGAGGAAGATTTTGATAAGGCTGTTCCTGAATTCATAAAGGCGATAAAATATGCTGCGTCTAACAAACATATACCATTCATCAGCCTTAAGGTGACGGGTTTTGCATATTTCGCATTGCTGGAGAAACTGCATGCGGGAGCTACGCTTGCCGCAGATGAGTCTGCTGCATGGCAGCGGGTAAATGGCCGTATAGACCATATATGCAAGGCGGCATATGATAATAACATCATGGTACTTATTGATGCAGAGGAAAGCTGGATACAGCAGCCTGTAGATGACCTGGCCGATGCTATGATGGAAAAGTACAACAGGAAGAAGGTGGTCGTCTTCAATACATTTCAGCTCTACAGGCACGACAGGTTTGAATTTCTGAAAGTGTCTTACGACAAGGCTGTCAGTAAGAGTTATTTGCTTGGCGCTAAACTGGTGCGCGGAGCCTACATGGAGAAAGAGCGTGCGCGTGCTGCTGAAAAAGGCTATCCTTCACCTATTCAGCCCGATAAACAAGCTAGCGATAAAGATTACGACGAAGCAGTGCTGTTTTGTCTGCAGCATCTTGACGGGTTGGGCCTTTTCATCGGCACCCATAATGAAGCGAGTTGCTTCAAAGCTGCAAAGTATATGGAGGAGCATGGCATACCTGCTGATACAGATAAGGTATATTTCTCCCAGCTTTATGGCATGAGCGATAATATTTCTTTTAATCTGGCACACAGCCATTATCACGTGGCCAAGTATCTGCCCTACGGGCCTGTGAAAGATGTGCTGCCCTACCTGATGCGGCGTGCCCAGGAAAATACATCGGTAGCCGGGCAAACAGGCCGTGAGCTTACGCTTATCAAAAGAGAGATGAAGCGCCGAAAGCTTTAATAAGAGTAAGTGGGGATGGTCACTTTTACCGTATCTTCTACAGATATCTTACAGGGTAAGCCTCCTTTTACATATGGCGGTACATACACGGCATGATAGCCTTTGGCGAAGAGATAATAATCTCCCTGTTTAAGACTTGCAAAAACAGCAACGGGCATTCCGTTCATCATAACACAAGCTGCTGAATCGTCATAGACCCCGTCGGCGGGTACGTCAAGTGTATTGTATTTGATATATATCATGCAGGTATCAACATACAGCCCATGATGTTCAGGGGTTACTGCCAGTGTCCTGTCGCCACCCTTGCCTCCGTAGGTTTGCTTGGCATTGTCCACTTTTTTACAACCATCGGAACACAGGCATGCCAATGCCAGCAGGGTCATAGATATTGCATGGAGTTTCATTGCACTAAATTATCACTTTTTTCAGAAGTGGCTGTTTTATGACGGTCTGCAGGGTAGAGATATCGCTGTACGGCCAACCTTATTAAGGGATATTGATGCATATAGGATTGATGTATCAATGGCAGGGCTACGGAAAGATCGGCCCTGTATATGGAGTTAAATATGCATTGCGCACCGGGGTTGATATCAACATAACTATCGCCCAGCAGTATAGGTGTATTTGTATTGATAGGGATGGAGAGTGCGTCAGGCGCCGGACCATCTCTCTGGGCTACTGTAGCGGCTCCGTAGGTTTTCCCGGTAAGCTCTATATATAGATTCAGGTTTGTTTGTGTATATCCTGTATAATTGAACGGCAGAAGTAAATAGCCTAAGGATAAGCTGTAATTAACCGCATTGCCATAGTGAACAGTAGTAGGGTAGATGCCGCCAAAAATATCATAAGAGTTGCCGGCATATACAGATGGCAATATGCCGCCGGCTGTCAATGATGCGGCAAAGTGTTTTTTCAGGTATGTGGAAATGACACCTGCGGCCAACCCTGAATTATGTGTGAAAAGTTCGGGTTCCGAAACATGCGATGGGGTATTGGTTCTGGCCGCTTCAGCATATGCTGCCATCCGGAAGTGGGTATTCGGGCCATCATTAGTAAGGAAACGGTATTTGGCGTAAAGATCCATACCATTGAAGATATAGGGATATGCCGTGCCTGCAGCCGGCGTATTTATTCCGCCGGTAGTTTGTCCTCCGGTATGGGAGTGGCTGATGAAGTCAAATGGTAATGTTCTCTGGTGGTAATCGGCAAAGGCGGCAGACAAATACACAGACAACCTGGGAGTGACGCCATATTGGAGTTTTAACCCGCTCATGCTGCGTATGATGCCCTGATCATTATATCCTTCTGTAAACACCCGTACACCCAATACATTCTTTGGTACACTGCTTGCAGGCTCTGCAATAGGATACAATTCCTGGCCTTGCGACGCTGACCTGCAATAAATGAATGCCAATATCATTAATAGCCTTCTCATGCCTCGCTCTGTGCGTTCTTCAGTTCGGTATATAGTTTTATCGTTTCGATGGCTTCCTTTACATCATGTACTCTGAGTATATCAGCTCCATTTTGCAGTGCCACCATGTTCAGTGCTGTTGTGCCGTTCAAAGCGTGTTCAGGATCTGTCTTTAATACTTTGCAGATCATTGATTTTCGGGAGAGTCCCGCCAGTACAGGCTTTTCAAGTACGCGGAAATTATTGAGGGCGTTGAGCAGCGCATAGTTATGTGCTACTGTCTTGCCGAAGCCAAATCCGGGGTCGATGATGATATTGCTTATTCCTTTAGCGGCACAGCGCTGGCATACATCTTCGAGATAAGCGTACACTTCCTGCACTACGTCGGTGTACTCCGGAGCCTGTTGCATTGTTTCAGGGGAGCCTTGCATATGCATGGCTATATAAGGAACGTTGAGTGCTGCAACAACGTCATACATCATCATATCAAAACGTCCGCCGCTTACATCATTGACAATAGCAGCACCATCGGCTATACATGCTGTGGCCGTTGCGGCGTTGTAGGTATCGATAGATAGCCATGCTTCAGGAAAGTATCGGTGTATCGTGCGGATGGCAGGTAGAACCCGTTCTGTTTCCTCCTCGGTGGTTATCAGCTTTTGCCCGGGTTTTGTGCTTGCCCCGCCAATGTCCAGGATAGCGGCACCATCTTTTAACATTTTTTCAGCATTCCTCAGTAAGCTATCTATATCACTATCACGTCCTTTGTTGTAAAAGCTGTCTGGCGTGGCATTGAGAATCCCCATCACAACCGGTACCGAAAGGTCCAACGAACGTTCCCCGCTTTGTAAGGTCAACAAATTAATGATGATTTTAAAATGACGATTTGGGATTGAAGGTACACTCCGTATATTTGAGTAAAGTTAACCATTTTAACCATCTAACGTCGGCAACAACATGAAATATGTACTCTGGACACTAAGGATAATCATCGGTGTTTTATTTATTTTCTCAGGTGTTGTAAAGGCAAATGACCCATTGGGGCTTACCTATAAAATGGATGAGTTCTTCGAAGTGTGGGGATGGGGCTTTATGACCCACTTCAGCCTGGCAATGTCCATACTGATGATCGGGTTTGAGATCATGTCGGGTGTGGCAATGCTGGTAGGTAATGCTTTCCGGATTTACATTACGTTGTTACTATTGCTCAACCTGTTCTATACGTTCCTTACCGGTTATGTATTGTATTCCGGAAAAATAAAAGAGTGTGGTTGTTTTGGCGATTGTATCCCGTTATCCAACTCAGTAACGTTCTATAAAGATGTAGTACTCTCGGTGATGACCATTGTACTCTACATGTACCGGTCGAGGGTATCTTCTATATTCAGCAATAAGACCGTAAATATTGCTGTAGGCAGCCTGGCGACATTGTTTGCTTTCGGTAGCCAGTGGTGGACGCTGAAGCACCTACCTGTACATGATTGCCTGGCATACCGTGTAGGAAATAACCTGTGGAAGGAAATGCAGCCCGGTGCTGATTACAAGGAGCCGGAGTTTGAAACCATAATGGTGTATGAGAAGAACGGCGTTAAAAAGTCTTTCACGCTCAAGGATTACCCGTGGCAGGATAGCACCTGGAAATTCGTTTCCAGTGAGAGCAAACTGGTGAAAGAGGGTATCGGATTACCAAAGATACCACATGACTTCTCCTTTACCGATTCGGCGGGAGCAGACCAGACACAGGCTATTCTTACTGCCAAAGGTTATGTGTTCCTGTGGTTTGTGCGCAAGCCTGCCGAGCTGAAGATGGATAATATGGACAAGCTGCGGAACATGATGAATAAAGCGGCGACTATGCATATTCCTTTCTACCTGTTGTGTTCAGCAGGTTTCGACCTTGCCGGTCCTTACCGCCAGAAATGGGGTGTGGCTGATATACCAATGATGACGCTGGACTTTACTGTAAGTAAGACAGCCATGCGTACCGATCCGGGATTGATGCTGATGAAGGACGGTGTGGTGATGAAGAAATGGAGTTATCTCGACTATCCTGCCGACATGGTGCTGGATAACGGGGTGCTGGAGTTTAAATAACAAGCGTATTAATTCTTGAATAAAAGAAGACACCTATTGGTGTCTTTTTTGTTTGTCTGTTACTATAAGCAGCAGCAATCCTTATTTTTACATTTATGCTGGCCTTTATAGGAAAACGAATGCGTTACAGCCTGCTCGTGCTTTGGGGGGTGGTCACCTTTGTGTTCTTCCTGTTCAATGTTTTGCCGGCAGACCCTGCAAGGCTCACTATGGGGCAGCGTAGCGACCTGGCTTCCCTGGAAAATGCTCGAAAAGCCATGAACCTCGATAGGTCATTGCCGGTGCGCTACCTGCTATATCTGAACGATCTCTCTGTGGTGAGTGTTTATCCTGATGATGCCGCATCGCGGGAGCAGTATCATTATGTACGGCTAACGCTGCTGGGTGACAGTAAGGCACTTGTGGTTAAGTGGCCCTATCTCGGCAGGTCTTACAGCAATAAACGTGAGGTGAATAAAGTGCTGGCTGAAGGATTGCCCGGTACCATGCTGCTGGCAATAGTGGCCATGACATTCGCGACGATAGCAGGTGTATTGCTTGGCATACTGGCGGCACTTAAGAAAAATACATGGATGGACACCTCGGCTATAGCTGCAAGTGTAGCAGGTATATCAATGCCCTCATTCTTTGCGGGATTACTTATTGCTTTTGTATTTGGGTATCTCCTGCACAGCTATACCGGCCTGAACATGACAGGTAGCCTTTGGGAATATGACGCATTTGGCGGCAGGCGCCTCGCTCTTCGCAACCTGGTGCTGCCCGCATTTGCATTAGGCATACGCCCGCTGGCCATTATCACCCAACTGACACGTAGTGCACTACTCGATTCCCTGTCGCAGGACTATATGCGTACCGCCTATGCCAAGGGTCTTTCCGAAACGAAGGCCGTATTTCGCCATGCACTTCCCAATGCTCTAAATCCCGTTGTTACCGCTGTGTCAGGTTGGCTGGCAGAATTGCTGGCAGGGTCTTTCTTTGTAGAGTACATTTTTGGGTGGAAGGGAGTAGGTAAAATAACTGTTGACGCATTAGATAAATTTGATTTCCCGATGGTGATGGGATCTGTGCTGCTTACTGCCACCATATTCATTATTATCAACCTGCTTACCGATCTGCTATATGCATGGATAGATCCCAGGGTGAGGTTATATTAGAAAACGAAAGCTATAGTTTATTGTTTAACATATTTTTATTCTCTAACGTCTTGAAGTCCGCCTCTTTTTCGGTACTTTTGCAGATTGCCTTTTTTGAACCGGAGAAGAATTAATGTCGTTACCGCCCATACTGAAACATGTCTATAACCACGGTACTGAAGAAGTCATCAGGCGTGGAAAAAAAATCTTCTACACATCGGGTGTACAGATGCTGGACGTTGACCACTTGCTGGAGCAGGTGCGGTTTCGTGTAAGGAATGACCTGTACCAGAATTACTACACCGTAACGGTAAATAAATATCTGCAACCCAAAGATCTGTCGGTAAGATGCCAGTGCCCATATAACCTGGGTGAGATATGCCGGCATGAGGTAGCGGCTCTTTTTCAGTTGAATGATATCATCCAGAGTGGTTTCTTTGAAGATACCAGTATCACTTATGATCAGAAGCACACGATTGTGCGTATGAGGCAGATCAACAAGCAGATGCTCACCATTTTCACGGAGCAGCACTCCCTGGAGAAGGCAGAGCGTATTGCAAATGCCAACCGGGTGATCATCACAGGTAATAAGAATGATCGTATAGAAGCCGAAGTGCCGGATGATGATGTGACCTATCACGTTACGATCAAACAGAATGAAGAACGGTACTTCGATACGTCGTGCGGCTGTGCTGAAAGGTCGCATCCGCTCTGTACGCACAAGGCTGCGGTATTTATGCAGGTGCTGAAAACGCACGGAGCACAGTATTTTCAGTCTGTACAGAACTGGGACGCCCAAAAGAACAAGTTACTGGAGCAATATGGGTATAGCCTCAGTGATGACCTGAGCAATAAATTTGAATTTACCTACGAGAACAATAAACCGTTCTTACGGGTATTGGACCCATCAATAAAGAAGGTTGATGCCAAGTCGCAGGTAGCAAAAGTGGCCACAGTGCCTGAGGTGGAAGTAATGCCCGGGCCTGCAGAAGTAAAGAGATTAGGCATAGTGCTCGATACAGACGCTGTTGCCTTTCCTTATGTGGATGTACATCTTGTAGCCGGGCTGACCAATGACGAGAGTACAAAGTTTTTGAATGGTATAGATAAGTTGGAGCTGCATCAGTATATAAATCCTACCCGTTATAAGGAAGAGGATAGGGACCTGTTGCCTGTTGTAAGGAAGTTTTTGCCCGATGAACTGGGTAAGTACCTAAAGAAGAATCTGCCGTTCGGAGATTTTCTGCACGACTATAACAGCATATTGAAGGATGTGCCCGAGGAGGAAGTAAAGGAGCAGGTGTGGGAATACCTGCTGCCTAAATACCAGAAGTTGCTTGACCGCTATTCGGTGCACCACCTCACATTTCTGAAAAAGAAGGGAAAGACATTGTCATCGGGAGCGCTGCAGCAGGTGGAGTTTTCTGATAAGCCTGCACACCCGCAACTGATAGCGCGTAAAGAGGGCAAGAGCTATTCACTCACACTTGAATGGATCATTGAAAATAATGCCGTAGCACATACGGACATGAAAATGCTGAATGCCGCGCTGATTCAGCACCAGGACAGAATATACGTGCTGGGCAGCATGCAGGAGATACAAATCGCAGAGAACTTCCCTGCAAACGGCAAGATGACGATTAAGGCCGGTGAGTGGGCTTCCTTCCTGGAAGGGAAACTGATGGAGTGGAGTAACCTTGTTCATGTACATTTCTCCGAAGAGCTGACTGAGAACGTAACGCAGGCCAGGCCGCAATACCGGCTTTACTTGCAAGAGCGAGAGCAGATACTGATGCTCTCACCGGCATTCCTGTACCAGGATATAGAGATAAAGCCGGGGTATTTCGGAGATGTTGTACAGGCGCACAACGGCATTGTGAAGATCATGCAGCGAAGCGAAGAGACCGAGCAGGAGTTCATGGTCCTGATACAATCGCTGCATACAGACATGCAGTATAATAAGAAGGACAAGTTTTACTACCTGCCCGGAACATCGGTGCTGGCCAATAACTGGTTCTATCGTTTTACTGATGTGATGCGTGAGCATCATGTAGATATGATGGGCTTTGAAGGGCTGCGGTCACTGCGCGTGAACACGCATAAGCCGCAGACCCATATACAGGTGAGCAGTGGTATAGACTGGTTTGATGCCACCGTAGAGCTAAGGTTCGGAGATCAGGCAGTATCCATAATAGAAGTAAAGAAAGCGCTGACACAGAAGCAAAACTTTGTAAAGCTGGGAGATGGTTCGCTGGGGCTTCTGCCCGAGGAGTGGCTGAAGAAATACAGCCTACTGCTGAAGATGGGAGAGGCGAAGGGCAACAAGGTGCGGCTGAAGAAATACCATTTCAGCGTGCTTGATGAACTGCTGAAGGAAATAGATGAAGAGGAGCTACAGGAGGAACTGGAGCGCAAGAAGGAAAAGCTGGAGGATATTCTCACTAATGATTTCAGTAAGGTAACCCCGCCTGAACACCTGCAGGCGAAGCTGCGTCCATACCAACTTGCGGGCTTTCAGTGGCTCACCTTCCTCAATGAGGCCGGCTGGGGTGGCATATTGGCCGATGATATGGGTCTTGGTAAGACTGTACAGGCACTAACGTTCTTTCAGCATTATAAGAACAAGCACAAGGATGAGGTAGTACGCTTCCTTGTAGTATGTCCTACCACACTGATGTATAACTGGGAGAATGAAATAAAGAAGTTCACGCCCGAGCTTACACACATCATTCACCACGGACCTAAGCGCAGCGCCAACCCTGCGGGGTATAAAGAAGATATTATTATCACGACATATGGCACTATGCGTGGCGATATACGGGCATTCAAGGAGATCCCGTTCGACTATGTAGTGCTCGATGAGTCGCAGTCAATAAAGAACCCGCAGTCACAGGTGGCTAAGGCATCACTGCTGCTGAACAGCAAGAACCGCCTGGCACTGAGCGGTACTCCTGTGCAGAACAACACCTTTGACCTGTATGCGCAAATGAACTTTCTGAACCCGGGCATGTTGGGCAGCAGGGAGTTCTTTATGAGTGAGTTTGCCACGCCTATTGATAAGTTCAGGGAAGATGAAGTGAAACAGCAACTCAAGAAGCTGACCTACCCCTTCCTGCTGCGCCGTACCAAGGAACAAGTAGCTAAAGACCTGCCTGAAAAAACAGAGACCATTCTTTATTGCGAGATGGGTACAGAACAACGCAAGATATACGACGCATACCGCAACATCTACCGTTCGCAGATATTGGGAATGATCGAAGAGCAAGGTATGGAACGCTCACAGATGCACATATTGCAGGGGCTTACGAAGCTGCGCCAGATATGCGATTCGCCGGCCATACTCAATGAAGAGGAACGTTATCATAACTACTCGGTAAAGCTGGAAGAACTGACACGTGAGATAGAAGAAAATATCGGCGATCATAAGGTGCTCATCTTCTCCCAGTTCCTGGGCATGCTGGCCCTGATACGTCAGAAGCTGGAGCATGACAACATACCGTACGTGTATTTTGATGGCAGCAGCTCTGCCAATGAGCGTGAGCAGGCTATTCAGACCTTTCAGAATGACCATGAATGCCGGGTATTCCTTATCTCCCTGAAGGCGGGTGGTATAGGTCTTAACCTTACTGCCGCTGACTATGTGTATATAGTGGATCCATGGTGGAACCCTGCTGTAGAACAACAGGCGATAGACCGTACACACCGTATTGGACAAACCAAGAATATTTTTGCTTACCGCCTCATCTGTAAGGATACCCTGGAAGAGAAGATGTTGCAGCTACAGGAACATAAGCGTGCCCTTGCCGCCGACCTCGTATCTGATGACAGTGCTTTCCAGAAACGCCTGACAAAGGACGATATTGAGTTCCTGTTCAGTTAATTCATATTCACCCCTGAATTTAGCCGGCTGACCACAATCATATGTTAAAATGATTATAAATGCTCTGCTGGCATTGAAAACCATGGTAATATTGCAGTATTAAACTTTATAACCATGAAAAAATTTAAAATATTCTTCGAGAATAACCAACCTGTTTATTCTGAACAAGTATCTTCTGAAGATTATACAGCAATAAAAATAGACCGAATCAGTGGTGATTCGAAGGTGAAATGGCTGGTGGTGTATGCAAAGACTGAGGTAGCTGCTATGTCTGCCGCTTCCAGGATCATTACCGGGATATTGATACAGCATAACAATGAAGGAGTGAGCTATAGCTGTTGTGAGGCTTGTGCCGCTGCCAATTAGTTTATGTGGGTATCCGCCCTACTTTCAGTACCAGTTTCCACGTTACTTTTTTCTTGGTTTGTTGTTCTCCCCAGACCTCGGTAAGCTTCTTTTTCACATCATCTGTAGGATTGTAACCTCGGTGTCTGATGAATTTTTGTGTAGCAGACCATGTATTGAGGAATGCCACAAAGTCGTTCATGTCCATCATTTTCTCTGAGATGAATTCAGGCGCTTTAAGCTCATCAAAAGGGAAGGGCAGGTCTTTATATCCGTGCTCTACAAGCCTGTTCTCATACTGCCAATATTCGTTCAGTATCACATCGTGGTAGTGTTTGGTTATTTCGTCTGTCTCAGGAGAAATATACGGGTAGCAGTAGCTCCATGCTGCAATAATGCCTCCCGGTTTCAGAACGCGGTTCACTTCGCTATAGAACTTATCAAACTCGAACCAATGCAATGCGTTGGCAATAGTGAGCAGGTCAATCGAATGGTCTGCTATGGTGTTTTCCTCAGCCTTTTCTATGCGGTAGATAATGCGCTCATGAGGCGTGACATTTTGTATCTGTTGCTCGCTTGGGTCTGTAGCTATTATACGGTCGTAGTAACCGGTCAGTGCAATTGCCGCTTGCCCGTTGCCCGTGCCGCAATCCCATGCTGTGTTGTGTTCTTCGGTAAGTGATGACAGATATTGAAAAAGGCTATCGGGGTAATGCGGCCGGTACCTGGCATAAATGTCAGCCTGTTTAGAAAAGTTGTCTTTGAATTGCAGCATCACGCTAAAGTTACTGTAATTCGTAACACTCCGTATTGTTGAATGTAGTGTAAGCAAATATCTGCTATAAAAGCTACTTTAGCATACTGATAAGGACCGGTTATGCTATTTGGATTTGCCTTAGTGTTATTCTCTGTATTTGCTATTATATTTAATGTAATAACTGTCATTGCAATAATAAAAGAAAGAGTAGCACCTTCTTATATCAAGGTTAAGATATCTATTGCATTCAATAGTGTTATGGTTTTTGTACTCGGATATTTATGGTTTCTCGGGTATGACTTAAGTAGTTACGATTCCACATGGCTGATCATTTTCATATGCCTGATCATTTTTTACGTGATCATTATAGCAAGAAGAACAGGAGGTAATTAAATACAACCTTGGTGGGTCTATTGAGAACAAAAGAGTCTTTTGGTGAAAAATAAGTCGAACCTGTTACTTTACAGAGTGTTGTCTACCGCTACGCTGTGTAACACCAACCTATTACGGTTAATTTCATCGCCATCAGCTATCTTCGCTATATGAGATCTGCTCTGCTTGCACTGTTATTGTTTGCCTCTTGTATGCAAGGCGGCTCGCAGGAAAATGAGCATCCGAGTCAGACGGTAAAACATTATCCGCTGCACAATTACTTTGGCGTCAATGCTTTTGAGTGGGATTTCATCAACCCTCCCGATCCGTTGAATCTTGATACCGTACGGCTGAATGCGATAAAGCATTTCACACAGGTACGCCATTATCTTGATTGGGAGAAGGTAGAGCATACAGAAGGGCAGTATACATTCAATCCGGCGAGTAACGGCAGTTGGAACTACGACACTATGTACCAATGGTGCCACGACAATGGTATAGAAGTGCTGGCATGTATCAAGACAGTGCCGGACTGGATGCAGGCTTCGTGGCCGGAGAAAGAACGTGGTAATGAGAATGTACCTGTGCGTTATGGCAGGGATTATGGTACTCCGGCATCTTACATAGAGCAGGCAAGGTTGGCATTTCAGTATGCCGCGCGTTATGGGCATAATAAGGTTGTTGACAGGTCTTTGGTGCGTGTGGATGAGGCAATGGAGCCATGGCCGGGTGGCCCACACAATGTAGTAAAGACAGGCCTTGGGCTGATCAATTTCATAGAGTGTGACAATGAACGCGATAAGTGGTGGCAGGGAAGGAGAGCAGAGCAGAAACCAGAGGAATATGCTGCCAACCTATCTGCATTCTATGATGGGCATAAAGGCACTATGGGTAAAGGAGTTGGCGTAAAAAATGCCGACCCCTACATGAAGGTGGTAATGAGTGGTCTCGCAGCGCCCCGGCCGGAGTATGTAAAAGCGATGATTGACTGGTGCCTTAAGAACAGGGGTAGAAGAGCCGATGGATCGCCGGACCTGCCCTGGGATGTTATCAACTACCATTATTATTGCAACGATGCCGATTACAACACAGCAAAGAAGCAAACAACCGGAATGCCACCGGAACAAACTAAGGCTGCTGAAGTGGCGGAGAGATTTGTGGAGATGGCGCACAAGTATGCAGGAGATATGCCGGTATGGGTGACAGAGACGGGTTACGATATCAAACAGACGACCCAGCAGAAGATACCGTTGATTGGAAATAAAAGCGTATTGGAGACCCAGGCAGACTGGAGCCTTCGTACCTGCCTGCTTTTTTCACGTGCAGGTATTCAGAAGGTTTTCTTTTATGAACTGTTTGACGACAATCCGCAAAGCGATATGAACTTTTCTAATAGCGGCCTAATTAATGCAGACAGGTCTCCACGCCCTGTGGCAGACTATATGGCACAGGTGAATAGGCTGTTCGGACAATACACCTATGTGTCGTCTTTGAGCAGTGATCCGGTGGTGGATAAATATACTTTATCAGGAAAAGATATGTATGTGCTTTATGTGCCGGGTAGTATAGGGAGAACGGTGAATTACTCCCTTGACCTTCATAGTGATCGAACAGTTGAAATATACATGCCTGTTTCGGGGAGAAATGAGATGAACATGACCCAACAAAAGACGATCGGCGGTAAATTGTCACTGACGGTCACCCAGATACCGGTTTTTTTGTTGCTGGAAGAAAGGAATAAATAGAAAATTAATATTAGGATCACCCCAACTTTTTCGAAATATGATATGTCTTTATTATCTTGTATTGGTTAGAAATAGCCAATAAGCAATAGATTGTTATTTTGGACAATATTGTTAAATTTTAATTTTTTTTTTATAATTTTAATAGTTTATAACACAACCAACATAATAAATACCCCTATATGAGATTAAGACTACTCGCATTCATGATTCTGTCAACCCTTTCTTCTTTATCGTGGGCGCAATCGAAATGCGACCCTAATATTGATTTTGAGTTAGGAAATACATCAATCTGGAACTATTTTATCGGATCCGTATCAAGCGGGCCTGTACTTAGTTTATCGCCATCTCCGGCAACACCCACACGCCACGATCTGACGAGTGGATCAGGTGTTGACCCATATGGAAATTTTCCTGTTGTGTCTCCATTGCCCGGCCTCTATTCTTTGAAACTGGGTAATGACATGACGGGTGCACAGGCAGAGCGCGCGCGATACTACATTCACGTACCAACTCTTGCCGGATCTTTCGGTATCAACTATTGGTATGCAGTGGTACTTCAGGATCCGTCACACTCTGTGCCTGATCAGCCAAGGTTTGTTGTAACTGCATATGATTCAGCCTCAGGGAAACCGATACCTTGTGCCCAATATAACTATGTTGCTTCGTCTACACTTCCCGGGTTCAAAAAGTCCACTTCCGGGTACAGTGTTTTTTACAAACCATGGTCTTTGGGATCAATGGACCTTTCGTCATCTCTTGGGACCACTGTCGTGATAGATTTTACTTCTATGGACTGCACTCTGGGTGGTCACTTCGGATACGGTTACCTCGATATGAGTTGTGGCGTGTTCTCGATCATGAACTTGTCTTGTAACTCTGATTCGGTAACACTTACTGCTCCTCCGGGATTCGACGTTTACGAATGGTATGATTCCGTAAGTTGGTCACTCATCGGTAAAGCAGACACTATAACGATAGCCACGCCTCCGAAACCTACGACCTATGCCGTTATTCTTACACCTTACCTTGGGTACGGTTGTGTAGATACACTGTATACACGTATATATCCTTCCAAGCTGACTGTTAAACCAGATCACGATACTACAGTATGTGTGAGCAGCAGTATACAGCTTCGTATGCGGGCTTTTGATATCGCTTTACCGCTAAATTATACATGGACTGGCGTGCCAGGAGCAGGGATCTTGTGCTCATCGTGCGATTCTACAATGGTCACTCCGGCACTAGGACTGAACCGGTACGCATTCAAGGTCGTCGATGCCGGTGGGTGTAGTATTGAGGACACCATAAATGTGACGGCCATTGGGGTGATACCAATCGTCTATACGACCAATGTGTCATGTTACGGCAGAAGTGATGGGTCGGCATTTGTATTGCCTACCTCGGGTACACCGCCGTTTACCTACAGCTGGTCTACAAAACCAGTCATGACCTCACAGACAGTCACAGCTATCCCGGCTGGCACGTACACTGTAAGTATAACTGATGCGACGGGTTGTACCAGTCATACACCGCTAACAATAACTCAGCCGGGCCCCACCATCATTGCGTTGGCTGATTCTTCAGATCCTACTACCTGCAACGGTAAAGACGGATACATCACCATTAGTGGTTTTGACCCCTTAAGCCCATACACGATACGATATTTATTCAACGGTACACCCGTAGTGGTTTCTCTGCCGTCCAGCAGTGCTGGTAAAATCACAATAGCCACATTGTGCAGGGGTATCTATGACAGTTTTTCGGTGGTAGCGTCTAAATGTCCTTATAATGTAGTAGGGCCCGTGACATTAACGGATCCACCAATACCTCCTCCACCGCCGGTTACACCAGACAGATATTGCCAGTTTGACATACCGACGCCTGTGAAAGCAACAGGTAGCAACCTTCTTTGGTATGGTGTTGGGTATGCCGGTGTGTCTAAACCTCCCGTACCTACTACTGCAGCGCCCGGTACTACCAGTTTCTGGGTAACACAAACGGTAAAAGGATGTGTAAGTGACAGCTCAATGGTTCAGGTAGTGGTGATACCAAAACCTGCTCCGCCAGTAACAGTAGACACAACCTATTGCCAGTTTCAGACGGCAGTGTCACTGGTGGCCAGCGGAGATAGTATTCTGTGGTATCAGACTGAAAGTACCCCTACTGCTATTATTCCTGAACCAGTTCCATCTACTGACAAGCCCGGTGTGGAAATGTGGTATGCTAACCAAACGATCGATGGGTGTCCGAGTGACAGAACACCGGTAAAGGTGACTGTTTTAAGCCAACCCAACTTTACAATAACCCAGGAGAAGCCGTTTGTATGCCAATATGATTCTGCGTGGTTCTCTTATAAAGGGCCATCTATGACAGACCCTTACTACTCGTGGACAATTCCGGATGCGGAAAGATATTCCTACGATTTGAACGGATTTGGTATTTCTAATGCTCACGATTCAATGATATATGTACGTTTCGACTCTGTAGTGGAAAACAACTATGTACATCTTTTTGCCAGCGCATATCATGGCAGGTGTTATTATGAGACATCTGTACGCATGCCAGTGATCCCGCACCCGACTGCTGTTACCTACACGAAGAGAGATGTTTGTGCGGGTGATACTGTCAATCTTGCTATTGACGCAAAATCGGATAATGCGGCCTTGTTTGAGTGGAGAGTGGATGGAGATCCGCTTGATGCTTCACCTGCGCTCAACATCATTTCCCATAACTCAAACAGTGGAGGGCCGTTCGGTATCTCCTGGAACGATAGCGGACGACATGTGATACAGATATGGACTTCAACTAAAGAAGGTTGTAAGGCCCCTCCTACTGATGATACGATCAATGTGCATAGAATACCTGATGCTACATTTACCTACACCACAAAGGCCAGCCAGCTTTGTCTTGAAGACAGTGTGTTATTCAGCGCGGTGACCAATAATTACAATTACGCTTATTACTGGTCTCCCGAACATTATTTTGCCAATATAAACAAGGCAAATACCTGGGGCAAAGTAGAGAATAACAGGAGTTTTGTAACGCTTAAGGTTACGGATCCTATTGGTTGTTACGCAACTACGACACAGGAGTTAGACCCAAGTTCTTGCTGCACAGTAGGTATTCCGAGTATGTTCACGCCGAATGGCGATGGAAAGAATGATTTCTTCCGTCCGATATTTGTAGGCTTCCACAGGTTCCATACATTCCGTATTGCCAACCGTTGGGGGCAGACAGTGTATGAAGGTTCTCATAGTAATATGCAGTGGGACGGAACTTATAATGGCGTGCCGCAGGATATGGGCGTATATTTCTACTACCTCAAGTATGATTGCGGTGGGCAGGAAATAGAGAAGAAAGGTGATGTGACCCTGGTTAGATAAGCTTCAAAAGCAATAGATTAAGAAGCCGCTCCGATATTCGGGGCGGTTTTTTTTTATGCATAGCATTAAAAAA
>JBGAIF010000009.1:52043-109977 GCA_044225795.1 Flavipsychrobacter sp.
AAGACCTTCTATCTCTCCGTTCACAAGCTTGATGTGTAGCGCCTGCGGATCCTTTGGCAGTCCCGGCATACGCATGATCTCGCCTGCCACAGCCACAATGAAACCGGCGCCTGCATTGATCACGAGGTCGCGGATATGGAATGTGAACCCTGAAGGCGCGCAGATATTCTTCTCATTGTCAGAGAAAGAGTACTGTGTCTTGGCGATACATATTGGCAGGTTGCCCCAACCATTATTCTCAAAGCTCTTCAGTTTCGCTTCAGCGGTAGTATTGAACACCACTTCGCCTGCGCGGTATATCTTGGTAGCTATCTTCTCTATCTTGGTTTTGATGCTGTCTGTCAGCTCATATGTGAAGTTGATGTCCTTGGATGGGTGGTGTTCTATCATATTCACGATCTTTTCAGCCAGCTCTGCAGCACCTTCACCACCTTTTGTAAAGCCGTTGTTGATGGCGAATACCACGCCCTGTTGTTCGCAGAAGTTTTCCAGGTGAGTTACTTCCTCTGTTGTGTCGTGTTTGAATTTGTTGAACGATACCACTACACTTTGGCCAAAATTCTTCATGTTCTCAATATGGCGTTGCAAGTTAGGCAGTCCCGCTATCAGCGCTTCCATGTTTGGCTTGGTTATGTCAGCTGCCGGTACACCTCCGTGGAGCTTCAGGGCCGCCGTAGTAGCTACAATGATAGTTGCCTTTGGCCTCAATCCGCTCATACGGCATTTGATATCCAGGAACTTCTCTGCACCAAGATCACTGCCGAATCCGGATTCAGTTACAACATAGTCGTTACAGCTAAGTGCCATCTTTGTTGCGAGCACGGAGTTACACCCATGAGCTATGTTGGCAAATGGCCCACCATGTACGAATGCGGTTGTGTTCTCGGTGGTTTGTACGAGGTTCGGTAACAGTGCATCTTTAAGCAATACTGTAATTGATTCCGCTATGCCCAGATCTTTAACCGTAAAAGGTTTCTTGTCTTGCCTGTAACCCAGAACTATTCGTTCAATGCGGGCCTGCAGGTCATCAACGTCAGTAGCCAGGCAGAATAGCGCCATGATCTCTGATGCAGGCGTAATGTCAAAGCCGGCTTCGGTAGGAATTCCGTTTGCAGAGCCGCCCAGGCCAGTAACAACATTCCTGAGTGAGCGGTCATTAACATCAAGTACCCGGCGCCATACAATGCGGTCGAGCGCGTTGGTAGTATTCCTGTTCTGGTATTGGTAGTTGTCCAGCAAAGCAGATATCATATTGTTGGCACAAGTGATTGCGTGGAAGTCGCCCGTAAAGTGCAGGTTGATATCTTCCATAGGGAGAACTTGTGAGTAGCCGCCACCTGCTGCACCACCCTTCATGCCAAAGCAAGGGCCAAGGCTTGGTTCACGTAAAGCCACCGCAGCTTTCTTTCCTATATAGTTCAGGCCAAGTGATGAGGCTACACTCGTCACTGTTTTACCTACACCTGCTTTGTTGGGTGTGATAGCGGTAACAAGTATCAGGTTGGCATCCTTTATTTTATCCTCGTTCAGATATTTCAGAGGAACTTTTGCCTTATACCTGCCATAAGGTATAAGGTCATCAGGGCTAATTCCTATTTTCTCTGCTATTTCTGTTATTGGTTTTAGTTTCGTTGATCTCGAGATCTCAATGTCTGATGGAAACGGTTTTGATGCATTGTCTGACATAAATAAATGATTTACTGATGAAGATAAGTATTATGGTCAAATTCTCACAGCAAAAAAATGATAATCGCTATTTGATAATATAACACAAAAAAAGCGGCTCTGTAAAGAACCGCCTTTCAAATATTATGATAAATGTTATTTCTCTATTGCGGAGACGATCTCAGGTTCGGTTGGTTTCATGCCCGGTTTGAACACACCTACAAGCTGTCCTTTCTCATTAATAAGGTATTTCTGGAAGTTCCATTTCACTTCACTATCCTTGAAATTGTTGTATTTCATCTGCGTGAGCCACACATATATCGGAGCCATATCTTCCCCTTTAACCGTTATCTTGGCTGCCATTGGGAAGGTCACTCCATAATTCTTGGTACAGAAGGCTGATATCTCCTTGTTGGATCCCGGTTCTTGCGAGCCAAAGTCATTGGCAGGGAAACCCACGATAACCAGTTTGTCTTTATACTTCACAGACATCGCCTGGAGGTCGGCATATTGCGGTGTGTTACCACATTCTGACGCTGTATTAACGACAAGGATCTTTTTCCCTTTGAATTTTGCAAAGTCTATAGTGCTGCCATCCAGCGCTTTCACTTTGAATTCGTAGATACTGGCAGGGATATTGTCATTCTTAGGTGTAAAGAAAGACAGGAAACTAAACAGGATACTGAGCGTGATCGTCATGTGTGGTTGTTTCTACAAATATAGGTGTTTATACACTAAATGACGGTCAATGTGAATCCGAAATGCTGGAATCATAGTCTATACCCTGCTTGCGCAGGATACCCTTCACCCCGATGGCAAATAGCGCGAGGTAGGCAAAGCAAATCACATCTACCCAGTAAGAATTGTGAATACCAATACTTTGCAGATCGGCAAGCTTCCCTTGTATGGGCGGGATAATGCTGCCTCCCAATATCATCATAATAAGAAAGGCTGACCCTTGCGATGTGTATTTGCCCAGGCCTGCTATGGACAGAGCAAATATACCCGGCCACATAATAGAACAGAACAGGCCACCACTCAGAAAGGCATATATGGCTGTGGTGCCGGTAGAAAAAATACCGATAAGCATAGCTACTATACCCAGCACAGAGAACAGCAAGAGCGTTTTTGCCGGTTTATCTTCACCTAAGTAGAATCCGGCGACCAGCACCAACACGCATACAATATACCAGTAGAGTGGGGTTATATTGTTCTGGGCAATTGCATTGACAAGCAAAACTACGCCGTACGCCACTACAGGTACCAGGAATAAAAGCAGTGTTTTAACTCCTTTAGACGGATCAAATATCTTTATAGATCCCGTCCAGCGCCCGATCATAAGGCTACCCCAGTACATGGATATAAATGGCGCTACCTGTGCTGTCTGGTAGCCACCAAAGGACGGAAGTGACAGTAATGCACCCAGATTGCTCTGTATAGCCACTTCTACGCCTACATAGGCAAATATAGCCAGCATACCCAGCACAAGCTGCGGGTATTTCATGGCTCCCCATCCGGTAGCATTCCGTCCTGCACTGAACAGGGATACCAACAAAGTTCCAATGATAATGAACAGACCGCACAACAACCATTTGAACCGCGTCATCTCTATCTCCTGTAATTGTGTGGCATCTCTTGTTTCTGTCATATAACTCCTGAAAACAGGAACGAATATGGCGACCAGTAATACTGTCATAATGCCCAGGGCAGTTAATGCCTTGGGGGACTTTTCTGTGTCAGTATCAAATTTGCCTGCCGGTACTTTCTTCGAGAAAAAGAAAAGTGCCGCTGCGGCGAGGAAAAGCACTCCCACAAAAGTGTACAGAATAGTCACCTTGCTTAGTCCTAACGAATTGATCTGTTCATCATTTGCTTTTGTAGAGCCGAATAAAGCCAACGCAACAATGATAGGGCCTATCGCTGTACCGAACGAGTTTACCGCGCCACCTAGTGTGATCCTATGTGCGCCCGTTTCGGGCGGCCCAAGTAAAGTGGCAAACGGGTTTGTAGCTGTCTGCTGCAGAGAAAAACCGAGAGCAACAGTGAACAATCCAACAAGCATGCCGGTAAACGTATTGGCATTTACAGCTAATATCATGATAACAGCTCCGAATGCTGAGAACAATAATCCGTACACAATACTGTTCTTATACCCCCATTTTGTGATGACATCTTTATTGAATACAGAAGCAAAGAAGTATAATATCAGCGCTCCGAAGTAATATGCGATATAGAAAGCAAAATCTATGAGCTGCGATTGAAACTGATCGAGGTGAAAATAATGTTTACAAAAGGGGATAAAGACACCATTACCCGCGGCAATGAATCCCCAGAAAAAGAATACGGTGACCAATGTGGATAATGCACCTGAGTTTGTACTGGATGGTTGCGACTGATTTTGTTCCGGCATGTTTATTCCGTTTTGAGAAAAGTATGAAATACTATTGAATTATGCTAACTGCAAGTTATTCACCCTTTGTTCATTAGGGTTTTTATTTTTACTTTGCTGTACACAACATAATTATAATAAAGTGTCGCATGGCAAAACAGAAATACCCTAACAGAACAGCTCAGCCTAAACCACAACAGTCTGCTGAGCCAAAACAAGCGCAGGTGGCAGCACCTGTGCCCGAAGGGGCGTTTCCTGTAAAATGGTTGGTGGTAATATTACTTGCTGTTGCGTTTGTTGTCAATGTCCCTACACTTGGATACGACTACACCCTAGATGATCCTTTCTTTACCCGCGACAACCCGATGGTAAGGGAAGGCATGTCTTCTATTCCTGAGTTCTTTAAACATGCCGCATACTATGGTGTGTTCAAGAATCATGATGCCTCATACAGGCCGTTATTACTCATCAGTTTTGCAGTAGAGAAGCAATTGGTAGGCGATTTCAATCCAACTGTTGCTCACTTTGTAAACCTCATACTTTTTTGTTTGCAGATATTGGCTATGTTCCTGTTGCTCAGAAGGGTATTTAATAAGTATTCCATCTTTATTCCTTTTTTTATAACACTCCTTTTCGAGCTGCATCCTATTCATACAGAGGTGGTGGCCAGTGTCAAGAGTCGCGATGAGATCATGTCGTTGCTGTTTGTTTCATTGTGTATGCTAAAAAGTTTTAAATACATTGATACGGGCAAGGTGCTTAATCTCGGGCTATCCGGTATTTATTTCTTTGTAGCACTGATGGCTAAGGAAACTCCTATATGTTTTGTAGCTATCATGCCGCTTACCATCTATTTTTTCAGAGATGTAAAATTGAAGCAAATAGTGATGGCGTGCGTGCCATATGTACTGGTGGCAGCTATATATATGGGCATGCGTGCTGCATTTATTGAGAATGAGCATGAGAAAGTAGTGATCCTGGTCAATAACAATGCGCTGATGGCGGCGACAAATGCTGCCGATAAACTGGCTACAGCTTTATTTATTCAGCTCAAGTATGTTTTGTTGCTTTTTTTCCCTGTCAAATTATCTTACGATTATTCTTACAACCAGATTCCGATCATTGGCTTCTCAGATGTTAAGACTTTGGCTTCCATCATAGTGTTGTTCGGGGCAGGTATATACGCTCTTATGAACGTGAAGCGTAAAAGTGTTTTTTCCTATGGCATCCTGTTCTATTTCGCACTTATGGCACTTACGGCGAACATCATAGTGGATATTGGCGCTACCATGGCTGAAAGGTTTGCTTATACAGCATCATTGGGTTATTGTATCATTCTTGTTTTTCTTATAGTTAAATTATTTAAAGCGGATTCCGAAAGGCTCAGTTATGTAAACGGGTCGAAGGTATTTATTGCCTGTATCGTTATCGCTGGTCTTTATGGTATAAAGACGTTGGCGCAAAATGGTGTGTGGAAGGATAATCTTACGCTTTACGAGGCCGGAATTGAGACTGCTCCTGAGAGCTGGCGTTCGCATAATCTCTTGGCTGTTCAATATACGAAGATGCTCCGCGACGAAAAGGATGCCGCTAAGAAGAACGAGATATATCGGAAAGCGATCACTAATTTCAACGAAAGCATTCGCATATTACCTACAACTGAGGTCTTTTTGTTGCAAGGGTATGCATATGAGTTTGGCGGACATGATGATTCTGCCTTGATGGCCTACAAGAGTGTTTTGTTGTATGACAAAACAAATCCGCAGGCGATCAACAATACAGCGAACATTTATCTGAGAAGGGGAGTGTTTGATTCGACAATTCGTATTCTTGGCAATTATATAGTGCAGGATTCATCGCATGCGGATATGTTGTGCAACCTTGCAGCCGCCTACGGTAATACGGGCCATTTTCCTGAAGCACTAAAGTACTACGGGATGGCTATGAAGATAGAGCCCAATCCTCCAGCCAATGTACTCACCAGCCTGACGAATATTTATGTGATATTGGGCGATTCTACAAAGGCGCAATACTACAGGGGATTGCTCCGCAAATCGCAAGACGGACACAATCTATAATATAAGCGGAGCAGTTGTTTTATCGGTTTCTATAGCGATCATAATAAAGGGATTTACTGCCTGACTAGGTTCTTAACGACCCAAGGATCGCATCCCGGACATGTGTGTTCAATTTGACAGCTAATGCTTTATAAAAATGTCCCGGAAGACCGGGGCATGTCAATAGTCGCAAAATATTTCTTTATCGGATCAGGATCACATCTCCTTTCAGTACTTTGGTCTTACCACCCGGAGTATTCAGGATGATAGTGTATGTGTAGGTCCCGGCATCCTGTGGCACGCCATTGAACTTGCCATCCCATCCTGATGCAGGATCGGCTTCGTTGTGATAGATCCTTTGTCCCCAACGATTGTAAATATTGAATTCAATAAGCTTATCGTATTGCAGGTTGCCTACTCTGAAGATGTCATTCTGTCCATCGTTGTTGGGAGAAAATGCATTAGGTACGAATTCGCTGACATTATCATCGATAGTAATAGTGACTTTAGCAGAGTCCGAACACCCCCAATGATTCATGCCAATTACTGTATAAGTAGTTACCAGTTCCTGTGGTGAGGCTACCGGACTATCGATATTCGGATCGCTGAGGGTTCCGTCGTTTGGCATCCACATATAGAACTGGGCACCTCCTGCGTATAGTTGCACACTACCGTTAGATGGGGCAGAAAGGTCCGGAGTTACATTTACGAGTTTCAGAGGTGGATAAACCACTACCTGCTGTGTAGCATAACTCGGGCAGTTCAGGTATCTGATGGTCAGGTTGTATGTTCCGGAGTCTGTTTCTGTAATGTCAGGTATCTCAATGTTTTGTTCTGCCGAAGAAAAACCATGAGGGCCGGTCCACTCGTAAGTAACGTCTTTTACCGGGTCTGACGCATTCAATTTAAGCGTTTTACCGGTACAAATAGGGCTGTTGCTCCATATTGTAGGATTAGGGGCAGGGAAGGGGTCTGATAGTGTTACCGGACCCACTACATTGGATTGGCAACTGAACGTAACACTAATGTTGGAATAAACGCCGGCTCCAAGCCCGTTGATTGTTACTTTACCGGTATTGTCCGCAATAAGATTTGCAGTTTCCGTTACGCCATCGATCGTATAGTTGATGCCATATGCTACTCCGGCAAGCAGACCCTCGATAGTGATGCTGCCTTCATGACCTTTACAGGTTTTGGGGTTTACAGATGTTAGTTTTGTTATCTTGGGTACAACATGAACAGACACAGATGTAGTGGCCTGAGCGGAAACACATCCGAGTTTAGTTGCCGTGACACTGTAAATACCTGAAGTATTGACAGATGTTAGGCTGATAAACGGGTTCTGCAAAGTAGAATAGAACCCGTTTGGCCCTGTCCACGTGTAGGTGACACCAGGTGTTACATCATTGGCGGTGAACGAAAGTGTATTGCCTTCGCAGATCGGAGAACTATTGGTGGCAACAGGCATGGAAGGCACCGGGGGCATCACGAGGTCAATGGTGCCTGATACCGTATTCGATGTGCAACCGAGCGATGTAGTAACACTGAAGTTGCTGTATGATCCCGCAGGAAGATTGATTATGATGATCTGTCCGGACGTACTTGAAGTGCGTGTTGTGGTCACCGGACCTGAAGGTGATGTGTAGTTCAGAGTGTAGGTGGTGCCCGGTGACAATCCGTTAAGAGTGATCGTGCCATTTTGGTCTACACAGGTTGTCGGATTGGTGAAAGTAGTGCCTGTGATTACCGGTGTCGGGTTTACAGTCACTTTTTCAGATACATAACAACCTGCAGCAGTCATATAAGTGATATTGGCTGTGCCGGCAGTAATTCCTGTAACTATACCTGAAGAAGCACCAACGGATGCAATCGAGATATTGCTGCTGCTCCACGAGCCACCTGCAAGAGTATTGGTAAGGGTAGTTGTATATCCTTCACACACAACATTAGTTCCCGAAATTGCGCCTGGTACAGGGAATACCGTCACGGGGGTGGAAACAGAACATCCCAGTGCAGATGTGTAAACAATATTGGCGCTGCCGGCTGCAATGCCGGATACATTACCTGACAATAGTGATACTGTTGCGATGCCGGGATTGCTGCTGCTCCAGGTGCCGCCGGGAGTAGGATCGCTGAGGGTAGTCACATTTCCAACACATACAGATGTGGTGCCTGTGATCGCTGCAGGTAATGGGTTAATTGTCAAAGTCGTTGTTACGGAACAATTGCCGGATGTTGTGTAACTAATAGTAACTGTTGAAGCAGAAATGCCTGTCGCTATTCCTGTAGTGAGGCCAATTGTTGCCGATCCCGGATTGCTGCTGGACCATGTACCTCCGCTCAATGCATTGCTGAATGTAGTGGTATTGCCTATGCAAACGGAATTAGGACCACCGATGACCGAAGGATAAGGGTTTACCATCAAAGTTATTTTGGCGACACATCCCGCAGGTGTCGTATATTGAATGCTTGATGTTCCTGCGATCAAACCTGAAGCCAGTCCCGATCCGTCGATAGTAGCGACAGATGTATTACTGCTGGCCCATGTACCACCGGGAGTTGCATTATTGAACAACGACGTATTGCCTGCACAGATAGAAGAAGTACCTATGATAGGAGCCAGCGGATCCACTGTAATGGTGAGCATGGCAGAACAGCCGGTGCCGGTTGTATAAATAATGTCGGCTGTTCCGGCATTGATACCTAAAACACTGCCGGATGAGAAGCCCACAGTTGCTACAGATGGGTTAGTACTTACCCATGTACCGCCGCCGGCAATGTTGCTAAGTGTAGTGGTACTTCCCTGGCATACTGAGCTACTACCACTGATGGGGCCGATCGGATTTACAGTTACGGTAGCGTTGGCAGTACATCCGGCAGCAGTAGTATACACAATTGTGGACGTGCCGCCGCTAATGCCGGATGTCAAACCGGATGCCGGATCAATAGTTGCTACAGTAGTTGTGGTGCTCGTCCATGTACCGCCCGGTGTTGCATTATTCAATAAAGTATTGCTGCCCTGGCATACCGAAAAGGTTCCTGTCACCGGGCTCACCGGATTTACGGTAATTGTCAATGTTGTCAAACAACCGGGAACTGTAGTATAAGTGATGCGGGCAGTACCTACACCAATACCGGATACTATGCCCGATGTCAGTCCGACTATCGCAATGCCCGGATTACTGCTGGTCCATGTTCCACCAGCTACTGAAGAGCTGAGTGCCGAGTTGCTTCCAAGGCATAAGCTTGTATTGCCGGAAATAACCGCAAGAGGGAAGACCATCACGTTTATGCTGGACGTACAGCCTGCAGGAGTTGTGTAGATGATTGTGCTTGTGCCGCCTGTAATACCGGATACTATGCCGGTTGAGCTACCAATTGTAGCTGCAAGCGTATTGCTGCTGGTCCATGTTCCGCCGGGTACACCATTCGCAAGATTGCTGGTGCTTCCTGCGCAGAGCGAAGTGCCACCGGTTATAGGCATGGTTGGGTTCACGGTTACTGTTGTTGTCGTAAAACAACCGCCTGATGTTGTGTAAGTGATAGTCGCTGTACCTGCGGACACGGCTGTGACAATACCTGAGGATGCGCCTATTGATGCTATGGATGGCGCACCGGTGCTCCACGCACCGCCGGTGGTTGCGTTGCTGAGTGTGGTAGTATTACAAAGCGACGTGACGCCTGAGATAGGGGTCAGCGGATTTACAGTGACGGTGACAGTGGCAATGCAACCCATCGGGGTGGTATACTGGATGACAGTTGAGCCGTTGGACACTCCGGTAATAACACCTGAGCTACTTCCGATGGTAGCTATAGAAGTATTGCCACTGATCCAGGTGCCACCTGGCGCAGAATTGGATAACGTTGATGAATAGCCCTGGCACACAGTAGTTGATCCGGTGATTGCACCGAGCGGGTTTACTGTAAGTGTAGCAGTTGATGTGCATCCGGCACCGGTAGTATATACAATAGTTGAAGTTCCTCCTCCTGTACCGACCGCAATACCGCTGGAGCCTCCGATTGTGGTCACGGACAGATTGCTGCTGGTCCATGCTCCACCGGTTGTGGCATTGCTCAGGGTTGTTGAACTTCCCTGGCAGATAGTTGTGATGCCGGTAATAGGGCTGATCGCATTTACTGTAAATGGCAGAGTCGCAATACACCCGAGAGCAGTTGTATATTTTATGCTGGTAAAACCGGCTGTAAGTCCTGAAACAATGCCGGATGAATTGATAGTGGCAACGCCAGTATTAGTGCTGCTCCATGCTCCGCCTGGTGTCGCATCACTTAGCGTCACTGAATTTCCCATGCATACACTAAGAGGACCAATTATCGGGCCAAGCGCATTCACAGTAACCACGGTAGTTGTAAAACAACCACCTGGTGTCGTATATGTAATAGTGCTTGTTCCGGTGCCAATCCCTGAAGTAGAGCCGGTGGACGTAATGGTTGCAACGGAGGTATTGCTGCTTGCCCATGTTCCGCTTGGTGTTAAATTGCTGAGTATCGTAGCACTTCCCTGGCATATGGTCGTGGTGCCTGTGATCGGGTAAAGTGCATTTACCGTAACTGTCATGCCGGATATACAGCCAAGCGGTGTGGTATATTGTATCAACGATGTGCCAGCGGCAATTCCTGATACTATTCCTGTCGATGGATCTATAGTCGCATTTGCAGTGTTGCTACTGGACCAGGTTCCTCCGGGTACAGAGTTACTGAGGGCCGTAGTACTGCCAACACAAACTGCAGGTGTGCCACTTATGGGTGTTGAAGGATATACTGTAGCTGTCGTGGTGGCTACACACCCTGATCCCGAAGTATAGGATATTGTTACTGTGCCCGCCCCTGTTCCGGTTACTACCCCCGACAAGCTACTCACTGTGGCTATGGCAATATTTCCACTTGCCCAGGTTCCGCCTGTAGTAGCATTGCTCAAGGTGATGTTGTATGACTGACAAACCGTACCAGGCCCTGTGATCGGAGCAACAGTGACAACGGATGCAGTCACCGTGCTGACACATCCAAGGGCAGTTGTATATTTTATACTGCTTGTACCTACACCCAAACCCGATAGCACACCTGATGGAGAAATAGTGGCAATGACAGTATTTGTACTGCTCCATGTGCCACCGGGAATGCTGTTACTTAGTGTTGCGGTTGTTCCCGCACAAATGGTTGAAGGTCCGGAGATGGCCGATTGTGGATTTACAGTCACAACTGTGGTAGCATAACAGCCACCAGCGGTTATATAACTGATAGTAGCCGTTCCCGAAGCTATTCCCGTTACAATGCCTGAAGAACTGATAGATGCGACAGATGGTCCCGCACTGCTCCAAGTACCACCTGGAGTAGCATTGCTTAGTGTCGTGGTGCCGGACTGGCAAACTGTTGCAATCCCGGTTATAGGTGTTAATACTGTCACAGTCATTGTCAGGGCTGATGTACAGCCTGATGGGGTCGTATATGTGATGGCCACAGTGCCTGCGGACAAGCCGGAGACAGTACCTGACGATGTTATTTTTACAATCGAAGTGTTGCTGCTGGTCCACGTACCTCCGCCAACACTGTTGGTGAGTGTGGTGGTACCTCCAAGACAAACAGTAGACGTGCCGGTTATCGGAGTTGTCGGGTACACGGTTACGGTCGTATTTGCAGAACAACCGGACCCTGCTGTATATGTCACAATCGCAGTTCCTCCACCCAATCCCGAAACAATACCCGAGGTACTCCCAATAATTGCAACGCCTGTGTTGCTGCTACTCCATGTTCCTCCTATTGTAGCATCACTAAGGGTTGTTGTTGTACCCTGACACAATCCTTTTACACCAGTTATAGCTGCAGGGGGAGCAGAAACGGTTACCGTTGTGGTGACAACACATCCGGATGGAGCGGTATATGAAATTGTTGCAGTACCTGCCGCAACTCCGGATACTATACCTGAGGAACTGCCCACACCTGCTACAGATGTATTGTTACTTACCCATGTACCTCCGCCTACAGCGTCACTAAGTGTTGTAGTTGAACCGACGCAAAGATTATTGTTTCCGGTTATCGGTCCAACAGCATTTACAACAATGGTCTTTGTCGCTACTGCAGTGTTGCTACATTGGTCTGTGGCGGTTACGGTATATGTGGTGGTCATGGTAGGGGATACAGTAACGGTAGGGCCGGTTAATGCCCCCGGCATCCACACGTATGAATAAGGACCTACGCCGTTTACGGCATTTGTAGACAAGTTGGTAGAACTGCCGTTACAGATCACCGAGGGCATAGCAGTAATAGGCCCGGGATCGATCGTATTGCCGAACACGGTTATCATCAATGGAGTGCCGGCCGTAATGTACAGGTTGGCGCAAGGAGATGCCGATGCATAGTTTTGGTAGAAGTCCATGGTGGCGTTCAAGTCATACGAAGCACATTGTGGTGCAGGTATGCAAGAACCGAAAGAAGAGAAAATAGAAGCACCTGTGCCAGTGCATGTACCTGACAGCAGGCTGTTACAGTTCCAGAATAGAGCTGTTGGTGTAGGGCTGCGGCATGTACCCAGTTTAAAATCGAAAGCACCGTTATTCAGCAGCGCGCCGCCACTGGTCACATATTGAAATGAGAACTGCACATCGTTCACGGTTACTGCTGCCGGTACGGTAGCAGGATTGTTATATACACATCCGACAGTCCAGGATGAACTGTATGTGCTACCACTGACTGCTGATGTAGTAGATTGCGAAACCAATGGGTCGATGATCACAGGATATGAAGAAGATGGCCTGTTCAGTAATGAACCCGGAACGGTAATATCAAGTTCGCGGCCGTTAAGACGATATTCAAGAAGCTGTAATGTGCTTTTGATGTTCTTTTTCTCAAATGCAGTAGCCGCAGAAATGGTAAATATTCTTTCATTGGCTTTGTTATGTAATTCAATATTGCCTGTATAGGCTATCATGTCAGATGCTGCAACATCCCTGGCGCTACCCATTGGTAATACAAACGAGAGACCATCATCCATTTGCAGATGGTCGCGTATATATAGTTTACCGGTAGCGTACGCCGGCATAGCCCTCGTTATCCAGAAGTTGGTCTTAACTGATCCACGGATCACAAACACTTCCAAGTCAATGCCAGGCCACGCATTTGTTACATATACGCCATCATCGCCTGCGGTATGATTGGTCCAATCGGCTGCACCGAGAGAACGCTTTGTCCCATCAGCCTTTTCGAAAATAAGTTCAAGGTTGTTATTGAATTGCAGGCTGTTTTCTCTTTTTCCTAGGGATACAAATTTTCCGGCAGCGGATATGGTCACGGGAACTTCTTGTTCAGTTGCAGCATATACCCCCTTGTTTATATGATCGGGTTGTAGTTGTGTCTTTATGGTGATCCAGTTGCCGTTGTTGTCTTTATAATGCATCGGCGCATTGGAGGTTTGCTGCATTACACTCTTACCATTCGTATTGTTTTTGATATAGGTCTTTGAAATTTCAGTGCGCTTACCGATAAGTTCGTAACAGTCTGTGCATGGGGACTCAGCGAAGAGTTTGCCTAGTTCGGGGTGTTGTTCGTACCCTTTATTCGCCTGAAGCGCTTCTCTAGAAATATTACCGGAAGGGATAGTAAAGGTTTTGTAATTCCTTACACCGGTCTCCATCATATTTTTTCCTGCCCTTACGGATTGTTGTCCGAGGGTAGGGGTAATACAAAAACTCCCGGCAATCGCCAGTATGAAAATAATAGTAATAAAATATCTCATAAGACGTGGTAAATATAATAAAAAAGAGTGTGAAATGGTAGTATTTTTAAGCCCTTGATATCCATATTTATCCACAAAAAGAAAGATGTGAATTATTCATGTACGAATAAGCAAATATCACATATGTGTTAAAGTAAAAAGCTGCCGCGGAAGCGACAGCTGTTTGGGTTTTTCATAGGTAATTATCCCTCTTTCTATTCGATCAATTGAATATTCACTGATCTGAAAGTGGAGCAAAGCTTACAAATCTTAGCAATAAATACCTGAGTAAGTTTACTAACGGTTGAAAAAGTTTTCCAATGGTATGTCAACAAATCAAGGACGCACTTGCGCAATGAGAAAAGGTTGCCGTACTGGCAACCTTTTCTAAGGTATTTACATCAAAAAGCTATTATAGGCCTCTTCCGTGACAGCTCTTATATTTCTTGCCACTACCACAAGGGCAAGGGTCGTTGCGACCTATCTTTGGCCCTGCCTGCACCGGTGTGCGTCTTACAGGTTCCTGATCGGGAGTTTCTGTATAGTAGTCTTCTTCATCGGCTGCATATGATTGTCCCCTTGCGTCGATCTCTGCCTTATTCACGTGCATGTGGCTCATATCGGTTGCGGGTTCAGGCACACGTGCTGCCTGGGGCATTTCCTGTTGTATCGGGATACCAGCGCGGGTAAGGAATGATATAATGTCCCTGTTGGTTTCCTGAAGCATCTGTTTGAAGAGATTGAATGCCTCAAATTTATAGATCAGTAACGGGTCTTTCTGCTCGTAAGATGCCATACGCACAGATGTACGCAGGTCATCCATGGCGCGCAAGTGATTCTTCCAGGCATCATCGATGATACCAAGTGTAATGTTCTTCTCCAGCGACTGTACCACGTTGAGTGCATTCGATTCAAGTGCCTCTGTCAGGTCTATATAGATCTGCATGCCGCGGATGCCATCTGTAAACGGTATCACCACCTGTTCTATCTGCGGTCCCGCTTCTTTCCGGATCTGGGCAAGATTTGGCATCATGTGCTCACGGAGGGCATTCATTTTGCGGTTGTAGAAATCCTTCACCTGGTGGTAAAGCGCTTCTCCGAGGTTGTTGGTGTCGGGCTTAGATAAGAGATCCTGAGAGAATTCCGGTTCTATCACCAGATGCTTCATCACTTCTATCTTGAAGCTTTCCAGGTCCCTGTTCTGAACATATTGGTCAGCAAGGTCAAAACATACAGCAGATATCGCATTGTCCAGGTCAATGGACAAACGCTCTCCGAAAAGCGCATGGCGGCGACGTTTGTAAATAACGTCACGTTGCGCATTCATTACATCATCATACTCCAGCAGGTTCTTACGCATGCCGAAGTTGTTTTCTTCAACCTTCCTTTGTGCACGTTCAATAGACTTGGAGATCATGCTGTGTTGCAGTACTTCACCATCTTTGTGCCCCATTTTGTCCATTAGCCCGGCTATACGCTCTGATCCGAACAAACGCATCAGGTCATCTTCCAGAGATACGAAGAATTGAGATGATCCGGGGTCTCCCTGGCGACCTGCACGACCACGTAACTGGCGGTCAACGCGGCGACTTTCATGGCGTTCAGTACCAATGATAGCGAGCCCTCCGGCTTCTTTTACACCGGGGCCGAGTTTGATATCCGTTCCACGACCAGCCATGTTTGTAGCAATGGTGATGGCACCTGCCAAACCTGCCTCTGCTACAATCTGGGCTTCTTTCGCGTGTTGTTTGGCGTTCAGTACATTGTGCGGTATCTTCTTCTGCTGTAGCATACGGCTCAGCAATTCAGATACTTCCACCGATGTAGTACCCACAAGCGCAGGGCGACCTACACCGCGAAGTGCTTCGATCTCATCAATTACTGCCTTATATTTTTCACGCTTGGTCTTGTAAACAAGGTCCTGCTGGTCTTTACGGGAAATAGGAAGGTTTGTAGGAATGGTGACAACATCGAGCTTGTATATCTGCCAGAATTCGCCTGCTTCCGTTTCAGCAGTACCGGTCATACCGGCAAGCTTATGATACATACGGAAGTAGTTTTGCAGTGTGATCGTCGCAAATGTTTGTGTTGCTGCTTCTACGGTTACATTTTCCTTAGCTTCTATCGCCTGGTGAAGGCCATCACTATAACGGCGGCCATCCAAAATACGGCCGGTCTGCTCATCCACAATCTTCACCTTACCTTCCATTACAACATACTCCACATCCTTATCAAATAAGGTGTAAGCTTTCAGCAGTTGTTGTACGGAATGGATACGGTCTGCTTTTACAGCATAGTCCTGGATCATCGCATCTTTGCGCTGTTGTTTTTCCTCCGGGTTTACTTCAAGCTTCTCGATCACGGCAATTTCAGTGCCGATGTCCGGGAGTACGAAAAAGTTCGCATCTTCTCCGGCTCCTGTAATTAACGCAATGCCCTTTTCTGTAAGATCAACACTGTTGTTTTTTTCGTCGATAGTGAAGAAAAGCTCAGCATCAACTTTTGGCATATTGCGTTGTTGCTCACCGATATAATAGTGTTCAGATTTTTGCAATATAGCTTTGTTGCCTTCCTCACTCAGGAACTTGATGATGGCTGTATTTTTTGGCAGGCCACGTACAGCCCTATATAAATGCAGGCCTCCGGAGTCTTTATCAGATTTACCTTCCGCGATGAGTTTCTTTGCTTCGGTAAGGCTTGCATTAACCACGCGTTTCTGCGCTTCAAGCAGTTTCTCGATACGTGGTTTCAGAATATGGAACTGTTGCTCATCTCCTTTTGGTATCGGGCCGGAAATGATAAGTGGCGTACGGGCATCATCCACCAATACACTATCCACTTCATCCACCATAGCATAGTGGTGTTTGCGCTGCACCATTTCTGAAGGATGATGTACCATGTTATCACGCAGGTAGTCAAAACCGAATTCGTTGTTAGTTCCCCATGTGATATCAGCAAGGTAAGCCAGGCGACGAGTGTGTGAGTTGGGTTCGTGCTTGTCAATACAGTCTGTGGTCAATCCCAACCATTCAAATATAGGTCCGTTCCATTCCTGGTCACGACGTGCCAGGTAGTCATTTACAGTTACTATATGTACACCTTCTCCGGCCAATGCGTTAAGGTATGCCGGGAGGGTAGATACAAGGGTTTTACCTTCGCCCGTCGCCATTTCCGCTATCTTGCCCTCGTGTAATACCATACCACCTATCAACTGCACATCATAATGGACCATGTTCCAGGTCACTTTAATGCCGGCAGCGTCCCATGAGTTTTGATATATCGCCTTATCGCCTTCAATACGCAGGTTGTTTTTACGTGTCGCCAAATCCCTGTCCAGCTCAGTGGCAGTAGATACTACTTCCTCGTTTTCCTTAAAACGCCTTGCAGTTTCTTTGATTACAGCAAACGCTTCGGGTTGAATAGCACGAAGCACTTCCTCTATTTGTTCATCACGTTTCTTAATGAGTTTATCCACTTCATTATAGATCTGCTCACGGGCATGTACATCATCCTTAATAGCCTCTGCTGCAGACCGTTGTTCTGCGATTTGTTGGTCAATTCCTGTCAGGTGCTCTTTTATCCTGGCCCTGAACTCTTGTGTCTTGTTACGAAGAGCATCATTAGATAACGATGCACACTCTGTAAAATAGCGGTTTACATCACCTACAATAGGCTGTAGTTTTTTTACGTCTTTATCTGATTTATTGCCACCGAATAACTTCGAAAGGATGCCGATCATTTCTAAATATTATTAATAAAGTATATTTTAAAGTTCTTTCTCAAGCCCTGTAATGCCTGTATACAATAATATCAAAAGCCATGCTATACTTTTTTAACTGCCACGATGGCATACAAGGGGCGTCAAAACTAATCCAAACACCCCACTTGAGCAAGAATTAATATGAATTGCCGATTGTCTTATATGTAAGAGCACCTATATTAGTAACAATAACATTTCATAGTATAATGCAGGTTTTACATGTATAATATCTATAAGGCGGCTGAGTCCGATACTTAACGTAAATTATTGGGGCAAAGATCACTATTTTTAATAAGGTCGATGCTGGAATGGTTCTTGGAAAATCAATATAGTAAAGGCTTTGCGAAGCGCTTGTTACCAGTAACCTGTGCGATTTTTCAAAAAAATGGCCTAATAATTTGCAAGGCAACAAAATTTTTATGTATTTTGGATGCAATTTTGAAAAAGAGACTAAACATGAAAAGAACCATTGTCTTATTTGCAACTGTATTCGCAGCACTATTATTTACCAACAAGAGCTTTGCGCAGGATGATCTTGTGAGGGTTTTCCGTTGGTTTATTCCTGAAGATCAGCAGTATGTTACTGTTGCTGAAGGTGAATACCAGGATGGTCAGTTGCTCAACTGGGGTTGGACAGATAAAACCCTGATTTTCTGGGCTTACCGCACCCCTGGTCCTGGTCGTGTTGCCGTAAATGGTTGGCAGAATCCCGTAAGCCGTGCCCACATCAGCGTATGTGAAGATGAATTCACTGATGACCAGATGCTGAAAAATGGTTATACCCAGAAGCACCTTCAGTTCTATGCGTTGACTCGTCGCGGAGCTAACACAGTTTGTGTTTATCGCTGGTTGCTGCCTAAGCGCCATGCTTGGATAACAATTCCTGACGATGTTGATACAGACCCGTATATTAAGAAAGGGTATCGTCATAAGACATATCAGTATTATGGAGTTTACAGAAGCGTAGATGCTCCTATCTATGATCAGCTGTAACAACTGTTAAATATATCTTCTAAAAGCTGTCTCCTATGGGACAGCTTTTTAGTTATAAGAAACAACAAGATCACCATCATTTTTTAAACGTTCAATTAATTTTCTATGGATCTGATGCACAAAGTCTGTTTGATAGTAGCTCTACCGGTGGTATATTCATCAGGGTTACTGGCCCAAAAAAAACAATTCACTATTGCTGAGGCCACTAATGGTATGGCTACGACATTGGCACCTAAGGGGTTGAAGAATGTGTCATGGCAGCCGGGAACAGACAATTTATGGTATGCCGGCAAAGCAGCAGATAAAGATGTTTGGACCGTTATAGACTACACACGTGGTTCAAAGCAAAAGATGCAGGTAGAGCCGGGTAGCTATAAAGGTAATGCAGGTGCATTACCGGCAATAAAATGGATAGATAAGGAGACCGTTTATGTGATTGAAGGTAAGGATGTCATGTTTGGCAGGCTAAGTGGCAGTAAATTTGTTTGGGATCACACCGAAACATTGCCGGAAAACGCTGATCATGTCACTGTAGATAAAAGCAGCAAGATCGCCTATACTATAGATAATAATTTATGGTTAGGAAAGACGCAGGTGTCGCATGAATCAAACAAGGACGTTGTTTGCGGCCAGTCAGTACACAGGGATGAGTTTGGTATAGACGGAGGTATTTTCTTTTCACCTAAAGGAAACTACCTGGCCTACTACCGTATGGATCAGAGTATGGTGAAAGATTATCCGATAGTAAAATGGGATGCGACGCCAGCGAGGGTTGATCTTATTAAATACCCGATGGCTGGTGGAGTTTCCCATGAAGTGACTTTATGTGTGTACGATCCTTCAACCGGTAAAACGGTAACCATGAAAACAGGGGAGAAGAACCGCGACCATTACCTGACCTCTGTGACATGGAGTCCGGATGAAAGGTATATTTATATAGCCATTCTCAACCGAGGGCAGAATCATCTTACGCTAAATAAATATAGTGCACGAACAGGCGAAAAAATAAGGACACTTTTCGAAGAGTCAGATCGCCGTTATGTGCATCCGACACATTCACTGACATTCCTGCCCGGTTTCAATGAGGAGTTCATATGGTGGAGTGAACGTGACGGCTACCAGCATTTATATTTATACAATTCAGATGGCGTACTTATTCGTCAGTTGACTAAAGGCCCTTGGGTAGTCAATGAGATAGCAGGTATAGACCGGGGTGCCGGTACAGTTGTGTTCACTGCTTCTAAAGAATCTCCTTTAGAAAAACACATCTATACGGTAGATATGAATACCGGTATGGTGATGCGTATAGATAAAGAAGCTGGAATGCATACCGCTACTTGCAGCCAGGATGGCCGTTATGTGCTGGATGTATACAATGGAGCAGGTATTCCTAAAAACACATTTGTTCGAGCTACAGCTTATCCATTCTCACATGAGTTGATGAGGTCTGCAGATCCTTTAGCTGATTATGATCGCCCGGAAATAAAGGATGTGACGATCAGGGCTGCTGATGGCATCACACCTTTATATGGCAAATTGATCCTGCCGGCACATTTTGACAGAACGAAAAAATACCCAGTCATCGTTTACTTGTATAACGGGCCAAATGTGCAGTTGATACATAATTCTTTTCCTGAGAGTGGTAACCTCTGGTATGAGTATATGGCGCAGCATGGCTATATTGTATTTACAATGGATGGTCGTGGAAGCTGGAACAGGGGATTGGATTTTGAACAGGCTACTTTCCGCAAATTGGGTGAAGAAGAAATGAAAGACCAGATGAAGGGAGTCGAATACCTGAAGTCATTGCCGTATGTAGATGCCGGTAGAATGGGTGTACACGGATGGAGCTTTGGTGGTTTTATGACCACATCATTGATGCTGAAGTATCCCGGTGTATTTAAGTGTGCCGTGGCCGGCGGCCCTGTAATGGACTGGAAAATGTATGAAGTAATGTACACGGAGCGCTATATGGACACTCCGGAAGAGAACCCAAAAGGATATGAAAATGCTGATCTGCTGGATAAAGTGAAGAACCTGCAGGGAAAACTATTGCTGATACATGGTACCAACGATAATGTAGTGGTATGGCAGCACAGTATCGATTTTCTGAAGAAGTGTGTGGATGAGAATGTACAGGTTGACTACTTTGTATATCCTGGTTATGAACACAACGTAAGGGGTAAAGACCGCATTCATCTTATGCAGAAGATCACCAACTATTTCGATGATTACCTTAAATAGAAGAGCTATTTCATTGTTTTTTTAAGCTCTTCGATATTTATTGGATTACCGATACCATCAGCCGGGGCGTCCTGGCTGTTTTGTTCATCTTGCGTGATAATGAGCATGCCTTTATTCAAGGTGCTGTTCTTTCCGAAAATGCGTAGTGCCATCTTGCCCAGGTCATCAGCCATTTGTTGTTTTTCCTCATTTTTTGAACTGTAAAGCTTTTTTCCTCCCAGAACAACTTTCAGGTCGGTCTTGTCAGTGACATGTATCCAAACAGATGCCACTGTTGTAGGATAGGCCTTAAAAATGCTATCCTTCATGGCATTTTCCTGTGGCATGAAGGATTGTTCATCCTCGCAGGAACTGAATGCAATAACAAATAATGCAAGAGCGGCTTGAAGTAGCTTCTTCATATTGGTGGATTTCATTAAAGATACGTTATTTTATTTTCAATACATCTTTCATCTGGTAGGTGCCTTCTTTGCCTGAGACAAACTCGGCAGCAAGTACAGCTCCCAGCGCAAACCCATCTCTGTTATGGGCCGTATGTGTAACGGCAATGTCGTCAATGCGTGAAGAGTAAGTAATGGTGTGGGTGCCCGGCACATCCTCTACCCGGTGCACATAGATAGGGATCGCGCCTGGAATGTTGGCATCATCCAATGCCCATGCTGCTTTGTTTGCTGTATGAGCTATGATCTGTTCTGCCAGGGTTATGGCTGTTCCGCTTGGTGCATCCTTTTTTTGCGTATGGTGTGTTTCATCAATGCTGATCCGGTATTCAGGATGGTTGTTCATCAGGCTGGCCAGCATTTTATTCACTTCAAAGAAAATGTTGACGCCTATACTGAAATTGGAAGCCTGAAGAAAAGCCACATTATTTTTCTTAGCGGTCTCCTCTGCTATCTGAAGACCCTCATTCCAACCGGTGGTACCACATACCACACTCACGCCTGCATTGAGTAAGGTTAGTACATTCTCTTTCCCCGACTCTGGCCTGGTGAACTCAATCGCCACGTCAGTTCCCTTCAGCCTTTCGGCCGTCATTTCATGTTTGTTTGAAGAAGTTATCCTTAGTGTGATGTTATGTCCGCGGTCTATAGCTATCTTTTCTATAGCTTTTCCCATTTTACCATACCCTATAAGTGCAATATTCATGAGTTGAATTTTGTTGAGATGCTTGTTGCGTTGTCAAAAGTATAGAGTAGGACGGGAATGTCAAAAATGCGAAAGAATATTACTGCCTGCTATTTATTTTGTCAGTTATGCTTTGTGCCGCAATAAAGCCACTGCTCCACGCATGCTGAAAGTTATATCCACCTGTAATCCCGTCTACGTCCAAGAGCTCACCGGCAAAATATAACCCCGGAACGATGCGGCTCTCCATGGTTTGCGGGTCTATTTCATTTAGTGACAGGCCACCGCAAGTGACAAATTCTTCTTTATATGTTGTTTTACCCTTTACCCCATAGCGATCTCGTAATAGTTTTTCTATCAGTTTATTTTGGGCAGCGGCGGGCAGTTCACCCCATTTTGTTGCTTCTGTCACACCACATTGATGCAAAAGGTATTCCCACAGCCGCTTAGGTAGGTCGAAGGGGTTTTTGCCATAAATCAGTTGTTTGCCGTGCTCCTGCCGCTGTTGCTGTAATATTTCTTTCAGATCATTGTCCGTCATATCGTTGAGCCAGTTGATCTGTGTGTCAAATTCGTAGTTTCTGTCAGCAAGTTCGCGGGCAGCAATTGCTGATGTTTTGAGCACTGCAGGTCCGCTCAGTCCCCAATGCGTGATAAGCAAAGGGCCATGTTCAGATATTTTCGTTCCTGCTATTCTTACGTTTGCCTCGGGCACACTTACCCCCATTAACTCTGTAAGGGGGTGTTTGGGAATATTAAAAGTAAATAGCGAAGGCACCGGAGTTTGGACAGTGTGTCCCAGAGCCTCGATCCATTTGTATTGTTCTTTTTTAGGAAAACCTCCGGTAGTTATCAAAACAACATCGGCAGTATAGGTAGAAGTATCTGCAAAATGCAGGATCAATTTATTATCAGAACGTTCAATGCCCGTCAAAGCTTTGTGATAAAAAACCTGTATTTTATTTCTGACCATTTCCTGCCAGATACAATCAATGATTGTCTGAGAATCGTCTGTAACCGGAAACATTCGCCCATCTTCCTCGGTTTTCAGTCTTACGCCCCTTTCAGCAAACCATTTGATCGTATCCTTTGGTGAGAACCGATACAGTGATTTGCGAAGTAGTTGCTTTCCACGGGGATATCGGGTCAATAATTCGGGTATGTCAAAGCACTCATGGGTTGTATTACACCTTCCACCCCCTGAAACTTTTACTTTCTGGAGTGCTTTGCCGGTTTTCTCAAATATTGTCACCTCCGTTCCTGGACTGAATGGAATATTGGCCCCTGCAAAGCAACCTGACGCCCCCGCTCCTATTATGGCAACCTTCATTTGTGAATGTTTGTTATTAATTATAGGAATTATGAAAATATTGTTACTTTTATTTATATCCTTCGTGACTTTAAAACTATGTTTTATGAACAGAATATTTATTCAGGTAAAAGTATTTCTTTTCACGCTATTGTCGCTCGTGATAGCCTCAGCATCATATGCTACTGCTTGGTCTACGAAGACCGCAGGTGATATTACGGTCCTTTCAAACTGGTGGGATGGAACCACTTCACCTTCTTCATTCGCAACTCCGGGGGATACCTGGACCGTGGACAAATCAATGACGATACCTTCATCAACAGCGTGGGCGGTAGGTACCAGTTCAGGAAAGCCGGTAACAGTTACTTTTGATCCGGGAGGTACTCTGTCTATATCCGGAGCCGGAGCTAAGGTAGTTATAGACATATACGGAGACCTGATCATGAACGGCGGAACTTTGACAGTAGGTGGTGCAAAAATGTATGGTTATGTGAATGTGTATGGTAATGTAAATGTTAATACGGGCACTTTCAGTTCTACAGGAAGTAGCTGTGTACTTAACCTGACTGATAATGGTAATTTCACGATGACAGGAGGCACATCAACTTCAATGGCTTCGAGCAGTGATATTACTTTTACTGTGAATGGTAATACCAGTATTTCGGGTGGGGATATCAATACGTCTGGTGCAAGCGCCACAACAAGTATGAATACGCATGGCACTTTTTCTATGTCTGCCGGCACATTTACTGCCGGCGGCGCCGGTAGCGTACTTACAAACAATGTGTATGGCAATGGTGCGTTTACAGGAACAGCGGCCATGAAAAATACAGGTGCAGGTTGCACTAGTTCCGTTCATTATGCATTGACAACCGGTACAATGATGATTGAGAATACCAGCACAGGTACATGGTCGGGTACAGATGTTTTTGTTGATGCATCCTGTACAGCGCAATTGTCTGCTAATTTCAGTACAAAGACAGGCAGCACTTCAAATGGTGTTACAGTTAACGGAACTTTGGTAGTCCCTGCGGCGTTTGTCGTAAATGGTACAGGTTTATTTTTGCTAAATAGCAGCGGAACATTAGTCGTAGCAAGTACAACAGGTATTAATGGTGCAATAACAACTACCGGAACCAAGACTTTTAATGCAGCCGCTAATTACACTTTTAACGGAACATCTGCACAGGTTACAGGGGTATTACTGCCAGCTGCGCTTACAACTCCGGGCAAGATAACGATCAGCAACGCAACGGGAGTGACTTTGTCTCAGAACACGGCAACTAGCGGCACGCTGAATTTTGTTGCCGGCACTTTATCTACAGGTGCATTCACAATGACCACACCAGGAGCTTCTTCTGGCGTGACGGGAGCGGGCGCAAGTAGTTACGTAATAGGTGTTCTATCAAAAACTATAGCCGGAAGTACCACTATAACCTATGAGACCGGAGATGTAAATTATGCGCCAGTGACCTTGGGCTTTAGTAGCGGTGGAACGGCGGGTACTATCTCGGTGAAATCGAATAATGGTTTGCACCCAAGTGTTAGTTCGTCCGGTCTCCTTCCTGGCAATATGGCAAACCATTATTGGACTGTTGGGTCATCCGGTGCAAGTGGCCCGGCAACTGTTACCGTGAAAGGAACCTATAATGCTTCAGATATCATTGGAGGGTCCAATTCCGCTTTTGTGGCTCAGCATTACTCCGGGTCTGCATGGTTGGGTAGTCCCATATCTTGCGCAAATACTAGCTCCCCTTATTCCTCATTGACAGCATCGGGAGTTGCCCTCGCGTCCCTTCCCGGAGACTATATTTTTGGAAATGTTAATTGTGGTACAGCGCCTATTACAGGTGCCAACTCATTTTGCGCCAAGACCACTAGTACACTGAGTAATGCTACCCCGGGCGGAGCCTGGACAAGTGGCAACACGACAATTGCAACGGTTAACAGTTCAGGAGTTGTCAGCGGAGTAAAGGCTGGAACAGTTACTATTTCTTACACAGTTGGGTTATGTACAGTAATTTATGGGGTAACTGTTAATCCATGTGCTACGCTTTCAGCGAACAATGGTAAAGTATCGGAACCGGAATTGAAAATATTCCCTAACCCGAGCTATGGAGATTTTACTGTCGATCTACTTTCGTCTGTTGACGAGCAGGTATTTGTTACTATGAGCGATATGGCAGGTAGAGTAGTAAAACAGTGGTCAATGAGTACCAATAAAGAAACTGAAGTGAAGGTTCCCGGTTTACAAGGGCTATATCTGATCTCCGTAGCAGATGGCAAAGGCAGGTACATGTCGCGACTGTTACTTGAGTGAGGAAGCACTTATTGTGAGAGCCACCCATTTATAGGGTGGCTCTCACAATTATTCCTGATTCCGTTGATGAAATGTAGTGGCAAATTGATCTTAGAGCCCTCTCACTTGCGCCTCTACAACAGACAGCGCGATAATGTTCACGATCTGCCTCACAGAACTACCAAGCTGCAGAACATAAACGGGTTTACGTAGCCCGAGAAGGATAGGACCGACAGCTTCAGCTCCGCCTACTTCCTGCAACAAGTGATAAGCAATATTGCCCGCAGCCAGGTTCGGGAAGATGAGCACATTTGGCGATTCATTGACAAGGTCAGAGAAAGGATAATTTTCTTTAAGCAGCTCTTTATTGAAAGCTACGCTTGCCTGTACTTCACCATCTATCACCAGTTCTGGATGAGTCTGCTTGATCCTTTCAACAGCATTACGCACCAGGTTGGCCTCATGAGATAAGCTGCTTCCGAAATTGGAATATGAAAGCATGGCTATTCTCGGTTTAATATTGAAATGACTGACCACATTAGCAGTCAGTAAGGTAATATCAATAAGTTCGTCTTCTGTAGGGTTGAAATTGAGCGTAGTATCTGCCAGGAACAGCGGACCCTTTTTGGTTAGCATGATATACATACCTGCCACACGGTGAGCGCCATCCGCCATGCCAATGATCTCCAGTGCGGGACGAATGGTGTCAGGGTACTTCCTGGTCAGGCCGGAAACCATAGCGTCTGCCTCACCCGAATTTACCATCATACAGCCAAAGAACACCCGCTCCCGCATTGCTTTCTTTGCTTCGTACAGGTTATAGCCGCGGCGCTTACGTTTTTCAAAGAACAATTCGCCGTATTCACAACGCTTCTTTTCTGAAGAATCATTTTTCGGATCTATTATGTCAACACCCTCGAGATGCAGGTTGTTCTCCGCTATCATGGCATCAATTTTAGCTTTGTTGCCTAACAGGATAGGGATAGCAATGCCTTCATCGCGGGCTATCTGGGCCGCTTTCAGTACCTTAATATTTTCGGCCTCCGCAAACACAACCCGTTTCGGATTTTGCTTGGCTTTATTGATAATATATTTCAGCAAGTTGTCATCTGAGCCCAGTCGTTGGTGCAGTTCTTCTTCGTATTTATCCCAATCTGTTATCGGGTGCCTGGCAACACCACTATCTATGGCGGCGCGGGCTACTGCGGTTGAAACCCTTGCCAGCAACCGTGGGTCCATTGGCTTAGGTATGATATAGGTCGGGCCAAATTGTAAGCTTGCGTCGTTGTAAGCCACATTCACAATGTCGGGCACCGGTTCTTTTGCCATAGCAGCCAGTGCCTTCACAGCCGCCAGTTTCATTTCTTCGTTTATGCCGGAGGCCCTGACGTCGAGAGCCCCCCTGAATATGTAAGGGAATCCAAGTACATTATTCACCTGGTTGGGGTAGTCGCTGCGGCCTGTAGCCATGATCACATCGGGCCTTGCTGCGATCGCTTCGTCATAAGTTATTTCCGGGTTGGGGTTGGCCAGGGCGAACACAATCGGTTTTGGGGCCATACTCTTTACCATATCCTGCGATACCACATTAGCCTTGGAAAGGCCTATAAATACATCACTATTCCTCATGGCATCCTCAAGATCGAAAGGCGCAACATCTTGCGCGAATTGCAATTTGTATTCCTCAAGGTCAGTTCTGCTTTTCACCAGGAGTCCTTTACTGTCAAACATATACATGTTCCTCACGTTGGCACCTAATGCCAGGTATATTTTGCAGCAAGATATGGCTGAGGCCCCGGCACCACTGATCACGAATTTTACATTGCCAATTTTCTTGCCTACTATTTCGAGGGCATTTAGCAAGGCGGCTCCCGATATTATCGCGGTTCCATGCTGGTCGTCATGCATGATAGGGATGCTGAGCTCATCTTTGAGACGTTTCTCAATTTCGAAACACTCAGGAGCTTTTATGTCCTCAAGGTTAATGCCGCCAAAAGTGGGCTCCAATGCCTTGACAACATTTACAAACTCGTCTATACCGCGCGCATTGAGTTCAATATCAAACACATCGATATCCGCATATATCTTAAAAAGCAGCCCTTTTCCCTCCATAACAGGCTTAGATGCCTCTGGACCTATATCTCCAAGACCGAGAACTGCGGTGCCGTTGCTGATGACAGCAACCAGGTTTCCTTTCGCAGTATACTTGTACACATTTTCTTTATTGGCGTGTATCTCCATGCAAGGTTCTGCAACGCCCGGAGAATAGGCCAAGGCCAGATCTCGCTGAGTTTTGGTCTCTTTTGTAGGTACAACTTCTATTTTGCCGGGTCTGCCTTTCTCGTGATACTCCAGCGCATCTTCTTTCCTGATCAATTGAGCCATCTTATTTTTCCTTTTGTGCAGACTAAATTACAAATAACGACAACAAATAAATGTCAGCGAAACAATAAACACCTTATGTAGGTTCATGTCGTATTTGTATTGTTTATTATCTAATTCGTTTTCTGAGAATTTGATTATAAATGTCTCTGTGGTTACCCAAGAAGACATGCAGATTTTACGTCAATGCATAAGGAAGGTTAATTTATGGGGGATGAAGAGTGAGGTAGATTGATAATCTGATGATAAAACAGTAAAAAATAATGTTGCATAATTAAATAAATTATATACGGATTGGTGCTGCAAAATGCATAAATTAGACTGAATTGATTAAATTTGCTCCCCTGTGGTTTTTTAACATTATCAGTCTTGGAAAAAGGGGAAAAAATACCCCTTTGTACCATTCCTTGGGACATTTTTGTTGAAAAACACACTAAATAATAATAAAAAATTTAACATGAAAAAAAGCTTTTACCTACAGAGTTTGCTGGTTTTTTGCATGATTTTACTGTCTTCGGTATCACGGGCGGCAGTGCCTGTTGTGACTACTGATCCTTCCAGTAAAACTGCATGTGACGGAACTAAGACCTTCTTTAAAGTAGCGGCGTCAGGCTCCCCTACGTTTAAATGGGATATTTCAACCGATGGAGGTTTTACCTGGTCTCAGTTGAAAGACACTCTGGAGTTTTCTGGAACTACCACTGACTCTATTATCATCTCCGCAGATATGTCTTTGAATGGAACTATGTTCCGTGCACGGGCAAACAACACCGATGGCGCAGATACTTCATTAGCAGCCACACTTACAGTGATGAAACCTGATGCCGGTATCATTACCGGAGCAACAGAGATATGTAAAACAAGTACAACAACTTTAAATAGCACGGTTTCAGGTGGTGTTTGGAGCAGCGTTACTTCATCTATTGCCACAGTTGGTTCCAGCAGCGGCTTAGTTACAGGGGTATCCTTTGGTTGGGATACGATCAAATATACCGCAACAAACCTTTGCGGACCAGCCACTGCCAACTTTGTGATCCGTGTTGATACAAACGTAGGAGCTGAGCCAATCACTGGTCCTAACGCAACTTGCGTGGGAGGTTTCATTACTCTTAACAACAAAAATGTTGTTGGCTCGGGCATATGGAGCAGCAGTAATCCGGGTATCGCAACTGTAAGCTCTTCAGGTGTGGTTATTGGTGTGGCATATGGCACTTCCGTTATCAACTATGCATTTACCAATGCCTGCAGTTCTGTTTCATCATATTTTGTAGTAAATGTTGATACTGTTCTGAATCCCGGAACTATTTCAGGCTCTTCCACTGTGTGCTTTGGCTCTTGGGTTTCTCTCTCTGCATCTAAGCCGGGAGGTATGTGGTTGAGTGCCGCGACATCCATTGCTACGGTTGATCCTTCTGGATTTGTTACAGGTATTGCACAAGGTACTGCAACGATATCTTATTACTTTACGAATGCTTGTGGGATCAGCGCGGCTATACATACGGTTACTGTAACCCGTACTGCCGCCAACATCTCCGGCATTGATAGTGTAGGCATTGGTCTTATGCGCACCCTTACGGATTCTACTTTAGGTGGACATTGGTTCAGCAGCGATACTTCGATAGCTATTATTGATACATTTACAGGAGTAGCTACAGGTAAGGATACAGGCGTTACTACTATCAGCTATGTAGTTACAAATACTTGTGGTACAAGTACAAAAACTATGGTGCTTAATGTTGGCCCTGCCCCATACGCCGGACTTATTTATGGTGGCTCCGGATTCGACTCTGCGGTTTGCATCGGATCGACAGTAACCGTATATGATTCCGCAAAATATGGAGTTGGTCAGTGGAGCAGTAAGTATGATACAGTTGCTACTATTGACCCAAGTACAGGTGTCATCACAGGTGTAGGATACGGTTTGGATACCATCTATTATACGTTTACTAACTCATTTGGTACCTCTAAGACCAGCATACCGTTTTTTGTGAACCATGTTCCGGTTATTGATCTTCTGGGCCCTGCTATGGTTTCTTTGGGTGGTAACTACTTCTTCAGTGGTAAGCCTTATTACGAGTGGACGCATACACCGAGCTCTCAGGTGTTCCCTAATGCATCTACCATAACTAATGTAGGTGCCTGGGCTGATAGCAATACAGCTATGGGGGCTATAGTAAGTACTGGTGATTCAATAGGAATACATGTTGCAAATATTGCGTCATATGTTGTGCTGCATTTTGGCGTTACCAAGTTGACCTACTCTCTAACTAATACTTGTGGTACTGCTCATAAGAGCTGGAGGGTTTCATTGCCAGGCGGGTCTGGTGTTAAGCTGACTGTTGACAAATCTTCCGCAATGGCGGTTTATCCTAACCCAACTACAGGAGCGGTGACCATCAAGCTTTCTTCTGATGTTGAAGAGGATGCCGACATAGTTATTACAAATGTGGTTGGCGCTACTGTTCATCAGTCTAAGATCACCACTAATAAAGAATACACTGTTAAGATAGATCAGCCTGCAGGTTTGTATTTCATCGCAGCTACAACTAAGGCGGGTGAACGTTATGAAACAAAGGTTGTTGTAGGCAAATAGTCTTACCAATAAATTATGTTCAGAAGGCCCGGTTAATACCGGGCCTTCTTTTCTTTAGCCCAATATCACATAAGTTAATAATGGTGAAAGCTGACCTTTGTCACGCTGAATTATCCCTAATAAGATATATTTTTGCTCTGCAAATCAAAAAATCATAACACATGAGTTTCATTACAGACATCGTTGCCCGCCAGGTATTGGATAGCCGTGGCAATCCTACAGTAGAAGTTGATGTACACACAAGTGATGGCCATATGGGCCGTGCTGCAGTGCCGAGTGGTGCCAGTACAGGTAAGCATGAAGCGGTGGAACTGAGGGATGGTGATAAGAAAAAGTACTTAGGCAAAGGTGTATTGAAAGCAGTGAGTAATGTCAACGACATCATTGCTGAGGAACTGTATGGTTGGGATGTGACAGATCAGCGTGGACTGGATAAGGCTATGCTGGATATTGATGGAACTGCGAATAAGGCCAAGCTTGGTGCAAATGCAATACTGGCAGTGAGTATGGCTTCTGCAAAAGCAGCAGCGCAGACAGTTGGTTTACCGCTTTACCGTTATATAGGTGGTGCTAATGCTAAAACACTTCCGGTGCCCATGATGAATATCCTGAACGGTGGAGCTCATGCTGATAATAAGATTGATTTCCAGGAATTTATGGTGATGCCTATAGGTGCGTCTTCATTTGGTGAAGGTTTGCGTTGGGGCGTGGAAATATTTCATGCGCTGAAGACAGTGTTGAAGAGCAAGGGATACAGCACCAATGTGGGTGATGAGGGTGGATTTGCGCCCAATATACAGAGCAATGAGGAGGCTATAGAAACCGTGTTGTTGGCCATTGAGAAGGCGGGTTACAAGCCGGGCTTACAGGTGAGCATTGCTATGGATGCAGCAAACAGTGAATTGTATAATGACAAGGATAAAAAGTACCATTTTCATAAGAGCGATGGTAGGAAAATGAGCAGTGATGAACTGGTTGAGTTCTGGGTAAAATGGTGCAAAAAATACCCGATAGTGAGTATTGAAGATGGTATGGCGGAAGATGACTGGAAAGGATGGAAAAAACTGACCGAAGCATTGGGTGGTAAGGTGCAGTTGGTTGGTGATGATCTTTTTGTGACCAATGTGAACAGGCTTGAAAAAGGTATTATCGAGAACACCGCCAACGGGTTGCTGGTGAAGGTGAACCAGATAGGTACACTTAGTGAAACAATAGATGCCGTAACAATGGCACAGCACAATCGCTATAACACGATCATGAGTCACCGCAGTGGTGAAACAGAAGATGCGACCATTGCCGATCTCGCAGTTGCGCTTAATTGTGGACAGATCAAGACCGGCTCTGCAAGCCGTAGTGACCGTATGGCCAAATACAATCAGTTATTGAGAATAGAAGAGGAATTGAAGGGTAATGCATTTTATCCGGGTAAATCTCTTAAATTTGGTAAGTAATATTTAGCCAATGAAGAAGGCCATAAAAATTCTTACAAATAAATATCTGTTGGTGACAGCTGCATTTCTGGCATGGACGGTGTTTTTTGATCAGAACGATTGGATGACACTTCAGCAACGGCAAAAGGAGTTGAATGGTATTAAAGATAACATAGCCTACCTGAATACGGAGATAGACCGTATGAATGCTGAGAAAAATGATCTGATGACCAACCCGGCTAAGATAGAGCAATATGCCCGGGAAAATTACAGGATGAAGCATGATGGCGAGGACGTTTACGTTATTGAGAAGACCGGTAAATAAATTCATTTTATCATGGCGGGCCACCTAAGGTGGCCCTTTTTTTATACCCAAATATTATTTTGCTATTCTCCGATAAATAAGAAGTTGCAAAGTTGGCTCCGGACTGTGAGCGTATATCACAAATAGTAGCCACCTTTGTCCCATAACTGTAGTTTAATGATCACGATCATATCAGGCACAAACCGGGCAGACAGTATGACACTCCGAACAGCAAAGGTTTATGAACGGCTATTGAAGGAGAAAACTGTTGATGTTAAGTTGTTCTCATTGGAGAATAATGAGGTCTGGCAGAGGGGAGATAAGATGAAAGCACTGGAACAGGAATACCTGGTATCTGCCGATAAGTTTATCTTCATCATGCCTGAGTATAACGCCAGTTTTCCGGGTATTTTAAAACTGATGATAGACAACAGCGATATCAAGAAGTGCTGGTGGTATAAAAAAGCGGCATTGGTAGGCATATCTGACGGGCGTGCTGGAAACCTTCGTGGCATAGAGCATATGACCGCAATACTTCATTATATGAAGGTGAATGTATTATATAATAAGCTGCTTCTTTCGCGAATCAATGATGAAATAGATGGTAATGGCAACATCCTGAAAGCAGATACCCAACAGCTGATAGCACAACAACTGGACGAATTTATGAAATTTTAATTACGGACTATGAGACTCAGATTGTTCATTATACTCAGCATTATCGGGCTGGCAGAATACTATAGCTTTATTGTTGTAAAGTCCGCTGTGCGAAATATGTCACCGGTATGGCGTATCACCCTTACATCTTTATACCTTATTCTTACCACGTTGAGCTGGATGGGGCTGATCCTTTTCAGGCAGATAAACTGGGCGAATGTCCCCCATCTTTTACGAAATGTTTATATAGCATTTGTGTTGGGATTTGTTGTGGGTAAGATACTGGTGTTGTTAGTGATGTTGATAGATGATATCCGAAGGTTGATTACCTGGCTTATCAGTTCATTGATATACAGGGGTAGCAGTAATCCTGAAGAGGTAGTTAAGATAGATAGGTCCACATTTCTGAAACAGACTGCACTGGTATTAGGCGGGTTGTCTGTATTAGGGTTTACCTATGGTATCCGCAATCGGTACAACTATCGTGTTCGGAAAGTTAAGTTGCAACTGGCAGGGCTACCTGAAGCATTCAAAGGCTTACGGATCGTGCAGATATCAGACATTCATACCGGAAGTTTTGATAATCATAACGCCGTTGCTCATGGCATTGATAGGGTTATGGATCAGAAAGCGGATATCATATTGTTCACCGGAGATCTTGTCAATAATCACGCTGATGAAGTAGATACTCGCTACCAGGAAATATTTTCCCGCCTTAAAGCGCCAATGGGCGTATTCTCAACGCTTGGTAATCATGACTATGGCGATTATGTGCAATGGCCATCGGCGCAGGCCAAAATTGACAACCTCGAAAACTTAAAGAAGATACACGCGCGGATGGGGTGGAGATTGTTGATGAATGAGCATGTGGTGTTAGAAAAAGGGATTGATAAGATAGCGCTTGTTGGTATAGAGAATTGGAGTGCGAAGGCTAATTTCCCGAAATACGGAGATATGAAAAAGGCCTTTGAGGGACTTAAGGAGAAGAACATACCGGTTAAGATATTATTGTCTCATGACCCCTCACATTGGCATGCACAGGTATTGCCTGAGTACAAGGATATTCAATTGACACTGAGCGGGCACACACATGGCATGCAATTTGGTGTGGATAGCCAGTTGTTTAAATGGAGCCCGGTGCAATATATGTACAATGAATGGGCGGGAATCTACACGCAAGGGGAGCAGCATCTTTATGTTAACAGGGGTTTCGGCTTCCTGGGTTATCCCGGAAGATTAGGCGTATTGCCAGAGATCACCGTCTTTGAACTGGGCTAGTTGATTGGTCTTGTTTTATGAACTTTTCTGCTGCATCTTTTCCGTTGTCAAAAAGCAGTTGCTTCTGCGCTCGAGGTATATGGCGTACACGTGGTGCAAGGTTGCCGGTACTTATGTAAATAGTATTTTTCTTTTCCTCGTCAAACGGAACACTTTTGTTTAATTGTTCAATGCCCAGGTTGTAAAGCGCGGCGATGTAGTCGGGCATTGTGTGTATGTCAAAAGGCGCAAGCCCCTGGCTGTTTTCCTGGTAGATGATTTGCTCAGGACGAGATAATTTTAGTCCTAATGTTGCAGATATTCCTTCGGGCGCATTTTTGAAAATGTCCAGCGGATAGTTGGCCAGCAAGCCACCATCGACGTACACGTTATAATGCCTGAATTTTTCCGGTTTTTTTATTGCATTTCCGTTGCTGTCAATAAAAATAGCACAGTAGTATAGTGGAATAGAGGCGCTGGCTCTTACAGCCAGCTTTATCGGCATGTCAGGATGCGTCTCCCGGGAAAATATTTCAAGGCGCTGAGATGTGAGGTTTGTCGCTGTAACATACAGGTCTTTATAAACGCTATTTCGAATGGCAAGTTCATGTAGTTGTCTGAATGTAAGATCTTCATTTCCGGTTTTATTTTTTAGCTGAGTTCCTACCCACTTTTCCAGTTGTTCGCCTTTATACCATCCGAATTTTCTGCGCATACGATGCTGACCTCCTATAAAGAACCAGTCGCCATCGTTGAATGAGCTGATATCTAACCCGAACATGATATCCTCCATCTGGCTTGCTGTGTACCCCACGCTGAAAAGGGCCGCCGTGATCGCACCTACAGATGTGCCCGCCACTCTTTCAATAGGTTTGGTCAGGTTATGTTCCTCCAGTGCTTTTATGGCACCGGTATAAGCAATGCCTCTGATACCACCTCCTTTCAGTACAAGGTACTTATATGGTTGGGCAAAGGCATGACACCATAGAAAAAGTAAAAGGAATGTTGTTATCCGCATCATATCCCTGTTAAGTTAGCAACTATAATCAACAGCGGATGGTCTTATTGAAAACTTATCATTTTTTTATGGAATTCTTCTGTGCATGCATCTATAATATAAACCTACTGTTATGGAGCTCAAAACAATAATGCAGGCCGACTATCTTGATATCTTGTATGATAATCGCAACAAGAAATACGGGGGATATGAGCTGCGCAAACATTATGATCAAAGGGTAAGTAAGGCTTTACTCACACTGGTATTTATTACCGCACTGGCGTGCTTTTATACGTTCAGTCGTCATAAGAACGACATTACATCAATAGCGCATACTGCGGTGATCTCGCCGGTGCTTGTGGATATTACCCACCCAAAACAATTGGAAAAGATAGATCCACCCAAAGCGGAGCATGTTGCCATGGAGAAAGTGAAGACAAAACTATTTACCGATCCGGTTATCACGAATGATCTGGTTCCGGATGACCGGAAAATGTCAGCCAACAAAGATCTGAGGAATGTAACTGTTGGTGAACAGGCAAATGATGGGGATTCAACATCTATGTCTCCCGGGTCCGATAAGGTTGGTAGTTCTGTTACCTTGACATCTGCTAAGACGAATAATGAACCGTTGCGTTGGGTGGAACAGATGCCTCTGTTTTCCGGTGATATGAATGTCTATCTGGCCTCTTCTTTGCATTATCCTGATGTGGCCAGAGAATCGAATATAGAAGGTGTTGTGATAGTAGAGTTTATTGTTAATGAAGATGGTGCAGTAAGTAATGCTGTTGTCAGAAGAGGTATTGGTGGTGGTTGTGATCAGGAGGCATTGAGAGTGGTGAATAATATGCCCCGGTGGAAACCCGGCAAACAGAATGGGAAAGCTGTAAAGGTTTTCTTTGCACTACCAATCCGCTTTGTGCTCAGGTAACAATTGTTCGTTTTGTTAATATTCCGCGGTGTTAATACGTGTTGATACCTGCATGTTTCCGATTAATTGTTAATGGGTACATTTATTGTTGTCACATAGTAACTTATTCGTTTTTGTTCCTATAAATTTTATAGTAAAATGCGTAGGTTTGCACCCTCAATTCAAAGAAATGCAGCAATCTGTTTTGGAACAAATGCAGAGTATGGGGCATGAGCAGGTGGTATTCTGCCAGGACCCGCATACCGGCCTTAATGCGATAATAGCGATACACAATACTACACTAGGCCCGTCGCTTGGCGGTACTCGCCTCTGGAATTATAATTCTCATGAAGAAGCTCTTGTAGATGCTTTGCGTCTCAGCCGCGGGATGACATACAAATCTGCGATCAGCGGTTTGAACCTCGGTGGTGGTAAAGCTGTATTGATAGGAGATGCTTCAAAGCTGAAGAATGAAACATTCTGGCGCAGATACGGAAAGTTCGTGAACAGCCTTAATGGAAAGTATATCACAGCAGAAGACGTGAACACATCTTCCGGTGATATGGAATACATCGGCATGGAGACTAAATTCGTTACCGGCAAGCCTGATTATATGGGTGGTAGCGGAGATCCTTCTCCTCTTACAGCCTACGGCGTATATGTAGGTATGAAGGCTGCTGCAAAGAAAGCATGGGGAAATGATAGCCTTAGTGGTAAGCGTATTCTGGTGCAGGGTGCCGGTAATGTAGGCCAGTACCTGATGGGCCACCTTGTAGAAGAGGGGGCAACTTTGTATATCTCCGATATCAACGAAGCAAAGATCAAACAGGCCCTTCATAAGTATTCGAAAGCAGAAGTAATAGACAGCAAGAATATCTTTGATAAAGAGATAGACATATATGCTCCGTGTGCGCTTGGTGCTACTGTAAATACAGAGAGTATCAGCAAAATGAAATGCCCGGTGATCGCTGGCGCGGCTAATAATCAGTTGGCCGATGAAAATGTACATGGGCCTATGCTGAAGGAAAAAGGTGTCATTTATGTGCCGGACTTCCTCATAAATGCAGGTGGCATCATTAATATCAGCATTGAGATAGATGGTTATAACCGCGATCGCGCATACAATACAGTTGGTAAGATATACAACCGCACGCTGGAACTGTTTGACATCGTAGAGCGGGATAATGTTCACGCGCAATTAGCTGCGATGCGTATTGCAGAGAAGCGCATCGATGATATCGCCAAGCTCAGGGTGGGAATTTAATTCATACTCGTACGCAATGAATAAGGGGAGCTATATAGCTCCCCTTATTCATTGTATCAACCAGGTTGTTAATGATCATATTTCAGCACTATAGCATTAGGGGCATAGTCCTGCTCATGGCAATTACAATGAATGTCCTCTATATACACAGTAACCCCCGGAAAATCCCATTCCTTTATCTTGCTTATTTGCAGTTCGTTGAATTCGGCTCCATGAGTATAAAGTGGGCCGAAAAAGTCGTGTCCGGGTGCTACAAGCGACACAGAGAATCCTGCTATAGCGCAGGGAGAGTCTATGGTGAGTTTTGGGTTTGAAAGGATCTCAGCCCTTGTTGTCAGGTATGAATTGATGCTGCCAACTCTTACAATAGGTTTTGCAGGTTCCGGTTTCTTTTTTTTCATTTTTTGTTTACCGGCTGCGTGTATGAAAGCAAGCGGTAAAAGCATCAATACGCTCCAAAAAAAGAAAGACCTTTTCATTGCTGTTATTTTTTTAAAGATACGAAATGATAGGCACGCTGGAAATTTATTGGTCTATATGTACTGTCCGGTATAGCTTTCTTTTATTTTCTTCAATCCTTCAGGATGGCCTTCGTATAGCAAATGACCACCTCCTATGCCGCCTTCAGGCCCGAGGTCTATGACCCAGTCTGCGCTCTTGATCACGTCTGTATTGTGTTCGACAACTATGATGGAATGCCCCTGCTCGATCAGTGCATCGAAAGACTGAAGCAATTTTCTGATGTCGTGCATGTGCAGTCCGGTAGTGGGTTCGTCGAAGATGAACAATATCTTGTCCTTCGATCTGCCCTTGCCAAGGAACGACGCAAGTTTTACTCGTTGTGCTTCACCTCCGCTGAGTGTATCGCTGCTCTGGCCAAGTTTTATATAGCCGAGTCCCACATCGCTGAGTGGCTGCAAGGCGGCTGCGAGTTTTTTTTCATCCTTAAAGAAATCTATTGCTTCATCTACGCTCATTTCCAGTACATCATACACGCTCTTTCCCCTGTATGTGACTTCCAGTACTTCTTCTTTGAACCGTTTGCCTTTACACACCTCGCACAGCAGGTGCACATCTGCAAGGAATTGCATTTCTACGATCACTTCTCCCTCTCCTTTACAGGTGTCGCAACGGCCACCATCAGTATTGAATGAAAAGTGTTTTTCTGCAAAGCCGCGCATTTTGGCCAGTGGTTGCTTTGTAAAGAGTTTGCGGATCTCGTCGTACGCTTTGATATAGGTCACAGGATTACTCCTTGACGACTTGCCTATCGGGTTTTGATCTACTTGTTCTACGAGGGTAATGTTCTCAAGATCCCCTGACAACTTCCGGAATGTTCCAGGCCTGTCCGTTCCTTCTCCCAGGTGTTTGAGCAGGGCGGGGTAGAGTGTTTGTTTTATTAATGTCGTTTTGCCGCTGCCGCTTACGCCGGTCACTACACACAATACATTCAGCGGGAAATCAACATCAACGTTTTTCAGATTGTTTTGACGACAACCTTCGATGCGTATCTTTCCTTGTGGTTTTCGTTTGATGGTAGGAGCTTCTATCTTCAGCTCGCCGCCGAGGTATTTTCCGGTAAGGCTTGCTTTATTCTTAATAAGCTGTTTGAATGTACCTGTTGCAACAACCTCTCCTCCCAGATGACTGGCAAGTGGGCCCATGTCAATGATATAGTCGGCCTCGCGCATCATCATATCGTCGTGTTCTACTACCACCACAGTGTTGCCAAGGTTACGGAGGTTCTTAAGTACATTGATGAGACGTGCAGTATCCCTGCTATGCAGCCCGATGCTTGGCTCATCCAATATATACAACGAGTCGGTAAGGTTGCTGCCGAGGAATTTGGTGAGTTGTATGCGCTGGCTCTCTCCGCCGGATAATGTGTTGGCCAGTCGTCCGAGCGTCAGGTAACCGAGCCCTACATCCAGCAAGGTTCTCATGCGTTGATTTATTTCTATCAGTATTCGCTTTGCTACTGATTGGTCGTGTTCAGATAACTTCATGTTCTGTAGCCAGTCATAAAGTTCATCCGCCGGCATGAACATAAGATCGGATATCGTAGCGCCGGTTACTTTTACATAAGAGGCTTCTTTTCTTAGTCTTGTTCCCTTACAGGTTTGGCAGGTTGTACGTCCGCGATAGCGGGCTTGCATCACGCGGTATTGTACCTTGTAAAGGTTCTGCTCTACCATAGTGAAGAAATCGTTGATGCCGCTTACTTTGTCATTTCCTTCCCATAATAGCCTGTATTCTGCGTCTGAAAGATCCGATACGGGCTTATGAATAGGAAAGTCAAACTTGGATGCTGCCTTGATGAATGACGATTGCCATTCGCTCATTTTATCTCCTTTCCAGCAGGCAACAGCACCTTCATATACACTCAGCCGAGTATCCGGGATCACCAGGTCGGCATCTATGCCCAGTACCTGCCCGAAACCTTCACAAACAGGGCATGCGCCATATGGGTTGTTGAAGGAGAACAGATTGGGTGTTGGTTCATCAAATACAATGCCATCAGCTTCAAATCTGTTATTGAATGTGTGCGTAGTATTGCCATTTACCTCTACATGGCATTCTCCCTCACTTTCATAAAATGCCGTCTGAATACTGTCTGCAAGTCGGTGCAGGTCATCTTCGTCAAACTCTTGCTTCACCACAATCCTGTCAATAAGAAGATTCAGTCCTGTTTTGCCCACCTTAACATTTCCTCCCAGAATATCTTCTATGCGTATTGGTCTTTCATCAATTGAAGGTGCATATATGCGGCTGAAACCCTTCTGCATGAGTATATTCAGTTCCTCTTCAATTGTGCGCTTATACCTTGTAACAAGTGGTACTATGAACTGAACTTTAGATCCTGGTGGTAATGTTTTTACAAAATCTACTACGTCGGTTACTGAGTCCTTTTTTACTTCCTTGCCACTTACGGGCGAGTATGTTTTTCCAACACGCGCGAACAGTAGGCGTAAGTAGTCGTAGATCTCGGTCATGCTGCCTACTGTGCTTCGTGGCGTGCGTGTAGTTACTTTCTGTTCTATGGCAATAGCCGGGCAGATGCCACGTATATAATCTACGTCGGGCTTGTCCATACGCATAAGAAACTGGCGTGCATAAGCACTGAGGCTCTCCGCATATCTGCGTTGCCCTTCGGCAAAAAGCGTATCCATAGTAAGGGAAGACTTACCGCTGCCACTCACACCGGTTACAACTACCAGCTTATTTCTGGGTATGGCTACATCCACATTCTTGAGATTGTGCATGCGTGCGCCTTTTATGAAGATGCTGTCGCTCTTTACTGCAGATGGTGTACTGGCATCAGCATAGTGTGCCACCTCAGGCGCAGATATGCCCTCAATTTGCTTTGCTTTGCGTGCTGATTTTTTTACTGTTTCTTTTGGTGCAGCGGTCGCTTTCTTCTTCTCTGCCATAGTTATCCTGATCCGTACCCGTGTATGACTATCCGTAAAATGCCACTTCCTCTTTTCCTTCGCTGTTTCTAATACCTCTGTACATACCGGCAGAATTAAAGCACATATCATAGTTGCCGTTACTGTCCACTGCTATCAGACCACCTTCACCTCCCATTTTTACCAGTTTATCTTTTACAACCGTTTTGCACGCTTCCTGCAATGACAGGCCTTTGTATTCCATCAGGCAGGATACGTCATACGCCACTACAGCACGTAGAAAGAATTCGCCATGTCCTGTGCAGGATATAGCGCAGGTATTATTGTTGGCATATGTGCCGGCGCCCACGATAGGACTGTCACCTACGCGGCCGAATCTTTTATTGGTCATGCCACCCGTGGATGTACCCGCTGCCAGGTTGCCCTGTGCATCGCACGCTACTGCACCTACCGTCCCGAATTTATATTCCGGGTTGGGTATATGCGATTTTAGATTGTCGCCTTTATGGTCCAGTTGTGTATAATTAGTGTCTCTTATCTCCACCCATTGGTCATATCTGAGTTGGTTGAAGAAGTATTCATCCGGTGTCATCGTCATACCCTGGTTGATGGCAAATTCAACAGCGCCGCTTCCGCTTAGTAATACATGCCCTGAGTGAAGCATTACTTCCTTTGCCAGTTGTATAGGGTTCTTTATATTTCTTACACCGGCTATCGCACCCGCGGCCAGTGTGCGGCCATCCATTAGCGCGGCATCCATTTCATTGAGCCCCTTCTTGGTAAATACAGCCCCGCGTCCTGCATTGAATAACGGGTTATCTTCCAGTTCTGTAATCGCTGTTACTACTGCATCAATCGCGGAGCCACCTCCGCTAAGTACCGTAGTTCCTTTATCAAGAGCTGCTTTTAGCCCGGCGGTATATTGCCGTTCCATTTCAGCATTCATTATGGCAGGAGTTATATTGCCGGCTCCTCCATGTATCACCAACGTAAAAGACATTCTTCCTCTTATTTAATTTTCAAAAATAATTCCGCCCCATTCCTTTTTAATGATTACTCAAGGTAAACGGCAATGATCTCGTTGCCGTTTGTTTCTACTTCTATATGGTCTTGTAGGGTAGTGGCTACCGAATGGCCAATGATGTCCGAAGCTATGGGGAACGACTTATGCTTTCTGTCCACAAGTACAGCAACCATCAGTTTTTTCAGATCATAGGAGAGCACAGCGTGTAAGGAGTACATGATCGTTTTACCGGAGTTCACCACATCATCAACCAGTATCACCGTACGTCCATGCAGATTTTCCCTAAGGTCCACCACCTGGTTAAGCGGCTTCTTCTTATTGACAGCCAACGCTATGCAATTCAGCTTTAGCGGGCTGATTTCTTTCAGGATCGCACACAGATTGTCTGCCAGTATCCGTCCCCCTTGTTCTATGCCTATCAGGGTTATTTCTTTTTCCTCGCTGTTTCGTTCCCATATCTCATAGGCCATTCGGCGTAGTTTAAAGGAGATACGCTCCTGGTCGAGTATAAGAACCCGTTTCTTCTTGTTCATATTTTTTTAGTTTGACCGGATCGCAACTACCGGGTCCATACGGGATGCCGAACGGGCTGGGATCAGGCCTGATAATACACCTACGAATATAGATACAAAAATACCGATAAAGAAGTTGCTGACAGATAACGTTACTTCGAAATCCGCTGCATATGTTAATATAAGGCTTAGTATCAGTACAACCGAAATTCCGACGAGGCCACCTACAAGGCACAGCACAATAGCCTCCAGCAGGAACTCCCAGAGTATCGATCTTTTTTTGGCGCCTAATGCTTTTTTCAGCCCTATTATCTTTGTCCGCTCCTTTACTGTCACGAACATGATATTGGCTATACCAAAAGCACCCACTATCAGTGAAAACCCACCGATGACCCACGCTATTATGTCTATGGTGCCGAACACCAGTTCCAGTCGCTCCGATACCTGGCTTAGCTGATTGATAGCAAAGTTGTTGCCTTGTCCGGGCTTTACTTTGCGCACACGTCGCAGCACACCTTCCACTTCATATCGTATATCGTCTATGTTCTTGCCCTGTATTGCTTTTACTGCCAGCATTGGGTCATAATTCAGCGAACGCAGGTCCAGAAGTGACGCGGCTGAATAATAGGGATAGATCACGGAGTTGTCGAAATCAAAACCTGCCATATTCTGTCCTGCCTTTTTCATGACACCGGCAATTGTAAATTTCCGCCCCAGGAAATTCACAGATGATCCTATCGGGTTGATGCTGCCCGGGAACAGGCTGTGATACACCTCGTCTCCCAGTATCACCACATTACCTCCCCCGTCCAGTTCAGATGAGCTGAGGTAGCGTCCTTGTGCCAGTTCAATATTCTGCAAACGGTCAAAATCCTTGAGCACGGCATAGCCCTGTATATCGCTCAGGTCCATGTCCTCATGCTTTACGGTCATTCTGCGTGTGGTCACGCAAATAGTTGCAAATGCCACATCGGGTATTTGTTCCAGAGCCTTCGCTTCCGATGGGGTCATACCCGGGCGGCGCCAGTATTCCCACCACTTGTATTCGCCCCCTTCATCCATCCAGGGCCAGCGGCCGATATACAGCACATCACTGCCCAAAGTGGAAACCTCCTTTTGTATGTTGTTTTTCATACTGTCAAGGACGGTTAGCACGGCAATGATGCAAAAGATGCCTATGGTAATACCGAGCAGGGAAAGAAATGAACGTAGCTTATTGGCCCGCAGCTCCTGGAAGGCCTGCACGATACTGGTGCCAATGATCTGCGATATATTATTCATCTGCCTGACAAATTTAGAGGTTAATATGTACTTAATGCAATATTTTTGCGTCAACCAAAACCACCTTCTTGAGAGCAGCGGCTTCTTTCCTGATCAAGAACAAGACATTGCGATATTCTTTATTCAGGTACTACCTGCTGCAGAGGTTTGCTATCATTCTTGCCCTCAACATGCAGGCTACGATAATCGCCTATTATGTATATAAATTAACACATGATAAGTTGGCGCTCGGTATGCTTGGTTTGTGGGAGGTGATACCGGCAATAGGTTTTTCCCTCTTCTCAGGTCATTTCGTGGATATGAAGGAAAAAAAGACGTTGCTCCTTCAATGCATGCTGGGCTATATATTGTTGTCACTTTTTTTTGTCGGATTGGCATGGCCGGGAATGAGACAACATTTGCCGGCTAATGGTATCGTTTGGTTCATGTATGCCGGTGTATTTGTCAGCGGTGCGTTAAGAGCGTTCCTGAGCCCGGCTTCTTTTGCGTTATTAGGTCTGCTGGTACCCCGGGAATTATATCCCAATGCCACCACATGGAGCAGTACTTCCTGGCAGATAGGTGCAGTAATAGGGCCTTTGTTAGGTGGTTTTATGATCGCCATCTCCGATTTTGAGTTCAGCCTTATCAGCGTGGCTATCATAGAGGTAGTTGCGTTTCTTGCTGTCTGGCGCATACCAAAGCAGCAGATAATGAAGAAAGAGAAGGAGCCTATTTCAAAAAGCCTCGGCGAGGGATTGAAATTCGTTTTCAGAACTCAGGTCATTCTTGCCGCCCTTTCGCTCGATATGTTTGCCGTGTTGTTCGGCGGTGCTGTTGCCCTGCTGCCTGTATTTGCCGATGATATCCTTAAAGTAGGGGAGATTGGTTATGGCTGGATGCGCGCGGCTCCCGGTATCGGGTCCATAATTGTACTGCTGATGCTTTCAGTATCTCCGTTGAAGAAAAATCCTGGCCCTAAATTATTATTGTCCATAGCGGGTTTTGGAATTACAACGATCATATTCGGGTATTGCGGCTACTTTGGTACTGAGTCAATAGCTTATTTTTCAGGTATCCATATCTCATGGGGCTTTATCGTGGCATTTACCATGTTGCTGGCGGGTGGTATGTTCGATTGTATCAGCGTGGTGATACGGGGCACTATTCTACAGGTGTACACGCCAGATAGCATGCGTGGCAGAGTGGCGGCGGTAAATACGATGTTCATTAGCTCTTCCAATGAGATAGGAGCATTGGAAAGTGGTGTTACTGCCCGTTGGATGGGGACAGTGCCCGCAGTTGTTTTTGGCGGCATTATGACATTGGTTGTTGTCGGTGTGGCATATGTCACCACGCCTATGCTGAAGAAACTAAGCCTGCACGGAGAAAAAGTAGAAGCCTAAAGTTCCTGCACGAAAAGGTTTCCGGCAAAAATATTGGAGACGGTAGTTTTCATGTTCTTACCGATCATAATGATGATGGAATGATCAAAAGGTATCTTTTCCAGTAGCGTGATCTTCGTTCCAAGGCCTATTTCCAGTTTTTTCAGGTATTGCAGGAAGGATGCGTCTGTGTCCTTAACGGCTACCACGCGGCATGTGCTTCCCTCCTCTATTTCCGAAAGAAGTATTTTGGAAGTCACTGCCGTTTCCCCGTTTGCGTTAGGTATCGGGTCTCCGTGCGGATCATATTGAGGTTCTCCCAGGAACCTGTCCAGTCTGTCCGCCAGGTCGTCATGGTGCACATGTTCCAGTTGTTCGGCTATATCATGTACCTCATCCCAGCCATACCCGAGTTTTTCAAGCAGGAATACTTCCCAAAGCCGGTGTTTACGAACTACAGATATGGCTATCCCGCGCCCTCTTTCCGTCAGTTTAGCCCCTTTTGTTTTGTCATACTGCAGTAGTTTCTTATCCGATAACTTCTTAAGCATATCCACTACTGAGGCGGGGTTATTATTAAGGGCTTCTGCTATAGCGGTAGGTGTTATTTTCTTCAACCCTTGTTTGTCAAGGTTGTAAATGATCTTCAGGTAGTTTTCTTCTGAAAATGTCTGCATGCCTGTTAGAATAGGCATAAAGTTACATAAAAACAGGCAAAATCATAAAAATTAGTCTTGCCTAATAAAAATAATTTGGTATGTTGTATTTATTTTGTAAGTTTGCACCATATTTGATCTTGAGCATGAAAAAAGCCTGCTTATTATTAGCGACAATTCCATTTATCACCTCAGCATTTGCGGGTAGTGATACCACCGCTGCAAAGTTTGGTCTTCATTTCCAGGCTACTTATATATATCAGTATAAGCCGGGTTTTGCTGCGGCTTATAGTGGGGCCAATAGTATTAAGGCAGCAGAAGAAAAAGAGAATTCTGTTACAGCAACCATATTTGCAGGTGTGCGGTTGTGGAGAGGGGCTGAGTTATATATTGATCCCGAGATAGCGGGGGGCAGCGGGTTGAGTGGCGCTTTCGGTTTGGCTGCTTCTACTAATGGTGAAACGTTCAGGGTGGGTAACCCAAGTCCTACTTTATATATCGGCAGAGGCTTTATTACACAAACACTGCCGTTAGGAACAAAGAAAGAAGCTATTGATGAAGATGATAACGAGCTGGGAGGAAATAAAACGGTTGATTATGTAAAATTTTATCTCGGTAAGTTATCACTTGGTGATCTCTTTGATAATAACGCATACGCTAATTCGCCACGCACACAGTTTCTGAACTGGTGTCTCATGAACAACGGAGCATATGATTATGCGGCCAATGTCCGTGGATATACATATGTATTCGCTGGTGTAGTGAAGGTGAAGGAAATGACATATAAGGCAGCACTGGCAACACTGCCGGTTACGGCAAATGCCGCAGATCTAAATACTGACCTGAGCGAAGAGTATAGCCTTAATGCGGAGGTGACACATACACACAAGATAGGCGGTCAGCCCGGCTCGGTGAGGTTTCTGGTCTATCGTAATACCGGTCACATGGGCTCCTATGAGCAGGCTATGCTGGTCCCTGTATCAGGAGTTCCTGATATCACTGCAACACGGCAGTACGGACGTGCCAAGAATGGGTTTGGCTTGAATGCTGACCAACAGATCAATAGTGCTGTTGGCGTTTTTGCCAGGGTTGGGTGGAATGATGGGAGAACAGAGACATGGGCATTCACCGAGGCCGATAGGTCAGTATCGGCAGGTGTATCGTTAGATGGACGGTCGTGGAGCAGGGCAGGAGATAACATAGGTTTCGCTGTCGTGGCCAATGGACTGTCAAAAGATCACAGGGATTATCTGAATGCCGGTGGCCTCGGCTTTCAACTGGGAGATGGAAAACTGAGTTATGGATATGAGACTGCGGCCGAACTGTATTACAGTTATAAGCCGATACGGACAGGTATTTGGTTCACTGCCGATGATCAGGTAGTATTGAATCCGGGGTATAATAAAGACAGGGGGCCGTTGAATGTATTATCAGTAAGGCTTCATGTAGAACTATAGGGCTATGGCAGAGTTAGAGATATTAACGGAAAAGAAAGTGCATCACCATCATCGTAAAGCCTGGAGGAAAGAGAGCTCACAGAAGAGCCTGTCTGAGGTGCATGGTACGATCAATGTGCCCCGGAACGGTGGCTTCTGGAAAAAGTTGATGTCTTTTGCAGGGCCGGGGCTCATGGTGGCCGTAGGTTACATGGATCCCGGTAACTGGGCTACAGATATTGCAGGTGGTGCACAATTTGGTTATACCCTGCTGTCGGTGATCCTCATCTCCAATTTCTTTGCCATCATACTTCAGTATCTTGCCCTCAAGCTGGGCATTGTTACCGAGAGAGACCTGGCGCAAGCATGCCACGATCACTATTCAAAACGGGTGAGTTTCGTACTCTGGGTTTTGTGCGAGGTGGCGATCGCCGCTTGTGATCTGGCTGAGGTTATTGGGGCGGCACTCGCTCTTAATCTGTTGTTCCATATACCCATGACCTATGGGGTGCTCATCACTTCTCTCGACGTCTTGGTCATTCTCTATTTTCAGCATAAGGGTTTCAGGATGATCGAGAGCATTGTAGCATCATTGATATTTCTCATCATGCTGTGTTTTGGCTACGAGATCATTGTATCACGCCCGGCCATGTTTCCGATGCTCAGTGGTTTGATACCCACTCAGGAGATCGTGTTCGATAAGTCTATGCTGTATATCGCTATAGGAATACTCGGCGCAACAGTCATGCCGCACAATCTTTATTTGCACTCCAGCATCGTCCAGACCCGTGATTATGAGCGAGATGATGACGGTAAAAAAATGGCTATAAAGTACGCAACCATAGATAGTACAGTTTCCCTGCTATTTGCGTTCTTTATCAATGCTGCTATTCTCATTGTCGCGGCTGCGTCTTTCCATACGTCCGGGCACCGGGAGGTCGCCGATATTACAGTAGCCTATAAGCTCCTCGATCCTGTACTTGGCGTAACTTTAGCCAGCACATTATTTGCCGTTGCATTACTTGCCTCCGGTCAAAACTCCACCCTTACAGGCACCCTTGCCGGACAGATCGTCATGGAAGGTTTCCTGAATATCCGTCTCAAACCATGGGTGAGGCGGCTTATAACACGTGGCCTCGCTATTATCCCGGCTTTCATCGTAACACTGTTATATGGTGAAAAGGGTATTGCCAGCTTGCTTGTTTTGAGCCAGGTGATATTGTCCATGCAGCTTAGTTTTGCGGTCATACCGTTGGTATTATTTACAAATGATAAGGCTAAGATGGGCCGCTTTGTAAATGGGCCGGTGCTCAAGATAGCAGTTTGGGGTATTGCGGGGGTCATCCTTTCACTGAACCTGTACTTGCTGTTTACCACCATATTCACTTCCTGACTATAATTTATTGTATAGTATCTATTTTAATGTGCATTGGCCGGCATGCAGACACACCTGAGACTTTTGCCCTTTTTGTATTAGGTTTGTGCCGTTATGGATAAGATAGCGTTATTAAAACAAAAGCAGCAGGATGCGCTGAAGGGTGGTGGTGAAAAAAGGATAGAAGCACAGCATAAAAAAGGTAAACTGTCTGCACGTGAGCGGCTCCAGTTGCTGCTCGACGAAGGTTCTTTTGAAGAGATAGGGATGCTCGTGACGCACCGTAGCAAAGACTTCGGGATGGAGAAGGAGGTGTACCTGGGTGATGGCGTCGTAACGGGTTATGGTACGGTAAACGGAAGGCTGGTATATGTTTATTCGCAGGATTTCACTGTTTTTGGTGGTAGCCTTTCCGAAACACATGCCGAGAAGATCGTGAAAATAATGGAACTGGCTATGAAGAATGGCGCTCCTGTCATCGGACTAAATGATAGCGGCGGCGCACGTATCCAGGAAGGTGTAGTATCACTTGGGGGCTATGCAGATATTTTCTACCGCAATGTGCAGGCATCAGGTGTTGTGCCTCAGATATCCGCAATACTTGGCCCATGTGCCGGCGGGGCTGTTTATTCGCCCGCCATTACAGATTTCATTCTGATGGTCGAGAATACCTCATACATGTTTGTTACGGGCCCTAACGTGGTAAAAACCGTAACACATGAGACGGTGACCAGTGAAGAATTGGGTGGTGCTAATACTCATGCCTCAAAGTCTGGCGTCACTCATTTCGCCTGCGCCAACGAGGTAGAGTGTATTGAGAACATCAAGAAGCTGCTCAGCTACATGCCTCAGAATTGTGAGGAAGATGCGCCTGTCTATGAGTATGAAATTGCAGAAGAGGCAAGGGCAGCATTGAATAATATCATCCCGGAAAATCCCAATCAGCCATATGATATCAAAGAGGTAATAGAAGAGTTGGTTGACTCGGGTTCATTCATGGAGGTACACAAACACTACGCAGAGAACATTGTGGTTGGTTTTGCGCGTATCGGTGGCCGCAGCATAGGTATTGTGGCCAATCAACCTGCTTTCCTCGCCGGCGTGCTCGATATCAATTCAAGTAAGAAAGGAGCTCGTTTTACACGTTTTTGTGATGCTTTCAATATTCCGCTGCTTGTGTTGGTAGATGTGCCCGGCTTCCTGCCCGGAACAGATCAGGAGTGGAACGGTATCATTACTAATGGTGCCAAATTGCTTTATGCCCTGAGCGAAGCAACCGTTCCCAAGATCACGGTAATAACCCGTAAGGCATATGGCGGCGCTTATGATGTGATGAATTCCAAGCATATTGGTGCTGATCTGAACTATGCATGGCCTACCGCGGAGATAGCGGTGATGGGCGCAAAGGGGGCAGCAGAGATCATTTTTAAGAAGGAGATATCCGAGGCGGCAGATCATGAAGGTAAACTGAAAGAAAAGGAGAATGAATACATAGATAAGTTTGCCAATCCGTATGGGGCAGCAGCCCGTGGTTTTATAGATGAGGTTATCGTGCCGGAAGAAACCCGGGCAAAACTCATTAAAGGATTTAAAATGCTGGAGCACAAGGTGGCCGCAATGCCTAAAAGGAAACATGGCAATATCCCATTGTAACAGGAACTCATATCAGAGCAATAAAAAAAGGTTAGATGATTCTAACCTTTTTTATTAGGATTTAACCTAAGTCATCGTAAAATTGTTCAGTGGGCTGAAAGGGTAAGTGATATAATGAGTAAATAGAAGAAAACCAGTATGAAAAATGTCCGTTTCATAAATTGTGTTATTGAAACCCCTTTCGGGTATAGATGTTAATGCAATTATCATGCCATTTTTACAATTTCCTTCACAAATAGCGCTATCTTTTTATAAAATTTTTCCGGTTTGGGTCTGCTAATTTTGCAGGGTGAAGCACTTATTAAGCTTTATAGACTTTATCCTTTACACAAGCCTGTTTACAGCAGCTTGTGCAGTAGGCCTCTGCATGGCCACTGAGCGGCTTATTTTTCCACACGATATCCTTAAGATCAATCAGTTACATCTGTTGGTCTTCGGAGCTGTCCTGGTCGTTTATAACACGAAACATGTGATCCGCTGGTGGACCAAAAATGAAAAATACGGTAGGCAATACAGGATACCCGGTCTCATTTTATTTGGATCAGGGATGGTCATGTCGTGTTATGCAATTTTATATATGCCCTTGGGCGTCATTATATATAGTCTGTTACTTGCTGTTCTGGCTTTTACCTACTCGTGGCCAATACTTCCTTTAAAAGGTAAAAGGCGTTTACGTGAGTTTGGTCCGATGAAAACGGGTGTTTTAGCAGGCGTCTGGACCATCGTTACCTCTGTTTTGCCATTGCTGTATCACCATATGAGTGTTAGTGATTATCCATATGAGATACTGCTCAGGTTTGTATTTATCTGCACATTGTGTATCATTTTCGATATCCGTGATATGCAGGCTGATAAGGAGCAGAATGTATCCACACTCCCTAATAAAGTAGGTATCGAGAATTGTTTCCGGCTTATCGATATGGCTTTAATAGCATTTGTCGCGCTAAGCGTGGGGCAGTATTTGAGGTATCCAATGACCGACAGGATCATAGGTGCCGTTGCTACTGCTGTCGCAACGCGTATCGTTGCCGGATATTTACACAAGCACCCTTCACTTAGAGCATACATGGGCCTCGCAGATGGTGTGATGTTGTTGTATGCTGCTTTAGTGGTCATATACTGAAAAAGCCTCCGATAGGAGGCTTTTTTCAAAGAATACTATTGCAGATTATTGCTTCACAACAGGGATCACCTTTCTGAAGCCTTCCTTTTCTATCGCTATATGATAATTACCCCGGGCCCAATTGCTGGTGTTCAGCGTTGTTGTGTTTGAACCTCCGTTCACATTGACAATTTGCTTAGTCACAATCTTTCCATTCATATCAAATGCTTGTATGGTATAGTTGCCGGCATAAGCATTGTCCATTTGTACATTGATGTCATTGACTGCAGGGTTAGGATATGCCTTTACCGTTGTTTTAGTACTCATGGAAGGAACTGCTGTCGTTGATACTGCCAGCGTTGTAGATGTATTTCCGGAAATATCAGCAGAGTTTTCACTACCGTTACCATCAACGGCATTCAAAGTACAATACATAGTGATCGGGCCTACGGCTGTAGAAGGTGCTGTCCAGTTGAAAGATGTAGTATAGCTGCCGGAAGTCCCGTTCAGTTGACTTGTTTGTTCTATCAGGTTTAATAAACTGTAAGTATGGCTGGCCACATTCGTGGGAAGGCCTGAGAAAGTTCCAGCCTGTACTTGTGCGGCACCAGTACCGGAGACTGCAGCAAACTGGAAACCGAATTTCGGCAGGCTTGACGTATTTGATCCGGTAATGGTCACTGTATATGTATTTCCCGGTACGTATTGAGTTACAGCGGTTGAGCCAGACATTACGGCGATGGCAACTGTAGTGGTCGTTCCCGTGCCATGACATCCTGAGCCACCACATGTAGTAGAAGAAAGTTTAGCGCCCGTCCGGTTGCCACCTCCTCCTGTTGTTGGGTTGGCTGCACCGCCAAGGTTGCTCGATAAGGTGATGTACGCAAAAGCGCTTGCAGCAGTAAGAAGTAAAATTTGTTTTTTCATTTGGTTCTTTTTTGTGTGTAAGTAAATGTAGGTACTTTGAATATAACGAACAAATTCATGACAATTCGTTAAGATGAGATGGGAAAATCTGTGTTCAAAGCCATTTATATGGCTATTTAAAAGTTGAAATTGATTGGTTTTGAATCACCATTATCTTTGCACCCTTTATGGGACATAAAAAGCTTATCCGTTTCCGGGCTATAGAGAAGTATAGTAACGTGCTGCAATACCCTGAAGGTATGCCCGGCAACTGGACCGATCATTTCAAAAATAACAATCCTATTACACTGGAACTGGCTTGTGGCAAAGGGGAGTATAGCGTCAACCTTGGCCGCCAGTTCAGAGACAGGAATTTCATAGGGGTGGACATCAAGGGAAACCGTATATACAATGGTGCTACCATAGCACTCAGGGAAGGTCTTGCGAATGTTGCTTTTTTGCGCATTCACATCGGGCAGATCACAAAGTATTTTGCGAAGGACGAAGTCAGTGAGATATGGATCATTTTTCCCGATCCGTTCCTGCGTAAAGGCAAGGCCAAGAACAGGCTCACACATTCCCGCTTCCTGTATGAGTATCAGCAGATATTGGTTCCCGGTGGCCGCATTAATCTTAAGACCGATTCACGTGAGTTATATGAATTCACCCTGGAAACTATTGCAGAGCAGGGATGCATCATTCATGAGAATATCGCAGATATCTATGGCAAAGGGTTGGCAACAGGCCCCCTCGCCATACAAACGTATTATGAATCCTTGCACCTGGCTGATGGGCGTACAATATATTTTATATCGTTTTCGTTACCCGATAAGCCGATAGAGATACCGGAACGTTTTAGAAATAACGCAGAGTTGACAGATATTAACGAAGAAACAATTGACTGAAGGAGAAGATTATAATATATTGCCCAATGGGTTGTTGGTGTTCACCGCAAAGTATTTGACCCAAAGGGGATTTTGTTGCGGAAATGGTTGCATCAATTGTCCGTATGAATACATCAGCGTTCCCGAACCAAAACGTAGCCGGTTGTTGCTAGACCGGGTCGATCATGAAAAAGGAAGTAAAAGCTAAGGAGAACATATACGACATCATCTTCGATGTGGTTCGTGCTGTGCCAAAGGGCAGGGTCACCAGCTATGGGGCTGTGGCGGCAGCCATTGGCGTTCGGTCCGGTGCCCGTGTCGTTGGTTATGCGATGAATAATTGTGCCGGGGCAAAGCCTAAAGTGCCTGCGCATAGGGTAGTGAATAGAGTAGGTTTGCTCACAGGAAAACATCATTTTACTCCGCCGGAGAAAATGCAACAGCTATTGGAGAAGGAAGGAGTGAAGGTGAAGGACGATCGTGTTGTTGATTTTGGCAAGCTGTTTTGGGATCCGGTAAAAGAATTAGTTATTTAATCATTAAAATGAAATAGCGGCTATGTACCCCGCGTTAAGTGGTACACTTTTTGTTGAATAGAAATAAACGGCGTGTTCTCCGCCAGATATATGTACACCAGACCAGTCTCTAAGTCCTACCTGTCACTATTTAGTTTACTGCTGCTTATCCTTACACTCGGAGCCTGTAAGCAATTCAGGGAAAAGAAACCGAGTCCCACCGGTTATTCAGATGATGATTTCACCGAACGTTTAAGTTCGATGCTTAAACCTGTAGATACCATGCTGGCCAGGAAGATCATGAGCGTTTCTGACAATGTACGTTATGTCTATCAGGCAGATGACTATCAGCCGATATGGGTTAAAGAGAATTATATGCCCACCGAAGCTGCCGAGCATATGCTGGCTGAGCTGGAAGAGGTGCGTTGGGATGGTCTTGATCCGGAAAAGTATAATCTGTCCGCACTCAGAAAGCTGAAGACGATACTCGATACCACAAAGAAGAATAGTGTGGTCAATGCCATAGCTTTCGATACGTTATTGACGCGAAGTTATTTCGCTGTTTCACGCCAGTTGCTTCTCGGTACAGTAGCGCCTAAGAAAGTTGATTCATTATGGTTTCATGTAAATGACACTGCTTGGAATGCGCCGCAGCAACTCCTCGCTTTGAAAGGTAAGTATCCTTCCCTAGATGATTACCGGAGCAGCGTGCCTACATATAAGCTCTTACGGAATGAGTACAAGTTATATTACACCCTTGCTGCCGATTCCGATTTTCTGCAGGCACAGGCAGCAATAGAGCCTAAGAGACATCTCGACAGTGCTGCACTCGGAAATATCAACTATGTTATCAGGGCAGAGTTGCCATGGCTGCAGGTGGTGCCTAACGACACCATGAGTGAGCAGGCTCAGTTGATCACAAATTACCAGTATTACATAGGATCGAAGGTTACAGGAAAGTTTGATAGCAGCGTTTTTGCCGCGCTCAGGACATCTCCCGATTCAGTATTGCGCAAGATCTCAGTGAATATGGAGCGTGTTCGCTGGATGCAGCGAGATTTTGGGAATATGTATGTGTTTGTTGACATACCCCTGATGGAGTTATTCCTGAGAAAGGATGGCGAAAACAAAATGCATATGCGTGTTGTTGTCGGCCGTCCCGAACGCCAGACGCCATCTTTGTTCGCAAGCATGGCCAATATTGTTATCAACCCCTCCTGGGGTGTACCGCCTACTATTCTGAAGAATGATGTGGTGCCTGGTTTTCAGAAGAGCGGCAGGAGTTACCTGGCGAAGAAAGGCCTGCGTCCGTATGATAAAAAGGGCAACCCGGTGAATATCTCTCAGTTGAATATGGGCAACCTGAAGAAGTACACGTACAAGCAGGCTCCCGGAGATGACAATTCGCTGGGCTTTGTCAAATTTAATCTTCCTAATCCATGGGATATTTACCTGCACGACACGCCGCATAGAGATGACTTTGGCAAGCGTTACCGCGCATTGAGCTCCGGATGCATACGCCTGCATCAGCCGCAGGAGCTGGCTCTCTATATTCTGTCACAATTGGAGAAACTCAGATATACACAGGGGCGTCTCGATACCATTATCAGTACCCACAAGTCGCGTTGGGAGATATTGAAGAACAAGATACCTGTGCATATAGCGTATCTTACAGCGTTTGAAGATAGTACTGGTAGCCACATCAGGTATCTCGGTGATATATATCAGAGAGATGGTAAGCTGATGTCCGCCCTTAATTGATCTGATTTACTGTGCCGGTATCACTTTTACCGAATCTATCTTGCCGTTGGTGATATACTGGATTGTCCTTGTCTTGGGCTTAGGTAGGGCAGATAGTGCGCTGGCATAAAGTTCATTTTCCGGCAGTTTCGTTATTCGCCTGCACAACCATGAAGAAGAGTTCAGGTATTTTTTATCAGGATAGTAAATGAACAGGCAGGATCCGTCTTTAATGGTATTGATGATCGGCAGCGAGAGTTCGTCCGGAACAGCCGGGCAGCCCCAGCTTCTCCCCAATCGCTGGTTGTTGTTTACAAATTTGTCGCATACATACGGTGCTCCGTGCACTACGATGCCTCTGTCGTAGGCTGCGTCGTTAAATCCCTCATCCATCCCCTGCAGGCGCAATGATGTCCCGTGTTCGCCTTCATAGGTTTCACCGGTCACATAGAAACCGAGGCTGCTCTGGTGAGAGTTTTGCCTGTTGGAGAACGCATGGGCCATATCATCACCCGATCCCTGTCCGTGAGCTACATAAGTATGAAATAATACCTTTCGTGCTTTCAGGTCTATTACCCACATCCTGTTTTCAGATGATGGCAGGCTGAGATCGCATATCGAGATCACATCCTTTTCAGATGTAAGTTTTCCCTCGCTGCGTAGGTTCATGTACCCGCGTATGGCCATTTCAAAGGCTTCATAAGAAACACGGTTGTATTTCCCGAAGTCTATTTGCCTGTATGTTTGCGAGATGTAGTTGTCAATACGTGCTTCACTGTTCACATATCCAAGGTCATCGGCCGATGCAATCTTGTAGGTGAGTGCCGTAATCAGATATACCATTACGCACATGGTCATTTTCCTCATTGATCTTACTATTAGCGTCGTTATACAATTAGATGTACGGTTGGTATGGTGCAAAGGTAGCTTATAGTATCGAGGTAAAATGTTAACGGGAAATTCTGTTATGCTATTTAAAATAATTTTAACGACCTCTGATAGTTGTTCAAAACACTTACATTAGCATTATGTTTTTACGAAGATTTTTTTTTGTAATTGTTCTCGTGATCTCTGCTGGTAGTGCTGCGTTTGCTCAGGATGAGTTTTGTGAAGCGGTCAACGCGATAATTATGGACGCCCCTAATCAATTTAGAAATGTTCGGGGCAATGCAATGGGTGCCAGGGGCGAGATTTGGGCCAGTAGCATTAAAGTGCCCGGCACTATTAGTTCGCGTTTTGTGTATGCTATGGGATTGTTTTATGAAGGTGGTTTTTTTCAGTCAAAGGATATAAGCAAGCTGCGCCCGGTTTATGAGAAGTATATACGCTTATTGAATGAATGTTTGTCTCAGCAAGGCTATAAGATGACATCGCAGCCTAATTTTAATCCTGGCCTTGAAGCGTATAAGAAGCAGGTATTTATGCTGCCGGAGCGGATGAGCAGCGCTTCGGCCGGGGCGCCGTCACACATTACCCTTGAGGCCACTTACAGCAAGACTGTAGGGTACTATACGTTAGTGATGTACATTTTTGAACATTAGAGTTGTTATGGAAGAACTGAATTACATCGAGGTCAATCGTGCGTTATGGGATGCGAAGACGGCACACCATATCGGATCCGCATTTTATAACATGGACGGGTTCCTTCGTGGGGATACGTCATTGAATTCTCCGGAACTTGAATTGCTGGGTAATGTTGCCGGCAAGACAGTATTGCATCTTCAGTGCCATTTTGGTCAGGATTCTATGTCGCTGTCCCGAATGGGCGCAAAGGTTACAGGTGTCGATTTTTCGGGGGAGGCTATTGACAAAGCCCGCAGTATAACGGCGCAACTCGGCCTTGATACGAGCTTCGTTTGCACTGATATTTACTCGCTGCCCGGTGTTCTGGATGGGCAGTACGATATCGTCTTTACCTCATATGGCACCATAGGCTGGTTGCCCGATATGCAGAAGTGGGCGCAGGTGGTATCCCGGTATGTAAAACCGGGAGGGCGGTTCATTATTGCGGAGTTTCATCCGGTTGTGTGGATGTTCAATGGGGGGTTCAGCGACATTCAATATTCCTATTTCAACAGGGAGACAATAGTGGAGACACAGGTGGGGACCTATGCCGACAAAGGTGCGTCTATAGAGATGACAGAGATTGGCTGGAATCACGATCTTTCCGAGGTTATGCAGAATCTTATCAACGCAGGCTTGTGTATCGACGACTTTCGCGAGTACGATTGGTCGCCGTATAATTGTTTCAGCAAAATGGTAGAAGTAGCCCCTGGCCAATACCAGGTTCAAGGCATGGAAGGCAAGTTGCCACTCATGTACACCTTATCTGCTTCGAAATGAGTTCTTTCTGTTTCCTTTAGCTTATTGCTGAAACCCGCTACCGGTGGGTGTCTCATTAAATTGCCACCTCGTCAATTGAAAATATTTTCAAAAAAACTGAAAATAGATTTGCGAGTCTGTAAATCCTGCTTATCTTTGCGTCCCCTTAGCGATAAGGGAGGGAGTAAAAAAGGTTCTTTGGATTGTTAATGGGGTTACGGGAAAGCATTATAAAAACTTATTTTCGGAAAATAATTTTGCGGTTCGAAAATAAGTTTCTACCTTTGCGCTCCCTAACGGGAAAACGGGTAACCGAAAAGTAACAAAAAGTTCTTTAAAAAGTAAAGTAGCAGGTGTAGCGGTTAAAGGCCGCGGATGGGGTTCAAATCCCCG
>JBGAIF010000010.1:0-107610 GCA_044225795.1 Flavipsychrobacter sp.
GATACTTGACGGCTGCCCCCAGGTGATGGATCATGCCGCGGAGGCATACGGGCGTGCCGGAATGGCTGTGCAGCGAATGAGCATCCGCGGCGGTACAGACGGCTCCCGCCTGTCATTCATGGGGCTGCCCTGTCCCAACATATTCACCGGCGAGATGGGTATCCACTCAAAACAGGAGTATGTCAGTGTTCAGGATATGGAAAAGGCCGTGGAAGCGTTGGTGTACCTGTCTCAGATATGGGAGGAAAAGGCCTGATAAAGGGTGTAGCCCGGTTTGCTAACTATATGTGAACGAGGGTATTTTCCCCTAAAAAGCATGGTTTTGAACATTTAATTATTACTTTTGCTATACAAGTGTATTTCTAACAAAGCCTCATAAAGCAATGTATAAGAATTATAAGATTGTCTTACTAACCATCCTCACATTATCCGTTTTTACGCTGGTCATACTGGAGTTAACGGGCGTTTCCCGTAATTCTTTGTTCACTATGCTTAAGGGGCACCGTGAGGGCGAGCCTTATAACGGCAACTTCTACAGCAAGGATGGTACCGTGTATCGTGGTGAGATCTATCCGGAAGATACCAAGACCCGCTGTGAGCGCATCATGAAAATGACCAAGACCACCATGCAGTTCTATGAGACCAAGTATAGCTTTGGTGTGGTGTCTGAAGGCAAAGTGCTCCGCCACGCTTTTCGCTTTAAGAATACTGGCCAGCACCCGCTCATGATCTGTAAGGCAGATGTGACCTGCGGTTGTACAGTTCCGGGTTTCCAGCTCGATCCTGTGGCTCCGGGTGCCGATGGCGATATCACTGTAGAGTTCAACACTGCCGGTAAGTCTGGCTTTCAGCAAAAGAACATTATTGTGCATTCCAACGCTATGCCTGAGGCGGTGTCCATTGGCATAGAGGCAGATGTGAGGTAAGGGGTTTTGTATCGGTATAATGAATAGTGCAGGCATTTCTCTTTTTCGCAGGTTTCAGCAGTATCTTTCCCTGATCAGGTTCAGCCACACGGTATTTGCATTACCGTTCGCGCTCATTGGGTTTACCCTCGCCGTGGTTCATTTTAATCACCCTTTCCGTTGGGACCTCCTGGTGAAAATGCTGCTCTGCATGGTCTTTGCCCGCAGCGCGGCAATGGCATTCAACCGCTACCTCGACCGCCATTTCGATGCGCTTAATCCGCGCACCGCTAAGCGGGAGATACCCGCCGGAGTCATCAATGCGGGCAGCGCGCTTACATTTACCATCGTCAATTGCGTCTTGTTTGTAGCTACCACCTGGTTCATCAATACCGCCTGTTTTTACCTGTCGTTCGTAGCGCTCTTTGTCGTGTTGTTCTACAGCTACACCAAGCGTTTTACCGCCCTGTGTCACATTGTGCTGGGCGTTGGCTTGTCGCTTTCACCTATTGGCGCGTTCCTGGCCGTCACCGGCTTCTTCGACTGGCTGCCGCTCATGTTCTCGTTCTCAGTTATCACCTGGGTGTCGGGGTTTGATATTATCTATGCCCTGCAGGATGAGGAGTTCGACCGTAGCCAGCAACTACATTCCATTCCTGCCGCACTGGGTATTAAGAATGCCCTTACTGTTTCTACCATACTGCACATCTGTTCTGCGGTATTTGTGATAGGTGCCGGTATCGTGGGCCACTTCTCCTGGCTTTACTGGATAGGAGCTGCCTTCTATTGTGCCATGCTCATTTACCAGCATATGCTCGTTAAGCCCAATGACCTCAGCAAGGTGGGCATAGCCTTTGCCAATACCAATGGTTTTGCCAGTGTGGTGTTTGCGCTGTTTACCATCATATCTCTTTTTATTTAAGTCTTGCCTGTACATCTGTACAGGATTGTACAGGGTTGTACAGATGTACAGGTTGTACAGGGTTGTACATAGTTGTACAGGTTGTACAGATGTACAAGTAGGTAGCCGTCATTGCGAAGAACGAAGCAACCTGCCTACCGGCAGGCAGGTCTCAGTAAAGGAAGGGGTTGTACAGGGTTGTACAGAGTTGTACACTTTGTACAGATGTACAACTGTACAAGTACAACAAGAATAAAGAATATCAGTAAAGTAAATTATCTCCACTGAGAAAAAACTACTACTTACTACTACTACACTACTATTAAACTAATTATTACTTAGTCTGTTAATTTTCTTTCTCTGAACAAGAACAATAGGAATAAGTATTGCGATAAGAATGCCCTCCAGCGCCATAACACTTGTCAGGTTATGAGTTTTTGATTCCTGGATCTTTTTCTCCGCCTGTATTTTGCCCTCGTAGATTACCTCGAGATCGTGACTGGTTGGAAGAGTAGCCGATGGTTTGAATGTATCCCTCTGCTGACCAAATGATCTGCATGATAGCATCACCATCACTGATATCCCGGATACAGTAACTAAGATTGATCTTTTTATGCATTTTTTATTTATAGTTATATAATAAAGATACACGATAAAGATCATTATTTCAAACGGAGACATTACCGATCTTCCTCCTGGCTACAATATCTCTGAGAATTAGTATTTGCCTGTACAGTTGTACATCTGTACAAAGTGTACAACTATGTACAACCCTGTACAGGTAATAATACTTATCTCTGTTACTTGTTACTGTTACATGGAGGTGTAACAAATTGTAACAAGGGAATGTAACAGACTATGCTATTGGGCTATTTAACATGCGATACCTTCGGCATCGGTCATCATGGTTCTGTTGTTTTCTATAAACGTTTGACCCCGTTGGGGTCATTGTATATCCCTGATAAGAATAGGTAACTGAATAAGTAACTGAATAAGGATGCCGACAGGTATCCCATATTTATAGCAAATATCACAGTTAAGTGACCCGATGCCGAAGGTATCGCATGTTATGCCGGTGAGTAATATCTTCTGTACAGTTGTACATCTGTACAAAGTGTACAACCCTCCGTACTTAGTCAATATCGATATTTACTACATCCTGATGCTCTTGAGATTGCTTCGTTCCTCGCAATGACGGGTGCCTGTACAACCCTGTACACTTGTACAACCTGTACAACTATGTACAACCCTGTACACCTGTACATTTGTACAACCCCTGCACATCTTAACGAAAATGTGTATTTTTAAATAATCCATGTACCATACATCTATCAAACCGTTATTATTACTACTGTCTATATGCTGGCTATCTTTTGCTCAGGCACAGGACAGGCCGCAGGGTATACAAGTGTGGACCAAATTTCAGACCGATTCTGTATTGGCATGTCAGTTGTTCAGTGAGCATAAATATCCCGGTGCACTCATACAGTTCAACTACCTGCTGGAGCATTATCCCAATAAGACCCGTACAAGGTTTCGTGAGACCATCTACGAGTACATAGGCCGTTGCGAGAACTATCTGCAAAAATATACAGATGCCATTGCCGCTTTTGATAAGGCCATAGACATGGTACCTGATGATCCTAAATATTACTGTATGAAGGGGGGAGTGCTTACAGATGCCGGCCAACATAAGAAAGCGCTTGCGGAATTTACCAAAGCAAAGAAGATAGATGACCACTACTACGATGCGTATAACGGGTCTATAATTGCTTATGTACAGTTGGGTGAGCTGGATAAGGCCATCAAAGAAGCTGAAAGAGCCATAGAGATAGATCCACAGAAGGATGCTGCCTATATCAATCTCGGTATTGCTTATCAAACGAAGGGTGACTACGACAAAGCCATAGAGGTAGTGACGGATGCCATCAGGGCAAATCCCGAAAGCGACCTCTCTTATGATGACCGTGGACGTATATGGCGGGAGAAAAAGGAGTATGCAAGGGCAATGAGCGACTTTGATACTGCCATACTGCTGAACCCGGAAGTAGCTATCTACTATAAAGACCGCTCGAACATATACCTGGACCTGAACCGGCTGGACAAAAGCCTGGAGGATATCAACAAGGCCGTATTGCTCGATGACAAGAATTTTGAGATCTATAACTCCAGGTGCGTAGTATGCCGGGGGATGAACAAGCTGGATGAGGCCATAGCGGATGGCACGAGGAGCATAGAGCTGAACCCTATCTGTGCGCAGGGATATACAAACCGTGGCGTATGCTATTCCATGACGGGCGCCTATGATAAAGCCCTTGCAGACCACAATAAGGCCATAGACCTTGGCCCCGTGATACCGGAATACTATGTGAACAGGGGAGAGACCTACTTCAACCTGAAGGAGTATCAGAAGTCTGTAGAGGACTACAACAAAGCACTGGAGCTGGATCCTGATTTCAGGCAAGCCCTCAACAACAGGGGTGCCAGCTACACCTGGATGGACAGCACCGACAAAGCGCTTGCCGATCTCAACAGGCTGCTGCAATTAGACCCCGGGTATGCATCTGCCTACTTCAACCGTGCTAATATCTATTACGAACAGAAGAAGTACACACTGGCCCTTAAAGACTATATGAATGCCATAAAGCTGGACCCCGGCATGGGGCAGGCTTACTACGGCAGGGGAGCCGTATACGAAGACCTGAAGAAATACCCGCAGGCACTGGCAGATTTTAAAAAAGCTGCAAAGCTGGGTACACCCGATACAGAAGAGCACCTGGCCGACATCAGGAAAAAGATGAGTAAGAAGAAGTAAGGTTGTACAGAGTTGTACAGGGTTGTACACTTTGTACAGATGTACAAGTGTACAGGTATGCAACAGATGCATAAAAGGGTTATTTTTGTATAAATTCGGTAATAATGAATACTGCGGCAATAAGACAAAAACTCCATAACTATCTTGAGGTGGCTAATGATAAAAAAATAAAGGCTATCTATACTATGGTGGAAGAGGCTATAGAAGAGGTAAGTGAAGCCTATACTGAAGAATTTAAGGCCGAATTGGACAGAAGGCACAAGGCTTACAAAAATGGCAGCGAGAAGGCAATAACGGCTGCCGAAAGTAAGAAACGGATACAAAAATTAATGAAGAATGCTCGTAAATAATGGGCTATAGTTATATTATTCTTGCCGCAGCGCAGGAAGAGCTCGAATCTTCAATAAACTGGTATCTGGAAAGAAGCTACGTCTCGGCGGAACATTTTCTTGACTCATTTAGCGATACAGTAGAATTGATATGCGATCACCCATATCGCTGGAGAAATGAATACAGCTACTATCACGAACTGAACTTAAAAAAATTTCCTTACAGCATAGTCTACACCATAGACGAAGAACAGCAACTTATTGTTATTGAGTCCATATACCACCACAAAAGGAATCCTAAAAGTAAATACCTCAAATAGTTTTTACAAAGTATTAATAAGGTTGTACAGGGTTGTACACTTTGTACAGATGTACAAGTGTACAAGTGCTCGTCATTGCGCGGAGCTGTATAACTATGCGGGTAGGTGCGACAAAGCGATCTCAGTACTTACTGTATCCGGGTGCTCTTGAGATTGCTTCGTGCCTCGCAATGATGGCACTAAGGGTATGGATAGTATAGCTAGATTTTAGCAATTTCTTACATATCTGCAGCTTCTCAACTATTCATTACTTTTGCCCTACAATTTTTCCCTTGGACAACAGGTATAACCAGCGGGGTGTTTCCGCACAGAAAGAAGACGTACACAAGGCAGTCGCAAAACTCGATAAGGGCTTGTTCCCTAATGCCTTCTGCAAGATATATCCCGACTATATGGGCAACGACCCCGACTATTGCAACCTGATGCACGCAGACGGGGCGGGCACTAAATCCATACTCGCGTATATGTACTGGAAAGAAACAGGCGACATGAGCGTATGGAAGGGAATCGCGATAGACAGTATTGTTATGAATATTGACGACCTGCTGTGCGTGGGTGCTACAGGGCCGTTCACTTATTCATCCACCATAGGCCGTAACAAGCATAAGGTGCCGGGAGAGGTGATCTCTGCCCTTATCAATGGCACACAGGAGTACTTCGATACCATGCGCGGGCACGGCATTGACATTCACCTGCTGGGTGGCGAGACCGCTGATGTGGGCGATGTGGTGCGCACCGTGATAGTAGATGGCACTATGGCTTGCCGTATGCGCCGTGACAGGCTGGTGACCACCGAAAAGATGGCGCCCGGTGATGTGGTGGTATCTCTTGCCAGTTATGGCCAGGCAACCTATGAGGACGAGTACAACAGCGGCATGGGCAGCAACGGCCTCACCAGTGCGCGCCATGAGATGCTGAAGAAAGAATATGCCGTAAAATACCCCGAGAGTGTGGATCCCGCATTGCCCGATGAGGTGGTATATAACGGTAAGTACAGCCTTACCGATGCCACAGGCACATCACTGGATGTAGGTAAGCTCATCTTATCCCCTACACGTACATACGCGCCCGTAGTACTCAAAGTGCTTCAGCAGTATTTCGATAAGATACACGGCATCATTCACTGCAGCGGGGGAGGGCAAAGTAAGTGCCTGCATTATCTGCCATCTGCATTGCGCGTGGTGAAGGACAATTTATTGCCGGTACCTCCGTTATTCACCATGATACAGCAATCTGCCGGCACGGGCTGGAAAGAGATGTACCAGGTATTTAATATGGGCCAGCGGCTGGAGCTGTTCACCGATAAGGATACCGCCGAGGGCATCATAGCTATTGCAAAAAGCTTTCATATAGACGCGCAGATATCCGGATATGTGGAAAAAGCCGAGAAGAAAGAAGTACGCATAGAGAGCCCCTACGGAACTTTTAGCTACTTTTAAAAAGTTTGGCACGAAATATGCTTACTTATTATTTTCGTTACTGCCATAAAACCACTTATATGTACAATAAACTAATTCTTATCGCTACGCTTGGCATTGCCTCGTCATTTTCATCTATTGCCCAGGACAAAATTTTCCTTTCCAACGGAGAGGTGCTCGACACAAAGATCGTGAACGTGGGCAGGAGCTCCATTACTTACACCCGGTACGACAATCAGAAGGGCCCTGAATACTCCGTGCGCAAGCATGAGGTAAATAAGGTGCGTTATGAGAATGGTTCGGAAGAAACATTTGCCGGGGAGATGGCCAACTCAGATGTGCAGATGCGCCGCGCCAATAACGAGCGCCTGAAAGACAAGTATGGTATTAACGTGCTCTCGTTTGCTCCGGTCCAGTTCACAGAGGCAGGCGTTGCCGGCTTCAGCATTGGTTATGAGCGCGTCCTCGATAAGAATGGCATCATCAGCGTCAATATCCCGGCAACTGCTGTGTTCAATTTCAAGAGTACAACAGATTATTACGGCACTACCTACAACAGCAACGACTATATGTATTACCTGACTCCCGGAGTCAAGATATATCCTACGGGCGCATACGGTATCTACAAATATGCCGTTGGCCCTTCACTGGTAGTTGGTAATGGTATGAAGACACAGGATACTTATTATACCTATGGCACCGGCCCCATTGCGCCTGTCAGCCAGTCGCATTTCCTTTTCGGAATGATGATCAATCAGTCTGTCAATATCAATCCTACACCGCATTTGTATCTCGGTTCTGAGTTTGGGTTCGGATTTACCTATATCAATCAGTTGGCCGGTGTTAACCAGGGTACAAGCGGGTTGGTACAGTTCAGCTTCAAGATAGGTTACAGGTTTTGATCACTACTAAACACACACTTATGAACACAAGGAACATAGCAGCAGCGCTGCTCTTAGCCGTAACCTCAACCGCTTCTGCCCAGACAAAGGGAGTGGAAGCCCCTGCAAAGCAGGTAGGTAATAATATCATAGCCATATCGCCCGTGCAGATCTCTGAGAATGGTGTTGCAGGCATTGGTATCAGTTACGAGCATATGCTCGATAAGGGTGGCATTGTTTCCGGTTACCTGCCGGTGATGATGGTGATGAACACTAATAGCGAGCAGCGCCTGGGTACGGGGGTACATAAGAACGACCCTATGTATTACATTATGCCCGGCGTAAAAATTTACCCTACAGGCAGTCACGGATTGTTTCGCTATGCTATAGGGCCATCGCTGGTATATGCCACCGGCGAAAGAACCGACTGGAACTATACATCGTCGTCATCTTCTTCTTCAATTAAGACCAGTGAACATAGCCTGTTTGGCATAGAGCTGAACCAGTCTGTGAATATTTGTCCTACGCCACATCTTTACCTGGCCTCTGAGTTTGGCTTCGGGTTCACATACCTCAATCGTCTCGATGGGATCAACCAGACAACCGGTGCCCTGGTACAGTTCGCGTTCAAGGTAGGGTATAGGTTCTGACAGCTTACTGCAGCGGATTAGCCACCAGGTGAAAAGTAGAGTTGACGCGCAATGTCTCTCCTGATTCAGGCACGGCATTGATGTGGGTCTCTACCCGGTAATACATGGAGTCCTCCAGGAAATAATCTTTCAGGTTCACGTCAGCGGCTGTGTTCAGGTTCAGCAGCTTCTGTCCCCTGGGAATATTGTTCTGATACGCCAGCAGCACCTCTCCGTGTTGTTTCCCGGAAACATAGACCTGCACATTATCCATGAAGTCAAAATTCTGCCGGGTATTACCTGCTATCTCTATGGATAGTGCGGCGAGGTCGAGAGAAACTATTTTTTCGGCTATCGTATTATACTGTGCCAGGTAAGCCTGCGAGTTGGTCGCCATAGCTACCCTCGGTGTAGATAGCTGCGCACCGCCAAACGGTATGGGCAGACCGGCCGGTACACCGTTATACTTAGGTATCGCTATCTCCTGTGTGTAAGGTATGTTCACATTGATGTTAGCTATCTGCCTGATCTTGACGCAACCGGCCAACATTGCGATGGCTACGGCGGGAATGAGTAGTTTTTTCATACAATTACCATTTTGGGTTCATCTACTCTACTACAAAAGCCATGCCAATATATACAAATCATTAACAAATAAAATAAAACATAATTAAAAAATGACCTTTCTTTGACTTGTGAAACGGGTATGATCAATACTACTGCAGGTGGCTTTGTTTCATGGAGCGTTTTTGCAGGTGTTTTATCTGTAATTTTGCGCTCCGTTTACAGGAATGAATAAAACAGTAGCATTTCATACGTTAGGTTGCAAGCTCAACTACTCCGAGACATCGGCCCTCAGCCGTACGCTCGAAGCTGATGGCTTCGTGAAAAAGAACTTTGATGATGAGGCCGACGTATATGTCATCAACACTTGCTCTGTGACCGAAAACGCCGATAAGGAGTGCCGTATGCTGGTACGCCGCATTCAGAAGCGCGCGCCGGGGGCAATGGTGGTGATAACCGGATGCTATGCCCAGTTGAAACCGCAGGAAATAGCGCAGATAGAAGGGGTGGACCTGGTGCTGGGAGCCGCGGAGAAATTCAACCTCTCAAAGCACCTGAAGGAAATAACCAAAGGCCCGGCAGATGGCGGCGGAGCAAAGATATGTTCCTGTGATATAGAAGAGGTGCAGGGATTCAATAGCTCCTTTTCATTCAACGACCGCACACGGGCCTTTCTCAAAGTACAGGATGGCTGCGACTATAACTGCAGCTTTTGTACCATTCCGCTTGCGCGTGGCCACAGCCGTAGTGACAGCATTGAAGGAGTATTGCACAACATGCGCGATCTCGCGTCCCGGGGCATCCGCGAGATAGTGCTTACCGGCATCAATCTCGGTGACTTCGGCAAGGGCATTGATGGCGGTAAGACCCGCGAAAGTAGTTTCTATGAACTGGTGCAGGAGATGGACAAGGTGGAGGGCATTGACCGGATACGCATCTCATCCATAGAGCCCAACCTGCTCACCAACGAGATCATTGAGTTCGTTGCTCAGTCGCGCTTGTTCATGCCGCACTTTCATATTCCGTTGCAGAGTGGCAGCAACAAGATACTTGGTCTTATGCGCCGCCGCTACAAGCGCGAGTTGTATGCCGACAGGGTGGCTTACATCAAGTCACTCATGCCTCACTGCTGTATAGGAGTGGATGTCATTGTAGGTTTTCCCGGCGAGACCGATGATGATTTTCGGGAGACATTTGATTTCCTGCACATACTGGACGTGTCCTATCTGCATGTCTTCACCTATTCAGAGCGTGATAATACCCTGGCCGCTGCCATGAAGCCTGTGGTGCCCGTACCTATCCGTAATGATCGCAACAAAGCATTGCGTAATCTCTCTTATCAGAAAATGCAGTACTTCTCAGAGCAGCACCGTGGCGAAACACGCAAGGTGCTTTTTGAGAGTGCGGGTAAGAACGGGGAGATAGAAGGTTATACCGACAATTACATCAAGATACAGACCGGCTACCGCAAAGAGCTGGAGCGCCGCCTCGTGGAGTGGGTGGTGTAGCCTGCTTGCTACGCTATATCCATGGCCATGTCTGCGAGGTTACAAAGCTGTGACTGGCTGATCAGGAACAGGATCAGCGCAGCAGCCCTGTTAGTGCGTGAGAAGAGCACCAGCCACGTTCCTTTCAGCCATTTGTAGCGCAGGAAGAAGAAACGCAGCATTTTTACCAGTACGTTCTGCCGTTGCTTCCACGACACCTTTCCCGAACGTATCCTGCTGCCTTCGTGCTCATCAGCATGTTCGAACAGGGAATCATATTTATCAAAGAACAGTCCCTTGCCTTTATTGTGCAGGAACGATATGGCCATGTAGTAGTCGGTCATGTCTCCATGGATGCCTTCGCGGTACGTGCCGAACTTTTCTGTGAATCCTTTGCGCCTGATATTGGGAGTGTCGCTGAACTGGTAGAACTTGGTGTGGTACATATTCCAGAAGCTGTACACCATCTCTGAGAACCCCTTGCCGTACGGCTTCAGGTTGAATTTCATATCCTCTATGGCCCAGAACCGGATGTAGTCCACGCTCGCATCGCTGTTCATGATCTGCAAGGCATCGGCAAAGTGCTTCGGGAATATGTCGAAGGGTACAAAATCTTCCTGCAGGTATAAGGTATAGGGCGTATTGATCTCCCGCATTCCCTTGTTGATGCAGTTGCCATAGCCCTTATTCACCGGGGTGGTGATCAGCCGGAAACCGAATTCCTTTTGCATTTTCAGCACTTCGGCCATTTCCTCGGGGCGGCTGGCATCATCAGATACTACCGTATCTTCAAATGTGCAGCCAAGTCCCGCCAGCGACGACAACAGCCGTCGCAGCGACCTGCTGCGGTTGTAGTGCGTAACGAAGAGTGTAACGTCTTTAAAGAAAAAAGCAGACATGTTTGTGTGTGGTTATGTGTTCTTTTTGGCTACATTGTATTTTATAGAAACAAACGCAATGAACTCTTTATATCCTGTCTTAATGATACCCGGTATGGTGTGTGGTAGGTATTTACGGAGCTGTATATGACCATAAATAATAGCCGCCGCCGTTGCCGCATAATTGGCTATGATCACGCCGAACAGGCTCTCGAGCATATCTGTTGCAATGAATCCGACAACTATCTTCAGCGATACCACTATCACCATCTTTATCATGTTGGTGCGGGTGTGGTGGGTAATGTCTAATGCCAGCCCGTTGAACCTGTCAATAGGGTAAGATATGGACAGGATCATGATAAAGCGGTAGGCGTTTGCGGCAAGCGCTCCGCTGGCTCCGTCAAACTGGTGCCCGCCCAGTATCTGTATCACCACATTGGCCACAATGATGGCAAATACGGTAATAGGCACAAACGCTACCGTGAGCATCCCCGAATATTTCCGGAACAGGTAGCCCACCTGGTGCTGGTTATCAGCATTGTAGGCTATGGCCATTTCAGACATGCCCGTAGTGGCAAACGACCTCAGTGGCAGTTCTATGAATGCCATCAGGCGCATGGCCAGGTTGTAGATGGCAACAGAAGCAGGCCCCAGCACAAAGTTCAGTATCCATATATCCGAGTTGCCGAGGAAGTTGGCAAAGAGGGTAGTGCCAAAGGTATATTTCCCGAAATGCAGTATCTCCATGATACACTCTCTGGAGCGTTTGGTGATATACTGTATGCCCGACCTGTACCAGATGATCCCGATAAGGCTGGAGGTACAGTTGGTGATAAAGTTGTAGATCAGTACATTCTCCAGTGTGAAGTCGTGGAACAGGGCCAGCGCGACAAACGATAGTATGGTGCTGCAACTGTTGATCATCCGGAACCAGAACATTTTGGTATATTCCTCATCGGCCTGCAACCGCCAGAACACCACGTCGGCAGGCAATGAGGAGAGGAAGTTCAGGCCTACCCATTTTATACACACTATGGTTTCATAATTGGTAGTATAGGGTAGTACCAGCAACGCCCCGGCGTTAATGGCGAGCACTATGGCTGTCAGCGCTATGGCCAGGAACCAGATAGAGCCGAGAACCGTCTGTGCCCGCTCCTTTTGAGTGCCCGCGTAAAATTTTACCGCTGCCGTGGAGAGCAGCCCGTATCTGCCGGCTTCGCACATAGCTACCAGGCTCTGCGAGAAGTACCATATGCCCGATGCCGCAAGTGGAAGGTTATGATAAATAATATAAGCCATGCCAAACCCGATAACGGACGTGAACCCGTTGCCGAAAAGCACGATAAAATGTTTATTTAAGAATCTGTTCCTGCCCAAAATGAACCCGTGGTTTGTCCTGAAAAATGAAAATTAATATAAATATCGTTGATAACACACCTGTTGCAATTAAAATAACAACAGGCTTACATGGCCGCCGCGCCGCAAAATTAGTGTTGCCGGCACTGCCCCGGACAGGTGTGGCAAAGAAAAATCTGAAATATTCACCGCGGGGTGATGGTAAAACCACTAAAACAATTATTTTTGCACCCGCAATTACCGGTTCTGTAGCTCAGTTGGTAGAGCAGCTGACTCTTAATCAGCGGGTCCAGGGTTCGAGTCCCTGCGGAACCACCAAAGACAAGGATTACATTTTGTAATCCTTGTTTAGTTTTACACAGCTTTACAATAAGTCGCTTATTTTCAGTTATTTATAACAGCGGGAACTTTTAGACGCTTCCTACCTTTACAAGGGTTGACATTTTGTTAATCGACTAAAAAATCGACTAAAATGTTACTCCCAATCAAGCCTATATGTGATGCCAAAAAGGCTCGCCGTGATGGCACAAGCATCGTATTCATTCAGTATTGTTACAGTTCTCAGAACCGAACTCTTATTGATACCGGTATCGCTATTCCTCCAAAGTACTGGATTGCTAAAACTCAAACTGTTGCAGGCACACTGCCGATTGAGTACGGCGTGGCAGAAACACTCAATGAACAGCTCTGTGCAGCATTTAGACGAGTAGAGGATTTAATCAGGTTGGCGGAAAAAGAACAAGTCGAATCAAAAGGCATGTTTGTGAAAAGAGCATTTGAGGCAGATGTTGCGGTTTCCCAGTTGAAGGGCACTAAATCTACAATAGCGGGTTTATCACATACAGGTCATACGCAAAGCTTCTTTTTTGAACAGATGGATCAGTTCATAGTGTCCAAACAAAATCGAGTGACACCCGCTACAGTGACGATTCGAAAAGCACTAAAACGATATCTACAGGCATTCGAAGTGTATAGAAAAGAAGAAATAACATTCGAGTGTATCGACTACACGTTCTACGAAGCATTTATAGACTACTTGACCTTTCAGCATGTTCATGAAAGACGGAAAGAGTTAATAGTTGGATTGAAAGTAAATACCATTGGGAAGATCATTAAGAAGTTCAGGTCATTTATTAAAGACCGAGCAAAACGAAAGGTTATCACGTCTGTAGACCTTTCCGAATTTATAGTACCTGAAGAAGAGACCGACGCAATATATCTTTCGTATGAGGAGGTTGAAAAGATATATACAACAGACCTATCGCAATATCCTCACTTAGTAGAGTATCGGAATCTATTTGTCCTGGCTTGTTTGACTGGCCTACGCTTTAGTGATTTCTCTGTTCTAAAGCCAGAAGATTTAAGAAATAACAGGCTGTATAAGAAGCAAAATAAATCAGATAACTGGGTGGTTGTGCCATTGCGTCAAACGGCGAAGGATATATTTACAGAACAATTCAAGGATAAAATACCAGCGCTGACTAATTCTGAATTTAATCGACACATTAAGACTGTCGGAAAACTTGCAGGTATATCAATACCGATTACCTTCTCGTATAAAAAAGGAAGTCAAACTTTTGTCGAAACTCGAGAAAAGTATGATTGGATAACTACTCATACAGCGCGGAGATCTTTTTGCACGTGCGAGTTTCTTGCTGGAACACCCGTCAAGCTAATCATGAAGATTTCAGGACATAAAAATGAAAAAGACTTTTACCGGTACATCCGAATTACGCCTGAAGAAGCTGCAGGAAAAATTGAACGATTATGGCTAGAAAGAGGTCATTGAGATAATATGGATATAAGCGTAGTTCCATCTAGATTCGAAAAGAACATGAATATTACTGGAAATGAGTTAATTCGATTTTACTCGATTAATTTCAAGAACTTTTTTGAAAACAGCTTGATGTTACCTGAATTACAATTCTTTACAAAGTAAGAGATTTCCTGCGGAGTATATTAATTTTTATCAAATAATAAAATTCGCTGTAATATTTCAACTTTTTTCTTTTCATAAAACTCTGCCTCGTCCTTTGTTGCGGTCGGCTTCTCCGGATGTGCTGCTTTCCTACGAATTTCGTTAACCTTATCAATCCATTCAAGCCCATTACCGCCACCTTCTTGAAATTTAAAAATAGGCAATAATTCCTTATTCTTTTTCACAATTTCTTTGTAATCTATTAGATCAAAATAGCTTTCTTTCGAGTGAGCACAATTTTCCTCGACCCACTTTTCATTGATCTTTTTAATTATTGCACCACTTAGAAAATCCGTTTTAAACCAATTTTCCTCTGAATGATCTCCGTTTTCTATGGCCTTAGATTTTAAGTGTTTAATTAAAAAAGGATTAATCGCTTGAATAAAGTCTTTGTTCGTATGATAAACTAGATCTCGGAATATTTCAGAATCGTGTTCTTTTTCTTTAGCAGAAAGAGTTCCATGGCTATTAAGAAATATTGGGCTAAATTGTTTTGATGCGTGCCAATAAATCGGAATTGCTTTACTGGGGCAATGTGATTCAAATAGTACATTTATCGAATCTTTTGGAGTTTGATGTATGGTCTTTTTTACTTCCGCAAATACGAAACGACTTTCCTCCTTGTTTTCGAAAATTTCGGTAGTATCAATAAAGGGCTTTATTTTAGATTCCTCGATTTCCCTAAAATGAATTAATCTAAAGTTACTATACGAAGAAGTGGCTGTTATTAAATCAGCTTTTGCTTTTGTAGTTATTAGTAATACTAGAAGTTTTACCGGAACTTTATTTAATAAGGAATCCTGATTTAGAAACGTATTTAAATCAGTTGAAATTTCACTGTAATCATCAATAACACTTTCGATAATTACTATATCTTCACTCCCACTAATCCGCCACGCGTCTTTGTTTTCCGAAATGCTTTTTAGTGTTTTTGTTGATCTGATATAGGTTAGTCTTTTAAAAGTAGCTACTAGTTCTTCATTTTCTTTAATGGTATTGTGGAAGGAATATAATTCAACACTTTCTCTATATGGTGTTTTAGCCCTTTCACTTAATGACAATTCGTGTTTAAAGAATATGCTTTTCTTTTCTTTGATAAAAAAATCAGAGATATCGCTCTTTGAAATATAATAAATTGAATTTACTAAATTGAATATTCGTCTTTGGTCAAACGGTCCTCCAAATTGATTAAAATACTTAACAAAATCATTACTTTTAATTTTCTCTCCTTTGAACACTAGCCTTTCACTTATTCTTTGAATTTCAGCTGATTTTAAAGCATGCTCAGCTTCTAGTTGTCGCTCCTTTTGCAATGCTTCAAGATCTGATACACCTTCAATCATTAATGTTCTTCCAGGACCGCACAGCCATTTTTCGAATAAACTTGGCTTTATTTTGACTATCCCCGAAATTTCTTCATAGAATATTTTTCTATTAAAAAATTCGGTTATGGTGTTTTCTACTTCGTAATTCTCAACAGTATACTCTACTACCAGGTCTGTCTTTTGCGATATTTAATAATATATTTAAAAATACTACCTTAATGATTTGTAGAATTTATTAAATATACTTACCTTGTATTATATCTCTTCATCCATGAAACATTTCTTTCTTATATTTTCTTTTCTTTTTGTGTTATCATTCGACATCAACGCACAGGTGATAACTGAAGTTGCAGGTTGTGGAACTGGGTGTCCTGTCGGTGACGGTGGACCTGCAACCGCAGCTAACATAACTAATGGAGGACAACCTCTTTTTGACACTTATGGCAATATGTACATCGGAGTTTTTGGACAGGCTCGAATTCGAAAAGTAGATGCATTAACCGGCATCATAACTACTATTGCGGGCACTGGTGTTGGCGGCTACACAGGTGATGGTGGGCCGGCGACATCCGCTAGAATAGCGGGCTCTGGATTCGGAATTGATGCGTCCAATAATATTTATTTTTCAGATAATTCTAAGGGAGTAATACGCAAAGTTGAAGCTTCAAGTGGAAAAATTTTCACTATTGCTGGTGTTTCCTCTGCCTATGGTCACTATAGTGGCGATGGCGGACCAGCAACAAATGCATCTTTTAAAATGATTTATAATATTGCAGTTGATCCTGCAGGAAATATCTATACTGCCGATAGCGACTATATTAGAAAGATAGATGCTACAACTGGAACAATTGATAAATATGCTGGTACAGGTTTAAGAGGGTTTTCAGGAGATGGAGGTTCTGCTCTTTCCGCAAAAATACATGCGAATGGAAGTTCTCAGGGAATGTGTACCGATGTTTACGGTAACTTTTATTTCTGTGATAGTAACTGTGTTAGAAAAGTATCGACGTCTGGAATTATTACGCGCTTGGCGGGTGACTATACTACACTTTATGGAGGAGATGGAGTGCCAGCTACGTCGATAGGTGTTCTTTGCTACACTGTTGCGGTGGATCCTTCAGGAAATCTATTTATTTCTGAGGAAGGCCAACAAAGAATTAGAATGGTGGACGTTTCTGGAATTATTCATACGGTTGCCGGTAATGGGACTCCTGGTTTTAGTGGTGATGGAGGTCCAGCGACCGCTGCACAACTTAATCGACCACAAACACTATGTGTAGGTAGATGTGACAATAACTTGTATCTCGGCGAACTCATAAATCAGAGAATTAGGAAAGTTGATTTTACTTCTTTACCAATGACCTGTATCTGTACTCTTGCAGTTGCCGTAAATGTAGTACCTAATGATACTGTTTGCTCGGGTACCTCCGTTACCTATACTGCTAATGTAATGTACGGTGGCTCTAGTAATACTTTTAAATGGTATGTAAATGGGAGTATAGTAAGCACAGTAGGGAACACTTATACTTATACTCCATCCAACATCGATTCTATACGTTGTGTGGTCACAAGCAGTGGTGGTACCTGCGGTAGCCCCGTCACCGCGAGCAGCAATACCATTAACATGGTGGTGAATGTTGCCGGACCCATTACAGGACCCTCTTTGGTTTGTATCGGTCAATCTATTACTTTGTCGGTACCGGGAAGCGGGGGTACCTGGGGCAGTAGTAATACCGGGGTTGCCTCAGTTAGCGGAGGTACTGTTACGGGCGCATCTGGAGGAACAGCTACCATCAGTTATACTTCATCCGGGTGTACTGCAACTACCTCAGTCACTGTGTCGCCTGGCCCCTCCGCTATAACAGGAAATCCTAAACTGTGTATCGGCACTGCTACTGCACTAAGCAGCACTACGAGCGGTGGCACATGGAGTAGTAGTAATTCTTCGGTGGCAACGGTTAGTTCCGGAACTGTGAATGGTATTGCTGCAGGTACTGCGGCGATCAGTTACGCCATTGGGGGATGCTATGTTATACAAGCGGTTACTGTATCCGCAGCGCCGCCGTCTATTACAGGGCCTTCGTCTTTATGTATCGGTAGCACTGCTGCACTAAGTAATAGTGTTGCCGGTGGCACATGGAGTAGTAGTAGTCCGTCTGTTGCAACAGTCAGCTCTGGTTTGGTGAGCGGTGTATCTGCCGGTACGGCAGTGATCACTTATGATGTGTCAGGCTGTAATGTTGTCAAAACAGTTTCTGTTATTGCGATTCCTGCACCTGCACCCATTACGGGACCGTCTCTGGTGTGCGTAGGAACGGCAGCAGTTTTTTCAGATGCAACTCCTGGTGGTATCTGGAGTAGTAGTAGTCCTTCTGTAGCTACAGTTACTTCCGGAGGTAGTGTCTCAGGCATTACCGCGGGTACTTCCACTATCAGCTATACCATGTCAAATATGTGTGGTACCGTTGCAGCTACGGTTGTTGTTAGCGTTGTATCCTCCCCAACAGTTGGCCCCATCACGGGTCCATCGGAAGTTTGTGCCGGATCCGCAATAACGTTAACTGATGCTACGCTAGGTGGTACGTGGACTAGTAGCAATGCAGGCAAAGCCACAGTATCATCTGGCATGGTTAGTGGCATATCGGCTGGCACGGCAGTGATTACCTACAAACTTACCCTTTCGTGCGGGACTGCTTTTGATACGAGAATAATTACCGTTTATCCTACGCCACCTGCAATTGCAGGGCATTCGGTTGTTTGCGCGGCAGACACCATCATACTAGGTAATGCGCTTGCTGGCGGTACATGGAGCAGCAGCGCGCCTTCAGTTGCTACCATTGCATCAGATGGCACAGTTACTGGGGTATCGGGTGGCACCGCTGATATTACTTACACTACTACAGGAGGTTGCTATACTACGCGTATAGTTTCCGTATCGCCATTGCCCAATGCCGGATCTGTTTCGGGGCAATCGGTGATTTGTATTGGTGGTTCCGCTAATCTTACTGACAATATTGCAGGTGGCACATGGAGTGTCAGCGGTTCTGCGGTCAGTATCTCTTTGGGCATAGTTTCTGCAGTGAGCGTTGGTACTGCAACTGTGAGTTACGAGATCGCCAATTCATGTGGATCCGCGTGGGCAACGAAAGTAATAGAAGTTGTTGCGCCTCCTGATTCAGGTGTCATTTCCGGTATGAACGTCTCCTGCGTTGGTGCCTCTTTTACCCTTCTGGAGACAGTATCTGGAGGCAACTGGAGCTCTTCAAACAGTAGCGTCGCCGGCATTAATGCTTCGGGTACCGTAAATGTCAAAACCTCTGGAACAACGATAATCACCTATACAACAATACCAAATGCTGGCGGTTGCACCTCATCGGCATACTATACACTTACCATACTGGCAAGTGCACCATACACCATTAATGCAATTACCAGTAATGCAATGTGCTACGGAAAAGCTGATGGGCACATCAGTACTTCTATATCAAACGGCAGCGGCTCATATACCTATACGTGGTCTAACGGAGCTAGTATAGCTGTGTTGGATAACATAGCTGCAGGCAGTTATTCACTGCAGGTCACAGATGCTGCAACATTATGCCGCAAGGATACAAGCTTTGTTATCACACAGCCGGATTCACTCAATGTAGTTGCGCAAACCACGCCAGACCTTTGTAAGGCTTCAAACGGCGCTATAAGTATTACAACATCCGGAGGACGATCCCCGTATAGATATGCATGGTCTAATGGCGCTTCTTCTGCTGCTGTTGCAGACCTTACCGCCAATACATATACAGTACATGTGTATGATGCCAATAACTGTGAGAAATATTATTCAGCCATAGTTACAGACAGTTGTGACGATATCACTATTCCGGACGTTATTACACCCAACGGAGATGGCTTCAACGATAGCTGGATCATCACCGGTCTTGGCAAATATCCAAGGAACACTGCCCGGATATTTGACAAATGGGGCGACATGGTGTACGAAGCTAATGGATATATGAACAACTGGAAAGGAGATAAGATGAATGGAGACCCATTGCCATCCGGCACCTACTACTACCTCATAAAGCTTGGCGCACCCAATGCCACGGGAGGTAAAGATGTATTCACAGGTTCCATACTGATAAAACGATAAAGAGTGGTAATGAATAGGTATATACGCAGCATATTGGCAGCTATCCTGGTGCCTCTACTGGTATCGGCACAAAGCCAGTCGCACTACACTATGTTTATGTACAATAAGCTGCTGTACAACCCGGGCTATGCAGGTAGCCGGGAAGCCACATCTGTCAATGGCATTTACCGCAATCAATGGGTGGGTATCAGTGGCGCGCCTACTACCATCAGCATCACAGCCGATGGCCCTGTCGGCAGCTACATGAAGCCCTTCCGCAGTGTAGCCACTGGTATCAGCCTCGAGAATGAGCACACGGGTGTGGAGACAACAACGAGTGCTATGGCATACTACGCCTACCGTATTCCTTTCGGCAAAACGGTCTTTTCCGGCGGGCTTCGGGGAGGCGCGCGTTTCTACTCCGCCAATTATAGCAAACTTAGCCCCTACCAGTTGAATGACCCCAACCTAATCAGCAACCTCCACAATGCGGTACTACCTAATGTGGGCGTAGGCGCTTATTGGTCAGGCCGCAATTTTTATGCGGGTCTCTCCGTCCCGTATATCCTCGAGAACTACTACGATAAGAATGAGAAAGGTACAAAGAAGGTGAATGCCCGCGAGGTGCGTGGCTACTATGCTTCCGGAGGCTATGTATTCCCGGCCAGCGACGATATCAGCCTGCAGCCGCAGGTGATGGCGCGTTATGCAGGTAGCGGCGGTTACTCATTACCGTTAAGTACCGATATCAACCTTTCCGCCATTGCCTACCATAGATTACTGCTCGGCTTTACCTACCGCACAGATAAGTCATTCGAAGCTATCGTTCATGTACAGGCTACCCGTCAGATCAATGTTGGCTATGCCTACGACTACATATTGTCCGGCCTCAACGGCTACAATGGCGGCACACATGAGATAGTGGTCGGCTACGATTTTGCTCGTGATAACTTTAAGTACACCACACCACGATTCATCAAAACATTCTGATCCTGGCTATGAAAGTGCTTATCTCCTGTTTATTGGTCTGCTGTTCTTTCCTCGTACATGGCAAGGAGAACAAAGATCTCGTCCGTGCAGATTATTACTATGGTCATTATATCTTCCATGAGGCCATCCCTTACTACGAAAAAGTAGTCGCACAACTGGACGACGCAGCCATATATAGCCGTCTTGGCGACTGCTACCGCCTTACCGGCGACATGGAACATGCCGTTATCTGGTATGGTCGCGCTGCCAATAAAAGCGATTGCAGCGATGCTACCCTGATGCGCTATGCCCGTGGGCTCATGCAGCTTTCCCGGTACGATGAGGCGGAAAAATGGCTGAAGGCATACCAGGCAAAGCATAAGACAGAGAAGAGAGCCGCTAACCTTATAGCGGGATGTTCATTCGCTCGTCTGCACAGCAATACCATCCCTTCCGGCATTGCCATATGGCAACCCTTTAATACCGATGGTGCCGATTTCGCCCCGTCTATGTGGAAAGACAGGCTCGTATATGTTTCAGATACTGCTGTTGGCATAAAGAAGAAAAAGGATGGCTGGTCAGGAAACAGTTATTGCAATCTCTACACGGTATCGCCGGGCAATGACTATACGGTGCTGTTACAGGCAAAAGGCGGCACAAAGTACCACAATGGCCCTTGCACGTTTACTGCCGGAGGCAAGCAGATGTATTATACCCGCAACAGGTATAAAAGTGGCTTTCTCGGCAGCAGATCCGATGCCGGTGATGACAGCGTTGTATTACTGGAGGTAATGATCGCCAACTACGATACGGCGAAGGGCCTGTTTGTAGATGCAGAACCTTTTGCATACAACAGCAAGGAATATTCCGTGGCTCATGCCGCCATTTCTCCCGATGGCAATACACTCGTTTTTGTTTCAGACATGCCCAGGGGATCAGGTGGCTCAGACTTGTATCTCTGCACCCGCAAAAGGAACAAGGAATGGTCAAAGCCCGAGAATATAAAGTCGCTCAACACTGAGGGCGAAGAACTGTTCCCTTATTGGATAGACAACAATACGATGTCATTTTCTTCCGATGGCCATATAGGTATCGGAGGTCTCGATATCTATACCGCCAAATGGGACGATAAGGCGCACACCTTTTCTGCTCCTGATAATGTGGGTACTCCTGTCAACTCCTCTTTTGATGAAATGTCATTGTGTGTGCAGCCCGGTGGTAGCTATTACTTCTCTTCTGGCCGTCCCGCACAGAGAAAAGGCGACAACATCTACCTTTATCATAAGACACAGGTGTTCTGCAAAATAGAGGTGCTGGATTCGGTTTCCCGGCAACCATTATCAGGTGTGCAGGTATCACTGCGCGCACCACAGGACAATGAGACGATGACTATATCCGGCACGCACATCAGGCAGCTATATCCGGCCAGTGATTACAGCATGAGCGTATCCAAAGATGGTTACTTACCAAGGCAAACTTCGTGGAGCACAGGTAGCAGTAAAGAAACAGACACCATCGGTATCACTGTCCTCTTGACTCAGCCCGAAAAGCCGAAAAGAGATACCGTAACCCAACTGGCTACAGAGCTGGTCGCCATCAGGTATCAGAATGTGATGGACTCTCCCGGCATCCGCAACTTCACCCGGGATCAGGTGTATGAGGTCGGAGACTTCTACTACGATTACAACAAGTATGAGCTTACCAATGCGCACAAAAGGTACTTAGATACGTTGCTGACGCAGATGAATAGGCATCCGTCCATGCGCATACAGGTTATCGCGCATACAGATTGTCGTGGTTCTGTCGCATCCAATCAGATTTTATCAGATACGCGCGCCCGGTCGGTGGTGAACTATCTTGTTGCCCATGGCATTCCGAGGCGAAGATTAGAGTTTGTAGGTCTGGGTAGTAGCAAACCCAAGGTCGCCTGCTCCTGTGAGCAATGTACAGAGGAACAGCACTACCTCAACAGGATCCTGGAATTCAAAGTGCTGCAGCTATAGTTATTCATTATAGTTTTTTAAGAAACAATACTATTAACATTTAAAATCTGTTATTTATTTTCCATTTTCCAGTTCTGTTTGCATAATCCTTATCTGGAAACAGATTTTTTAATGGAGAAAGGGCATTTAATTCAAGTGTGGTGCGACATGTTTGGTATCAAGTACAATGGCGAACAACCTGAGTTATTTATTAACGAGAGAGAGCGTACGTTTTATGCCCGTCAGTATTCCTCTCAAAAGCCAATTATGCTCATACAGACTAACGGTGGTGGGCAAAATCAACCGAATAAGTATTCCTGGGCGAGAGATTTACCAATTCCTATAGCACAGCAGGTGGTCAATGCTTTTGCCAATCAATATACAGTCTGCCATATACGGAGAGAAGATCAGTTGCCATTGCAAAATACTAGCCCGATTCAGGGTAATTTCCGGTCAATTGCGACATTGATAAGTTTAAGTTCAAAAAGGCTGTTTATCGATAGTTTTTGTCAGCATGCTGCGGCTGCATTAGGATTGCCATCTGTAGTATGTTGGATTGGTAATAAGCCAAGTCAGTTTGGGTACGAATTACATAGCAACATCGTTGCGAATCCGCAAACGGTCAGCCCAGAAATAAGAAATTCGTTGTTCAGCAAGTTTAATATTTCAGGCGATCCAATCGAATTTCCCTACAGAAGCGAAAGTGAGATATTTAATGTCAAAGACATCATAAACGCGCTCGTACAAAACAAGGTGCTTGAACAACCTAAGAGTGAAATCCCGGTTAAGGAAGAAGCGTCTAAAAAGGGCAAAAAGGAAACCCCTGAACCAGTTAAGGCATAGTGTAGGATAGAAATCTTCTTTTTCACTCTTAATTTATTATTGTGCCTGAAAAAATATTCTTTCAAAGCTCTCTCCCCAGAGTAGGGAGTACTGTGTTTCAAAATTTAATGAATCAAGATCCTCGTTTTTACGCATCGTCAACGAGTGGATTACTTGAATTACTCTATGCGGCTCGCAACAATTATACTGAAAGCCCTGAATTCAAAGCGCAGGATGCAGAATTGATGAAAAAAGCCTTTCTGGGTTTTTGTAATAGGGGTGTTCATGGTTACTATGAAGCAATCACGGATAAGCAGTATATAATTGACAAATCAAGAGGTCATTTTGCACATTACGGTTTTCTAAACTCCTTCTATCCTGAACCTAAAATTATATGTCTTGTCAGGAAACTTCCAGATATTATTGCATCGATGGAGAAGATTTTTAGAGCTAATCCGCATAAGGCAAGTGGTATCGTTAACCACGGCAATATGCAAGGGACGACTACTCCTAAACGGGTAGATATTTGGTTAAAAACTCCTCCTATTGGCCTAGCTATAGAGAGACTAGGAGAAGCGATGCGTCAAGGTATCGACAAAAAAATGTTGTTCATAAAATATGAATCACTATGCTCGCATCCTGAAATGGAAATGAAGCGTGTGTATGAGTATCTAGAGATTGATAGCTTCACTCATGACTTTTCAAATATTAAGCAGACAACGACAGAAGATGATGAGGTTTATGGTTTGACAGGATTGCATACAATCAGACCTTCTTTAGAAATGAAAAAGTCAGATGCTACAGAGGTATTAGGAAAGGACGTTTGTGATTGGATTAACAATAATTATAAGTGGTATAGCGACTATTTCGGGTATAGATAGTTCAAGGATAACTTGTATTCTATGATAGAAAATGATCAAGAAAAAGTAATTCTCGATGCATATTTCGATAAGATTTTTTACATCAACCTACAAAAAGATGTAACTAGAAATGTGCATATGCTTAAGCAATTTGATGATTTTGGAATTAAGAATTATGAACGTGTCGAGGCTATCGAATTAAATAGAATGCCAAATACTTCTTTATTCAGAAACTTTAATAAGTTCGACGTAAAATATGTACTAGGGCAATTATCTTGCCGGGCATCTCATGTTCTTTGTATGCAGATGGCTAAGCAGCGAGGTTATTCTAAAGTGCTTATTTTAGAAGACGATGCATATTTCCTGAATGATCCAAATATTCTGCTGGCAAATAGCCTGGATGTTCTTGACAATTGGGATATGTTGTATTTCGGAGGATTGATTGAGCCAATGTTTAGAAATCAAATTGTGTGCACTCATGGGTATGCCATTAAGAACACCCTTTTTGATAATGTTATTTTTATGGCAGAAAATTCCGGAATGGAAATCGATAATTTCTATGCAAAGATACTACAACACATGAGCTACAATCACAATCTCTCTGGTAAATATGACATTAGAATTATCGAACCTTTTAATCAGATCGTGCAAGACTCTAATTTTTCTTCTAATATACTGTGCCGAAAATGATTTTTGGTTGATCACCGGAAAAAAATGAGTAGTCAAACGTATAAAATTGACAATTGTCGAAAGTGCCCTCATGACGGTTGAGTGCCACAAATACTTGTCGTTCGCTGTTTTTAATAAATTCCTTAATAAAAGGAGTATCTCCTTCGACATTATCGCTATCTGTTTCATTGCGCATAAAGTCATATAGTTGAAGGATACATAAAAGAATTCAAGGCAAATGAGCAGCTGAGGCAGCATAAGAGAAGTAACTCAGTTACAGCATACCATCATATAATCAGTTTTTCTCCACTTGATACAAACCATATTACTGAGAAGATGATAAAAGATATCGCTGAGAAATTTATTTCACTTCGTGGGCCAACTGGCCTTATAATCGGCGCGCTCCATCAGGATCAGCATCATTGCCATGTTCATCTTATCCAGAGTGGCGTTCAACTTGGTACTGGTCTTGCAGCTCGAATTTCTAAACAAGAGTTTCAGGAAATCAAACGGACATTGAACGAATACCAAAAGGACAAGTTCCCCGAGCTGGTAAGTCTGCCAGAACACGGGAAATCAAAAAATACTAAATCAAGAAGCATGGGAGACTTAGAAAATTTAAAAGCCGAACGACGCCAACAGGAAGATATTTTGCAGCATGCAGTAGAGACGGCGTACGCAATGGCTACATCTAAAGATGCATTTATTGCACAGATACGACAAGAAGGGCACGAGCCGTATTTCAGGAATGACCGTTTGCAGGGTCTCAAATATAATGGTGAGGAGAAGTTTCGTCTAAGTCGCTTTGGTATTTCTGAGAAAGAATTGGATGAATTAGAGCATACAGCGGAAGATCGAAAAGAACTGCGGACGAAGGAGCAACTTCAGGAACGATGGAAAGAATTTAACCTAGAGGCAAAGAAGTCTGTAGAACGCAGCCAGGAACAGTCAAGACTAGATCAGTTTGAGGAGTTGGAGAAGGAACAAACTAATAACGACCGAGACAATAAAGATAGTGCGCAGGATTTGCAGAGGGAAAGTCAATGGGAGCCTGATATTGCCGGACAAGATATAGACGAATGGGAGAGTGAATATGAGGAGATGGAGGATGATAGAGATCATGACGACGGTAGAGACGAGGAAGATGTTTGGGGTTTTGATCATGACAGTGATTCCGATGAAATAGACAGATAAATCGTAAGCTTTTTAAAAAGACAGATATGAATACAGGTATGCCGATATTGATACCGCTTGAGCAGGAACAGTTTTGGGCGAAACTCCGTGAGCTCGTGCAGAGTGAACTAGAACGACATAGTAAAAAGGAACAGGTATCCTATTCTGTTCCGGGTATGACACAGAAGCCACTCTATAAGGCAAGTGAGGTCTGCACACTATTTGCCATCAGCAGACAGACACTCCATACCTGGGTAAAGGAGGGCAAGATTCGTCCTTATAAAGTGAAGTCAAGAGTGTACTATTTAGCAGTTGACATTGAGAATCTAGTAGGTATGCCATTGTTCCCGAAACAATAGCTATTGGCATTTATTTCCCTATTATTACTTATCTTTGTTTTGACAGTTCAACCTGCGTAATTCTAGGTAAAACTTCCTTAGTTCTTTGCGTTTAATCGACTAAATAATCGACTAAAATTTATTGATATTGTAAATCAATGTCTTATACGGTTCTGCCGAGTCCCTGCGGAACCACCGGAAAAAGCCTCAACATACGTTGAGGCTTTTTTGTATATTCATTTTTCGTTACCGGGGTCTTATGTCAATTTTTTAGGTTGGGTTTTTGGTTGATGACCATAAACTTAGAATAATGCATTTAGATGGGCCAAAATAGCAATCCATTTCTATGCGGAAATGTAATTGTTGTAAAAAACAGAAGAGATGAATCGTTTATTAATTATAGTATTTATGCTTTGGGCAATGCTTTATAGCGTTGTCAGCAATGGAAGGTTGAAGGGGCAGTTATTCATTGATTCCCTGCTTACTGAGTTGCCCAAACAAAAAGCAGATACAGACAAGGTCAAAATAGTCGGCAGTGTGGCAAAGGTTTATCTGAACATGGATCTGGATAAAGCTTTGAAATTTGCCCGGCAGGCCCTGGAGTTGGCGGAGCAGATCCAGTGGAAAAAAGGTATAGCTTCTGCTAACTCGGTACTGGGCACATACCATTCCTCCAGATCTGAATATGCCGAAGCGCTCACGTGTTATCAGAAAGCCCGGGGATTATATGAAGAGATCGGAGATAAAATTGATTATGCGGTCGTCACAGGAAATATCGGTAATGTATATGATGCCCAAAGCGATTACGTCAGGGCGCTGGAGTATAATCTTAAGGCGTTAAACATCAATGAAAATTTGGGGAACAAGCGGGGCATGATGATCGCTTTGGGAAATATCGGGCTGATTTATGACGAGCGGGGCGATTATGTAAAAGCGCTGGAATATTATTTCAAAAACCTGAGACTTGGTGAAGAGACCGGTGAAAAAGAAGCAATGGCAGCAAGCATTGGCAATATAGGCGGCATCTATGAGCATCAGCACGACTATGCGAAAGCGCTTGAATACTACCTAAAGGCCTTAAAAGTAGATGAAGAGATAAGTGCAAATGATTTCGCTGCTATGGTTACCGGCAACATAGGCAATGTCTATACTGCCAGGCACGAGTACGCCAGTGCGCTGGAGTACTATACAAAGGCTTTAAAAATGTATCAGGAAACGGAAGATAAAAGTGGTGTTGCCAATGTGAATGGAAGCATAGGGAATGTCTATATGTCGCAGCACGATTATCCCAGGGCATTACCTTATCATTTCAAGGTAGTGCAGGCAGCCCGTGAAATAAGTGAAAAGAGCCTGGAGGCTCAGGGTCTGGGTGTTATTGCAGAGGATTACCAGATCATCGCTACAGATACGTCCGCCGCAGCCGCCATATCGAATGTGCAACGACAACAGATACAGTCAGCATCGGGTATATTGATACCCTCGGGTAAAACAGCGCTGCTTCGGAAGTCAGTCGAATACGCCGGCGACGCGATCTCGATAGATAGGGAGATCGGCGCGTTGGATGATCTCAGTTTGAATTATTATCGTCTTTTCCGTGCCGACTCTATGCTCGGTGATTACAAAGGGGCTTTGCTGGCCCAATCTCAGTTTATCATCTATAAAGACTCAGTGTTCTCAAAAGAGAACGCGAAAAAAATGATGCATACTCAGATGCAGTATGAATTTGACCTGCAGCACATGGCCGATAGTCTTAAGAATGTGGAAAAAGAACGGATCAACAAGCTTAGTATTCAAAGGCAACGTACCTATTTGTGGATAGGGGCGGGGGTTATATTGATGCTGATAAGCTTTTCCTTTTTTATGATACGCAATAACAAGCTGTTAGGTAAGGAGAAGGACCGTAGTGAAGACCTGTTATTGAATATCCTTCCTGTGGAAGTGGCGCATGAACTCATGACAACAGGAACCTCAACTCCGAAGCATTTTGATGATGTTACCGTATTCTTTACCGATTTTGTGAACTTCACAACTACCAGTGAAAAAATGAGGCCAAAGGCTTTGATCGACGAGTTGCATGCGTGTTTCAAAGCATTCGATGAGATCACGGCAAGATATAATATTGAAAAGATAAAGACCATCGGCGATGCCTACCTCGGCGTATGCGGGCTGCCATTGCCCGATCCCGACCACGCTAAGAAAATCGTTCAGGCGGCCATTGAGATCACCAGGTTCATGGAAGAGCGGTATGCCAGGCTTGGAGAAAATACATTCCGGCTGCGTGTGGGTATTCATAGCGGCAGTGTAGTAGCCGGTATAGTAGGTGTTAAAAAGTTTGCTTATGATATATGGGGAGATACCGTCAATACGGCTGCACGTATGGAACAGAACAGCGAGGCAGGCAAGATAAATATATCGCAGAGCACTTATGAATTGGTAAAACATAGTTTTACCACCGAATACAGGGGAGAGATAGAAGCCAAGAACAAAGGGAAGTTGAAGATGTATTTTATAACATAATTATCAGGAGTGCGCCGCTTGCGAAAGAGCAAACCTCACTGCTCATCGTGCGGGCGTATCTGCAGAAACATAAAGCTGAGTTCCAGCATGGCCAGTAATTGTTGCTGGTCTTCGGGCACATACAGTGTCTTCTCCTCATCCATAAGCCGCCATATGGTCATTAGTCCGTCCGTGTCCGCGCAGTCGGTGAATGTGCGGATCATGCTCAGTAGTTCTTCTTTTGTGTAGGTGGGATTCATATCACCGGCAAATGACCTGCTGTAAAATTACTGCATTTATACGTACGTGCCGCTGCCCAGTGTTTTCTTGTCCACCTTGCCCAGGGCATTGTAGGGTAGTGCCGCTACATACGCTATCTGGGCGGGCACCTGGTAACGGGCCACCCTTGGCCGCAGCCATTCCCGCAGGTCCGTATCGGTAAGTTGGCAGCCGGTCTTTGCTACTACATATGCTTTCAGCCTTTCTCCGTAGGCCGCATCTGCTATGCCCGTTACAGCGGCATCTGCTATCAGCGGGTGTTGTATCAGCAGGTGCTCCAGTTCTGCGGGATATACATTCTCTCCCCCCGATACGATCATGTCGTCCTTCCTGCCATGCAGGAAAATATAGCCTTCTTCATTTTTGCAGGCCAGGTCTCCCGTTTCAACATATACGGTATCATTGGCCATCCACATGCTGCTGATGCACATGCTGCCTGTGGCTCCGATGGCAGCTTCTTTGCCGTTATCGTTCAGTATGACCATATGTACTCCCTTTAATTCCCTGCCTATGGAACCCGGATATCTTTTCAGGTCTTCAGGCGTAGCCATGATGCATACCCCCGCCTCCGATGTGCCATACAGGTTGTATAGCCTGGCGCCTTGCTTTTGCACCAGGTCTTCGGTCAGTTCCTGCCTCAGCGCGGCACCGCCGGATACGATACAGGCCGGGATCTTCAGCACACCATGTTGTTCATCGTTCATGCGCTGCAGCATCAGCGGCACCGCTATCAGCACATCGGCTTGCTTGCTGGTGAGCAGATCGCAGGCGGTCGCGACATCAAATTTTCTGCGCAATACCATAGTGGCGCCCATGGCCACGCACATAAAGCTGGCCGCCAGCCCGAACCCATGATACACAGGTGTGGCTATATACACCGAGCGGAATGTTCCGGGGTCTAATTTATTCAAAATGTCGGTGAATGGATCCAGGATGCTCAGCAGCGAAGACCGTCGTTCTGCCACTTTGAAACCACCTGTGGTGCCGCTGGTCAGCACGGTTATTTTCCCGAAGCTGGCGCGCCGCATCCTTTGCAGGGTTGTTGTTCTGTGTGCTGCATAGTGCCGTATGGATGGTGCTGCGTGGCGGTCGGCTGCCAGTGCAGGCAGGTGTGCAGCGCTGGCTTCGATGTATGGTTGCAGATCATCATCATAGATCACCAGGTGGAAGTGATGTTTGTCCGCCAGCTTCTGAAATTGCTGCCGGCTGATGTCTGTGCTGATGAGGAATACATCGGCGCCCGTGCGCGATACGGCAAATATGCTGCGTATCAGCGAAGCGTGATTGCGGCACATGATGCCCACCTTGCATTGGTGCTGCAGGCTGTATTGTTGCTGCAGCGTAGCGGCCAGTTGTGCGCATTGCCGCAGCAGTTCACGATAGCTCACAGATCCCTGTTCATCACTTATCGCTATATGGTCGGGATAGGTCTTTGCGGCAAACTGCAGCAAGCCCATCAGGTTTATGCCCGAAGAGAGAAACCCCTGTGTCAGCCGGGTAAGGCCTGCGGGGGTGATGAAGTTGGCGCGGTATAATTTCTTCAGTAGCTGCAGCACGGTCTATCGTTTCAGTAAGTTGATGGCAAACCGCTCCCATACCCGTCTGAACAGGAATGCCGTGGTCTGCGCAAAGATGAGCCACCAGGGCATGTAGCGCGTGTTCCTCTGGTAGGCGGCCCTCCCTATGATGCGTGCCACATGCTGCGGGCTCATGGCAGGGGCGTGTTCATATTCTTTGGTAGGGGCTATCATTCTCGTTCTTACCAGTGGCAGGTACAGTGTTGTTGTGGCTATGTTCATTTCCTTCAGTTCCGGTGCGGCCGCCCTTAGCCAGGTGTCAAACGCTGTCTTCGAAGCATGGTACGCAGCCCAGTAAGGTACGGGCAACAGCAGGCACACAGCCGATGAGACATTGATGATCTGGCCTTTATTCTGTTTCAATGATGGTATCAGCCCCAGGCACAACTGCACGGGACTGGTATAGTTAAGTGTGATGGTTCGGGTAAAGTCATGGTTGCGCTCCAGCGAATCGGCTATTGCCCGTTTTATGGATTTGCCCGCATTGTTGATGAACAGGTGTATGCCACCGGTTATCTGTTGCAGTTGCTCATTCAGTGTATCTACCTGCCCGGCTTGGTACAGGTCGGCAGCCAGCACAGTGGCTCTTCCTCCGTCCTTTTCTATTGTGGCTTTCAGTTGCTGTAGCTTTTCCGTGGTCCGGGCCACCAGTATCACATGCGCGCCATGCGCGGCCAGCAGCAATGCGGCCTGCTCACCAATACCATAGCTGGCGCCCGTTATCAGCACATGCTTGGCTGATACAGCCGCTGTTAGCCGCTCACTGTTCAGCGGAGAAGAGGGGAAGAGCAGATGCTCCATAAGGCTATAGCTGTGCGCTGTGCTCATACACTGCAAATAAAGGTAGGACTATCGGGGCAAACAAAAAGGCCATCTCCGGGGGAGATAGCCTTTAAACATGTTTAGCTGTTATATTAACCGATAGCTACCAGTTCTATATCAAATATCAGGTCCTGTCCTGCCAGCGGATGGTTGCCATCCAGGGTCACTGTATCATCATTTACAGCCACGATCACTACCGGGAACACATTACCCGCGTTATCGCCCATCTGCAGCTCCATGCCCACTTCAGGAGTGATGCCTGATGCCTGGAACTCACCGATAGGATGATCCATCATCATGTCGTCGCTGCGGTGTCCGTATGCTTCATGCACAGGTATGTTCACGGTCTTCTTATCACCGGTCTTCATACCCATTACGGCGTCGTCAAATCCTTTGATCACTTGTCCCGATCCGGCAGTGAATGCCAGTGGCTCGCGTCCTGCTGAGCTGTCAAAAGTGGTGCCATCAGTCAGCTTGCCGTGATAGTGGACTTGCACTTTATCGCCTTTTTTTACTTCTTGCATATTGTTGTTTTAAATAAATAAAGAGGACAAAGTTACGTTAATATAACATCTGAGCAATTATCTTTATAAAAAATTAAGGTTTTGTATGCGTTTGATGCTTCTGTGTCTGGTCGCCTGTTTATATTGTTATTCTGTATGCCCTGCAAAGAACTTTTACGACCCGAAAGTGCTGCCTGCCGATGCCCGGCCCGCTGTATATGTGCCCATGCTGAAGGGTAAGCGGGTAGGGCTTATCATCAATCAGACATCAGTGGTGAATGGAGTATCTCTTTTGGACATGCTGTTGTCTGAGAAGGTATTGGTAAAGAAGATATTTGTTCCCGAGCATGGCTTTCGCGGTACCGAAGATGCCGGTGCAGAATTGGGCAACTCGGTGGATAGCGCCACCGGAATACCTGTGGTATCCATCTACGGTAAGCACAGGAAACCAACCAAGGAGGATATGGCCGATGTGGATGTGCTGGTGTACGACCTGCAGGATGTAGGCGTCAGGTTCTATACCTATATTGCTACGCTCCAGTATTGTATGGAAGCTTGTGCGGAAAATCATAAACAGATGCTGGTGCTTGACCGGCCCGATCCGAATGGATTCTATGTAGATGGTCCGTTGATGGAAAAAGAGCATGCCTCATTCCTGGGATTGCAGCCCATACCGGTGGTGTATGGTATGACCGCCGGCGAATATGCGCAGATGCTGAAAGGGGAGAAGTGGTTCAATAAAGCAGATGAACTGGACCTTAAGGTGGTGAAATGCATCAGCTATACGCACGATAAGAAGTTCAGGCTTGTAGTATCTCCATCTCCCAATCTGAAGTCTATGGCGGCCATACTCGCATATCCTTCCACCTGTGTCTTTGAAGGCACACGGCTCAGCCTGGGCAGGGGTACAGATATGCCATTCCTGGTATATGGCTGCCCTGAATTTGAGGGTAAGTTCGATTACAGTTTTACGCCTCACAGCATGATAGGTGCCAAGGAGCCGCCGCTTATGAATAAAAAGTGCTACGGTGAGTTGGTGGGCACTACCGAAGAGCAGATCCTTGGCAAGACAAAGAACACGCTATCGCTGCAGTGGCTGCTTAAGGCATATAGTGTGTATCCCGATACCGCTAAATTCTTTACACCGTTCTTTACCACGCTTATGGGAACAAAAAAGCTGGAAGCCCTGGTGAAGCAAGGCAAAACAGAGGATGAGATAAGGGCGTCATGGCAGGAGGGGCTCACGGCATTTAAGAAGATAAGGAAAAAGTACCTGCTTTATCCCGATTTTAAAGAGTAGAAGTTGACCATATTTTCTAAAAAAAAATTAAATTGCCTGTAAATCAATGAACATGAAGAGAATAATATTGGTATTGATGTTGTTGTTGTCCTGCGTTGCTGGTTCGTATGCTCAGGCAGCGTCTAAAAAGAAGGTGTCATCAAAGAAGAAAACGACTAAAGTTGCACCGCAGCCGCCTGTCAATCCCGAAGATACAGGGGAGCCCACCCCGGAGGCCATGGCTTCGGAAAATGTAAAGCTGGTAAAAAACATGTTCAAGCTTAGCTCGGAACAATTTGGAGCTTTGTACAAGGCCGAATTGGAATATTGCCAGTGGGAGCGCAGTATGCGTGGTAAGCCGGGCCTAAACAAAAAAAGTATGGATGAGGCGGCCAATAAGAAGGATAACAAGTATAAGGCTATTCTTTCACCGGATCAGTTTCAGCAATATTACAAAGTTGCTCACCCTGAGAAAGCTGCGACGGCAAAATAGCCTTCGTAAAGTATATTGGATAAGCAAAATGCCACCGGTTATGGTGGCATTTTTTCATTGAAGAGGTTATATTATTTTCTGTAACTAAGATCTGTTACCACTGCGTCGGGAAGAGCTGGCAGCAGGTTCCTTGGCAGCAGGAACGATGTTAGTTCCGATAGTTCCTTAAATACGTAATGACTGTCCGCCGCGCCGCGCAGGTATTCTGCTCCCGTACTGCCACCTGTTCTACTCGTTTGCCTATCGTGCGCTGCACCAGGTGTATATGCCTGTGGCGCCACACATAGATAGCTGCTCATCCACTTCCAGTAGTGTATTCAGCAGCTCATACGGCAGTTGCAGCAAGGGCTGGTCTCTGTACAGCATGATGAAGAGCGCATTTCTGCTGGCAATCGCGCTGAAGGCACGCCCGGCAGGGTATGATGCGTCATCAATGAAGATGTTGTCAAATATTTTCAGGTTTTGCTGTTCAGCATCTGAAAGGCTGTGCGCATACATTTCACGATAGCGGTTCCAGAAGTCGTTATGGCCTCCCCAGTATGTTGCATTGGTAACATAAGGCATTCTTTCCAGCCAGTTATTCAGTAATACCAGCAGTGATTGTTCTGTCTCTACGCCCTTCACACGTTCCACATCTTCTGGTTTCAGTTGAGAAAGATAATATGCTTTGCCATGCCGCTGGTCATAGGTGAGGCCCAGCATGGCTTCTATCATCTTGAACTGGATACTCTGAAACCCTGATGCCGGGCGTAGCAGGTCCCTGAAGTCAAGGAAGTCGAGGGGCGTCATGGTCTCTAGTATGCCCATCTGCATCACGGCCACTTCCAGTATGCTGCATATGCGTTTCAGCCTGTGAACGCTGTTATAGATATCAGGGGCGTTGTTCTGTATATTGGGCTGTTTGAATATGCTGCGTACTATATTCAGCTCATGCAATATCTGCTTGAACCACAGCTCATATGCCTGGTGAATGACGATGAACAACATCTCATCATCTGCTTTTATTCCTTCTTTTTCGCTTTCAGGCTGTTGTGCATTCAGTATCTTATCCAGTTGCAGATATTCACTGTAATACACCGGTTTCCGTTCTTTCTTTTCCATGGGGTTAAATTACTAAATCTTATGCTAATCATATGAAAATATGTAGTGAGAAAAGCTCATTCAAATAGAAAAGACCCCGCATAGCAGGGCCTTTTCTCAGTTATTTTCTCAATTAGTTTTGTGGTTTCTCTAATATCTTAAAGAACTGGTCAAGCTGAGGCAGGATCACGATCCTTGTCCTTCTGTTTGCTGATTTTCCATCCGCTGATTCGTTTGAAGCGATAGGCAGATATTCTGATCGGCCCGCAGCGGTCATACGTGAAGGCGGTACATGATATTTGGTATCCAGTATGCGCACTACAGATGTAGCGCGTTTCACGCTGAGGTCCCAGTTATCCATGAGTGGCGGACGGGAGAACGCAACATTATCAGTATGGCCTTCTACCATGAATTCAACATCAGGCTGGCTGATGAGCACCTTGGCTACCTTACCAAGTATCTCCTGCGCTTTTTCGGTTACGTCGTAGCTGCCGCTCTTGAACAATAGTTTGTCGGAGATATCTACATATACTACACCTTTATCCACCTTGATGTTGATGTCCTTATCATCCAGGTTGCCGATAGCGCTCTTCAGGTTGATCACCAGCGCCATATTCATAGAATCCTTGCGGTTTAGGGCCGTCTGCAGGTTAGCGATATAGGCGTCTTTTACGCCAATATTCTCCAGCGACTTGTTGATGCTCGTAGCCTGTGTACCCGTTATGATAGACAGGTCATCCATATGCTTCTGCATCTGAGAGTTTGCCGATTTCAGATCCGATATCTGCTCTTGCAACGACCGTACACGGCTTTGATTATCAGCGCGGTCCTCGCGGCATTTTGCCAGTTCTATCTGCAGGGTCCTGTTCGTGCTGTCCAGCCGGTAATACTTCGCTTCGCTTTGCTTCAGCTTCTTGTTGGATACGCACGACACCACCATCAGGGAAGACAACCCCAGTAACGCAACTTGTTTGAATGACATAAAAGAAATTTTTTGTGAAATTACAGATTTGCACTGCAATATTATTTGATAAATCCTTAATGAAACCTTAATAAACACAAGCAATTCACACGTAACACACGTGTCGCAAATTAATTTTGTATCTTTCTGAAAGATATTGTTTTACAGGAGCACAGAGAGATGAGTACAGAAAGCAGATTCTTACCAAAGATAGACAGGCAGGCCCTCGGCAAGGCATTCAACTCCCGCAATACAGAAGAGATGTACGACCTGCTGGTACAGCCTTTACACGAAGAGTTGTACCGCCGCAGTACATTCGATTTTCTGGATGATCTGTCAGATGGGCAACAGTTACTGCTCGCATTCGATTACCTGCGTGGCCAGGTAGGGCAGGGCGGTTTCATTCAGTTCATCGAGAACGGATATATAGGGTTGCTGCCCTCTTTGATAGAACAGTTATATACGTTCAATCTTCCCGGCATGGCGCGTGTACTTGACGATGTGCTAAAGGTTTATGTGTTGAACAGGGAATTGTTCATTAAGCAGAATACCGTAGAGGAATTTGCAAAGCTGTATGAAGAGCTGACTGAGTTTGAAGAGATAGAGCAGCGTTACGAACAATTCCGGGATGATACGATAAACCATATGCTCAATTACGCGTACAAAAACCCGGAGCAGTTTATGGAGGTGTGATGTTATGAAATGTCTTCTGCTGATATCAATGATCCTTGCCTCGAGGCCGTCCTTAGCTCAACTGCGCGCTCCTTTAATTGCAGATACTTCCCGGTCATTTGTTCATGTGATACAGCATAAATATGTTTCGCCGGTTCCTTCCGATCAATATGCCCGGCATCTTGGATTCTTTTGCCGGCAGGAAATAAAAATGCAGCAGATAAGATTACCCCTTACATTTCGCGTCGGGAGTATGGAGTATTGCAACTACCTGGAGCAAAAGCCCGGCTACCGGTGTTTACATCCCTAATTGTTGCAGTATTTGCGGTGGTACAGGCAACCCCAGTTGCTGCATACGTCTTGCTTGTTGCCTGGCCTTGTCTGCCTGCTTTGTGTCTACATAGAGTAGCAGCAGGTTATTGTTGGCATTCGGGTTACGTGCGTCAGTTCTCAGGTAAGTGTTCAGGTGATTGATGGCGCCTGTGAAATCTCTTTTGTAAATAGCCACATGCGCCAGCAGAAAATCGGTTTCATAATACCCGGATCCGTTCTTTTCAGCCAGCAGGTATGGCTCAGACGCTAATACAGAGTCTTTCTTTTGCAGCATCTCGCCTATATAGTAGTTCAGGTATTTTTCTTTCGGATTCAGTGCGTATGCCTTTCTGAACAGTTGCTCCGATCGTTTAAACTCGCTCTTGTCCAGTCTTGCTGCCAGCATCATATTGGCATATGCCGAATTAGGAGATGTCTCCACCGCCGATGTCCAGAAGGTAAGCTTATCGGCAAAATTCTGCTGGTGGCGAATATTGAGCACAGCAAGCAGAGCGCATAGTCCCATGCCGGCATAGAATTTTGTTTTATCCGGTAGCCTGTTCCGGAACAATGCAGTTTGGGAGAGCACCAGCAACATGCCTGTCATTGGCAGGTACAGGCGGTGTTCGAATGTTTGTTCGTTCAATCGTGCGGGCACCAGCAGCGCCGGCATCAGGAACAGAAGGAATATACCGACCCCGCCCCATACTACACGCATATCCCTTTCCTTGTTCAGGTACAATGCTCCGGCAAGAATGGCGACAGCGGCAAGTCCGAAGTACAGAACCGTATCTTCCTGTGTCGGGAATACACTCAGGTTGAACGGCAGGAATACTTTGCCGAAATACTGTAGTATCACCGGCAAACGGTGTATCATGTCTTTGAATGCTTCAGCAGATGCAATGCCCGTATCGGCTGTCGTTGCGGCCGAGCGCACAGCAAACCATATTCCGAAGCACACCGCCCACACCACATACTGGGCGATGGCAGTCTTACCACCTGCCGGCTTGCGCATAACTACGGCTATGAGGACAAGCGCCACAGGAGCTGCAAATACAGCAGTCTCTTTCGTGAAGAAAGCCAGCAACAGGAAGAGTGCAGAAAGAAGCAGCGACGATTGCTTGCCCTCATTTGCATAATTGACCGATTGTATCAGGAAGGAGATGATGAAGATGGCCAGCATTGTATCATTGCGGCCGGGTATCCATGCCACTGCCTGTGCAAGTACGGGATGCACAGCAAATATCAGTGACAGTACAAAAGCCGGTATTTCTTTTATCTGCAGTTTCCCCAGCAGGCGGTACAGCAATACTACAGAGCATACGTGCAGCAGTATATTGAAGAGGTGGTACGTAAAGATGTCCTCTCCGGATAACTGGTAATTAAGGATCATTGAGTCAAGGAACAACGGCCTGTAGTAAGGATCCTTTGTTACGTCAAACAAGCCCCGTTGGAAAAAAGAGGTCAGCAGGTTTTGTATGTCCTCATTGTAGTTCTTGAAATTGACAATGAATATCGTGTCATCGAGGTCCGTGAACTTAAAGCTCAGTGCAGGCACATAAAGAATGAAGGCTACCACAGCCAGTATCACCATGGCGTAGGGAATACGAAATCCCTCCGGCTTGTTAGCGGCAGTTATTGGGGATGTGGTACCGGAAGTTTTAGCCTGTGATTGACCGGTTCTCTGCTTACTCACTGTCCTCAGTTTACAATATGTGTGCTGTGGAGACCGGTATTAGTGGATCTCGATATCACTGTGTTTTCCGTGCTCGTCAAGAATAGCATGAGCTTTCTTCAGGTCATCTTCCGTGCCATGAGCTATCACTACAAACTTGCCGGCATCCAGCGCGTCATGATACTTTTTCAGGTTTTCGTCCTTCACGCCCACTGTAGCCATTGCCGATGCGATACCACCGCCTATCAGGCCAAAGTCGAAACCCGCAATCGCGCCTACCACCGCTCCTGCTCCGTACAGGAAGCCTAGGCCTGGTATCGCAAATACGCCCACACCGGCCAGCACACCAAGCGTGGTGCCCAGCACCGTACCCACACCCAGGCTCGTTGCCTTTATCGGGTTCTTGGGCATGATGTGCATTTCTCCGTCCACCACTTCGGTATGGGCCTTACCCATAATAGAAAGTTGTTTCACGGGATAGCCGCCATCTTTCAGTTCTTGTATTGCTTCTACGGCCAGGTCGTGTGTGTCGTATATGCCGATTGTTGCGTTCATGTTATGCATAATTTTGTTATAGCGTGTTTTGTTAGTGGTATAAAAATATCATACCGCCGGGCGATATAAAGTTACAAATAAAAGTAAAAACGTCCGTATTTCCGATTGTTTGCATTTACTTTTTCTCAGTAGTGTTCTTCTGTCAGTTTATGGAATAAAATATGCACGGTTATTGCCTGTGGGCATGGCTTTCGGGCTACTGTTGCTGCCTCCCGTCAACTCTGCGCCTTTTCACCTAATTTTGCACACAGAACGGGGGAAAATGGGAGTCATATGGGGATAAATATTATTGCCAATGACGGGTGAATCAACTACCTTGTGACAAAATTAGACCAATTTAAATAACTGGATAAATGTGGTCCCGTATGCACGGGATTTGAGTATAATATGGCTAAAGTAATTGCGGTAGCGAATCAAAAGGGCGGGGTAGGAAAGACCACTACGGCTATTAACCTCGCGGCAAGCCTGGCGGTGCTCGAGTACAGAACACTGCTTGTCGATGCCGACCCGCAGGCAAACAGCACTACGGGTAATGGTTTTGACCTGAAGAATATACAGGTGAGCTTGTACGATTGCATGGTGAATGAAACACCTGCGTCACAGATCATCATGACCACCGACACCCCCAACCTGAGCCTGCTGCCCAGCCATCTCGACCTTGTAGGTGCCGAGATAGAGCTCATCAATCATCCAAACAGGGAGAACGTATTGCGCAAGGCGCTCGAGCCTGAACTGAATAACTACGATTTTATCATCATAGACTGTTCTCCTTCTCTTGGCCTCATCACGGTCAATGCCCTCGCTATGGCTGACAGTGTGGTCATTCCTGTACAGTGCGAGTATTTCGCGTTAGAAGGTCTCGGGAAACTACTGAATACCATCAAGATCGTGCAGACACGCATCAATGCTAAGCTGAAGGTGGAAGGCATTCTCATGACCATGTACGATGGCCGCCTCCGCCTCTCCAACCAGGTGGTGGAAGAGATCAAGAATCACTTTGGCGATCTTGTATTCAATACCATCCTGCACCGCAATACCCGCCTTGGTGAGGCACCAAGCTTCGGTATGCCCGCCCTGCTGTATGATGCAGAGAGCACCGGTGCGGTCAACTATCTGAACCTGGCGAAAGAGATATTGCAGAAGAACAACATGACAAAAATTAAGAACGAGGATAAAATCTTTGAAATAGATGAGCATGGCGCAGATCAATAAGAAGCAGGGTTTGGGAAAAGGTATCCGCGCATTGCTCGATACTATTGACGAAGAACTGGCAACCTCGAAAGAGGCCGTGCCTGCCGCTTCAGGGCAGAGTACTACCACCACGGCGCGAATCCCGCTCGACCAGATAGAGGTTAACCCCAAGCAGCCACGCCGCGATTTTGATGAGCAGGCCATCAACGAACTGGCGGAGAGCATTAAGCTGCACGATATCATCCAGCCTATTACCGTTGTAAAGGTTGGCCAGAATAGATTTCAGCTCATCTCAGGTGAGCGCAGGCTCCGTGCATCTAAGCTTGCCGGCCTTGCAGACATACCTGCCTATGTGCGTACTGCCGATAGCCAGGGCATGCTCGAAATGGCGCTACTTGAAAACCTGCAGCGTGAGAACCTGAATGCTATAGAAATAGCCCTCAGCTATCGCCAGCTTATGGACGAGTGCGGCCTGACACAGGAACAGGTGGCAGACCGCATGAAGAAAGAGCGCAGTACCGTAGCGAATTATCTTCGCCTCCTGAAGCTGCCACCCGATGTGCAGAAAGCAGTTCGTGATGGTCAGCTCAGCATGGGACACGCGCGTGCTATCATTGGTCTCGATCATGTGGAGCAGCAGCTATATGTGTTCCGCGAGACTATGCAGCGTGGCCTTTCTGTGCGCCAGGTAGAGCAGATGGTGAAAGACCTTGCCAACGAGAAAGCCGCCGCATCCCCCACAGCAGATAAGGCTACTACGTTCAAGTTGCCACCTGCCTACAAGCGAATTGAGGACAATATGGCATCGCATTTCTCTACCAGGGTGAAACTCGACCGGAAGAAGACCGGCAAGGGCAGCATCATGATAGAGTTTTACAACGATGACGACCTTGAGCGTATCATGGGTAAGATGAACCTGTAACCCCCGGCCCCCTGAAGGGGGAGCATGAGTTTGCCGTTTTCACTTTAGACTTAAGACTTTCTACTTTCGACTAAAAAAGACGTTCGACTAAAAATGACTTACGACTCCCTTTTAAAGGACGGTAAAGACCATCAGAAGGCGTACAAGCATATGCTGGAGAAGGGCAACTTTAATAAGATGCTTAAGGCTCTTCCCAACCTGCATGAAGAAGGCTTTGCGAAGATAGACTGCCTGCAGTGTGCCAACTGCTGTAAGAATCATTCCCCCCGTTTTAAGCAACCCGACATCAGGCGTATCGCTAAACGCCTGCGTATCAAAGAGGGCGACCTTGTGGCCCAATACCTGGAACTGGATAAGGAGGGCGATTATGTCTCCCGTACCAGGCCCTGCCCCTTCCTTGCAGAAGACAATACCTGCAATATTTACGAAGACCGCCCCTCCGATTGCGCCCGCTATCCTTATACTGATGAGGATGTACTGCTGAAGCGTGTACAGCTTACACTAAAGAATGCTACTGTATGTCCTATTACTGTTACTGTGCTGGAGCGGTTGCTGGAGGTGAAGTGATTGAGATTTCTCCACTGGTCGAAGGTCTCGCTTGCGAATGAGCGAAACGTTCAACTGGTACAATAACTTATATATGTCCCATATGATCTCCAAACACGATATCGCAATACAAACAAATAAATATTGGCAGTAGCACACCCAGTGTCATATCTGGCATCATTCTTGTGGCCTCGTTGTTCCGGATGTTCCGAAGGGCATCCGGAACTGATAATAATACGCCGTTTTGCAAACGGAATTAGCATTCCGGCACTTCATTCGAAGTAAGAAAGCTCGATCAACCCTTTTACACCACAGTAATCTCTTGCACTGCTATAGGTGTATGCTTCCTGGATGTCTATCCAACCTGCTCTTATCGGATTGTTATGAATGTAATCTAATTTTTGCTTAAAAAAATCGCGTGTCCGTATTTCTTCAGGATGGTTGCCCTCTTGCCAGAATTGAATATTGTTGTTCTGCTTCAGCAACCACATGAGCCAGCTCCTTCTACTTTCACGCGGATTGCTTTCTATTGCATTTACGATTGCGGTTGATGTGAATTTCTTAAAGTCGCGAAGGATATCACTGAGGTCATTTTCTCCTGAGCCGGAACATATCATGTGTAAATGATTGCTCATTATCACCCATCCATATACTTTTAGCCCTTTCTTTTCCTGGCAGTGTCTGATGCTGTCAACAACAATATCAGAATATTGCGCCCTTGTAAAAATGTCGGCCCATTGTACTACGGTGCAGGTAATAAAATGAACAGCGAGCTGATCGGTAATTTTATAAGCAAATCCCATTGGAGACTATTTAGCTAGGGAAAGATAATGATGAAGCTTCAGATCTCTGAATACCGTTCGCAGAACGGGTTTTATTTTGCGTTCCGGATGCCCTGCGGAACATCCGGAACAACGGGATGAGCGAAACGTTCAACTCATACAAAACCCTATATAGCCCCATATGATCTCCAAACACGATATCGCAATGCAAACAAATAAATATCGGCAGTAGCACACCCGGTGGCATATCTGGCATCATTCTTGTGGCTTTATATTGCCTGCTTTTTTAGGGCTATGTTAGTGTTGTCTTCATCTGCGGTTTTTGCGCAAATTGCCCATGTGTGCAATTTGAATTGCACACTTTGGTATTGATTCCCAACACAAAACGAGAGAAATTGCACACATTCCCTGTGAAAAAAGTAATTGCACACCTTGTGGATCTGGTGTCACCATTGAGTTAGTATTTAAGCCGGTCATTTTGCGCATCTGTACAATTTGTATTGCTCACCTTAGTATTGATTTTCAATACAAAACGGCAAAAATTGCTCATTTTAGTAGTGAAAATGAGAATTGCATAGTTCCTTTAAACCAATTAGCTGCTTAACCTATTGATTAGATACCAAATTCCCCCTTATTTATTAACTTCGCCAACCATTTTTGAATATAAAGTTTTGATTTTTATTATTTCATAATATGTTCGATAATTTAAGTGAGCGGCTCGAGTCCGCGTTCAAGCAGCTAAAGGGCGAAGGCCGTATCAATGAGATCAACGTAGCGACCACTGTTAAGGAGATTCGTCGTGCGCTGGTAGATGCGGATGTGAACTACAAGATAGCCAAGGAGTTTACCGACAAGGTGCGTGAGAAGGCTGTAGGGGAGAAGGTGCTTACTTCCATCAGTCCCGGACAACTGATGGTAAAGATAGTGAAGGACGAGCTGGCCGAGCTGATGGGCGGCCGTGAAGAAGAACTAAGCCTTACAGGCAAACCAACGGTGATACTGATAGCCGGCCTGCAGGGTTCCGGTAAGACTACGTTCAGCGGCAAGCTCGCCAACTTTCTGAAGAGCAAGAAGGGGCGCAACCCGTTGCTGGTAGCTGCGGACATTTACCGCCCGGCGGCTATGGAGCAGTTGCGTGTGCTCGGTGAGCAGATCAAAGTTCCGGTTTACATAGAGCAGGAGAATAAGAATGCCGTAAGCATAGCACAGAACGCGATAGCGCAGGCTAAGCGTGATGGCAATGCCGTAGTGATCATAGATACTGCGGGCCGCCTGGCCATAGATGAGGCAATGATGAAGGAGGTGGCCGATATAAAGGCTGCCGTGAACCCGAACGAGATACTGTTTGTAGTTGACTCCATGACGGGCCAGGATGCGGTGAATACTGCCAAGGCATTCAACGACCGTCTCGACTTTACCGGTGTGGTACTCACCAAGCTGGATGGTGATACACGTGGTGGTGCCGCGCTATCTATCAAATATACGGTAGATAAGCCCATCAAGTTTGTGAGCATGGGCGAGAAGCTGGATGCGCTGGATGTGTTCTACCCTGAGCGTATGGCACAGCGAATCCTGGGCATGGGTGATATCACTACGCTCGTGGAGCGCGCCCAGGCACAGTTCGACGAAGCGCAGGCAAAGAAGCTGGAGAAGAAGATACGCGCCAACAAATTCGATTTCGAAGACTTTAAAGAACAATTAGGCCAGATCAAGAAGATGGGTAACATCAAAGATCTCCTCGCCATGATCCCCGGTGTAGGCAAGGCCATAAAGGACATAGATATCTCCGACGATGCATTCAAGGGCATCGAGGCTATCATCAATTCCATGACACCGTTTGAACGCGCCAATCCTGAGGTCATAGACGGCAGCCGCCGTAAGCGTATCGCCAGGGGGTGTGGCAAGGACATCAACGAGGTAAATGCCTTCATGAAGCAGTTCGACCAGATGAAGCAGATGATGGGCCAGATGAACAAGATGCGCGGCCCTGGTATGCCGGGCATGATGCCGGGTAGGAGGTAGTTGTTGGGAGGGATTCGTTTAAAGGAGTAGGTTATACAATTCCTTTTATCACCAACAGGGAGATACTTCCTATCAATATCCACAGCAGTACACCTTGCAGTATAGGGCGCCAGCCTACTTTCTTTATGGTAGTAAGCGACAGTCCCGAGCCAATGAGGAAGAGCGTGATCACTAATCCTTTTTTGCCAAATAGGTAAGCCCACTGGAATAGGGTATTATCGCCCAGCTTAGTGTTCAATGCCGGTATATGCAGCGGAAGGTAAGTAGATACCAGTATGGCCAGTATGAAGTAGAAGATGAAATAGGGGATCTTGATCTTTCCTGTGCTCTTCTGAAAGTAGGCCGTAGCCAGCGATACAGGAATGATCCACAGCGCACGCTCCAGCTTGATGGTAGTTGCTACCTGTAATGCGTCCGGGCTCCACTTGCTCGCAGCGCCTACTACTGAACTCGTATCATGTATAGCTATGGCGCACCATGTACCGAATTGCTGGTCTGTAAAGCCGATGAGATGACCGAGTGTCGGGAATATGAACAGGGCCACAGAGTTGAGTATGAATATAGTACCCAGCGATACGCTGATCTGTTCATCACTGGCCTTGATGATAGGCGCTACTGCGGCAATGGCGCTGCCTCCGCATATGGCGGTACCATTAGAAATGAGCGCCGAGGTATTCCTGTCTATCTTCAGTTGCTTACCTATGAAGTAGCCTGCGCCAAGTGTCACAGCAATGGTACCCAGCGTGAACAGGAACCCTTCTTTGCCGGCTTGCATGGCATGTTCAAAGTTCATGTTGAAGCCAAGACATACTACCGAAACCTGTAGCAGCAGGGTGGTAGCTTTCTTATTAAGGTGCAGGTATGGGTGACCGACAACAAGGGCAATGAGCAGCCCCGTAAGCAATGCTATCGGAGGATCTGTCTTAAAAACGATACAGGCTACTATGCAAAGAATGAAAATGACCTGCCTGGCGCCGTTGGGCAGGTTGAGCAATGTTGACTTCATGTTATGGTTGCACCTCCGGGAAATGCAACGCAAAGATAATATTATGGATAGTATTTAATAGTAAACCCATTTAATAGCAATTCAACTACTTTTACACAAGCTTATGCCCAATCTCTATATCATATCAGGTTGCAACGGAGCCGGGAAGACCACTGCCAGTTATACCATTCTGCCTGACATACTTGGGTGCAATGAGTTTGTGAACGCCGACAATATTGCTTATGGCATCTCGCCATTCAATATGGAGGGAGTGGCAATAGAGGCAGGCAGGATCATGCTGCACCGTATAGAGGAGCTGTTGCAGGAGGGTGGTGACTTTGCTATAGAGACCACATTGGCTACACGCAGTTATGTTCATTTGGTAAGGCGGGCCCAGCAGATAGGGTTTACGGTCAAGGTCATCTATATCTGGCTCGATTCACCGGAATTGGCCTTGCAGCGGGTCTCTGACAGGGTGCAGCGGGGCGGCCACAATATCCCGAAAGAAGTGGTGCTGCGCAGGTATTACAAGGGTTTAAGTAACCTTTTTTCGTTATTTATGCCTGTCTGCAACGCCTGGATACTGGCCGACAACTCTCATGATGGTTTAAGGATCATAGCTCATGGGGAGAAAGATGATGATAATATCATAGAAAATACCGACCTTTGGGGTCTCATCAAAAAGCAAGTTCATGGCACATAGTCCGGAGAACGCTGAATTTTTTGCAAAAATCGAATATGGCCTGAAACTGGCTATTCAAAGATTGTATGAGCAGAAAGCCGCTAACAATGAAATGGCGGTGGTGTCTGTAAATGGTGAGGTGAAGCGTATTCCCGCTAAAGAACTGCTGGAGCAGCAAAAGAAGAAGAAACAGTAATTGACCTTTATTTATAAAAGAACACCTCCGGACATCCGGAGGTGTTCTTTTTCATACAGGCAGTTTTATTCTATTATCAACTTGCCGGACATTTGCCTGGTAGGTGTTGTGGCGCTGATCACATAAACACCGGCAGGTACATTTAGGTTCATATTTACCGGTTTATTGGCAGGAACTATCTGTTCGCTGATCTGTTTGCCCAACAGGTCCATTATCCGTATGCGCACTAAATCGTCATCCGGCATCGCAATATCAAGCGTGACAAGTCCATTCGAAGGATTAGGGAAGATATTGATGCCCTGTTTCGACGGTTGTATCATTTCAGCCATTGTATGGCAATCCAGATAAGAACGCACGGTAAAAGGGAAGATCGTCGATACAATGCCGCAGGAATAAACGACAGTATAAATAATAGTGTCTTTGCCCGGTATCAATCCCTTGGCGATCCCATGACTAGTTATGTAGGAGATGGTATAGCTGCTGGTACTCCAGATGCCGCCGCTTACTGTCTCAGAAAGAGTTACCGTATTCCCGGGGCAAACGCTGTCTATCCCGCTGATGATGCCGGCATCGGGGTAGGGTGCTACGCTTACATTCACAGTTGTTGTGTCACTTGATTTGCCGTCACTGACAGCAACCCTGAACATATCACTTCCCACGTATGAAGTATTGGGGGTATAGCTAAGTCCCGAAGGTGTGATAGTACTGCCCGTAGATACCGCCGTATAACCTGCTACAAGGCTGCCGTGTGCCGGCAACGTCGTTATCGTCCAGGTTTCTGTTTGTCCGGCATCCATATCAGCAATGGCAAGTTGCGAGTTCGTCGGCACTGATCCATCCATGCAAACGTTTAGGGTCTGAAGGTGGCCGCCAATGAAATAAGGGTTATAATTTTCAGTCTTTTTAATGATACGGATACAATGGTTTTGCCTGTCGGCGATGTAGGTGTTGCCTGCGGCATCAAAACAGACATCAGTTGGTGAATTGATCTGCGCAGCAGTTGCCGGCCCGCCATCACCGCTATATCCACCTGTTCCGGTTCCTGCATAAGTGGTGATGATGCCGGTAGCGTCTATTTTACGGACACGGTAGTCTCCGTCTTCACCAAAGAATACATTGCCGCTGCCATCTTCTTTTACTCCAACCGGGAAGAATATAGGCGTGGAAGTGGCAGGAACGCCATCCATCACATATCCTCCTACGCCATTGCCTGCTATGGTGGTGATGATACCGGCAGAGGTTACCTTCCTGATACGATGGTTGGCATTATCGCTCAGGTATAAATTTCCTGCGGCATCCATTGCAAGCTGATTTGTATTGTGTATCTGTGCGGCAGTTGCGGGGCCTCCGTCACCTGCCGAGCCTGGTGTTCCGTTGCCGGCATAGGTAGAGATCATTCCCGAGGTATTGACCTTGCGTACGCGGTAGTTGAAGATGTCTCCGATATATACGTTACCTGCCGGATCGACCCAGACACCACCGGGGGTATTCAGTTTGGCGCTTGTAGCGGCTATGCCGTCTCCGTTAAAGCCGGCAACGCCTGTGCCTGCCACCGTTGATATGATACCGGAAGGGCTTATCTTCCGAACAACATTATTCAGGCCCTCAGCCACATAAACATTACCGGACGCGTCCACCGCTATTGCCACCGGGTCATACATCTTGGCGCTTGTAGCCGGCCCCCCGTCTCCGAAGTAACCACCAACACCGCCTATACCTCCGATAGTGGTTATGATACCTGCCGATACTTTTCGGACACAATGGTTCTTTGAATCGGCTATATACAGATTGCCGCTGGCATCACAAATTATTGCCTGTGGGCTGTATAGTTTCGCTGAAGTTGCCGGCCCGCCGTCGCCGCTAAACCCCGACAAGGTACCTGTTCCGGCAAAAGTTGATATAGATTGTGCAGATACTGCACCGTAGGTCATGCAGCATATTGCTGCACATAACATTACAGATAAGCTTTTCATAGCAGTGAATAATTAACTAAAGTATCTAAAAAACGCGATACCACCAAATTCCACGTTTAGTAACATTCACGATTTAGCCCGGAAGCGGCTTTTTTGTTGCAAAAGTTAATCGCCTACTTCTTGTGTGTCCTGGTGCCATGGGAAAGACTCAGCGTTCTTTCCGATTTCCCAGTAAAACTTGTTGCGTTTTTTGTCAGTATTACCTACCTCGTTCATAGTTTCCGCATCATACAAGTGGCCGTTGACCATGGTATAATGCACACTCTCTGTGTAATAGATGCTTTCCAGTGGATTCTTGTCAAGCACTACCAGGTCTGCAAGCTTACCTGCCTGAAGTGAGCCGATGTAGCTGTCCAGCCCCAGTGTAATAGCCGGGTTGAGGGTGGCTGTTCGTAGCGCCTGCAACGGAGACATACCGCCCTGTGCCATCATCCATATCTCCCAGTGTGCGCCGAGGCCCTGCAACTGGCCATGTGCTCCCATATTTACAATAACGCCGGAATCGGCAAGTTTTCTGGCACTTTGTGCCACCTGCAGGTATCCGTTCTCGTACTCTTCTTCTGGTGCCATTACACGGTGCCTGCTACGGGTATCAATAACAGAACGGGGTGTAAAGCGCAACAAACGTTCCTTCTCCCACACGTTCGTATGTTGGTACCAGTAGTTCTCACCAAACAAGGATCCATAAGAAACGATTAGGGTAGGGGTGTATGCCGTTTTGGAATTCTTCCAGAGTTGAATGAGGTCATTATAAACAGGAGCAACAGGTATATTATGTTCGATGGTGGTGTGTCCATCAAGGATCATGGACAGGTTGTGGAAGTAGAACGATCCACCTTCCGGAACCACTTCCATATGCAGCTCGCGAGCAGCTTCTATGATCATTTGGCGTTGGTCGCGGCGGGGCTGATTGTAACTCTTGACGCTGAATGCACCGTAAGCCCGGCTGCGACGCAAGGCACTTCTGGCATCGTCCAGTGAATTGATTACAGCCTTAAAGTCGCCGTCGGCTCCATATAAAATGGTGCCCGTAGAGAATACCCGCGGACCCACCATAAGGCCGGCCTTGATCATTTCACTTTGTGCAAACACCATCTCGCTGTTTGCGGAAGGGTCGTGCATGGTTGTGACACCATATGCGAGATTGGCATAGTACGGCCAGTGTTGTTCGGGCGTGATGCCATAGCGGAAATGGTTGCCATGTGCATGTTCATCGATGAGTCCGGGAATTATGGTCATTCCTTTACAGTCGATAAGTTTCATTGATGAACTAACTGTCACATCTTTTGATTTGCCCACTTCTTTGATGACATTGCCTTCAACGATGATCGTACCATCTTCTATCACTTCATCGCCCTTCATGGTGATGATGCGCGCATTTCTGAATGCAATGGCACCTTTAGGTTTGTCTGTTTTTGCAGTTAGACCCACGTTCAGCGATTCTGCTTTGAAGGATGAATCAGGGGTATCGAAGCGATTTTCTACATTCACTGTGTAATATTCGCTGCCAAGAGTATAGTGCAGCTTCTTGCTGTCACCGCTCCAATGCAGGTTTATGCCGGCATCTTTGGATACTTTCCTTACAGGGAAGTCTGCCGTCTCCCTGTTGAGGTCGATTTCGCGGCCAGTGTGCGGGAAGGGAGACACATAAACCTGGTGCAGATCAACAAAGGCAACCCAGTCCCCATCGGGAGACACAGAGAACTGATTTGTGTATTTCCCTTTGAATAATACCTGTTCTTCTGTACCATCGCGCTTGCAGCGGCTGAAGGTCTTATCTAATGCGCCAAAGAGGTTGCCGCCGGACTGATAGTATATATAGTTGCCGTCATTGCTGAATTTAGGATACTCACCCTTGTCCGTAACAAATTCGGGGTTGCTGCCGTTGATAGTCATCAGGTAGATGCCCGGTTTAATAGTATAGGCATTGCCAAGTACATCATTACTCCCTTCTTTTGTAAATACCACCCATCGGCCATCAGGAGATACTGAAGGAGTGCGGTATATGCCTTTTTTTGTTGTGATGCTCACGGGCTTGGCTCCGCCTTCCAATCCCACCTTGGCGATGCTGCCTGTGCCATTGTCTGTCCAGGTCACATACACCAGCGACCTGCCATCGGGTGTGAAAGTGGGTTCGAATTCGAGTGCTGCTGTAGTTGTTATCCGCTCCGGTTTTCCATCGGGCAATAGTTTCTTATAGAGGTGGCCGAGCGCATTGAACACAAGCCATCTGCCATCCGGGGATGTAACAGCGTGGCGTATCACGTTGACATTGAACTCATCAGGATTGATATTCTGTTTGAATCGTACAACATCCATCATGGTCTTACTTACGTTGCAGGTGAAAGGGATCTCCGTTGCTGAGTCAGTACGTGATACATCCACTTTCATGATCTTGCCTTCAGCCCAGATAACAATGTACTTGTCGTCCGGTGTCCATGCGTAGCCGGGGTAGGAACCATATATGGTCCATGCTTCTTGTTGGTCCTTACTCAGTTTGCTATACACAGGCCATTCTTCACCTGTTTCTATATCCCGCAAAAACAGAACAGACTTGGTACGAACGCGTTTTACGAAGGCAAGGAGCTTTCCGTTGTGCGCGATCTGCGGCCTTACCGCACCACCAGGGCCCCCGGTAACCAGCTCACTGGTTCCTTTTTCGCGGTCGAAGCGTTTAATGACAAATATCTGGTTGTTCGGATCTTTGTTATATTGGAATGCTCCTCCTGGATACATATCCTCGCTGTAGTATACGTAGCGACCATCGGGAGAGATACAAGGTTCATTCAGATCTTGCTGATCATTTTTCTTGGGAGTCAGTTGAAGACCATTACCTCCATTAATATGATACATCCAAAGTTCTCCTGCGCCAAGAGAGCGGGTAGAAGTGAAATGCTTCCGGGCAATAACATATTTGCCATCGGGAGTAAATATCGGGTTATTGAGGAGGCGGAAATTTTCTTTGGTGAGTTGTTTGGCGTGTCCTCCATTTTTATTCATGATCCAGATATTATCTCCTGCACCGTCATCAGAAGTGAATAATACCTTAAGTCCATCGCTGCTGAAACGAGGCTGCACGTCTAAAGCAAGACCATAACGCAGCGTAGTAGCCTGGCCTCCGGTAATAGGCATGATGTAAATATCGCCCAACATGTCGAAAACAACCTCTTTGCCATCAGGAGAAACATCCAGGTTCATCCATGTGCCTTCGTTCACCGTAAAGTTGACCTCCTTATGAGGCCCACCAGGGTTATTGACATCCCATTTCTTTTTTTCCTTTGACTCAACTTTGGCATCAGGCTTTGCATCTTCTTTTTTCTTCTTTGCCTCAGAAACTACAGGAACTACACAAAGCAGTATTACTGCCAGCAGGTTATTGACACGCATAATAAATAAATAATTAATAGAGGGATAAAGATAAGTTTCAATCGGGAGAAATTGACAAATAACGGGTGATTAACGAATTTGCAGCAAGCCGTTCAACAAAAAGAAGAGCCCCGGATATACCGGGGCTCCATTAATTAATGTCCAGTAATACGGATCAGCGTTCGACAATGATATGGAATATATTATTCGTAATATCTGAGCGCAAATTGAGTATATACATGCCATTTGCCAATGTGTTGCCAAGCGTAATGCGTTCGTTGATGTTGCCTCCGCGAACTTTTACGTAGTTGCTGTACACTGTCTGACCAAGCATATTTGTTATCTCAATTGAAGCTTCAGCATCATTTGTTGTGCCAAGAGATCCTTTAATAATAAACTCACCATTGCTTGGGTTTGGTAAAACTGATACATCTGATGATGCAGCAGCGACTTGTTTTGTACCAAGATTCAAGAGGTTAACAATATTGTGTTTGCTGGCAAACGTTTCACCGCAAGCGCCGGTTTTCCTGGCTTCAAAAGTGATCTCGTCATTGTTGAATACGTTATGGTCGACATACATTGTGGTTGTTGCACCAGGTATCGGAGCATTCTTAATGTACCACTGATAACTGAAGTTTGCTGTGTTATTCTTTACATAAGCAACAAACGTATCAACCTGGCCAACACCAATTATAGGGCCAAGATGCGATACCACGCTGTCGATAACGGGAGTAGCAGTATTGTCTACATTCATCACTATCGGATCACTGAATACGGTATCTGCAATCCGGCAACGGTAGTTGCTGCGTAGCATAAAGACAATGATATCTTTATCGGCAGGTACATAAGTATAGGTGGTGCCAGATCCTACGAAGGCTCCATTCTTCATCCAGTCATAGCCAGGAGCTGAACCGTCACCGGATACTGCCGCACTGTATGTAACCGGTGAGCCCTGACAAACATAATTTCCGGGGTCAGCTATTGTGGAAGCTGCCGGCATTATATAAGGCAAGGTATTTGCAGTAATTGAATTGCTGACAGGAGTTGTAAGCGCACAATGTTCATTGCTTGTCATCCATACAGAAATAACATCCCCCATTACAGGAATATAGTCCAAAGCATCTGTTGTAGACACGGTAACTCCACGCACCTTCCACACATATGTTGGGGCAGAGCCTCCATTAACGGGAATCGATTTATAGTGGACAACGTCACCAATACAAGATGTTCCATCTGTGCCGGCGATGGTAACAGATGGAATTACTACAGGGTCTTCCGTTACAACCGCCACATCACTCATTGTACTGCTACAGCCAGTGCCTGTGTTTGTAGCAATAGCGGTATAGATACCCGGCTTCGTTTGCGGTCCAAAAGTTAGAGGCATTCCGGTTCCACCAACAGGGGTTCCGGTCTTAGAACCTGAAACATATAGCTGGTAATTGATGCCGGTTTCAGAACCTGTGACATTAACAGGTACTCCTCCGGTACCTATACAGAAATGGCCTCCTCCTGAAACTGAGTATACAATAGGTGAAGGATTCACTGTAATGAGGCCACTACCCATCATGTTAGAAGTGCAGCCTGTGGTAGTGTTTGTGGCAACAACCGTATAAGTACCTCCAAGTGTTTGCGCGCCAAAATCGAGAGCCATACCGGTTCCTGCTATTGTTGCTACAGGACTGCCAGAGTTGAGCAACTGATATGAAATGCCGACCTCAGAGCCAGTCTGAATGATATGGAAGCCCGATAATCCGGCGCACATAATTCCACCTCCTGTGACTGTGTAAATGAGTGGTGCTGTGTTAGCATTAACTGTTACTGATCCGGTCATATTTTCGGTGCAGCCGGTAGCAAGATCGGTGCCAATTGCTGTGTAGCTACCGGTAACTGTTTGCAGGCCAAGGTCGAGTATGCCACCACTACCACCTACAACAGGACCACCGACAGGTGAGCCTGAATTGATAAGCTGATACGATATGCCCGGTTGTGACCCTGACAAGTAAATGTCAGATCCGGCTGTTCCCGGACAATAATTGCCACCGCCCTTTATAACATACGGAGCAGGTTTGGCATCTACAACTATACGTGCATTACCGTTCATATTGGTGGTACATCCACTAACTATCGTATTCGCAATAACTGTGTACGTGCCCGGTGCAGTTTGTAAACCGAAGTTCAACGGACTGCCGGAAACTCCCGGCAAAGTTGCAACTGGTGTTCCATTGTTCAACAACTGATAGTTCACTCCGGTCATAGAATTTGAAAGCCCAACATTGAGTCCTGTACTTCCGGCACAGTAGCGGCCGCCGCCAGTGACGTTATAGGCTGTCGGCAACGGATCAACTGTTATTACAACACTACCGGTCATATTCTTTGTACATCCTGTAGTGTTATTGTTTGCTGTTATTGTGTATTTGCCGGCTGTTAACTGGTTGCCAAATGAAATGGAAGTTCCGGTACCTGTAACAGGAGAGCCCATTTGTATCGTACCGTTCCATAACTGATATTCAATACCTGCTTCTGAACTGCTTAATCCAACTGGTACACCTACTGTCGTGCCATAGCAATAGCTGCCTCCACCGGTCACTGTATAAGCAACCGGGGTCGGATTCACTATAACATTTGCTGATCCTGTCATATTTGATGCACAAGTAGTAGCTGTGTTTGTTGCAACGACGCTATATGTGCCAACCGAACTGATCACCCCGAAGTCAATTGAAGAGCCGGAGCCAGGTTTAGCGGTGCCGATCATAGCCGATCCTTTCCACAATTGATAACTGACACCAACTTCAGAAAAGCTAAGCCCGATATTAACACCGGGGTCTCCGGCGCAATACGCGCCGCTGTTGGTTGCAGTAACTGTGTATGCTGTGGGCAAGGCGTTAATTGTAATAGATGGATTGCCGGTCATGGCAGATGTGCAAGACGTAGTCATATCTGTTGCAATCACATTGTATGCACCTGCTGCAAACTGGCTGGTGAAATTGATTGCAGTACCTGTTCCGTTCTTGCTGTCAACCAGGCCTGTGCTATTGTAAAGATCATAACGCACACCGGTCTGGGAACCGCTAAGATGAGGCATTAGGCCAGCACCACCAGCACAATAGTTGCCACCATTGGGGGTGGTCAATGTAAACGCCGACGGTGGCAATGTTGAGGCTACGGATGGTGAGCCGGTCATATAATCGGAACATCCGGTAACAGCATCAACAGCAAGAACAGTATATGAACCGAGTGCAGTAACATTGTAGTAGTCAATAGGGGAGCCAGTTCCTGAGATGACACCACCTATCGGCGAGCCGGCATTCTGTAACTGGTAATTTACCAACACATCGGTGCCATCTAACTGGAGATGAACTCCGGTCGATCCGGTACAATAGGAACTGCTGCCTAGAACTTTAAGGGTATGTGCAGCCGGAAGTGGTTGTGTATTAACAGTTATTGTGTTAAGCATGTTTGCTGTGCAATTCGTCAGCGGATTTACAGCAACAACGTTATAGCTACCAACATTGGTATATACTCCGAAGTCAAGGCTGGAGTTGCCACCTGCCATAGTCGTGAGCTTTGTGATCCCATTGAACCATAATTCGTAATTAATGCCTGTGTTCGCATAATCGAGGCCTACATGGACACCGGTTCCGCCAGCGCAGTAATTTCCGCCGTTTGATACAGTAACGTTGTGTGCAATAGGCAGTGGATTCCTGGTGATGCTCAATGAATTGAGCATGTTAGCTGTGCAGCTTGAAACCGGATCTGACGCGATAACTGTATACGCGCCAGGGTTAGTTTGATAGGCAAAACAAAGGCCGCTACCTGTACCAATTGCTATATCTACATTATTACCCAAAGCGTCATAAAGGAAATAACCAAAACCAGATTGAGAACCTGCAATGCACATCTGTATACCCGGAGCTCCCGGAGCATCGCAATAGTTGCCGGATGCCCCGGAATAGTTGAGCGCATATTTTACAGGAAGCGGATCGACTATAACGAGGGCAGAACCCGCCATTGTATTTGAACATTTAGTGGATGGGTCTGTGGCAATTACAGTATAGGTTCCCGCCGTTGTCATACCGGAGAATATATATGGGGAACCAGTGCCGGCTACCGGACCACCCACAGGTGTACCGCTGTTGTATAACTGATAATTTATACCAATAGTGGTGAGGTTAAGCTGCATATCTACTCCTGTACCGGAAGCGCAGTAATTTGGCGCGCCTACATTGCTAATAGTATAAGGAATAGGTAATGTATTTACTGTAAACGGTATTGTGGCTTTGCAACCGGTAGGGAGTATATAATCAATATTTACACTGCCAGGAGACGCTGAAGTGATATCGCCCGTACCTGATACGTTGGCTACCGATGTATTATTACTGATCCATGCTCCGCCGGGAGTAGCATCATTCAAAGTGGTCATGTCTCCGAAACAGATAGCCGACGATCCTGTAATTGGAGCCGGAACCGGGTTGACTGTAACAGGAACAACAGCATAACATCCTGTGACAGGTAGCGTATATGTGATATTGACATTTCCGTTCACAATACCGGAAACGACTCCTGTACCCGAAGGGCCAACGGGAACAGACGCAATGCCGGGGTTGGCACTTGACCAGGTTCCACCTCCACCTACTGTTAATGATGTTGTGCTGTTCATACATACATCCCGGCTACCAATGATAGTACCCGGGGCCGCATTAACGGTAAGGGTGGTAACAGCCTTGCAGCCGGGTAATGAGGTGTATGTTATCAGGGGATTACTCAGCCCGGATATGCCGGTCACAATACCTGTTCCCGACTCAATGGTGGCAAGGCTTGTATTGCTACTGGACCAAAGGCCCCCAGCCAGAGCATCAGACAAGTATGATGAAGCATTGGCGCATAATACCTTTGTGCCTACAATAGCCGCGGGTACAGGGTCTATTACTATATTTGTGGATGTCATACAACCGGTAGGCAATGTGTACGTGATTGCTGTTGTTCCAGCAGAGACACCAGTCAACTGGCCTGAGAAACTAACTATGGTTGCTACAGAAGGATTGCTACTTGTCCATGTGCCCGGGGGGACAGTGGTTCCATCTACCAAGGTAACCGTTGGGTTGTATGCGTCTGTTACACAGAGTCCGGAAGACGGAACTGTAATAGGCACCGGCACAGGGTTGACAGTTGCCGTTTTAGTAGCATAGCAGCCGGTTGGTAATGTGTAAGACACGGTGGTTGTACCAAGTGTAACCCCCATAATATTTCCAACACCATCTGCAGTAGCAACAGATGTACTTGCCGTTGACCAAATACCACCGGATGTTGCGTCGGAGTATACAACATTTGCACCGAGACATAGATTGGCGTTGCCGGAAATGTTTGCGGGTAGCGGATTGACTGTAACCGGAGTTTTGAGATAACATCCGGCATCAAATGAATAGGTGATAACCGCGCTACCCGAAGAAACTCCCGTCACAACGCCAGAACCTGAGACAGTTGCAATCGATGTGCTACTACTTGTCCAGTTGCCGCCAACTGTAGCATCGCTAAGGCTTGTGGTTGTAGATGGGCATATAGCTGTAGGACCAGTAACTGTGACATTATTGAGTACATTAATGTTCTTGGTCACGTAGCCGCAACTATTTGTATAGGTCACCGTTGCGGAGCCAATACTTGCGCCAAGCATGTTGCCGGAAGCATCTATTTTTACTATCGAGGTATTGCTCGAACTCCATGTACCACCCGGAGTTGCGTCGCTAACAGTAGCACTTTGAAGTTGTGTGCCTGTGATCTGTATGTTGTCAATATAGGCGCTGTTGCCGTATTGCGACTGAGCACGAATAAGCAGGTAATTGGTTGAGCCGGTATAGGAGGCCGGTATTGGTACTGTATACTGGTACCAGCCGGAGTAATAGGGTATTGACGGACCGGAAAGAGATCCTGTTATTGGCCCATCAGCAGCTCTCGGTACAAAACCCAGGTTTGTGGCGCCTGCGAGCGCATTGGTTGTATTGATAGCTATGACAAAGCCTTCGGTCGAATACCCGCAGGAGTAAGGGTACCAACCCGAGCCGTCACGAAAAACCCAAAAAGATATCATACCGTTAACTACATTCACCATACTGAAGGGAGATGACCACATGAGTGAGTTGCCGCTATAATCATAGAAGTCGGCTTCTGCAACATATGTGCCGTCTTGTGCCGCGCCGATATAAGGGCTCCAAGTGCTGTATGCGTCTGTCTGATACCAGATGGATGTAGTACCCTGATAACCCCATCCACTTGGAGGTACTCCATATTCAAAACTTTCGCTTAATAACGTTACAGCGGATGGAGGGCAAATAGTACCGGCACCAGATATGGCAACAGGAGCAGAAGAGGTATAGCTAAAAGGCAGCGTACTGTAGCAGCTTCCGACGGTATATGATATTGTGGTCAGGCCGCTGCTGACACCAGTTAGCAGGCCTGTACCAGATATTGTTGCTACAGAAGTATTGCTGCTGGCCCATACGCCACCACCTGTTGCATCAGAAAGTTGAGTAGTGGTGCTGGATGTACCGCATAATGATGATAATCCGGATATTGAAGAAACAACGCTGATCGTTTGTGTTCCACCTGCAGTAGAAGTGCCGGAATAGGTAGGGCCATTAGAGTATGTAAATGGTGCCCCCGCCGCATGTGTAATTGCTGAAACAGCAATGGTTCTTCCGTTTGTTGCCGTTGAGGGAATCGTTGCTGTTATGAAGTAATAGAAGGTATTGTTCTTTGCCTGGTTAAGTGATGCCGACAAGGTGTGAGACCCTGCACCAAGTCCCGTAGTGATTGATCCTACGCTTGTAGCGCCAACGATAGTGTTGGAATTATTTCTCCACAACGTAAAATTTGTTATGTCTGTGCCGGAAACTGCTGTGCCGGTTGTAGAGAACGTAAACGCAGTAAAAGGCTGCGCTGTAGAGCCGATGGTGGTGCTGAATGAGTATATCACCATGTCGGTAGCAGGGGCACAGATAGTAGCGACTGAGTTACCACCGCCTGCCAGTGCAGACGTACCTGCAGCATATGAGCGAACAGAAAGCAGTGGGATTACTACGAAAAGTAGCGTTGCAATCCTGGTGAAAGAGGATGCCAATGTTCCTACAAACATTAGTGGCATTTTGTTGTGGAATTGTTTCATAACGTTTAAATTTAAATAGTTTGATCAGTTCAGAGTTACAGATGTTACAAGCGGTTAAATATTAGTTTTTCCATTTCAGTCTTATCTTCAATAATACTTGCCTTATATTGAGGATTTACTCTCCATTTTTTTTCAGTGGCATTCCATTTTTCAGGTAGCGCACTCCATATTATCTCCTTGTTCCTGTTCACAATAAATATTTTGCTGTAGGGAGTGCCCATAGATACAAAGAAAGAATTATCGGGCAGCTCAAAAGCGCTGCCGGCAGCAGACATTGCCATTTGCTTACTATCATCAGCATTACATTCGTATTCCCATACTTTGGAAAGCCTTCCTTTGCCGGAAACGGGTTCCTGCATAACGGTGACCTTAGGAGATTGCGATATGTCACAACCATTGTTGAAGACGTACAGGTAGCCCTTTTGTGATACGCGACAGTTGTGCTGGTGACAAAACAAATCATTCTTTGCCTGAGTACCTGAGCCAAATGTTTCACCATAGGTGGCGATCACTTTGCCTTCCGGATATTTTATTTTGATGATCCGGCTGTTGTTCTTAAAGCTCAGGTATACTACTGAACGGGCTTTGTCGAAGTAGAACGCATTTACCCTTACATCAAATGCGGGCTTGCCTTTTTCCGGCTTGTAAGCAATAAGGTCAGATCCCTTCAGGTAGTCGAGCAGTCTCCATTGCCATATCACCTTGCCATCACCGTCATATTCCACAAGTTTCTCAAAGGCGTATTGTTGATAATCGTCGGTAGCATGGGCGCTATCTGTAAACTCATACAACGCTTTGTCACCATTTTTTTTCTGCTTGTATCTCCAATAGCGCGTCTCGGCAGTAAGTGCCATGAAATGGCCGTCAGGTATCTTGTTGAACTGGTGATGGTAAACATAATTTCCATCTGCTTCGTTTTCGGGACCCTTCCACAAAACATCGCCATTATAGCTGATCTCATAAGCTCGTTTATCATCGAGTAAAAAGGTTATTGTTCCTTCGGGTGACATTTGCAGATCGCGTACCCAGGAGTCAGGTCTTATTTTTCCTTCGATATCCGGAAGGTACCAGACCACATGTCCCTGCATATCGTACAACGCTTTGTTGCAATCAGAAAAAACATAGGCGTTCTTGTATGCTGCGGCTTCCTTCAGAATGCGCAACCGCATTACCGAAGTATCGGTGGCTGTGGCAGAGCCGGTAGTGAAGTGATAAAGCTTGCTGAATCGTTGTGCATAGCCCGTATATGTTACTACTTGCCATGTATAGTCATGCCCCCATTCAGGTACTTCAGCAATTGTGCGGCTTCTTACATTTGGTAGTGTGGTGATGATATTTTTCCTGAATGAGTCCGGAGAATTGAAGTATCCGCTGGCAATGCTGAAAGAAGTTGTAGTAACTGACGCATCTGTCGGAAAAATAAAGCCAACCAACCTATAATTTAGCCTGGCACCGTCGGCAGGGAAAATATTGTAACCCGAACCGGAAACCGGGTAGTATCCTGTGAATATGCCGGATGGAATTGCAAAACATTTAAAAGCGCATAATACACTTAGTGAAATAAAAAATATTATGGAGTGTAGTTTAGCCATGGCAGAGTAACAGGAACGGTATGACTGATATTCTGAATCAATCATATTATATATCAAAAGTACAATTTTATTGTTTGAAATGGGTAGGTATAAATACCTGATATAGGTATAGACATGTGTTTTTGTAGAGTTAGTTGGCGTTTATGGAATCTCGCAAAAAATTTATTAATATTTGTATTAATTTTTGATTAAAATCTAATGTGAATGCTGTTACATAACTATATGATTAATGTGATTGCGTCGTTGTTAAGCTCATTTTGAGAGTTGTTAAGAGTTAACACAAATTAGAAGACAAATGTTATTCTCTTTTGAGATATTTTTTTACTTTTATCACACCCTCTTCTCTCAGAACAATCAATAGAATAATATGAAAAGACTGCTACTAGTATTTGTAATGCTGACAGGGTATGTAATTTCTTATGCTCAGGCACCGGCAACAGCTACCCCCGCGCCTGCACCTGCACCGGTGAGAAAAGTCAGGGAGAAAGAAAAGGAGTTGAGGCCAAAGGAGGATATCATAGATTTTATTTTTGCAAAGTCGCAGAAGTATAATGTCCACTTTGCCGAATACAAGAGAAATGCGGACACGATATTTTTTAATGCAAAAGTGAAGGCAGAGGTCAACATCAACGAGATAGATACGATCACTGTGACGCCTACGCTTATTACCATTGTTTCCAAACTTGGTATCCAGAAATTTAACTACGATAAGAAGAAAATGTGTCCGTACCCGGATCTGCAGTTGCCGCTGGAAGCGCATGACTGGGACTTCTATGAGGAGAACCTGTATAGCAGGCTAACAAGGGCCTCTCAAGACTATATGAAAGCCCTCAGGCTCGAGCAAGCCATTAAACGCAAGGCAGGCCACGATCCCAACGATCCTTACTAGTTAGCACCGCTCAATTATCCCGGCAATACCTTGTCCGCCGCCAATACATGCAGTGACTATTCCGTATTTCTTATTGAGGCGTTTGAGGTCGGTTAGTATTTGTATGGTCAGTTTGGCGCCTGTGCAACCGAGCGGATGGCCGAGGGAAATGGCGCCGCCATTGATGTTAACTTTATCCTGATCGAGTCCCAGCTCACGGATCACTGCCAGCGACTGGGAGGCAAATGCTTCGTTCAGTTCCACGAGGTCAACATCATTCAATGAAATGCCGGCTTGTTTCAGCACTTTAGGGACGGCCTTGATGGGGCCGATACCCATAATGCGCGGATCGACACCAGCGGCGGCACAATTCACTAAACGGCCTAAAGGTTTCAGCCCCAGGTTATTCATCAGCCTTTCGCTCATGACAATAGTGAACGCCGCGCCATCCGATGTCTGGGAGGAGTTACCGGCGGTTACGGAGCCGCCCTGTGCAAAGACAGGGGGCAATTTGGCAAGTGCCTCAAGAGAGGTGTCCCCGCGAGGCCCTTCGTCGGTATCAACGATCACTTCCCGCTCTGCACGTTTGTTCTTCTCATTCACATAGACCTCTTTCACTGTGATAGGTAGTATATGTTCTTTAAAGTATCCCTCCTTTATCGCATTAAGCGCGCGCTGGTGCGAGCGTAGTGAAAATGCGTCCTGGTCTTCACGTGATATACTGAAATCCTTAGCTACCTGTTCGGCAGTAAGGCCCATACTCAGATAGTAGTCGCCATTGTCGCGGGCATACTCATAATTGGGCATAGTGCGCCAGCCTGCAGTAGGTACAAGGCTCATGCTTTCCGTTCCGCCGGCTATGATACAATCTGCCATCCCGGATTGAATACGTGCAGTGGCTATGGCAATTGCCTCAAGCCCGGAACCACAATACCTGTTCACGGTAACACCGGCAGCCCATTCTCCTATGGCTTTGTTGGCAATGATACGTCCTACCTGCAGGCCTTGTTCTGCTTCAGGAACGGCATTGCCCACGATCACATCATCCACCAATTTCGGGTCCAGTTGCGGCATACTTGCCAGCAAGCCTTTGATGACATCCACAGCAAGATCATCGGGCCGGTAAAAACGAAATCCGCCACGTTTTGATTTTCCAACTGCTGTTCTGTATCCCGAAACTATATACGCCGTTTGCATACTATTGAATTGACGTTACTAAGTTAGCGATTGTTGCTGTTAAAAAATATAAAAATCGGCGAGCGGGATATTAAATTGTGTGTAGCTATGACCGGCGGTGCTATCTTTACTATGTTATGAAATGTATGATCTATAACCTGGTGTTGTTTTCTGTGATGGCGATAGCTATGAAGGGAGCCGCTCAGGATGTGAAGTATGTTAACATCAAGGATCAGAAGACTGGCTATGTACCCGGGGAATTCTATATCACTGATGTGGCTGATGACAGGACCGAGGTGGATTATATAGGCGAGGTGTTGAAGGGGAATAAGAAAACAATGATCGCTTTACAGGGTGGTACTTCCGGCGCAATAAAGAGTTTTATAGTGAACAATGTAACCATGGTCCGCTCCGGCCAGCCTGTATCGCTGCATATATCCAAACTTAACGTTACGGCAAGGAAGCAACTGGTGATGTCGAAGATAGAAGCATCACTGATGTTCACGATATATGTGTCCGGGAGAAAGGTTGTAGAATATACCAGTAGCGGAGAGGCGACGACCGATATGGATATCAGCAATTACATAGAGTCGTTCATCAGGCAGGCCGTAGAGAATGATATCAAAAAATTTGACGAGTGGTGGAAAGAGAACAAGAGCAAGGTGGTGGTGGCATCGAGTGTGAGAACCAATGTAACTGTCGGGCGTACAACTGATAAGAAGGACCTCATTGTTTATAGCACAGGCCGTCCTGTACAGATACCGGATTTCAAAGGTAGGGTAGAGGGCAAAGAAGCTGAGCTGGCAGTGACAGTTAGTGGTATAGGTGTGGGGTATTCCGGACAAGTAGATAACGGCCAGGTGGTAATAGATGTGGTCATTACGCCGTATTTCAACACTGCGCTATCCTGGTTCAAGCCACAAGGGAGAAACTCTCGTGTACTGGCTCATGAGCAGGCTCATTTTGATATCACCGCGATCAAGGCTTGTGAGCTAATAGCCATGATCCGTAAGGCAAAGTTCACGGAGGATAATTATGAGCAGGTGTTGCAGGAGTTGCAACAAAGGAATTCTGACGAATCGAACGCGCTGCAGAACCGGTACGACGAAGAGACAGCTCACGGCACTATACAGCCTGTGCAGGAAGCATGGGAGAAAAAGCTGAAAGAGCAGGTAAGAACCTGTGGTTGCTACTAATATCAGAGTGGCTGGTGCGGCCCCTTATAGATCACTGATTCACTCTTTCGGATAAGCTGCTCATTCTTGTAATACTTGCTGTAAAGTTTGTCGTTATGCAAGGCGGCTTTCACAGAAGAGTCTTTCTTTTTCATGATCTGTTTTTGCGTTCTGCCGTTACATTTTTTGTCTTTAGCAGACTTAGCAATGTCCATATTCCTGTGATACTGCAATACTGCAGGCATTATCTTCTGAGCCTGTGCAGGAGTGATGTGCAGACTGTCCGTCATCCATTTCATCTCACGTTCCGTTCTTACTTCAGGAGACCAGGCCGGTTGGGCAAATGACACATTTGCGCACAGCAGCAACACGGGAACGATATAAGCTATCTTCATTTACTATTTCTTTTTTGGCTTAGGGTCAACATAATATTCAAATTTGCGCTCAGTAGTCTGTATCGGCACTTTGTTCTTAGATGTGGTGTTCTTTGTCCAGTTGCCTTCTTTGTCATACTCAAATTTGTAATCGTACTTAACGCGAACGCTATCCTGGGTGAAGAACCTGTCTTCAAATACCAGGTTGGCCTTATCGTCATATTTTTTGGCTATCACACTTTTCAGCACACCATCAGGCCTGTAGGTGATATCTGTAAAATGCAACCCCATATTATCTACCTTGATCTGGTTCACCAGGCGGCCATTATAATTGAAGTGGTTAATCTCAATAGGGTTGCCATCAAGGTCATACTTGGTGGTTGTTCTTTTGTTACGTGTAGAAGTATCATTGTAATACTCTCCTTCCTCGCCGAGGTTGCCGCGGGTGTCATACCTGTAGCTGAATTGCGCTTCAACAGCATCGTCTTCCTTATAATCGGTAACCTCTATCAACTGCCCTTTGTCATTATATCTCATTACCTCCTTCCACCTGATCTTTCCATTCTCATCAAAGCTTATCTCATCGGTCTGGTTGCCGTTGTTGTCATATATATAGCTGGTCCTTCCCTTGAGCTTGCCTTTTACAAATTCTGTCAGCTCCACAATATCCCCATTAATAGTGTATTCGGATATGGTATGCGATTCTTCTGTTCCGTTCCCTTTGTAGGTGTACCAGTCAACACGGCTACCCTTGGCGTCAACCTTGTAGAAAGAAGAGTCTTCCAGCGAGCCGTCGGGGTTATAATCCAGTTTGCCGGTTAGCTCTCCCGCGTCATTGTATTTATATATGCTTTTTACGGCCTTGAACTTAACTGCTTCACCTTCCAGGGAATCTTCAATAGCGGATGTTATAAACTCCAGGATGCGGCCATTCTCATTGTATTTGCTGGACGAGGTGAAGATGACCTTATCTTTCTGCGGTTTGCCATTCACAACGGCCATCTTATAACCGGCAACAGATACCGATCTTACGGGGCCGCGCAGTTTATCTTTTGCTACGTCATTTTTTTCCTTTGCCCGGACCACCAGGAAGCATCCGAACAGGGCAAAAACGAGAACCGATCTTTTCATAACCACCAAATGTACCGTACCCACGCAAGTTAATCAAATAGCTATTTGTGGAATCTGTAATAGGCTTAATGTGTTAAAATAGATATGTATTTTTTGAAAATATATAGTTTGTGGTTATTTTTGTATAATTTCGCAGCCTTTTCAAAACAATTCTGCTCCTTATGAAGTTGTCGCAATTTAAGTTCGACTTACCATTAAATCTCATAGCGCAACATCCTGCTAAGAAACGTGAAGAAAGCCGTCTTATGGTCATTCACCGTAAGACCGGAAAGATAGAGCATAAAGTGTTTAAGGACGTTCTTGGTTATTTCCACGACAAGGACGTAATGATCGTTAATAATACCAAGGTTTTCCCTGCACGTCTTTACGGACGCAAGGAGAAGACCGGAGCCAAGATAGAGGTTTTCCTGCTGCGCGAACTCAATAAGCCCAATCATTTGTGGGATGTTATTGTTGATCCCGCAAGGAAGATACGCGTAGGCAACAAGCTGTATTTCGGGGATAATGATGAACTGGTAGCGGAAGTAATAGATAATACCACTTCGCGTGGCCGTACTATCCGTTTCCTGTTTGACGGCAGTGAGCAGGAATTCAGGAACATGCTGGATGTGCTGGGCGAAACACCATTACCTAAGTACATCAAGCGTAAGCCGGAAGAAGAAGATAAAGAAAGGTACCAGACAGTATATGCCAAGTATGAGGGTGCTGTAGCTGCCCCGACAGCCGGTATGCACTTCAGCCGTGAGCTGATCAAGAGGCTGGAAATAGTAGGTGTAAGATTTGCTGAGATCACGCTTCATACAGGTCTTGGAACATTTCGCCCGATAGAAGTAGAAGACCTGTCCAAACACAAGATGGACGCCGAATACTTTAAGGTGGACGACTATGCCGCAAACATTGTGAACAGGGCTAAAGTGGAGAAACGCCATATCTGCTCTGTGGGTACAACGACCATGCGTGCGCTGGAAAGTTCAGTAACAGCACAGGGCCTGCTGAAGCCTGAAGAAGGATGGACGAATGTCTTTATTCACCCCCCATATAATTTCTCCATAGCAGATTCGCTGATCACCAATTTCCACCTGCCTAAGACCAGCCTGATGATCATGGCGTGTGCTTTTGCCGGTTATGACCTGATGATGACTGCCTATGAAACAGCTATTAAGGAGAAATACCGTTTCTTCAGCTATGGAGACGCGATGCTGGTAATTGACTAATGTAAAATGAATTTATAGTGAAAGCGCACTGAATGGTGCGCTTTTTTTATTGCTTAAAACTTTACATGGGGAAAAGTAGTTAATGAATATGCATTGTTTTCCATATGCAACTATTCCATTTCTGTTAAAGAAATCAAGTATTGAACACATTGTCCACATTGTTAGCGGCTGAGTTTTTACTTTTGTCATATCCCAGTATTTTTGGAACCATGCAAGAGAAGATCAGAAGCATCATACAGGCATCTATAGACACCAAGCAAAAAGTATTGTCTGATGCCACCCTAATATCACGAATAGAAACAGTGAGTAAACTTATTGCCAAAGCATTCGCGGACGGGCATAAAGTGCTGTTCTGCGGCAATGGCGGCAGTGCGGCCGATGCGCAGCACCTGGCGGCTGAGTTCAGCGGCCGGTTCTATACCGACAGAGATCCGCTGCCTTCGGAAGCCTTACACTGCAATACTTCGTATATAACTGCAGTGGCCAATGACTATAGCTATGACCAGATATACAGCAGGATAGTGAAGGGTACCGGCAAGCCCGGAGACGTGCTGGTTGGGTTAAGTACTTCAGGAAATTCTGTTAATATTATCAAAGCGTTGCAGGAGGCCAAAAAAATTGGTATGATTAGTGTAGTACTTACAGGAGAGAGTGGTGGTAAAATGAAGGATATATGTGACCACCTGATCAATGTACCGAGTACAGACACCCCGAGAATACAGGAGTCGCATATAACAATCGGACATATAATCTGCCAGCTCGTAGAAGAAGAATTATTTAAAAACACGACGAAATGAGCATTTTGAGCAATAAACCCATGATCGACAATACCTGGACCCTTTTCTTAGACAGAGACGGTGTGATCAATGTAGAATCAGTAGGGTCTTATATCACCACATGGAGTGAGTTCCAGTTTCATGACGGGGTTCTGGACGCTATGCGCTCACTCAGCAGGGTGTTTGGAAATATAGTGGTTGTATCGAATCAGCGTGGGGTAGGCAGGGGTATTATGACACTTGACACACTCCGCGAGATACACAGCAATATGCGTTCCATCATTTCAGAACATGGTGGCCGTATTGATAAAGTCTATTCTGCCACAGCAGTATCTGATGAGGATCATAACCGCAAGCCAAATGTAGGGATGGGATTGCAAGCGCAGGAAGATTTTTCACAGATAGACTTCAAGAAGAGTGTAATGATAGGCAATAGCATCAGCGATATGGAGTTTGGTAAAAGGCTATCTATGCATACTGTTTTTCTGACCACAAAGCATGAGCCATACACATTGCCACACGACCTGATAGACGAGCAGTATTCGTCTTTATATGCCTGGGCCACGCGTCTTGCGCCTGTAGAGCTAGTAGGATAATTTTAATATATATATTAATTATATTTGTCAATGGCCGGACCTTCTTTGGTCCGGCTTATCTTTTTTGGTGCAGATATATTCTATATTTTCTTTCTGTGACTCGTATAAATTAATTTCTACGCTGAATTTTTTTAATAAAAAGTTTTCACTACCTTTGCAGTCCTTAAAAAAATATGGCTAAACAATCTCTGATCAAACAAGACGGTACAATAGTGGAAGCGTTGTCTAACGCTATGTTTCGTGTAAGATTAGAGAATGGCCATGAGATATTGGCAACGATATCCGGGAAGATGCGTATGCACTACATACGTATTTTGCCCGGTGATAAGGTGGGTGTGGAGATGAGCCCGTATGATCTGACAAGGGGCAGGATCATATACAGGTATAAGTAAAAAAAGCCCCGGAAAATTATCAGAAACAAGCATTAATTATAAAGTAAACAAAGTCATGAAAGTTAGAGCATCAATAAAAAAGCGCAGTGCAGATTGCAAGATCGTACGTCGTAAGGGCAAGCTGTTCATCATCAACAAGAAGAACCCGCGCTACAAACAAAGACAAGGATAATAACAAAACACCCGGAGGAGGCCCCTTCGGGATACTATTTTTAATTTAAAACTTAAATTCTCAATATTAATGGCTCGTATAGCTGGTATTGATCTTCCAAAGAACAAACGTGGTGAGATAGCGCTCACTTACATTTATGGTATTGGTAATAGCACTGCAAAGTACATTCTTGACAAAGCAGGCGTTTCTTATGATAAGAAAGCTTTTGAATGGAATGATGAAGAGCAGACGGCTATCCGTAATATCATCAATGCAGAATTCAAGGTTGAAGGACAACTTCGCTCTGAAGTGCAGATGAACATCAAGCGCCTTATGGATATCGCTTGTTATCGTGGTGTTCGCCATCGTAAAGGTTTACCTCTGCGTGGCCAGCGTACACGTACCAACAGCCGTACCCGTAAAGGTAAGCGTAAGACAGTAGCTGGTAAGAAGAAAGCACCTAAGAAATAATCACTGAGCCGCTGCCGGATCCGTACATGGGTGCACGGGGAGGAGTGGCTCGGGGCCGTATTGGCTTATTTATTAACGACTACCTTTTTTAAAAGAAAATGGCAAAAGCACAGCAGAATTCTGCAAAAACAGTCGCTAAAAAGCGCGTAGTAAAGATTGATACACACGGAGACGTGCATATCAGTGCAACTTTCAACAACATTATCATCAGCATTACCAACAGGTCTGGCCAGGTTATCTCATGGTCTTCTGCGGGTAAAATGGGCTTCCGTGGTTCTAAGAAGAACACACCATATGCTGCCCAGGTTGCCGCACAGGATTGTGCTAAGGTGGCTGTGGACGCAGGTATGAAACGCGCTGACGTTTATGTAAAGGGACCGGGTTCCGGCCGTGAAGGCGCTATCCGCTCATTGTCTAACTCAGGTATCGAAATAACCAGCATCAAGGATGTGACCCCGCTGCCACACAACGGCTGCCGTCCTCCTAAGAAGCGTAGGGTATAATGAGCTGATCCTTTATTAGGATCTGTTCAAAAATAGTTTTCAATCAATTTTTATTAATAACAACGCTGCGTCGGATCGGATTTTACGATTTTTATAGGAGACGAAGCAGCTAAAACAAAAAAATCGTCATGGCACGTTACACAGGACCAAAGAACAGGATATGCCGCATTTTCGGCGAACCGATCCTGGGATCAGGCAAAAGCCTCGGAAAGAACAGCAACCCTCCCGGCCAGCATGGCCCGACCAAGAAGCGTAAAGCAGCGAGCGAATACGCTATCCAGTTGAAGGAGAAGCAGAAAGCCAAATACACTTATGGCTTGCTGGAAAAACAATTCGCGAACACTTATGTTGAGGCTGCACGTCTCAAGGGAGCTACCGGTGAGAACCTCATCAAGCTTCTCGAAGCTCGTCTCGACAATACAGTTTACCGTTTAGGCATAGCGCCTACACGCCCTGCTGCACGCCAGCTGGTTTCTCACAAGCACGTTATGGTAAATGGTGAAGTGGTGAACATCCCTTCTTACAGCCTGAAACCAGGTGACCTGATAGAGCTGAAGCCAAAGAGCAAGGCAAACACTACCGTTATTGGTATGATCCGTGGTAAGAACCAGAAGATCAACTGGGTAGAGTGGAATGAAAAAGAAATGAAGGGTACTTACCTCTCTCATCCGGAGCGTGAGTCAGTTCCAGAGAACATTAAAGAACAGCTGATAGTGGAATTGTATTCTAAGTAATAGAATTGAGTATTTCGCGTTAGTCATTTTAACTTCATTAAAAAATATAAAACGATCAATATGGCCATATTGAATTTTCAAAAACCGGATAAGATAGCTCTTCAGAAAACAACTGATTTCGAAGCGCAGTTCGAATTCCGCCCGTTGGAGCCTGGTTATGGTGTTACCATAGGTAACGCACTGCGCCGCGTATTGCTTTCTTCACTGGAAGGCTACGCTATCACAGCTATCAGGATCCCCGGCGCTGACCACGAATTTGCTACTTTGAAAGGTGTACTGGAAGACGTTACCGAGATCATCCTCAACCTGAAGCAGGTGCGCCTGAAAGCGGTTGGTGATATCAGCGATTTCTCCGGAGAAAAAGTTGATCTTAACATCAAGGGTAAGGAAGTATTCACTGCTGGTATGATAGGCGAAGCATTGCCTAACTTCCAGGTGATGAACCCTGAGCTCGTAATATGCAACCTGCAGCCGGGTGCCGGTTTCCAGATGGAACTGTATATAGGTAAGGGTCGCGGATATGTACCTGCTGAAGAAAACCGCCCTGAAGAAGCTCCGTTGGGCCTCATCGCGGTTGACTCTATTTACACTCCGATCAAAAATGTAAAGTACACTATCGAGAATACCCGCGTTGAGCAGCGTACTGACTTCGAAAAGCTGATCATGGAAGTAGTTACCGATGGTACTATTCATCCTGAAGAAGCGGTGAAGGAAGCTTCACGTATCCTCATCCAGCACCTGATGATCATCACTGATGAGAACATCTCTCTGGATACTAAGCGTGAAGAAAAAGAAACAATTGTTGACGAGGAAACACTGCTCGTTCGCAAGGTATTGAACACGCCACTCGAAGACCTCGAACTGTCTGTGCGTGCTTTCAACTGTCTGAAAGCGGCTAAGATCAATTCACTGAGCGAACTGGTACAATACACCCAGGAAGAACTGATGAAGTTCCGCAACTTCGGACAGAAGTCCCTGTCTGAAATAGAGCAGGTGCTCCACGAGCGCGGCCTGCACTTCGGAATGGATATCAACAAATTCCGCAGGGGAGAAGATTAATAACTAACTGAAGGCAAGAGTGAAAATACCTTTTCATTCCTGCCTTTTTCTTTTTTTAACAAGTACCTCATAATTCCTGACACGGTATGAGGGAATAAAACACAAATGTCATGCGTCACGGAGACAAGATCAAAAATTTAAGCCGCACCGCGTCACACCGCGCTGCGCTGATGGCTAACCTGGCTACACAGCTTATCCAGCACAAGAGCATCACTACTACACTGGCTAAAGCAAAGGCGTTGCGTGTATATGCTGAGCCTATTATCACCCGTAGCAAGAACGACACTATGCACAACCGTCGTATCGTGTTCAGCTACCTGCAGGATAAGGAAGCCATCAAGGAACTGTTTGGTGTAATCAGTGATAAGGTTGCTAATCGCCCAGGTGGTTATACCCGTATCATCAAGTTGCCTCGCCGTGCCGGTGATGCTTCTGATATGGCTATGATCGAGCTGGTTGACTTCAACACTATCTACGGTAAGGACACAGACGCTGCCGGCGCTAAGAAAACACGCCGTAGCCGTCGTAGCGGTGGTGGTAAGAAAGCTGACGCAGGTGCTGAAGCTCCTGCTACAGAAACACCGGCTACAGATGCTACAGAAAGCGCTGAAGAGAATAACGGTTAATCGTTACCCGATAATAAAATCAAAATGGCTGCCAATTGGCAGCCATTTTGATTTAGTACAATAGCCCTTCGCAGGCATTCCTTATTATTTTCGTATAAATTCCACACGTCTGTTTGCATTTTTTCACCCGAGGGGAATTGTCTTTCGTAGGTTACGTAGCTCCTGATCTTTTTGTGTCGGTCATTGTGTAGATATGCTCAGTGCTGTGAGGCAGGCTTAAATACTATCTGAATTTCCTGCTTTTTTCATCTATAGGGAGGTCGTTGATGCTGGCATAGCGTTTTTTCATCAGGCCGTTCTCGTCAAATTCCCAGTTCTCATTTCCATAGCTGCGGTACCATTGGCCGGCTGCGTCATGCCATTCGTATTCAAAGCGTACTGCAATGCGATTGTCGCTATGTATCCACAGTTCTTTTTTTAGCTTGTAGTCAAGTTCCTTTTCCCATTTGCGTGCCAGGAAAGCTTTAACCTCATCACGGCCGTAAATGAACTCAGACCGGTTTCTCCATTCGGTGTCAACTGTATAGGCCATACATACCTTTTCGGGATCTTTTGTGTTCCACGCATTCTCTGCCATCTGCACTTTTTCCCTGGCGGTCTCTTCCGTAAAGGGTGGGAGCGGGTATTTCTTTTCCATACTATAAAGTTTCTGATTCTGTATCAACTGCATTCACCCGATGCTTCACATTCTTCCTTGCTGTTGTATATCTGAGAGCCGGGGCACTGCACTAGAACGCCTCCATCCCAACGGCTGCAGCACCACTGCCCGGGTGCTATCTCCCGGCAAACACATTGTGATGCTTTGCCTCCGAACAGGCCTTTTAGCTTAGTGACAAATGATCTGCTTTTTTCCTGGGCCATGTTATTGTGTGATTGGTTTTACTAACTGAAAATACAACAGGTCGCTGTGTTTGAGCAGGCAGCTAACCGGCATGATGACCGGGCGCTTGCCACCATATTTGTTGTACTCGCCAAACATGATTTTGCTTACCTGTATTGTTCTCTGGTTTGTTATCGGCACGTCAGTAGATAAAATGAAGACAGGTTTCGGGTTGTTCTTACCCGCTTTCTTTTTCATTGTACCATTTTTATTCACTTTTACCGCCGTTGTAAGATCCAGTGTGTATTTATCATTGTCAAGGCTACCATAATATGCCGGTCCGAAGCCTTTGCAATGTGTGACCGGGTTGCCATTCGTATCCGGGAATGTGCCGTATTTGGCAGAAAAGTAGATGAACTGAGATTTGTTGCCCGTTATGAAGCGTGCGAGGTATATATCCTGGCTGTCACCTCTTATGGCGAGATACTTAAAGGCTACATCGTCTTCATCAACGTTGATGTTGGAGAACTCTAATACGCCTGTATGCTCATTCTCAACATATTTTTCCCGGAAAGAAGTTTTGTACAAAATAATGCTGTCTGCATGATCTGCCACATTACTAAAGAAGGCCTTATTCACTTTACTTTCATCAAAGTCAATGACCAATTTGGCCGGGTTGCAACCACAGGCCAGGCAGCACAGCAGCGCCGGAATAAGATGTTTATAGCCCCACATGCCTGAAATTGTTGTAAGATCCTCCAATGTAAAACCGGTTCATATCATAGTTGGGGTGTAAGGCATAACCACCCAAAGTATGGATGATCTCCTGTAGCCCGTAATAGGTGCCTCCGTTTGTCTTCAAAGAGCCTATGATGCCGGCGTCTATACCAAATCCTTTCACAGGGCATATTCTCAGGTTGTAAGCCGATGTGTTGAATTCAGGCGCCACTTTATGTACCGAATCTTCGATATTGTAGTTGGGAATATCGATCCCGATCTTGGTGGCCAGTTCATATAGGAAGGGTTTGTAACCGGTAAACTGGTCGAAGGTGAACTCCACTGTGTTGAACTGTCTCCTGTCGTGTACGAAAAGGCCGATGCCGCCCGTCCAGTAGCGGTCAAAGTTGTCGGTGAACGGAAAGGCGAATGGCCATCCGCCATCGTTGTAATAGTTGAGCGTAGCCCAGGGGGTAGAGAATGTCACGCCTCCGTTCACCTGGTTGTGTTTATGATTGTTCAGTATAAAGTTGCTGGTCAGCAGGCCGGCATAGCCCTGCCTGAGCAGGACATTATAATAACTGCCGTTTCCCATGGTGCGGAAATATTTGTCATACCCAAGTTGGTCCCAGCCGCCACCTATACTCACCGAGTTAATGAGGTCTATCTGGATATCGTTGACCAACGGGTTCAGGTTAGCGCCCAGCGTTTTGGTATAAACAGACAAAGACGGTCCGTAATTAAGTATGAAGTGTTGTTTGTACACGGCATTGGCTATGAATCCTGTATATAGCCTGATACCGGGGAAATTCTGCCCTTTTCCCATTACATAAGTAATATTACACCCGAAGTTGAAATTGCCGTGATACCGCCATCCTCTTTGTGCAAAGGAGAATGTGGAGATAAAAAGCAGTGAGGCTATCGTAAGCGTTCTCATGTGGTTTGTTTCCAACCAAATATAACACTCAATCCATTAATTAGTATCTTTTTTTACTATCTGCTCGCGCTAAATGTAAATGTAGTACCTTTCTTGAGCTCAGATTCAGTTGATTGTGTTTCCCTCGAACTTCAAATCCGGACACAACTTGCCGGGCAAGGGCCCGCAATGTTTCTTTTTGCTCTGCAGTTATCTGGTTAGGTTTGCTGTCCATAACACACAATGTTCCCATGGCGGCTCCGGTATCACTCACCAGCGGTACGCCGGAACAGAATCCCACATAGTGGTAGCCCGTTATATACGGATTATCGTGGAAACGAATATCTTTCGTTGAAAGGTATTGCGGAAGCGATCATGACAAGAGTGATTGGATCAATATAAGTTGGTTGTTAAGTATCGGGTTGTTAATATGTAAGATCGGGAGCTGCTATTTAAATCTCAATAATCCTGTCGTGAGATCTTTGGTTGACGGAGAGTGCTCTAAGCCGCTCTAAGTAATTTTCGTATTTTATTTTATTTGTATGCAATTATGTTATTGATCCAGGTATCAGTACTATTAGTGGTGAAAAGGCTTGATGCTCAATACTTTCGTCAGTTTACAGGCTTTGCCACATTCACCTTATATTTGTGGTTATAACATTATGGAATTAAGTAAGAATTTTCAGCACAACGAAGCCGAGCAGAATTGGTATGCGCATTGGAAGGATGCGGGTTATTTTAAAAGCAAGCCTGATGGCCGTGAGCCATATACAATAGTCATGCCGCCGCCAAATGTAACAGGTGTGCTGCACATGGGCCATGCCCTTAATAACAGCGTACAGGACATACTGATACGCCGTGCCCGTATGATGGGTTATAATACTTGCTGGGTGCCTGGTACAGACCACGCATCCATAGCTACCGAAGCAAAGGTGGTGGCCATGCTTCGTGACCAGGGTATAGATAAGAAAACCATGTCCCGGGATAAATTTTTGGAACATGCCTGGGAGTGGAAAGAAAAGTATGGCGGCATCATTTTGAAACAACTGGAAAAGCTTGGTTGCGCCCTCGACTGGGACCGTACCAACTTTACCATGGATCCTGAGTATTATGCGTCTGTGATCAGGGTATTCAACGAGCTGTACGCGAAGGGATATATCTATAGGGGCGTTAAGATGATCAACTGGGATCCTAAGGCTAAGACAGCGCTTAGTGACGAAGAGGTTATTTATCGCCAGACCAACTCCAGGCTGGTGTATGTGCGTTATAAGATCGATTCAGACAACGAAGAATACATCACAATAGCAACTGTTCGTCCGGAAACCATTCTTGGTGATACGGCTATTTGTGTACACCCTGAGGATGAGCGATATGCCCATCTCAAAGGTCAGTATGCCTTTGTGCCGCTTATCAACAGGCGGGTCCCTATCATCTTCGATGATTATATAGACAAAGAATTTGGTACAGGTGCCTTGAAGGTGACACCTGCACACGATATCAACGACTACAATCTCGGTATCAAATACAACCTGCCGGTCGTAGATACCTTGAATGAAGATGGTACGATGAGTGAGGCTGCCCAGCTATATATTGGAGAAGACCGCTTTGCTGTTCGTAAGAAAATAGTAGAGGATCTGCGAAATGCGGGGCACATAGTGAAGGAGGAGGAATATACCAACCAGGTAGGGTTCAGCGAGCGTACCGATGTGGTCATAGAGCCACGACTGAGCATGCAATGGTGGTGCAATATGCAGGAACTGGCTAAGCCGGCTCTAGACGCGGTGATGAATGATACTGTTGAGTTTCACCCCGCTAAATTCAAGAATACATATCGCCACTGGATGAGCACCATCAAGGATTGGTGTATCAGCCGCCAACTGTGGTGGGGACAGCGCATACCTGCATGGTACGACATTGAGGGTGGATTGTATGTGGCCAATACGTCGGAAGAAGCGCATGCAAAATATAAAGCGGCAAAACCTGAGCTCTCTGCGAAGAACCCCGAACTGAGGCAGGATGACGATGTGCTGGATACATGGTTCAGCAGTTGGTTGTGGCCGATGCAGGTATTCGGATGGAATGAAGCGCCGGACAATAAGGACCTGGCCTATTACTATCCAACCAATACGCTTGTGACCGCACCGGAGATCATATTCTTCTGGGTGGCACGCATGATAATGGCCGGCTATGAGTTCATGGGTAAGAAACCTTTCGACAAGGTTTACTTTACAGGTATTGTAAGGGACAAGCAGGGCAGGAAGATGAGCAAATCGCTTGGCAATTCTCCGGACCTGCTGAAGATGATAGAAGATAATGGCGCTGATGCGGTTCGATTCAGTGTGATCATTTCATCGCCCGCCGGTAACGACCTCTTGTTTGATGAGGCTCACCTGGAGCAAGGCCGCAACTTCATCAACAAGATGTGGAATGCCATGAAGCTGGTGAAGGGGTGGGAGAGCCGTTGCGTGGATGGTATGGAAGACAGCCATCTGAAGTTCGGGCTTGACTGGATAGATGCCAGGGTTGCGCACGTTTCGCAGGAGGTGACGGAGATGATGAAGGAATTCAGGTTGAGCGAGGCGCTGAAGACCATTTATTCACTGATATGGGATGATTTCTGCTCATGGTACCTGGAATGGGTTAAACCGGGTATGGAACAGCCGATATCATCGAGGGTATATGTGCATACGATAAACGTTTATGAACAGTTGTTGCAGTTACTTCATCCGTTCCTGCCATTTGTTACAGAAGAGATCTACCACATTGTTCGGGAACGTGCTAACGGCGATGACCTGATCAACAGGCAACTGCCGGTATATGCCACACCTGATGCAGTGGTGCTGAAAGAGGGTGCTATGCTGCAGGAGCTCATCAGTTCTGTAAGAGACACACGAAATAAGAATCAGTTAAAGCCAAAGGATACCATAGTCCTCTGGGTAGATAGTGTGCACCATTCGTTCTATGAAGGCGTTAATGATATACTGCGCAGGCAGATCAATGCGGAGCGTATTGGCTTCACATCTGAGCCCAAACAGGGTACTATTGCCATTGTAGTTCAGACCGATAAACTGTACATAGAGGCTGCTGCTGCCACAGTGGATAAGGACGCCCAGAAGAAGGAGATGGAAAAGGAACTGGAATACCTGAAAGGATTCCTGGTGACCATAGACAAGAAGCTGGGTAATGAGCGATTTATGCAGAATGCAAAGCCGGAAGTAATTGAGAATGAGCGCAAGAAGTATGCAGACGGCGAGGCAAAGATCAGAACGCTGGAAGAGAGCCTGCGTCTGCTGTTGTGATAATTATTGTTTAAGCTAATACGGCTATTACCTTTATTTTGGGGGATAGATCGATATTTGCACCGGATTATGAAAATGAAGATCGGTATTGTTTGTTATCCCACATTCGGTGGCAGTGGTGTACTCGCTACCGAATTGGGGTTAGCGCTTTCGGATAAAGGCTACGAGGTTCATTTTATCACCTATGAACAGCCGGTAAGGCTGAGCCAGGGCTTTCATCCCAATATTTATTTTCATGAGGTCAAGGTGCCTACTTACCCCCTGTTCGATTTTCCCCCTTACGAGACAGCATTGGCGAGCACTATGGTTAATGTGATCGTGAATCAGAAGCTGGACCTGCTGCATCTTCACTACGCCATTCCGCATGCCTCTGCCGCTTATTTTGCCCGACAGATATTGAAGAAGACGGGCCAGGACGTTCCGTTCATCACCACGCTGCACGGTACCGATATCACGCTGGTGGGAAGGGATACTACTTATGCACCGGTGGTGACTTTCTCCATCAATGAGTCCGATGCAATTACAGCCGTGTCTGATAGCCTGAAGGAAGAAACATACAAGTCGTTCAAAATAGAGAAAGACATACAGGTGATCCCGAACTTTGTGGACATCAAACGCTTCTTCCAGACCGATAAGAACCATTTCAAACAAATGCTTGCTCCCAATGGCGAGCGCATACTGGTACACGTATCCAACTTCAGAACGGTAAAGCGTGTGCCTGATGTGATCCGCATTTTTGAACAGGTGAGCAAAGAGATACCGTCAAAGCTGCTGATGATAGGAGACGGCCCGGAAAGGCAGAATGCGGAAGATATGGCCAGGTCGCTGGGATTGTATAATGATATGAGGTTCCTGGGTAAACAGGAGCAGATCAGTGATATCCTCAGCATATCGGATCTTTTCCTTCTTCCTTCGCAAACGGAGAGCTTCGGGCTATCGGCATTAGAGGCTATGGCCTGTAGTGTGCCTGTAATATCAACCAATGCGGGTGGACTTCCCGAGATCAATGTGGATGGTAAGACCGGCTTCCTGAATAATGTAGGTGATGTAGAGGGGATGGCCAGGAATGCCATTTTTATACTTGCTGATGATGACCGGCTCAACCAATTCAAGATGGAAGCAATAGCGCAGGCCCGCCATTTCGAGAAGCACCGTATCATACCCATGTATGAGCGCATGTATGCCGAAGTCATCGCCGCGTATAAGGAGAAAAAGGCCCTTCAGGGTCTTGCTTAGTATCGCAAAGCGGTTTAGCTTTGTTATAGATTCTTCACGTTTATAATTTGTATTTATGCCTTCTTTTGACATTGCCAGCAAAGTAGATCTGCAAACATTAGACAATGCGGTTAACATTGCCAAGAAAGAGATAGACAACCGTTACGACTTCAAGGGAACTCATGTATCCTTTGAGCTTGATAAAAAGGAAATGATCATTTCTGTGGAAGTGGAGAGCGATATGAAGCTGAAGCAACTGGAAGATGTACTTATCACCAAGGCTATGCGACAGGGAATAGAGGCTAATAGCTTTGATCTGGGCAAGGAGCCGTCTGCTAATGGCAAGTATATACGCAAGAAGATACCTATCAAGAATGGCATAGATAAGGACTATGCCAAGAAGATCGTAAAACTCATAAAGGATAGTGGCCTCAAGGTACAGGCTGCCATTATGGACGATATCATCCGCGTGACGGGTAAGAAGATAGATGACCTGCAGGATGTGATACAGCTATGCCGTACATCTAATCTCGATCTGCCACTGCAATTCGTGAATATGAAGTCGTAAGGCTATACAAACAGGTTGTTAGCATCCGCGAACATGGGCTGATTCTTATCTTTCTCAGACAGAATAGCATCTTTCAGGTCTATTTTCCAGTCAATATTCAGAGCAGGGTCGTTGAAGTAGATACCGCCTTCATCCGGCTTACTGTAATAGTTGTCGCACTTATAGAATACCTCGGCAGTATCTGTAAGTACAACATAACCATGGGCAAAACCATGGGGTATAAGGAATTGTAGTTTATTCTCGGCTGATAGCTCTATGCCGTACCACTCTCCGAAGGTCTTACTGCCTTTACGGATGTCGACAGCAATGTCCCATATAGCACCTTCAAGCACACGTATCATCTTTGCCTGTGGCGCAGGCGGGTTCTGGTAATGGAGTCCGCGCAGCACATTCTTCACGGAGCGGGCCTGGTTATCCTGAACAAATGGTATGGTATATCCGGAGTTGGCACCGAAAGTGGCCATGTTATAACTTTCAAAGAAATATCCCCTGTCATCGTAATGAACCTTTGGCTCAATTATCAGCAGTCCGTCTATATGGGTAGTAGTAATTTTCATAATTTATTATCCGATAACTTCCAGTACATTTTTGGTGATGTAAGATAATTCTTCTTCAGTCAATTCCGTATGTATCGGCAGAGATATTACACAATCCTGAAGCATATCTGTTACCGGCAGGTATGTATTGGCGGTACCATATTCTTTCAGCATATTCTGTTTATGGCAAGGAACAGGGTAGTAGATCATGTTGGGTATATTTCTTTCCGTGAGCTTTTGCGCCACTTCATCACGGTTCACACCTTTCAGTTGAAGCGTATATTGGTGAAATACATGGTACGCATAAGGTGCCCTGTATGGCGTTACGATCTTAGGGTTATTCTTAAAAGCATTATCGTAGTAATCGGCGGCTATGCGGCGGGCGCTGCAATACGCATCGAGGTGGCGCAGCTTGATGCGCAGTATAGCGGCTTGTATGCTGTCGAGGCGGCTGTTACAACCTACCATTTCGTGGTAGTATTTCTTTGCCTGTCCGTGATTGGCGATCATTTTCAATGTCTGTGCCATCGCATCGTCGTTGGTGAATATCGCTCCGCCATCGCCATAGGCGCCCAGGTTCTTCGATGGGAAGAAAGAAGTGCAGCCGATGACACCCATGCTGCCGGTCTTTACAGTTCTGCCATCTGAGAAAGTGTAGGTGCCGCCGATCGCCTGGGCGTTATCTTCCACCACAGGTATATTATGCTCTTTGGCAATGGCCAGGAGTGGCTCCATATTCGCACACTGCCCGTAAAGATGAACCGGGATGATCGCCTTTGTCTTTGGGGTGATGGCCTTCTTAAGGCTATCAAGGTTCATTGTGAACGTATCGGCATCCACATCCACAAATACGGGTTTCAGGCGGAGCAGGGCCACCACCTCTACCGTAGCAATATAAGTATATGAAGTGGTGATCACTTCATCTCCGGGCTGCAGGCCGAGAGCCATTAGCGCTATCTGCAGGGCATCCGTACCGTTGGCGCAAGGTATCACATGCTTTACACCCAGGTATGTTGCCAGTTCAGTGGCAAAATGGTTTACATCAGGCCCGTTGATAAAAGCAGTGCTTTCCACTACATTCAAAATAGCAGAATCTATTTCTGATTTTATTTTCTGGTACTGACGCTTCAGGTCTACCATCTGGAGATTGTGCATGGCTTAATTTTTAACGGGTGCAAACGTACGCTTTTTGCCAGTAAATATGATTGTCCGGCACCACCAATGATGAAAAATAGTATTGAATATTTGTTAAAATGCCTAAACGCTTCCGGGCAGTAATTATTGTTTAGGAACATGTTGCAATATTTGCGCTAATTTCACGCTTTAGTATATTTTATGAGGTTCATTTACACGCTGTCTTTCCTGTTCATTTCTGCTGCTGCACTGGCACAGGATGAAGGCCTTTTTGGCCCTGTTGTATCTCCGGATAAGCGCCACGGATTTATCCTTAATGGCAATGGAAGTTTTGACCTGCCGGCTGCAGATATGGCGAAACGCTTTGGTGTGAGCTACAGGGTTGGCCCGGCGGTACTATATAAGACAAAATCGAACTGGCTTTTCGGGGCTAAGTTTGATTTTATAATTGGCAGCAAGGTGAAAGAAGATTCCCTCATGTACAATATTGTGGACCGGTACTCTGCAGGAAAGGGTGCCGCGGTATATGAATTCCTGAACAACTCAGGTACGCGTATCGGTGTGCCGGTGTTTGAGCGGGGATATGCAGTGGGCGTCAATGCGGGTTACATCTTTTCGCTTGATAAGAAGCACCCGGATAATGGCCTTGAGGTACTGACAACAGCGGGTTTTATTCAGCACAAGATCAACATCTTCTCCCTGAACAGGGACGTAAACCAGTTGGAGAAAGATTATAAGAAAGGGTATGACCGGTTGGCCAATGGTATCTTCCTGGAGCAATATGCGGGTTATGTATATTTCAGCCGTAGCCGTATGGTCAATTTTACATTGGGTGTTGACGCGCTCTTTGGATTTACACAGGGGCGCCGCGATTATTTGTATGATGTGATGCGCCCCGGCAATGAGCATAGGCTCGATATTCTTTTTGGTTTGCGTGGCGGATGGTATATCCCTATCTTTAAGCGTAAATCAGAAGAGCTCATTTTTGAATGATCCTGCATACGGCCATTTACAGGTTTGGCATAGCCGCTTATACGTTAGCGATACGGCTGGCATCTCTCTTTAACAATAAGGCCCGCCTGTTCATCATGGGCAGGAAAGATATCATCTACCGTATCAGGCAGACGATGGCATCTGAGAAGCGCCCGGTCATATGGATGCATTGTGCGTCACTTGGGGAATTTGAGCAGGGCAGGCCGGTGCTGGAGGCGCTAAGGGCTCAATATCCGGGCTATGCCTACGTGCTCACCTTCTTTTCTCCCTCCGGGTATGAGGTGCGGAAAGGCTATGAAGGAGCTGACCATATCTTCTATTTGCCGATGGATACCCCTGCAAATGCTCATGCGTTTCTGGATGCGGTGAAACCTTCCCTGTGCCTTTTTGTAAAATATGAATTCTGGTACTACTACCTCTCAGGCATCCGCAAGGGAAAGATCCCTGCCTTACTTTTGTCTGCGATATTTAAAAAAGACCAGGGATTCTTTAGCTGGTATGGTGGTCTCCAGCGGGAAATGTTGCGCAGCTTTACGCACCTGTTTGTTCAGGATCAAATGTCTGTTTCCTTATTACATAGTATTGGTATTGATAATGTAACTGTAACCGGAGATACCCGTTTTGACAGGGTAGTTGTAGCATCTGACAACTCCCCGGAACTATCGGTTGCGGCCCGGTTCTCATCCGGACATAAGGTGATAGTGGCAGGTAGTACCTGGTGGGAGGATGAGGTGTTCCTGGGTAAATTTCTTAAGATAAATGATCTCAATTTTAGATTAATTATAGTTCCGCATGAAATTGATAATGAGCATATTGTGAAAATAGAAAAATTATTTTCAGGTAAGCTCGTGAAATGGTCAGCATGTGGTGAGGATACCCTGGCCGGAAGTGAAATAAAGGTACTGCTGGTGGACAAGGTGGGGTTGTTGCTGCACCTGTATAAGTATGGGCAGTATGCATGGATAGGCGGCGGGTTCGGGAAGGATGGAGTACATAACGTATTAGAAGCAGCGGTATATGGTATGCCTTGTTTTTATGGCCCGGTCTTCCACCGGTTCATTGAGGCGGAGCAACTGGTGAACGAAGGAGGCGCGGTAACACTTTCAGACCCGAAGGAGCTGGCAACATGGCTGCACAAGATGGAAGATGAGTTGGTCTATAGGCATCATGCTGATGCAGCCCGCAGGTTCGTACTGTCCGGAGCAGGTGCCACCGAAAAAGTATTGGATCATATTCGCCGTATGAACATCACCGGCATCAGCTAAATTCCCGTGTCACTTTATTTACGTGACGATTTTTCAAGTACATTTGTCGCATGCGTTTTCGCCTTGTTGTTATCACCGTTCTTCTACTGGTTTCAGGAAGTGTTTTTGCCCAGCCGGACAAAGATCCCGCGCATATATGGACTTTGCAGCGATGTGTACAATATGCCATTGAGCATAATATTTCCATCAGGCAGGATTCACTGAATGCACGCCTTGCGAGATATACCTTGAAGCAAAGCCAGCTATCGCAGTTGCCGACGCTCTCTGCCAACAGCAACTTCGGCAGGAACTTCGGGCGGTCTGTGAATCCCACCACCAACGACTTCGTTGATGCGAGTTACAACTCTATGACCTTCTCAGGTAGCGGTAGTGTATTGTTGTTTGGATGGATGCAGGTACGTAATGCCATAGAGCGGAACAAATACAACCTCGATGCGTCGCTGGCCGACCTGGAACAACTGAAGAATGATATGTCGGTGAATGTGGTCAATGGTTTCCTGGCTGCTGTTTTGGCACAGGAGCAGGTGAATATCAGCACCAACCAGGTATCACTTTCCAAAGCACAACTGACACAGACCAGGGCTTTTGCTGACGCGGGCAGGCTGCCCGAACTGAATGTAGCCCAGATGGAATCGCAAGTGGCAACAGACAGCGCTAACCTTATCAATGCCATAGCGGCATACAATTCGGCTATCCTCGACCTGAAGACATTGCTCAACCTTGATCTCTCCACACCGTTCAGCATCAGGGTGCCGGATGTAGAGGTAAAGGATGAATTAACCGTGACTGCACTGGAGCCGGAGGAAATATTCCAAAAGGCCCGTACCCACTTCGGGTCTATAAAAAGCAGCGAATTGCGCGTAAATGCGGCAGAAAAGGGTGTGAATATGGCAAAGGGGATGCAGTACCCTCAACTGAGCCTGGGTTACCAGGTGGGCACAAGCGTGGCCAGTAATTACCTCACGGTCACCGGTTACAACCTGGGTGGTGTGCAGCCAAACGGGTCTTTTGTGCAGGATACGCAGTCGTCAGGGTCTGTCAGGTATCTGCCTGTGTATGAACAGCAATTCACACCTGTTACGGCTACCATACCTTTTGACAAGCAATTCCGCAATAACTTCCGTGAGTACCTGTATCTCAATCTCAGTATTCCCATCTTCAACGGCTGGCAGACCCAATATTCGGTGAAGCAGGCACGCATCAACCTGGCACAGTCGCAACTGAATAAGTACAATGCAGAGCTGACGCTGAAACAGAATGTCTATAAGGCGCACAACAATGCCCTGAACTCCATACAGAAATATAATGCGGCCAAACGCGCAGATGATGCTGCCAGGCGTGCACTTGATTTTGCCCGCAAGCGTTACGACCTGGGCCTCACCAGTACGGTGGACCTGCTGGTGACACAGAACTCTGAGTTTGCGGCAGCCGCAAACCTTGCAGGAGCCAAGTATGACCTTATCTTTAAGCTGAAACTGATAGATTACTATTTAGGGAAAGAGCTAAAATTGTAACATGGAACAACTGAAGGAGGTAATGCTTCATGCAGCGAAGGAAGCAGGTAATGTGGTGCAGAGCTACTTTGCCGGCGAATTCAAGGTGGACCATAAGGAAGGCATCAACAACCTCGTGACAGAGGTAGATACTGCTGCCGAGAAGGTCATCATAGACATTATCCGTTCCGTTTTTCCGTCACATACCATCATCAGTGAAGAAGTAGGGGAGCTGATCAAGCCATCGGACTATCAATGGCTCATAGACCCCATAGACGGTACGGTGAACTTTGCCCACGGCATACCACTCTGCTGCGTGAGCATAGGCCTGCTGCATAATAACGAGCTTATACTGGGTTGTGTGTATAACCCCATGATGAATGAGCTGTTCTTTGCTGAGAGAGGCAAGGGCGCTACGCTCAATGGCAAGCCTATTCATGTATCTAAGAAGAGTGATTTTAAGAAAGCGTGTCTCGTTACAGGCTTCCCCTATAAGTGGCCCGACAGGCATGAACATCCCATAAAAGTATTTGAGCGCATAGTGCTTGAAGGGCTGCCTGTGCGCCGCCTGGGCTCTGCCGCTATTGACCTTTGCTGGGTAGCCTGCGGACGCTTTGACGGATTCTGGGAATACAACCTCAGCGCATGGGATGTAGCCGCGGGATACCTGATAGTGCAGGAAGCAGGCGGCACCATCACCGATTTTGACGGTAATCCATACAATGTATTTGAAAAAGAAACACTGGCTACCAACGGCCTCATACATGAGCAGATGCTCAGGGTAGTGCAGGGGAAGCAATAATAGTGAACAGAGTATAGTGAATAGTGAACAGTTTGTACAAATGTACAGGTGTACATAGTTGTACAGGTTGTACAGATGTACAAGTGTACAGGGTACCCGTCATTGCCAGGAACGAAGCAATCTCAGTAAGTGATGGAAAGTTGTACAAGTGTACATAGTTGTACAAGTGTACATAGTTGTACAAGTTGTACAAATGTACAAGTGTACAGGGGTGTACATAGTTGTACATGGTTGTACAGATGTACAAGTGTACAGGATACTCGTCATTGCGAGGAACGAAGCAAACTCAGTAAGTGATGGGAGGTTGTACAAGTGTACAGAGGTTGTACATAGTTGTACATGGTTGTACAGATGTACAAGTGTACAGGATACTCGTCATTGCGAGGAACGAAGCAATCTCAGTAAGTGATGGGAGGTTGTACAAGTGTACAGAGGTTGTACATAGTTGTACAGGTTGTACAAATAGGAATGGAATAGCTTTGTTACATCGTCCTGTTACAATTTGTTACACCTAGATGTGACAGTAACAAGAATAATTTCTCTGGAAATAGGGTTGTACAACTGTACAGGTACAACAAGAATAGCGTATATCAGTAAAGTGAATTATCTCCACTGAGAAAAAACTACTATATACTTAACTACTACTTACTATTACTATGCTACTATATACAATACGAAGAAACAAACAGAGCAAGCACAATAGCCTTCTTTTCTCATTATATTTGGATTATGATGGTATCATTGAGAGGCTTGATTAATAGCAAGAATAGACTGTTGCTTGTTCTTGGGACTATGGTTATCATTAGCATTTCGCTGTTTTTGTACTTTCAGCCTCAATGTGAACCATGCCCGCCAGATACCTATTGCCCCCATGTCGATCAGATGAGCAGTATATTGTGATATATACAGCCATATCTTTCGGTATTGTTATTATAGGTAGAATTATATACTTATTGATCTTAGCAAAGACAGAACGGAAAACCGAGTAATAGAGCTATTTTCAAACTGAAATACTACTATACTTATTACTATTATTATTTGTTATTGAGTATTGATATAAGGGAATGATTCTCCTCCGGCTATAATATCTCTGAGAATATGTTTGCCTGTACACTTGTACAACCTTGTACAGGTCATCATGTCTATCTCTGTTACTTGTTACAGTTGCATGGAGGTGTAACAAATTGTAACAAGGTCATGTAACAAACTTATTCTATTGGGCTATTTAACATGCGATACCTTCGGCATCGGGCATCATTGTCTTGTTGTTTCTATAAATATGTGACCCCCTCGGGGTCATTGTATATCCTGAGTAAGAACCAAGAATACTGCAACATGCGACGTTATGCGGGATGCCGGATATGATGAAGGATGCCGACAGGTATCCCATATTTATAGCCAAAATCAATAAGCATCGGGCATCATTGTCTTGTTGTTTCTATAAATATGTGACCCCTCTGGGTCATTGTATATCCTGAGTAAGAACCAAGAATACTGCAACATGCGACGTTATGCGGGATGCCGGATATGATGAAGGATGCCGACAGGTATCCCATATTTATAGCCAAAATCAATAAGTAAGTCACCGATGCCGAAGGTATCGCATGTTCTTCCGTTAAGATATTGTTTGGTGCCTGTACAGTTGTACATCTGTACAACTATGTACAACCTTGTACACTTGTACATCTGTACAACCCTGTACAAATTTATAGAACCTCTACATGTTATTCATTGAGATTGCTTCGTTCCTCGCAATGACGGACACGGTCTGTACACTTGTACAACCTGTACAACTATGTACAACCCTGTACACCTGTACACCTGTACACCTGTACATTTGTACAACCTGTACAGCTATGTACAACCCTGTACACCTGTACAACTATGTACAACCCACCCTGTACTATTGAAGAAATCTGCGGAAGATGATGGGAGATAATAATATCATCAGTATCAGCAACAGGGCAGCTACTGACCATGGATTACCAAAGTTGGTGGTATAACCCTCACCATCTTTCTTGGGCGGGAATATCCTTTTGTCCTTAGGGTTGAAGTAAATGACGTTCCAAAGCCATTTGCCGTCATCATTATCCTGTATGTTATCGTTGTCCGGCATATGTACTATAAAGGTAACAAAACTATAGGCGCTATTTGTACCTTTGCCGCCATGGATGCAAGAACAGAAATATCATCATTAGGCGAGTTTGGCCTTATAGACCACATTACCCGTAATAATGAGACCCGTAATGCAGGTACGCTGCTTTCTGTGGGCGATGATGCTGCTGTTATCGACCAGTTTGGCAGGCAGTGCGTGGTTTCCACAGATATGCTGCTGGAGGGCGTGCACTTCGACTTAAGTTACACCCCCTTAAAATACCTAGGCTATAAAGCAGTTGCGGTAAACCTGAGCGATATATACGCTATGATGGCCACGCCTACACAGATCACTCTATCCATAGGCGTATCCAACCGGTTCTCTGTAGAGGCGCTGGAAGAGTTTTATGAAGGGGTGTATGAGGCATGCGAGCAGTATAATGTAGATCTTATCGGTGGCGATACCACTACCTCGAGACAGGGCTTTGTGATCAGCATAACAGCAATAGGAGAGGTAGCGCCGGATAAATATGTGACACGGGCAGGTGCAAACGTCAATGACCTTATCTGCGTTTCCGGCGATCTGGGAGCGGCCTACCTTGGCCTTCAGTTGCTCGAGCGCGAAAAGAAGATATTCAAAGAGCATCCCGGTGTGCAGCCCGACTTTCAAAACCAGACCTACCTGGTGCGCCGCATCCTGAGGCCGGAGCCTCGTGCCGATATTGCGGAATGGTTGCAGGAACAGGAAATAATGCCTACCTCTATGATAGATGTAAGCGATGGCCTTAGCTCAGAGATCCTGCACATATGCCGCAAGAGTGAGGTGGGGTGTGTATTGTATGAAGATAAGATACCTGTACATGACAAGGCCCGTGAGTTGGCCCGTGAATGGAATATAGGCGCTACTGCCTGTGCGCTTAGTGGTGGTGAAGACTATGAGCTGCTCTTTACCATAAGGCAGGAAGACTATGAAAAGGTAGCGAAGCACAATGACATTAGCGTAATAGGCTATATAACAGACAAGGCCTCCGGAATGTACCTTCATACACCTGCCGGCAATAAACACCAGCTAACCGCACAGGGTTGGAACGCATTTACATCCTGACGGGTAAGCAGCGACGATAAAAAGTGTAATATGTTTTCTGTTGCCTCGTTACACCCGTTACATTCATGGTGTTGTAACGAATGTAACAGGGGCCATTGCCGGAGGTAGAAAAATTTCGGGGTTGGTATAGCGCTTTAATATTTTTTAGTAACTTACGCTCAAATAATTTCGGATGAAAGCCTGGAAAGCAAATCTATTTGGTATTGTTCTGTTTTTTGGTATTTTAGTTTCGCTTATATATACGTCTTGTGAAAAGAATATCTGTGATGGCGTTACCTGCCAGCATGGCGGCTCATGTGCCAATGGTTTGTGTACCTGTCCTACAGGTTATGAAGGTGCACAGTGCCAGACGCTTGTCACTGACCGTTATGTAGGTACATATGTTGGTTATACTACCTGCGACAACCTTGCAGAGGTGCTTGATACTGTGACCGTAGCAAAGGACAAGGCGGGTATACTAAATGTAACAATGGATATGAGGAGCGTAAGGCCTAAATTGCTGAGAGGCTATGTGAGCAGCAATGTAAGCACCTACCGCATTATTGTTACCAATAACGATAGTGTAGCCAATTCCAAATCTCACGATTTCAGAACATTCTTCGTAACACTGCAGAGCGACAACAAGTTGTCTGTTCACTCATACGAAGATGTAAGCACACCAACTGATACTGCGATTCACAAGTGTACTTTCTTAGGGACCAAGAAGCTGTAATACACTACTTCGTTTTTTAGTTAAAAAGTGAACCCGGAGAGGGGTTGAATTTATGTCTATAAAAGTATCGGCGCTTACCAAGATCTACGATACCCAGAGAGCGGTTGATAATATTTCCTTTGAACTGAAGAAAGGTGAGATAGTAGGCTTCCTGGGCCCCAATGGCGCAGGAAAATCTACGACCATGAAGATGATCACCGGTTATCTTCCTCCTACAAGCGGCACTGCTGCCGTATGTGGTTTTGATGTACAGGAAAAGCCAATGGAAGTACGCAGGCGGGTAGGGTATCTGCCCGAGGCCAATCCGCTCTATTATGAAATGTATGTGCGCGAATATCTCGAATTTACCGCCGGTATTCATGGCCTCGGCAAGAAAAGCAAAGACCGTATAGCGCAGATGATCACTATGACCGGGCTGGACAAGGAAGCGCATAAGAAGATAGGTGCTTTGTCAAAAGGCTACAAACAGCGTGTGGGCCTGGCACAGGCTATGCTACACGACCCCGAAGTACTGATACTCGATGAGCCTACTTCCGGACTTGACCCCAACCAGATCATAGAGATACGTGAACTGATAAAGAACATTGGCCGGGAGAAGACAGTATTGCTGTCCACCCACATCATGCAGGAGGTGCAGGCCATGTGCAACCGTGTCATTATCATCAATAACGGCAAGATAGTTGCAGACGATTCTATTGAAAAGCTGAAGCAGGCCAATACCCAGCAGGATGTGCTGATCGTTGAGTTTGAGAAGCCCGTTGATACGGCACTGCTCAGGGAGCTGAAACTTTTGCTGAAGCAAGAGGATATGGGCGGCAACAGGTGGAAGCTGGTGACCTCCGATCCCGATGCGCTGAGAAGGGAAGTGATGCTGTGGGCCGTGAACCACGATATCAGTATCAGGTCGCTGCAGGCACAGACAGAAACACTGGAAGATGTGTTCCGCACCCTTACCACAAAATAAGAACGATACGGCTTTTTATGCCTCCGAAAGGGGGAAATCTCTTTGCCGTTATTTTACTTTATTTACATAAATATTATTCATGAAGAAGCTATTCTTTTGCCTCGTATTTCCGTTGATCTTATCATCGTGCGGCGATAATCATACCCCGGCCAGTGGTAAGAAAGACAATGCGGCGAAACTCGATCAGTTGCTCGGCAACTATTGGGAAGAGCGTATGCAGCTATTCCCCACAGAGGCTACCGGCTATGGCGACAACCGTTATAACGACAAACTTACCATTACCATATCAGAGAGTTTCAGGGATAGCCTTGGCCACTTCTACAAGAAGAACCTCGACCTGGCGAAAGAGATAGACACGGCAGGGCTGTCTGCCACACAGCAGATGAGCTGCCGCCTGTTCAGGTATGAAATGGAGATGGGCCTTGAAGGGCTTAAGTACCCGGCCCATTATATGCCCATAAACCAGTTCTGGGCGTTCACGCTCGATCTGCCGCAACTTGGTTCCGGCACAGGCAACCAGCCGTTTAAGACAGTTAAGGATTATGATAACTGGCTACAACGCTTATCCGTGTTTCCGGCATGGGCAGATACCGCCATTGCCAATATGCGCAAGGGTATGGCCAGGGGGTGGGTGCTGCCAAAGTCGCTGGTGGTGAAGGTGTTGCCGCAATTAGAGGCGGTGATAAAGTATGATTCTACCAACATATTCTACGGCCCCGTCCGGATCATGAGCGATAGTTTCGCCACCGTATTCTCACCTGCCGACCAGCAGAGGATAAGGGATCAATACAAACATGCCGTGGACAGCATTGTGAATCCCACTTACCGTAAGCTGCATGACTTCTTTGAAAAAGAATATCTGCCGGCATCCCGTTCCACCAGCGGCATGAAAGACCTGCCCGGCGGCGCCGACTATTACAGATACTGCATCCGCTTCTGGACCACTACAGATCTTACACCCGACAGTATCTACAATATTGGTATGGCCGAGGTGGCCCGTATAGAAGGGGAGATGAACCGCATCAGGGAGCAGACAGGCTTCAAAGGAGATATGCAGGCATTCTTCAAATACCTCGGCAACGACAAGCGCTTCTGCCCCTTCACAGAGGATAAACAAGTGATAGACAGCTTCTGGAACATCAAGAAAAAAGAAGATCCTCAATTGAAGAAGCTTTTCAATAAAGTGCCTAAGACACAGTTTACCATCAGGCAGACAGAAGCATTCCGGGCTAAGTCGGCCAGTGCGGAGTACAACCAGGGTTCTGAAGACGGCACACGTCCCGGTATATTCTATGTGCCCATACTTGATGCAGGCAAGTTCAACGCCACAGGTATGACCACATTGTTCCTGCATGAGGCCATTCCAGGCCATCATTACCAGATATCCCTGCAGCAGGAGAATAAAGACCTGCCGAAATTCAGGAGGTTCCTGTGGTATGGCGCATACGGAGAGGGCTGGGCACACTATTGTGAGACGCTTGGTAAAGACCTCGGCGTCTATGACGACCCTTACCAGTATTTCGGCTTCCTGAGCGATGGTATTCACCGTGCTATACGCCTTGTAGTGGACATAGGCCTGCATTATAAAGGTATGACACGCGAAGAGGCCATTAAATATATGATGGCGCACGAGCTTATCTCCGGGCACGAGGCCACGTCTGAAATAGAGCGCTACATGGCTATTCCGGGCCAGGCGCTGTCGTATAAGATAGGGCAGATGGCCATAAGCGGCGAGCGCAGGAAGTACCAGGAACAAATGGGGGCTAAATTCAATATAGCGGCCTTCCACGATGAGGTGCTGAAAGATGGCTGCGTGCCACGATGAGCTTGCGTGCCGCTTGCAGTGCTCCGCGAGAAGCTGGAAGCATGGTCTAAGCGATAACTTGCCTTATCTCTGGTAAAGTGTGTCAGGATTGCTTAATTTGCAGCCTCAAATTGCTGCAATGAAAGACTTTTCGAATGCTATTATAGAGTGCGTGCCCAACTTCAGTGAGGGCAGGAATATGCACATCATTAAAGAGATCACCAATGAGATAGAGAAGGTGGAAGGCGTGAGGCTGCTGGATGTAGATCCCGGCAAGGCCACCAACCGTACCGTGGTCACTTTTGTAGGTGATCCCTATGTGGTGATAGAAGCTGCTTACAGAGCCATTAAGAAGGCCGACGAGCTTATAGATATGTCTGCGCATACAGGCGAGCATCCGCGTATGGGTGCTACAGATGTATGCCCGCTGATACCAATATCGGGTATTACGATGGAGGAGACGGTGATGTTTGCGAAGAAGCTGGCGCAGCGTGTAGGAGAGGAATTGAATATCCCTGTGTACCTCTACGAATATGCCGCATCAGAGGCATACCGCAGAAACCTTGCCGACATCAGGAGCGGCGAGTATGAAGGATTGGCGGCAAAGATCATGAAGCCGGAATGGAAGCCTGATTATGGCCGTGCCACATTCAATGAAAGGAGCGGGGCTACCGTTATCGGTGCAAGAGATTTCCTGATCGCTTACAACATCAATCTTAATACTACCTCTACCCGTCGTGCCAATGCCGTGGCGTTTGATATCAGGGAAAAGGGAAGGCAACGCAAGGATGAGAAAGGAAAGGTGGTAAAGGACGCTAACGGTGATCCGGTTTGGGATGCGGGATTGCTGAAGAGTGTAAAAGCTATAGGCTGGTATATAGAAGAGTATGGCGTAGCGCAGATATCTGTGAACCTGACGAATATGAACGTGACACCGCTTCATGTGCTCTTTGATACGGCATGTGAGCGTGCTGCGGCAAGGGGCCTTCGTGTCACAGGCAGCGAGCTGGTTGGCCTTATACCGTTGCAGGCCATGGTAGAGGCGGGTAAGTACTTCCTGCGCAAGCAGCAGCGTAGCATAGGGGTAGGCGAGGCCGAACTGGTGCGCATAGCCATCAAGTCGCTTGGGCTCGATGAGTTGGGTACTTTCGATCCTAAGAAGAAGATAATCGAGTATTGCCTGCAGGACCATAATGCAAAGAAGCTTGTGGACATGTCGCTCACAAAGTTTGCACACGAGACAGCAGGAGAGACTCCTGCACCCGGTGGTGGCTCTATTGCGGCATACTGTGGCGTGTTGGGAGCATCGCTGGGCACTATGGTCGCAAACCTGTCTTCACATAAGAAGGGCTGGGATGCACGGTGGGAAGAGTTCTCCAACTATGCCGAGCAGGGGCAGGAACTGATGAAGGAGCTTTTGTTCCTGGTAGATGAAGACACACGGGCGTACAATGTGATCATGGCGGCATATGGTTTGCCTAAAGATACTGATGCGGAGAAGGCGGCCCGTAAGGCAGCAATTGATGATGCTACGGTATATGCTATCAAAGTGCCGTTTCGAACCATGCAGGCAGCTTTCAGATCCTTTGATCTGGCTATGGCTATGGCAGAGAAAGGCAACCCCAATTGTGCCAGCGATGCCGGTGTGGGTGCGCTATGTGCCCGTGCTGCCGTGAAGGGCACTTATCTTAATGTAATGACCAATGCCAAGGGCCTGGGCGCGAATGAAGAGGTGACACGCATCATTGCCGAGTCTGAGAAGATGAATATGGAGTGCGACGTATGGGAGCAGAAGATATGGGAAGTAGTGCTGTCTAAAATGAAATAAGGCACGTAATTGACGGAAAGCAGAAGCCCCGCGATTGCGGGGCTTCTTTTATAATGTTAAGCGGCGTACAGATTACCACCTGTAATAGCGGTATTCATTGTAATGATCACCCCAGCCATATTTGTGGTCATATTCCTTCATGTCGCTCTTCCAGGCTTTCTTCTCAGCCTTGCGGAACTTCCTGTCGGCAGACTCAGGACGGTCTTCATACCAACGCTCTCTTGCCTTGAATTCTTTCTTCTCTCTCTTGAAATCCTTCTTCCAGGCATCATAGCACCTGAAGTCCTTGTCGTCATTAGACTCCTTGTCAGAAGTCTTCTTTTTATCTTCTACCTTATCCTCGTCGTCATACCTGTCATGATAGTAACGGTCATAATAAGAATGCTTAGGATAGTAGTGATGATAATCATAATAACGTCTGTACTGTGCAGAAGCATCCTTTGCACCAAGTATCATCGTAGACAAAATTCCTAGGAGGAGGTATTTCTTCATTGTTATTTTTTTTTCGAAAGTAAAAACTAAATTTTGAATTTCATAACAAATCTGTGCAAATAAAATTATTTTATTTATGACATTTTATACTAATGCATATGCCCATTGTGTTAAAACAAATGCGGCATTAATCTCTGCTGAAGTATTTCTGTCAAACAGCTAAACAGAAGACAAAATGATAGACCAGGAACAACTGCCGGCTTATGTAGAAAAGTATTTTCCAGGCATTTCGCAAACTTGTAATGACAAAGAGAATAATGCATATGTTTTGATAAAGCAAGTGGTGAGTTATGTAGTTAAAGAACTATCGCGCCGCAACTATGAAGTGGTGGGAAAGTGCTTTGAGGTTGTAGACAACCTTTATAATAATGGCAGCACTGTTGTAAAAACGGCAATTGAGAACGTTTTTGTTTATTCATTTTCATACTCATTTTACTACGACAAAAAACAGCGTGATGTTGTAATGAAGCTGGTGCCCCTATCATTACAACAGTTATACCGAAGCCAGATGATCAACAGCCATTTGTAACTAATTATTGGTATGAGTTGGTTATCCATACGATGACTGAATGATAACAGAAATTCATGCTATCCTGACATGATGATTCATATAGCTACAATATATCTGGATAATTATTATCTTCGATAACGCATTGTTTCTAAGTAGCATGTGCGGAAATCGTGATACACTTACCTACATCTGCCGTAAGTTCGCCGGATGACCTGAACCGCAAAGGATATTTTGCGCCTAAAGGTTTCTATGTATTCATATTTCTTTGGTTATTGACTTTCCTGTTTTATTATCCTGCAGCTCAGGCGGGTAAGGTTGGTGATTATTATTTTGAGTGGGTAAGAAGGGTAGCAAATCACGATCTGAGATATATTATTACTGCACCATACGGAGACAGTCTTTACTATTCCAGTTTGCTCTTCATGACCTGTTGCTACAAATTATTTGGTCTTTCAGCATGGGCATGGCATCTGTTGGCAGTAACTGTTCATGTTGCATCTGCTACCCTGATATACCGATTATTATGCAGGTTGTTCTGTGATTCAGGCCTAAATGAACCGGCATTGTCGGCATTATGGGTGTCTGTAATGTATTGCGTTAGTCCTTATAATACGGAGGTCATTGTTCATGAACATTGTTTTGCCTATACCACCGCATATTTCACAACGCTGCTCACCATATATTATACACTTCAATTCATTACATCAAACCGGGGGAAATATGCATGGTATGCGGCAGTTTCATTCATCATTGCCAGCTTTGATATTGAGGTCTTTTATATAGTGCCTGTTATTTCTTTTTCTCTAATTCTGTTCTATGTTTTTGTAGTGAATTCGGGAGAGGGTCTTTTTAGACGTGCGTTCAGAAATGTTGTCTTACCACAATTGGCAATTTTGGTATTTTATTTTGGCTTGCTGTACAAGGTCACCGGACAGTTCTTTGCTCACCGGGTAAACGAGAAGATCGGGCATTTTTTTTACTACTTTCTCAGTGTATCGCCTAAACGCATATTCTATTCAGTTTTTATGGGTAGGTTTTTGCCTGAAGAGATGAGGGGGCAGGTCTCTGCTTTTTTTGATAGTTCTGCGGGTATGTGGTCTTTTGTAGTATTTGTTATGTTATGTATCATTTATGTAATACTCAGATCAGGACGAAATAAAAAGATGTCCGTACTTACGGGTCTATTGATGATATGGGTTGGTATTTGTCTCTTTATTACGGCAACCTCTTATTTTCCCGTAAAAGGTTATGTAACTTATGATAGGTATGTTTACTTTCTTCTGCCTTTCGTATATGGCCTGATGGTAGTATTGGTTAACCAGTTCCGATCATGGGCCAGGTGGTCATTGCTAATGTCTTACATGTTGTTGAACGCCGTATTACTGGTGAAAATGAATGGTTATTGGTTTCATTCTGCCAGGCTGATCAGCAACCTGATGGCTACATTCCCAGTACGCAATGATGGAAGAGTGATATTGCTGCTTAATGTACCTGAGAATCTGAATGGAGTGCTGATGACAGGATCTAGGCCTATGGCTTATTACACAGCTACCAGTGCTTTCAGGGAGGACTATAATTATGAGCATAAGAGGAGGATCACAGACGATGTTTGTGATATTGCTTCATATAACCTTGTCAATACAGGTGATGGTGCTCATGTTCGTGTTGTCAACGATACTGAGCTGCATGTATTTCTGAATAACAGTAAAAGTACATGGTGGCAATACTACCAGACAGCTATGAACACCGATAATGGTTATTACCATCTGGATATGATTGACACAAATTGCTGGTACAGGCTTGTGCTGAAACATCCATCTTCACGGTTCGTGCTGTTATACACCGCGGGAGACCATTGGAAAGAAGTAGACATAAATAAGCGAAACGAAGACCAGTATTAACAAATATGATGCCGGTACATTTTCCGCTCAAACATCTTGATTGATGAGGTTCAGGGCAGTTTCAATGTCGGAGATAAGGTCCTGTGGGTTCTCAATACCAACACTGAGCCGGATCATTTTACCGGTAACACCAAGCGCTTCCTTTTCATCAACAGGTATATCGCTGTGGGTCATCGTGTATGGGTGCTCTACCAGGCTCTCGGTTCCACCAAGGCTCACCGCAAGTTTAATGTGTTTAAGATTATTCAGAAAAACGAAGGCTTCCTTTTCACCTCCCTTCAGGTCAAAGCTTATCATAGCGCCGTTGCTGCTGCACTGTTTTTTAAGTATTGAGAGCTGGGACGGCCTGTTCATGTCAGTGAAGCCGAGGTAATATACTTTTTCTACCTTGGGGTGAGACCGTAGATAATCTGCTATGATTGCCGCATTATTGGCAGCCGCCTCCATCCTGATCTTCATGGTCTCCAGGCTTCTCATAATTAGCCAGCTCGTCTGCGGATCGGCAATAGTACCCAATATGGTGCGGTATTTCTTGATGGTTTGTATCAGGTCGTGACTACTTACCGCGGCACCGGCTATAAGGTCGCTATGCCCGCCGATATACTTTGTAGCAGAGTACAGCACAAGGTCAGCTCCAAGCTTTAATGGGTGTTGCCAGAGTGGTCCCATGAATGTATTATCTACAGAGACCAGCACTTTTTTATCTGTTGTAGAGAAATGCGCAGCTATCCTGCTGCACATTTCAATATCTATAAGGTCGTTCGTAGGGTTTGCCGGCGACTCTATGAATATCATTTTCAGTCTGCTTCCCATGCCTCCGGCTTCGATATTGCGGATAATATCTTCTTCAGAATCTCCGGCATTAAAACTGGCAAAACTGATCCCGAATTCCTTCAGTACAAAGTTGATGAATTTGTGCGTGCCCCCGTATATCGGGTTGCTATAAAGCAGTACGTCACCTGGTTTGAGAAAGCTAAGCAGTGATGTGGCTATAGCGCTCATGCCACTGGAGAAGACAGCTGCAGATTCTCCGCCATCCCACAGCTTCAGCCTGTCTTCAAGTATCTCCACATTCGGATTGTTCGCCCTGCTGTAAACAAGTTCAAGGTCGTGTTGTGAGCCTGTAGCGGGGCTGTTGAATTTCTCGAAGAACGCCTTTCCTTCCTCTGCTGTATTGAATACGAATGACGACGTATGGAACACAGGGCACTTGATGGCGCCTCTGTACAGATCAGGGTCGTACCTGTATTCCATCATGAGGGATTCCGGAGCATAGTTTTTTTCGTTCATAATATCCAGGTTCTTCAGTTGTTTTCCGGTATCTGTATGATCTGCATGTGCATAAGCCGGCAACATTTATGCTACGGCAGCACACGGAAAGCAAGATGAAATTTTCTTTGTTTTGGTGTGGTTCGTTTAAATCCTCTCTCAAAATACGTGTACTGACATGTATTGCCGGAGGAGTTGCAAAAATATATTAAATAATCCGTAAAAAGAACTTGTCTGCGTGCCTTTCTGAGCGTTTAATGGGTATGAATAAACCCTTGAATATCTGATATGATATTCAGGGGTTTATTTGGTTTGGTCAGGTTTTGACTCTTACTTCATTTCTTTTTTGACAAGGTCAAATACAAAACTATCATACGGTTTGGCAGATTGCTGTCCCCCTGTTGTAGTGTTCACAAAATATTCTCCTTTTATCGTCTTGTTGTTCACTGTAATTCTCATGAATCCCGGAAGGTCTTCATTATACTGCATCAGTTGAACATCCGGCAACGTAGTGCGGAAGGGCTTGGCCGGCGACGCCTGTATCTTTTTCTTTGTTTTCGGGTCAACCTGCAGTTTGTGCATGGTTTTCAGGGATGCATAGCCACCTGCACCGGCAATGATATGCGGTACTTCCGCACCTTTCACTTTTCGCTGGAACCTCTGGTAGTTATGTACATGTCCTGAAAAGATGATGTCGGGATAGCGTCCTCCGGCTTTTTCAACAGCCTGGTCTATCGTGTCAAGAATATCGGGATATCCGCCATGCTCACCATCGAGGGAGTAGGGTGGGTGGTGGAGTGTGAGCATCACGCACTTGTTTTTGTCTGCTTTCCTCAGTTGTTCCACAAACCAGTTGAATTGAGGCTGTTTCTTGTCATTCCATTTATCAAGGGTGCCGTCCACATTAGAATAGAGGCCAATGATGGTGGCATATGGGGTATTGAGTACCCAATACGGCCACGGCAGGTCCATGCTGTAGCGATAGGGCGAGGATTCGGTCTTCGTCCTTTTTTTGTCGCACATGTTCCGGAAATACCCGTACAGCGATGGTTCATTATCAGGGGCGTTGCCCTTATTCACTACCGTTTGACCGTCATGGTTGCCGGGCACGGCCATTATTACATTCGGGTAGTTCTTGTATGGATCATAGAACTGGTCTCTGTAATCAGTAGCAGCGCCATTGTAATAAACAAGGTCGCCGAGTATGTACAGGAATGCAGGGTTGTTCTTGTCACCCGTGCTGTACTGTGATTCCATTTGATCGGACAGATCTTTTGTGATGCCGAGGCTATTGATGTCGCCGGTATCACCCACTATGTGAAATACCATTTGACCCGCATCAGTGATCCGTTTTACTTCACTTTTTCCTATAGCTTGTTCCAGGTCGTAGGAGAGATCCTTGGGCATTTTGTTGAAGGATGGTATCTCAGCAAATGACGGATCGGGTTTATTAGGAGCGAGCGGATCGCCGAAAGGGCGACGCGGTTTAAAATTCATATTGGCAGCTGATCTTTTTGCATATGTCATCAGGTGTGTGGCTGCGGATGCTCCTTTTGCTTTTGCAGATCCCTTTGCTGCTGCGGTAGCAGACTTGATTTGTTTTTTTGTCTTTGCCATGGTACAATTATTGCAAACTTGTGGTTAAAATAATGAGAAGTAATAAAATGTCAGACAGGAGAATATAAGTATGATGAGATCACAGCTATCCGTTTCGGGATAGCTGTGATCTGTATAATAGGATATGCATATACTTACTTTTTGTAAGTATTATGAATATTGTTGAGCATCGAGTGCATCTCTGCAAGCGAGCCTGCGCCCAGCACTTCTTCTGCAAGTTTGACACGCTCTGCACGGCTCAGGTGCGGTGCCATCTCCGCTACCATTCGGGGCACGATCAGCTCGTGCAGCCCGTGAATAGGCAGGCGTGCTGTTGCCTTGGTGTCCTTAGGGAACAGCGAGTCATAAGGCGGTGTCAGCTTGATCTTGTCCTTGCGTACTTTTTTCTGGCTAAGGACACTTTCAAATGTTGGTGCCTGGTACACACGTTCGCCCATTCCCCAGCGAGACCTTGGAACACCTACCCAGTCAAGCAAGGTGGCCAGGATAGATGTAGAGTCGTATGCCATGCCTGTCTCAGAACGGAATACTGTATTCTCTTTTATCCATGGTGATACCAGGATGGTAGGGACACGAACACCCATGACATCAAAGTTGAAATTCTGTATCTGGTCGTTCATGAACGGATTCACAGTGTATGGCGGTGGAACATGGTCCGGCAGGCCTCCGTGTTCGTCAAACGTGATGACGAATAGAGTATCCTCCCATTGCGGACTATTTTGCAGCGCATTGAATATCTCGTTCAGAGAGCGCTCGCCCGGTATCAGGTCATTCCCGGGGTGATAAGAAGTGGAACCCGCGTTGGCCACCCATATCGGTTCAAGGAAAGAGAATTTCGCAAGCGTGCCGTATTTAGCATCATCATAAAACTGATTCATCTGCGGGCAGTAATTGCCGACATGCATGATGTTGTCAATATAGGGTATCTGCCCTTTCAGGAACAGATTGTAGGTGAATCTGCAATTCATCCATTCTACAGAGTTGTAGATCTTAAAGTCTGATATACCATTGCTCCAGAGTATCTTCCATATTGATGGGCGGCGTGCCTGATCTGCCCACTCAGTGTACAGATTACCGTTCTGGAAATTATTAAGCATACCCAGTGAAGATCCGGTCAATGAGAAAGCACGATTTACGTCAGTTCCACCCGGCATAGAGCAGAACCACTCATCAGAAATGGCAAAGTGCTTCGCAAGCCCGTTAAGCACAGGGAGTTGTTCAGGAGAATAGCCAAGCATCACCTCAGGTGTACCGTTATTCAGCGCAAAACCTCCCATATCCGGTGTCTTTCTGCGATAGTAATCATTCACATCGGCAGAATACATCTGGCGTATAACATCTGAATAGTCGTGGTAAGGATCCTGTTTGTCAAGGTCCAGTTTGAAGTCTTTGTCTTTTGACAGTTTACCGTTATTGTATTTCGTTATGGCATATTCCTTATTACCCAGTTTATTCTTGAAATTAGGATCTACACCCTTATACGGTCCGTCAGGACCTATCACATGTATCGGCGCATTTTTCGAATAGAGCCATCCGCATACATGGTCAAAGGAGCGGTTCTCGATCATGTAATAGACAACATGCTTTATCTTATCGCGCATGAAGTCCATGGTGCCGGGTTGACTTTTTACTTTAGCATCTACAGTGGTGAGTGTCTCTACTCCTGTCAGCTTCGTTTTCGATGTGATCACTTTAGGTAATGTACCATGTGCCAGTGGGCCGGACAATCCGGTTTCCGAGGTCATATCGAACTGCCAGAGCCTGAATTTACCATCCGGCTCCCTGTCCAGAATGAACTGTCCCAGTACTATAAGTTCATGATGCTGTGTTATTCCTTGTTTGAGCCAGTTGCCGCTGAGTGCAGATGGAAAGCTCAGCGGGTTTTCGTTTTGCGCGTCAAATTGCCAGATAGAGAAGTTGCCGGTCTTAGGCTCCCAGTCTATGACATATCCGGATGTGTACAAGAGCTGGTGGCCTTTCTGGATAGTAAGCCAGGCTCCCTGTGGTGTAACGGCTCCGGGCAGCGGGTCTCCGCTTGCGTGATCAAAATTGAACAACTGGTAGGTGCCACGGCCGTCCGTGGGTATCCAGTTGAGCACGAAATTGTGTGTGGACACAAGCACCAGTTCTGTTCCTGACTCAAATCCTTTTTCAGCGCCGTCAGGATTAGCAAAGTCAACGCGTGAGCCAAAGAACTTTGATTTGTCCCATACACCCGCCTGCAGCGCTTTGTCTGTCCATTTGCCCGTGGAATCTGAACTGCCAATAGGGTTTGGTGCGGACGGATTGAACTCCAGCAAACGGTAATTGTACTTATTGTCTTTATTGATCTTGCTCCATTGCAACAGGTAGCTGCCCACTTGTATCAATTGGCTGTCTTTAGGTATGGAACTTCCTTTTTTAACAGGCATACTCTTTAATAAAGAGGGGCTGTTAAAATCGACAGACCACAATCGGAAATCGGTATTGTTGTCATCCCAGGAGATGAAGTATAAATTATTGAAGTTGCTCATTTTGATGATCTTGAAAAGGTGATTAATACATTATGACTCACTTTTGCCGCCTATAGGCCTGATGTTGCCGAAGCAAGGATTGTCGCGCATTGTCGCGTCCTTGCAACGTTCCCACGCCTGGTCGAAATCGTAAACAGGATGTGGCTTTGGTTTTGAGGAGAAGAAGAGGTCCATCTGTGCCAGCGCGCATAATGTTCTGCGGTCCGATTCATCCTTGGGGTATGGGGCGCAGTTGCCATTCGGATCTCCGTACCAGCGTTCACATGCTTTTGCTTTTACCTGCTCAGGGGTCAGGTTTGTATGCTCGGCATACATCTTTAAGAATGATGCAGCTACCATGTCCTGGGCTTCATATTGCAGCATGTTGGGTATCTGGGAAGGATCGTCTGTACATCTTCCTGTCACACCGGCGGCTATCATATGGTTGCCGATCATGTAAGGGGTTTCTCTTTTTGAGTCGGGCCTTATTTTGAATGTTCCTGTTTGCAGCACATTTACTTCCGGAATGCCATTCTTGTCTTGCGGCAGTATGTCTTTATAGGCAGTGCGGAACCATCCCGGTGCCTGTGGATCGTACAACGGAGAGCCGCAGATCAGCAACGGCAGTGTGTACTTGCTGTTCTTTGGCAGATCAGGAGGAGAAAGGTATAATTCCAGCATTGACTTGATGTAATCGCGATCCGGTCCGCCATCAAAGAAGCCCGAAGCCATCATGATGGGGAAGTAGTCATTGGGATACTCGCTTTGTCCCGACCCTGGTGCAGCAATAGGATTTACGTCAATTATTGTTTTATAAAGGTTTACATTTTCCGGTGCTATGCCTGAACATTTCAGGAGTTGCTCCCACCTGTTCATGGTAATTGCACCATCAAACGTGCCGGCAGTAAGACATGCCCAGGGCGGATAGTGCATGAGTAGTATTCCTTTCTGGCCAATTACATTTAATCCAAGAGGTGGATACAGATGCCATTTACAGATGCCATCGCCTTTATTTGTGTTTACTTTATAACCGGCCATCGGATTCCAGACACCCATTTCCTTCAGCAGCTCAGCGCCCCTTATGGCCTTCATTGCATGGTTTTTGTTGAATATGGTAGCATGCCGCTCTCCGAATTTTACAACCTGGTCTTTTGAAGAAGTGTAATGCAGGTACACTTCATAATCATGTCCGTTTTCTTTCACCTCTACTTTAGAGACATTAGTGATGCCATCTGCACTTACCGACTTCTGCGTGTAGTGCACGATAACGTCTTCGTATGTCTTGAAATTCAGGCTTTTATCAGCCAACCCTGGTGGAGGGAACAATTTTTTCAGGTCGTGTACAGACCCAAGCGTGTAATGATGTACTGGCATAAAAAGTTGTTTTTTAGGTATTTGAAGATTTTAAAAATAAAAAACCTTTCTAATAAAAGGAAGGAATGTTGGATACTTAATGATTTATTTTTGCAGTATCTTATTTATTGAGACTCAAACATTAATAATTACACATTCAGCAATACGCCCTGTGTAATTTCATGTTGCTACATGTAAGTTGTCCGCCGGGGTTTTACGGAGTTGTGTGAATTTCGCGTTGAACTCAACTAGTTGCTCCACATGGTTGTTTTGTAGAAAACCGGAAGGCATATTTGAAAGACCTTGTGCCGACAATAGCATTAGTTGTTTTGCGATAGCGAAGATATCATCATTGGCAAGTCCATAAGTGGCATATACCCACATTTCGTCAATTATTTCTGAATGGGGGAGTAGCAGGTCTAAAGTCCGGTCCAGAGATTGGTCATTATACAGCAAGCCCGTATAGAACATAACTGGAACCAATTGCCATTTCACGGGTGGGGCATCTATACTTCGTATCTCCAGGTATCCTTTCAGGCGCACTTCCGGAAATAGTAAAGACAAATGGTTGGCAAGATGACCTATGCCCGGCGCGATGCCCGCTATGTCATTATCGAGCCAGTAAGCAAGTGTCATATGCGGGGGCAGTGTTTCTCCGCTTATTTCGGGTATATAGATCAGTGGAGCCTGCATTGCTAGGTCAAGGTACAGATCTATGAGTGTGTTCATGTCCGGTATCTCACCTGGTACCGGCATTTTGAGTAGTCCTGTTCTTTTAGCATCAAGGTGTTGCCATATATAGCTTCTGTATGACTTATGCCCGCTGTCTTTCCCGGCAATAGATGGAGAGTTGGCAAATATCGCTGTTGCAAAAGGAGCCAGAAGATTGGCAGCCACTATTCGTTTGGTGGTGACATCTGCAGAATTCCCGAGATCAAGATTGATGTGGAGTGAGCCTGTGAGCAACATCATTTGTCTGCCGTACGGACCTATGGAGTTGAAGTAGGATTCCATAGCCCTATAGCGTGGTTTTTGCAGTTGGTTGGTCAGGGTATCTGCACTCCACCACGGGCTTATCCCGTGTTGCGCAAAATGGATGCCGGTACTTTCAGCCAATGAACTGAGTATGGCTTGTTTGTTATTTAGCTGGGTTTCCAGATCGTAAAGACTGCTGCATGGGTTAGTGCTTATCTCCACCTGCCCGCCCGGCTCAAAGAGAAACCTGCTGCCGTCGGGAAAACCTATGCTATCTATTGTTGAGCTTTGGTATGCCTGGTCAGTTTTTTCGTTAAACCCGCCATGCAATGCCGATATATCAAGTAGCGTGCGGGTCAGTGAATTATCGCCATGATACAGAGAGACCGGTTGGTGAACCGAATCCGGGCCCTGCCTGCGATAGGGCAAAGATTCCAGTTCTACGCCTATATGACCAATGCCGGCCGCGTCAGTGCTGCAGGCCGGTAGCTTCCGGGGGGTAAACAGGTGTGTTTGTATATATTGGCGGCATTCTTCTCTTGTGAGTCGATGTGTGATCATAGTGGAAGTGCATCGAAAAATAATGAAGGTACATTGATGCCATAGATGCTCTCTATCTCACGCACACCTGTCGGGCTGGTCACATTGATCTCAGTTACATAATCTCCTATTACATCAATGCCCGCAAAGAAGATCTTTTGCCCGCGTAGCGCCGGTCCTATCTTACTGCAGAGCCACTTATCACGTTCTGAAAGCTCGAATCCTTTTGCCTGTGCCCCTGCGGCGAGGTTGCCGCGATGGTCGCCGGCTGCAGGTATCCTGGCTATACCACAGGGCACAGGGTCCCCGTTTATCAGCAATATTCTCTTATCGCCGGTCGTGGCAATGTCGGGGATGTATTGCTGTACCTGAATATATTGGTTGCCTTTTTGCGTCAGATCTTCAATGATAACATTTGCATTGGTGTCGCCATCAGATACTACATATATTGATTGTCCGCCCATCTTGCAAGTTGGTTTCAGCACTACCTTACCATGCTTGGTAATGAACTCCCGGATAAGGGCGCCCGAGCGTGCGACCAACCCCGGCGGGCAGCAATCGGGCAACCAGGCTGTATATACTTTTTCATTGACGTCGCGTAATGCGCGCGGGCTGTTAAGCACCAAAACACCATCCCGTTCTGCCAATTCAAGGATATAAGTGGCCATTACATACTCTATGTCAAACGGAGGGTCTTTACGCATGAGCACTACATCAAGAGTTTGTAACGGTTGACGTACCTCGTCACTGACCTGGTACCAATCTTTATCATTGGTGTTAAGATGAATCCGGCGCATGGTTCCTTCTGCGCAGCCGGAATTTATACAGAGGTCTGTCAATGTCAGGTAGTAAACTTCCCATCCTCTCGCCTGAGCCTCATACATTAAGGCTACTGTGGTATCTTTCTTTCTGTTGACCGACTCGATCGGGTCCATTACTATTCCTATCTTCCTTTGCTTCATCCCTGTTCTTTTTCCGGTAAGTTACTTATGGGTCAGTTTTTCGTACCCGGCCCAGTCATCATCGGGAGGATTGGCAATATGCCGCTCACACCTGGATGCAAATAAACTGAAAACGGGATCGTGTGGGTCACGTGCCATACCCTCAATAAATATTTCGTGGGCCTCGGTGAAATGGCGGGCATAATATTTTTTCAATGCAGTTCTCAGCAAGTCTTTTGTGGATTCCTTAGCCTCGCGCCGTTTGTCGGTTTCCGCATCGATCACTTCGTATAACTTCACAGCTACAGCTTTTCCTTTCACCGCCACGCGATCTACAAGACGCAGTGAAAATGCCTCGGGCTTTGAAAGCGCATTATATGTATGTTCGCTGATCAGTAGGGGAGCGCTGTATGCTCTTGTCAGTTGCTCAATTCTCGATGCGAGGTTCACGGTGTCGCCCAGCACGGAACATTGCATACGGCCACTTGCCCCCATAGTGCCTAATACCAGCGGGCCGGTATTGATGCCGCTCACCGCAGTGATCTGTGACAGCCCGTTGTTTTTACGGGCATGGTTGAACTGGTCAAGGGCCCGGCTCATGCCTATGCCGGCTTTCACAGCTTCCTGGGCCGGTACCGCAAATAGCGCCATAACACCATCGCCGGCATAGGAGTCAATGAAGCCGCCGTGTTTCGAGATCGGTTTTTCTATATGGCTGTAATACTCGTTCAGCATTTCTATTACGGCCTGCGGCGACAGAAGCTCAACAAGTGGTGTGAAATTCCGGATGTCTGAAAATATTACACTCATATCCATCAATACAGATTCACCCAACTTTACACGGGCTATGTCTGTATGGCCCAGTTGTTTCAGGAACTGGCGCGGCACAAATCTTTGCTGAGCCTTTAACAGGTTTTCCTGCTCCTCGTATATTCTCGCATTCTCCATGGATATTGATGCCTGGCTGGAGAGTAGCTTTATGATCTTTACCCGTTCGTCGGTAAATGCGCTTTCGGTTACATTGTTCTCCATGTACACGGCAAAAGGCCAGCGGCCATGTACCGGTAGAGGCACGCAAATAACTGACACAGGCCTCTTTTGAGATATATACGTGTCTGACGAGAAAGCATTGGGTTTTGAAGCGTTACCCAACACTATCGGTTCCTTTG